>JAZKAP010000022.1:0-136604 GCA_040389085.1 Pseudomonadota bacterium
AGGCGAAGCCGAGTTCGAGCGAGACCCCGCTTTTGTCGAGCACCGCAGGTTGCCCGTAGCGAAGCGGAGGGACCCAGACCATCGGGTCGCCTTTCTTTTCCTTAGGTGTGGTGTTCGCCTAACTTCGCTTTGCGAAGTGAGCGAACCCCGCGCGTGCAACGCGCCTTTGGCGAGCAAAGAAAAGTAAGTCGCCCGCCGGGGCGAGTCCCGGCTTGTCCGAAGCACCCGAAAGGCGCAGGCTTGCAAAGCCTCAGTCGGTACAGCACCAAAAAAGCTCAGGCGTACCGCTTGCTCCGCAAATTGTTCTTCATTTCCTTGAGCAGCGGATGCAGGGTCGGGCTGCCAATGCGCAGCGCCACGCAGGTCGCCAGGATGTCGATGATCATCAGGTGCAGCAGGCGCGACACCATGGGGCTGTAGCGGTCGTAGCCCTCGGGGTGGTCGGCCGCCAGATGGATGTGGCCGGCGGCGGCCAACGGCGAGCCACTGGCCGTGATCACGATGGTGGTGGCGCCGTTCTTGCGGGCAATGTCGCAGGCGTCCATCAGATCACGCGTGCGGCCCGAGTTGGAGATGATCACCACGCAGTCCCCCGGCCTGAGCAGCGAGGCGCTCATGACCTGCAGGTGGCCGTCGCTGTAGGCAATGGCATGTACCCCGAGGCGGAAGAACTTGTGTTGCGCGTCCTGCGCGACGATGCCGGAGTTGCCGACCCCGAAAAATTCGATGCGCTGGCCGCTGCTGCAGGTCGCCACCAGGGCCAGCACGGCTTTTTCGATCAGCGCCGAACTGGCGTCGTTGCGGTACTTCAGGAAGGCGGCCACCGTGTTGTCAATCACCTTGACCAGCACGTCGCCGGTCTTGTCATCGGCATCGACACTGCGGTGAATGAAAGGCACACCTTCGCTGACATTCCCGGCCAGCTTGAGTTTGAAGTCCGACAGGCCGTCATACCCAACGCTGC
Source organism: Pseudomonadota bacterium (assembly GCA_040389085.1). Lineage (GTDB taxonomy): Bacteria > Pseudomonadota > Gammaproteobacteria > Burkholderiales > Burkholderiaceae_C > Polaromonas. The sequence continues at coordinate 965 of JAZKAP010000022.1, forward strand.
GGCAAAACCGGATCACCGTCGGCTTGCTGACATGGGCGCGCGCGGCCAGCTCGGTGACCGGCAGACTGGCAAAGGCTCGCGCATCGCTGAGCACCAGGTGCGCCACCCGCTGCTCGGCGGGGGCCAGCGAAGGCAGGCAGGCCTTGATGCGATCAAGCAAGAGGGCCCCCAAACTGCTGCGGATGGAAACTGCAAGCCGGGGCCGCGGGACTGGCTTCGCCGGACCGCAGGCGCAGCGGCCTCTTTTCCCGTGCAAGGGGCAGGGAGTTGCCGCAGGCTCGCAGTGAGCGACCGTGGGGGCTCAACTTTCTTCGCTCCACCAGTGGCTGTCCCGCGCGATCATCGCGCTCGATGCACTGGGTCCCCAGGTGCCGGCCGTGTAGGGGCGCGGGCCGTCGGTGTCGTGTTGCCAGGCGTCCAGAATCGGTTCGACCCAGCGCCAGGCTTCTTCCTGTTCGTCGCTGCGCACAAACAGGTTCAGCCGGCCATCGATCACGTCCAGCAGCAGGCGCTCGTAGGCACCGACACGTTCGGTGCCAAAACGCTTGTCAAAGTCGAGGTCGAGCTGCACCGGTGCCAGCGTCTGGCTGGCTGCCCGTGCGCCCAGCCGGTTGTCCTGGCCTTGGGCCAGCAGGTGCAGCTCCAGCCCGTCCTTGGGCTGTAGATTGATCACCAGCCGGTTGCCGGCGCCCAGCGGTGACTTGAAGATGGCGTGCGGCGTCGGGCGGAAGTTCACCTCGATGTGGGCGTCGCGGTCGGCCAGGCGCTTGCCGGTGCGTATGTAAAACGGCACGCCGGCCCAGCGCCAGTTGGCGATCTCGGCGCGCAGGGAGACGAAGGTTTCGGTCCGGCTGTCGGGGCTGACGCCGCTTTCCTGCAGGTAGCCGCGCACGGCCTCGCCGTTGATGTTGCCGGCGGCGTACTGGCCGCGAATCACGTGATGCTTCAGGGTTTCCGGTGTCCAGGCCTTGAGTGAGCGCAGCACCTTGAGCTTTTCGTCACGGATCGCGTCGGCGTGGGCGTTGATCGGCGGCTCCATGCCGATCGCGCAGAGCAGCTGCAGTGCATGGTTTTGCACCATGTCGCGCAGGGCGCCGGTGCTGTCGTAAAAGGCACCGCGTTTTTCCACGCCGAGTTCTTCGGCAATCGTGATCTGGATGTTGGCAATGGTCTCGCGGCGCCACAACGGTTCGAACAGGGAGTTGCCGAAACGCAGCGCAAACAGGTTTTGCACCGAGGGTTTGCCGAGGTAGTGGTCGATGCGGAAGATCTGCTTTTCCGGCAACACACGCAACACGGCTTCGTTGATGGCGCGGTTCGAGGCGAGGTCATGGCCCAGTGGTTTTTCCAGCACCACACGGGTTTGCGGGCCATTGAGCCCGACGGCCGCCATGTTTTCGCAGATCGCCTTGAACAGCGTCGGCGCGGTGGCCAGGTACATCACCACGGTGTCGGCCTGGCGAACTTTGAGCAGGGTCGCGAGTTCCGCGTAGTCGGCCGGACCGGACAGGTCCATGCGCAGGTAGTGCAGCAGCGCGGCAAAACGTTCGAACTCGTCACCGGTGGGGCGTTTGGCCAGCTCGACACTGTCAAAACGTGCGCGTATCAGTGCACGGTACTCTGCATCGCTCATGGCGTCGCGGCCCACGCCCACAATGCGGCCGTCTGCGGGCAACGAGCCGTGCCGGAAAGCCTGGAACAGCGCGGGCATCAACTTGCGCCAGGTCAGGTCGCCCGTGCCGCCAAACAGGACCAGATCAAAACTCATGTGCCCCAACCTTCCCGATCGGCAGATATGTAATAAAGTTTCATAAGATGTTGCCATAATCGTAACTCAATCAGGTCCTGGTCTTACAGTGCCCTGGCCGTGACCCATCTACACTTTCACCATGAACCAACTCGAAGCCCTCAAGCAGTTCACCACCGTGGTGGCCGACACCGGTGATTTCAAACAACTCGACGCCTACAAGCCGCAGGACGCGACGACCAATCCGTCGCTGATCCTCAAGGCCGTGCAAAAGCCCGACTACCAGCCCTTGCTGGTGGACACCGTGGCGAAGTTTCGCGGCCGCGCGCTGGATGAAACCATGGACCGGCTGCTGGTGCGTTTTGGCTGCGAGATCCTGTCCATCATCCCGGGCCGGGTGTCGACCGAAGTGGATGCGCGCCTGAGCTTCGACAGCAACGCCACCTTCACGCGCGGCGAACGCATCATCGAGCTGTACGAGGCCGAAGGCATCCACATCGACCGCGTGCTGATCAAGGTGGCGGCCACCTGGGAGGGCATCCAGGCGGCGCGCCGGCTCGAAGACCGGGGCATCCACACCAACCTGACCCTGCTTTTTTCCTTCTGCCAGGCGGTGGCCTGCGGCCAAGCCGGGGTGCAGCTGATTTCACCCTTTGTCGGCCGCATTTACGACTGGTACAAAAAATCGGCCGGCACCGCGTGGGAGGAGGCCGCGCATGCCGGCGCCAACGACCCGGGCGTGCAGTCGGTGCGGCAGATCTACAACCACTACAAGAAATTCGGCATCCGGACAGAGATCATGGGCGCGAGTTTCCGCAACATCGGGCAGATCACCGCCCTGGCTGGCTGCGACCTGCTGACCATCAGCCCCGAGCTGTTGGGCCAGCTGGCTGCCACCGAGGCACCACTGGCGCGCGCGCTGGACGCCCAGGCCGCACAGGCGCTGGACCTGTCGGCCGTCGGCTTTGACGAGGTGACCTTCCGCTATGCACTCAACGAAGATGCGATGGCCACCGAAAAGCTGGCCGAAGGCATACGCGCTTTTGCGGCGGACGCGGTCAAGCTTGAACAGCTGATGCTGGCCGCCTAGGTCCGGCCGATGAACCGACCACCTTGCCACCAGACGCCGGCCTGGGCTGCGCTGCAGGCGCGGTTTGAGGCGACAGGGAAAAGTTTCGACCTGCGACAGGCCTTTGCGGCCGACCCCGGCCGGTTCGCTGCGTTCAGCTTGGAGGCGCCGCACGTTTTTGCCGACCTCTCCAAAAACCTGATCGACGCGCCCACCCAGGCCTTGCTGCTGGACCTGGCGCGCCAGCGTGGCGTGGAGCCCTACCGCGATGCGATGTTTGCCGGTGAGAAGATCAACCGCAGCGAAGACCGTGCGGCCATGCATTTCCTGTTGAGAAATCCGGCTCCAGCCCAACAGGGGCGTTCGCTGGCAGCTCCTGAAAATATAGCAACCGGGCTCGTCCAGGTGCATGAGACCCTGGCCGCCATGCTGGCCTACGCAGAGCAGGTGCGTCTGGACGAGACCATCACCGACATCGTCAACATCGGCATAGGCGGCTCCGACCTCGGTCCTCAGATGGCGGTGCTGGCGCTCGACGCCTTCCGTATGCCCGGCAAGCGCTTTCACTTCGTCTCCAACGTCGACGGGCAGGAGCTCGCCGGCGTATTGGCGCAGCTCAGGCCGAAGAACACCCTGTTCCTGATCGCGTCAAAAACCTTCACGACCACCGAAACCATGACCAATGCCCTGTCGGCAAAGCAATGGTTCGAGGCACAGGGCGGGCAGAACATCGCTCGCCACTTTGCGGCACTGACGACCAACGTCGCAGCGGCCCAGGCATTCGGCATCAGCACGACGTTCGGTTTCTGGGACTGGGTGGGCGGGCGTTATTCGCTGTGGTCGGCCATTGGCCTGCCGCTGGCCATCAGCATAGGCGCCCAGGGTTTTCGCGAGCTGCTGGCCGGCGCCCATGCGATGGACAGCCACTTCCGCACAGCGCCCTTGGCACAGAACCTGCCGGTGTGCCTGGGCCTGCTCGATGTCTGGTACCGCAACTTTCACCGCTTTACCAGCCGCAGTCTGGCACCCTACAGCAGCGCCTTGCGCCGCTTGCCGGCGTATCTTCAGCAGCTGGAGATGGAGAGCAACGGCAAACGCGTGGACACCCAGGGCCAGGCGCTGCCTTTTGCCACCGCGCCCGTGCTCTGGGGCGAGCCCGGCACCAATGGTCAGCACGCCTATTTCCAGATGCTGCATCAGGGCACGGACGTGGTGCCGGTCGAGTTTGTCGCTGTCAAAAAATCTTCCCATGGGTTGCCGGGCCACCATGACAAGCTGCTCGCCAACGTGCTGGCCCAGGCCCAGGCGCTGATGCTGGGCCAGGACGATACAGGTGGGCACAAGCATTTTCCCGGCAACCGGCCCAGTACCTTCCTGCTAGTGGATGAACTCACTCCCGCCAGTTTGGGCGCCTTGATTGCGCTGCAGGAACACCGTGTTTTTGTCAGCGGTGCCATCTGGGGCATCAACAGCTTTGACCAGTGGGGCGTCGAGCTCGGCAAGGTGCTGGCCAGGGACATCGAACCGCGTCTGCGCAGCGGGGATGTTTCGGGGCTGGACGCCTCGACGGCGGGTTTGCTGCAGCGCTTGCGCTGAGGGACAGCCAACGTTGCTGGCGCGGGTCTGGCATATCATGGCGCGGGGAATTTACCCTGTCTGTATCCTGAGGAGGAGAAAAAACATGAACTTCGGTCAAGCCATTTCCACCTGTTTCGCCAAGTACGCGACCTTTTCCGGCCGCGCCTCGCGCCCTGAATTCTGGTGGTTCTTTCTGTTCCAGATCCTGGTCTCCATTGCCGCTTCGATGCTCAGTGACACGCTCAGCGGCCTGGTCGGTCTTGCTCTGCTGCTGCCGGCTCTGGCCGCAGGCACGCGCCGTCTTCACGACATTGGCAAAAGCGGCTGGTGGCAACTCATCATGCTCACCGTCATCGGCTGGTTTGTGCTGGTCTACTGGTGGGCCCAGCCGGCCCGCGACGCTGGCAACGAATACGCGTCGGCCTGAGTTTCGAGCGCGCATGAAAAAACCCGCAGGGCTCGCGCCCTGCGGGTTTTTCTTTGTGTCCGCCAACTGGAGCGCTGCCGGACGCAGCATGAGGGCTTAGCGCAAGGCGCGGGGTCGCAGACAGTACCAGAGGTACGGCCAGACCCCGCAACGCGGCGATCAGCCCTCAGGCAAGGACATTTACATGCCCATTCCGCCCATGCCGCCCATGCCACCCATGTCACCGCCGCCCATGCCGCCGCCAGCGCCGGACTCGTCTTTCGGAGCCTCGGCCACCATGCATTCGGTCGTCAGCATCAGTGAAGAGACAGACGCTGCGTTTTGCAGGGCTGTGCGGGTCACTTTGGTGGGGTCCAGAATGCCCATGTCGATCATGTCGCCGTACTGGCCGTTCTGGGCGTTGTAGCCGTAGTTGCCCTTGCCAGCCAGCACAGCGTTCACGACAACACTTGGCTCTTCGCCGGCGTTGGAAACGATGATGCGCAGCGGCTCTTCGATGGCGCGCAGGATCAGCTTGATGCCGGCATCCTGGTCAGCGTTGTCACCCTTGATGACGCCGGCCGACTGCTTGGCGCGCAGCAGAGCCACGCCACCACCAGCCACAATGCCTTCTTCCACAGCAGCGCGGGTAGCGTGCAGGGCGTCTTCCACGCGGGCTTTTTTCTCTTTCATTTCGACTTCGGTGGCAGCGCCAACCTTGATCACGGCAACACCGCCGGCCAGCTTGGCCACGCGCTCTTGCAGTTTTTCACGGTCGTAGTCGCTGGTCGCTTCTTCGATCTGGACACGAACCTGCTTGACGCGGGCTTCGATGTCAGCAGCCGCGCCGGCGCCGTCGATGATGATGGTGTTTTCCTTGCCCACTTCGATGCGTTTGGCCTGGCCGAGGTCGGCCAGCGTCACTTTTTCGAGGGTCAGGCCGACTTCTTCAGCAATCACCTTGCCGCCGGTCAGGGTGGCGATGTCTTCCAGCATGGCTTTGCGGCGATCGCCGAAACCAGGGGCCTTGACAGCCACAACCTTCAGGATGCCGCGGATGGTGTTGACCACCAGCGTGGCCAGGGCTTCGCCTTCGACATCTTCGGAGATGATCAGCAGAGGACGGCTGGACTTGGCGACTTGTTCCAGGGTAGGCAGCAGGTCACGGATGTTGCTGATTTTCTTGTCGTAGAGCAGCACAAACGGGTTGTCCAGAATCGCGGACTGCTTTTCCGGGTTGTTGATGAAGTAGGGCGACAGGTAGCCGCGGTCAAACTGCATGCCTTCAACCACGTCGAGTTCGCTGTTGAGCGACTTGCCGTCTTCAACGGTGATGACGCCTTCTTTGCCAACCTTGTCCATCGCTTCAGCGATGATCTTGCCGACTTCTTCGTCGCTGTTGGCGGAAATGGTGCCGACCTGGGCAATTTCCTTGCTGGTGGTGGTGGGCTTGGAAGCTTTTTTCAGCTCTTCGACCAGGGCCGTGACAGCCTTGTCGATGCCGCGCTTCAGGTCCATCGGATTCATGCCGGCGGCGACATACTTCATGCCTTCGCGGACGATGGCTTGTGCCAGAACGGTCGCGGTCGTGGTGCCGTCACCAGCGATGTCAGAAGTCTTGGAAGCAACTTCCTTGACCATCTGGGCGCCCATGTTCTGCAGCTTGTCCTTGAGTTCGATTTCTTTCGCGACGGACACACCGTCCTTGGTCACGGTGGGGGCGCCGAAAGAGCGCTCGAGCACCACGTTACGGCCTTTGGGGCCCAGGGTGACCTTGACTGCGTTGGCCAGGATGTTCACACCCTCGACCATGCGTGCGCGGGCTTCGCCGCCGAAAATGACGTCTTTTGCTGCCATGTTTAATTCTCCAGAATATTCAAAAAAAGTTTTACGGGACCGTTGTTGGGAAAGAAAGCGTGGCGAGCGGCTGTCAGGCTAGGCGCACCGCGCACAGCAACCGGAACGTACTTGGGTACGTGAGGATTGCGAGCACGGAGCAACGACGCATGGCGGCCGCGCAGTAGCTTTATTTCTCGACAACAGCAAACAGGTCGTCTTCTTTCATGACCAGCAGTTCGTCGCCATCGACCTTGACGGTCTGGCCGCTGTATTTGCCGAACAGGACGCGGTCGCCGACCTTGACGGCCATGGCGCTGATTTCGCCCTTGTCGTTCTTTTTGCCGGGGCCCACAGCCAGCACTTCGCCTTGATCAGGCTTTTCAGCGGCGCTGTCAGGAATGACGATGCCGGAGGCGGTTTTTGTTTCGTTTTCGACACGTTTGACGATCACGCGGTCGTGCAGGGGACGAAGTTTCATGGGAGCTCCTTGTTTTGAAACAGGTTTGGAATCAGAAAGCACCAGCGCGGAACGGCGGGTGCTTGTGAATGGGCTGGCGTGAGTGGTTGTTAGCACTCAATACCATCGAGTGCTAATCATAAGGCTGTTTCGTGGCAGTTTCAAGTCAGGAGACACAAAAATGGACAGGTCGCTGGCGGTTTCATGTCCTGCCGTGGGCGCCGCTGCATAGGGGGAGCGGCTTGGTTTGTCCTACAAAAGTCTGGCCGGCGTCTGACAACGGGTACCCGATTGTCCATTTAGAGTGACTTGACGATTGATGGACGGGCACGTTCGCCCACATTGGGGAATTTATGAGCCAATTTGTTATTGCCACGGGAACCGGTCAGCCGGGCATTCGTTACGAGCGTCCAGCGACTGGAGACGGCAGGTTGTACGGGACAGGCATGGGTGGCGGCGTGGTTCGCTCGGCATGGCCGTTTCTTGTCAAAGCCGGTACTTCAGCGACGGTCGCGCAGTTGCAGAAGCCTTCCGGCAGCCCGTCTGGCTTTGTGAGCTGATCCCATCGCCATCATGGAGAGAATACATGCCTGACGTCAGCGTGGGACAAGGCAATCAGCGGGATCGGAACGAAAACGAAGTGGAAAAAGACAGCACCTTGAACAAGACCTTTGGCGAGGAGGGAGCGAACAAAGCGCAGCCCAGGCCCGACCCGAACATCAAACCGGCCGACGTCGGCGGTGGCAAAGGGATTGAGCCGTAGCCCTTTCGCCGAAACAAAAAAGCCACCGGAGACGGTGGCTTTTTTTCGTCTACCGCCCTGAGTGACAGTGCGGAAAAGGGATGGGGGTAACTTACTTGAGGCCAGCCGCTGCCCGCAGCACAGCCACCTTGTCCGTCTTTTGGGCGCCATTCACATCGCTGCGCGATATGAGTGGCGCCCACGCACCAAGGCCGCGCGATGCGCGGTGGCCTTACAGGCCGGCTGCCGCCTTAAGGGCGGCAACTTTATCGGTGCGTTCCCAGGTGAATTCCGGCTCGTCACGGCCGAAGTGGCCATAGGCGGCGGTTTTTTCGTAGATCGGACGCAGCAGATCCAGCATCTGGACGATGCCTTTCGGACGCAGGTCAAAATGCTCATTGACCAGGGCCGAGAGTTTTTCGTCGGACATCACGCCCGTGCCTTCGGTGTACACGGTGACGTTCATCGGGCGTGCCACGCCGATCGCGTAGGCCACCTGGATCTGGCACTGGCGCGCCAGGCCGGCGGCGACGATGTTCTTGGCCACGTAACGGGCGGCGTAAGCGGCCGAACGGTCCACTTTCGATGGGTCCTTGCCTGAGAATGCACCGCCGCCGTGCGGGCAGGCGCCGCCGTAGGTGTCCACAATGATTTTTCGGCCGGTCAGGCCGCAATCGCCCTGCGGGCCGCCGATGACAAAACGGCCGGTGGGATTGATCAGGTACTTGGTGTCCTTGAGCCATTCCTTGGGCAGCACCGGCTTGATGATTTCTTCAATGACGGCTTCGATGAACGAGGCCTTCATCTTGTGCGGCGTTTCGCTCTGGTCGGGGCTGTGCTGGGAGGAAAGCACAACGGTGTCGATGCTGTGCGGCTTGCCGTCCACGTAGCGCATGGTGACCTGGCTTTTTGCGTCCGGACGCAGGAAAGGCAGGCGGCCGTCCTTGCGCAACTGGGCCTGGCGCTCCACCAGGCGGTGGGCGTAATAAATCGGCGCGGGCATCAGCTCCGGCGTTTCGTCGCAGGCGTAGCCGAACATCAGGCCCTGGTCACCGGCGCCGGTGTTCAGGTGGTCGTCGGATGCATGGTCCACGCCCTGGGCGATGTCATTGCTCTGCTTGTCGTAAGCGACCAGCACCGCGCAACCCTTATAGTCGATGCCGTATTCGGTGTTGTCGTAACCGATGCGCTTGATGGTGTCGCGGGCAACCTGGATGTAGTCGACATGCGCATTGGTGGTGATTTCACCGGCCAGCACCACCAGACCGGTGTTGGTCAGGGTCTCGGCGGCCACGCGCGAAAGCGGGTCCTGCTTGAAGATGGCATCGAGGATGGCATCGGAAATCTGGTCGGCAACCTTGTCGGGATGGCCTTCGGAGACGGATTCGGAAGTAAAGAGAAAATCGTTCGCCATTGCGTACACTCCATGAAGTTAGTCGGCGCGTTGCCGGCTTGGGGTGCCTCGGCGAACGCTTTAGCAGTTTGGTTTAATGTCGCCCTGCAAGTAGTTCAATAACTCGGCGACAGGAGCCATTATATCGTTTTCTCTCCGCCGGTATTGCCTGCCTACCCCAAGCCCTCGGCCTTTCTCCGCATCTTCATGATCCTGCTGTTCCGTTTTTTCTCCCACTGGCCTTTACGTGCCCTGCATGCGCTGGGCGCGGCCCTGGGCTGGCTGATCTGGCTGCTCAGCCCCGCTTACCGCCGGCAGTTTCGGGCCAACGTGGCGCAGGCCGGCATCGGCTTTGACGCGGCCCGGCCCGCGATTGCCGAGGCCGGACGTTTTGTGGCTGAACTGCCCAAGCTCTGGATGCGGCCGCAAACCGAGTCCTGCCTCGGCAATGTGCAGCTTGAAGGTCAGACACATGCCGAGCAAGCGTTTGGACAGGGGCGAGGGGTGATTTTTTTCGGGCCGCATTGCGGCAGCTTCGAGCTGGGCCCGCAGGCGCTGGCCGAGCTGTATGGCCCGATCACCGCGATTTACCGGCCGGCCCGCAAGTCCTGGCTGGCAGCGATCGAACAGGCGACCCGGCAACGGCCGCAACTGACGGTGGTGCCTGCCAGCCTGAGCGGCATCCGGTTGATGCACAGGACGCTCAAGGCCAACCAGGCCGTGGCCCTGCTGACAGACCAGGTGCCGCCCGAGGGGCTGGGGGTGTGGGCGCCGTTTTTCGGCCAGCCGGCCTACACCATGACGCTGGCGGCCCGGCTGGCGCTGCAAAGCGGGGCCGTGTTGCTGCCGGTGAGCTGCGAGCGCCTGCCGCGCGGTGAAGGGTATTTCCTCAAGATCTGGCCGCCTGTGGCCGGCCTGCAGCCGCAGGAATCGCCGACGGCCGAAGGCGGTGCGCGCACCGCGCCATTGCAGGCCGAGATCCTCCATGTTGTGACGCGCATCAACCAGGCGATCGAGGCCATCGTCCTGAGCCAGCCGGGGCAATACCTGTGGGGCTACGCGCGCTACAAGACACCGCGCAAGGACGCGTTTTGAAGCCCGCGCGTCCATGGCTTGGCCGTCTGGGCACCCGAACCGGCATTTACCTGATGCAGGTGCTGGCGGTATTTCCGCTGCCCCTGGCGCGGGCGTTCGGTGTGGCCCTGGGCTGGGCGCTGTATGGCCTGGTCGGGGCGCGCCGGCGCGTCGTGCAGGCGAATCTGCAGCTATGTTTCCCCTCACTCGGCGAGGCCGAGCGGCGCCGGCTGACCCAGCAGACCTTTGTGTATTTTGCGCAGGCTTGGCTGGATCGCGCCTGGCTGTGGCACGCGCCACAGGCCTGGGTACAGCGGCGCGTGCGGCTGACCGGCGCTGTGCACGAACTTGCCGGCAACGAGCCCACGGTGATCTTTCTGCCGCATTTTGTCGGTCTCGATGCGGCCTGGGCTGCGGCCGCCCTGCATTCGCCGCGCCAGTCGACCACCATCTACACCGACCAGTCAAACAAGCTGGTGGACCGCTGGATACTGCGCGGCCGCCAGCGTTTTGGCCACCTGCGGCTGTTCGGGCGGGCTGACGGCGTCAAACCCATCGTGACGGCCCTGCGCGAAGGGCAGCCGCTGTACCTGTTGCCCGATATGGATTTTGGTCCCGACGATTCCGTGTTTGTGCCGTTTTACGGGTTGCCGACAGCGACCGTGCCTTCGCTCTCCCGCTTCGCCCGCCTGGGCCGCGCCAAGGTGGTGCCGCTGGTGCCGCGCCTCACGTCCTGGGGCTACGAGGTGGAGGTGCTGCCGGCCTGGACCCACTTCCCGTCGGAGGATCCGGTGGCGGATACTGCCTTCATGAATACCCAACTGCAGGCCTACATCGACACCATGCCGGCGCAGTACTACTGGGTGCACAAGCGGTTCAAGACGCGGCCGGAAGAGCAGCCTTCGCTTTACTAGGTCGAACAGCCCAGTTTTTTGAGTGTTTTCGGGCTCCAGCCCTTATGGGATAAGCGCAGTAAGCTATAAAAACAATAGCTAACGGACCTGGCCCAGAAAGTCCTGCAGATAACCGGCCACCCGTTCGGGCTGTTCATGCACGATCCAGTGGGAGGCGCCCGGCACCTGATGCAGCTGCATGTCCGGCACGTAGTCGGCCAGGCCCTCGATCAGCGCCGGCGGCAGCGCGATGTCGTCGAGCGCCCAGATCACCAGCGCTGGCAGCAGGACCGTCAAGCGCTCGCGCGCCAGCGTGACGGCGGCAGCGGCCGGGTCGTAGTGCGGTGGCCCGAGCCGGGGCGGACGCAACGGCGATGCACGGTACAGGTTGCAGCCGCCTGTGAGCCCGGCGCGCCAGACCTCGCGGTACTGGTCCCTGACGCTGTCCGTGAGCCAGGCCGGAACTTGGTCGCTGCCGTTGGTCAGAAACTGCCACAGACGGCGGAAGTCGTCCTTCGCGAGAAGCGCCTCGGCGTCCGGACGAATCAGGAAATTCATGTAGGCGCTGGCGGCCTGCTGGGCTGGCGAGTGCTGCAACTCGCGCAAAAACGTGCCGGGGTGCGGCGAGTTGATGATGGCGAGTTTTTTCATCAGCTGCGGCATGGCGGCGGCCAGATTCCAGGCGATGGCGCCGCCCCAGTCATGCGCCACCAGGCATTCAAGCTGGGGTCTGTCGGCCGGACAGAATGCCGCCACCAGCGCGGCAATGTCCTGCATCAGGTGTTTGGGCCGGTAGGCGTCCACCTCCGGCGGTGCGCTCGACTTCTCGAAACCGCGCAGGTTGGGCGCGATGCAGAAGTAGGCCCCGTTTTCCGGCCTGGCAAAGTGCGCCAGCAGGGTGTCCCAGACAAAAGCCCCTTCCGGAAAGCCGTGCAGGAACATCAGGACGGGGCGGCCCGGTTCACCCGCCATGCGGCAGGACAGGCTGATGCCGTGGGGCAGGGGGATCAGGCGGGTTTCAATCATGATGCTATGCATTCAGTAGCTGCCTGCGCCCGTATTCCCTGGGTTGCGGGCAGTTTTTTCTCGAAAAATGCACAAGCGGCAGATCCGGCCCTACCTGCCGGGCCGGTCTCAGGCCTCGCCGGATTCTGACTCTTCTTCCGGCGGCGGGGTAGTCACCACCTTGGCGGTCTTGTCAGGCTTGACCGGCGGGTGAGCCCACTGCCACAGGTGCTGGGCCACTTCCTCCACGCCTTGCCGCTTGAGCGCAGAAAACAGTTTGACATCGCCGCCGCCGGCTTGCAGTCGCACAATGGACAGCGCCTTGGCCGCCTCGGTCTTGTTGAGCTTGTCGGACTTGGTCAGCAGCACCAGAAACTTCAGGCCTTCCTCGACCCGCGGGCGGATCACGTCCAGCAGGATTTCATCGAGCTCGGTCAGCCCCAGGCGCGGATCACACAGCAGCACCACGCCCGTGAGGTTGTCACGCGTCTGCAGGTAGTTGCCCATCACCTGCTGCCAGCGGTATTTGGCGGCCTTGGGCACGGCCGCGTAGCCGTAACCGGGCAAATCGGCCAGCACCGCATCGGTCACCCCCTGTTTGCCGAGCGAGAACAAATTGATGCTCTGCGTGCGGCCCGGCGTCTTGGAGGCAAAAGCCAGGCGGTTGATTTGCGTCAGCGTGTTGATGCAGGTGGACTTGCCCGCATTGGAGCGGCCGACAAAGGCAATCTCGGGAAACTCATACACCGGCAGGTGTTTGAGTTCGGGTGCCGTGGTCAGAAACTTGGCGGTGTGCAGCCAGCCCATGGCAATTTTCGCCTCGGCGGACTGGGGCGGCTGGGCGGCCAGTGCCGCTGCCATTTTGGCCGCCGCTTCTTTGGGCGGCGCCCGTTTGGCGGTCGGCTTCTGCGTTTTAACGGGTGTAGATCGGGGAGATATGCTCATATTTGGGATTGTCCCCCAAGCCATTGTAAAATCAGGGAGTTTTGCGTTGGTCGGCGCCCCAGCGGGTTATTAATTTCAGCCCAAGGCTGTGCGCCGATTGCCTGGTCCACCTTAGAGTCAACTATTAAACCCCCGATATGAAGCTTGTTTCCACTTCGTTGATTACTTATTTATTTGCCGCCCTGCTGCTTGTACCGGCTGTCTCGCGGGCGGCCGGCGAGGCCGCTCCGGCCAAGGTGGCCAAGCCGGATCTGGTCAAGGGGGAGTCCACTTACACCGCGGTGTGTGTCGCCTGCCACGCGGCAGACGGCAATTCCGCGATTGCCGCCAATCCGAAACTGGCGCAGCAACACCCCGAATACCTGGTCAAGCAGCTCCAGGAATTCAAGTCGGGCAAGCGCAACAATGCCGTCATGAAGGGTTTTGCCAGCGCCCTCAGCGACGACGACATGAAAAACATTGCTTACTGGGTGACCACTAAAAAGGCCAAGCCCGGTTTTGCGAAGGACAAGGCACTGGTAACGCTGGGTGAACGCATTTACCGCGGCGGCATCTCCGACCGCCAGGTGCCGGCCTGCGCCGGTTGCCACAGCCCGAACGGCGCTGGCATGCCGTCGCAGTACCCGCGTCTGGGTGGCCAGCATGCCGAATACACCGCGGCCCAGCTGACGACTTTCCGCGACGGTGGGCGCAACAACAACCTGCAGATGACGCAGGTTGCTGCCAAACTGAACGACAAGGAAATCCGCGCCGTGGCCGACTACATCGCCGGGTTGCGCTGAATTCCCTGAAAAACCCATGGAATCCATGGCTGGAGGGACGGGTGAAACCGCTTTCCCGGGAAAATACAGGGGCTCGCCCAGTTTGTATTGAACCCCAGCCAGAATAATCACTCCATACAGGGCGGGTCTTTTTCAGAAGACCCGCCTTTTTTATTGCCGCCCTACCGAACACCACGCATGACCGTTCCCAGCCACGCAGTTTCCACCCACGGCCTGAGGCTCAAGGCGGGCTCGCACGCCCTGCGCTCCACCGTGGAGTTGCTGTCGTCAATGCGCTTTTCCATCTCGCTGCTGACGGTGATCTGCATCGCCTCGGTGATAGGCACGGTGCTCAAGCAGCAGGAGCCGATCGGCAACTACGTCAACCAGTTCGGTCCGTTCTGGGCCCAGGTGTTTGGCGCCGTCAGCCTGTACACGGTGTACAGCGCCTGGTGGTTCATGCTGATCCTGGCCTTTCTGGTGGTTTCCACCTCCCTGTGCATCAGCCGCAACACCCCGAAAATCCTCGCTGACCTGAACCAGCTGAAGGAAAACATCCGTGAACAGAGCCTCAAGGCTTTCGGGCACCGCGCCGAAGCGGCGCTGGATGAAGGGCCTGAAGCGGCCGCGCGGCGCATCGGGCAGACGCTGGTGCAGGGCGGCTGGAAGGTCAAGCTGCAGCAGAGGACCACGTCCGGCGGCGAAGGCTGGATGGTGGCGGCCAAGGCCGGGGCTGCCAACAAGCTGGGCTACATCGCGGCACACAGCGCCATCGTTCTGGTGTGTGTGGGCGGCCTGCTTGATGGCGATCTGATCGTGCGTGCGCAGATGTGGTTCAACAACAAGACGGTGTACGCCGGCGGCGGACTGATTGCCGATGTACCGGCCCAGCACCGGCTGAGCGAGCGCAACCCCACCTTCCGCGCCAACCTGCTGGTCGCCGAGGGTACGCAGTCGAGCACCGCCATCCTGAACCAGCCTGGCGGCGTTCTGCTGCAGGATCTGCCCTTTGCGGTGGAGCTGAAAAAATTCATTGTCGAGTACTACTCGACCGGCATGCCCAAGCTGTTTGCCAGCGAGATCGTGATTCACGACAAGGAAACCGGCGAGAAGATCCCGGCCCGTGTCGAGGTCAACCATCCGGCCCGCCACAAGGGCATTGAGATTTACCAGTCCAGTTTCGACGACGGTGGCTCCAGCGTCACGCTCAAGGCGGTGCCGCTGGCCACCGGCAGCCAGGGAGCCAGCAAGCCTTTTGAAATCCAGGGCACGATTGGCGGCTCCAGCAGCCTGAGCAACGGGGCCGAAAAAATGACGCTGGAGTACACCGCGCTGCGTGTCATCAACGTCGAGAATTTTGGCGGCTCGGGCAGCATGGGTGCCACGTCGGGCGCGGATGTGCGCAAGGTCGATTTGCGCCAGGCCCTCGATTCGCGCCTGGGCGCGGCCAACAAGACCCGAGAAAAAAAGGAACTGCGCAACGTCGGTCCCAGCGTGACCTACAAGCTGCGCGACGCGTCCGGCCAGGCCAGGGAGTTTCACAACTACATGCTGCCGGTCAAGATGGACACGGCCGAGTTCAGCCCGGCGCTGTTCTTGCTGGGTGTGCGTGAAACCCCGGCCGAACCCTTCCAGTACCTGCGCATTCCCGCCGACGAACAGGGCAGCATGGAGGGGTTCTTGCGGTTGCGTCGTGCGCTGGCCGACCCCGCCCAGCGCGACAAAGCCGTCCAGCGTTATGTGCGTCAGGCCATCGCGACGGACCGGCCCGATCTGGCAGCGCAGCTGTCCGCGTCCGCGTCACGGGCACTGGCCCTGTTCGCCGGCCCCGATCAGCCGGTGGGCGGAGCCCAGGCCAAGCCGCTGGCCGGGCTGCAGGCGATTTCCGATTTCATGGAAACCAACGTGCCGGAAGACGAGCGCAGCCGCGCTGGCGAAGTGCTGGTGCGCATCCTTAACGGCGTGTTGTTCGAACTGGCACAACTCACGCGTGAGCAAAACGGCTTGCCGCCGCTGCCGCGCGACGAAACAACCCAGGCTTTCATGGCACAGACCGTGTTGTCCCTCAGTGATGCCCACCATTACCCGGCGCCCATGGCGTTTGAGCTGAAGGACTTCACCCAATTGCAGGCCAGTGTGTTCCAGGTGGCGCGTACACCCGGAAAAAATATCGTCTACCTCGGTTGCGCGCTGCTGATTCTGGGCATCTTTGCCATGTTGTATGTGCGCGAGCGCCGCCTCTGGGTCTGGCTGGCGCCGGCCGGAGACGGTGCGGATTCCGCGGAGCCCGGAAAAGAGCTCGAAAAGGGGCCAGAATCGGGCGCAGGCAGCCAGGCGACCATGGCCATGTCGACCAACCGCCAGACCATGGACGGCGGCAAGGAATTCGAAATGCTGAAAACCAAACTTTTACAGGTGCCACGATGAACACCACCACCCTGAGCTCGCGCACCACGGACGCGACAACCATCAGCCTGCAGGAAGGCTACTTTGCCAGGCGCAATGCGCTGGACTGGATTTTTGCGGCCATCGCGCTGGCCGGCGGGTTATACGGCTTTGCCCGGTACAGCGCTTTCATGGATGTCTATGAAAAAGGCATTTTGCTGGGCGCCATTCCTGCCGTGATCGCGATGGGCTGGTTCTGGCGGCCGCTTCGCGCGCTGATGCTGCTGGTGGCGGGCTTTTCCCTGCTTGGCATCGTGTCCTACCAGGGTGATCTGGCACGCGCCGAACAGGTGTTCTGGCTGAAGTATTTCCTCTCCAGCCAGTCGGCCATCCTGTGGATGAGTATGCTGTTTTTCATGAGTACCGCGTTTTACTGGATAGGCATGTTCGCCCGGGGGCAGAGCGGCACGATGGAGTTGCTGGGCTCGCGGATCGCCTGGGTGGCTGTCGGCATGGCGCTGGTCGGCACCATGGTGCGCTGGTATGAAAGTTACCTCATCGGTGCCGATGTCGGCCACATTCCGGTCAGCAACCTGTATGAGGTGTTCGTGCTGTTCAGCTGGATGACCGCGGCGTTTTATCTTTACTTCGAAGCGCAGTACAAGACCCGCACCATGGGTGCGTTTGTGATGCTGGTGGTCAGTGCTGCCGTGGGTTTTCTGCTCTGGTACACCGTGGTCCGCGAGGCGCATGAAATCCAGCCGCTGGTGCCGGCCCTCAAGAGCTGGTGGATGAAGCTGCATGTGCCTGCCAACTTCATCGGTTACGGCATGTTCTCGCTGGCGGCCATGGTGTCGCTGGCCTACCTGATCAAACAGCAGGCGCAGGAAACCCGCTGGTACAAACTGACGCCGCTGTGGCTGCTGGGCGTGGTCCTGTGTTTTGTGCCGATTGTGTTTCGCAAGTCAACCGAAATCGGGGGTACCAATTACTGGCTCGGTTATCTGCTGGTCTCCGGTCTGATTGCCGCCGCCATTTTGCTGGGCCGCCAGCGCATTGCGGCACGCCTGCCGAGCGCCGAAGTGCTCGACGACGTGATGTACAAGGCGATCGCCGTCGGTTTTGCGTTTTTTACCATCGCCACCGTGCTGGGCGCCTTGTGGGCGGCCGAGGCCTGGGGCGGTTACTGGAGCTGGGACCCCAAGGAGACCTGGGCATTGATCGTCTGGCTCAACTACGCGGCCTGGCTGCACATGCGACTGATGAAGGGCCTGCGCGGTACCGTGGCCGCCTGGTGGGCCCTGGTGGGGCTGGCCGTCACCACCTTTGCCTTTCTGGGGGTGAACATGTTCCTGTCGGGCCTGCACAGTTACGGAACCTTGTAGCCGGGGTTTGAATCCTTGTAAGAAGCGGCTGCGTACCAAGACTAACTCCCAGCCATCCACGACAACAAGGACACACCATGCTGATCAAGACCGACCACAGTGGCTTCGACCACGCCATTCCCAGCGATATCACGCCCGCGGGCGTCTACCAGCAGCGGCGCAACCTGATCAAGCTGATGGCCACCGGCGCCGCCGGTGCGACCATCGCCTCCTGGGCCGGTCGGCAAGCGCTGGCTCAGGCGGTCACCAAGCCAGGCAAGCTGGCGGCTTTGCCCGGCGCCAAATCGGGGGTGACGGGCGCGGTCACGATGGAGAAGGTGACGGACTACAAGGACGTCACCAGCTACAACAACTTCTATGAATTCGGCACCGACAAGTCGGACCCGGCCAAAAATGCCCACACCTTGGTGACCAGGCCCTGGACGGTGGCCATCGAAGGCCTGGTCAAGCAGCCCAGAACCTGGGCCATCGAAGACCTGATCAAGCTCAGTGCCCAGGAAGAACGCATTTACCGCCTGCGTTGCGTGGAAGGCTGGTCCATGGTGATCCCCTGGGTTGGTTATTCGCTGGCGGAGCTGATCAAGAAGGTCGAGCCGCTGGGGAACGCCAAATATGTCGAGTTCATCACCCAGGCCGATCCCAAGACCATGCCGTTTGTCGGCTCGCGCGTGCTGGACTGGCCCTATGTCGAGGCATTGCGCATGGACGAGGCGATGCACCCGCTGACTCTCTTGAGCTTCGGCATGTACGGCGAAGTGCTGCCCAACCAGAGCGGTGCGCCGGTGCGCTTGGTGGTGCCATGGAAATACGGTTTCAAGAGCGGCAAGAGCATTGTCAAGATCCGCTTTACCGACAAGGAGCCGCGCACCGCGTGGAACAAGGCGGCTGCCAACGAATACGGGTTTTATTCCAATGTGAACCCGTCCGTGGACCATCCGCGCTGGAGCCAGGCGACCGAGCGCCGTATTGGCGAAGATGGGCTGTTTGCCAAGAAACGCAAAACCCTGATGTTCAACGGTTATGAGGCCCAAGTGGGGCAGTTGTACGCGGGCATGGATCTGAAGAAGTTCTATTGATTCGAAGCCGGGGCTCGCCAGAACGTAACACCTGGTTCGGTACCCCGGCGCCGATTCGGATCTTCAACCATGAAAAAACTTCTTCTTCATCCTGCGGCAAAGCCGGCGGTCTTCATGGCCTGCCTGTTGCCTTTCATCTGGCTGTTCTACAGCGCGCTGACCAACCAGCTGGGTGCCAACCCTGCGGAAGCGCTGATCCGGGCAACGGGCGACTGGACCCTGCGTTTCCTGTGCATCGTGCTGGCCGTCACCCCGCTGCGGGTGATCAGCAACACGCCCGCGCTGGCGCGTTTTCGTCGCATGCTGGGGCTGTTTGTGTATTTTTACGTGCTGGTTCACCTGCTCAGCTACAGCTGGTTCGACATGAGCTTTGATGTGGCCGATATCGTCAAGGACATCATCAAGCGGCCGTTCATCCTGGTGGGATTTGCTGCTTTCCTGCTGCTGACACCGCTGGCTGCGACCTCATTCAACGCGGCCATCCGCCAGCTCGGGGCGAAGCGCTGGCAGATGCTGCACACGCTGGTGTACCTGATTGCGGGCCTGGGTCTTCTGCATTTTTTCTGGATGCGCTCAGGCAAAAACGATTTTGCCGAGGTGTCGGTTTATGTGGCCATCATCGCGGTGCTGCTGGGCTGGCGCGTATGGCAGCGCTGGGGACGGCACAAGAATCCCGCGGGTCCCCGTCCTGCCGCAGCGACGCGGCTTCAGTAAAGCGATTGCTCCTGAATCAGGAGCATAAAACGAACGACGGAAAAGGGCTGGAACAGGTTTTCACCTGAAACCTAGCCATTCACGGCACGCAGCGCCGGCCGGGTCTGGCGTCCGACCGGGTCGATGCTTGCCGTCGGCAGCTGGTAGGCGCGGTCGTCAAACAGGTCGATGCCGCACATCAGGTTTTCAATCCAGTCGAAGAATTCATTCACGGCCTGCTTGCCGACGATGGGGGCGCCGTGTTGCGGCACCAGCATGGCGATGTCCATGGGGCGCACCATGTTGACCCACAGCCGCAAAATCTTGTTCGAAACCATGTAGCGCCGGTGAAACCCTTCCATCAGGGGAATGTGTGACTTGAGGCTGGTGACCGGCTGGCGCGCCTGGGCGCCGGACATCATCGACACCCCGAGATCGCCGGTGAACAGGATGCGGCTGACCGGATCGTAGAAATGAAAATTGCCTTCGGAGTGCATGAAGTGCGCCGGGATCAACCACAGTTCATTGGCACCCAGAGGCAGGCGCCCGCCACCGTCGGGCACGCCGATCACACGGTTTTCGGTCTTGCCGACCTTGGTGAAATGCGGAGCAAAACGCTCCCACACCCGTGAAATCACCAGCATGGCCTGGGTGCTACTTAGCCAGCGATCCAGTGAAGCGATGATGTCGGGGTCGGCATGTGAAGCGATGATGTAGGACAGCTTGTGCGGCGGAAAATGCTGCGTCATGCCCATGAACAGTTCGTTGTAGGCCAGGTTGCCGCCGGGATCAATGATGGCCCCCGTGCCGTGGTCCACGATGAGAAACTGGTTGGCCTGAACCGCTTGTCCATCTTCCTCAATGAGGTCGGTGAACATCAGGCAGGCGTGATTTTTGTCGCGGTAAAGTTCCAGAGCCATGTCAGTGCTTAACGTCGATTTGAAGTAAATCGACTTTACCCCCACCCCTGCAAGGGTCATTTGATGAGTATCAAGTGACGTTGTCCTCAGGGCAACAATTTTTCGCCGCGGAAGGTGTCGGCCGCTGTTTCGCGCTTGCGTATGAGATGGGTATGTTCACCATCGACCAGTACCTCGGCGGCACGGCCCCTCGTGTTGTAGTTGCTCGCCATGCTCATGCAGTAGGCTCCCGCCGAAAGCACGGCCAGACGATCGCCTGCGGCCACAGCCAGCTTGCGGTCACGGCCTATCCAGTCGCCGCTTTCGCAGACCGGGCCAACCACGTCGTAGGACGACTCCTGCCTGTCCTGGTGCGTCTCAAGCGGCACGATGGCATGAAACGCCTGGTACATGGCGGGACGCGGCAGGTCGTTCATCGCGGCGTCGATCACGCAGAAATTCTTCTGCTCACCGGGCTTGAGGTAAAGCACCTCGGTCAGGCAGACGCCGGCATTGCCCACCAGCGAGCGACCCGGCTCGACCATCAGTTTTTTGCCGCCATGGCCGCGTGCATCCAGTTTGGCCAGCAGTTCCTGCCAGAGCGCGTCTGCCGCGGGCGGAGCATCCTGGTTGTAATTGATGCCCAAGCCCCCGCCAAAGTCGATGTGTTCAATCGTGATGCCCGCCGCTTCTATGCTGTCGACCAGGTCCAGCACCCGGTCCATCGCGTCCAGGTAAGGCGTGGTTTCGGTGATTTGCGAACCGATGTGGCAGTCGATGCCGACTACCTGCAGTCCTTCAAGCGACGCCGCGTATCGGTAGATCCGCAGTGCATCCTCGTGCGCCACACCGAACTTGTTGCCCTTGAGACCGGTCGAGATATAGGGGTGGGTTTTCGGGTCGACATTCGGGTTGACGCGAATGCTGATCGGCGCGATGCGGCCCATGGCCAGCGCCACCCCGGACAGCACATCCAGTTCGGCCTCGCTCTCGACATTGAAGCAGCCGATGCCTGCAGTCAGGGCCTGCTGCATTTCGGAGCGTGTTTTGCCGACCCCGGAAAAAATGACTTTGCGCACATCGCCGCCGGCCGCCAGCACCCGCTCAAGCTCTCCGCCGGAGACAATGTCAAAGCCACAGCCTGCACGGGCAAACACCTGCAGTACGCCCAAGGAGGAGTTGGCCTTCATGGCATAACAGATCTGCGCATGGCGTCCGGCAAAGCCCTGCTGGTAAGCCGCCAGGGCCGCCAGCATGGCAGCTTTGGAATACACGAACAGCGGTGTGCCGTACTGGCTGGCCAGGGTATCGAGGCGGGCCGCTTCGAGGTACAGGCCGTCCTGGCGGTAGGCCAGCTGGGGTGCGCCCGGCAGGGCGGTTGATGCAGTGGTGGTCATGCCCGGCGCTTTCATCGCAGCGGCAAGGTCGCGGGACCGGAGGCTGGTGGCGGTGCCGGCAGATCGGTGGGGGTGGCTGTGGCGCTCTCCGGTGCGCTGGCGGCGGCGGCGGGCACAGGCGCTACGAAAGGGGCGATGCCCGCTGGACGGGCTTTGGGCGGTGGCGGGAGAAAAAGGGGGCCCTTCTGGCCGCAAGCGGCAAGAGCCATGGCAATGGCCAGGGCTGCGGCGACGGTTGAAAGGCCATGAGCGCAGGAGGCCGCCTGGCGGCGGCCTAGAATTTGACGCTGGATTTGAAATCTTGCAAACATGATGGGATTGTAATGACCGACCTGGAATATCTGGACCATGCCGAGGCCGCCCTCAAGGCGATTGAAATGGCGTGTGACCGCATCAACGACGAAACGGATGCCGACGTCGACAACCAGAGGACCGGGGGCATGATCACGCTGACTTTTGCCGACCGCAGCCAGATCATCATCAATCTGCAGAAGCCGCTTCAGGAAATCTGGATGGCCGCCCGTGCTGGCGGTTTTCATTACAGATTCAACCAGGGGCAGTGGACCGACACCAAGGATGGCAGTGCGCTTTTTGCGGAGCTGTCGCGCTACGCCAGCGCGCAGGCCGGGCAGCCGCTCGTGTTCAGCGCACCGTCAGGCGCGCGCTCCGCTAGTTCTTGAACAGGTCCAGAATCCGGCGGCGTTCGTCGCTCGGTGGCGGTGTCTGGATGGCGGCGCCGGGGGGCACGGGTTGGCCGGTGACCGGATTGTCCACACCGGCGCCTGAGGCGGGACGGTCTCCCAACCCGACGCTGCTGATGCCGGAGCCTTTGGCGTATTCATCATAAAACCACTCGCCGCCGATATTGACAACACCCTCGGGGGCTGAAAACTCGGTTACCGGTACGCCTTTGAGCGCGTAGTCCATGAAGTTGATCCACACCGGCAGGCTCAGGCCGCCCCCGGTCTCCCGGTCGCCAAGTTTTTTCGGCGTGTCGTAGCCCATCCAGACGGCTGCGGTGAGGGTAGGCTGGAAGCCCACAAACCAGGTGTCGATCGAATCGTTGGTGGTGCCGGTTTTGCCATAGAGGTCTGGCCGTTTCAGGGTCGCCTGGGCCCGGGCGGCGGTGCCGCTGCGGGCAACTTCCTGCAGGAGGCTGGACATGATGAAGGCGTTGCGCGCTTCGATACCACGGACCGACTCGTCGAGTGTTGGCACCGGGCTGTTGACCACGACCTTGCCTTTCTGGTCGGTAATTTTGGTGATCAGATAAGGGTTGACGCGGTAGCCGCCATTGGCAAACACCGAATAACCGATGGCCATTTGCAGCGGTGTGACCGAGCCGGCGCCCAGCGCCATCGTCAGGTAGGCCGGGTGTTTGTCACCGTCGAAACCAAACCGGGTCACCCATTCCTGGGCATATTTGGGGCCGACAGCCTGCAGTATACGGATGGAAATCATGTTTTTTGACTTGGCCAGACCTCGGCGCAGGCTCATCGGGCCTTCGAAGGTGCCATCGTAATTTTTTGGCTCCCAAGGCTGGCCACCAGTGACGCCAGCATCAAAAAACAGGGGGGCGTCGTTAACGACCGTCGCCGGGGTGAAGCCTTTTTCGAGGGCGGCTGAATAGATAAACGGCTTGAAGCTGGAGCCGGGCTGGCGCCAGGCCTGCGTCACATGGTTGAACTTGTTTTTCTCGTAGTCAAAGCCGCCGACCAGCGCCCTGATGGCGCCGTTGCGCGGATCCAGCGCCACAAAAGCGCCCTCGACCTCCGGTAGCTGCGTGATTTCCCAGGTGTTTTTGGGTGTTTTGGTCACGCGAATCAGGGCGCCGGGACGGATTCTGATGTTGGGCGCCGCTTTTTCGGACAGGCCCGACTGGGCCGGTTTGAGACCGTCGCCGGTGATTTCAATGGTTTCGCTGTTCTGGCGAAGGGCCACGATTTTTTTCGGCCCGGCTTCCAGCACCACAGCCGACATCACGTCATCGTTGTCCGGACTCTCGGCCAATGCATCGTCAATCGCGTCTTCGGTTTCCTTGGGATCGCTGGACAGGGCAATGAATTTTTCGGGCCCGCGGTAGATCTGCCGCCTTTCATAATCCATGATGCCTTTGCGCAGCGCCTTGTAGGCCATGGTCTGATCGGCAGCCCGCAAGGTGGTGAAGACATTCAGGCCGCGCGTGTAGGTTTCGTCGCCGTACTGGCTATAAACCAGTTGGCGCACGGTCTCTGCCACAAATTCGGCATGCACCCGCCCGGTGTCAGGGCCGGATTTGACCTTGACGTCCTCGTTTTTGGCTGCCACCGCCTGTTCTGGCGTGATAAAGCCGTTTTCTTCCATGCGCTCGATGATGTAAAGCTGGCGCGCCCGGGCTCGCCTGGGGTTACTGACCGGGTTGTAGGCGGACGGGGCCTTGGGCAGCCCCGCGAGCATGGCGGCCTCGGCAATGCTGATGGATTTAAGCGGCTTGCCGAAATAGATCTCGGACGCGGCGGCAAAGCCATAAGCGCGTTGCCCCAGGAAGATCTGGTTCATGTAGATCTCCAGAATCTGGTCCTTGCTCAGAAGGTGTTCCAGCTTGAAGGTCAGCAGAATTTCGTAGATTTTCCGCGTGTAGCTCTTTTCGGTAGACAGGTAGACGTTGCGGGCGACCTGCATGGTGATGGTTGAGGCCCCCTGACTCTTGGCCCGCCCCACGTTGGCGAGGCCGGCCCGGATCACGCCGATGTAGTCAACCCCGCCATGCGAGAAGAAGCGTGCATCCTCAATGGCCAGCACCGCATCCTTCATGACTTTGGGTATCTCGCCTATCGGTGTCAGGTTGCGGCGCTCCTCGCCAAACTCACCAATCAGAACCGCATCCGCGGAATAGACGCGCAAAGGAAGTTTGGGACGGTAGTCCAGCAAATCGGACACATCCGGCAGGTTCGGGTAGGCGACCGCCAGCGCAACCGCAATGATGATCAGGAGTGAAGCAAGGCCGGCCAGCGCCAGACCCAGGACCCACGCCAAGGCCTTGATCAGCCTGGGCAGCCAGGACAGCCGGCCGGCAGGGGAGGGACGGGATTCGGATGTCGAAGAATTTGACGGCATGGGTTTTACGTAAGTTCGCGCCAGCATTGTAAAAATCCCCGATGCTGGAAGAATTTGCAGGTTGTCCGGGATTTCACATTTTGCAATTGTGGCCTTGTCGCCGCGCTGGCATCAACCCGGTCAAGCCATTGAAAGCGTCTACTTTTGACAACGGTGATAGTAAGCTAAAACTGAAAAATCCTTTGTTGTACAAGGACCTTACTGATAGCATTCAAGTGATTTCTTAAGTTTGTAGGGCTACATATTAGCCGTCATCTGGGGACCGTCTTGATCTCTCTGGGGTCTTTATTCAACCGTCAATCGCCAGCCTTGCTGGGTCTGGACATCAGTTCGTCCAGCGTCAAGCTGGTGGAGCTCAGCCGCGACAAGGCTGGCAACCTGGTGCTTGACCGGTGCGCCATCGAGCCCCTGGAACGGGGCTGGATCACCGACGGCAACGTTGAGAAATTTGACGAAGTTGCCGAGGCCGTGCGCCGACTGGTCAAAAAGAGCGGGACACGCACCAAAAATGTGGTCATGGCTTTGCCCGCGTCGGCCGTGATCACCAAGAAAATCATCCTGCCCGGCGGCATGAGCGAGCAGGAGCTGGAGATCCAGGTGGAGGCCGAAGCCAATCAATACATCCCCTTCTCACTGGATGAGGTCAGTCTTGATTTTTGTGTCATAGGTCCCAGCGCCAGCTCGGCGGGTGACGTTGAAGTGCTGATCGCCGCATCCCGCAAGGAAAAAGTCAATGACCGGCAGGGGCTGGCCGAGGCGGCAGGACTCAAACCGGTGGTGGTGGATGTGGAGTCCTATGCTTCACGTCTGGCGACGGCCCGATTGATTGAAAGCCTGCCGAACAAGGGCGTGGATACCATGGTGGCCCTGTTCGAAGTCGGTGCCCTGACCACCAGCATGCAGGTCATCAAGAACGATGAAGTGCTGTATGAGCGCGACCAGGCTTTTGGCGGGGCTCAGCTGACCCAGCTGATCGTCCGTCAGTATGGCTTTTCTCCGGAAGAGGCGGAAGGAAAAAAGCGCAGTGGCGACCTGCCGGATGACTACGATGCCAACGTGCTCAAACCCTTTGTCGACAGCATGGCGCAGGAAATTGGCCGCGCGCTCCAGTTCTTTTTTACCAGTACACCGCACAACAAGGTGGATTACGTGATGCTGGCGGGCGGTTCGTCGGCATTGCCGGGGCTGACCGAGGCGGTGACCCAGCAGACCTCATTTGCCTGCATGGTCGCCAATCCCTTTGAGGGCATGGTTCTGGGCAGCAATGTAAGGGAGAACAAGATGAAGCGTGAAGCCGCGTCTTACCTGACCGCTTGCGGGCTGGCTTTGCGGAGGTTTTTTCAGTGATTCTGGTCAATCTGCTTCCCCATCGTGAAGCGGCACGCAAGCGCCGCCGTGAGGCTTTTTTCGTCGCCTTGGGTGTTGCTGCCCTCATTGGTGGTCTGCTTTGCGGAGCGGTCTATTCCTGGTACCAGGCCCAGATTTCAGGGCAACAGGACAAGAATACGTTTCTGAAAACCGAAATCACCCGCCTTGAGAACCAGATCAAGGAAATTGCAGGCCTGCAGCAGGAAATCGCCGCCTTGCGTGCCCGGCAAATGGCGGTGGAAGACCTGCAGGGCAACCGGAATCTGCCGGTTTACCTGCTCGATGAACTGGTCAGGCAACTTCCTGACGGTGTTTACATCACCAGCATGAAACAGGATAACCAGGTGGTGTTGTTGACTGGCGTGGCTCAGTCCAACGAGCGGGTCTCCGAGTTGCTGCGCAATCTGGGCAACAACAGTCCCTGGCTGACCCGGCCCGAGCTGATTGAAATCACGGGTAGAACCATCACGCTGGGTGCACGCGACCAGCGGCGCGTGGCGAATTTTTCGATGCGCGTGGGACTCAGGCGGGCCACGGATGTGCAAAAAGCTGCGGCTTCAGCGGCGGGGGCTTCCGGCCCGGCCATGGGCAAGCCCGCCCAGCCAGGACCGGCTACGGCCAAGAGCTGACGAACCAGCCCCGAACAGGCACTGACTATGGCACGTACACCGAAATTCAATGTTAATTTTTCCGCGCTTCAGGATGGTCTGAAGGCGCAATTTGTCGGTCTTAACCCGAATGACCCTTCTTCCTGGCCGGCGTTCCCTCGTTTTCTTCTGTGTTTGTTTGTGACCATCGCCGTAGTGGTTGCGCTGTGGTTTGTGTGGCTCAGCGATTCTGACGAGGAGCTCAAGGCAGAACAGGCCAAGGAAGTACAGTTGCGGGAAGATTTCAAGAAGAAGCTGGCGCAGGCGGTCAACCTGGAAGCACTGAAAAAGCAGCGTGAGCAGGTCCAGCAATACGTAACCCAATTGGAGAAACAACTGCCAAGCAAGGCCGAAATGGATGCCTTGCTGTCAGACATCAACCAGGCTGGCTTGGGCCGGAGTCTGCAGTTTGAACTGTTTCGGCCCGGACAGGTCAGCGTCAAGGAGTATTACGCGGAGTTGCCCATTGCGATCAAGGTGTCTGGGCGTTATCACGATATCGGGGCTTTTGCAGCCGATATCGCCAACCTGTCGCGCATTGTGACACTCAACAACATGACGATTACTCCGGTCAAGGACGGAATGATGAGCATGGACACGACCGCCAAGACATTCCGTTATCTCGACCCTGAGGAAGTTGCCTTGCAGCGTAAAGCGGCGCCCGTGAAAGGCCCCAAAAAATGAAGCGGACAGCTATCGAAAAGGCGCTCATGCTGATGTCCACAGCAGTGGTCTGTCTGAGTCTGGCGGCCTGCAGTTCTTCCGAGCAAGAGGAATTGCAGCAGTGGATGACCGAACAACGCAACCTGATAAAGCCCAGGATCGAACCCTTGCCGGAACCCACCAGGTTTTCGCCACAGGCTTATACCCAGGAGGGCGCTGTCGAGCCTTTCAGCCCCCAGAAATTGACGCAGGCGCTGAACCGCGACTCGAATCGGGCGACTGCCAATGCCGCCCTGATTGCGCCTGAGTTGAGCCGTCGCAAGGAGCCGCTGGAAGCGATGCCGCTCGATGCTGTCGCGATGGTGGGCAGCTTGACCAAGCAGGGGCAGCCGGTGGCGCTGGTGCGGGTGGACAACCTGCTGTACCAGGTGCGGGTTGGCAACTACCTGGGGCAGAACTACGGGCGCATCACGAAAATTTCCGAGACTGAGGTCGCCCTGCGGGAAATTGTGCAGGACGCTGCAGGCGAGTGGTTAGAGCGGACAGCGACTTTACAGCTTCAAGAGAGGTCAAAATGAACAAGAATGCATGGACGATGCAGGCAGTCCCGGTGTGGGGTGCATGGTCGCGGATATCGGCTGGCTTGGCCATCGGTACGGCTTGGCTGACGCTCGCACTGGCAACACAAGCATGGGCCCAGGCGCCCAACGCCATCGAGGCGGTGTCGGGTTCCGTCCAGGGAGGCTCCGAAGTCATTCGCATCGACCTGAAAGAAGCGCTGACCGCAGTTCCCACGGGCTTCACGATCCAGACGCCCGCGCGGATTGCGCTCGATTTTCCCGGCGTCAGCAATTCCATGGGCCGCTCGGCCCTTGAACTGAACCTGGGCAATCTGCGTTCTGCCAACGTGGTCCAGGCGGGCGAAAGAACGCGTGTTGTCCTCAATCTCAAGGCTTCGACGGCCTACACGGCGCAGATCCAGGGGAAATCCTTGCTGATCACGCTGGACCCGGTGGCCGTCGCGACGCCCTCACCCGTCGTTGCACCTGTGTTTGCCGAAAACCGCAACCGCGACACCTTGCCGCTGAAAGACATCGATTTCCGGCGTGGGACGGACGCCTCAGGCCGGATTGTGGTTGATCTTGCCAATAACCAGGTGGGCGTCGACATCCGCCAGCAGGGGCAGACCCTGGTGGTGGAATTCCTGAAAACCGCCTTGCCCGAAGGCTTGCGTCGCCGGCTGGATGTGTCCGACTTCGGCACGCCGGTTCAAAGCGTGACCACTTCCCAGCTGGGGGACAAGGTCCGCATGGTCGTCGAACCCAAAGGTTCTTGGGAGCACAGTGCTTACCAGAGCGATAACCAGTTTGTGCTGGAAGTCCGTCAGCAAAAAGTGGACGAGTCCAAGCTGTCGCAGGGGCCCGGCTACACGGGTGAAAAACTGTCCCTGAACTTCCAGAATATTGAGACACGGTCCCTGTTGCAGGTCATTGCCGACTTCACCAATTTCAATATCGTGACGTCCGACAGTGTGTCAGGTGCCGTGACCCTGCGCCTCAAGGATGTGCCATGGGATCAGGCTCTGGACATCATTTTGCAGGCCAAAGGCCTGGGGATGCGGAAAACAGGCAATGTGTTGCTGATTGCACCCAAAGACGAACTGGCCGCAAAAGACAAGCTTGATCTGGAGTCGCGCAATGCGATCCAGACCCTGGAGTCGGTCCGCACGCAATCTTTCCAGATCAACTATGCAAAAGCGGCGGATATCAGTGCCCAAATCACGGCGGGTGGCACAGGTCCGACCAGTGCCCGCATCCTGTCCAATCGCGGCAGTGCGATCGCCGAGGCCAGAACGAACCAGTTGTTTGTGACCGACATTCCGTCCAAGCTGGAACAAGTTCAGAGTTTCATTGCAAAAATAGACGTCCCTGTGCGGCAGGTCCTGATTGAGGCGCGTATCGTGGAAGCCTCGGATACTTTCGGGAAATCATTGGGTGTGAGGTTGGGTGGACGTCCTTTCACCTTGAACAATAGCCGGAATTCACAGTTTGGCGCAACTTACATCACACCCGATATCCCCGCCGGCACTGCGCCTTCCTTGGGAGGAAATTTCGGAACGACGGCAGGGGATTTTGTCAATTTGCCAGGGGTAGGTCAGAATGGTTTTCAGGCCGCTACTTTTGCTGTTTCCCTGTTCAATTCATCGCTGACGCGTCTCCTGAATCTTGAAATTTCAGCGATGGAAGCCGATGGCAAAGGCAAGATTGTGTCGAGCCCGCGCATCGTGACGGCCGACCAGGTCAAGGCCCTGATCGAGCAAGGCACGGAGTTGCCTTACCAGCAAGCGACCTCCAGCGGTGCGACCTCCATCGCCTTTCGCAAGGCGAACCTGAAGCTGGAAGTGACCCCACAAATCACGCCTGAAGGAAACATCATCCTGAATGTTGACGTGAACAAGGACAGTGTGGGCCGGTCGACGACCAACGGTTTTGCGATCGATACCAAACACATCCAGACCCAGGTGCTGGTTGAAAACGGCGGTACTGTGGTGATTGGCGGTATTTTTGAGCAGAACGAGCGGGAAGACGAAACCAAGGTTCCCTTGCTGGGTGATCTGCCTGCAGTGGGCAACCTGTTTAAAACCAGGACGCGTACGGCCAACAAGTCCGAGTTGCTGGTCTTCATCTCGCCGAAAATGATTTCCAACGGCGCGGCCCTGCGCTGAGCTTTGGCTACGCGACGCGAAACCGGGATGGCCTCCCGGCTCGCCTTGCCGGGCTGGCGGTTCTCCGATGGAAACGGTGTCTGCATGTCCTGTTCAGGCCCGGTCTGCGGCGGATATGTTCAACGACACTTTCCTGGTTTGTTGCCGTGATTCTTCCCGACAGGAGAGGCTGTTGAGCGGGCCTGCCCATGTGGCGCTGGTCGGTCTTCCCGGGTCGGGAAAGTCCACCATCGGGCGCCAGCTGGCCCGACGTCTCGGCCGACCGTTCATTGACACCGACCAGGTCATCGAGCAGCGCGTCGGGTTGTCCATCCGCGAGTTTTTTGAGCGGGAGGGGGAGGAGTCCTTTCGTGACCTTGAACAAAGCGTCATCGACGAATTGACGCTGGGTGAGCCCTCCGTTTTGTCGACGGGTGGCGGGGCGGTGTTGCGGCCGGCCAATCGCCAGCATTTGAAGCAGCGCACCCAGGCGGTGTACCTGCACTCGGCGCCCGAAGAGGTTTTTCGACGGTTGCGGCACGACCGGAATCGCCCGCTGTTGCAGGTGCCTGACCCGCTTGCGCGCTTGCGCGAGCTCTATTCGCAGCGCGACCCGCTGTACCGCGAAAGCGCCCGGTTTGTGGTGGAAACCGGGCGGCCTTCGGTGGCGACACTGGTCAACATGGTGGTGATGCAGCTTGAGCTGGCGGGTGTTCTTCCCGCTCCTGGCGCCTGATGCGTCATTTGCTGCAGACGCCAGCCCGATGCGGTATGGCGGCGAAGCGCCGTGGTGCGGGCCACAGAGCGCCGTACGGACCGGCAGAGCCTCTACACTTGTGTCATGTCTTCAAACTCCCTCCTGACGACGCAGCGGGTTTTCATTGACCTGGGCGAGCGCAGCTACCCCATCACCATTGGTGCCGGCCTGCTGGGTGATCCTGGCACTTACCTGAATCTGCCGAGTGCAAGCACCGCACTGATTGTGTCGAATGACACGGTGGCCCCTCTTTATGCCCAGTCCCTGCAGCTGGCACTGCAGGGGCATTACAAAAAGGTGTTGCAGGTGATTCTTCCCGACGGGGAGGCACACAAGGACTGGCCCACCCTGCAACTGATTTTCGACGCCCTGCTGGCCAACGGCTGTGATCGCAAGACCGTGCTTTTTGCGCTGGGCGGTGGCGTGGTGGGTGACATGACGGGATTTGCGGCAGCTTGCTATATGCGCGGGGTGCCGTTTGTGCAGGTACCCACCACCTTGCTGGCGCAGGTGGATTCTTCGGTTGGTGGGAAAACGGCCATCAATCACCCGCTGGGCAAAAACATGGTGGGCGCGTTTTACCAGCCGGAGCGGGTGATCTGCGACCTGGACGTGCTCCAGACCTTGCCCCCGCGCGAGTTGAGCGCCGGGCTTGCGGAGATCATCAAGTACGGGCCGATTGCCGACATGGCTTTTCTGGACTGGATCGAGACAAACATCGGGGCCCTGCTCGCGCGTGAGCCGGCGGCGCTGGCACACGCCGTCCGGCGCAGCTGCGAGATCAAGGCCGCGGTGGTGGGGCAGGATGAACGTGAAGCCGGGCTGCGCGCCATCCTGAATTTCGGGCATACCTTCGGGCATGCGATCGAGTCGGGGCTGGGTTACGGTCAATGGCTGCATGGCGAGGGTGTCGGTTGCGGCATGGTGATGGCTGCCCGGCTGTCCCAAAGGCTGGGCCTCGTCGACGTGGCGTTTGTCGACCGCCTGCGTGCGCTCGTCCAGCGCGCCGGGCTGCCGGCGGTCGGCCCCAGGCTGTCTGATACCGACAACGCGGGGCGTTATCTGGAACTGATGCGCGTGGATAAAAAGGCAGAAGCTGGCGAAATCAGGTTTGTGGTGATCAACGGCCCCGGCCAAGCAAAGGTGCGCAGTGCGCCGGATGCGCTGGTGCGCGAGGTGATCGACGCGAGCTGCGAATGAATGCCTTTTCAATCAAATGCTATCAAAACAATAGCTATCTGCGTACGTGTTAAAGGGGCGAAAGCCCGATTGGATGCTTGATTCATGACTGCACTGGCTCCCTACGCCTGCGACCCGGCCCAGTCGCGTGGCCGTCGCTACCCCGAGCCCGCTGCGCCGACCCGTTCGGCCTTTCAGCGCGACCGCGACCGGATTGTGCATTCCACAGCGTTTCGCCGCCTGGTTTACAAGACCCAGGTGTTTTTGAACCATGAAGGTGATTTGTTCCGCACCCGCCTGACACATTCGCTCGAAGTCGCACAGCTTGGCCGTTCCATCGCCCGCACGCTGCAATTGAACGAAGACCTTGTCGAAGCCATCGCGCTGGCTCACGATCTCGGCCACACGCCGTTTGGCCACGCCGGTCAGGATGCGCTCAACATCTGCCTGAAAAGCCACAACCCTGACAGCGCCGGCTTCGAGCACAACCTGCAAAGCCTGCGTGTGGTGGACACGCTGGAGGAGCGTTACCCGGACTACGACGGCCTGAACCTGTCCTTTGAAACCCGCGAGGGCATTCTCAAGCATTGCTCCCGCCGCAATGCCCGGCGCATGGAAGGGCGTGAACCCGGTGGCGTGGCGCAGCGTTTCCTGGCGCCCTCCGGCGACGGCCCGCACGCGCAGCAGCCCAGCCTCGAAGCCCAGCTTGCCAATCTCGCCGATGAGATCGCCTACAACGCCCACGACATCGACGATGGCGTGCGCTCCGGTCTGCTCAGCCTGGAGCAGCTCAAGGAGGTCGAGTTGTTTGAGGCGTACCACCGGGAAACGCTCACCAGGCACCCCGGTTTGCAGGGACGGCGACTGTTGTTTGAGACCATACGCCGCATGCTCAGTGCCCAGGTTTACGACGTGATGGACGCCACGGGCGCCGCCTTGCGGACTGCGATGCCGGCCGATGTGCAGGCCGTGCGCCAACATCCGCCGCTGGTCTGCTTCAGCGACGAAATGGCCCTGAAGTCCTCGTCCCTCAAGCGTTTCCTGCTACAAAATTTATATCGCCACTCGCAGGTGGTCGAGACCACGCAAACGGCCCAGCAGGTGGTGCGCGATCTGTTTGCCGCTTACATGGCCGACCCGGCGCAGATGCCGCAGGCGCACAGCGACCGCTTCGATCAACTGGGCAGCAGGCCCGTCAGCGATGCAGAGCGCCAGGCCAAACCCGAGCGCGTGGTTGCCGACTACATCGCCGGAATGACAGACCGGTTTGCTGCCAAGGAACACGAGCGCCTGAACGGCCGTGTGGTGTTTCCTGTTTGAAAGCCGTTCATCCCGCCAGCCTGGTGATCGCCGCCGGCGTGGTGGCGGCGCTGCATGTGGGCAAACTGCCGCCGGCGTTGCCAGCGCTGCAGCAGGTGCTGGGCGTGTCCCTGGTGCAGGCGGGTTTTTTGTTGGCGCTGTTTCAGCTCGCCGGAATGACACTGGGTTTGCCGGCCGGGTTGCTGATTCAGCGCTACGGTCCGCGGCGCAGCATGCTCGCGGGCTTGCTGGTGCTCAGCCTGGCCAGCGCCCTGGGCGGCGCGGCGCAGGGTACGGCCTGGCTGCTTGCAAGCCGCGTCTTTGAAGGGCTGGGGTTTCTGTGTGTGGTTTTGCCCGCGCCGGGGTTGCTGCGTGCGCTGGTGCCCTCCGGGCGTTTGAGTCGTGCGTTGGGCGCGTGGGGGGCCTACATGCCGCTGGGCGCAGCACTGGCCATGCTCGTGGGGCCGTGGGTGATGGCGCAGGCCAATGTCGCCTGGGGATGGCGAATTTTGTGGTGGCTCCTGTCCGCCTTGTCCGTTCTGCTCGCCATCCTGTTGTATCGCAGCGTCCCCGCGGACCAGTCTCTGGGAGAGAAGTCATCTCGAGCCTCATCCCCTGGGACGTCGCTTTTTTCCGGTAGCCGTGGCCTTCTGCGCCTGACGCTGCGCTCACGCGGGGTCTGGCTGGTGGCTCTGTGCTTTTCCATGTATTCGGGGCAGTGGCTGGCTGTTGTCGGATTTTTGCCGTCGATTTACGCCCAGGCCGGATTGCCCCCCGGCGTCGCCGCGTGGCTCACCGCACTCGCGGCGGCCGTCAACATCATCGGCAACCTCGCGGCTGGTCGCTTGCTGCACAGGCGTGTCCCTCCGCTTGCCTTGCTTGTTGCGGGCTTTGCCGCCATGGGCGGGGGCGCTTTGTTGGCCTTTGGGGTGGATGCCAGCCCCTGGGCACGTTATCTGGCGGTGCTGGCTTTCTCAATGCTGGGAGGCCTGATCCCGGGAACACTGTTCAGCCTCGCGGTTCGTCTGGCACCGAGCATGGCTACTGTGCCCACTACCGTGGGCTGGATGCAGCAATGGTCGGCCTTTGGCCAGTTCTGTGGTCCGCCGCTGGTGGCGTGGGTGGCCGGTCTGGCGGGACACTGGCAGCTGACCTGGACGGTGACCGGTGCCTGCGCGCTGGCCGGCATGGGGCTGGCCTGGCAGATTCACCGCCTGCTGGAGCGCGCGCCCTAGCTTCGTGCCGACGTCGTCCCCGGGTCGGCGGTGCGGAAGTGGCCATGTCATGTGACATATGCCATGGTCTTGTCGGGTTTACCCATGGCCGGAAAGTCGCTCCTGCATAGCCTTATGACGTGTTGGCATTCTCAACACCGCCTTTTTTCGCCCTGAACGACTACCCTGCAGGGCTTGTTCAATTTGTTACGAAGAGCGCGCCTGGATTGTTTATCCGCGTTCAGGCATCCATCGTGCTTAACGGGATGACATTTCAAAAGGTATTGCATGAGAATCAATCGACGTACGCTCGTGATGGGCGGCTTGGCAGCTGGCGTGGCGACACTTACCCCGCTGGCGCATTCACAGACGGGCAAGGGTGGACGCAAACTGGTCATTGGCCAATCGGTTCCTTTGACGGGTGCGGCCGATCAGATCGGACTGGCCTACCTCAATGGTGCGAAGCTCTACTTTGATGCCATCAACGCCAAAAACGGTGCAGCAGGCTACAGGATCGAAGTCAAGACGCTGGATGATGGCTACAACCCGGCCAAGGCGGCGGCCAACGCCAGACAGTTGATTGACGAAGGCGTGGATGCTTTGTTCGGTTTTGTGGGAACGGCCAGTTGCGATGCCGCTTTTGCTGTCGCCAAGCCGGCCAACACGCTGTTTTTTGCCCCATTCGCCGCGTCGGACGTCTTGCGCGAAGCCGCGCTGAGCAATGCATTTCATATCCGTCCGGCTCTGGCCGACGAGGCTTACAAAATGGTGCGCCATTGCGCTACCCTGAGCCAGGACCGCATCGCTGTTTTTGCAGAAGACGACGCCATGGGCCGTGCGGGGCTGGCAGCGGTGAACCAGGCGCTGGTTGATCTGAAACGCCCGCCTCTTGTGGCGAGTGCCTTCGCGCCGGTCAACAGCGACAAGGTCGAAGCGGCAGTGGCCTTGCTGGCCAAGGCCCAGCCCCAGGCCATCATTCAGGTCAGCCTGTTCAACACCTCGGCGGCCTTTATCCGCGCCATGCGCAAAACCGGCTTCGCCGGCCAGTTCCTGAACTTCTCGGTGGTCGGGATTGATCCGCTGTTCACGGCGTTGGGCAAGGAAATCGGCGGCGTGGTCATCTCGCAAGTCGTGCCTTCGCCGCGTAGCGCGGGAACCCCCATCATCAAGGAGTACCTGGACGTGCTGAACGTGACCGATCAGACGCCCAGTTACGAAAGTGTTGAAGGGTATGTCGCAGCACGTACCTTTGCGGAGGGCGTGCGGCGCAGCGCCGCTGGCGGTGGAAAAGCCGATCGCGCCGGGCTCCAGAAAGCCTTTGAATCCATGACCGACTATGACGTGGGCGGCTTTCGCGTCAATCTGCGTGCCAAAAAATACGAATCGGTCCGTCTGGTGGATCTGGTGACCATCACCCCGGACGGCAAGGTGGTCCGCTAGGCGTGAAACGCGCTGCATCTGCAAGTGCATAAAAGGGAGAGGGGAGGCGGGTTCCCCTATGATGGCGCTGAACCACAGCGCACATTGTCATGGCCCGCCTTCCCCGTCTGAGCCTTCCCGGCTACCCGCACCACGTCATCCTGCGCGGCAACAACCGGCAGGCCATTTTTTCGTGTCCCGCCGATTACCAGACCTTGCTGGACCTGATCGAGGAACACGCCAGAAAATCAGGCGTCGCCGTGCATGCCTATGTGCTGATGAGCAACCACTTTCATTTGCTGGTCACGCCGGAGGCCGCCGATTCCCTGTCACGCATGATGCAGGCCGTGGGCAGGCGGTATGTGCGCTATTTCAACGACAGGCAGGGGCGATCGGGCACCCTGTGGGAGGGGCGTTACCGTTCCACGCCGATCCAGGCCGAGACCTATCTGCTGACCTGCATGGCCTATATGGATCTCAATCCGGTGCGAGCGGGGCTGGTCGCCGAGGCGCGCGACTACCCCTGGTCCAGCCACGGTCACTACATCGGATTGCGCAGCGACAGACTGGTAACACCACACCCCCTGTTCTGGACTTTGGGGAACACACCTTTTGCGCGCGAAGCGGCCTACGCCGACATGGTGCGCGTCGGTGTGTCCGCCAGTCAGCAGGCAGCACTGACGGAATCGGCCCTGAGTGGCTGGGCTCTGGGGAATGCTGATTTTCTGACGGACCTGCAAAAAAGAACAGAACGCCGGGTCGTCAAAACGCGGGTTGGCCGCCCGGCGCGAAAAGCAGACCGCCCGTGAGCAGCCTTCGATCTGTCGCCGCAACGTCAACTTGATTTTTAATCTGTCCCCAATTAAAACAATCCGAGGTCTTGATTGTCTTAATTAGAATCTGACCCTAATTTTTCTGCTTGGCATTGTTGTTGCAGTGCACTATGCTGTCGTTCCTTGCGACCCATTACGAAACTTGGTGGACAGACTGGCGTGCAACGTGTGCATCAGCGCTGTTCTCCCTTACCGACCCAGGAGTAAGCCATGACCACGGCTGCTGAAATCACGCATTTTGAACAAAACGGTCTTTACAGCCCGGCCAACGAGCATGACGCCTGTGGCGTCGGCTTTGTTGCCCACATCAAGGGTCACAAAAGCCATGCCATCGTGCAGCAGGGCCTGAAGATCCTCGAGAACCTGGACCATCGGGGCGCGGTGGGGGCGGACAAGCTGATGGGTGACGGCGCCGGCATCCTGATCCAGTTGCCCGACGCGCTTTACCGTGAAGAGATGGCCAGGCAGGGCGTCAATCTCCCGCCTCCGGGCGAGTATGGCGTCGGCATGGTGTTCCTGCCCAAAGAGCATGCCTCGCGGCTGGCCTGCGAACAGGCGCTTGAGCGTGCCGTGCGCATGGAGGGCCAAGTGCTGCTGGGCTGGCGTGATGTACCGGTCAACCGCGAGATGCCGATGTCGCCGACGGTGCGCGAGAAAGAACCCATCCTGCGCCAGATTTTCATTGGCCGCGGCAATGATGTGATCGTGCAGGACGCGCTGGAGCGCAAGCTCTACGTGATTCGCAAGACCGCCAGTGCCGCGATCCAGCGCCTGAAGCTCACCCACAGCAAGGAATACTACGTTCCCAGCATGTCCAGCCGCACCGTGGTCTACAAGGGGCTGCTGCTGGCCGACCAGGTGGGCACCTATTACCTGGACCTGACCGACCCGCGTTGCGTGTCGGCGCTGGGCCTGGTGCATCAGCGGTTTTCGACCAACACCTTTCCCGAGTGGCCGCTGGCCCACCCCTACCGTTATGTTGCCCACAACGGCGAGATCAATACCGTCAAGGGCAACTACAACTGGATGAAGGCGCGCGAAGGCGTGATGTCCTCGCCGGTGCTGGGCGCCGATCTGCAAAAGCTTTACCCGATCAGCTTTGCCGACCAGTCCGACACCGCGACCTTCGACAACTGCCTGGAACTGCTGACCATGGCCGGTTACCCGATCAGCCAGGCCGTGATGATGATGATCCCCGAGCCCTGGGAACAGCACACCATGATGGACGAGCGCCGCAAGGCCTTTTATGAGTACCACGCGGCCATGCTGGAGCCTTGGGACGGTCCGGCGTCCATCGTGTTCACCGACGGCCGCCAGATCGGCGCGACGCTGGACCGCAATGGCTTGCGTCCGTCCCGCTATTGCGTGACCGACGACGACCTGGTCATCATGGCATCCGAGTCGGGCGTACTCCCGATTCCGGAAAACAAGATCGTGCGCAAATGGCGTCTGCAGCCCGGCAAGATGTTCCTGATCGACCTGGAACAGGGCCGCATGATCGACGATGAGGAGATCAAGGCCACGCTGGCCCACAGCAAGCCCTACAAGCAATGGATTGAAAACCTGCGTATCCGGCTCGACGATGTGCAGGCGACGACGGTGCCTGCGCCGACGGACGGGCTGAAGATGGGTTCCGACGAAGCGAGCGCGACCTCGGCGTCGAGCTCCGGCCTGACCGAGTCGCACTCCTTGCTGGACCGCCAGCAGGCCTTCGGTTACACCCAGGAAGACATCAAGTTCCTGATGTCGCCCATGGCCGTCAATGGCGAGGAAGGCACCGGCTCCATGGGCAATGACAGCCCGCTGGCCGTGCTGTCCAACAAGAACAAGCCGCTGTACAACTACTTCAAGCAGCTGTTCGCGCAGGTCACCAACCCGCCGATCGACCCGATTCGCGAGGCGATTGTGATGTCGCTGGTGTCCTTTGTGGGACCGAAGCCCAACCTGCTCGATATCAACCAGGTTAACCCACCGATGCGGCTGGAGGTCGGCCAGCCGGTCCTCAATGTCGCCGACATGCGCAAGCTGCGCGACATCGAAACCCACACCCAGGGCAAATTCAAGAGCTATACGCTGGACATCACCTATCCGCTGGCCTGGGGCCACGAAGGGGTTGAGGCCAAGCTCGCCTCGTTGTGCGCTGAAGCGGTCGATGCGATCAAGAGCGGCAAGAACATCCTGATCGTCAGCGACCGTGGCATCAGCCCGACCCAGGTCGCGATTCCGGCCTTGCTGGCGCTGTCGGCCATTCACCAGCACCTGGTCAAGGAGGGCTTGCGCACGACGGCAGGTCTGGTGGTGGAAACCGGCTCGGCCCGTGAAGTCCATCATTTCGCCGTGCTCGCCGGTTATGGCGCGGAAGCCGTGCACCCCTATCTGGCCATGGAAACGCTGGCCGAACTCGCCAGGGATTTGCCCGGGGACCTGAGTGCCGACAAGGCGATCTACAACTACACCAAAGCGGTTGGCAAGGGCCTGTCCAAGATCATGTCCAAGATGGGCGTGTCCACCTACATGAGTTATTGCGGTGCACAGCTGTTCGAGGCGATCGGGCTGAACCGCGCCACCATCGACAAGTTCTTTACCGGCACCGCCAGCCAGGTCGAAGGCATGGGTGTGTTCGAGATCGCCGAAGAAGCGCTGCGCATGCACAAGGCCGCCTTCGGCAACGACCCGGTGCTGGCCAACATGCTGGACGCCGGCGGTGAATACGCCTGGCGCGTGCGCGGTGAAGACCACATGTGGACGCCGGATGCGATTGCCAAGCTGCAGCATTCGACACGTTCGAACAACTGGAACACCTACAAGGAATACGCCCAGCTGATCAACGATCAGAACCGCCGCCACATGACACTGCGCGGCCTGTTCGAGTTCAGGATCGATCCGTCGAAAGCCATCCCGATCGACGAGGTCGAGTCGGCCAAGGAAATCGTCAAGCGTTTCGCCACCGGCGCGATGTCGCTGGGCTCCATCAGCACCGAGGCGCATGCCACGCTGGCCGTGGCCATGAACCGCATCGGCGGCAAGAGCAATACCGGGGAGGGCGGAGAAGATCCGAACCGCTACCGTCAGGAGCTCAAGGGTATCCCGATCAAAAAGGGCGAGACGCTCAAGAGCGTGATTGGCGAGAGCGTGGTTGAGGTTGACCTGCCCTTGCAGGACGGAGACTCCCTGCGTTCGCGCATCAAGCAGGTCGCCTCGGGGCGTTTCGGCGTCACAGCCGAATATTTGGTGTCGGCCGACCAGATCCAGATCAAGATGGCGCAGGGCGCCAAGCCGGGTGAGGGTGGCCAGCTGCCGGGCGGCAAGGTCAGCGAGTACATCGGCCAGTTGCGATACTCCGTGCCGGGTGTGGGCCTGATCTCGCCTCCGCCGCACCACGACATTTACTCCATCGAGGATCTGGCGCAACTGATCCATGACCTGAAAAACGTCAACCCGCGCGCCAGCATCAGCGTCAAGCTGGTCAGCGAGGTCGGGGTCGGCACGATTGCTGCCGGCGTGGCCAAAGCCAAGTCCGACCACGTGGTGATCGCCGGCCATGACGGCGGCACCGGGGCTTCGCCCTGGTCCTCGATCAAACATGCGGGATCTCCGTGGGAGATTGGTCTGGCGGAAACCCAGCAGACGCTGGTACTGAACCGCCTGCGCGGCCGCATCCGGGTGCAGGCCGACGGCCAGATGAAAACCGGCCGTGACGTGGTGATCGGCGCCTTGCTCGGTGCCGACGAATTCGGTTTCGCCACGGCGCCGCTGGTGGTCGAAGGCTGCATCATGATGCGCAAATGCCACCTCAACACCTGCCCGGTCGGCGTCGCCACGCAGGACCCGGTGCTGCGCCAGAAATTCAGCGGCAAGCCCGAACACGTCGTGAATTACTTCTTCTTCGTGGCGGAAGAGGCTCGCCAATTGATGGCGCAGCTCGGCGTGCGCAAGTTCGACGAACTCATTGGCCGTGCCGACCTGCTCGATACCCAGAAGGGCATCGAGCACTGGAAGGCCGACGGGCTGGACTTCTCCCGCCTGTTCTACCAGCCCAACGTACCGGCCGATGTGCCGCGCAAACATGTCATGGAGCAGGACCATGCGCTGGAAAAGGCGCTGGACGTACGCCTGATCGAGAAATCGAAAGCAGCGCTCGAAAAGGGTGAAAAAGTCCAGTTCATCGAGGTGGCCCGCAACGTCAACCGCACCGTCGGCGCCATGTTGTCCGGCGAGCTGACGCGGCGTCACCCGGAGGGTCTGCCGGATGACACCTTGCGCATCCAGCTAGAGGGCACGGGCGGCCAGTCTTTCGGCGCTTTCCTGGCCAAAGGCATCACCATGTACCTGATCGGCGATGCCAATGACTACACCGGCAAGGGCCTGTCGGGCGGGCGCATTGTCGTACGCCCGAGCATCGATTTCCGTGGTGACGCGGTCAAGAACACCATCGTCGGCAACACCGTGCTTTACGGCGCGACCACCGGCGAAGCCTTTTTCAGTGGCGTGGCCGGCGAACGTTTTGCGGTGCGCCTGTCGGGTGCCACGGCGGTCGTCGAGGGAACGGGCGACCACGGTTGCGAATACATGACCGGCGGCACCGTGGCAGTGCTTGGGAAAACCGGGCGCAACTTCGCGGCCGGCATGAGCGGCGGCGTGGCTTACGTGTACGACGAAGACGGCCAGTTTGCCAAACGCTGCAACACGGCCATGGTGTCGCTGGAAAAAGTCCAGCCTGCTGCCCAGCAGGAAGCCGGGTCCGACCACGCCTTGTGGCACGGCGGCAAGACCGATGAAGCGCAACTGAAGAAGCTGCTTGAAGACCACAACCGCTGGACCGGCAGCAAGCGTGCCCGCGAATTGCTGGACAACTGGGCGGAAGCGCGCGGCAAGTTCGTCAAGGTGTTCCCGCTGGAATACAAGCGGGCACTCGGCGAAATGGCGGCCAGGAAGCTCGTCGCAGCCGCGCCCGCCAAAGCGGCGTCCAAACCGGCCGGCGAAAAAGCCGCCAAAGCCGCAGCCTAAACAAGAAGTATCTGGAGTAGCCTCATGGGAAAAGTCACCGGTTTCATGGAATACGAGCGCATCGAGGAAGGCTACAAGCCTGTGCCCGAGCGGCTGAAAAACTACAAGGAGTTTGTGATCGGGCTCGACGATGCGCAGGCCAACAAGCAGGCCGCGCGTTGCATGGACTGTGGCACGCCGTTTTGCAACAGCGGCTGCCCTGTCAACAACATCATTCCGGATTTCAACGACATGGTGTTTCGGGGCAACTGGAAAAGTGCGATTGACACCCTGCACAGCACCAACAACTTTCCGGAGTTCACGGGCCGGATTTGCCCCGCACCCTGCGAGGCGGCCTGCACGCTCAACGTGAACGACGACGCGGTGGGCATCAAGTCCATAGAGCACGCCATCATCGACCGTGCCTGGGCCGAGGGCTGGGTCCAGCCACAACCGCCTGCACACAGGACCGGGAAAAAGGTGGCCGTGGTGGGTTCGGGGCCTGCGGGCATGGCTGCCGCGCAGCAGCTGGCGCGCGTCGGCCATGACGTGACCCTGTTCGAGAAAAACGACCGCATCGGCGGCCTGCTGCGTTACGGCATTCCCGACTTCAAGATGGAGAAAACCCACATTGATCGCCGTGTGGCGCAAATGCAGGCCGAAGGCGTGACCTTTCGTACTGGCGTCATGGTCGGACGGGCGAAGGACGCGCTGGGAAAGGACTCGAAAGTCACCAATTGGGCCAAGGAAACCATCACGCCCGAACAGCTAAAAAAGGATTTTGACGCGATCGTGCTGTCCGGCGGAGCCGAGCAGTCGCGTGATCTGCCCGTGCCAGGCCGTGAACTCGCAGGCATTCATTTCGCGATGGAATTCCTGCCGCAGCAGAACAAGGTCAACGCCGGCGACAAGGTCAAGGACCAGTTGCGCGCCGATG
The DNA here is from genome assembly GCA_040389085.1 of Pseudomonadota bacterium. Classification (GTDB taxonomy): domain Bacteria; phylum Pseudomonadota; class Gammaproteobacteria; order Burkholderiales; family Burkholderiaceae_C; genus Polaromonas. Next base: position 43,811 of record JAZKAP010000022.1, read on the forward strand.
GCAAACACGTGATCGTGATCGGCGGCGGTGACACCGGCTCGGATTGTGTCGGTACCAGCAACCGTCATGGCGCGGCCAGCGTCACGCAGTTCGAACTGCTGCCGCAGCCTCCTGAAGAAGAAAACCGACCCATGACCTGGCCCTACTGGCCCATCAAGCTGCGTACCAGTTCCAGCCATGAAGAGGGCTGCGAGCGTGAATTCGCCATTTCCACCAAGGAATTCATCGGCGACAAGGGCAAGGTCACGGGTCTGAAAACGGTGCGCGTCGAGTGGAAAGACGGCAAGATGCAGGAAGTACCCGGCTCCGAGCAGTTGCTGAAGGCCGACCTGGTGCTTCTGGCCATGGGTTTTGTGGCGCCGGTTGCACCGGTGCTGGAGGCCTTTGGGGTCGAGAAAGACGCACGGGGCAATGCCAAGGCGACCACCGACTTCACCGGCGGTTATGCCACCAATGTTCCCAAGGTCTTTGCGGCGGGCGACATGCGGCGTGGCCAGAGTCTGGTGGTCTGGGCGATTCGCGAGGGTCGCCAGGTAGCCCGCTCGGTCGACGAGTTCCTGATGGGCTTCACCGACCTGCCGCGCTGACAGTTGCAGCCCTTCGCGGATGCCCGCGAGGGTGCGAAGCCAGGGTCCGGACGTGCCGGCCGCGCGCCGCGAAGGGCGCATAGTGAGCTTGAGGAGAACGCGTCTCCGATGAGCTGGCGACTTGCGCACCAACACCTGGACGGCGTGACGGATCCGGAAATGTATCGAAGGCGCGCCTTGCCGCGACCTGTCGAGCAAAACCGCAGTCTTTCCCGGTCTTTCCTTCATCTTTGTCGGCGCACGCGATGAAGGCCAGGCTGACCGGCCTGAATCGGGCATCTTTCCGGGGCGATTTCTGTGAAAAATGAACGATTCCGACCGCCCGCGCGGGTCAGAGTAATCCCTTATGATCAATAAGCCGGATATCCGGCTTATGTCTTTTTATGGCCTCCTCTTCCAATCCTTCCCTTGTTGAATTGCGTCACCTTACCTTTGGTTACGGTGAACGCGTCATTCTGGACGACATTTCCCTGTCGGTGCCGCGAGGGAAGGTGACGGCATTGATGGGGGCTTCCGGCGGCGGTAAAACGACCATTTTGCGGCTTATTGGCGGCCAGATCCGTGCCCAGTCCGGTGAATTGCTGTTCGATGAGCAGGATGTCACCCGGATGGATCAGGAGCAGATCTATGCGGCGCGACGTCGCATGGGCATGCTTTTCCAGTTCGGAGCCCTGTTTGCCGACTTGAGCGTTTACGAGAATGTGGCATTTCCGCTGCATGAACACACGGACCTGCCCGAAGCCCTGATTCGCGACATTGTGCTCATGAAGCTCAACGCGGTCGGCCTGCGCGGCGCGCGCGACCTCATGCCCAGCGAGGTGTCCGGCGGCATGGCACGGCGTATCGCACTTGCCCGCGCCATCGCGCTGGACCCGGAGCTGGTGATGTATGACGAGCCTTTTTCCGGCCTGGATCCGATTTCGCTGGGGACGGCGGCGCGGCTGATCCGGCACTTGAACGACGCCATGGGTCTGACCAGTATTTTTGTCTCGCACGAGCTCGAGCAGACGTTTGCCGTGGCCGACCATGTGATCATCCTGGCCAACGGGAAAATTGCGACCGAGGGTACGCCCGAGCAAGTCCGGCAAAGCACCGATCCGCTGGTGTACCAGTATGTCAATGCCCTGCCGGACGGCCCGGTTCAGTTCCATTATCCCGGCCTGTCGGTTGAAGAAGATTTTGGCCCCGGCCCCACGTCCGTCGCCCGGCAGCCAGGAGCCGCAGCATGAGCTGGTACAAACCTTCGGATGTCGGCTTTGCCACCCGCAGCAAACTCGCAGACTTGGGTCTGGGTGCACGCCTTTTCTTTCGGCTTCTCCTTTCCCTGCCTTCGACTTTCCGCCGTTTCGGCCTCGTGCGCGACCAGATCCATTTCCTGGGCAACTATTCGCTGGTCATCATTGCGGTGTCCGGCCTGTTTGTCGGCTTCGTGTTCGGCCTGCAGGGCTATTACACGTTGCAGCGTTTTGGTTCGTCCGATGCGCTGGGCTTGCTTGTGACCCTGACGCTGGTGCGCGAACTCGGGCCGGTGGTGACGGCCTTGTTGTTCGCGGGCCGGGCCGGTACCTCGCTGACGGCCGAAATCGGCCTCATGAAGGCTGGCGAGCAGATCAGCGTCATGGAAATGATGGCCGTGGATCCGGTGCAGCGCATCCTGGCCCCCCGCTTCTGGGCAGGCGTGATTGTCATGCCCCTGCTGGCTGCCGTGTTCAGCGCGATGGGTGTGATCGGCGGGTGGGCCGTTGGCGTGGTCATGATCGGGGTCGATGCAGGGTCTTTCTGGAGCCAGATTCAGGGTGGGGTCGATGTCTGGAAAGATGTGGGCAACGGTGTGATCAAGAGTGTTGTTTTCGGTTTTACCGTGACGTTTATTGCGCTGTTACAGGGGTTCGAGGCGCAACCCACACCGGAAGGCGTGGCCAGCGCCACGACGCGCACGGTGGTGGTGGCTTCCCTGTCGGTTCTGGGTCTGGATTTCATCCTGACCGCGATGATGTTTACCTGAGGAGGGTGTTGTGCAACGCTCAAAAAATGATGTGTGGGTTGGTATTTTTGTCATGATCGGCGCTGCGGCCATCCTGTTTCTGGCATTGCAGGCCGCCAATCTGCTGAACCTGAGTTTCCAGTCCACCTACCGGATCACGGCCAAATTTGACAACGTCGGCGGCCTCAAACCCAAGGGCGCGGTGCGCAGTGGCGGTGTGGTGGTCGGTCGTGTGGAGTCACTGGTGTTTGACGACAAGTCTTTCCAGGCGCGTGTCACGCTGGCCATGGAGAGTCGTTATGCCTTTCCCAAGGACAGTTCGCTGAAGATCCTCACCAGCGGCTTGCTCGGTGAGCAGTACATCGGCATCGAGGCCGGGGCCAGCGAGAAGAATCTGGTGGCTGGCGACACCATCTCCAGCACGCAATCAGCGGTTGTGCTGGAAAATCTCATCAGCCAGTTTTTGTACAGCAAGGCGGCGGACAGCAGTTCTGGCTCGATGACTGCACCGCCCTCAGGGAGTAACGAAAAAAAATGAAACCACGAATCACAATGAACCGGACCGACCTGTGGGCCGGGCTGCTGGCGCTTGCCCTGCTGCAGGGCTGCGCCGTCGGCCCGAACCCGCGTGACCCGTTCGAACCCTTCAACCGCAGCGTGACCCGTTTCAACGACGGCCTTGACGAGGCCATCGTCAAGCCGGTGGCGCAGGCGTACCAGGATACGGTGCCCTCGCCGGTGCGCACGGGCGTCAACAACTTCTTCGGCAACCTGTCGGACGCATGGTCTTTCGTCAACAACGTGCTCCAGGCCAAGCCGCAAGCGGCCGTCGACAGCTTCATGCGTGTCAGCGTCAACACGCTGATTGGCCTGGGCGGCGTGCTGGACTGGGCCACGCCCATGGGCATAGAGCGTCACCGCGAGGATTTTGGCAAGACGCTGGGACGCTGGGGAGTGGCCACCGGTCCCTACCTGGTGCTGCCGGTACTGGGCCCCTCGACGGTGCGTGATGCTGCTGCACGGGTGGTCGACGCCAAAGGCGACCTGGTGTTGCAGATCGACAATGTGCCTGTCCGCAATTCTCTCTATGTCCTGCGCGCGGTTGACCTTCGGGCCAGCCTGCTGCGCGCCGGGGAGGTGCTTGATCAGGCTGCCCTGGACAAATACAGTTTCACGCGCGACGCCTACTTGCAGCGCCGCGGCGTGGTGATAGAAACCAACGGCGATACCGAGGAGCGTTATGACCTGCCCGAAGCGCCTCCGCCGGCACCCGCCAAGTAAAGAACACTTACACGCAGTGCCATAACTTCACTGAACCGCCTGAACCAAAGCCCGGAAAACGCTGTCAAATCAAGTACTTGTTTGTCCGTTGTGCCAAAGGGGCAGCCGCCCCGGCCCGGCAGGCCTGTGTTACGAACCGAAAGAAAGCCATGAACCGTCGAATTTTTAGCCATGTCGTGGGGGCCTGCCTCGCCGGCGTCCTGCTGGTTGCGGGCCCGGTCGCAGGTGCGGCCGACGAAGCGCCGGACGCGCTGATCAAGCGTACCTCCACCGAAGTGCTGGACATCATCAAGGCCGACAAGGCCATCCAGTCCGGCGACACCGGAAAAATCATCGCTCTGGTCGACGGCAAGGTCATGCCCCATGTGAATTTCACGCGCATGACAGCGGCGACCGTGGGCAGAAACTGGCGGCAGGCCACGCCAGAACAGCAAAAACGCCTGCAGGAAGAGTTCAAAACCTTGCTGGTTCGCACTTATTCCGGGGCGCTGGCCCAGGTCAAGGACCAGACCGTCAGCGTCAAGCCCCTGCGGGCCGCGCCCGCAGACAGTGAAGTGATCGTGCGCACCGAAGTGATTGGCCGCAGCGAACCGATCCAGCTCGATTACCGCATGGAAAAAACGCCCACCGGCTGGAAAATCTACGACCTGAACGTCCTGGGCATCTGGATGGTGGAAACCTATCGCACCCAGTTCGCGCAGGAAATTTCGACCAAGGGTGTGGATGGGCTGATTGCCGCACTGTCCCAGCGCAACAAGTCGAACGCGGGCGAGAAAACGAACGTGGGCGAGAAAAAGTCCTGACCGGAATTTGGCCGTGCTGACGCTTCCTCCTGTCCTGACCCATGCCGTGGCGGCTGGTTTTGCCCGCGGTTTGAAACCCGAGTTGTTTGCCGTCGCGACTGCAGAGGTGGTGGCCGATGCAGGAGCGTTGCAGCAGTTCGACTCATCGGCGCTGGCGGTCCTGCTGGAGTGCCGGCGCCATGCGCTGGCGGCAGGCAAGCGCTTCTCGGTGCGCGGTGCCCCTGCGCGGCTGCGGGAGCTGGCCGAGCTGTATGGCGTTGCGGAGTTGATTCCGTCAGCAGCGACTTCCTCGACCTGAACGCAGGCGGGTTCGGGGTTTTGGGCCTTGCCTGGGTGCGAGGCAGGGGGCATTTGCGCCGCCTGGCCGGAAGAAACAGGCGACAGCCCTTAAAATAGCGCGCTCATGCCCGCCATCTCATTCCAGTCCGTCTCCAAAATCTACCCATCGACACGCAGCCAGACTGGTCCCGGCGTCCGGGCGCTGGACAATGTCAGCTTTGATATCCAGCAGGGCGAGTTTTTCGGCCTGCTGGGTCCCAACGGGGCCGGCAAAACCTCGCTGATCAGCATTCTGGCGGGCCTCTCGCGGGCCAGCAGCGGCCGCGTGCTGGTGCATGGCAGCGATGTGGTGACCGACTACGCCAGTGCCAGGCGCAAGCTCGGCATCGTGCCGCAGGAGCTCGTGTTTGATCCATTTTTCACGGTGCGGGAGGCATTGCGCATTCAATCCGGCTATTTCGGTGTCAAAAACAACGACGCCTGGATCGACGAGTTGCTGCTCAGTCTTGGGCTGGCCGACAAGGCTGACGCCAACATGCGGCAGCTGTCGGGTGGCATGAAGCGCCGCGTGCTGGTGGCGCAGGCGCTGGTGCACAAACCCCAGGTCATCGTGCTGGACGAACCCACCGCCGGTGTCGATGTGGAACTGCGCCAGACGCTCTGGCAATTTGTTGCCAAACTCAACAAGCAGGGCAGCACCGTGCTGCTGACGACGCACTACCTCGAAGAGGCCGAGGCGCTGTGCAACCGGATTGCGATGCTCAAGCAGGGCCGCATGGTGGCCTTGGCCACCACATCCGAGTTGCTCAAGGCGGCCTCCTCGAATGTGCTCAGGTTCAAGATCGACAGCGAACTGCCGAAGGCGATCGCCGACAAGGCGCGCATCACCGGCCGCATCGTGCAGCTGCCCGCGCACAATGCCAACGAGATCGAGCACTACCTCAGCGCGATCCGCGAGGCCGGCCTGGTGGCCGAGGACGTCGAGATTCGCAAGGCCGACCTCGAAGACGTCTTTCTTGAGGTCATGGCCGAGAAAATCGGGGTGACCGCATGACCGGCTGGCAAACGCTTTTCTATAAGGAAGTTCTGCGCTTCTGGAAAGTCGGATTCCAGACCGTAGGCGCGCCCATTCTCACCGCCGTCATGTACATGCTGATCTTTGGCCATGTGCTGCAGGACCATGTGAAGGTCTACGACACGGTCGGCTACACGGCCTTCCTGGTGCCCGGCCTGGTCATGATGAGCGTGTTGCAGAACGCTTTTGCCAACAGTTCCTCTTCGCTGATCCAGAGCAAGATCATGGGCAGCCTGGTGTTTGTGCTGCTCAGCCCTCTGTCGCACTGGCACTGGTTTTTCGCCTATGTCGGATCTTCCGTGGTGCGCGGCCTGGCCGTCGGCCTGGGGGTGTTTGTGGTCACCGTCTATTTTGGCCAGCCCAGTTTCCTGGCGCCGCTGTGGATCGTGGTGTTCGCGGTGCTCGGTGCGGCCCTGCTGGGCGCTCTGGGGTTGATCGCCGGGTTGTGGGCTGAAAAATTCGACCAGATGGCGGTATTCCAGAATTTTGTGATCATGCCCATGACTTTCCTCAGTGGCGTTTTCTACTCCATTCATTCGTTGCCGCCGTTCTGGCAGACCGTCAGCCACCTGAACCCGTTTTTCTACATGATCGACGGTTTCCGTTACGGCTTTTTCGGTGTCAGCGACGTGTCCCCCTGGCTGAGTCTGGCCATCGTGGGCAGCGCGCTGCTGGTGGTCAGCGCCATCGCGGTGAATTTGCTTCGCATCGGCTACAAAATCAGGCACTAACTATGGCCCCCACGTTCGCGCACTGCGTGTCGCTCTCTGCCCCCCGGGGGGGGGCGCTGCGCCTGCGGGCCGGTGAAGCCGGACCCGCGGCCCCTGTTTGAATGAATAAAGATCCTCAGTGAGCGATACACCATGACCAGCGAAGAACTCCAAACCATCATTGCCGCGGGCTTGCCCTGCGAACACATCGAACTCACGGGCGACGGCCGGCATTGGTATGCCACCATCGTGTCTGCCGCTTTTGAAGGCCAGCGCCTGATCCAGCGTCACCAGCGTGTGTACGCCACGCTGGGCGGGCGCATGCAGACGGACGAGGTGCATGCCCTGTCCATGAAAACCTACACACCGGCCGAATGGGCCGCCAGCGGCGCGGAAGAATAAACAGACCTATGGACAAACTACTCATCAGGGGCGGCCGGCCGCTTGCCGGCACCGTCGATATCTCTGGCGCCAAAAACGCCGCACTGCCGGAACTGTGCGCGGCATTGCTGACGGCAGATACCGTGACGCTTGAAAATGTGCCGCGCCTGCAGGACGTGGCCACCATGCTCAAGCTGATCCGCAACATGGGGGTGACGGCCGAACGCAGCGACAGCGCGCCCGGCAGCGTAGTCATCAACGCGGGCGCACTGAGTTCGCCTGAAGCGCCGTACGAGCTGGTCAAGACCATGCGCGCGTCGGTGCTCGCGCTGGGCCCGCTGCTGGCGCGTTTTGGCGAGGCCACGGTGTCGCTGCCCGGCGGCTGCGCCATCGGATCGCGGCCGGTGGACCAGCACATCAAGGGCATGCAGGCCATGGGCGCCGACATTGTGGTTGAACACGGCTACATGATTGCCAAACTGCCGGCCGGGCCGAATGGCCAGCGCGGGCGCCTCAAGGGTTGCAACATCCTGACCGACATGGTGACCGTCACCGGCACCGAGAATTTCATGATGGCGGCCACTCTGGCCGAGGGCGAAACGATTCTCGAAAACGCGGCGCGGGAGCCCGAAATCGGCGACCTGGCCGAGATGCTGATCAAGATGGGCGCGAAGATCGAAGGCCACGGAACCAGCCGCATCCGCATCCAGGGTGTGGAGCGCCTGCACGGCTGCACCCATCAGGTGGTGGCCGACCGCATCGAGACCGGCACCTTTCTGTGCGCCGTTGCGGCCACCGGCGGCGACGTGGTGTTGCGCCACGGCCGCGCCGACCACCTCGAAGCCGTGATCGACAAGCTGCGCGACGCCGGTGCCGTGATCACCGCGGGTGACGGTTTTATCCGTGTTCAGGCACAGGGCCGCATGCAGGCGCAGTCCTTTCGCACCACCGAGTACCCGGGTTTTCCGACTGACATGCAGGCGCAGTTCATGGCGCTCAACGCCATTGCCGAGGGACCGAGCAAGGTGACGGAAACGATTTTCGAAAACCGTTTCATGCACGTCAACGAGATGGTTCGCCTGGGCGCGAAGATCGAGATCGACGGCAAGTTCGCCATCATCGAAGGGGTGGAAAAGCTTTCCGGCGCCACCGTGATGGCGACCGACCTGCGCGCGTCGGCCAGCCTGGTAATCGCCGGCCTGGTGGCCGAGGGCGAGACGCTGATTGATCGCATCTACCACCTGGACCGCGGTTACGACCAGATGGAAGCCAAGCTGCGCGGCATAGGCGCAGACATCGAAAGAATCAAGTCATGATCACGCTCGTCAACCAGGAGTCGCCATCGTGATCACGCTCGCACTGTCCAAAGGTCGCATCTTCGACGAAACCCTGCCGCTGCTGAAAGCCGCCGGCATCGAAGTGCTGGAAGACCCGGAAAAATCGCGCAAGCTGATCATAGGCACCAACCGGCCCGACGTGCGTGTGGTGCTGGTGCGCGCCACCGATGTGCCGACTTATGTGCAGTACGGCGGCGCCGACATCGGCGTGACCGGCAAGGACACGCTGATCGAACACGGCGGCCAGGGCCTGTACCAGCCGCTGGACCTGCAGATTGCCAAGTGCCGCATGAGTGTGGCGGTGCGTGCCGGTTTCGACTATGAAGCGGCAGTGAAACAGGGCTCGCGCCTGAAGGTGGCGACCAAGTTCGTCAGTATCGCGCGCGATTTTTTCGCGACCAAGGGCGTGCACGTGGACTTGATCAAGCTCTACGGCAGCATGGAACTCGCGCCGCTGACTGGCCTGGCCGACGCCATTGTCGACCTGGTCAGCAGCGGCAACACGCTCAAGGCCAACCACCTGGTCGAGGTCGAGCGCATCATGGACATCAGCTCGCACCTGGTGGTCAACCAGGTCGCGCTCAAGCTCAAGCAGGCGCCGATACGCGCCATCATCGATGCTTTTTCGTCGGCCATCGCCCGGCCTGCTGTCTGAATATGCTATGAATTTAATAGCCAATCCCGCCCGCCTGTCAACGACTGATGCTGCTTTTGAGGCGCAGTTCACGGCGCGCCTGCACTGGTCGGCCGACACCGATGCGGCGATCGAGCAGCGCGTGGCCGGCATCCTGGCCGATGTGCAGCAGCGTGGCGACGCGGCCGTGCTGGAATACACCGCGCGTTTTGACGGGCTCACCGCAGCCAGCATGCATGCGCTCGAACTCACGCAGGCCGAACTCAAGGCCGCTTTCGACACGATTCCTGCAGCGCAGCGCGAAGCGCTGCAAGCTGCCGCGCGCCGCGTGCGCAGCTACCATGAGGCGCAGAAAAAGGCCAATGGCGAGAGCTGGAGCTACCGCGACGAAGACGGCAGCCTGCTTGGCCAGAAGGTCACGCCGCTGGACCGTGTCGGCATTTACGTGCCGGGCGGCAAGGCGGCCTACCCGTCGTCGGTGCTGATGAACGCCATTCCCGCCCATGTGGCCGGTGTCGGCGAAATCATCATGGTGGTGCCCACGCCCAAAGGCGAAAAAAACGCACTGGTGCTGGCTGCCGCCTATGTGGCCGGCGTCACGCGGGCCTTCACCATCGGAGGCGCGCAGGCGGTGGCGGCGCTGGCCTACGGCACGCAGACCATCCCCAAGGTCGACAAGATCACCGGCCCCGGCAACGCCTACGTGGCCAGCGCCAAGAAACGCGTCTTCGGCACGGTGGGCATCGACATGATTGCCGGCCCCAGCGAAATCCTGGTGCTGGCCGACGGCAGTACGCCGGCCGACTGGGTGGCCATGGACCTGTTCAGCCAGGCCGAACATGACGAACTCGCGCAAAGCATCCTGCTGTGCCCTGATGAGGCCTATATAGCCTCGGTTCAGGAGGCCATCAACCGCCTCTTGCCCACCATGCCGCGTGCGGAGATCATCGCCAAGTCCCTCACTGGCCGCGGTGCGCTGATCCAGACGCGCAGCATGGAAGAAGCCTGCGCCATCAGCAACCGCATTGCGCCCGAACACCTGGAAGTCTCCAGCCGCGAGCCGCACAAGTGGGAACCCCTGCTCAAACACGCCGGCGCGATTTTCCTGGGCGCCTACACCAGCGAATCGCTGGGTGACTACTGCGCCGGCCCCAACCATGTGTTGCCGACCAGCGGCACCGCGCGTTTTTCCAGCCCGCTCGGCGTCTACGATTTCCAGAAACGCTCCAGCCTGATTGAAGTCAGCGAAGCCGGCGCGCAGACCCTGGGGAAAATTGCCGCCGAACTGGCGTATGGCGAGGGGCTGCAGGCACACGCCCGCGCCGCCGAAATGAGAATAAAAAAACAATGAACGATGTCGCGCCTGGACTGAAAAAACTGATCCGGCAGGACGTGCAGTCCATGCACGCCTACGCCATTCAGGACTCGGCGGGGCTGATCAAGCTCGACGCGATGGAAAACCCGCACCGCCTGCCGCCGGCCCTGCAGGTGCAGCTGGGCCAGCGCCTGGGCGCACTGGCCCTGAACCGCTACCCGGACGGTCGGGTCAACGACCTGCGCCAGGCGCTGGCCGGCTACGCGCAGATGCCCGAAGGATTCGACATCATGCTGGGCAACGGCTCCGACGAGCTGATCTCGCTGCTGGCCATGGCCTGCGATGTACCCGGCGCCTCCATCCTCGCGCCGCTGCCCGGCTTTGTGATGTACGCCATGAGTGCGCAACTGCAGGGGCTGAAATTCATCGGTGTGCCCTTGACGGCGGACTTCGAGCTCGACGAAGCAGCCATGTTGTCCGCGATCGCCGAACACCAGCCGTCCATCACCTACATCGCCTACCCGAACAACCCGACGGCCAACCTCTGGGACGATGCGGTGATCGAAAAAATCATCGCCGCGGCGCCCGGCCTGGTGGTGATCGACGAGGCTTACCAGCCCTTTTCGAGCAAAAGCTACATCGACCGCATCGGCAAACACAGCCACGTGCTGCTGATGCGCACGCTGAGCAAGTTCGGCCTGGCCGGCGTGCGCATTGGCTACATGATGGGCCCGAAAGCGCTGATTGCCGAGATCGACAAGGTGCGCCCGCCCTACAACATCAGCGTGCTCAATTACGAGTGCGCGCTGTTTGCGCTTGAACATGCCGACGTGTTTGCGGCGCAAGCCCAGGAAATACGGGCGCAGCGTGCTATTCTTTTAGAAGCGCTGCAGGTTATGACGGGTGTCCGGGCCTGGAAAAGCGATGCCAACATGATCCTGGTGCGGGTGCCCGATGCCCAGAAAACCTTCGAGGGCATGCGGGCACGCAAGGTGCTGGTCAAAAACGTTTCTAAAATGCATCCATTGCTGGCCAACTGCCTGCGCCTGACCGTTGGCACCGCCGACGACAATGTGCAGATGCTGGCAGCCCTCAAAGAATCCCTATGACCACCCCCACCGCCATGGCGCCCCTTGCCCCGAGAACGGCCGAAGTCTCGCGAAATACCGCCGAAACCCAGATCACCGTCAAGCTCAACCTCGACGGCACCGGCCAGGCCAGGCTGTCCACCGGCATCGGCTTTTTCGACCACATGCTGGACCAGATCGCCAGGCATGGCCTGATCGATCTGGACATCCAGGCCAAGGGCGACCTGCACATCGACGGCCACCACACGGTGGAAGACGTGGGCATAACCCTGGGGCAGGCCGTGGCCCAGGCCGTTGGCGACAAAAAAGGCCTGCGTCGCTATGGCCACGCCTATGTGCCGCTGGACGAGGCGCTGTCGCGCGTGGTCATCGACTTTTCAGGACGGCCCGGGCTGGACATGCATGTGCCATTCAAGAGCGGCATGATAGGCGCTTTCGACAGCCAGCTGGCCTACGAGTTCTTCCAGGGCTTTGTGAACCACGCCTTTGTGACCCTGCACATCGACAACCTCAAGGGTGACAACGCGCACCACCAGGCCGAAACCGTCTTCAAGGCCTTTGCGCGCGCCCTGCGCATGGCGCTGGAGATCGACCCACGGTCGGCGGGCGTGATTCCCTCGACCAAGGGTTCGTTGTAGGCTGATTTTTATATGTTTTTGCCTTCCAGCCCTTGCTGTACCTGCGCAGACAGCTATAAAAACAGTAGCAAACTTTCCTCCTGATGGCCAAATTCAAGAAAATCGCGGTGGTGGACTACGGCATGGGCAACCTGCGCTCGGTGTCGCAGGCGGTCCAGCATGTGACGGCCGACAGCGGGTTCGAGGTGCTCGTGACCTCCAGCGCGCAGGACGTGCTGGACGCCGACCGCATCGTTCTGCCCGGCCAGGGCGCGATTGCCGACTGCATGCACGAGCTGCAGGCCTCCGGCATGCTGGAGGCGGTGTTGCAGGCGGCCGCCTGCAAGCCGCTGTTCGGCGTCTGTGTCGGCATGCAGATGCTGCTGGACCACAGCGCTGAAGGGCGGGGCGGTGAGGGCACGCGTGGCCTGGGCCTGATTCCGGGCGAGGTGCTCAAGTTTGACCTGGCCGGGCGGCTGCAGCCCGACGGGAGCCGCTACAAGGTGCCGCAAATGGGCTGGAACCAGGTCTACCAGTCGGTGCCGGTGCATCCCCTGTGGGCGGGCATCCCCGATGGCTCCTGGTTTTATTTCGTGCACAGCTTCTACGCGCGCCCGTCGGATGCGCGCCACACCGCGGGCGAGGCCGACTACGGCGCACGCTTTACGGCGGTGGTTGCGCGCGATAATATTTTCGCCACCCAGTTTCACCCCGAAAAAAGCGCCGACCAGGGACTGGCCCTGTACCGCAACTTCCTGCACTGGAATCCCTGATCCACTACCGGCATGCCTGCCCCCGTCCCAGCCATCTCTGCCGCACCGCTTTCCTCACGTCTTACTTTCATCCACCGTTGCCTCATTGCCCATGCTACTCATCCCCGCGATTGACTTGAAAGACGGCCATTGTGTGCGCCTCAAACAGGGCGACATGGACCAGTCCACCATCTTCAGCGAAGACCCGGCCGCCATGGCGCGCAGCTGGGTCGACAAGGGCGCGCGCCGCCTGCACCTGGTGGACCTGAACGGCGCCTTTGCAGGCAAACCAAAAAATGAAGCGGCCATCCGCAAGATCCTGCTGGAGGTCGGCAGCGAGATCGACGTGCAGCTGGGCGGCGGCATCCGCGACCTCGACACCATCGAGCGTTACCTCGACTCCGGCCTGCGCTACGTGATCATCGGCACGGCGGCGGTGAAAAACCCCGGCTTCCTGCAGGACGCCTGCACGGCTTTCGGCGGCCACATCATCGTCGGTCTCGATGCCAAGGACGGCAAGGTCGCCACCGATGGCTGGAGCAAGATGACCGGCCATGAAGTGGTGGACCTGGGCAAGAAGTTCCAGGACTACGGCGTTGAATCCATCATCTACACCGACATCGGCCGCGACGGCATGCTCACCGGCATCAACATCGAGGCCACCGTCAAGCTGGCGCAGGCGCTGACCATTCCGGTGATCGCCTCCGGCGGCCTGTCCAACATGGCCGACATTGAGGCACTGTGCGCGGTGGAAGACGAAGGTATCGAAGGCGTGATCTGCGGCCGTTCGATTTACAGCGGTGACCTTGATTTCGCCGCGGCGCAGACCAGAGCGGATGAGCTGAACGGCTGATCGACAGCCCTTACCCGTCGATCAGCATGCTCGCTAAACGAATCATTCCGTGTCTTGATGTCACCGGCGGCCGCGTGGTCAAGGGGGTCAACTTCGTCGAACTGCGCGACGCCGGTGATCCGGTGGAAATTGCTGCGCGTTACAACGAGCAGGGCGCCGATGAACTGACCTTTCTGGACATCACGGCCACCAGCGACGGGCGTGACCTGATCCTGCACATCATCGAAGCGGTGGCCTCGCAGGTGTTCATTCCGCTGACGGTAGGCGGCGGTGTGCGCACCGTGGACGACGTGCGCCGGCTGCTCAACGCCGGGGCCGACAAGACCAGCTTCAACTCGGCCGCGCTGGCCAATCCGCAGGTGATCGAGGACGCTTCGGGCAAATACGGCGCGCAGTGCATCGTGGTGGCCATCGACGCCAAACGCCGCTCCGATGAAGAGGCGCTGACGCGCGGGCCGGGCTGGGACGTCTACAGCCACGGGGGCCGCAAGAACACCGGGCTGGACGCCGTGGCCTGGGCGACCGAGATGGCGCGGCGCGGCGCCGGTGAAATTTTGCTGACCAGCATGGACCGCGACGGCACCAAGTCCGGCTTCGACCTGGCCTTGACACGCGCCGTCAGCGACGCGGTCAGCGTGCCGGTGATCGCCTCCGGCGGCGTCGGCAACCTCGACCACCTGGCCGACGGCATCCAGATCGGCGGCGCCGACGCCGTGCTGGCGGCCAGCATCTTCCATTATGGCGAATACACGGTGCAGCAGGCCAAGGCCCACATGGCCGCGCGCGGCATCCCCGTCCGGCTTTAGGTTATTCAAAGACTTTTCGGCCTCCAGCCCATATCCAGCGGGCGCAAACAGCTATCGATTTGATAGTGATGTTTACAGTCGACGGTGCTGGTCTCCATTCCAGCCGGGGCCGCGGAACCGGCTCTGCCGGGCCGCAGGCGCAGCGGCCCCCTCGGGGGGCAGCGCAGTACACGAAGTGACAAGCGTGGGGGCGCAATATGGCGGGCGATAATATGTCGATGAACTGGCTAGACGACATCCAATGGGACGACAAGGGCCTGATCCCGGTCATCACGCAAGAGGCATCAAGCGGCGACGTGCTGATGTTCGCCTGGATGAACCGCGAGGCGCTGCAAAAAACCGCCGAACTCGGCCAGGCCGTGTATTTCAGCCGCTCGCGCGGGCGCCTGTGGCACAAGGGCGAGGAGTCCGGCCACCTGCAGACCGTGCACGAGATCCGGATGGACTGCGACAACGACGTGATTTTGCTGAAGGTGACGCAGCTCGGCCACGAACCCGGCATTGCCTGCCACACCGGGCGCCACAGCTGTTTTTTCAGCATTTACAAAGGCGGGCGATGGGTGGTGACCGAGCCGGTCCTCAAAGACCCGACAACCATTTACAAGTAAGCCATGACTTCCAACGACTCCCTGCAGCGCCTCGCGCAAATCATCGAAAGCCGCAAGCCGGCCCGCGGCGGCGACCCGCAAACCAGCTACGTGGCGCGTCTGCTGCACAAGGGCCCGGACGCCTTCCTGAAGAAAATCGGTGAAGAGGCCACGGAGACGGTGATGGCGGCGAAAGATCTCGACCATGGCGGAGACCCCGCCAAGCTGGTCGGTGAAGTCGCCGACCTGTGGTTTCACAGCCTGATCGCGCTGGCGCATTACGGCCTGTCGCCGGCCGACGTGATTGCCGAGCTGGAGCGCCGCGAAGGCACCAGCGGCATCGAGGAAAAAGCCCTGCGCAAGGTGCAGGCCCGCGAGGCGACCGAAAAATAAAACGAAGCAAGAAAGGGAATCCATGAGCGAGACCGACCTGGCCGAATTCGACACCAAAAACCCCAACGACCGCATCGTCATGCATGTGCTCTACGGACTGCACACGCTGGCCTGGTTCAGCGGCGGTGTTTTTGCGGTGATTGCGCTGATCGTCAACTACATCCGGCGTGGCGAAGAGTCCGACGCGCTCTACATCGATCACCACAACTACATGATCCAGACCTTCTGGTGGACGCTGATGTGGCTGGTCCTGCTGTCGCCGCTGTGGCTGCTGCTGGTCCTGCCGGGCGCCATTGCCTACGGCATCGTCTGGCTCTGGTATCTGTACCGCTGCGTGCGCGGCTGGATGCGTTTCAACAGCCACCGGCCCGCCCGCAGCACTTCCTCATCCCTCTGACCCCTTTTTCCGCAAGAGCCTTCCATGAGCCCGTCCAGCACACACGCCCCTGACAACTGCATTTTCTGCAAGATTGCCGCCGGACAGATCCCCAGCCGCAAGGTGTATGAGGACGACGAAATTTTTGTTTTCCACGACATCAACCCCTGGGCGCCGGTGCATTTCCTGATGATCCCGAAAGCGCACATTGCGTCGCTGGCGCAGGTCGGGCCTGAACACACGGCTTTGCTGGGTCGCATGATGGTGCTGGCCCCGCAGCTTGCGGTGGCGCAGGGCTGCAACCCTTACCCCGAAGGCGGCTTCCGGATGGTGAGCAACACTGGCGCGGAAGGCGGCCAGGAAGTGCACCACCTGCACATCCATGTGATGGGCGGCCCCCGGCCCTGGCTGAGAGGTTGACCCCCACGGTTGCTCGCTTCGCGTAGCGCCCTGCCCCCCGAGGGGGCCGCTGCGCCTGCGGGCCGGCAAAGCCGGACCCGCGGCCCCGGTTGACCTCTGGGTGCCAGGTGGGGCGCAGGGTAAATGCCCACTTGCAGCCGACGGACCGGGCCCCAATTAAGGCAGGTGTGTTGCGAGGGTGGTCAATGCGGGTCATTCCCGTCCATCCCCCTGACAAGGCCCTTAGAATGGGCACAATGTTGTGCAAGCTTGCAATTAAAGTTTAGGAGAGAAACATGGGCTCATTTTCCATTTGGCACTGGCTGATCGTGCTGTTGATCGTCGTGATGGTGTTCGGCACCAAAAAGCTCAAGAACATGGGCAGCGACCTCGGCGGCGCCGTCAAGGGCTTCAAGGACGGCATGAAAGAAGGCGGTCAAAGCGCCGCCGATGCCAAGGACACCCCGGCCGGCCAGGTCAGCCACGCGCAGACCGCCGACAAAGCCACGATCGACGTGGAAGCCAAGCAGAAGTCTTGAAAAATATGGGCCCCCACGCTTGCCACTGCGTGTGCTGCGCTGCCCCCCGAGGGGGCTGGCCTTGCTTGGGGCGGCCCGGCGCTGCGGTCACCGGCCTTCACGTTTTCAACTTCGCGTGGTGTGCCAACCGTGACCTGATCTCGCATGATTGATCTCGGCATTTCGAAAATCGCGCTGATAGGCGCTGTGGCCCTGATCGTGATCGGCCCGGAGAAACTGCCGCGCCTGGCGCGGACGGTGGGTACCCTGCTGGGCAAGGCACAGCGTTACGTGGCCGACGTCAAGCAGGAAGTCAACCGCTCGATGGAGCTCGACGAGCTCAAGAAAATGAAGGAAACGATGGAAGGCGCCGCCCGCGACGTCGAAAACTCCATCCAGACAAACGCCAGTGATTTCGAGAAATCATGGGCTGAAACCACCGGCACGGCTGCCAGCGACGAGTTGCCCGGCATGATCAGTTTCCCCGAGTACAAACACCCGAAAAAGAACTGGCGCCTCAAGCAGGGCGCCACGCCGCAGTGGTACAAGGCCCGCTCCGGCACACGTACGCGCGCGCAGTCCGGCGCTGCGCGTGTGGCACGTTATCGCCCCCGTTCCGGCCCTTCCTCCGGGCGCAATGCCTGATCCTTCCTGATCTTTCTTTCCCCGCGCACTTTCCGGCGCCATCCAATCAGCGCAAACACCTCCCATGAGCGACCCCAACACCGACAAGCCCGACGAACTCGCGGGCACCGAGCAGCCTTTCGTGCAGCACCTGATGGAGCTGCGCGACCGGATGATCAAGGTGGTCATCGCCATTGGTGTCTGTGCCGCCCTGCTGGCGCTGTACCCCGGCCCCGGCGCGCTGTACGACCTGCTCGCGGCGCCGCTGGTCGCGGCCCTGCCCAAAGGCGCCACGCTGATCGCCACCAACGTGATTTCGCCGTTTGTGGTGCCGATCAAGATCCTCTTCATGGCCGCCTTCATGATTGCACTGCCGGTGGTGCTGTACCAGGTCTGGGCCTTTGTAGCGCCCGGCCTGTATTCGCACGAGAAAAAGCTGGTGATGCCGCTGGTGGTGTCCAGCACCTTGCTGTTTTTTATCGGCGTGGCCTTTTCCTACTATTTTGTGTTCGGCCAGGTCTTCAGCTTCATCCAGAGCTTTGCCCCCAAGTCGATCACCGCCGCGCCGGATATCGAGGAATACCTCAACTTCGTGCTCGGCATGTTCCTGGCGTTCGGCCTGGCGTTTGAAGTGCCGATCGCGGTGATCCTGCTGGTGCGCATGGGTGTTCTCACCGTGGCGCAGCTGCGCGAATACCGCGGCTATTTCTGGGTGATCGCCGCGATTGCCACGGCGCTGGTCACGCCGCCCGATGCGGGCTCAATGATCATCCTGCTGCTGGTGGTCGGCAGTCTGTACGAAGTCGGCATTGTGGCCGCGCAGATGTTCGCCAAACACACCAAAAAACCCGATACCGACAGCGACACCGAAGCCGCCAAATCATAAGTAAAAAGGGCCTGCAGCCCTTGTCTACAGGGTACGGACAGCTCTTGAATTCATAGCGGTTGAAGCGCTTTAGCGCTGTATTTTCGGCCGCTGCCGGGTCCCGGGAACCACGGCGATTTCCGCTTTTTTGTCCTTGCGCAGTACACCCAGGGGTGCCGCCACGCCGGGCTTGAGGGCCGCCACGGCGCTCAGCAGTTCGGTCACGGTGCGGACCGGCTTGCCCGCCACGGTGGTGATCACGTCGCCCGGCACGATGCCGGCCTGCGCCGCCGGGCCGTTTTGCAGCACGCCGGTGATGATCACGCCGCCTGCGCCCAGCGCCTCGGGCTTGATGCCGAAGGTCTCGGCCACTTCGGGGCTGAGGTCCTGCGGCTCCACGCCTATCCAGCCACGTGTCACCTGGCCGTCCTTGACGATGCTTTCCAGCACCTGCTTGCCGGTGGACACCGGAATGGCAAAACCGATGCCCATGGAGCCGCCCGAACGCGAATAAATTGCGGTGTTGATGCCCAGCAGCCGGCCCTGGGTGTCCACCAGCGCGCCGCCGGAATTGCCCGGGTTGATGGCGGCGTCGGTCTGGATGAAATTCTCGAAGGTGTTGATGCCCAGCTGGTTGCGGCCCAGCGCGCTGACAATGCCGCTGGTGACCGTCTGGCCGACGCCGAAGGGGTTGCCGATGGCCAGCACCGGGTCGCCGACCTGCAGGGTGTCCGAACTGCCCAGCACGATGACCGGCAACTTGTCGAGTTCGATTTTCAGGATCGCCAGATCGGTCTCCGGGTCGGTGCCTATGATTTTGGCCTTGGCCTTGCGTGTGTCGTTGAGGATGACCTCGATGTCGTCCGCCCCTTCGACCACGTGGTTGTTGGTCAGGATGTAGCCGTTGGGGCTGACGATCACGCCGCTGCCCAGCCCGACCTGCGGCTCGTTCTGACCGCCCTGGTCGCCAAAGAAGAACTTGAACCAGGGGTCGTCCATGTTCGGGTTGCGCGCTGCCGCCTTGCTGGTGTTGATGCTGACCACCGCCGCCGAAGCCGCCTTGGCCGCCGCGGCAAAGCTGCCGGCCGGTGCCGGGGCGCCCGGCAGGCCGGCCGGCGCTTCGATCACCGCCACCGCGCCCATGCCTGGCCGGTTCAGCCACTGGGGCTTGAGCGTGGCCACGACAAAGTAGGAGGCCAGGAGAACCGTCACGGTTTGGGAAAACAGAAGCCAGAATTTGCGCATGGTGGGTCCAGAAGGAAACGGCCGTGAAGACAGAAAAACAGAGCAGAAAAACAAAAAAATGCGGCTGGACAGCAAAGTTGGGGGCCGGCAGCAAATTACCAAGAGTTGCGATTTTCCCCCACTTTGCAGGGGTGCGGCCGGCGGGCGGTCCGTGTTCAGCGCGCCCCGTCGGGAGGAGACATAATTTGCAGCAGCCCGGCGTCCGCGCAACCGCGCCGGTTCCGGGCAAAAACACAAGGAACCCGCCATGAAAGCTGCCAGCGTCCTCGCCACCATCGGTCATACGCCCCACATCCGGATCAACCGGCTTTTTGGTGCGGCCTGCCAGACCCACCAGATCTACATCAAGTCCGAGCGCAGCAACCCGGGCGGCTCCATCAAGGACCGTATCGCGCTGTCCATGGTGGAAGCGGCCGAGCAGTCGGGCGCGCTGAAGCCCGGCGGCACCATCATCGAGCCGACCTCGGGCAACACCGGCGTGGGCCTGGCCATGGTGGCCGCGGTCAAGGGCTACACACTGGTGCTGGTGATGCCCGACAGCATGAGCATCGAGCGGCGCCGCCTGATGCTGGCTTACGGCGCCAGTTTCGAGCTGACGCCGCGCGAAAAAGGCATGAACGGCGCGATTGCCCGCGCCAAAGAGCTGGTATCGCAGACCCCCGGCGCCTGGATGCCGCAGCAGTTTGAAAACCCGGCCAACATCGACATTCACGTGCGCACCACTGCCGAGGAGATCCTGGCGGACTTCCCCGGCGGCGTGGACTACCTGATCACCGGGGTCGGCACCGGCGGCCACCTGAGCGGCGTGGCGCAGGTGTTGAAGGCCAAATTTCCAAACACCAAGGTTTATGCAGTGGAGCCTTCGGCCTCGCCGGTGATCAGCGGCGGCAAACCCTCACCGCACCCGATCCAGGGCATAGGCGCGGGCTTCATTCCGGCCAACCTGAAAACCAGCCTGCTGGACGGCGTGATCCAGGTCGAAGGCGATGCCGCCAAGGACTTTGCCCGCCGCAGCGCGACCGAAGAGGGCCTGCTGGTCGGCATCTCGTCAGGGGCCACGCTGGCGGCCATCGCGCAGAAACTGCCGGAAATTCCTGCCGGCAGCACGGTGCTGGGTTTCAACTACGACACGGGTGAGCGTTACCTGTCGATTGAAGGCTTCCTCCCTTGACCTCCCCCCAGGCTTCCGGCGCACCGGTGGCGCCACGCGCGCTGCTGCTAGCCACTTTCGACCAGTTGCTGCAGCCCGAGACTTTCAAGGACTATGGGCCGAACGGCCTGCAGGTTGAGGGCAAGGCGGAGGTGCGCAAGATCGTCTCCGGAGTCACCGCAAGCCTGGCCCTGATTGAAGCCGCAGTGGCCGCGCAGGCCGATGCGATTTTTGTGCACCACGGCCTGTTCTGGCGCGGCCAGGACGGCCGGGTCACCGGCTGGATGAAGCAGCGCCTGGGCCTGCTGCTGGCGCACGACATCAACCTCTACGCCTACCATTTGCCGCTGGATGCCCACCCCGAACTCGGCAACAACGCGCAGCTGGGTCTGCAGCTTGGGCTGAAGGCGGACCGCTGGTTCGGCGAGAACAAGCTGGGTTTCCTGGGCGGGCGCAGTGGCACCAGTGAAGGTTTTGACAGCGCCGAGAGCCTGGCCTCCCATGTCAAAAATGCATTAAATCGGCCGGTCACCCTTGTTGGACGGGCGCCAGCAGCTATTAGAAACATAGCATGGTGCAGCGGCGGCGCACAGGGCTACTTCGAGGACGCGATTGCCGCCGGGGCCGACGCCTTCATCACCGGCGAGATCTCCGAGCCGCAGGCGCATTACGCCCGCGAAATGGGCGTGGCCTTCATCGCTTGCGGTCACCATGCGTCCGAGCGTTACGGCGCGCCCGCGGTGGCGGCGCACGTGGCCGCGCAGTTCGGGCTGGCGCACGAGTTCATCGACATCGACAACCCGGCCTGAAGGGCTGAGCGCCAGGACTGTCAGGCTGGCGTCCTGCGGGGCCGGGCGCCGTGGCCGGTGTTGCGCGCATGGTGCGGCCGCCCCGAACGCATGGCATGCCAGCTCGCGCCGAGCTGGGCATTTTCGACCGGCACGGCCTGGTGGCTGAACTCGTCGAGCAGCGCGGCGCGCGAGCGCATGCCGCGTGCGGCCGCGGCCATTTCCTCGGCCTCGTGCAGCAACTGGGCCACGTCCCGGCCCGCGCCCGTCAGATGGACCATGCCGACGCTGATATCGGCGCTGATCCTGATGCGCTCGCCGTTGAGCGCACTGATCTCCAGCGGCCGCCGCAGGCTGGAGGCCACGCGCAGTCCCATGGTACGTATCCAGCCGGGCGAATGCAGGCTCTCGATCAGCACCACAAAACAGCGGTCGTAATACCGCCCCGCGGGGTTGACGACGCCGGTGTGGCGCTGCATGCGCCGCGCCAGCTGCGCGTAAATCTCGTTCAGGCCGTGCTGGCCCACCTGGTCGAGCAGCCGCTCGGGCTCGAACACCCGCACCGCCATGATCGCCCCGTCGCGCCGGGTGCGTGCCAGCCGGCGCTGCGCACGCAGGATTTTCTGCACCAGCACGACACTGCTGTAAAGCTGGGTGGTGGGGTCGCGCCGCGACTGGCCGGCATGGCGGATTTCCAGGTCCTGGTGGTTGCGCAGCCACAAAGTCACGGCGATCACCGAGACGCTGAGCAAACCGAGCAGGGCCACGCCGCCCTGCAACAGGACCGAGGGCCGGCCGGCGTTGAGCACCAGCCAGTACAGGCCGAGCTGCAGCGGCAGCGTCAACAGACAGCCGCCGGACAGCCCCCAGGCGAGCCGGTCGCCCTGCTGCGCCGCGCGCACGGCCAGCCACAAGGTCACCGACAGGCTCAGCACGGCCAGCCCCGCCGAGGCCGGCAGCTGCAGGCCTGGCGCAAGCAGCAGGCACAGCGGTCCGCCCGCCAGGCACAGGGTGCTGACCGTGCGAAAGCTGACGTCGGTGAGCCGGTCGCGCCTGGCGGCGGCCAGCCACTGGCCCGCACCGTAAGTGCCCAGGCCCCCGCACAGGGGGCCGATCAGCACCTGGGCGGTATGCAGCCACGACGCATCGGGGCTTGCCAGCATGGTTGCCGCCAGACCGCTGAGCAGCATGAAAAACAGCCAGCAGGCCGTGAGGTAAACCAGGCTCTGCACACTGGCGCGGCTCCGGCTGAAGAGCGCGTCTGCCGCGCCGAGCAGGACCACCAGGCCAATCGATCCTGCGGCGGCGCTCCAGATGATGGTTTCGGCCGTGTTCATGCCGCCTTCCGCCATGGCGCACGGGCGCAGGCCAGGGTTTGCGCGAGAATACCGGCAGGATGCATGTCTTCGCTTTCCCCTGTTCAGTGGCCTTGCCGGCTACCTGTCCGTCAGGCGGGCCGGCAAGCAGCTTGTGACACCGTGGCGCGCTAGGAGCCTGTCGGACTTGGGAATCGTCGGCTGCAAATCGACCGCAGCGGTCCATTTTTTACCGTCTTTTTGTCCCATAGCTGGGCTATGGGCCTGCAAATCCGGTAAAAACTGTCCTCGCTGGGGCCGTTTTTCGCTTTCGACGCCCCAAGCCCGACAGGCTCCTGGCACCATGCAAACCATTATGGGACGTACAGACCGCCAGGGGAAGACATGCAGGACCTGAGAAACCGGCCACTGGCCATCACCATGGGCGATCCGGCCGGGATCGGGCCGGAAATCATTGCCAAGGCCTTTCGCGACGCGCCGGCCGAACTGGCCGGCTGCGTGGTGGTGGGTGATGTCGCGAGCCTGTGCCGCGCCGCGCAACTGGTGGGTGGCGGTCCAGCCCTGGCGTCATCCGTGGCCCAACTCGATGCGGCCGACCACTGGCAGTCGGTGCCGCCGCGCTGCATCCCTGTGCTACAAAAATGCGAGCTGCCTGCGCCCGTGCCTTTTGGGCAAATCAGTGCTTTGGCTGGCAAGGCGGCGGCGGACTGCATTGTCTGGGCGGCCCGGGCGACCCTGGCCGGCGAGTGTGCGGCGATGGTCACCGCGCCCATCCACAAGGAGGCGCTGGCCGCCGCCGGCGCGGCGTTTGCGCGTTTTCCCGGCCATACCGAACTGTTGCAGGCCGAAGCCGCGGCTTTCCTCGGCAAGGACGTGTCCGCGTTGCCGGTGCGCATGATGCTGGCCAACGACGAGCTCAAGACCGTGCTGGTCAGCATCCATCTCTCTCTGCGCGAGGCGATAGCCGCCGTGACTTTCGACAACGTGCTGCAGACCCTGCGCATCACGCACCAGGCGGTGCGCAGCGCCTCGGGCGGCAGGCCACGCATCGCGGTGGCCGGCCTGAACCCGCACGCCGGTGAGGGCGGCCTGTTCGGCCGCGAAGAGGTGGACATCATCGCGCCGGCGATCGCCAGGGCCCGGGAAGAGGGGCTGGATGTAAGCGGCCCCTTCGCCCCCGACACCGTGTTCATGAGAGCCCGTGCCCCGGCCGGTCAGGGTGGCGAGTTCGACGTGGTGGTGGCGATGTACCACGACCAGGGCCTGATCCCGGTCAAGTACCTGGGGGTGGAGCAGGGCGTCAATGTCACGCTGGGCCTGCCGCTGGTGCGCACCAGCCCGGACCATGGCACGGCGTTTGACATCGCCGGCACGGGCAGGGCCGACGCGTCCAGCCTGCTGGCGGCCATTCGCATGGCGCGAAAATTGGCCCCTTCTGGGTGTTGAAAAATTCTGCAGGCCAACAGGAACGGGCGCAAACAGCTATCAAATAAATAGCAAACGGCGTGTCTTCGCAAGCGGGGGCCGCGCGTCCGGCTTTGCCGGCGCGCAGGCGCCGCCCCTGAGGGGGAGGGCCGCTACACGAAGTGAGCGGCCAACGGGGGGAACCTACTTCCTCAGGCTGTCGCGGATCTCGCGCAGCAGCACCACGTCTTCGGGCGGTGCGGCGGGTGCAGCCGGTGCTTCCTTCTTCAGGCGATTGATCTGCTTGATCATCAGGAAGATGATGAACGCCAGGATGGCGAAGTTGACCGCCACCGTGATGAAGTTGCCATAGGCAAACACCGGAACACCGGCTTTCTTCAGCGCGTCCAGCGTCATGACCGTGCCAGCGGGCACCGTGCCCAGGACCACAAAAAGATTCGAGAAGTCGAGCTTGCCGATCACCGCCCCCACCAGTGGCAGGACCAGGTCGCTGACCACCGAGTCCACAATCTTGGCGAAAGCGGCGCCTATGATCACGCCCACAGCCAGATCAATGACATTGCCCTTGACGGCGAATTCCTTGAATTCCTTCATCATTCCCATGGCGTGCTCCTTGTTTAGTTGGTCACACCCGCCATTGTGCCCATGCTTCGAGGCAAAGGCGTCACGATGTCTCTTCGGACTGTCCCGGCGCTCCGGGCCTGCCGATGTCGCAGCCGCGCTGTCGGAATGGGTCTCGCGGCTTGAAAATGCCATTCGCGCTCCGTTACAATCCCGGGTTGACCCCAATAAGCCCTCTTTCAAGTTTTTCAAGCCCTGTTCTTGTAGGACATCCATGACCCAAGCAAGCCTTAACGTGCCGCCCGGCGCACCGATTGACAAAGACAAAAGAAACTGGATCGTGACCACCTGCGCCGTTGGCGGTGCCGGTGTGGCCGCTGTCGCCGTGCCTTTCGTCAGCACCTTCCAGCCTTCCGAGCGCGCAAAAGCCGCCGGCGCTTCGGTAGAAGTTGATATTTCAACCATGAAGCCGGGCGAGAAGCTCACGGTGGAATGGCGCGGCAAGCCGGTCTGGATCGTCAGGCGCACGCCCGAGCAACTGGCCGGTCTGGCCAAGCTGGACTCGCAGCTGGCCGACCCGAAATCCCAGCGCAAGCCCGGCGAACTCACCCCCGAGTACGCCCGCAACGAAAACCGCTCCATCAAGCCCGAATATTTTGTGGCTGTCGGTATCTGCACACACCTGGGCTGCTCGCCCAGCGACAAGTTCACCCCTGGTGCCCAGCCATCGCTGCCTGATGACTGGGCGGGCGGTTTTCTGTGCGCCTGCCACGGTTCGACCTTCGACATCGCCGGCCGCGTCTACAAAAACAAGCCGGCGCCGGACAACCTTGAAGTGCCGCCTCACATGTACCTGTCAGATGCCAAGCTGCTGATTGGCGAGGACAAAAAAGCCTGAAGCTTTGCTGGACAACCCGCCGGCGCCGCGTGGCGCCCGCCAAGTCCCCCATCGAGTAGCAAATAGGACCCCTTATGGCTGAATTCAAAGAAATTTCCCCCGATGCGCCGGCTGCCGCCAGGTTGATGAACTGGGTCGATAACCGCTTCCCGGCCAGCAAGCTCTACAAAGAGCACATGAGCGAATACTACGCACCGAAGAACTTCAACTTCTGGTACGTGTTCGGCTCGCTGGCGCTGCTGGTGCTGGTCATCCAGATCGTCACCGGCATTTTCCTGACCATGCATTACAAGCCTGATGCCGCGCTGGCGTTCGGCTCGGTCGAATACATCATGCGCGACGTGCCCTGGGGCTGGCTGATCCGCTACATGCACTCGACAGGCGCATCGGCATTTTTCATCGTGGTCTATCTGCACATGTTCCGCGGCCTGCTCTACGGCAGCTACCGCAAGCCGCGCGAGCTGATCTGGATTTTCGGCTGTGCGATTTTCCTGGCGCTGATGGCGGAGGCCTTCATGGGTTACCTGCTGCCATGGGGCCAGATGAGCTACTGGGGCGCCCAGGTGATCGTCAACCTGTTTGCCGCCATTCCCTTCATCGGCCCTGATCTGGCCCTGCTGATCCGCGGCGACTACGTGGTCGGCGATGCCACCTTGAACCGCTTTTTCGCCTTCCACGTTATCGCCGTGCCGCTGGTGCTGCTGGGCCTCGTGGTCGCGCACCTGATCGCGCTGCATGAAGTCGGCTCCAACAACCCCGACGGTGTGGAAATCAAGGCGAAAAAAGACGCCGCTGGCAAGCCGCTCGATGGCATTCCTTTCCATCCCTACTACACGGTGCACGACATCTTTGCGGTCAGCGTGTTCCTGATGATCTTCTCGGCCATCATCTTTTTTGCACCCGAGGCCGGCGGCTATTTCCTCGAGTACAACAACTTCATCCCGGCTGACCCGCTGAAGACGCCGCTGCACATCGCCCCGGTCTGGTATTTCACGCCCTACTACTCGATGCTGCGCGCCATCACCAGCGAGATGATGTATGCCTTGATCGCCTGCGTGCTGGCGGGTGCGGTGCTGGGTGTGCTCAAGGCAAAAATCGCCGCGCTGTTCAAGCTGGTGATTGTTGGCGCCGCCGTGGTGCTGATAGGCGCGATGCTGATGATCGACGCCAAGTTCTGGGGCGTGGTTGTGATGGGTGGCGCGGTCATCATCCTGTTTTTCCTGCCATGGCTGGACAACAGTGCCGCCAAATCGATCCGTTACCGGCCCACCTGGCATTCGTGGCTGTACGGCATTTTTGTCGTGAACTTCCTGGTGCTCGGTTACCTCGGCATCAACCCCCCCTCATTGATCAACGAGCGCGTCTCGCAGGTCGGAACGCTGTTTTATTTCGGCTTCTTCCTGCTGATGCCCTGGTGGAGCCGCCTGGGCACTTTCCGGCCGGTTCCTGACCGCGTGACTTTTGCTGCCCATTGAGCCGGAGACTCCTGACATGATGAAGACACTGAAACAACTGGCTCTGGGTTTTGCCGTCGTGCTGGCGCTGGCCGGTACGGGCGCGCACGCGGCGACCACGGGCATTGCCTGGGACAAGGCGCCCAACAAGACCAACGACCTGGGCGCGTTGCAGAACGGCGCCAAGCTGTTCGTCAACTACTGCCTGAACTGCCACTCCGCCGCGTTCATGCGCTACAACCGCCTGCGCGACATCGGTCTGACCGAGCAGCAGATCAAGGACAACCTGCTGTTTGCCACCGACAAGGTGGGCGAGACCATGAAGGCCTCGATCGACCCGAAGCAGGCCAAGGACTGGTTTGGCGCGAACCCGCCTGACCTGACCGTGATCGCGCGCTCACGCGCAGGTGCGGGCGGCAGTGGTGCGGACTACCTCTACACCTATCTGCGCACGTATTACCGCGACGGCACCACTGCAACCGGCTGGAATAACCTGGCCTTCCCCACTGTGGCCATGCCGCATGTGTTGTGGGAACTGTCCGGCGAGCGCAAGCCGCTGTATGAGGAAAAGGAAGAGCATGGCCACAAGGTGGCGGTATTCAAGGGCTGGCAGCAGGTGACACCTGGCACCATGACGAACCTTCAGTACGACCAGGCCATGGGCGATCTGGTGGGCTACCTGCAGTGGATGGCCGAGCCTGCACAGAATACCCGCGTCAGGGTGGGTGCCTGGGTGCTGCTGTTTCTGCTGGGTCTGACTTTCGTTGCCTGGCGCCTGAACGCGGCATTCTGGAAAGACATCAAGTAATTTTTTTCGCCGGGGCTGGCTTCCCGGCACCTTCTGGAGTGGATGCCTTCAACGTATCCACTCCTTTGCATTTAGGAGTTCCGAACCATGATGGTCCTTTATTCAGGCACGACCTGCCCATTTTCGCATCGCTGCCGTTTTGTGCTGTTTGAAAAAGGCATGGACTTCGAAATCCGCGATGTGGATCTGTACAACAAGCCCGAAGACATCAATGTCATGAACCCCTACGGCCAGGTGCCGATTCTGGTGGAGCGTGACCTGATTCTGTACGAGTCGAACATCATCAATGAGTACATCGACGAGCGTTTCCCGCATCCGCAACTGATGCCCGGCGACCCGGTCGACCGCGCGCGAGTTCGCCTGTTCCTGCTCAACTTCGAGAAAGAACTGTTTGTCCACGTCAGCACGCTGGAAGCACGCGCTTCCAAGGGCAACGAAAAGGCGCTCGAAAAGGCCCGCTCGCACATCCGTGACCGCCTGACGCAGCTGGCACCCGTGTTCCTGAAAAACAAGTTCATGCTGGGCGACAACTTCTCCATGCTCGACGTGGCGATTGCCCCGTTGCTCTGGCGCCTGGATTACTACGATATCGACCTGTCGAAAAATGCCGCGCCGCTGCTCAAGTACGCCGAGCGCATTTTTTCGCGTCCGGCCTACATCGAGGCGCTCACGCCGTCCGAGAAGGTCATGAGAAAGTAATGGCCCCCACGCTTGTCGCTTCGCGTACTGCGCTGCCCCCCGGGGGGGCGCTGCGCCTGCGGCCCGGCAAAGCCGGTTCCGCGGCCCCTGCTTGTGAAGAGGGTGTCCGCATGCCGTCTTGGGCCTGACGTGGCTGATTTCATGAACGCCCTGGACTCCACCTCCACACGCCCCTACCTGATTCGGGCGCTGTACGACTGGTGTACTGACAACGGTCTCACGCCCTATGTGGCGGTGGCGGTGGACGAAACCGTGCAGGTGCCGCGGGAATACGTCAAGAACAACGAGATCGTGCTCAACATCAGTTTTGATGCGACGAGCTCGCTCAAGCTGGGCAATGACTTCATCGAGTTCAAGGCGCGTTTTGCCGGGAGTGCCCGCGAGATCATGGTGCCGATTGGCCGTGTGATTGCCATTTACGCCCGCGAGAACGGCCAGGGAATGGCTTTTCCGCTGGCGACAGGGCCTTCGGAGGGCGTTTCCCAGTCACCGGTTCAGGCGGACACGCCGCCTGCCGCAACGGAGGCGGACCTGTCTCCAGCCTCGGAAGCGAAGATCGTACAATTGGTCCCAGCCAACAATTCCTCTTCGGCCTCTTCGGCGCGCGACGATGATCCGGAGCCGCCCGAACCACCCAAGCCGCAACAAGGCAAGCGCCCCTCACTCAAGCGCGTCAAGTAAAATAGAGTTTGTGCCGCTTTAGCTCAGTTGGTAGAGCAACCGCCTTGTAAGCGGTAGGTCGTCAGTTCGAATCCGACAAGCGGCACCATTTTCCTCCATCCTGCCCCGGCCTGCTGCCGGCGGACAGTGTTGACTCCCCATTTGATAGCAGTCCGGCCAAGGCAGGCTGGCCTTGGCCGTGAGCAGGTCAGGCTGGCTACTACTTTCGGCCGATTAGTATCTTCAACCGAATTGAGGTAACCTTCCAACCTTTGTCGATCAGGCGGGACTGGATCAGGGGCAGCAACTGGCGTACTTTGGCCGCAGCGGCATTGCTGCTGACCAGCAGGCACCAGGTGCCGTCTTCAATCGGCCCAGCCTGAATCGCGGGGCGCAAGGCTTCAGGAATCAGGGACTCCACAGCCTTGAGCCTGTCGCTGGATTCCTGGACAAGCCCGGCCAGCCGCGCCAGCGATGGCGAGTTCTCGACAGCCTGGCTGAAAGTGACGGCCTGGTGCAGGCGGGGGCTGGAGTTCAAGGTTATCAGGCTCTGATTGTGAAGGAGACGAACACGTGCATTTGATTATCACGGATGCCTGGCTGGCGCAAAGCCGTGCCATTTATTTGAGCGGAACCAAGCTGGTGGTGGCGGGTTTTGTCGCGGCACTGGCATTAATGCTGGTGGCCGCAGGCATGTACCACTGGGTTTTCCTCAAGGGTGCGCGCGAGGGCTGGCCAGTGATCGGTGCCCTCGTCAAACTGGTGGTCAAGGACGAGTTCGAACAACGGGACCGCTTCATGCGGGAAAACCTCGACGCCATGGCCAAACGCCTGGGCGAAATGCAGGCCAAGATGATGCAGCTCGAATCGCTCGGTGAGCGGGTGTCAGGCCTGGCCGGTGTCAATCCCAGCGAGATCAGGACCCAGCCCGGGCGCGGCGGTGCACTGGTGGAAGGACGTTCGCTGAGCATGGAAGAGCTGCAGGCGACCCTGGCCGACCTCGACAAATTGACAGACCAGCGCGTGGACCTGATGACGGTGATGGAGTCCAGGCTGTTTGACCAGAAGATCAAGAAGATGATGGTGCCCACCCAGCAACCGGTGACGACCGGCGTGCTCGGCTCCGCTTTCGGCTGGCGCATTGACCCGCTGAACGGTCGCTCCGCACTGCACACCGGGCTGGACTTTCCAGCCGAACCCGGCACCTCGATTCTGGCGGCGGCGGGAGGCGTGGTGGTCACACAGGAATACCACCCGGCGTACGGCAACATGGTCGAAATCGACCACGGCAACGACCTGGTGTCCCGTTATGGCCACGCGTCCAGGGTGATGGTCAAAAAGGGCGACCTGATCAAGCGGGGCCAGAAAATTGCCGAGGTGGGCACGACCGGGCGCTCGACCGGGCCGCACCTGCATTTTGAGGTGCTGGTGCAGGGCGTGTTCCAGGATCCCCAGAAATTCCTGACGGCGGGCCAGAAACTGCCCGCGCCGATGGCGCTCGCCGCTGCTCCGCCGGCCCCGGGACCGGCCGTCCAGACCGTCCGGCCGAAGTAAGAGCGCGGCAGAGGTAAAATCTGCGCATCGCGCGCAGTTGAAACCAGCTGGCAGCGCCCACACCTAAGTCGATACTCAATAAGGATTTCGGCCGCACTGCCCGCTCATGGGAGCTGTCAGCGCGGCCTCGCATTTATGGCTTCCAATATCCTGACCAAAATCTTCGGCAGCCGCAACGACCGCCTGCTCAAAACCTACCGCAAATCCATCGAGCAAATCAATGCACTGGAAGCGCCACTGGAAGCCCTCGATGATGAGCAGCTGCGTGCCAAGACCCGGGAATTCATAGACCGCCTGGCCAAGGGCGAGACCCTGGACGAGATCCTCCCCGAAGCCTTTGCCGTGGTCCGGGAAGGCAGCAAGCGTGTCATGAAGATGCGCCATTTCGACGTGCAGATGCTGGGTGGCATGTCGCTGCATAACGGCAAGATTTCCGAGATGGGAACCGGCGAAGGCAAAACCCTGACAGCGACGCTGCCGGTCTACCTCAATGCGCTGACCGGCAAGGGCGTGCATGTGGTTACGGTCAACGACTACCTCGCCAACCGCGACGCCCGCTGGATGGGCAAGCTCTACAACTTCCTGGGCCTGACGGTCGGCATCAACCTGCCGAACATGCAGCGCCCCGAGAAGCAGGAGGCCTACCGCGCCGACATCACCTACGGCACGAACAACGAATTCGGTTTTGACTACCTGCGCGACAACATGGTCTACGAGGTGGCCGACCGCGTTCAGCGCGGACTGAACTACGCCATCGTCGACGAGGTGGACTCGATCCTGATCGACGAAGCCCGCACGCCGCTGATCATCAGCGGCCAGGCCGAAGACCATACCGAGATGTACCTGGCCATCAACAAGGTGGTTCCCCTGCTGACGCGCCAGGAAGGCGAGGCCGACCCGCGCACCGGCGAGGGCATCATCAAGCCCGGCGACTTCACGCTCGATGAAAAGACCCACCAGGTGTTCCTGACCGAGCAGGGCCACGAAAACGCCGAACGCATCCTGTTCAGCCTGGGCCTGATTCCCGAAGGCGCCACGCTGTACGACCCGGCGAACATCTCGCTGATGCACCACCTGTACGCGGCCCTGCGTGCCAACCACCTGTACCACCGCGACCAGCACTATGTGGTGCAGGACGGCGAGATCGTGATCGTCGACGAATTCACCGGCCGCCTGATGTCGGGCCGGCGCTGGAGCGAGGGGCTGCACCAGGCCGTCGAGGCGAAAGAGGGTGTGGAGATCCAGGCCGAGAACCAGACCCTGGCATCGATCACCTTCCAGAATTACTTCCGCCTGTACGGCAAGCTGGCCGGCATGACCGGGACAGCCGACACCGAGGCCTACGAGTTCCAGGAAATCTACGGACTCGAGACCACGGTGATCCCGCCGAACCGTCCGAGCCGGCGCGAGGACCAGCTCGATCGCGTGTACAAGACCACGCGTGAAAAATACGAGGCGGCCATCAAGGACATCCGCGAATGCCACGAACGCGGCCAGCCGGTGCTGGTGGGCACCACGTCGATCGAAAATTCGGAAATCATCGACCAGCTGCTGGACAAGGAAAAGCTGCCGCACCAGGTGCTCAACGCCAAGCAGCATGCCCGTGAGGCCGACATCGTGGCCCAGGCCGGCCGTCCCGGCATGATCACGATCGCCACCAACATGGCCGGCCGCGGCACGGACATCGTGCTTGGCGGCAACGTGGAGAAACTGGTCGAAGCGGTTGAGGCGGACGAGTCGCTGGACGATGGGGCCAAAGCGGTGGAAATCGCCCGCCTGCGCGCCCAGTGGGCGCAGGACCACGAGCAGGTCAAGGCGCTCGGCGGCCTGCGCATCATCGCGACGGAGCGGCACGAGTCC
The DNA here is from genome assembly GCA_040389085.1 of Pseudomonadota bacterium. Lineage (GTDB taxonomy): Bacteria > Pseudomonadota > Gammaproteobacteria > Burkholderiales > Burkholderiaceae_C > Polaromonas. The sequence goes on from JAZKAP010000022.1 coordinate 76,493, forward strand.
CGCCGCATCGACAACCAGCTGCGCGGCCGTTCGGGCCGCCAGGGTGACCCCGGCTCCTCGCGTTTTTACCTGAGCCTGGACGACACGCTGATGCGCATTTTTGCCGGCGACCGGGTCCGCGCCATCATGGAGCGGCTCAAGATGCCGGACGGTGAGGCCATCGAGGCTGGCATCGTGACGCGCAGCATCGAGTCTGCCCAGCGCAAGGTGGAGGCACGCAACTTCGACATCCGCAAGCAGCTGCTGGAATATGACGATGTGGCCAACGACCAGCGCAAGGTGATTTACCAGCAGCGCAACGACATCATGGACGCGGCCAGCCTGGAAGGGCAGATCGCCTCCCTGCGTGAGGGTTGCTTTACCGACCTGGTGCGTCAGTACATCCCGGCCGAAAGTGTGGAAGAGCAGTGGGACATTGCGGGCCTGGAAAAAGTGCTGCGTGATGAGTGGCAGATGGAGTTGTCCCTGCAGGGCGATGTGGAAGCAGCGACTGCCATCACCGACGAAGACCTGCTGGAAAAAGTGATTGCCGCCGCCAACGCGGCTTTTGCCGACAAAGTTGAAAAAATCGGTGAGGAAAATTTCACCCAGTTCGAGCGCATCGTGCTGCTGCAGAGCATTGATTCGCACTGGCGCGAGCACCTGAGTTCGCTCGACTACCTGCGCCAGGGCATCCACCTGCGCGGTTACGCACAGAAGCAGCCCAAGCAGGAGTACAAGCGGGAGGCCTTCGAGCTGTTCGGCCAGTTGCTCGACAGCGTGAAAAACGAAGTCACCAAATTGCTCATGACGGTCCAGGTCCAGTCGGGCGAACAGCTCGGTCAGGCCGCCGAGGAAATGGAAGACCGCGCCGAGAGGATCGCCAACGTGACCTACACGGCGCCCACTGAGACCGGCGAAGTGGAAACCACGGTGGACGAGGAATCGCTGCGTTACAAGCAGGCCTTGCCGGACGGCGCCGTGCCACGCGTGGGCCGCAACGATCCGTGCCCTTGCGGCTCGGGAAAAAAATACAAACTCTGCCACGGCAAACTCAATTGAGTTTCGCCGCCGGCCTGCTTCTGGAGCCAAGACAACATGCCTGTGAACCTGCTTGCCACGCCTGCTGACCAGCTCCATCCCGTGCCCGGCGTGCGCTGGGGCATTGCCGAGGCGGGCATACGCAAGGCCGGCCGCAAGGACCTGTCGGTGCTGCTGCTCGATGAGGGCGCCTCGGTCGGTGCGGTGTTCACACAAAACCGCTTCTGCGCCGCACCGGTGCAGATTTGCCGCGAGCACCTCGCCAAAAACGGCGGTCAGAGCCTGGGCATACGCGCCATGCTGATCAACACCGGCAACGCCAATGCCGGCACCGGCGCGGACGGCCTGAGCCGGGCGCACGCCAGCTGCATTGCGCTGGCGCGCGAACTCAATGTGGCTCCGGAACAGATCCTGCCGTTTTCCACCGGTGTGATCATGGAGCCCCTGCCGCACGAACGCATCGCCGCAGGCCTGCCCGCTGCACTGGCCGATGCCAAAGCCGACAACTGGGGCCGGGCCGCCGAAGCCATCATGACCACGGACACCGTGGCCAAGGCGTTTTCCAGCCGCATCACCCTGGGTGGTGTACCCGTGACCATCACCGGCATCAGCAAGGGCGCGGGCATGATCCGGCCCAACATGGCGACCATGCTGGGTTTCCTGGCGACCGATGCCTGCGTGGCGCAAGGCCTGATGGCGCAGCTCGCCACCGAACTGGCCGAGGGCTCTTTCAACCGCATCACGGTTGATGGGGACACCTCCACCAACGACTCGTTTGTTGTGATCGCGAGCAACCAGGCCAGGCATACCCCTGTCACTTCGCTGGGCAGCCCCGACGGCCAGGTCCTGAAGGCTGCCATGCTGGACATCGCGAAAAAGCTGGCGCAGGCGATTGTGCGCGACGGAGAGGGTGCCACCAAGTTCATCACGATTCAAGTCGAGGGTGGCAAGACCGCTGGCGAATGCCGCCAGGTGGCCTACGCCATTGCGCATTCGCCGCTGGTGAAGACGGCCTTTTTTGCCAGCGACCCCAACCTGGGCCGCATCCTGGCGGCGGTCGGTTATGCCGGCATCGCCGATCTGGACCAGACCCACATCGATCTTTACCTTGACGATGTGCTGGTGGCCCAACATGGCGGCCGGCATGCCGCTTATGTCGAGGCCGACGGCCAGCGCGTAATGAAACAAAGCGAAATCACCGTGCGCGTGTTGCTGGGTCGCGGCCAGGCCGTGGACACGGTCTGGACCTGTGACCTGTCCTACGACTACGTCAAGATCAACGCCGATTACCGCAGCTGAGTGCTGCACCCACCGACATGAACGAGCAATTTGAACGCCTGATGGTGCGTGCGGAATCCCTGCTGGCGCGCATCGAGTCCGTGCTGCCGCAGCCGCTGTCCGCACCCGACTGGAGCCAGGCGATCGCCTGGCGCTACCGCAAGCGCAGCTCGGGCCACGGCGCGCTGGAGCCGGTGCGCCACATCGGCAGCATGAGCCTCACGGACCTCAAGGAAATCGACGGCCAGAAGGAAAAGATCCGGCGCAACACCGAGCAGTTCGTGCTCGGCAAGCCCGCCAACAATGTGCTGTTGACCGGCGCCCGCGGCACCGGCAAGTCCTCGCTGATCAAGGCCTGCCTCAACGCCTATTCGGCGCGCGGCCTGCGCCTGATCGAGGTCGACAAGACCGACCTGACCGACCTGCCCGACATCGTCGACGTGGTCGCCGGTCTGAGCGAAAAATTCATCGTGTTCTGCGACGACCTGAGTTTTGAGGAAGGCGAGCCGGGCTACAAGGCTCTCAAGTCCATCCTCGACGGTTCCATTGCCGCGGCCACGCCGAATGTGCTGATTTACGCGACCAGCAACCGGCGCCACCTGCTGCCCGAGTACATGACGGAGAACCTCACCTACAGCCGCAGTGAAGATGGCGAGGTCCATCCCGGCGAGGTGGTCGAGGAAAAGATTTCGCTGTCCGAACGCTTCGGCCTGTGGGTCAGCTTCTACCCGTTCAGCCAGGATGAATACCTGACCATCGTCGCGCAGTGGCTGTCGTCGTTTGGCGTCAGCCCGGACGCGATCACCGCAGCCCAACCGGCATCGCTGGTCTGGGCGCTGGAGCGCGGTTCACGCAGCGGCCGCGTGGCCTACCAGTTCGCCCGCGACTACGCGGGCCGTGACAGTGACCAGCGGCCCACCGCCGCGCCGGCCATCGCCGCGTACGAGCGGCCCGGTGCCGCGGCTACGGCGTCCGACCCCGGCGACGCGGCGGCTGACCACGCGACATGAGTGTGCTGATCGCCGACGGTGAACGCCCGCGCGAGGGCGGCGCTGACCGCAAGGTGGTCGATGTCGCAGTGGGTGTGTTGCTGCGGCCGGACGGTGACTTCCTGCTGACCTCCCGGCCCCCGGGCAAGGTGTACGAACACTACTGGGAGTTTCCCGGCGGCAAGCTGGAGCCCGGCGAGACCGTGGAGCAGGCTTTGCGCCGCGAATTGCAGGAAGAAATCGGCATCACCATAGGCGCCGTCCAGCCCTGGAAAATCGAGCTGGTGGACTATCCGCATGCGCTGGTGCGGCTGCATTTCTGCAAGGTGTTCGACTGGACGGGCGAGCTGCAGATGCACGAGGGCCAGCAGTTTGCCTGGCAGCGCCTGCCGGTGGCGGTCCAGCCGGTGTTGCCGGGTACGTTGCCGGTGCTGGGCTGGTTCGCGGCCGAACGCCGGTTTGCCGGCGCGACGCACGCCGCCGGTTGACCGGTGCGTGTACCGGCGGTCTTGAAGTGCTCTGTTATTGATAGCTGCCTGCGCTTATCCCGTAAGGGCTGAAAGCACTTTTGTCTTGAAATCCGGCTGGCTGCCTGGTCGGCGGCCTCAGGCTGCGAGTTCCCACTGTTTTCTCGCACCGAGCACCGCATCCGGATAGGCCGCCTTGCCGCGCGAACCGTTGTAACGGCCCAAGCCCAGGAACAGGTCGCCTTTTTCCCGGTCCAGGTAGTGCCGCAGGATCACGCAGCCAAAACGCAGGTTGGTCTGCATGTGAAACAGCTTGCCGGCATCGCCGTCGCCAATGACCCGGGTCCAGAAAGGCATGACCTGCATGTAGCCCCGGGCGCCGACACGGCTGACCGCAAATTTACGGAAGTTGCTTTCGACCTGGATCAGGCCCAGCACCAGCGCCACGTCCAGGCCGGCGCGTTTGCTTTCGTACCAGACGGTCTGCAGGAATTCCTTGCGGATCTGCCACTCCGGTTTTTTCTTCCTGAGCCGGTCGCTCATGGCGCCCAGCCAGCGCAGGTAGGCGAGGCGGCTTTCGGTGTCGCGAAATTCGGGCACCGGCGGCGCCTGGCTGGCGATGGCTGAACTCAGCGCCGTCCGAACCGAGTCGATCAGGGGTTCTTCGATCTGCGCGCCGGCCAGGGATTGCTCCGAAAAAAGGAGCGTTGCCCCCAGAGCAGAAAAGGACTGCAGGCACTTTCTTCTTGAAAGCCCGACAGCCGGCAGGGGCGCGGCTGCAGCGGGTGTCTGGGGCGAAAAAAAGAAGTTAGACGGCCTCATTGAGCTCAGAGGGCCAGTTTTCCCTTGAGGAAGTGGAAGGCGCCGGCAAGGTCGATTTTGCTCGATGCAGCGTCGCGGCGGTGCTGGTATTCCAGCTGGCCGTCTTTCAGGCCGCGGTCGCCGATGGTGACGCGATGCGGCACCCCGATGAGTTCCCAGTCGGCAAACATGGCCCCAGGCCGTTCGCCCCGGTCGTCCAGGATCACGTCCACGCCTGCCGCAACCAGCTCGTCATGGAGCTTCTCCGCCGCCGCTTTCACCTCGGGAAAGCGGTCCGGGCTGATGGGGCAGAGCACCACGGTAAAAGGTGCAATCGCGTCTGGCCAGATGATGCCGCGCTCGTCATGGTTCTGCTCGATGGCTGCTGCCGGCAGGCGCGTGATGCCGATGCCGTAGCAGCCCATTTCGAGGAATTGCGGCTTGCCGTTTTCGTCGAGAAAGGTCGCGTTCATCGCCTGGCTGTATTTGGTGCCGAGATAGAACACATGGCCTACTTCGATGCCGCGTTCAATCGCCAGCACGCCTTTGCCGTCGGGGGAGGCGTCACCGGCGACCACATTGCGGATGTCGGCGATCAGGTCGGGTTCGGGCAGGTCCCGGCCCCAGTTCACGCCGGTGAGGTGGAAGTCTGCTTCGTTGGCGCCGCAGATCCAGTCGCTCATTGCCGCCACCTCCCGGTCGGCCACGATGTTGAGCGGCTTCTTCAAGCCCACCGGGCCGAGGTAACCCGGCTTGCAGCCAAAGTGCTCGTCAATTTCCTCTCCGGTGGCAAAACGGAAGCCTGCATTGAGCCCCGGCAGCTTGCCAAGCTTGACTTCGTTCATGTCGTGGTCGCCGCGCAGCAGCAGCAGCCAGACCTGGGTCTTGACTACTTCGTCGTAGTCGTTGAGTTCATCGGTGGCCAGCACCAGCGACTTGACGGTGCGTGCCAGCGGCAGCCCCAGCAGTTCGGCCACGTCGGCGCAGGTAGCTTTGCCTGGCGTCGGTGTCCTGGTCATGTCCTGCGCCGGGGCAGGGCGCGCCCCCTGAGGCGCCAGCGCCTCGGCTTTTTCCATGTTGGCGGCGTAGTCGCTCTCCGGGCAGTAGACGATGGCGTCTTCGCCGGTGGCGGCGATCACCTGGAACTCTTCGCTGAGGTCACCGCCAATCGCGCCGCTGTCGGCCGCGACGGCGCGGTAGGTCAGGCCGAAGCGGTCAAAAATCCGGCGGTAGGCCTGCGCCATGACCTGGTAGCTGGCTTTGGCGGCGGTCTGGTCGCGGTCAAAACTGTAGGCGTCCTTCATGATGAACTCGCGCCCGCGCATCAGGCCAAAGCGTGGCCGGCGTTCGTCGCGGAATTTCGTCTGGATCTGGTACAGGTTCTTGGGCAGCTGCTTGTAGCTCTTGATGTCCTGGCGCATCACGTCGGTGATGACTTCCTCGCTGGTCGGCTGCACCACAAAGTCGCGGCCATGGCGGTCCTTGATGCGCAGCAGTTCCGGCCCCATGGAGGCAAACCGGCCGGTTTCCTGCCAGAGTTCGGCCGGCTGGATCACCGGCATGCTCATTTCCACCGCGCCGGCGCGGTTCATTTCCTCGCGGACGATGGCTTCCACCTTGTGGATCACGCGCAGGCCCATGGGCATGTAGTTGTAGATGCCGGCGCCCAGTTTCTTGATCATGCCGGCGCGCATCATCAGCTGGTGGCTCACCACCTCGGCGTCGGCGGGCGCTTCCTTGAGGGTGGAAATGAAGAACTGGGAGGCTTTCATGGATGGTTTTTCCGGGCTTCGTGAGGTTTTTGGGACTGCCGCCCCGGCGTGCGCTTGGCTCTGAGCATTCTGCTGTGCATAATGGACTCAGTTTAAAAAATTGAGGTTTGATTATGCTTGACCGGGACGGCTTTCGGCCCAACGTCGGCATCATCTTGCTCAACCAGAGAAGTCAGGTATTTTGGGGCAAGCGTATCCGTACCCACTCGTGGCAGTTTCCGCAGGGTGGCATTGATCGGGGCGAAAATCCCGAGCAGGCCATGTTCCGCGAACTGCACGAAGAAGTGGGGCTGATGCCGCAACATGTGCAATTGCTTGCCCGGACCCGTGACTGGTTGCGCTATGAGGTGCCTGACCGGTTTATCCGCCGCGATGCGCGCGGACATTACAAAGGCCAGAAACAGATCTGGTTTCTCCTGCAGCTGGTCGGTCACGACTGGGACTTGAACCTGCGCGCGACCGACCATCCGGAGTTCGACGCCTGGCGCTGGAACGACTACTGGGTTCCGCTGGACGTCGTTGTGGAATTCAAGCGCGGCGTCTATGAAATGGCGCTGACCGAACTGTCGCGTTTCGTGCCGCGTTTTGACAACCGCTTCGAGCCGCGGCCCGACCACCGGAACCGCTATTTGCGTGGCGGCATGCGCCACCGCGATCCGGCCGATGCCGGTTCGGGCGAGCCCGGTCTCCAGGGGCTGCGCGGGCCCGGCTTGCCCGGCGCCTCTTTCGAGCTGCCTCCTGGTGCAACGTTCGAGCCCGATCCCCAAACCAGCTTCATGGCTGCTGCCAGAAAAGACAAGCATGACATTTAAATCCTGGGGGGCGGCATGTTTGCTGGGCCTTTCCCTGGCGGCCTGGGCACAGCCCAATATCAACACCGATCCCCTCGACTGGAAAGAAGGCGAGGTGCCGGCGCCACCGGCTTTTGATACGCGAAAACTTCTGACTTTTGATGTGGCGGGGTCCTCGCTGGTTTTTGGCGTGGATCCGGCCACCTTGCGTATCTCGGACGACGGGATTGTCCGCTACGTGATGGTTGCCAGCAGCGCCAGCGGTGCGCGCAATGTGTTTTATGAAGGCTTGCGCTGCATCAGCGGGGAGCTCAAGACCTATGCCCGCTACACCCCGGAAGGCACCTGGGTCAAGGTCGACAAGCCGGAGTGGCGCTCGCTTTTCGGCAGCGCATCGACGCGGCACGCGCTGCAACTGGCCAAGGCCGGGGCCTGCAACAACTCTGCGCCCCCGTCCTCGGTCGAGGAAATGGTCCGCCTGCTCAAAACCCAGGGACTCAGGCCGTAAGCACGAGGTTGGTCCGGTGAATCATTTCGGCTTCACCGGTGTAACCGAGCAGCTTTTCAAACTCTGAAGAGGGTTTGCGGCAGATCAGCCGGGCCTCGGCGCTGGAGTAGTTGGCCAGCCCCCGGGCAACTTCGGTGCCGTCGCCGTCGCGGATGGCAATCACATCTCCGCGGGAAAACTCGCCCTGCACGGTGGTCATGCCGATGGGCAGCAGGCTTTTGCCCTCGTCGCGTACCTTGACGGCCGCGCCGGCGTCCACCGTCACGGCGCCACGCAGCTGCAGGTGGTCGGCGATCCATTGCTTGCGGGCCTGGTTCTTTCCCGTCTGGGCAACAAGCAGCGTGCCAATGGCCTCGCCCTGTGTCAGGCGGATCAGGGCATTCGGTTCGCGGCCCCAGGCAATCACGGTGGAGGCGCCGGACCCGGCCGCGCGTTTGGCCGCCAGGATTTTCGTGATCATGCCACCCTTGCCGATGCTGGAGCCAGCGCCGCCTGCCATGGCTTCCAGCGCCGGGTCACCGGCTTGTGCCTCATGGACAAAACCCGCCGAAGCATCCTTGCGCGGGTCGGCGGTGTACAGGCCCTTCTGATCCGTCAGGATGACCAGCACGTCCGCGTCCACCAGATTGGCCACCAGCGCGCCCAGGGTGTCGTTGTCGCCGAACTTGATCTCGTCGTTGACCACCGTGTCGTTTTCATTGATCACCGGCACCACACCGAGCTGCAGCAAGGTCAGCAGGGTGGAGCGCGCATTGAGATACCGTTCGCGATCAGCCAGGTCGGCATGGGTGAGCAGCACCTGCGCACTGCCAACGCCGTTTTCGCGCAGCTGGCTTTCGTAGACCTGCACCAGGCCCATCTGACCGACCGCTGCAGCCGCCTGCAGTTCATGGATGGCCTTGGGCCGAGTTGCCCAGCCCAGCCGTTTCATGCCCTCGGCGATGGCGCCGCTGCTGACCATGATGACTTCACGGCCGCTTTTGACCAGCACGGCGAGCTGATGGCACCACTGGCCGATGGCCTGCGCGTCCAGTCCCCGGCCTTCATCGGTGACCAGGCTGGAGCCGACCTTGACGACGATGCGTCTGGCGTTGAGGAGGACGGTGGACACTGTTTTTTCCTGCATGTTCAGGGCATTTTAGTGCTCCAGCCCTTGGTGGCTGGACGCAAGTAGCTACTATTTATGTAGCACGGCAAAAGAGCGGCTGCAGGCGTTTTCAGCCGGCTGCCGGCGGGTCTGCCGGCAACTCCGCAAAACGCGGGTCGACCTCTTCAGGTTCCTGCTCGCTTTTCTGCACAGACTTGACGTGCTGGTAAATCGTCTTGACCAGCTGCTCGCAGCCCTCGCGTGTCAGGGCCGAGATCTCGAAGACCGGGCCCTTGAACTTGAAGCGTTTGACAAAGTCCTTGACCAGCGCGGCCCGCTTGTCCGCATCCACCATGTCGAGCTTGTTGAGTACGAGCCAGCGCGGCTTGTTGTACAGCGCTTCATCGTATTTCTTGAGTTCGCCCACAATGGCCTTGGCCTGTGCAACAGGATCCACGCTGTCATCAAACGGCGCCATGTCCACGATGTGCAGCAGCAGGCGGGTGCGCTGCAGGTGGCGCAGGAACAGGTGGCCCAGACCGGCACCTTCTGAGGCGCCCTCGATCAGGCCGGGCAAATCCGCAACGACAAAACTCTGTTCCGGGCCAACCCGCACCACACCGAGGTTGGGGTGCAGGGTGGTAAAGGGGTAGTCGGCAATACGCGGCCTGGCGTTGGAGATGGCCGAAATGAAGGTGGACTTGCCGGCGTTGGGCATGCCCAGCAGGCCGACATCGGCCAGGACTTTCAGTTCCAGCTTGAGGCTTTTGTGCTCACCGGGCCAGCCTGGCGTCTTGCTGCGCGGCGCCCGGTTGGTCGAGCTCTTGAAGCGCAGGTTGCCGAAGCCGCCGTCGCCGCCCTTGGCGATCAGCACTTCCTCGCCGGGCACCAGCAGCTCATACAGAACCTCGCCGGTTTCGGCGTCGGTCAGGATGGTGCCCACCGGCATTTTGAGGATGATGTCGTCGCCCTTGGCGCCAAACATGTCCGAGCCCATGCCGTGCTCGCCGTTGCGCGCGTGGTGGCGGCGCGAAAACCGGAAATCCACCAGGGTGTTCAGGTTCACGTCCGCCAGGGCATACACATGCCCGCCGCGGCCGCCGTCACCCCCGTTGGGGCCACCGAACTCCTTGTACTTTTCATGGCGGAAGGAGACGCAGCCACTCCCGCCATCGCCAGCGGCGATGTCAATATAGGCTTCGTCAACAAATTTCATGATTTTTAAAGGGTGTCCGGCAGCAGGGGCTGACTGAGTCCTGAAGGTAGTTTACAAAGATTGGAAAACAAGAGGAACCAAAACAACAAAGCCCCGACCAAGCGGGGCTTCGATGCCATCGAAGTGATCAGCTTACGCTGGTGTCACGTTGACGGTGTGCTTGTTCAGCGAGCCCTTGACAGCAAACGATACCGAACCGTCCACCAGTGCAAACAGGGTGTGGTCCTTGCCGATGCCGACATTGACGCCCGGATGGAACTTGGTGCCACGCTGGCGCACGATGATGCTGCCTGCGTTGATCACTTCGCCGCCAAATTTCTTGACGCCCAACATCTTTGGCTTGGAATCCCGCCCGTTTCGCGTAGAGCCGCCGCCTTTTTTCTGTGCCATTTTTCAATACTCCTTGGTGCGTCGCTGCTTAACCGGCGATGGCGCCGATTTGCAGTTCCGTGAAGTTCTGACGGTGACCTTGACGTTTTTGGTAGTGCTTGCGCCTACGCATTTTGAAAATGCGCACTTTGTCGCCCCTGCCGTGAGACAGGACAGTTACCGTAACAGTAGCGCCGGACACCAAGGGCGTACCAACCGTGATTGTGCTGCCGCTTCCGACAGCCAATACCTGGTCAATAACGATCTCTTGGCCTACGTCCGCAGCAATCTGTTCTACTTTAATTTTTTCACCAGTGGCAACTTTGTATTGTTTGCCGCCGGTTTTTATGACCGCGTACATGTGAGACCTCGTATGTGAGTTCTGCGGACGGATTTCCACAGAGCCCTAGATTCTAGCACGGCGCCATTATTTGTCACAGGACTTCCATTCGGCGCCGCTGGGTGTGCCGGGCTGGGGGCTTGCTTTCTATAATTCCTGAAATCTCATGTCTGGACCGTTTTGTCTGTAAATTCTTCTAGCACCGCCGCCGCACTGGCCCTGATTGCCGACGACATGCAAGCCATGGACGCGGTGATCGCGCGCCGCCTGAGCACCGAGGTGCCGTTAGTGAGCCAGGTATCGCAGTACATCATCGCTGCCGGTGGCAAGCGCCTGCGTCCTGCGCTGCTGCTGCTGATGTGTGGCGCTTTGGGTTATCGGGGCGAGCAGCGTTTCAATCTGGCCGCTGTGGTGGAATTCATACATACGGCGACCTTGCTCCACGATGACGTGGTTGACGAGTCCGCCTTGCGCCGGGGCCGGGCGACGGCCAATGCCTCGTTTGGCAACCCGGCCAGTGTGCTGGTCGGCGACTTCCTGTATTCGCGGGCCTTCCAGATGATGGTCGATGCCGGCGACATGCGCATCATGCAGACCCTGGCCGAGGCGACCAACATCATTGCCGAAGGCGAAGTGCTGCAATTGATGAACATGCACGATGCCGGCCTGTCCGAGGAAGGCTATCTGCGCGTGATCCGCTCCAAAACCGCCAAGTTGTTCGAGGCGAGCGCCCGGCTGGCTGCATTGCTGGCGCAGGCGCCGGCTGACATAGAGCTTGCGTGCGCCGACTATGGACAGGCGTTGGGAACCGCCTTCCAGGTGATTGACGATGTGCTGGACTATGACGGCGACGCCGAGGAAATGGGGAAAAACCTCGGGGACGACCTGCGCGAGGGCAAGGCGACCCTGCCGCTGATCATCGCCATGCAGCGCGGCACCGCGGACGAGCAGGTCACCATCCGGCAGGCCATTGAGACCGGCGGGACGGGTCAGCTGGCCGAAATTGTGGCCATTGTTCGCAAGACCGGTGCCCTGCAGGCGACCCGGGATGCAGCAGCCGCGGAGGCTCAGCGTGCTGTCCAGGCATTGGCGGCACTAGGGGGCAACCCCTACAGCGAGGCCTTGCTACAATTGGCATCCCAGCTGCTGCAGCGTCGTTCCTGACGCCGGACTGGGCACCTGTCGGGGTGTAGCTTAGCCTGGTAGAGCGCTACGTTCGGGACGTAGAGGCCGGAGGTTCGAATCCTCTCACCCCGACCATTCATGGTTCGCGCCCGATCATCCCCAGCTCCTGACCGCTGATATCCGATCTTTGCTTTGTTCCAACACCGGGTTGGAGGTAAAACGCTTTTAGATTTACACCGCCAGACCTATCGGCGATGATGTCAATTTTATCAATTCGGGCTGGATTCTCAAAACCATGGCAGCTGTCGATTCTGTAAGCAATGCACCCGCCACGCTGGCATTGCCCGGCTTGGGCAGGGCGTTGGTCATTGCCGGCAAGCTGGGTCAGAAGGCCGCGGAGGACATCTTTCGCAAGGCCCAGAGCGGGCGTACCAGCTTTATTGCCGAATTGACCGGTTCCGGCGCGGTATCCCCGTCGGACCTTGCCCACACCATGTCCACCGCATTTGCGGCCCCTCTTCTTGATCTGAATGCGATAGATACACAGCGCTTGCCCAAGGGTTTGCTGGACACCAAAATCTGTCAGGCTTACCGGATTGTGGTCCTGAGCAAGCGCAGCAACCGCCTGATCGTCGCCACCGCCGACCCGTCCGACCAGGAAGCCGCAGAAAAAATCAAGTTTTCCACCCAGATGGGCGTGGACTGGGTCATTGCCGAATACGACAAGCTGTCCAAGATGGTGGAGGCGTCTGCCACCACCGCGTCCGAAGCCATGGACAGCATCATTGGTGATGATTTTGAATTTGATGAGTCCACCGCTGAGGCGGCCAGCGCGGACAGCAACGACACCGGTGTTTCGGAGGTTGAGGACGCGCCGGTCGTCAAGTTCCTGCACAAGATGCTGCTCGACGCGTTCAGCATGCGGGCCTCGGACCTGCATTTCGAGCCTTACGAGCACACCTACCGGGTGCGCTTTCGCATCGACGGCGAGTTGCGCGAGATTGCCTCGCCGCCTGTGGCCATCAAGGAAAAGCTGGCCTCGCGGATCAAGGTCATCTCGAAAATGGACATTTCGGAAAAGCGGGTTCCCCAGGACGGGAAGATGAAGCTGAAAATCGGCCCTGACCGGGTGATCGATTTCCGGGTCAGCACCCTGCCCACGATGTTCGGTGAAAAAATCGTGATCCGTATCCTGGATCCGAGCAGCGCCAAACTCGGTATTGATGCGCTGGGTTACGAACCCGTCGAAAAGGAGCGCCTGCTCAACGCCGTGCAGCGTCCCTACGGCATGGTGCTGGTGACAGGGCCCACCGGGTCGGGCAAAACCGTGTCGCTGTACACCTGCCTGAACATTCTGAACAAGCCAGGCGTGAATATCGCCACGGCAGAGGACCCGGCCGAGATCAACCTGCCTGGCGTCAACCAGGTCAGCATGAACGACAAGGCCGGCCTGACATTTTCCGTGGCCCTGAAAGCGTTTTTGCGGCAGGACCCGGACATCATCATGGTGGGCGAGATTCGCGATCTGGAAACGGCCGAAATCTCCATCAAGGCTGCGCAGACCGGCCACCTGGTGCTCTCCACCCTGCATACCAACGATGCGCCAGCCACGCTGACGCGGCTGCGCAACATGGGCATTGCCCCCTTCAACATCGCCTCGAGTGTCATCCTGATCACGGCGCAGCGACTGGCGCGGCGCCTTTGCCCCAACTGCAAGGCACCCGCTGACATTCCGCGCGAGACCTTGCTGGACGCGGGTTTCAAGGAGGATGATGTGGATGGCACCTGGACGCCTTACCGGCCGGTCGGCTGCTCCATGTGCAACAACGGTTACAAGGGCCGGGTGGGGGTTTACCAGGTCATGCCCATCACGGAGGAGCTCCAGCGGATCATCCTGCGTGATGGCAGCGCACTCGAAATCGCTGCGCAGGCAGAAAGCGAAGGTGTCAAAAGCCTGCGCGGAGCAGGTCTGCACAAAGTCAAACTCGGCATGACCTCGCTCGAGGAAATCCTGGCCTGCACCAATGTTTAAGCTCTTGTCCCTCACCAAGCGGGGCTGTTGCGTCGCTGGACATTTCGAGTCCCAATCATCACGTTCCTACTGAAGAAGGCACCATGGCAACTGCAACATCCAGAGACATCAAGGAATTTGTCTTCGAGTGGGAAGGCAAGGATCGCAATGGCAAGCAGGTGAGGGGCGAAACCCGGGCGGTCGGAGAAAATCAGGTCAAGGCCTCTTTGCGCCGGCAGGGTGTCCTGGCGACCAAGATCAAGAAGCGCAGCATGCGCTCCGGTAAATCGATCAAGCCCAAGGATATTGCCATTTTCACCCGTCAACTGGCTACCATGATGAAGGCGGGTGTGCCGCTTCTGCAGGCGTTCGACATTGTCGGGCGCGGCAACGCCAATGCCAGCGTGACCAAGCTGCTCAACGATGTACGCACCGATGTGGAAACCGGTACATCCCTGAGTGCCGCATTCCGCAAATACCCGCTGTACTTCAATGCGCTGTATTGCAATCTGGTGGAGGCGGGCGAGGCGGCCGGTATTCTGGAGCAACTGCTCGATCGTCTCGCGGTTTACATGGAAAAAACCGAGGCGATTAAATCGAAAATCAAATCAGCCTTGATGTATCCCATATCGGTGGTGGTTGTCGCATTTGTAGTGGTCGCGGTGATCATGATTTTTGTCATCCCCTCCTTCAAGACGGTCTTTTCGTCCTTTGGTGCGGATTTGCCGGCGCCGACATTGATTGTGATTGCCATCAGCGAGTTTTTTGTGGCTTACTGGTGGCTGATTTTCGGTGGCACAGGCGGAAGTATTTATTTTTTCATGCAGGCTTGGAAGCGCAATGAAAAAGTGCAGAAATTCATGGATCGCCTCCTGCTGAAAGTGCCGGTGTTTGGCACCCTGATTGAAAAGTCCTGCATCGCCCGCTGGACGCGTACGCTGTCGACCATGTTCGCCGCAGGTGTGCCGCTGGTGGAGGCCCTGGACTCGGTCGGTGGCGCCTCCGGCAACTCCCTTTACGAGGACGCTACCCGGAAGATCCAGCAGGAAGTCTCGACGGGCACCAGCCTGACGGCGGCCATGGGCAATGCCAACCTGTTTCCCACCATGGTGCTGCAGATGTGTGCCATTGGCGAGGAGTCGGGTTCCGTGGACCACATGCTTGGCAAAGCGGCAGATTTTTATGAGGCGGAAGTCGATGAGATGGTGGCCGGCCTGTCCAGCCTGATGGAGCCCATCATCATCGTGTTCCTGGGTAGCTTGATCGGCGGGATTGTGGTGTCCATGTACCTGCCGATCTTCAAACTGGGTCAAGTGGTCTGATGCCCGGACTCGCGCTCGGTTTGCCTGCCGAATTCAACGCCGCGCTGGCCGGTATCTTGGGTCTGCTGGTCGGCAGTTTCCTCAATGTGGTCATTTACCGCCTGCCGAAAATGATGGAGCGGCAGTGGGCGGCCGAATGCGCCGAGCTTGCTGGCAAGGTCGAAGACGGCGGCGAAAAATTCAATTTGATGGTACCCCGCTCCCGCTGCTCAAGCTGCGGCCATGTGATTGCCTGGTACGAAAACATTCCCATCCTGAGTTTCCTTTTCCTGAAGGGGAAATGTTCTGTCTGTGGCACGAAGTTCGGATGGCGCTATCCGATGGTGGAGGCGGTCACGGGCGCCTTGTTCTTCTTTTGTGCCTGGCGCTGGGGCTTGACCGCCACCGGCCTGGCCTGGAGCGGTTTTGCTGCCACCTTGCTGGCACTGGCGCTGATTGACTGGGATACCACGCTGTTGCCCGACGACGTCACCCTGCCGCTGCTGTGGGCCGGCTTGATCGTCGCCGCGCTGGGCTGGAACCCGGCGGTGCAGCTCACCGATGCCCTGTGGGGTGCGGTGGCCGGTTACCTTTCCTTGTGGCTGGTGTACTGGGCTTTCAAGCTGGCGACCGGCAAGGAAGGCATGGGTTACGGAGACTTCAAGCTCTTTGCGGCCCTGGGGGCCTGGTTCGGCTTGAGCGCCCTGGTGCCTATGATCCTGATGGCGTCGGTGATTGGTGCCCTGGTCGGTATTGCGTTGAAATTTTCCAGTGGCTTGCGCGAAGGAGGGTATGTGCCCTTTGGCCCTTTCCTGGCAGGTGCGGGGCTGACGGCCATGGTGTTTGGTCCCCAGTCCATTCTGCGGTCTATCGGGTTGTAGCCTCATGCGGGCATTGCGCTTGGGTTTGACGGGCGGGATTGGCAGCGGAAAAAGCACGGTTGCGACGATGCTGGCCGACTGCGGGGCTGCGGTGATTGATTCCGACGCCATTTCGCGTCAGGTCACGGCGCCAGGAGGCGCTGCCATGGACAGGATTGCAGAGCAGTTTGGTGCCCGGTTCATCACGCCGGAAGGCGGCTTGAACCGCGACGTGATGCGCGAGCTGGTTTTTGCGGATGCCGGGGCAAAAAAGCAGCTGGAGGCCATTGTGCATCCGCTGGTCGGCGAAGAAACCGCCCGCCAGGCAGCGCAGGCCGCCAGTGCCTGTATCGTGTTTGATGTTCCCCTGCTGGTCGAGTCAGGCCGCTGGCGCCAGCGTGTAGATCAGGTGCTGGTGGTGGATTGCAGCGAGGCAACCCAGGTCAGCCGGGTGATGGCGCGCAACGGATGGACGCGTGAAGCGGTGGAACGTGTCATGGCCGGGCAGGCCAGCCGCGAACAGCGGCTCGCTGCCGCCGACATCTGCATTTACAACGATGCTCCCCTGTCGCTGGCCGCGCTGGCGGTCATGGTGCGGCAACTGTCGCAGCGCTTCGGGCTATGATGGACGGACCACCAACCCGCTGAAAAAGATATATCGCAGTGATCCTTTACGAGTATCCCTTCAACGAACGCATTCGTACCTATTTGCGACTTGAGCATCTGTTTCACCGCTTGGGCGAACTGGCCGCGCGCGAACATCCGACCGACCACCATTACGCCATCACGACCATCTTTGAGATCATGGACGTGGCTGCCCGTGCCGACCTCAAGACTGATGTGCTCAAGGACCTGGACCGGCAGAAACACACACTCAACGGTTACCGCGGCAACCCGGCGATTTCCGAGGCGGTGCTTGACGAGGTCACCGGACAGCTGGATGGGTGTTTCGCGGCCTTGAACAGCCTGCCCGGAAAAGCTGGGCAGTCCCTGACTGAAAACGACTGGCTCATGAGTATTCGCAGCCGCATCGGTATTCCCGGCGGAACCTGTGAATTCGATCTGCCGGCTTATTTCGCCTGGCAGCACTTTGACGCACGCCAGCGGCAGCAGGACCTGCAGCGCTGGATCGCCACGCTGGTGCCGCTGGCCGAGTCGGTCCGTATGTTGCTCAAGCTGCTGCGCGACTCCGGTCTGCCGCAAAAAGTCGTGGCGGCGGGCGGGCAGTACCAGCAAACCCTGCCACAGGGACGTACCTTCCAGCTTCTGCGCCTGCTGATTGACCCGAGCTTGGGGCTGATTCCGGAGATCAGCGGCAACCGCCTGATGGTTTCCGTGCGCCTCATGCGCCATGAAAGTGACGACCGACTGCACGCCTGCACCGATGACGCCGCTTTCGAACTGACACTTTGTTCCTGAGACCGGCCTGTGGACGCCCGTCCTGCCCCCTGATTTCCAGCTTGAGCTTGTGACGATGAATCCAGACCAGCCCCCACCCAAAACAGTGGTCTGCCCCACCTGCGGCGGCCCCAGCATTTACGCGCCCGAAAACCGGTTCAGGCCTTTTTGCAGCGAACGTTGCAAAAATATCGATCTGGGTGCCTGGGCCAGTGAGGGTTTCCGCTTGCCGGCCGATGCGCCACCGGATGACCAGGTCTACGGCGACGCCAGGTTGCAGTAAGGGCCTGCCATCGTGTAAAAAGCGGTGTGACGGCGGACAGCCCGTTAACGAGGAGGAGATGGACATGATTCACACATCATTTGCACGTCGCACGGCGGCCGTGTTGGCGGCATCCCTGTTGCTGGGCCTGGCGGCCGGTCCAAGTCTGGCGGCCAGCAAGAAGGCCAAAAAGACGGTCAATGCGCCACCGGGCAAAAGCGTCAAATTCATGCCCGGCTCGCAGGAAACCGCCAGGGAGCGCTCTGCAAGGCTCAAGCGCGAGTGCAAGGGCCGTGTCAATGCCGGCGCGTGTGAAGGGTACACCCAGTAAAAGGGTCGTCAGGCCTGAGGGCGCCACGACCTGTCGGTGACGGGCAGGCCTGCGGGAAGGTCCGGGAAAGTCTTTACTCGGTGGGTGTGCCCAGCACCTGCTGCAACTCGCCGCTCTGGTACATCTCCATCATGATGTCCGAGCCGCCGACAAATTCGCCTTTGACATACAGCTGGGGAATGGTCGGCCAGTTGCTGTATTCCTTGATGCCGTGGCGGATCTCTTCGTCCTCGAGCACGTTCACGGTGGCGGGCTTGGTCACGCCGCAGGCTTTGAGCACCTGGATCGCGCGTCCGGAAAAACCGCACATGGGGAACTGGGCCGTGCCTTTCATGAAAAGGACGACGTCGCTGGACTTGACGATCTGGTCAATGCGTTGCTGGGTATCGTTCATGAGGGGTCCTTTGGATGGGAGTGTTGGGTGGCCGATGGAAAGCCGGCCTTTGCTTTGCTCGAATAAATGGATGTCAGAAGCGGAAAATCAATGGGGGATTATCCCGCCGTTTGGCTGCCGGTGCCCGCAGCAGGGTCGGGCCAGCGTCCTCCCGAGCAGCGGGGGATGCCCGCCAGGTCGGCCCGGCTCTGCACTTCGGCAAAGCCCCGCTGCTCAAGCAGCTCGCGCACCGCCCGGGCCTGGTCGTAGCCGTGCTCGAGCAGCAGCCAGCCTTGCGGCTGCAGGTAGGTCGGCGCTTGGTCGATGATTTGCCGCAGATCGCTCAGGCCGTCTTTCCCGGCCGTCAGTGCCTGCAGGGGTTCATGGCGCAAGGCGGGTAAATGCGGGTCGGCGTCGGCCACATAAGGCGGGTTGCTGACAATCAGGTTAAAGAGGCCGCTTACATTTTCGAACCAGTTGCTCTGCAAAAAATGGACCGGCAACTGGTGTTGCCGTGCGTTGGCAGCCGCCACCGCCAGCGCATCGCTGCTGGCATCCACTGCCGTGACGTCAAGCGATGGCCGGTTTTGTTTCAGCGCCAGGGCAATCGCGCCGCTCCCGGTGCCCAGGTCGAGCACCCGGGCGGACGCCGGCATGCCCGCTTGGGCCAGTTGTTGCAGGGCCCATTCCACCAGGGTTTCCGTGTCCGGACGCGGCACCAGCACGCGGCCATCCACCTGCAGTTCCAGGCCGAAAAACTCCTTGCTCCCGACCAGATAGGCCAGCGGCTCACCGGCGGCGCGGCGCAGGTTAAGTTCCTGAAACCACCGCGCTGTCTCCTGCGGCAAGGGCGTTGTGTCATGGGTGAGCAGCCAGGCGCGGTCAGCGCCGGGTTTGCCGAGTGCGTGCAGCAGCAGCAACTGGGCGTCCAGCCGCTCCAGCCCCAGTGCCCGGGCGGCCGTCAGTGCCTGCGCGCAGGTGAGGGTGGTCGGGGGGAGGGGTTCAGACACGGTGAATTGCTATGAAAAAAGGAGCTGATGGCGCTTGTCGATCAAGGGCTGGAGGCCAATTCGGCATTGAAGATTCAGCCCTCAACCGTTGGACGAGGTTTCCAGGTCCGCCAGCAGCTCGGCGCCACGTGCGACCTGCAGGGCGGTGACCACGTCGTCCAGATCGCCTTCCATGATGGACAGCAACTTGTACAGCGTCAGGTTGATGCGGTGGTCGGTCAGCCGCCCCTGCGGAAAGTTGTAGGTCCGGATACGGTCGCTTCTGTCACCACTTCCGATCAGACCCTTGCGCATGGCCGCATCCTTGGCAGCGCGTTCGGAGCGGTCTTTTTCATGGATGCGGGCGGTCAGCACCTTCAGCGCCTGGGCCTTGTTGCCGTGCTGGCTGCGGCCCTCCTGGCACTCGGCCACGATGCCGGTCGGCAGGTGGGTGATGCGCACCGCCGAGTCGGTCTTGTTGATGTGCTGGCCACCGGCGCCGCTGGCACGGTAGGTGTCGATCCGCAGGTCGGCCGGGTTGATCTGGATGGCCACCGCCTCGTCGGGCTCGGGCAGCACGGCGACTGTGCAGGCGCTGGTGTGGATGCGGCCCTGGGTTTCGGTGGCTGGCACGCGCTGCACGCGGTGGCCGCCTGACTCAAAACGCAGCTTGCCGTAAACGCCGACCCCCAGGGCATCAGGCGGGCCGTCCAGGCGTAGCACCACTTCCTTGTAGCCGCCGAGCTCGCTGACCGATTCGCTGATGATCTCGACAGCCCAGCGCTTGCGCTCGGCGTAACGCGTGTACATGCGAAACAGGTCGGCCGCGAACAGTGCGGATTCATCGCCGCCGGCGCCGGCGCGGATTTCGATGAACGCCGGGCGCGCATCGTCCGGGTCCTTGGGGATCAGCATCAGCTGCAGGGCTTCGTCCAGCCGGGCAATGTCGGCCTGCGCTGCCGTGATCTCTTCTTCGGCCATGGCCGCCATCTCGGGGTCGTCTTTCGCCTCGGCCAGCATGGCCTGCGCACTGGCCAGATCAGCCTCGCGCGCCGTCAGTTGCTGGTACTGCGTGACCACGATGCTGGCCTCGGCGTGTTCGCGCGTCAGGTTGCGAAAACGCTCCATGTTGCTGACCACGTCAGCGGCCGACAGCAGGGCATCGAGCTCGTGCAGCCGGAAAATCTGGCGGTCCAGGGTCTGGCGGAGAAAAGGTTTCATTGAAAGGCTGGAGCAAAAACGTTCAGGAGACAGGCGGCCGGTGACCCGGCCCCGCGTTCAGCCCGACGCGCGGGCTGTGGTTCGCGCGACAGTGGCGCTAACGCTCTTTCTGTTCCCGGGGCAGGTTGCCGCGCAGAAACAGCCGCGAGACGGTTTGCGCCGTCGCTTCGCGGGTGTCCGCATTGCCGGCATGCAGCTCGGCGAGTGCGCCGTGCAGCATTTTCTGCGTCAGCCCGCGCGACAGGGCCTCGAGGACCGCATCCACAGGTTCGCCTTTGGCCAGCAGTTTTTTGGCGCGGGCAATTTCCAGCGCGCGCCATTCGTCGGTCTGGGCGTTGAGCTGCTGGATCAGCGGCACAGTGCGCCGCTGGTCCAGCCAGTGCATGAAGTTCTGCACACCGGCATCGATGATGACTTCGGCTTCGGCCACCGCGGCCTGCCGGCTGTCCTTGCCGGTCTGCACCACATGCGCCAGGTCGTCGACGGTGTAGAGGTAGATGTCCGGCAGTTCCTTGACTTCCGGCTCGATGTCGCGCGGCACGGCCAGGTCCACCATGAACATCGGGCGGTGCTTGCGCAGCTTGACGGCGCGCTCGACCGCGCCCAGGCCGATGATGGGCAGGGTGCTGGCGGTGCAGCTGATCACCGCGTCGAACTCGTGCAAACGGCTCGGCAGGTCGGCCAGACGCATGACCTCGGCACCGAAGCGACCGGCGAGTTTTTCGCCGCGCTCCAGGGTGCGGTTGGCCACGGTCATGGCTTTCGGGTTTTTGGCGGCAAAGTGGGTAGCGGCCAAGTCGATCATCTCGCCCGCGCCGACAAACAGGACCTTGATGTCGCTCAAATCCTCGAACAGCTGGCCGGCCAGCCGGACCGAAGCGGCCGCCAGGCTGATGCTGTGCGCGCCGATTTCGGTGCTGGTGCGGACTTCCTTGGCGACCGCGAACGAGCGCTGGAACAGCTGGTGCAGCGTGGTGCCCATGGCACCGGCGTCTTCGGCGGCGCGAACCGCGTCCTTCATCTGGCCGAGGATCTGCGGCTCGCCCAGCACCATGGAATCCAGCCCGCTGGCGACGCGAAAGGCATGGCGCGCGGCGTGGTCGTTTTCCAGGGTGTAGGCATGGGAGCGTAGCAGGGCCGGCGAGACACCGCCGCGGTGCGCCAGCCATTCGAGCGTGTGCTCGAGATCGGATTTGTCGCCGGCGCAATAGATCTCGGTGCGGTTGCAGGTCGACAGCAGCGTGGCCTCGGGCTGGCGGGCCAGCGACTCGCGCAAGCCCCTCAGGGTGGGCTCGATCTGGTCGATGGCGAACGCAAACCGGCCGCGCAAATCGAGCGGTGCGGTGGTATGGTTGATGCCCAAGGTCCAGACTGACATGGCCCGATTATAAAATTGAAGGGGTGGCCGGACGCGGACATTCTTTCAATGCCCTTGATACAGGGCAAGCCGGGGTGCCGATGGAGCGCTTGGTTCTTTCCCCTGACTTCTTTAAATCCCCCGGTATGACTGCACTCAACCTGATCAACCAGTTGCTCAATTTCATGGCCCCGGCTGCCTTTGTGGCGCTGTTCATGGTGCTGGCAGCCCATGTTTTTGCCGGATTCTTCAGGTCAAAAAAGCCACTAGCCCTTTCCCTGCCTAAGCAGATAGCTATTGTTTTTGTAGCGTCCCTGATTCTGCTGGTGGCCGGGCTGGTCATTTTTGGCCGTGACGGCAAGATGGCCAGTTATGCCCTGCTGGCCGTGGGTGCCGCGACCTGCCAGTGGCTGTTGCTGCGCGGCTGGAAAACCTGATCGTCCTGCTCAGGCGTCGGGGGCGAACAGGTCGACCCGGTCGGTGATGATGCCGTCGGTCCCCAGATCGAGCAGGCGCTGGGCCGCCCATTCGTCGTTGACGGTGTAACTTAAGGCACGAAACCCGGCGCTTTTGGTCTGCAGCACGGTGGAGCTGTCCCACAGGGCCTGGTTGCAGACCAGCGCCGCGCAGTCCAGCGTCAGCGCCGTTTCCAGCCAGCCCTTCCACAAACTGTCGAGCAGCAGGCCACGCGGCAGCTGCGGTTGTGCGACTTTGGCGGCTTCCAGCGCGGCGGGCTGGAACGAGGTCAGCAGCGGCGGCACGGCGGCACCTTCCCACAGGCGGGCCGCGGCGTTGGCCACGACGGTGCCGGTATGCGCTTCCGCGCCCGGGGTGGGCTTGATCTCGATGTTCAGAAAATAGCCGTTGCGCAGGCAATACCGCGCGACGTTGTCCAGGCTGGCCAACGGCTCGCCGGCGTAAGCCCGCGAGTGCCAGCCGCCTGCGTCCAGCCGCGACAGCGCTCCCCAGGGCTGTTCGCCGCCTGTGCCTTGGCCGCTGGTGGTGCGTTCCAGCGTGGCGTCATGCATCAGGAAGGGCACGCCGTCGGCACTGAGCTTCACATCACATTCGAACATGCGGTAGCCGTGGCTGGCACCGAGCCTGAAGGCGGCCAGCGTGTTTTCCGGCGCGAGCCGGCCCGCACCGCGGTGGGCGATCCAGCGCGGGTAGGGCCAGTCGGTCAAAGCCGCTTGCCCGTTTCGGCGTCGAACCAGTGCAGGCGGTCGACGCGGGGGGCGACATGGATGGTGGCCCCGATCTCGGGCGTGGCCTGGCTTTCATCGGTGCGGACAATCAGGAATTCGTCGCCGAAACGGCAGTACACCAGCCGCTCGGCACCCAGCATCTCCATCGTGTCGACCTGAACGGCCCAGCCCGTGGCGCCGACCTGCAGGTGCTCGGGGCGGATGCCGAGGATGGTGCCGGGTTTGCCGCCGAAGTCGGCATTGGGCGCGTGTTTGAGCAGGTTCATCGGTGGTGAGCCCATGAAGCTCGCCACGAACGTGGTGGCTGGACGGTTGTAGACCTCTTCGGGCGTGCCGAACTGCTCCATGCGGCCGGCGTTCATGACAATCATGCGCTGCGCCAGGGTCATGGCCTCGACCTGGTCGTGGGTGACGAACAGCGAGGTGATGCCGAGTTCGCGGTGCAGTTTCTGGATCTCCAGCCGGGTCTGTACGCGCAGCTTGGCGTCCAGGTTGGACAGCGGCTCGTCGAACAAAAACACCTGCGGCTGGCGCACGATGGCGCGGCCCATGGCCACGCGCTGGCGCTGGCCGCCGGAAAGTTGACGCGGCTTGCGGTCCAGCAGGTGGCCCAGTTCCAGAATGCCGGCAGCTTTGTCGACGCGCTGCTTGATCTCGGCCAGCGGCATTTTCTTGATCTTCAGGCCGTAGGCCATGTTGTCGAACACGCTCATGTGCGGGTAGAGCGCGTAGTTCTGGAACACCATGGCAATGTCGCGCTCGGCCGGCTCCAGCTCGTTGACCACCCGCCCACCGATGGAGATCTCGCCACCGGAGATTTCTTCCAGGCCGGCCACCATGCGCAGCAGGGTGGACTTGCCGCAACCCGACGGCCCGACGATGACGATGAATTCGTGGTCGGCGATTTCGGCGTTGACGCCGTGGATGACCTGCAGTTCCTGCTTGCCCTTGCCGTACTTCTTGACGACGTCTTTGAGTTGAATTGAAGCCATTATTTTTCCGTATCCACAAGACCCTTGACGAACCACTTCTGCATCAGCATCACGACGATGGCAGGTGGCAGCATGGCCAGGATGGCCGTCGCCATCACCACGTTCCATTCGATGTACACCTCGCCGAAAATCAGGCGCTTGATGCCCATCACGATGGGGTACATCCTTTCATCAGTGGTGACCAGCAGCGGCCACAGGTACTGGTTCCAGCCGTAGATGAACTGGATCACGAACAGCGCGGCGATCGAGGTTTTCGACAGCGGCAGCAATACGTCCTTGAAAAAGCGCATCGGACCCGCGCCGTCCATGCGTGCGGCTTCGACCAGCTCGTCGGGCACGGTCAGGAAAAACTGCCGGAACAAAAACGTGGCCGTGGCCGAGGCGATCAGTGGCACCGTCAGGCCGGCCATGCTGTTGAGCATGCCCAGGTTGGACACCACTTCGTAGGTCGGGCCGATGCGCACCTCGACCGGCAGCATCAGCGTGACGAAGACCATCCAGAACACGATGTTCTTGAATGGGAAGCGGAAGTACACGATGGCAAAGGCCGAGAGCAGTGAAATCGCGATCTTGCCGATGGCGATGATCAGCGCGCTGGACAGGCTGATCAGCATCATCGGCCCGGCCGCACCGATGCTGGCGCCGGCCTCGGTCTTGCCGCCGAACAGCGCCAGCCGGTAGCTTTCGATGAAATTGTTGCCCGGCAGCAGCGAGATCGGGTTGCTGGTCATGATCTGCGCGGCGGTTTGCGTGGAACCGATGAAGGTCACGTAGATCGGGAAAAAGACGATCAGCACCCCGAGGATCAGGATCAGGTGCGAGAAGAAGTCGAGGATGGGGTTTTTCTGGATCATCAGTAATTCACCTTCTTCTCGACAAACTTGAACTGGACCACTGTCAGCGTGATGACGATCACCATCAGCACCACCGATTGCGCGGCAGAACCATTGATGTCCAGCGCCTTGAAGCCGTCGTAATACACCTTGTAGACCAGGATGGAGGTGTCCTTGCCGGGCCCACCGTGCGTGGCCGCATCGACGATGGCGAAGGTGTCGAAGAAGGCGTAGACGATGTTGATGACCAGCAGGAAGAAGGTGGTCGGTGACAGCAGCGGGAACACGATGCTCCAGAAACGTTTCCACGGGGATGCGCCGTCGATGGTGGCGGCCTCGATCAGCGAATGCGGAATCGACTGCAGGCCCGCCAGGAAGAACAGGAAGTTGTAGGAAATCTGCTTCCAGACGGCGGCCATGACGATCAGCGCCATCGCGTGGTTGCCGTTGAGCACATGGTCCCACTCGAAGCCGACTTCGCGCAGGGCATAGGCCAGCACGCCGTAGGGCGAGGCGAACATCATCAGCCAGAGCACGCCGGCCACGACGGGCGCGGTGGCGTACGGCCAGATCAGCAGGGTCTTGTAGATGCCGGCGCCGCGCACCACGCGGTTGGCCATGACAGCCAGCAGCAGGGCGATGGTCAGTCCCGATACTGCCACCAGGCCGGAGAAGATGGCGGTGGTATAGAAGGACTCGAGGTAGGACGGATCGGCGAACAGGCGGCGGAAATTTTCCAGGCCGACAAATTCGCTCGAGGAGCCGAAGGCATCTTCGAGTAGCAGGCTCTGGTACAGCGCCTGGCCAGCTGGCCAGAAAAAGAAAACCAGGATCACCGCCATCTGAGGTGCAATCAGCACCCAGGGCAGCCAGACCGATTTGAAAAGAACCCGTTTTTCCATGAGACGCTATAAAAATAATAGCCGCCGAATCCCGTAGAACGGGGGTTGGCAGCTATATTGGCTTGCAAGGGGCGGTGCGGACACCGCCCCGCCTGATCAGGACTTGTTGGCTTTCTGGAAGCGCTCGAGCTGCTCGTTGCCGCGCTTGACGGCCGTATCGAGCGCATCTTTCGGGGTTTTGCTGCCTTTCCAGACGCCTTCGAGTTCTTCATCAATGATAGTGCGAATCTGCACGAAGTTGCCCAGACGCACGCCGCGCGACTTGTCCGTGGTTTTGCGGATCATCTGGGTGACCGACACGTCGGTGCCCGGGTTTTTCTTGTAGAAACCGGACTTGTCGGTCATCTCGAAGGATGCCTTGGTGACCGGCAGGTAGCCGGTGCGCTGGTGGCTGGCTGCTGCCACTTCAGGTTTTGACAGGTAGCTGAAGAAGGAGGCGATGGCCTTGTACTCTTCCGGCTTTTTGCCCGACATGGCCCACAGGCTGGCGCCGCCGATCACGGTGTTCTGCGGTGCGCCCTGCACATCGGGGTAGTAGGGCAGGGTGCCGATGCCGTAGCCGAACTTGCCGTTGCGCGTCACGCTGCCGTAGAGGGCTGACGAGCCGGTGGCCATCGCGCATTCGCCCGAGACAAAGGTCGCGTCAGCCGCGTTGTTGCGGCCCTTGTAGACGAACAGGCCGGTTTTGGCCATGTTGGCCAGGTTTTCGATGTGGCGCACATGCAGCGGGGTGTTGAAGGCCAGACGTGTGTCCAGGCCGCCGAAACCGTTGTTCTTGGTCGCGTACAACACGTTGTGCCAGGCCGAGAAACTTTCCAGTTGCGTCCAACTGATCCAGCTGGTGGTGAACGGGCACTTGTGGCCCGAGGCCTTGAGCTTGGCGGCGGCCAGTGCCACTTCGGGCCAGGTCGTCGGTGGTTTCTCGGGGTCCAGACCGGCGGCCTTGAACGCGTCCTTGTTGTAATGAAACACCGGTGTCGAGCTGTTGAAGGGGAAGCTCAGCATCTGGCCGTTGGGCGCCGTGTAGTAACCGGCGACCGCAGGCACGTAGGCGCCCGGATCGAAAGGCAGGCCGGACTGTTTCATGACTTCGCCGACCGGCTTGATCGCGCCCTTGGAGGCCATCATGGTGGCGGTGCCGACCTCGAAGACCTGCAGGATGTGCGGCGCATTGCCGGCGCGGTAGGCGGCGATGGCGGCAGTCATGGACTCGTCGTAGCTGCCCTTGAAGGTCGGCGTGATCTTGTAGTCCTTCTGGCTGGCATTGAAGTCCTTGGCCAGGTCGTTGACCCACTCGCCGAGGGCGCCGCCCATGGAGTGCCACCACTGGACTTCGGTTTGCGCATGGCCGATGGCGGGTGCGACGAGGGCACACGCGGCCAAAGTGATCGCGGTGAGGCTTCTTTTCATTACAACTCCTGATTGGAACGGATGGACAAACAATAAACCGTTAGTCTAAAAAAGATTTATGACAGTTGGATTTAAGCCATTTGACACTGCGCCTACAAGCGGGTTTCCACGAGGGTCAGGGCCAATCCGGAACAAATGTGGCACTGCGGTAACATAGGCCTACAGCACGCACGGCCGCTGACCGCGGCGGAATTTCCCCCACGATGAACGCCCCTGACACCCTCCAAGAACTGAACGTTTTCGCTGCCGACGCGACACCCGACGCGGTGCATGGGCAAGCCCGCATCCGCGAAATTCCCTACAACTACACCTCGTTTTCCGACCGCGAGGTCGTGATTCGCCTGCTCGGCGAACGGGCCTGGGACCTGCTCAACCTGCTGCGCGACGAGCGCCGCACCGGTCGTTCGGCCCGCATGTTGTATGAGGTGCTCGGCGATGTCTGGGTGGTGCAGCGCAACCCCTATCTGCAGGATGACCTGCTGGACAACCCCAAGCGCCGCAGGATGCTGGTCGAGGCCCTGCAGCACCGCCTCTCCGAGGTCGAAAAACGCCGCACGCCCGAGGCGGACAGCCAGCGTGATGCCGTTGTGGGCGAGCTGCTCGAAACAGCGCGCGCGGCCGTCAATCGTTTTTCCACCTCGTTCGAGGACATGGCCGACCTGCGTCGCCAGACCGCGCGCCGGCTGGGCAAGTTCACGCTCAGGGACAACATCAAGTTCGACGGCCTGTCTCGTGTCTCGCATGTGACCGATGCGACCGACTGGCGCGTTGAATACCCGTTTGTCGTGCTGACGCCGGACACCGAGGTCGAGATGGCCGGCCTGGTCAAGGGCTGCATTGACTTGGGGCTGACCATCATTCCGCGCGGCGGCGGCACCGGCTACACCGGCGGCGCCATTCCGCTGAGCTGGAAGTCGGCCGTCATCAACACCGAAAAACTCGAGGCCATGACCGAGGTCGAGCAGGTGGCGCTGCCCGGGCTGGACCAGCCCGTGGCCACCGTCTGGACCGAAGCCGGCGTCGTCACGCAGCGCGTGGCCGATGCGGCCGAGCGCGGCGGTTATGTCTTTGCGGTGGACCCGACCTCGGCCGAGGCCTCCTGCATAGGCGGCAACATCGCCATGAATGCCGGCGGCAAAAAAGCCGTGCTCTGGGGCACGGCGCTCGACAACCTCGCCTCCTGGCGCATGGTCACGCCCGAGGCGCAGTGGCTGGAGGTCACCCGCCTGAACCACAACCTGGGCAAGATCCACGACGCCGAGATGGCCAGCTTCGAGCTGAAATATTTCGAGGCCGATGGCAAAACGCCCGTGCGCACCGAACGCCTCGACATCCCCGGCAAGACCTTCCGCAAGGAAGGCCTGGGCAAGGACGTGACCGACAAGTTCCTCAGCGGCCTGCCCGGCATCCAGAAAGAAGGCTGCGACGGCCTGATCACCAGCGCGCGCTGGATCGTGCACCGCATGCCGGCGCACACGCGTACGGTGTGCCTGGAGTTTTTCGGCAATGCCAAGGACGCGGTCCCCAGCATTGTCGAAATCAAGGACTTCATGTTCGCCGAGCAAAAGCGCGGCGGCGCCATCCTGGCCGGCCTGGAGCACCTGGACGACCGTTACCTGAAGGCGGTCGGTTATGCGACCAAGTCCAAAACCCACGGCGGTCTGCCCAAGATGGTGCTGTTCGGCGACATCGCCGGCGACGACGCGGACGTGGTGGCGCGCGCGACCTCGGAAGTTGTGCGCATCGCCAATTCGCGCCGCGGCGAGGGTTTCATTGCCATCAGCCCCGACGCGCGCAAGAAATTCTGGCTGGACCGCAAGCGGACCGCCGCCATTTCGCGCCACACCAACGCCTTCAAGATCAACGAGGACGTGGTGATTCCGCTGCCGCGCATGGCCGAATACACCGACGGCATCGAACGCATCAACATCGAGCTGAGTCTGGCCAACAAGGTCAAGCTGTGCGACGCGCTCGAGGCCTTTTTCCTCAAGGGCAAGCTGCCACTGGGCAAGTCGGACGATGCCGGCGAGATCCCCTCGGCTGAACTGCTGGAAGACCGCGTTGGTCAGGCGTTGGCGCTGGTCAGTGAGGTCCGCGCCCTGTGGTCGGGCTGGCTGCGCGATGTGGACACGCTGTTTCCGCAGTTGCAGGACCATTCGCTCCGTGCCAGCTGGAAAACCCAGCTGCGCGCGCCGCTACAGGCCATTTTTTCGGGCGCCGCCTTTGCGCCCATCCTGGCCGAGTGCAGCGCCATCCACAAGCAGGTGCTCAAGGGCCGTGTCTGGGCTGCGCTGCACATGCATGCCGGCGACGGCAATGTGCATACCAACCTGCCGGTCAACAGTGACGACTACGAGATGCTGCAGACTGCGCATGAGGCGGTCGCCCGCATCATGGTGCTGGCGCGCTCGCTCGACGGCGTGATCTCCGGCGAACACGGCATCGGCATCACCAAGCTGGAATTCCTGACCGATGCCGAGCTGCAGCCGTTTGCCGATTACAAGCTGCGCGTGGACCCCGAAGGGCGTTTCAATAAAGGCAAGCTGCTACGAAATCAGGAGCTGGTTGCGCCCGTGGATATTGGGCAAAAGGCCAAAAAGACTGATAACTCCGTGCCCGAGAGCCTGTTTGCAGACTTGACCAACGCCTACACGCCCAGTTTCGGCCTGATGGGCCACGAGTCGCTGATCATGCAGCAGTCCGACATCGGCGCCATTGCCGACAGCGTCAAGGACTGCCTGCGCTGCGGCAAGTGCAAACCGGTCTGTGCCACCCACGTGCCGCGCGCCAACCTGCTGTACAGCCCGCGCAACAAGATCCTGGCGACCTCGCTGCTGGTCGAGGCCTTTCTGTACGAAGAGCAGACGCGGCGCGGCATCAGCATCAAGCACTGGGAGGAGTTCGAGGACGTGGCCGACCACTGTACGGTCTGCCACAAGTGCCTGAGCCCCTGTCCGGTGGACATCGACTTCGGCGAGGTGTCCATGAACATGCGCAACCTGCTGCGCAAGATGGGCCAGAAGTCCTTCCGGCCCGGCAATGCAGCGGCCATGTTTTTCCTGAACGCGACCAGCCCGCAGACCATCAAGTTCATGCGCAGCGCGATGGTGGACGTCGGCTTCAGGGCCCAGCGCATGGCCAACGAGCTGCTCAAGCGCCTGGCGCGCAAACAGACGGCCAGGCCGCGCGCGACGGTCGGTCCGGCGCCGGTCAAGGAGCAGGTGATCCACTTCATCAACAAGAAGATGCCGGGCGGCCTGCCCAAGAAAACCGCGCGTGCGCTGCTGGACATCGAGGACAAGGACTACGTCCCCATCATCCGCAATCCCGCCAGTACGACGGCCGAGACCGAGGCGGTGTTTTATTTCCCCGGTTGCGGCTCTGAGCGCCTGTTTTCGCAGGTCGGTCTGGCGACCCAGGCCATGCTCTGGCATGCCGGCGTGCAGACCGTGCTGCCGCCCGGTTACCTGTGCTGCGGTTACCCGCAGCGCGGCAGCGGCCAGTTCGACAAGGCCGAGAAAATCATCACCGACAACCGGGTGCTGTTCCACCGCGTGGCCAACACGCTGAACTACCTGGACATCAAGACCGTGGTGGTCAGTTGCGGCACCTGTTACGACCAGCTGCAGGGGTATGAGTTCGACAAGATTTTCCCGGGCTGCCGCATCATCGACATCCACGAGTACCTGCTCGAAAAAGGCATCACCCTGCGCACCGACCAGCCGGGCCAGGGCTACCTGTACCACGACCCCTGCCACAGCCCGATGAAGCTTCAGGAGCCGATGAAAACCGTCAAGGCCCTGCTCGGTGACCAGGTGCTCAAGTCCGAGCGCTGCTGCGGCGAGTCGGGCACCCTGGGCGTGACGCGACCGGACATCTCCACGCAGATCCGCTTTCGCAAGGAAGAAGAGCTGCGCAAGGACGAGGCCACGCTGCGCGCCAGCGGCGCGGTGGCGGAAGCCGGCAACGTCAAGATCCTCACCAGCTGCCCGAGCTGCCTGCAGGGGCTGACCCGGTATGGCGACGACCTGCAAAACGGCTTGCTCGAGGCCGACTACATCGTGGTGGAAATGGCCAACCAGATCCTCGGCAAGGAGTGGCTGCCCGGTTATGTCGAAGCGGCCAACAACGGCGGCATCGAACGCGTGCTGGTCTGATTCACCGAAGGAAACATTCATGGCAGGCCTGACCCCCGACACCCCCACCCCCACCGCGCTGACCGTGCACGCCCAGTCACGGGTGCTGGAGATTGCGTTTTCGGACGGCAGCGAGTTCAAGATTCCGTTCGAACTGATGCGCGTTTATTCGCCCTCGGCCGAAGTCCAGGGCCACGGCCCCGGCCAGGAGGTGCTGCAGACCGGCAAACGCGAGGTCACGGTGGTCGAACTCGAGCCCATCGGCAACTATGCCGTCAAGCCAGTTTTTTCGGACGGCCATGAGAGCGGCATTTTTTCCTGGGACTACCTTCACTTCCTGGGGTCGGAGCAGGCGCGTTTGTGGACCGATTACCTGCAGCGCCTGGAGACGGCCGGCATGCAGCGCGATGCGCCCATGATCGCGGCGGGCGGTCATGCCTGCGGCAGCCATTGATGGTGGATACGGGCAAACCCTCGCTTGCTATATTTTTCATAGCTGACGGCGCCCGACGTTTGGGCACAGCTGTTGTTTTTCAACATAAATCCCCGGCAATGCCCCAATCAGGGGCAGGGTTGTCGCTTGAATTGCCGGCATTCACCCCTAGCATTACCTTATGAGCAGCACCCATTTCGGATTTGAGTCGGTTGATGAAAAGGACAAGGCACGCCGCGTGCGTGGCGTGTTCGATTCCGTCGCGCCGAAATACGACGTCATGAACGACCTGATGTCCATGGGGCTGCACCGGGTCTGGAAGGCCTACACCGTGATGGTGGCCGATGTCCGGGAAGGCCAGTGTGTACTGGACATCGCCGGAGGCACCGGCGACCTGGCGCTGGCGTTCGCCTCAAAAGTTGGCAGCACTGGCTGCGTGGTGCACACCGATATCAATGAAGCCATGCTGCGTGAAGGCCGCAACCGCATGCTGGATGCCGGCAAGGTGTTGCCGACGACCGTGTGTGACGCCGAACATCTGCCTTTTGCAGACGCCCGTTTCGATCTGGTGACGGTGGCTTTCGGTTTGCGCAACATGACGCACAAGGATGAGGCGCTCAAGGAGATGAACCGCGTGCTCAAGCCCGGCGGCAAGCTGCTGGTGCTGGAGTTCTCCAAAATTGCCAAGCCGCTGGAAAAGGCCTACGACTGGTATTCCTTCAAGGTCTTGCCCCGCCTGGGCAAGCTGGTGGCCAACGACGACTCGAGTTACCGCTATCTGGCGGAGTCCATCCGCATGCATCCCAGCCAGGAAGAACTAAAGGCCCTGATGCATAAAGGTGGTTTCGGCCATGTGGACTATCACAACCTCACCGGCGGGGTAGTGGCATTACATGTTGGAATCAAGTGTTGAGACATTTAATTAGAGGAGACGGTATGAAACTTTGGTCTGCGATTCTGGCGGCTGTCCTGGCCACCACCATGCTCCTGGCGTATGCGCCTGCGGAAGCCAAACGCATGGGCGGCGGGGGTTCGATCGGCCGCCAGTCGTCCAATGTGACGCAGCGTCAGGCCACCCCACCGGCCGCGCCGGCCAACACCGGAGCCGCTGCGGCAGCGCCCAAGAAGCCCTGGGGTGCGATGCTGGGCGGTCTGGCCGCGGGTCTGGGTCTGGCCTGGCTGGCCTCTTCGCTCGGCCTGGGCGGCGCTTTTGGCCAGATCATCATGTTTGCCCTGCTCGCCATGCTGGTGATGGTGGTCGTCGGTTTCATCATGCGCAAGCTCAAGGCCAACAACGGCCAGGGCGCGACGCCCTATGCCATGCAGGGAGCGGGCAACGCCACCACGCCGCGCAACTACAGCCCGGAAAACGTCGGTAACGACGCCTCGGCCCGACCCTGGGAGCGCAGCAGCATGGCGTTTGAGGCCAACAAGGCGGGCGCGGGCGCCGCTACCGGCGGCTCGATGATCGGTTCCGCCCTCGGCGGTTCGCAGTCCTGGGGTGTGCCGGCAGGTTTTGATGCCGAAGGTTTCCTCAAGGCCTGCAAGGCCAACTTCGTGACCCTGCAGGACGCCTGGGACCGTTCCGATGTCAACAGCCTGCGCGCCATGATGACCGACGAGATGCTCGAGCAGATCAAGGCGCAGCTGGCTGACCGTGAATCGCACACCGGCGGCGTGACCAACAAGACCGATGTGGTCATGCTCGACGCCCAGCTGCTGGGCATTGAAGAGCTCAGCGATGTCTACATGGCCAGCGTGGAGTTCTCCGGCATGATCCGTGAAGACGCCTCGGCAGGCCCGAGCCCCTTCCGTGAAGTGTGGAACATGACCAAGCCGCGCAACGGCGGCGGCTGGCTGGTGGCGGGCGTCCAGGCATTGCAATAGCCCTGACGTTCGCGCGCTGCGCCTGCGGACCGGCGAAGCCGGATCCGCGGCCCTTGCTGAATTAAAGCCCCTTCAATCGTTTGGTCGA
Source organism: Pseudomonadota bacterium (assembly GCA_040389085.1). Taxonomy (GTDB): domain Bacteria; phylum Pseudomonadota; class Gammaproteobacteria; order Burkholderiales; family Burkholderiaceae_C; genus Polaromonas. The sequence continues at coordinate 110,245 of JAZKAP010000022.1, forward strand.
TGGAGGGGCTTTCTTCAATCTGCTGCAAAATCGGGGACGTATGAATACCACGTCCCCTTTTTCTTTTCTGCAGTCCCTGGCCACCCGTTTTCAGCCCCCCCCCTGGGCGGTTGATGAAGGGCAGCAGAAGCTTGTCCTGTTGCTCAACCATGTCCTGATGCAGGAAAAAGAGGCGCAGAACCGTCTTTTGCGCAAAAAAGGCAGCGTGATCCATGTTCGCTGGGGTGTGTTTGCCCTGGATTTGCTGATCACCCCCGCGGGACTGGTGGACCGTGCGCCGGCCGCGACCAAGCCGGATCTGTTGCTGGCGGTGGCGCCGGAATCACCGGGCGTGGTGCTGCAGTCGGTGCTGGCTGGCAAGGCGCCGCCGGTCAAGATTGAGGGCGATGTCCAGCTGGCCGCCGAACTCGGCTGGCTGGCGGACAACCTGCGCTGGGATGTGGAGGAAGACCTGTCGCGTCTGATCGGCGATGTGCCGGCCCATACGCTGGCCAGCGCGGCGCGCCAGGGCCTGACGGGCTTGCGGCAGTTTCTGGCCCAGGCGCCGCGGCCGTTTTCGTCCGCTTCCCCGGTGCAGCCCGGCGTGCCGCCGGTGACGGAGCCTCCGAAAGCTGCCGCATGAGCCGCCTTTTCAGGGGCGTTTTCATCGTCTGGACGGTGTTGCGCTTCGGCCTCGACGAACTGGTGCTTTCCAGTTTCAGCAGGCCCTGGGTCCGCATGCTGACGCGTATTGTGTCGGTCGGCCGGAACCTGAAAGCGCCTCGCGGCGAGCGCCTGCGCGAAGCCCTTGAGAGCCTGGGCCCGATTTTTGTCAAGTTCGGCCAGGTCATGTCGACCCGCCGCGACCTGCTGCCGCTGGACATCGCCAACGAACTGGCCCGCCTGCAGGACCGGGTCCCGCCGTTCGACTCGGATGTGGCCATTGCCATCATTGAAAAAGCCTTCGGCCGACCGATAGCCGCCATCTTCGAAACCTTCGAGCGCCAGCCCGTGGCCAGCGCCTCGATTGCGCAGGTTCACTTTGCCACGCTGCCCGGCGGCCGGGAGGTGGCGGTCAAGGTGCTGCGTCCCAACATGCTGCCCGCGATCGAAAAAGACCTGGCGCTGATGCACATGATGGCCGGCTGGGTCGAAGGCCTGTCGACCGACGGCAAACGCCTGAAGCCGCGTGAAGTGGTGGGCGAATTCGACAAGTACCTGCATGACGAGCTCGACCTGCTGCGCGAAGCTGCCAATGCGGCCCAGCTGCGCCGCAACATGCAGGACCTGAACCTGGTGCTGATTCCGGAAATGGTCTGGGATTTCTGCATGCCCGACGTGATGGTGATGCAGCGCATGGACGGCGTGCCCATCAGCCAGGTGCAGCGCCTGCGGGACGCCGGCGTGGACATGAAAAAGCTGGCGCGTGACGGCGTCACCATCTTTTTCACCCAGGTCTTCCGGGACGGTTTTTTTCATGCCGACATGCACCCCGGCAACATCCAGGTCAGCCTGGATCCCGCGACCTTCGGCCGCTACATCTCGCTGGACTTCGGCATTGTGGGCACGCTCACCGAGGTCGACAAGGAATACCTGGCGCAGAATTTCAGTGCCTTTTTCCGGCGCGACTACAAGCGGGTGGCCGAGCTGCATCTCGAATCCGGCTGGGTGCCGTCGCAGACGCGGGTGGATGAGCTGGAGTCGGCCATCCGTTCCGTCTGTGAACCCTACTTTGATCGTCCGCTGAAGGAAATTTCGCTGGGCATGGTGTTGATGCGCCTGTTCCAGACCTCGCGCCGTTTCCATGTGGAGATCCAGCCGCAGCTGGTGCTGCTGCAGAAAACCCTGCTCAACATCGAAGGCCTGGGCCGGGAGCTGGACCCCGAGCTGGACCTGTGGAGCACGGCCAAGCCCTTCCTGGAGACCTGGATGCTCGAGCAGGTTGGCCCTGAAAAACTGCTGGAGCAACTCAAGGCCGAGGCGCCGACCTACGCCAAGCTGTTGCCCGGCCTGCCGCGCCTGTTGCAGCAGTACCTCAAGGGCCAGAGCGGCGGAAACCGTCGGGAGCTTCAGGAGCTGCTGCAGGAGCAGCGGCGCACCAACAAGCTGCTGCAAAGCCTGATTTATGGTGGTCTGGGTTTTGCTTTGGGCCTGCTGGCCATGCAAATGGTGCTGAAAATCCGGCTTTTTTGAGCCTGCAAATCTGGTGATAATCACGCATTCCTGAGGAGATCGCCGTGCTCTTGACCCTGGTTTTTGTCTATCTTCTGATCACCATCATCATCGGCCTGTACGCCGCCCGGCGCGTGAAGAACACCGCCGACTATGCGATCGCAGGGCGCAATCTGCCGCTGATCATGATCGTGACGACGACGTTTGCGACCTGGTTCGGCTCTGAAACCGTGCTGGGCATTCCGGCCAAATTCGTCAGCAGCGGCCTGAATGGCGTGGTGGAAGACCCCTTTGGCGCCGGCACCTGCCTGATCCTGGTGGGCCTGTTTTTTGCGGGCAAGCTCTACAAGATGTCCCTGCTGACCATCAGCGACTACTACCGCGAGCGTTACGGCCGCACCATCGAGGTGGTGTGCTCCATCATCATCATGATCAGCTACCTCGGCTGGGTGGCGGCCCAGATCACGGCGCTCGGGCTGGTGTTTAACCTCCTGTCGGGTGGCGCCATCAGCACGGCCACCGGCATGATCATCGGCACGGCCTCGGTGCTGGCCTACACCCTGTTTGGGGGCATGTGGTCGGTGGCCGTGACCGACTTCATCCAGATGATCGTGCTGGTCGCCGGCCTGGCCGTGCTGGCCATTTTTGCCGGCAACCTCGCCGGCGGCGCAGACAAGGTTGTCGCCCTGGCCACCAGCCAGGATCTGTTCAGGTTCTGGCCGGAACCGAACTTCAGGGATATGGTGTTTTTCTTTGCCGCGGCCATCACGATGATGTTCGGCTCGATTCCGCAACAGGACGTTTTCCAGCGCGTGATGTCGGCCAACAGCCAGAGCGCGGCGACCAAGGGGCCGGTCATTGGCGGCATCTTCTACATCCTGTTTGCCTTTGTCCCGATGTTTCTGGTGGCCAGCGCGCTGATCATCATGCCCGAGCAGACGGCCCTGCTGCTCAAGGAAGACCCGCAGAAAATCCTGCCCACGCTGGTGCTCGAAAAAATGCCCTTCATCATGCAGGTGCTGTTTTTTGGTGCCTTGCTGTCGGCCATCAAGTCCACCGCGTCGGCAACCCTGCTGGCGCCCAGCGTGACCTTTGTGGAGAACATCTGGCGCCAGTTCAAACCCCGCATGAGCGACAAACGTGAACTCAAGCTGATGCGGACCACCGTCCTGGTCTTCAGCGCGCTGGTATTGAGCTACGCCATCTTCATGCAGGGCACCTCGATTTACGACATGGTGTCGGGCGCCTACCAGGTGCCCCTGGTCGGCGCGTTTGTGCCGCTGGTATTTGGTCTGTACTGGAAAAAGGCCAGCACCCAGGGCGCCATTTTCTCGGTGGTTTGCGGCATTGCGACCTGGCTGCTGTTTACCTTCAGTACCCTGGGGGAGCAATTTCCTGCCCAACTGGCCGGTGTGCTGGCCGCGACGCTGGGCATGCTGGTGGGATCGCTGACGCCGCAGACGATAGAGAACAGCCGCGGCAGCCACCACCGGTTGTCCACCGAAGGCTGACCGGCGCCGCCGGGAGCGCCAGGCGCTCGTCCCGGGCGGGTTGCGGGCGCCGGCTTCAGAAAGCCGTAGCGCCTATAATTAAAGGTTTTGCATCCTGAGGGTCACTTCGGGACAGCACCCCTCTGACAAAACCTCTGGAACCATGCCAATCTACGCTTACAAATGCGAGTCCTGCGGGCATACCAAGGACGTTTTGCAAAAAATGTCCGATGCCCCTCTGACCGACTGCCCCCAGTGCGGCGCGCCCGCTTTCAAGAAGCAGCTCACCGCGGCCGGCTTCCAGCTCAAGGGTTCGGGCTGGTACGTGACTGATTTTCGCGGTGGCGGCGGTGCTACCGCGGTTCCGCCGGTCAGCGGCGGCGGCGAGGCCCCTGCGGCTGCTGCAGACAGCAAGCCCGCCGAGCCGGCAGGAAAAACAGCCGCTGCCCCTGCGGCTGCTCCCGCGCCGGCACCGGCGGCTTCCGGTCCAACCAAGGCGAGTTGATGGGCCCGATACGCCGATGGCTGCTGGCCGGGTTGCTGGTCCTGGTGCCGCTGGCGGTCACCGTCTGGCTGCTCAACTGGATCATCGGCACGCTGGACCAGACCCTGCAAATCCTTCCGGGAAACTGGCATCCAGACAAGTTGCTGGGGGTTCATATTCCGGGCTTCGGTGTCTTGCTGGCGCTGGCCATCGTGCTGTCGATCGGTGCGTTGGCGACCAATTTTCTCGGCAAGAAGCTGGTCAGCTGGTGGGATGCCCTGCTCAGCCGCATTCCCATCGTCCGGTCCATTTATTCCAGCGTCAAGCAGGTCTCCGACACCCTGTTCTCGGAAAACGGCAATGCCTTCCGCAAGGCCTTGCTGGTGCAGTGGCCGCGCGAAGGCGTCTGGACCATCGCGTTCCAGACCGGCATGCCCGGCGGCGATGTGGCCAACCACCTGCAGGGTGACTACCTGAGCGTGTATGTCCCGACGACGCCCAATCCCACCGGCGGCTATTTCATCATGCTCCCCAGAGCCGACTGCATTGAACTCAAAATGAGTGTTGACGAGGCCTTGACCTATGTGATTTCCATGGGTGTGGTGGTGCCCGGTAGCGCCGCCAGCTACAAACCGAAATAATCTTTTCTCCCAGGGCGTGCAAGCGCCCACCAGTACAAGCGATTTATCTATGACCTCCCAAATGCGTTCCCACTATTGCGGTCTGGTGACCGAAGCCCTGATGGGCCAACCTGTGAGCCTGTGCGGCTGGGTCAATCGCCGGCGCGACCACGGCGGCGTAATTTTCATCGACCTGCGCGACCGCGAGGGGTATGTGCAGGTGGTGTGTGATCCCGACCGCGCCGACATGTTCACCACGGCCGAAGGCGTGCGCAACGAGTTCTGCGTGCAGATCAAGGGCCTGGTGCGCGCCCGCCCGGACGGCACGGTCAACGACGCGCTGAAAAGCGGCAAGATTGAAGTGTTGTGCCACGAGCTGATCGTGCTCAACCCCAGCGTCACGCCGCCGTTCCAGCTCGACGACGACAACCTGTCGGAGACGACGCGCCTCACGCACCGCGTGCTGGACCTGCGCCGCCCCTACATGCAGAACAACCTGATGCTGCGTTACCGCGTGGCCATGGAAACGCGCAAGTTCCTCGACGCCAACGGCTTCATCGACATCGAAACGCCCATGCTTACCAAGAGCACGCCCGAAGGCGCGCGCGACTACCTGGTGCCCAGCCGCGTCAACGAAGGCATGTTTTTTGCGCTGCCGCAGAGTCCGCAGCTGTTCAAGCAACTGCTGATGGTCGCCGGCTTCGACCGCTACTACCAGATCACCAAGTGTTTCCGCGACGAGGACCTGCGCGCCGACCGCCAGCCCGAATTCACGCAGATCGATATCGAGACGTCCTTCATGGGCGAGCAGGACATCCGTGACCTGTTCCAGGGCATGATCAGCAACATCTTCAAGACCGTGCTGGCCACCGACCTCGGCGAGTTTCCGGTCATGGCTTATGCCGACGCGATGCACCGCTTCGGCTCCGACAAGCCCGACCTGCGCGTCAACCTGGAGTTCACCGAGCTGACCGACGTGATGGCCGATGTGGACTTCAAGGTCTTCAGCGCGCCGGCCACCACGCCGGGCGGCCGCGTGGTCGCACTGCGTGTTCCGGGCGGCTCCGAGATGAGCCGCGGCGAGATCGACGGCTACACCGAGTTCGTCAAGATTTACGGCGCCAAGGGCCTTGCCTGGATCAAGGTCAACGATGTCACCAAGGGCCGCGACGGCCTGCAAAGCCCCATCGTCAAGAACATCCACGACGCTGCGGTGGCCGAGATACTCAAGCGCACCGGTGCGCAAAACGGCGACATCATTTTCTTCGGCGCCGACAAGGCCAAGGTGGTCAACGACAGCATAGGCGCGCTGCGCCTGAAGATCGGCCTGAGTGCCTTCGGCAAGAAGACCGGCATCTTCACCGCCGGCTGGAAGCCGCTGTGGGTGGTGGACTTTCCGATGTTCGAGTTCGACGAGGAAGGCCAGCGCTGGAGCGCGGTGCACCACCCCTTCACGGCGCCCAAGGACGGCCATGAAGACTGGATGGACACCGATCCCGGCAAATGTATCGCCAAGGCCTACGACATGGTGCTCAACGGCTGGGAACTCGGCGGGGGTTCGGTGCGTATCCACCGCGCCGAGGTGCAGAGCAAGGTCTTCAATGCGCTGAAAATCGGGCCCGAGGAAGCGCAGGAGAAGTTCGGCTTCCTGCTCGACGCGTTGCAGTACGGTGCGCCGCCGCACGGTGGCCTGGCCTTCGGCCTGGATCGCATCGTGACCATGATGACGGGCGCCGAGTCCATCCGCGACGTGATTGCCTTCCCCAAGACCCAGCGCGCGCAGTGCCTGCTCACGCACGCACCCAGCCCGGTCGACGAAAAGCAGCTGCGCGAGCTGCACATCCGCCTGCGCAACCCGCAGCCGGCCTGATGCCGGTGCAGCGACGTGCTGCGCTATTGATAGCTGCTGGCGACCGTGCTTATTGGGCTGGAGGCTGATTTGTCTTGTAAGAACAGGCCATGGGCACGGTGCACGGCGGAACCCGCTCTGTACTCGTGCAGCGTGGCCCGTCCGGACGGAAGGGGACCGCGGCCATGACGTCCTTCAAGATACCCGAGTCGGTGCTGGTCGTCATTCACACACCGGCGCTGGAGGTGCTGCTGATCGAGCGTGCCGACCAGCCCGGGTTCTGGCAAAGTGTCACCGGTTCCCTGGACGCGTTGGATGAGCCCCTGGCGCAGACCGCCGCGCGCGAAGTGATGGAGGAAACCGGCATTTCGGCGCAGCCGGAAGACTTCCGGGACTGGGCGCTGGCCAATGTCTATGAGATCTACCCGGTGTGGCGGCATCGTTACGCGCCCGGCGTGACGCGCAACACCGAGCATGTCTTCAGCCTGTGTGTGCCGCCCGTCACGCCCGTCACGCTCAGCCCCCGCGAACACAGCGCCTGGCAGTGGCTGCCCTGGCGTGAAGCAGCGGACCGGTGCTTTTCCCCCTCGAATGCCGAGGCCGTGCTGATGCTGCCAAAATTTGCCGCTTGACCCGGACTTGCCTGTGGCCGGCCTGAACCCGACGCCGGCGCGACCCTCCCCACCCGAGATCATGGCCCCGCTTTCCTCCCCATCTCCATCCCCCGCGTCCGCGCTGCAATTGCTGCAGGGCGGGCAGGCGCTGTTCCCGGCGCTGGTGCAGGCGATCGACGCGGGCACGGCCTGGGTGCAGCTGGAAACCTATATTTTCGACGTCCACGGGCAGGGTGCGGACGTCGCCGAGGCCCTGGTTCGGGCAGCGCGCCGCGGTGTGCTCGTTCAGGTGCTGGTCGACGGCATAGGCACCGACCGCATTTCCCCGGAATGGCAGGAGAAGTTCGATCAGGCCGGGGTGCAGTGGCGCTTCTACGCGCCGCTGGGCCGCGGCCGGTTTGCTGCCCTGGGGCTGCTGGTTCCCGAACGCTGGCGCCGCCTGCACCGCAAGCTGTGTGTGGTCGATGAACACATCGTGTTCTGCGGCGGCATCAACATCCTGGACGATTTTTACGACCCCAACCACGGGCCGCTGACGGAACCGCGATTCGACTTTGCCGTGGCGGTCACCGGGCCGCTGGCGGTGGATGCCTCCGACGCCATGGCGTTGCTCTGGTGGCGTGTGGAGGCCGGCTACAGCGCTCGCCAGCGCCACCTGCTCGCCGCCTGGGAGGCTGTCAAGGCGGCCGGTTACGGGGGCCGCTCCGCCGGGCTGGGTCCCGGCGCCTCTCCTCGCACGACGCGGGGACGCAGCGACACCGCGGGTCTGCTGCTGCGCGACAACCTGCTCAATCGCCGCACCATCGAACGCGCCTACCGCAAGGCCATTGGCAAGGCGCGGGACGAAATCATCATTGCCAATGCCTATTTTGTGCCGGGCGGAAAGTTGCGCCGGGCCCTGATCCGGGCTTCAAGACGTGGCGTCAAGGTCAGCCTTCTGCTGCAGGGCCGCTACGAATACTTCATGCAATACCATGCGGCTCGGCCGGTGTACGGTGCGCTGCTGGCCGCGGGTGTGGAGATCCATGAATACGATGCCGGCTTTCTGCACGCCAAGGTGGCGGTGATCGACGGACGCTGGGCCACCGTCGGCTCGTCCAACCTCGACCCCCTGAGCCTGCTGCTGGCGCGCGAGGCCAATGTGGTGGTGCAGGACCTTGGCTTTGCGCAGGCCTTGCGTGAGCGCCTGGTGCTGGCCATGACCACCAGCGGCGTGCGGCTGGATCCGGACATCTACAGCCGCCGGCCCTGGCGCCAGCGGGTGCTGGACTACTTCGCCTACGCCCTGATGCGCCTGGCCCTCTTGATTGCCGGCCAGCGTTATTGAGCCCGCGCCGATTCCCTGCGGACGGGGTTCATCCCCGGCAGGTGCTGAAAATGCTCCTTAATTCATAGCTGTCAGCGCACGTCTATAAAGGGCTGGAGGCCTAAAACCCTTGCAAAAAAGGGGCATGGCTGTTTTGAGGCAGACTGGTAACATCTGCCCATGCTTATGAAATCCAATACGCCTGATTCCCCGGCCCTTCTTGACGAAGGCACGCCGGTCTCCGTCAAGATCCGCGAACGCCTCGCCCTGGCGAAAAAACGCTTCAATGCCAACGACAACATTGCCGCCTTCATCGAGCCGGGCGAACTGGAGAAGCTGCTGGACGAGGTGGAAGGCAAGATGCAGGGCGTGCTGGACAGCCTGGTGATCGACACCGAGCGCGACCACAACACCAACAACACCGCGCGCCGCGTGGCCAAGATGTACCTCAACGAGGTGTTCAAGGGTCGTTATGTGGCCGGTCCCACCGTCACCGAATTCCCCAATGCCGAGCACCTCAACGAGCTGATCATTGTCGGTCCGATCACGGTGCGCAGTGCCTGCTCGCACCATTTCTGCCCGGTGATCGGGCAGCTCTGGATAGGCGTGATGCCCAACGAACACACCAACGTCATCGGCCTGTCCAAATACGCGCGGCTGGCGGAGTGGATCATGGGCCGCCCGCAGATCCAGGAGGAGGCGGTGGTGCAACTGGCCGACCTGATCCAGGAAAAAACCCGGCCGGATGGCTTGGCCATCGTCATGGAGGCCAGCCACTACTGCATGGGCTGGCGCGGTGTGAAGGACCTGGACAGCAAGATGATCAATTCCGTCATGCGCGGGGTGTTCCTCAAGGACCCGAACCTGCGCCGCGAATTTTTGTCACTCATCCCGAAAAAGAGCAGCAGCTAAGGACACACGATGTTGGTACGCCTTCTTTACGCCAGCCGCTCGGTCAACCCCGGCTCCAGCGATCTCACCGAATCCATTCTTGCGCAGTCGCGCAGCCACAACCCGGCCATGGGCATCACCGGCATCCTCTGCTACGGCGGCGGCATTTTCCTGCAGGCCCTCGAAGGCGGACGCATGCAGATCAGCGACCTCTACGGCCACATCCAGAAAGACCCGCGCCACAAGGACGTGGTGCTGCTGCATTACGAGGAAATCTCCGAGCGGCGTTTTGGAGGCTGGACCATGGGCCAGGTCAATGTCGAGCGCATCAACACCTCCATCCTGCTCAAATACTCCGAGAAGGCCGAGCTCGACCCTTATTCGGTGTCGGGCAAGGTCTCGCTGGCCTTGCTGGAAGACCTGATGGCCACCGCCTCGATCTGCGGCAAGGTCTGAGTTCTCCTGGCCAGGCGGCTGCGCGGGCGCACGGCGTTCATGCGCGCTGCCGGCCGCTTGCGCCATGCCGATGTCCGCTTTTGCCCTGGTCCTGCTTGCCGGCCTGATTCACGCCAGCTGGAACATTGCGGCCAAAAAAGCCGGCGGCGACGCCCGTTTCGCCTTTTTCACCAGCGTGACCTTGATGCTGGTCTGGGCGCCGGTCGGCGCGTGGGCCGCCTGGGGCGTGATTCCCGGCTGGGGCTGGCGCGAATGGGCCTTCATCGCCGTCAGCGGTGTGCTGCACGTGCTGTATTACGTGATCCTGCTGCGCGGCTACCGCAAGGCTGACCTGACGGTGGTCTACCCGCTGGCGCGCGGCTCCGGGCCGCTGCTGTCCTCGCTGGTGGCCATCACGTTGCTGGGCGAGCAGATCTCGGCGCTGGGACTGGCAGGTATTGCCGGCGTGGTGCTTGGCGTGTTCCTGATTGCCGGCGGTCCCGGCCTGCTGCGTGCCGCGCACGACCCGGCCCAGCGCCGCCGCGTGCACAAGGGCATGGTCTATGGCCTGCTCACCGGGGCTTTCATCGCCAGCTACACCGTGGTGGACGGTTATGCGGTCAAGTTCATGCTGATGTCGCCCATCCTGCTCGACTACCTCGGCAATTTTGTGCGGCTGGCGCTGCTTGCGCCGGTGGTCCTGCGCGACCGGCTGGCGGCGGCGCGGCTGTGGCGCCAGCAATGGAAGTACGCGCTGCTGGTCGGCGCCATCAGTCCGGTCTCCTATGTGCTGGTCCTGTATGCGATGCAGGTGGCACCGCTGTCGCATGTGGCGCCGGCGCGCGAGGTCTCCATGCTGTTTGCGGCGCTGATAGGCGGGCACTTGCTCGGCGAGGGCGACCGTCTGCAGCGCCTGCTGGGCGCCGGCCTGATTGCCGCGGGCGTGACCGCGCTCGCCTTGGGCTGAATGGTACCGGCCATGCCCCATACCCTGCCTCTTCTGATCGGCTGCGATTTCTCCAGCAGCCCGACGCGCCGCAAGCCCATTGTCCTGGCCAGCGGATCGCTTTCCCGCGGGCGTGTGTTGCTGGCTGGCCTGGAGCGCATCGCGTCGCTGGAAGCCTTCGGCGACTGGCTGAACCAGCCCCGCGCGTGGCTGGGGGCTTTTGACTTCCCGTTCGGCCTGCCGCGCGAGCTGGTCGAGCATCTCGGTTGGCCGGTGACCTGGACGGAACTGATGGCCCACTACGCCAGCCTCAGCCGTGAAGAGATCCGTCAGACTTTTGCGGCCTTCTGCGCGGCGCGTCCTGTGGGCGGCAAGTTTGCGCACCGCGCCACCGATATTCCCGCCGGTTCCAGCCCGTCCATGAAATGGATCAATCCGCCGGTGGCGTTCATGCTTCACGCGGGTGTGCCGCGGCTGCTGGCAGCCGGCGTTCACCTGCCGGGCCTGCACGCGGGCGACCTGTCGCGCGTTGCGCTCGAAGCCTATCCGGGGCTGCTCGCGCGCGAGGTGCTCGGCCGACGATCCTATAAAAGTGATGACCGGCTCAAGCAGACGCCGGACCGGCTGATTGCGCGCAAGGACCTGATCACCGCGCTGGAGATGGGCCAGACCCGGCTGGGCCTGCGCCTGAAGCTTAGCCATGCGCAGCGTGACACCCTGGTCGACGACGCCAGCGGCGACAGCCTGGATGCGGCGCTCTGCCTGATGCAGGCCGCGTGGGCCCAGGCGCAGCATGCGCAGGGCGCAGCGCGTTACGGCCTGCCAGGCGATGTCGACCCGCTCGAGGGCTGGATCGTTACTGCATGACCATGAATGTATTTAAATTCGCTATATTTTTCATAGCTGTCAGCACCCATCCCGCTTGGGCAGAGGCCATGAAAGTCACACATGTCACCGACGGGGACACCTTGTGGGCCCGGCCCGCCGGAGGCGGCAAACCGGTGAAACTGCGCATGGCCGGCATCGATGCGCCGGAGATCTGCCAGGCCGGCGGCCGTGCCGCGCGTATCGCCCTGGCCAGCCGCGTGGCACGCCGCACGGTGGTCGTGACCACGCACCGTTTTGACGACTACGGCCGCGCTGTGGCGACCGTGCACCTGGGTGGTGAAGACATGGCCGGCTGGATGGTCGCGCAAGGCCATGCCTGGTCCTACCGGTATGGGCGTGAGGACGGGCCCTACCTGAAGTTGCAGGCGCAGGCCCGGTCGGCGCAGCGTGGGCTGTTTGCCGATCCGCAGGCGCTGCCGCCCCGCCTTTTCCGCAAGCGGCACGGCGCCTGCCACTCTTGACGCGGTGGTGCGCAGGGACTGCCTGCCGTCCTACAAAAAATTCCGCAGACGCTGACGGGCTGCCTCAACCGGCCTGCCTACATTGGAGGTGTGCCCGCCATCCAGGCGGGCCGAACTCCATTTTCAAAGGAATAAGCACCATGAACAAGCATCAAGTCGAAGGCCGTGTGGACCAGGCTGCGGGCAAAGCCAAGGAAGTGGCTGGCCGCGTGGTTGGCAATGAAAAGCTGGAGGCCGAAGGCCTGGCAGACCAGGTCAAGGGAAAAACCCAGGCGGGTTACGGCGACGCCAAGGAAAACGTCAAGGACAACGCCAAGAAACTGATCGACAAGATCTGAATCTGGGCGCAGCGATTGCGAATGTCATCTCAAAACAGGAGAGTCACCATGAACCCAACCCTTCTTCAAGCGCGGCGACCGCTTGTGGCGCTGGCGTGTTCCGCCGCCGTCCTGCTGGCGTTGACGGCCTGCAACAAGGCGGATGACGGCAAGACCGTCGGCCAGTCGATCGACTCCGGCGTCGCCAAAACCGAGCAGGCTGCCAAGGATGCCGGCAATGCCATGAAAGAAGCGTCCAAGGACGCGCAAGCCACGGGCAGCCAGGCCAGCACCACCATGGGTGAAAAGATCGACGACGTGACCATCACGGCGACCGTTTCCACCGGGCTGGCCAAGGACCCGGATCTGAGCGCCATCAAGATCAATGTCGACACCAAGGATGGCGTGGTCACCCTGAACGGCCCGGCGCCCAGCGCAGCGGCGAAAGACAAGGCCACCGACATCGCCAAGCAGGTCAAGGGCGTGACATCGGTCAACAACCAGCTGGTGGTCAAACCCGGTTAATTCAGGTTTACGTCCAAGCCGGTCACTGGCACGCGCCTTCGGGTCGCGTACCAGTGACTTTTTTAATGGGCGGGGGCCGGAGGAGCGGGACCGTGGCTCTTTTGAACTCGGGGAGAGTCCAGGCGGCAGCGCATCGCGAATTGATCCGCACAAGGCAAAGCGGGGTCCGGTTGCAGACAACCGGACCCCGCTTGACAGGCCGGCAGGGCCAGCCCGTGTTACCCCAACGGGGCTAGTTCAAGGACGAACGACGATGTCGTTGCGCACAGCGCGGACATTTTTGGTGTCGCGTGCAATGGCTTCAGCCTGGGCTTTTTCAGCAGCCGATTTGGCGAAGCCGGAAAGCTGGACCGTGCCGTTCAGCGTTTCCACGCTGATGGCGGTGGCGGCAACCGTTTTGTCCGAAGCAAACTTGGCCTTCACAGCGGTGGTGATGGCGGCGTCGTCGATGTAAGAGCCAGCAGTTTCCTGACCGCGGGTAACGGCGCAGCCAGCGCTGATGATGGTGATGCCAGCCAGGGCGGCGAATGCAATTGCGCGAGCGTATTTCATGGTGTTTCCTTGAAGTTTATAAATATGTTTTGGTGCGGAGAGTTGAGAAGCTGGCCGACTGACGGCACCACGCCGGTCGGTTTGCGAATGGAATTCATCGAAAGCGGTCGTTCCGGGTGCCGGAAGCCAGAAGGGAACTGGCCAGGCCGGCGACCTCGGACGACTTCAATGCCGCGAAAACGAGGCCGGTCAGCGATATCAGGCGCCAGGGGCGAAGGAACACGGTCGCCGCGCCAATGCCGGCAGCAATGGCCAGCAGCTTCAGGGGCTGCTCCTGGGCAAAACGCTGCATCCTGGGCTGGGCAAAATCCAGAGCCAGGCTGGCCGGGTGGCCGTGCCACCACGATGTGGCCGTCTGTTTGACGAGCGACCAGGTGCTGGCGGACGCGTCAATTTCGGTGTCGCTGCCGCCGTGCTCAACCGTTGTGGCAGTGTCATGCCCCATCTGGCGAACAATCGCCTGACGGCTGTTGTCCAGGCGTTCGCGGGGAGAAAGCGCGGTGTTGTCGTTCATCATCGGGGTCAGGCCGCTGCGCGCAATGCCTGCGCATCGCGGTCCAGCTGGGCCTTGAGTTCGTCGAAACGGGTAGCGGCCAGGGGTTGCCGCGCCTTGCCGAAGGCGACGAGCAGCAGCAGCAACATGACCGCAGGAATGGCAACCAGCGCCCAGTGAAACTGGTTCAGCAGGATACCGAGCATCAGGGCCACACCTGCCAGCGTCAAAAACACGCCGGCACACAGGATGACCACGCCCCATGCCAGTCCGCGCTGCAGCAGTTCGGACCCGGCTTGCGAGGCTTCCTCGTGAACCAGGGCGCCATAGGCCGACAGGTGATCGACCACCAGGTCGGGCCGTCTGACGAGAATGGAAAACAGCGGATGCAGCATGAAGGCTCAGTGATCGTGAAGAGGGGACGAAACCGCGGAAATCAGCGCTTGTCGCGATGCACGGTCGAGGCCACCAGCAAGGCAACGGCTGCGCCCACTGCGGCGGCGATCAGCACGGACTTCACCGGCTCATTGGACACATAACGCGTCGTGGCATCGGCATAACGGTGCATGGAGCGTTGCGCGCGGTCGCTGGCCTCCGAGGCCATGTCCAGGCTCTGGCGTGCCAGTTTCTGCGCCTGGGTGGCCAGCTTGTCGACCAGCGGGTCGATGCTGCCGCGCAAATGTCGAACCTTGTCCTCGGCGCGGTCCAGCGTGTCGTTGGCCAGGCTACGGGTGCTGTCCATGGCCCTTTCGGCACCGGTCAACATCTGCTCGGACAAATGACGCGTGCCCGACAGGGTGTCTTGGGCTTGGGGATGGCTGGAGAGCGGGTTTTTCATGGGGGGCCTTGGGGAAATGGAAGGAGGAAGGAAAAGGCAGGTCCAGCGCGATGTGCGCGGGGAGTGGAGAAGGGGGGTTACTTTCTTTTCATCAGGCCGACCACGAAGCTGATCACGGCCATGATGGCAAAGATGAAAAAGAGGATCTTGGCAATCTCGACGGCGCCGGCGGCAATGCCACCAAAACCGAACACGGCTGCAATCAGTGCGATCACGAGGAAAACAACGGAATAGTGCAGCATGTCGATCTCCTTGCAGGGGCGCGCCCCTTGATGTTGTGTGGCGTTCGCAGTTGAAACACCTGCAGCAAGGTTAAACGTCGAAGGCCCGCGTGCTCATCGGTGAGTACCGGATGGCCTTGTCGGTTGGCATGAACATGCCGTGTAGGACGCAGCCGATAGGCGCTGGCTGCGCATGCGGCCGCCGTGGGCCGGGGTTGCCGGTGGTTGCTGTCGCCGCGCCGTCTGGAGCGCCGGCGTTTAAAGCGTTTTCGGCAACACGGCGGAGATGCGTGTGCCCTGGCCGGGACTGGAAACCACGGTCAGGCGTCCACCTGCCGCTTCGACCCGGTGGCGCATGCCGGCCAGCCCGTGGCTCGATCCCTTGATCTGCGTGGTGTCGAAGCCGGTGCCGTCGTCCCGGACCTCGACCGTGATGTAGCCGTCAAAATCATGCAGGCTGATTTCCGCCTGTTTCGCTTCGGCGTATTTGCCCATGTTGGTCAGCGACTCCTGCACCAGCCGGTAGACCGTGAGTTGTGCCGAGCCGCCGAGCTCCACTGTCTCCAGGTCGGTGATGATGCTCAGGCCGGACCGGTCTTCGAATTCGCGCGCCAGGATTTCAAGGGATGCAACCAGCCCCAGGTGCGACAGCGACGAGGGCCGCAAGTCCTCCACAATGCGGCGCTTGAGCGCAATGCCGCTGTTGAGTGTTTCGATCAGGTGCTGCATGCGTTCGGCGGCTTCCGGTGAAATGACACCGAGCCGCGATTTGATGCGTGCCACATCGAGCTTGGCCGCCGTCAGCAGGGCGCCCAGTTCGTCGTGCAGCTCACGTGCCAGGTGACCACGCTCGTCTTCCCGCACCTGTTGCAGGTGGGTGGCGAGTTCGGCCAGGGTGGCCGTTCGGTCGCGCACTTCCTTGTCCAGCTGGTCACGTTCGCGCTGCAGGGCTTCCTGTTCGCGCTTGCCGGCATCCAGCAGAGCCCGGGTTTGCCGCAGATACATGTAAAACGCCAGCAGCCCGGCCAGCGCCATCAGGGCGATGCCGATGCGCGACAACTGCAGCGAGCGGGTGATCTGGGCCTGGGCCGTGCCCATCTTGCTGTTGCTGGCGTGGACCAGCTTGACGATCTGGCTGCGGATGGCGTTCATCTGGTCCATGCCCACGTCGGTGGTCAGCACAAACTTCCAGGCTTCTTCGTTGCCCTGCTTGCGCATGCGAACACTGAGGTCCATCTCCGCCAGCTTGCGCGACACGCTGCGCGACAGGAGGCCGAACTCCGCCAGCTCCGTCGGGTAGGGGGTGTAGTGCCGGCGCAGCGTGTCCAGGGTCTGGTTGAGGTCGGCGGTGGCCGCGTCGTAAGGCTCCAGGTATTTGGGATCGCCGGTGAGCAGATAACCGCGCTGCCCGGTCTCGGCATCGAGCATCTGCTGCAGCAGCATGTTGACGGCCCCGCGTGTGGCCTGCGACTCCTCAATGCGGGTAACAGCCTCGGTGGACAGGCGGAAACCCGCCTCGTTGATGGAAATCAGAACGACCGCTGCCAGCACCGCCAGAGGCAGGCTGATTGCCATTTTGGGGATTGCAAACCATCTCATCCTGATCTCCGTTCGGCATGGATCAATAATTCGTGAATAATCGCTACTGAAGACAGAAGCCCGCAATTGCGCGAGGCTGTGTTGCTGCATTGTGCCGTTTGGCGATGCCAGCCTAACCAAGAGGACAAGAAATGATCAAAATTGGAATTGTGGATGACCATGCCATCGTGCGCTCCGGGCTCAAGCAGTTCTTCTCGGATCAGGTCGATTTCAGGGTCGTAGGTGAAGCCGCCAGTGGCCGCGAGGCCATTGATCTGGTGCGAAATGTCGAGCTGGACATTCTGGTCATGGACCTGTCCATGCCCGGCCAGAGCGGGATTGACGCCCTGGCCATGATCCGCGCCAAGGCGCCCGATGTCGGCATCCTGATTCTCAGCGGGTATCCGGAAGAGCACTACGCGGTCAACCTGATTCGCCAGGGCGCCAGCGGCTACCTGAACAAGGAGTGTGATCCGATGGAGATCGTCAATGCGATCCGCGTCATTTCTCTCGGAAAACGCTACATCACGCCGGCAGTGGCCGAATTGCTGGCGCAGCAGCTGAACCGGAAAAACGACGCCACGCCTCACGAACAGCTCTCCGAGCGCGAGTTCCAGGTGTTCCTCAAGCTCGCCAAGGGAGAAACCGCGGGCGATATTGCCAAGGCGCTGTCCCTGAGTGTCAAAACGGTCAGCACCTACCGGACCCGCGTGATGGAAAAAATGAGTCTCGCGTCCAACAGCGACCTGACGTATTACGCGCTCAAGAACAAGCTGATTGACTGAGCCCTTGCCGCAAGCCGCCGGCCCTATTTCTGGGGCTGGCCGGCATTGATGGACCTGCACTGCTCGATGCAGTAGTCGATCAGCGCATCGATTTCGTTGGATTTGTCGAAGACCGCGTCCACGCCCAGCTGGGCGCAGCGCTTGCGGATGTCGGCCGTCGCGTAATTGCTCAGCACGATGACTTTTTGATGCACCTGGCGGTTGCGGCAGGCTTCGAGAACGCCCAGTCCACTTCCCTGTTTGAGAAACAGGTCCACGATCGCCAGGTCCCATTGCTGACTGTTTGCCAGCAACCAAGCCTTGCCTTCATTTTCTGTCTCCGCCGTACCGACTGCGTCAATACCGGCCAGCTCTTCGAGCGTAGCCAGGAGATTGTCACGGATGGTGGCGTTGTCTTCGACGATATAAGTTTTTAGTCCCACTGAGCTTCAATCCCGGTCTGCCATCCCTGACCGCGGCATTTTTCAAACAGTTACAACGGCGTTTGGCCCTGTACATCTTGACTGTTAACTAATGTATCCATGTTCTCTTACCGATTTTGACAGGGTGCGAGCGCTTGGCTTGTAGGATGTTTCCTACTCTTGGACTGTAGGCAGGCACTGACAGCCATCGATGGCTGTGGCCCACGGTGTGCGGGCCGTTCCCGACAGATACTTCACTGCCGGTTGATTTCCCCTTCGTTTACAACAGCGCGGTGCCAACCACTTGCAGGTGTCGGGCCTCTCCCGGTCTTCCCAAATCAAGAATCGCAGGCCGCCCCCATGACCCGTGTCGCAACCTCCCTTTCCCGCATTCGCCTCCTGCCAACATGGGGTCGGCTCGTGGCGGGCGCGGCACTGGTTCTGGCGGTCCTGGTTCTGGTGATCGTGTTTTTTCCGTGGGACTGGTTGCGCGGGCCGGTGAACCGCTACGTCAGCGACCGGACCGGCCGCCCATTCGAAATCACCCGGCGGCTGGACGTGCAACTGGGACGCACCATCACGGTCAAGGCCGATGGCATCACCTTCGCCAACCCCGATTGGGCACGCGACCCTTACCTGGTCAAGGCCGAGTCCGCCGAGTTCGACATCCGGTTCTGGCCCTTGCTGCGCGGTCAGGTCGACCTCCCGCGCGTCAGCCTGAGCCAGCCTGTGCTGGGACTGCAGATCCAGCCGGATGGCCGGCGCACCTGGGCCTTGGGCAAGGACACGTCCGATGCCGGTACCGTGCCACGCATTGGCCAGTTGCTGGTGGACAAGGGCGTGCTCAACTACCTGGCCGAAGCGCAGGGGGCTGATATCAAGACAGAGTTCGGCATGACGGCAGCAAGTGAGGCTGAAGCCGGAACAGCGGCGGCGGCCCGGGACATGCCGCTGAGCTACAAGGCGCGTGGCACCTGGAAAAAAGAGACCTTCTCGGCCCAGGGGCGCACCGGCAGTGTGCTGCAGCTCAGCGACACCCAGGTCAACCCGTTTCCGATCGAAATCAATGCCAGTGCAGGCCGAACCACGCTACAGGCCAGGGGCAGCATCGGCAATCTGGCCGCGCTCGACGGGCTGGATGCCAATTTCGACCTCAAGGGCAGCACGCTGGCCGACCTCTACAACCTGCTGGGCGTCGTTTTGCCGGACACGCCGGTCTATGCCCTGCGTGGTCACCTTGGCAAGCAGGGTGCCGTTTGGAAGGTGGCCGCCATCCAGGGGCGCCTTGGCAAATCCGACCTGTCGGGCGATCTCACCTATGACCGCTCGGGCCAGCTGGCCCTGCTGTCTGGCAAGGTGCAGTCCAAATCGCTCGATTTCGAGGACCTTGGTCCGCTGATTGGTGTGCCGACAGGTGCTTCAGGCACAACGAGCAAAACCGTTGCCAAAGACAAGTCTTCCTCGGCCGTCAAGCAGGTGCAGGCGGCCGGCAAGGTGTTGCCGAACGCGACACTGGACTTCGAGCGGCTCAAGACCATGAATGCCGACGTCAACTACAAGGTGGTGGATGTCAGGAACGCCGGCGCCTTTCCGCTGGACCGCTTTGACGCGCGCATTCTGCTGAAGGATGGCGTGTTGCAGCTCGATCCGCTGGACATGGGGATGGCCGGTGGCCGGCTGGCCGGCCTGGTCCGTATCGACGCCAACAGCAAGCCCGCCCTCGTGCAGGCCAGACTCGAAGCACGCATGCTGCAGCTGAATCAGCTGTTCCCGCGCATCGAACGCACCGAAGGCAGCCTGGGCAAGCTCAATGGCCGGATCGACCTGACCGGCCGGGGCAACTCCGGCGCCCAGGTTCTCGGCTCGTCCTCTGGAAGCGTGGCCCTGCTGATGGGCCGGGGCCAGGTCAGCAACATCCTGCTCGAGTTCATGGGGCTGGACGGTGGCGAGATCATCAAGTTTCTGGCCAGCGGCGACCGCAACGTCACCCTGCGTTGTGCTGCCGCAGCGTTTGATGTCAAGCAGGGACTGATGACCAGCCGGGCCATCCTGCTGGACACCACCGACACGCTGGTCAACGGCACAGGCCAGATCAGCCTGGCCGATGAAACGCTGGATCTGGTGCTGTACCCGCAGCCCAAGGACCAGAGCATCCTGAGCCTGCGCTCCCCCCTGAAAATCACCGGTACATTTTCCAGGCCGGCGGTCGGTCCGGACAAGGCGGCGCTGGCGGGCCGGGCCGGCATTGCCCTGCTGCTGGGCGCGATCAATCCCTTGCTCGCGCTGGCTGCCACGGTGGAAACCGGACCCGGTAAAGATGCCGACTGTGAACGGGTGCTGGCGGTGGCCAGCCCGGTCAAGCCGCCGGAAAAGCCCGCAGCAGCCAGCTCGGCGGCCAAATAAGCCGCGGCGCCTCGGGGACGCCCGGCATTCCCGGTGTTCAGGCCGGCAGGCCGCCGCACACCGGACAGGAGGGATGGCGTGCGACCCGCACGTGATGCCAGTCCATGTTGCGTGCGTCGAGCATCAACAGCCTTCCCGTGAGCGCCTGGCCGATGCCGCACAGCAGCTTGAGCGCTTCGGCCGCCTGCACCGTGCCGACGATGCCCACCAGCGGGGCAAACACGCCCATGGTGGCGCACTGGGCCTCCTGCACGGTTTCCGTCGGTGGAAAGACACAGGCATAACAGGGTGAGGTGCTCTGGCGCGGATCGTAGACCGTCACCTGGCCGTCGAAACGGATGGCCGCACCGGATACCAGCGGTTTGCGGTGTTTCACGCAGGCGCGGTTGATCTCCTGGCGCGTGGCAAAGTTGTCGGTACAGTCCAGCACCACGTCGGCCTGCTGGACGTGGTCGTCGAGCACGGCAGCGTCGGCGCGCGTGGTGACGGCATGGACCTCGACGTCCGGATTGATGGCGGCGACGGCCTGTTGCACGGAGTGCGCCTTGTACTGGCCGATACGTGCCAGCGTGTGGGCGATTTGTCGCTGCAGGTTGGTGGCATCGACCCGGTCGTCATCGACCACGGTGATGCGCCCGACCCCGGCGCTTCCCAGATACAGCGCGACGGGTGAGCCCAAGCCGCCTGCACCCACGATGAGGGCGCGGGATGACAGCAGGGTGTTCTGGCCTTCCACGCCCAACTCGTCGAGCAGGATGTGGCGGGAATAACGCAGCAGCTGGGTGTCGTTCATGGGTGGACGTGACCCGGGCAGTGCGGGGCAGCCACGCGACCGGTCCGTCCGGACCCGCCGCCTGGCAGGCAGACGCGGTCAGTTTTCCTTTTTCTCTTCCTTGCGCTCGACCATGGTCTTGCTGATCATCACGGGCCGGCCCTTGAGCTGGTTGATGGCCTGCGCGAGCTGGAAGTCCTTGTCGCTGCCGAACTCGGGCGGGCGGCGCTGTTCGGGGCTCTTCCTGGATTCTTCTTCCAGGCGCTTGAGCGCTTCCTCACGGGCTTTTTCACGGCCCGGGTCTTTCACTTCGGCACCCTGGCCGCTGGCGAGGTGTTTTTCCAGGTCGGCTTCGCGCGTGCGCAGGGCCGCAAACGGGCTGCCTTCCAGCGTTTCGTCCACCATCACGTCGGGCACGATGCCCTTGGCCTGGATCGACTTGCCGCTGGGCGTGAAATAACGCGCGGTGGTGAGTTTCAGGCCGGTGTCGGGACCCAGGGGGCGAACGGTCTGCACCGAGCCCTTGCCGAAAGTCTGGTTGCCCATGATGGTCGCGCGCTTGTAGTCCTGCAATGCGCCGGCGACGATTTCGCTGGCCGATGCCGAGCCTTCGTTGACCAGCACCACCAGCGGCACGTTCTTCACGGCAGCAGGCAGGCGCTTGAGCGGATCGGCGGCATTGCGGCGCTGGTAGAACTCGGGGGAAGCCTTGTAGGTGAACTTGCTTTCAGCCAGTTGCCCGTTGGTCGACACCACGGTGACGTTCTCGGGCAGGAAGGCGGCGGACACCGCCACGGCGGCGTCGAGCAGGCCGCCCGGGTCGTTGCGAAGGTCCAACACCAGCCCCTTGAGGTTGGGCTCCTGCTTGTAGATCTGTTCGAGCTTGGCGACGAAATCATCGACCGTGCGTTCCTGGAACTGGCTCAGGCGAATCCAGGCGTAACCAGGCTCGATCACCTTGCTGCGCACCGACTGCGTGCGGATTTCCTCGCGCGTGATGGTCACCGGGAAGGTCCGATTTTCGTCCTTGCGGAAGATCATCAGCGTGACTTTGGTCCGCGGTTCGCCGCGCATCTTCTTGACGGCTTCGTTCAGGCTCAGGCCCTTGACCGCGGTGTCGTCGATTTTGGTGATCAGGTCATTGGGCTTGAGGCCGGCGCGGTCGGCCGGGGAGCCTTCGATCGGCGAAACCACCTTGACCAGCCCGTCTTCCTGCGAAATCTCGATGCCGACGCCGACGAAGCGCCCGCTGGTTCCCTCCCGGAATTCCTTGAAGGACTTCTTGTCGAAATAAACCGAATGCGGGTCCAGGCTGGCGACCATCCCCGAGATCGCGTCGGTGATGAGTTTTTTCTCGTCAACAGGCTCCACATAGTCGGTTTTGACCATGCCAAACACGGCGGCCAGTTGCTGCAGCTCTTCCAGCGGCAGGGGCGTGAGTCCGCCCCGCGCAACCGCCTGCAGTTGCACGGTGGTCAGCGCACCGGCGACCGCGCCGATGGAAATCCAGCCTGCTATCTTGAGTTTCTGACCCATAAACACCTTCATTCGCCCCTGTTTCGGAGCAGTTGTCACAGAATTTGAAACAATATACACCTTGGAGAAAGGCCTTGATCAACAGTTCCCGTAGCTGGCGCTGCCTCTGGCGCCAGCGCGCCGAAATGTCTCAAAAACGGGCCAGCTTTACCTTACGTTGACACTGGAGTGCCGGGCGGGGCGCCGCCAGCGGTCCGGAGGCTCAGGCCTTGCCTTGGGCGGCAACCGCCGCCTCGGCTTTGGCAACGGCCTCGCTGTCGCCCAGGTAGTAGTGGCGCAGCGGTTTGAGATTGGCGTCCAGTTCATACACCAGCGGAATGCCGTTGGGAATGTTCAGTCCGACGATGTCCTTGTCGGCAATGTTGTCGAGGTATTTCACCAGCGCGCGTATCGAGTTGCCGTGTGCCGCCACCACAATGCGTTTACCAGCCAGGATGGCCGGCGCCATGGCCTCGTTCCAGAAAGGCAGCACCCGGGCCACCGTGTCTTTCAGGCATTCGGTCAGCGGCACCTCGCCGGGCTTCAACCTGGCGTAGCGCGGGTCGTCACGTTCGCAGCGCGGGTCGTTGGGCTCCAGCGGCGGCGGCGGCGTGTCGTAGCTGCGGCGCCAGATCAGGACCTGCTCGTCGCCGTATTTTTTGGCGGTCTCTGCCTTGTTCAGGCCCTGCAAGGCGCCGTAGTGGCGCTCGTTGAGGCGCCAGCTGTGAACCACCGGCAACCAGGTGCGGTCCATCTCGTCGAGCGTGTGCCACAGGGTGCGCGTGGCGCGTTTGAGCACGCTGGTGTAGGCCAGGTCGAAGTCGTAACCCTCGTTCTTGAGCAACCGGCCGGCGTTGACGGCCTGCTGCACGCCGGTGGCGGTCAGGTCCACGTCGGTCCAGCCGGTGAAGCGGTTGTCCAGGTTCCAGGTTGATTCGCCGTGGCGGATGAGCACAAGTTTGTACATGGTGTGAGGCAGCTTCGTGAAGTTGAAAAGGGGCGGACCCCGGCAGGGTGCCCGAGGCGAAAAAAGTGTCCTGAAAGGCGGGCAAAGACTGCGGCAGGCATCCGGGAAAGCCCAGGGGAAAGCCGGCAGCGCTCCCCGCATTCTAAAATCACTCCTTAATTGCAAAACCCAAGAAGGACTTACAGTGAAATTTTTCATCGACAACTGGATGCTCATCGCCATTGCGCTGGCATCCGGCGGCATGCTGCTCTGGCCCCTGATTTCCAGCGGCATGGCAGCCGGTTCGCTGAGTGCCGCCGGCGCCGTGCAGCTGATCAACCGTGAGAAGGCCGTGGTCATCGATGTCTGTGAGGCTCCGGAATTCGCCGCGGGCCACGTTGCCGGTGCCAAAAACCTGCCGCTTGGACAATTCGAGGAAAAACTGCCCGCCACCGTGAAAAACAAGGCACTCCCCCTGATTCTGGTGTGTGCCTCCGGCGCGCGCGCCAACCGGGCGGTGGCCATCGCCAAAAAGCTCGGCTACGAGCAGGCCCAATGCCTGTCGGGCGGGCTGAAATCGTGGAAAGAGGCTAACCTTCCCGTTGAGAAGGCCTGACAACCTGCCGCTGCCCATTGACCCGACCCGGAGATTTCGATGTCCCCTGTGAAGATATACCTGACCGCCTCCTGCCCCTACTGCATCCAGGCCAAGCAGTTGCTCAAGCAGCGCGGTGTGGCCGAGATCGAGGAAATCCGCGTCGACCTGCAGCCGCACGAGCGCCAGAAGATGATGGAGATCACCGGTCGCCGCACCGTGCCCCAGATCTTCATCGGCCAGACCCATGTGGGCGGCTGCGATGACCTGATGGCGCTGGACGGCCGTGGCGGGCTGCTGCCCCTGCTGGCCGGCTGAGTCTGTCCGCACCGTCCGGACCATGCCGCGACGGGGCCGACGCGCCGAACGGGGATAATGTCCCGTGCCTGCTGTCCAGCGGGCTTTCATTTTTCAAGCAATCCGAAAGACCACCATGGCCGAAGCCAACCTTGATCCCGTGTTCCAGATCCAGCGCGTTTACCTCAAGGACGTGTCCCTGGAGCAGCCCAATTCTCCCGAAATCCTGCTCAACCAGGAGCAGCCTGCGGTCGATATCCAGCTCGGCGTCGAGGCGACCCCGATCGCCGACGGCCTTTATGAAGTCAGCGTGACCGCCACGGTGCACACCAAGATCGAAGACAAGACCGTGTTCATGGTCGAGGCCAAGCAGGCCGGCATCTTCGAGATCCGCAACATGGCGGCCGAGCAGCTCAACGCGGTGCTGGGCATTGCCTGCCCGCAGATCGTGTACCCCTACCTGCGCGGCAATGTGGCCGACGTGATCCAGCGCGGTGGTTTCCCGCCCGTCAACCTGGCGGAAATCAACTTCCAGGCCATGTTCGAGCAGCAGCAGGCCGCGGCAGCCTCGGCGGCCCAGGAAGCCCCGCAAATCATCGTTTAAGGTCGCGGTGGTGCTGGCCGTGCCCCTGGTCTTTTCATCGACATGAGAATCGCCGTCATTGGCGCCGGTGCCTGGGGCACGGCGCTGGCCATCAGCGCGGCCAATGCAGGCGGCACCTCTGCGCGGCATCAGGTCACCTTGTGGGCGCGTGACGCCGCGCAGCTGGCGGCGATGCAGGCGCAGCGGATCAATACACGCTACCTGCCCGGCATCGCCTTGCCCGATGCCCTGCTGCTGGCGGGCGGCTCCGACGCCTCGCTGGACGCCGTGCTGGCGCAGCAGGACCTGATCGTCATCGCCACGCCGATCGCGGCCCTGCGCGGCATGTTGCAGCGCATGCAGCAGGTTCGCGTACCGGTGGCCTGGCTGTGCAAGGGGTTTGAAGCGCCACTTCCGGCCCCTCCGGCCACCGCCTCATCCTTGAAGCCTTTTGGGCTGCTGGCCCATGAAATACGGGCGCAGGTAGCTATTAATTTGAGAGCGGGCGCACTCAGCGGCCCGAGCTTCGCGCAGGAAGTCGCGCGCGGCCAGCCGACCGCGCTGGTGGCCGCCAGCGAACACGCCGAAGTGCGCGACGCGCTGGTGGCGGCCTTCCACAGCCCGACCCTGCGCATCTACGCCAACGACGACATCGTCGGCGTGGAGGTCGGCGGCGCCGTCAAGAATGTGCTGGCGATCGCGACCGGCCTGTGCGACGGGCTGAACCTGGGGCTCAATGCCCGCGCCGCGCTGGTCACGCGCGGCTTGGCCGAAATGACACGCCTGGGCCTGGCCTTGGGGGCGCGGGCCGAAACCTTCACCGGCCTGTCGGGCCTGGGCGATCTGGTGCTGACGGCCACCGGCGACCTCAGCCGCAACCGCAAGGTTGGCCTGCTCCTGGCCCAGGGCCAGAGCCTGCAGCAGGCCGTCGCCTCGCTGGGTCATGTGGCCGAAGGGGTGTACTGCGCCCGCACGGTGGTGCAGCGCGCGCAGGGGCTTGGTGTCGAGATGCCGATTTCCGAGGGTGTGGTCGCGCTGCTGGACGGGCTGGTGAAGCCGGCTGAGGCGGTGGCGGCGCTGATGGGACGGGATCCGGCGGCCGAGCTGCGTTAGCGGCTGCTGCGGCCTGGCTCGGGCCAGGTTGATGGTGTTTTATGGTCCCAGCCCTTATGTAGCGGGCGTGATCAGCTATTGAATCAATAGCGGCGTTCCTTCGCGGCGCTGTTCGGGCTGAGCCTGTCGAAGCCTGTACAAGCTCGCGCTTCAGTGAGTCTTCCAACAAGCCGGGTCTCGCCCCGGCGGGCGACTTACTTTTCTTTGCTTCGCCAAAGAAACCTAAGGAAAAGAAAGGCGACCCGATGGTCTGGGTCCCTCCGCTTCGCTGCGGGCAACCTGCGGTGCTCG
>JAZKAP010000023.1:0-57655 GCA_040389085.1 Pseudomonadota bacterium
CACCGGCGACGATGACTTTACGACTCATAACTCTAACTCCTCAGGTTGAAGCGTCAGTTGACGCGGATGAATGGTCGCGCTGCGAACGGCATGACCTAATGGGTGCAAGGGGCCGGACTTTCAGCGGCCGAGGATGGTGATGACTGCGGCGGCTTCTTCCACACCGTTGAAACCACCGCCGTTTTCAGCGATGCCCAATCGCGCGTTTTCGACTTGCCGCGCACCGGCCTCGCCCCGAAGCTGGGTGACCAACTCGTAAATCTGAGCCAGCCCGGTCGCGCCGATCGGATGACCGCGCGATATCAAGCCCCCCGACACACTCACAGGGATACGGCCACCCAATGTGGTTGCCCCTGACTCGACCAGAGGCCCTCCTTCGCCGAATTTACAAAACCCGAGATTCTCCGTTTGCTGGATTTCCGCGAATGCCGTGGCATCGTGCACCTCGGCAAGCGACATGTCGTTGGGACCCACACCCGCGATTTCGTAGGCTTGCATTGCTGCGAAATGGCAAAGGTGCCGATCAAACTCATCAGCCTGACGGTCGGACCCCGAGCGCAACACGCTGGCCAGCACTCGTATGGCCCTGCTGCCGTGCGTCATCTTTTTCAATCCGTTTTCATTACACACAATGGCTGCTGACGCACCGTCGCTGATTGGAGAGCACATGGGCAAGGTCAACGGCCAGGACACGATGCGCTCGTTCAAAACCTCATCAATGCTCATCGGGTACTGGAACTGCGCAATTGGATTGCGAGTGGAATGGTTATGGTTTTTGGCGGCCACTGCGGCCAGCTGACGCTGGGTGGTACCGAATGTCTCCATGTGTAGACGGCTCAAGTTCGCGTATATGTCCATGAACGGGCTACGTTGTCCGGGTTCAGGTGTACCTGCAGGAGGATGCACCGAACTGCCGAGCCCGCTGAGTAACGCCATTTGCCCTTCCGTGTTGTGGACATCCCATGCTCCATTGAAGACACCAAAGGACTTGGCGCGATCGGACGAGAACAGCTTGTCAACGCCAATGACTAGGCAAATGTCCCCTTCGCCGGAAGCTACATAAAGGCGCGCGGCATTCAAAGCGGTGCTCGAGGTGGCGCAGGCATTTTCGACGTTCGTTACGGGGATACCGCTGATGCCCATTGCCCGCAACGCCACCTGACCCGCAACCATGATCTGGCCCTCAATGTAGCCTTGGCCTGCGGTGCCAAAGTAGGCCGCCTGAATGAGGGAGGCCACACAGCCAGCATCGCTCAAGGCAGCGTTCACGGCCTGGCTGACGAGCTCCTTGACGCTGGTATCGAGTTGCTTGCCGAACTGGGTGATGCCCACCCCTGCGACATAAGTGTTCGACGTGATCATGCTGCTTCTCCTGTCGTAATGAGACTCTCGACATGCGCACGCTGCGCCTCGAGTTCTTGGGTCGTTCCGGACCAGGCCACCTGGCCGTGGTCAAGCACGTATTGGCGGTGGGCGAGCTTCATGGGCACCTTGAGGTTCTGCTCAACCAGCACAATGCCAGTGCCCTGATGATGGACCTGACTGAATACCCCAAGCAGTTGATCCACGATGACAGGTGCCAGTCCTTCGGTGGGCTCGTCGAGCAAAAGCATGCGCGGATTCCCCATTAGCGCGCGTCCGATCGACAACATCTGCTGCTCGCCTCCCGAGAGCTGATCGCCGCCGAAGCTCAGGCGCTCTTCCAAGTGGGGGAAGATCTCCAGCACCCGGTTGAGCGTCCAATGTCCCGGTTGGTGGGCGATTGCACCAATCTTCAAATTTTCCAACACAGAAAGAGTGGGGAAAATCCGGCGTGAATCTGGCACCAACGCCACACCGAGCTTGGCAATGGCTTCGACCCCAAGACTCGAAATGTCCTGCTCGCCCAGCAAGCGGCGGCCAGCAACCAGGGGCATCAACCCAATCAAGGCTTTCATCAAGGTCGTTTTGCCCGCTCCGTTGCGCCCGACAATGGCAACAATTTCATGAAAATCGATCTGCACGGATATTTCTTCCAATGCCAGCGCCTGTCCGTACTTGACGCTTGCTTTTTCTAGATGAATCACAGGGCATCCTCCCCGAGGTAGATCGCTCGCACCAATTCATTTTCTTGAATGCGCTCAGGAGCACCAGATGCAATGATCGACCCATTGCTCATGACCACGATCTCGTAGGAAAGTGACATCACTGCATCCATGTTGTGCTCAATTAGGAGAACTGTTCGTCCTTGAGAAACTCTCTTGATTAACCTCATGGCAGCCTGGATTTCATGCTGACCGATACCTGCCAACGGTTCATCCAACAGCAAAATTTTGGGGTCAGGCAGCAAAGTCACGCCCAGCTCCAATGAGCGTTGCAAGCCATAGGGTAACGTGCCCGAAATATCGTTGCGATAGTTGGTCAGTCCTGTCAAATCGAGAATGGACTCCAACTGCTCGTGAAACTGCTTGTCAAAATGGCGACTGAACCAAAATGGCTGAAACCCAGGACGCCGGGATTGCGCCGCTATCAGCAGGTTATCCATAACGGACATTTCGCCAAATATCTTGATGATCTGGAAGCTCCGGCCAATTCCCATACGGGCACGCTTGTATGCGGGAAGCTGACTGATGTCTTGGCCTCCGCAATACACCTTGCCAGAATGGCGCATTTGCCTCCCAGCAAGGACATTCAGCAGAGTCGTCTTTCCTGCACCGTTCGGTCCAATCAAACCATAGACACGGCCCTCTTGGAATTCATAGCTGACATCGTTAACAGCCTTCAAAGCGCCATAGCTGACGGTCAGTCCTTCACATCTGAGTGCGACGTTGTTCATTTCGGACCTCCTTGGCGATGTCGGCGATTTTTTTGGTATGCGACGAAGCCTTTCTCCAATTCGCCGACAATTCCGCGCGGAAAGAATATGGTTGCGAGTATGAAAATCAAACCAAGGACACCGTACCAGTAGTCGGTCCAGCCACTCAACCACTCCTTTAGGATTTCAAAGACTATCACGCCAACAGTGGCGCCCCACAGCGAGCCGGAGCCGCCAAGAAGAGTCATTATGATCACGTCGCCCGACGTTGTCCAATGCAGCATCTGAGGATTCATGTACATAATTAGCGAGGCTAACAAGGCTCCAGCCAGACCACTCAAGGCACCCGAAATTACGAAGGTGATTTGCTTGTAGCGGTTGACATTGAAGCCCAGCTGGTCAGCACGGATTTCGTTGCTTCGTATGGATGCGATCACGCGGCCAAACGGTGAACTACGCAGGGAGATTACCGCGAGCATGACCAAGGCATAAATCCCCAGAACAAACCAGTAGTAGTTGACAGCCTCGTAGAAATCAATACCCCAAAGATTGGGACGCTCGACGCCCGAAATGCCATCGGATCCGCCTGTGAAACTGCGCAGCTTGCTGTCTGCCATGATGAAGATCAACTGGGACAAGGCTAATGTCACCAAGGCAAAGAAAATTCCAGAAACTCTCAGGGCAAAAAAACTAAACAGTAAGGCAAAAGTGGCGCCCAGGACAATGGCGAGCCCCGCACCAGCAAAAAACGGCAATCCATATTTCTGGGTCGCCAAGGCTACGGCATAGCCGCCTACGCCAAGAAAAGTGGCATGCCCGAAAGACACCATGCCCAACGAACCAAATACAAAATCAAAGCCGATGGCAAAGATCGCCCAAATGGCCGCTAGGGTGACCAATTGAATTAATGCTTCCCCTGGTTGAACGAATGGCAAAATGAGGCCTGCCACTGCCAACATCAGTCCAAAGTAAATGTCGAATCTAGTGAGCTTCATGCGGTCCTCCCTGCCCGGTAGAACAAGCCCTGAGGGCGTGTCAGAAGGGTACCAATCAGCAAGGTAAAGGTCATGATGTCGACCCAACTTGGCAGATACACATAGCCAACGGCGCGCACCATGCCGATCAAGAGAGAAGCGACCAGAGCTCCCCGGATATTCCCAAGGCCACCCAGAATAACTACGATGAAACAGTCAATGATGGTATTGGTTGCCATACCCAGTTCGATGGGGTAAAGCGGCGCTGCGATCGACCCAGCCAGGCCGGAGAGACCGCAGCCGATGGAAAAGACCCCCATGCGAACGGTGCCCACCGGCAATCCCAAAATACGAACCATTTCAGCATCACTGCTTGAAGCCCTGACGAGCATGCCGAAGGTGCTTTTTTCCAATAAAAGATAAAGGCTGGCCGAGACAATTGCACCGAATCCGATCACAAACAATCGGTAAACGGGAATCGTGCTCCCCAACATGTCCACGGTGCCATTCAATAATGGAGGAATCGCGACCTGCTGGTAACCATTCCCCCAAAAAAATCGGACCATATCGCTCAGAACCAGAATCAGACCAAATGTCAAAATTAATTGATAAAAGTGCGGGCGTTCATACAGGGGACGAAGCGTCAATTTTTCAATCACAGCCCCCGCCAGCGCGGTGATTACCGTAGCGACCGTAACGCCGGCAAGAAACGACCCTGTGCGTTTCCCAATTTCGTACGAAACGTATGCGCCAAGCATGTAAATGGCTCCGTGGGCGAAGTTGATCACGCCCAGCATTCCAAAAATGAGGGTGAGTCCAGCAGCCAGCAAAAATAGCAGCATGCCCAAACTCAAGCCAATCACAATAGTTGACATATAAGTAATCATCCCCCGGCAAAGCCGGGGGCTTTCAAAATGTGAGCCGCTCAAAGCGGCTAAACGGGGTCGCTTACGCGGCCCCAACTCTTGGTGCCACCTATTCGGTGGCGATCACCTCCACAGCCCGAGCTGCTCCAACCTTTCATCTTCCTGCTCTTGATGCCGGATGTAATTTCGGATCATCTCCTCGTCTCGCCCTACGGTCGAGACAAAGTACCCTCGCGCCCAGAAGCTTTGACCTGTAAAGTTTCTCTTCCTCTCTGAATACACCCGCGCCAAGTGGATCGCACTTTTGCCCTTGATGTACCCCACCACTTGCGACACCGGGTGCTTGGGCGGTATCGCCATCATCATGTGAACGTGATCCACCATCAGGTGTCCCTCCTCTATCCGACTGCCTTTTTGCAACGCCAGACTGCGAAACACCTCACCGAGATATTTGCGCAATTCAGCGTACAACACCTTCCTTCTGTTCTTCGGTATAAACACGACGTGGTACTTGCAGTCCCATTTCGTGTGGTTTAGGCTTTCCATCTTGTCCATCCAGTTTCTCCTTTCGTTTGCTTGGCGGCTCACGATTGCGAGTTTCTGCGATGGACATCCATACCTACGTAAAAGTCAAACTCCTGCTGATAGGGGTTTACCTGTTTTAATTGATGATGGCTCGAACGAAGGAAGTGCCAGTGCTGTAGGGCACATCCAAGGAGGTGCCCTACACAGACGAGTTTTAACTCTTGCACTCCGAGAAGAGTTTGGCTTCAGGGAAAACTTGAGTAATTTTCATTGTCAAAGGGGAGGCAGGCGGAGCACCCTTCACCACTTCTCCCCAATAACCTGGCTGCAGAGCCTGGTGATCACAAGCACGCATGGTTTTTTTGCCTTCAACGGAATTCTCACGGACACTGTTTTTAAATGCATCGATCCATTTTTCTTTGTCCCAGGATCCTGTTTTTTCGACTGTATCCAGCCACCATGACATACCGTCGTATGCTTCTCCTGCCGCCATGGCCGGGAGGGATCCAAATTTCTTTTGATAAGCTGCGACAAACTTTTTATTGGCTGCATTATCAATCGAGTAGTGATACCGGATAGCAGAGTTAACCCCCAGAGCTGCCTCCCCAACGGCCGCGGCCATGGTGTCATCCACGAGAACTGGCCCAAATAAAATTTTTGATTTATTCAGATTCACCTGGCCGGCTTGTTTCAGAAAAGTGACTCCATCCGAACCCGTCACTACCACCAATACACCATCCGCGTCGGACTTGGTAATCTTGTCCACGATGGATGAAAAATCCCGGTTGCCCAATGGAGGAAAGTCTTCGCCTACGACTTGGATGCCATTTTTTACGGCTTCCTTTTTGAACCACTCCCAGCCATCACGCGTTGCCTGATAATCTGCAGTAACAGCGTAAATTTTCTTGAGCTTCTTTTCCTGCGCAAAGACCAAAGCCATACGATTTTCCATTTCCAGGTTGTTGGATGTACGGAAGACATAGCGAGAGCCCCCAGGCACTGTTATTTTGTCGTCAGCTGAAATGGTGACGAGATGAGGTATCTTTCGTTGCTTGGTCAAGTTCATGACGGCCAGCGTGGAAGCAGAGCTCAGCGCGCCGAAAATCATGTGCGAACCTTCTGAAATCAGCTTGGTGGCCTTTTGAACAGCGGGCTGGGGCTTCGTCTCGTCGTCCTCCCACGTGACTTCGATAGGAACTCCCAGAACCTTGCCTCCGCGCTCATCAATGGCAATTTGTACGCCCCTTCGCATGTCCTCACCCAGTAATCCATACGGACCAGAAAGAGAAAGCACACCACCTATTTTAAATGTATCGGATTTTGTCTGTGCATGACCGATAGATATGAGTCCGATGGTTGTCGCCGCAGCCACAACCATGCCCTTATTGAACCACCTTGTAAAGCCATTCATGGATTGTCTCCTGTCTTTGAAAGTAATAAATTTCACATTAGCCGATGCGATCTGAAATTCCGCCATCGACAACTATTTCGGCTGACGTAATGCATTTGGATTCATCACTCGCCAGCCACAAGGACGTGTTTGCCACATCCCATGCTTCTCCCATATGCCCCATGGGGCACTGTTGATCTCTCTTGGCCAGCATTTCCTCTAGCGAGGCAGTCTGGTATCCGTCGGCCAGAGATATCAAGGGTTGCCGAACCATCGGTGTGTTCATCAACCCGGGCATCACCACATTCGAGCGAATACCCTGCTTGGCATATTGCAGGGCAACACTACGGGAAAATCCGAGCACTGCAGCTTTTGAGGCGCTGTAGGAAATGTAGGCAACTCCGCTGTCTCGGATGCCGGCCACCGATCCAATGTTGACGATGCTTCCCTTGCCTTTTTTGAGCATGGACGGAATGACATGCTTACAGGTCAGGAACATGGATGTGACATTGACGTCGAAGACCAACTGCCAGTCCTCCAAGCTCTGCTCAACAACCCCTCCAATTCGGGCAGTTCCGACGTTGTTTACCAGAATGTCAATGTCGCCGTAGGTCTCAACACAGTCTTTGACCAGTTTCTCTACTGCCTCAGCGTTCGCCACATCACACTCGGCAACGCTCATGCTCCCGCCTTCCTCCTGCACCAGTGTTTGAGTTTCCTGCGCCGCGTTCAAGCTGATATCGCAGCCATAGACCTTTGCACCTTCACGAGCAAACAAGACGGCCATCGCCTTTCCATTGCCCCAGCCGGGGCCAGACGATCCACAACCAGTGATCAATGCCACCTTCCCTTCCAGACGCTTCACCATAGAGTGCTCCTTAGTCCGGGTATAGAGGACGTGAACAAGACGGTTCAGTTGGCGCGGCCATATAGGGTGACCACAGTGACTCCACCCAACCCTGCGTTGTGTTGCAGCGCGATTCGAGCATTGGTCACGGCGTGCTTCAGCGGTTCCGCGGATCTGGTGGGTCAGTTCGTAGCATTGCGCCAAGCCAGTCGCACCCAGTGGATGTCCTTTGGACAGCAACCCACCCGAAGGGTTGACGACGACTGCTCCGCCATAGGTATTGGCCTCGGACTCGACGAAGGCCTGACCCTCGCCGACTGCGCAGAAACCAAGTGCCTCATAGCTGAGAAGCTCGTTCTGCGCGAAACAATCGTGCAACTCGCACACGTCGATGTCCTGCGGCCCCACGCCTGCAGCCTCGTAGACTTGGCGAACGGCCTCACGCGACATATCGAATCCCACGACGGATATCGCGGACTTGTCGCTGAACGTGCCATTACGGTCAGATACAAGCGACTGCCCCAGAACTTGGACAGCTGAGTTGAGGCCCATCTTCTGGGCGAATTTTTTGCTTACAAAGATCGCGGCCTCGGCGCCACAGGTTGGCGGACAGGCCATTAAACGGGTCATGGAGCCGGGCACAATGGACGAGCTGGCCAACACTTCTTCCGGCGTCACCTCCCGGCGAAACAGTGCCAGCGGATTCCGGGCGGCGTGCCGGCTCGCCTTGGCCCGGATATTGGCGAAGGTTTTAAGTGAGGTGCCATGTCGCTCCATGTGTTCCCGGCCTGCTGCAGCGAAGTAGCGGATCGCCATGGGCAATTCGGGATGGCCAAACACTTCGTCCATGACTCCATTGAAATGGTCCAGCGGATCAGGCCTGTCATCCCAGTGATTTTTCAATGCACCAGAGGGCATCTGCTCGAAACCGACCGCCAAAGCGCAGTCAGCCGAGCCATTGGCTACCGCCTTGCGCGCAAGGTACAAGACCGTGGATCCGGAGACACAGTTGTTGTTGACATTGACCACCGGCACCCCGGTCATACCTACTTCATAGACCGCCCGCTGGCCGCTGGCCGAGTCTCCATAGACGTAGCCGGCGTAGACCTCCTGCACATCGGCGTAGGCCAGACCGGCGTCCTGCAGCGCCTGGCGGATCGCTTGGGCGGCCATCTCCTGATACGGCAGGTTGTCACCGGGTTTTTTGAATGAGGTCATGCCAACACCGGCAACGACAACTGGCTCTTGCATTGCTATATCTCCTGGTTAAAGCATCGTTGTGTGTGCGTTCAGTCGACTCGTGCCGCGGTCACGAGACCATCCGTTCCTGCGCTTGCCAGTACTTCTTGCGTACTTCCTTCTTCAGAACCTTGCCCACCGCGCTGCGGGGCAACTGCTCGACGATCTCGACATCCTTGGGTGCCTTGACGCTACCCAGACGGTCCTTGACGAACTGGATGAGGTCCGCTGGGGTCACAGACTGGTTCGGCCGCAACTCGATGACCGCCTTGACGGCCTCGCCCCACTTCTCATCGGGCACGCCGATGACCGCGCAGTCCTTCACGGCCGGGTGGGCCATGACCGCGGCTTCGACTTCCGACGAGAAGACGTTGAAGCCGCCGGTGACGATCATGTCCTTCTTGCGGTCGACGATGAACAAGAATCCCTGCTCGTCGAAGTAACCCACATCACCCGTGCAGTGCCAACCATAGCGCTGCACCTCGGCCGTGGCTTCGGGATTCTTGTAATAGCCCTGCATCACGATGTCGCCCTGCGCGACGATTTCGCCCACGGCCCCCGGCTGAGCGAGCAGGTCGCCGTCGTCATCCATGATCGCTACCCGCGTGAACGGGAAGCGGCGCCCCGCGCTCAACAGACGCTGGCGAGGCGCCGCTTTCCCGTCGATCAGATGGTCCTCCACCCTGAGCACGGAGATGGCACCGGGCACTTCGGCCTGACCATAGATCTGCAGCATGACCGGACCAAAGACCTCGATGGCCTCTGCCAGCTTGTCGGGCGACATCGGCGCTGCGCCGTACATGAGGTAGCGCAACGCGGAGAAGTCGAAGTCGCGCACGTTGGGCTGGGCCAGCAGGGTGTAGATGACCGTCGGCGGCAGGAACAGCATGTTGACCCGGTCCTGCGCGATCACACTGAGCAGGTTTTGCGGGTCGATGCCGTCCATCAGGATGACGCGGCCACCACGCGCCATGAACGACAGGGACACTATCCCCGCCGTGTGGGTGATGGGTGCCGCCGCCAGCACGGTCATGCGGTCGGTCACATGCATCGCCGACATGTGGTTGGCCAGGGTCGCCGTCACGTTGCGGTGGCTCAGCATGACGCCCTTGGAGCGGCCCGTGGTGCCACCGGTCCCCATGATCATGGCCAGCGCCTGCGGTTGCGATGACGCCGAGAACATCTCGGTCGAATGGCCCTGGATCAGCCGGTCGACCGACAGGTCGACCCCGCTGGACTCGTCCAGCGAGATGTAGTGACGGATGCGGGGGACTTTGGTGCGGATTTCGGCAACCTGGTCGGCGTAGCGCGCCTGGTAGAAGAGTACGTCGCAGTCCATGTCCTGAAG
Organism: Pseudomonadota bacterium; assembly: GCA_040389085.1. GTDB lineage: Bacteria > Pseudomonadota > Gammaproteobacteria > Burkholderiales > Burkholderiaceae_C > Polaromonas. The sequence continues at coordinate 9,984 of JAZKAP010000023.1, forward strand.
GAACTCGATGTTGGTATCCACGCTGTTGCGCGCGTTGACCGGCAGCCAGACGCCTTGGGCACGCAGGACACCCAACAGCGCCGTGAACGCGGACCCGGCGTTGCCGCTGAGCACAGCACCATGAAAGCCGGGCCCAAATCCAAGGGCTTGCAGCCCGCGGGCGATCTGGCAGGTCAGTGCTCCCGCCTGGGCATAGGTGATGGCCGGGGCATCGCGTCCACAGTCCAAAAAACAGGGGGCATCCGGGTGGTTGGTGACACCGGCATCGAAGAAGTCGATTAGATTCATCGCGGTGGTTCTCCGTTCAAGCCTTGGCCGATTGGACGAAGATCGCCGACAATTTGCCTGTCTTCGACAGCAACACAGGCATTGGCGGCCTGCCGTCAGATGACGGTGGGTTTGTTGGATCCTCTGTACGTGTAGGTGCGTTTTGCATATTGCCTCTTTGGTACTTTTGCGTGAATATTGGTACCATTTGATCATCAGAAAGGTACTAATGCAATGTGTTTGGTACCGAATTTCACTAAGGAAAACCCGCATGAGAAAAACGCTCACAGACGACGAGTTCTTCGATGCACTCACCAATCTGTTACTTGCAGAGGGCATCAAAAGCCTGACGGTGGGCGAGATTGCCTCGCGGATGCGCTGCTCGCGGCGTCGTCTTTACGACATTGCACAGACGAAAGAGGAGATCTTCTGCGCGACAGTAGAACGCTTCTTCCATAGCGTTCTCGACGAGGGTGAAACGCTGATTCGGAGCGAGCAGAACCTGACAGCGGCGATCGCCGCCTACCTTGGTGTGGGCGTTCGGGCGGCCAGTCGCATCAGCGTTCAGTTCCTGAAGGACGTTGAGGACTCTGAGCCAGCCAGGACCATTTTCGACAACTATCAGCAGGCCCGTACCATGAGGTTGTCACAACTGATCGATGAGGGCGTGCGCCAAGGGGTATTCGTCGCATGCCACGGCTTGGTGGTGTCCGAACTCATCCTGGGCGCGGCACTGCGGCTGCGCCGACCGGCGTTTCTCGCCCAAGCCAATCTGACCATCGAAGAGGCATTCCAAGAGTTTTACCGGATACTGCTGGGCGGACTCCTGGCCGACGCCACTGCGCCGAAGACCGTCCGGTGCGACGATCAAACGAACAGGGGCATCGCGCGAAGGGCTCAGCAAGCTACCTCAGAGAAGCAGAAGCGGCAAGACGTTGGCAATGACGATGCCGGCAGGATGCTGATAGCAGCCTGGAACCGCAGTTAGATTTCGACAGATCTATTCGGAGTTACACGCAATTCGGCAGTTCATTTATCACCGGCAGGAACGAACGGGATGGGGTTCCCAAGTTTCCTGGATACTTTACTTGATCCATCACCTTCACTCAAAATCGACTCACCCAAAGTCGACGGTCTGCTTTGGCGCCAACGGTCGAATACCCTCTTTGGGCACGAAGCTGTAGTGGCCAACGTCCGCAATGCTGCCGCAAAAATGCTTGCAGTTCCCCGGGATAAGCCCACAGTTGGACGCCCTCAATCAACATGGAGTCCCCCATGGAAAACGCAATCGAACACGTACAACACAACCCCTGGAACAAGGGTGTGATCGTCGGACAAAAATCACCGTTCAGATTGAAAGAGATTTGGGCTATTCTGGTGCGACTTCAACTTCAACACAGAATTCGTGAACTCGCCATGTTTGATCTGGGGTTGGACAGCAAACTGCGCGCCTGTGACCTCGTAAAGCTTCGGGTGCGTGACATCTGCCATGGTGATCACCCGGCTGGAGTGGGGTGAGCAGGGCAACAACCCGCGGTATGTGGTGACCACCCTGAAGGGCGACGCCCGGGTGCTGTATGACCAGCTCTACTGTCAGCGCGGGGAGGCAGAGAACCGCATCAAAGAAGCCCAGGTGGGATTGTTCGCCACTCGTACGAGTTGTCACGTCTTGCGCAGCAACCAGTTGCGTGTGCTGCTGGTCGCGCTCGGCTACGTGCTCATTGAGCGGCTACGCACGCTGGCTCTGCAGGGCACGACCCTGGCTGTTGCGCAGGTCGATACCTTGCGCGTGAAGCTGCTCAAGGTGGCGGCTGTGGTTACACGTAATACCCGTCGCATTCGTCTTTATCTGGCTTCCAACTGGCCCAGTGCGGATATCTTTGCGCACGCTATGCGCATGTTGCGCTCTCCCTGAGCCTCAACCCAGCGCATGGCCCGCGCGATGAAACAAGAGTGGCCCGCAACCCAAGTCGGGGTGGGGTCTTTGCGCCTGCGCGCAGTGTCATCGCCACGCAAACCCTTGCTCATGCACTGTCAGACGCCAGTTGGCGTTGCAGCAGCTCCGAAAACGGCTCAGCGGACGCAGTTTGAAAATTTGCGTGAAATATCCGGGTTAGCCCGTTTGTTGGCGAATACGTAGGCATGGTGCGGCTGTGCTGCACCGAAGACGGCGACCACCCGCGCCAATGCAGAGTCAGTTCCGGCACGCATGTCCAGCGGGGCGGTGGCCAGCCAGGCTGTGTCGATGCGGATCAACGCAGCCACTCACGCAGCACTTGCGCGCATTGGGCAGCACCGGCGAGTGGCCAGTGCACGTTCACCGTTGCGCCGCCACGTTGAATCTCGATGTGAATGATCTCGCAGGCAGGACTGGGTGCGTCTGACCCTGGCATGCGCTTGGGTTGGACTGAGTTTGCACCAACAGCCGCTGAAGCTTGCAGTTGCAGCGGTACGAACGCCGAGGCCGTCCGTTGCAGATCGACCACTATCTGGCGCTGTCGCTCCTCTCGCATCCATCGATGCACCATATTCGGATTGATTCCATGACTCAGGGCGACACCTGCAAGGGATGCGCCTGGCTGGCGACATTGCTCCAATACCGATGCCTTGAACTCCACGCTGTACTCGCGTCGCCGAGGGCGCTCTGCTGTCGACACTTTATCCATAGTCTCCACGATCTCCTTCGTGGGGACGATGCCTGATCACAGGCTTCTATTCAACATGGGATGGCCGGACGCATACGTGCGGTCGGTAGCGGCGTCTTGTTTGCCTCCGCAACACCCGACCACATCGGCAAGACGCTGGCCTACGTGTCGGTGAAAGTGACGCTCGACGCACTCGACGGAGACATCGTGTCGCGCGGCATCGGCACCTATCGCATCTACACCAAGTCGCTGGTCAAGGCAGTCTGACCGGCGCAGGGCCGAAAGTCGCCTGGCAGCGTACTCCCGCTCAATGCACATGATCATCGGGCGGCGGCAGGATGCGCGGCTCGCGGTGGATGCGTTCGATTTGGTCGAGCAGAAACTGCGTGTCGCGCCAACCTTCACCGGCGCCCTCCTCGTCCTGCGGCAGCCAGCGCGCACGCACATAGCCGAATCGGTCGATCAGGAATTCCATGTGAGACGGTGGTTCCCCCAAGACGGTCTTGCCGGGGTCGTTCAAGGTACGCCGGAACAGCAAGTAGGCGGTCGCCGCCTCCTGCGCCCCGTCGGTGACGACGGAAAACGGCAACGACGGCGAAGAAGTGGCACCCGGCAACGCAATAGCAATCACCTCGGTGCCGCTTGATTGCAACTGCGGATAGACACGCGCCAGTTCGGCCAGGCGTTGCGCGGAGAAGGGCTGCGAGTAAAAGACCAGCAGCACGGACTTGCGCTCCCTGTACGCCTTGAGCGCCGCGGCCAGTCCCGACCGGGTCACAAAATCGAAATCGGGCGGACCGAGCCAGGGCCGCCCGGGGACCACCTGCGGCGTCAGGATGCGGGCCTGGAAGCCCGCGGAGAAGGCGCGCAAGAAGTTCACCATGTCCCAGCGCTCCTCGTCGGTCATTTCCTGTGCAAAGCCGGGCATGGCGGTTTTCGGCTTGCCGTGGGTGAGCCACCAGAAGAGGTCGCCCGCCGTGTGCAACGCGGTATGCGGCTCGGTGAGGTCGGCGGGCCTGGTGGGCAAGCGGGCGGCCAGCGGACCGTCCCCCTTGCCACCCGGACCGTGACAGGACACGCAGTGCTGGGAAAACAGCGCCGCCCCGCGCGTGACCGACACCGCGTTGTAACTGACATCCGTGCGCCGGTAAGTGTCGGGATAGGCGTCCACCGACAACGCGTATAGAACGATGGCCAGCCCCGAGAAAGTCACCAGCACGGCAGCACCCAAACGGATCCGGCGCCCGCCCTGCGCCGCGTCGGCGCAGGCCCCTGACACAAGGGCATGCACCAGCCAAGCCAGTCCGCCCATAGCCAGCAACGACGCACCCACGACCGTGCTCACCACCCCCGGTTTGTCCCAGGTGGCCGCGAGCGACAGACGAAACGGCAGCGGCCACAACATCTGCGCATGGGCCGCGGGCAGCGTACCTGTCAGACCGGCTGCGAAGAGCAGGATCAGCAGCACAACGCCCAGTTCCACCCGGACCAGACCGGCCGCGCCTTGCCACGCAAGACCCTGCTCGAATGCCACTTTGCCCATACGCGGCATCCAGACCCAGCGAACCCGCGCTGCAACAAGCAGCACCGGCACCAGCAGAACCATTTTGGCCAACACCTGCAGACCGAACGATGTACTGAGCAGCGGGGCCAGGCTGCGTTCGAGCACCGTCATCAGACCGCCGAAGATGTCGTCTGTCCGCGCGGGCCAGCGGGTCGGCGCGCCGAACTGCAGGTACGCGATGAGGGTGCCGGATGCAACGATCAGGGCAACGCAAACCGTCGCAAGCACCGAGAAGCGGCGCACCACGCCGAAGAACATCTTCCGGAACAGCGGATCCCGGCCTCTCGCAGCCAGGTGAAGTCCGTAGGCCAGCGCCGGCAGGCCGCCAGCCCAAACGCCCGCCGCCAGCAGATGCACGACATGGCCGACACCTGCGAGCCAAAGCGGTTCCGTGACTGCGCCGTGCCCGGTAAATACCGCGGCCGCGTTAATCAGCAGCGCCAGGGTGAGCAGCGCTACGTCGACGATGCGCTCACCGAACCGCGCGATCAGAGGCCCACGGCCCAACAGCAGCAGCAACAAGATCAGCGCTGTCGCCTGCCGCACCTGCCAGACCGCGCCGTAGCGCGTTCGCTCCAGCAGCCTGGCCCATTCGGACCACTGAAAGGCCGCCTCGCCGCGGCCGCTGACCGAAGCCGCCTGCAACATCAACAGACCTGCCGCCGTGGCCAGCAACAGTGCCACCAGCCATGGCGCGGCAGCAAAGACCGCGCCACGCCAGCGCGCAGCATCCGGGCTTCGACCAGGACCTGCGAGCAACAGCAGGGAAAAGCTGCCCAACAGCACCAGGCCGCTGGTCAGTTGCAGCCAGCGCAGCGCCGTGCCGAGGAATTCCATTTACTTCCCAGCGCCCTCGGCCTTCACGGTGAAGGTATAACCGTAATCGACCGTATGGCCATCGACCGAGAGCACCCGGTATTTCACGGTATAGGTACCCGGGCTGAGCATGGGCAATTCCAGCGCCAGCAGTTTGGGGTCGTCCTTGTCAACCCGGGCCTTCTGGGTCGTGACCGGGCCGGCACCTTCCCTGATCACGCTGATCGTCGCGTACTCGGGCTCCAGCCGCTCGTTGAACCACAGCCTGACCTGCGGCGGCGGTTTGGACAGCGTCGCCCGCCGTGCCGGTTCGGACTTGACCAGCGCGGCATGCGCCAGCGCCGTGCCAGTGGCGGCCATGGCCAGCAGCGCGACGAGCCACGAAACCATCTTGCGCCGGGCGTTCACTCGGCGCGCACCCAGGTTTGCGAGCGCCCTATCATCGGCACGCCGATGAAACCTCGAACCTCGAGTTTCTTGCCCCCGTCGGCGGGCCGCAGACGCAGCCGGTAGGTCGACCCATTCTCCGGATCGAGCACCTCGCCGCCGTCCCACAGCGCAGCGTCAGCGGTATTGTGTTTGATGCCGCGAATAATCGTCATCCCGACCACCGGCTTGTCCTTGCGGTCGTCGGTGCATTTCGTGCAGACGGTCGCCGCCTTGGGATCGAGGAGTTTCTCGATCACGCCACTGAGCACGCCAGCCGATTCGCTGATGCGTATCAAGGTTTTCACGGTCTTGCCGTCGTCGTCAATCGTCTTCCAGAGACCAACAGGTGTGTCCTGCGCAAAAGCAGGAGCGGCTGCCCAGGCAAGGAAAGCGATGGCGAGTACGTGTTTCAATGTTTTTTCGATTTTCATGAGGCTTTCTTTCATTGTGGGTAAACGGGAAACGACTTCATGGGCCGATGACGCTATTACTTCAATAGCTGCTTGCACTCATATTCATTGGCTTCAGGGACGATTTGACTGTACGTTTATGGTTTGGCCTTACCCTGATTCGGCACGACCACCACACTCACCTTCTGTACCGAGGATTCGATGGTCTTGTGGGACGCATCGGACCAGTACGCGCTGGCCGGGGTGCGCCAGCGAGATCAGCGCACGCACTCGCGCACGGTCACTCGGCGCCCTCCTTCGCGCTATCGGTTATTTCTTGGGCCGGATCGCATCGGCCGTGCCCTGGATAAAGGCCTTGATCTTCTCCACATCGTCTTTGCTGAGCTTGCCCGTGAAGTCAGGCATGCCCCGGTTCATGGCCGGGCCTTTGAAGACGAACTTGTCGAGGTTCTCGATATAGGGGGCTCCGATGTAGCCCAGGTTGGGAATGTTGCCGCCGCGGTCCACGCCGGGCACGCCGTGGCAGAACACGCAGTTGCTCACATACAGCGCGGTGCCGGCCGGCACCTGGGCTGGGTCGTATTTCACGCCCGCCACCAACTCGTCCATGCGGTACTTCACAAACTCGGGCATCGGCGCCTTGCCGCCCACCGCGAAGGTATAAACCGTGCCCGGCCCCTGCCGGTCGGTGGCGCGCTGCGCCAAGCCATACACGCCGCCCCAGCCGACCGCAATCGACACATACTGCTTGCCGTCCACCAGGTAGGTCGATGGAGCGGCCACCACGCCAGTGCCTGTGGGCGACTCCCAGAGCTTCTCGCCGGTGCGTGCATTGAAGGCGATGAAGCGGCCATCGGCCGTGCCCTGGAATACCAGGTCACCCGCGGTGGTCAGCGTACCGCCGTTCCACGGCGACACATGCTCCTGCGTCCAGGCGGCCTTTTGCTGCACAGGGTCCCAGGCGATCAGGCGGCCGAACGGGGCACTCTTGGGTGGCTCGACGTTGGCAAACGTCGCGATGTTCCAGCCCATGTTGCTGTGCGGCTCACCCGGGCGCACGCTGTTGAACTTCCAGTCCTTGTTGTCCATCAGCGTGAGCGGCACGCCCTGCGCCGGCAGGTAGACCAGCCCGGTCTGCGGGTTGAACGACATGGAGTGCCAGTTGTGCGCACCGAACGCGCTGGGAATGATCTCGCGCGGCCGGTCGGCCACGCGCGCGTTGGGCGTTTCGATCGGGCGGCCGTCCTTGTCGTAGCCCGTCGCCCAGTTCACGTCGACGAAGTTCTTGGCCGAGATGAACTTGCCGTTGGTACGGTCGATCACGAAGAAGAAGCCGTTCTTCGGCGCATGCAGGATCACCTTGCGCGGCTTGCCTTCTATCTTCAGGTCGGCCAGGATCATCGGCTGGGTCGAGGTGAAGTCCCAGTTGTCGCCGGGCGTTTGCTGGTAGTGCCAGACGTACTTGCCGGTGTCGGGGTTGAGCGCGACGATGGACGCGAGATACAGGTTGTCTCCGCCCGCGGGGCTGCGTTTGCTGCGCGCCCAGGGCGAGCCGTTGCCGGTGCCCACATACATCAGGTTCAGTTTGGGGTCGAAGGTCAGTGTGTCCCAGGCGGTGCCGCCGCCGCCGGCTTCCCAATACTTGCCTGCGGGGTCCCAGGTCTTGGCGGCCTTGGCCATGGACTCGTCCTCGAACGGTTTGCTCGGGTCGCCGGGCACCGTGAACCAGCGCCATTTTTGCTCGCCGCTGGCGGCGTCGTAGGCCGTGATGTAGCCGCGCACGCCGTACTCGGCGCCGCCGTTGCCGATGATGACCTTGCCCTTGAACACGCGCGGTGCGCCGGTGATGGTGTACGAGAACTTGCGGTCGATGATGGTGTCTTTTTCCCAGACCTTGTTGCCGGTGGCCGCATCGAGCGCGATCAGCCGGCCGTCGTAGGCGGCGACGAAGACCTTGCCCTGGTACAGCGCCACGCCGCGGCTCACCACGTCACAGCAGCCCTTGTAGCCGGCCTCGCGCGGGACCTGCGGGTCGAAGGTCCAGATCTTTTTGCCGCTGCGCACATCAATGGCGTGGACGATGCTCCACGAAGCGCTGACATACATGATGCCGTCCACCACCAGCGGCGTGGCCTCGACGCCGCGCGTCGATTCGAGGTTGTACGACCAGACCAAGCCCAGGTCTTTCACGTTGGCGGCGTTGATCTGGTTCAGGCGCGAGAAGCGCGTCTCGGCATAGTCCAGGCCGTAGCTGGGCCAGTCGTTCGTGCGCGCCTCGTTGGCGCGGATAAATGCACCATCGACCTTCTTGGTCACGGCCGCAATGTGCGCCTTCGAGCCCTTGGCCCCCTCGGCCATGGCGGCTGGCGCTGCCGTGGCGAACAGCGAAGCCACCGCCAACGTCAAGACCATGGCAGGCCATTTTGCAGATTTCCCTTGCCGGGCCTGACTCGCCGGGTTCATCCAACTATTCATGCTGGCTCCTTTTTTCATGCTGTTTACTTTTGAGGTATGTCGGTAATTAGGGTTCTGCGCCGCTGTCCGGTGAGTCGGTACAAAAGCCAGGCCAGGCCGATAAAGAGCAAGGGCAATGGCAGGTATTTCCAATAGTTGCGCACGCCGACGCGAAACGGAAAGACCGAGTTCTCCGTCTTTCCGCTGGCCGCATCCGTCGCGCTGAGCAGGCCGATGTACCAGCCGGGCTCGCTGAACCTGTGGTCCAGGGTGACCGTGCCGCGCGGATAAGCCTTGGCCGGCAGCGCCACCATCGTCCGCTGCGCGATCCTGCCCGTATCGCCAAGATCCTCGTAGCGTGCCTTGGCACCAAGCCCGTCCGCGTCACGCAGGATGCGAAATTCGACCACGCGTTCGCGCAGTGCGGGCTGGATGAAGTCAATCACGATCACTGCCCGTCCGACTTCGGGGATGTCCTCGCAGAACTCCTGACTGGCACGGTGCTCGGGCTGGTAGCCGGCGAAATGGGCCCGGTCGCTGCCGATGCGCAGAATGCACTTGTCGTCTTCAATGCCGACCCCGCCATGCGCCCATGCCGATGCCGCAGCCACTGCAAGCAGCGCGGAACTCAACGTTCGGATCAGTCGCATCTGCATCACCCTCCGAACAGCGGAATCATCGGTCCGCTGATCTCTACTGGATAGCGACGGCCCTGCGCATCGAAGAAGAACAGCATGCCGGCGACCACCGCATCCGGGGAAGCGATCATCGTCGTCATGCGCTGCGTCTCCCACATCGCATCGTCCGCATAGACCACGATCTTCTTCGTTTCTCCTGGATTGATCGAGCCGCCCTCCACGCGCAACGCGTCTGTCGCGACCAGATCATCCTGGTCTTTTGGTGTGACCTTCAGCACCGCGGAATTGATAAAGCGAAGACCGCCTGAGGCAAACTCACCGACGCTCACGGGACTCTTCCCACTGTTGGTTACCGTGAGCTCGATACGGAAGCTCCGGCCCGGGATGCGGTAGCGTGCATCATCCATAGTGACCAACACTGGCGAAGGCTCCATCTTCAGGGTAGATGTCCTTATCTTGCCGGTCTGTAGCGGCGTCGTGACCGGCCAGCGCTCGGTGGCATAGAAAAACCCGCCAGCGATAAGCATCAGCGTAGCCACCAGGATAACCAGTGCCGCCTGACGGTCGCGCGTGGTGATCATGTCGTCGGCGTTCTCACCCAGCGCGCTGGCACGCCGGAACCTCGGCAAGATCAAAGGCACCTTGGTCAGCCAATAGCCAAACCAGACCAAACCAAGCACAACCCACACCGCTGACCAGGAAGCCGCATTAGCAAAGCCGTGCGTTTCCAAATCAAGGGTTTGGCCGAACAACGTTTTGATGCTGTTTTCAAATGCCGCCGGGTCGCCCCCGACCTCGACCCAGATGCCGGGGCCAATCATCGGCCCGGCATCCAGCACGTTGATGATGGGATGCAGGTGATAGCGGCCGGGTGTGCGGGCCTTCAGCGTGATCTCGAAGTTGTACTGCTCACCGCGCTTATACGAACTACTGCGTATGGTGGGCACACCGTTGACGCGGCTGTCCAAGCGCACAAAAGAAGGCCCGGGTACGCCCACATTGAGATAGGCGGTGTCCTCGATGGACGCGACATGCTCCGGCCAGGACAGGGAAGGAACAAAAGTTCCCTTGACGACCAGAATTTGGTTGACATCGAGCTTGCGCGTCGACAAATCCACGTCAAACCAATGCACGGTGCGCATACGCAAAGCGGGTTGCTGAGCCTTTTCACCATGGGCATACGTTGGCGTTGCCGAAAACGTGACCAGGACGACGATCAGGCCTTGAATGACTGCGAACAATTTTGCAATGAAATTCATGACCTCTTCCTTAAACAACTTTTCGCAGCCACACGGCCTTGACACCGAGTGAGCCAACCCAGGCCCAGAACCAGAGGCTTAATATGGTCAGGAAGCCCGCGAAAACCGCCGTCAACGGCGTGACTGCATCGCCGAATGTCCTCAAAGTACTCTGTTCGATGATGCGCACATATTCGGGCATGGCAGTGCGGATGTACTCAAAACCCATCACGTCCGCCACCGTCATCAGCGTGCCGTGCATTTCGACCGGCACCATGAACGGAGCCAGCAGTGGCCAGTTCATTGGGTACAGAAGCAGCCCCGAAAGAAAGCCAGCAAAAATTCCCGTGAAAAACCAGCTGCGCGTGAGCAGCAAGGTGCAATCGATCAACAGACCAACGCCAATGAAAGTCGACGGCAGTACCATGTTCATCGGAAAACCCGCGAACTCATGAAAGTTCAAGTACCGGCTCAACCAGCCCGTCAGCGTCAGCCCGATAATGCTCAGCGTCGCACCCAGAGGTATGCGCAGCAAATGCCAAAAGGCATAGCCAAATACGCCGGGCAGAATAACCAGCACCAATGGCGTGACCAGCGGCCAATAACGGCGGTCCCGCCAATCGATCCAGTAATCCCAGTCCCCCACCAGCAAGGCAAACTGGAAGGCGAATACGGACCCCAGAAGCACCACAAAGAGCGGAATGACCACCCAGTCAACCTGGGCATCAACGCGGGCCGCTTCCTGCGGGCTAAAGGCGGCCTCAGCCGGAGTCAAAACGGACATTCAAAGTCTCCAGAAATAAATTGGGAGGTCAAGCGCACAACTTGTCATCGAGACCTAGCCCCGATGCATTTACCCGGAAAGGCGTATCAGAGAGCCGCTTGAAGCTCGGCTTGCGGCGACACCGACTGCTTCGTCAGCTCGGCCACGCGACCCAGTATCTGCAGGAGCAATCCACCAGCCGCAAACGTAGACCAGCCCAGCAACACAAAGCCATAGTGAATCGGCGCGGAGAACAACTCCTCGGCATAGAAGAAAGTGTGACCCCACTCGTTGAAACCCACGTTGGGCATGATCATGAACGCGCCGGCGACGATGATCGCGAACGGCAGCGAAATGCGATTGCCAAAGAGCGGGATGCGCGTGTGAGCGTAGGCGAACGAGATGAAGCCCCAAAACACCAGCAAAGGCACGCAGAAATAAAACAGGCCAATGTGAGTAGGGGTGAAATCAGTATCCCTAATCGTCACCTGATGCCATGCTGCGTCAGCCTCCGTGTAGATTGAGCCCGTCACATAAAACATGATGGCAAATAGCAAAATTTGAGCCATCAGCACGAACAGGCGCCGTAATTCCTCTCGCGGCCCGATTCGGGAGAAATCGCGCTCTCGTGTGCGCCAGAGATACACCAGCGTGCCGGTGCCCAGCGCGCCAATCAGCAGCAACTGCCCGAACAGCAGACGCATCCAGTAAACGTCGAACTCAGCGCTGAAATAGTCGAGCCCGTAAGTGAACGCAGTCGCTTCTGAATAGATGCGATAAACGCCGAACAGCACCGCAAAGCCCAGCAGTGCAACAAAGAATTTGGCCCACGGAGCCCCTGTGGCCGCCCGCGCAGCTCCAGTGATGTTGGTAGAACTCGTTTTCATCGTCTTGTCTCCTGTTGTGTGAAGTAAACGTCGGGCCATTGAAAGCCTGCTTGTCGAATGGCGCGATCGGACTTCGTGCCAATGTGCTGGGAATGTTAGAGCCAAGCGTCTGCAACTACACCTAACTTTCGTTAGGGTGTTTTTCATGGCGCATCGCCATAGACTTGCGCCAACCTCGAATTGCCATCACAAAAGAGGACAAACAATATGAAGGAGACAAAAATGAAGCTTGCTTCCCCTGCAATGCATCTTGTAAGCCCGGGCGAGCCCGTCGAGCAGTCCGAAATAGACCGCATCTTCGCCGCGCAGCGTGAGACGGCCTTACGGCTTCGTCAATCAACCGCCGCGCAGCGGCTCGACAAGATTGACCGCCTGAAGCGGGCCGTCCTGGCGCGCCAGGCTGACATCCAGCGCGCCGGCGCCCTGGACTTCGGCAAACCAGCCGCCGAGGTCGATCTGACCGAAATTCTGCCGGTCGTGGCCGAGGCCAACGACGCGCGTCGCCACCTGCGCCGCTGGATGAAGCCGAACAAGGTTTTCCCCACCCTGTTGATGTTTGGCACGTCAAGCTACGTGCAGTGCGAGCCCAAGGGCCGCTGCCTGATCATCTCGCCCTGGAACTATCCCGTCAACCTGACCTTCGGCCCGTTGATCTCGGCCATCGCCGCCGGCAACACGGCCATTCTCAAACCCTCGGAGATGACACCGCATCTGTCGGCGCTGATGGCGGAGATCGTGCGCGAGGTGTTTCCCGAAGACGAGGTGGCCCTGTTCCAGGGCGACGCTTCGGTCTCGCAGGCCCTGCTGGATCTGCCGTTCGATCACATCTTCTTTACCGGCTCACCAGCGATTGGGCGCGTGGTGATGGCCGCGGCGGCCAAGCACCTGACCAGCGTGACCCTGGAACTGGGCGGCAAGAGCCCGACCATCGTTGACGCCACGGCGGACCTGAAGGCGGCAGCGGCGAACCTGATGTGGTCCAAATGCACCAACAGCGGCCAGACCTGCATTGCGCCGGATCACGTCTACGTTCATGAGTCAGTCAAGGAGTCCTTTGTCCAGCACTGCCGGGAGGCCCTGGCCAAAGCCTATGGCGAGGGCGACGCCACGCGCGGCAGTCCGCACTTGGCTCGCATCGTCAACCATAGCCATACCCAGCGGATCATCGGACTGCTCGACGACTCGCTGCGCAAGGGTGCCCGCGTGCTCGTCGGCGGACAGCACCAGGCCGATCAGAAGTTCGTGACACCCACCTTGATCGACCAGGTCAGCCCAGATGCGAAGATCATGCAGGAAGAAATTTTCGGCCCGCTGCTGCCCGTTATCGCCTACCGCGATCTCGACGAAGTCATCGGCAAAATCAACGCCCAACCCAAGCCGCTCGCGCTGTACATCTGGACCAAGAATGGAAAGGTCGCCGACAAGGTGCTGCGGGAAACGAGTTCTGGCGGCGCCTGCGTCAACCACAGCGTCGTGCAGTTCCTGCACGGCCGGTTGCCGTTCGGTGGTGTCAACAACTCCGGCCTGGGCAGCGCGCACGGGATTTACGGGTTCAATGCCTTCAGCCATGAGCGCGCGGTCGTCAAAACCTGGCTGTTGCTGGCCTCGACCTTCTACCCGCCCTACACCCATCTGTCGCGACGGCTGATCAACTGGACGCTGCGTCTGGTCTGATGGTCTCGGTTGCACCGAGCTAGCCTGGTGCATTTCTTTTTTCTCTGAATCGCATAGGGACAAATCTTGAAATTCGATTACATCATCGTGGGCGCCGGTTCGGCCGGCTGTGTCTTGGCCAACCGATTGAGCGCGGATCCGTCTAACCGCGTGTGCCTGCTCGAAGCGGGGCGATCCGACGACTCACCGCTGATCCGCACGCCCATGGGCCTCGTGGGCTTGCTCGCCACCCGCAAGTACAACTGGTATTTCGACACCGAACCACAAGCCGAACTCGAAGGTCGTCGCCTGTACTGGCCGCGGGGAAAAACAATCGGGGGCAGCAGCTCGATCAATGCCATGGTCTACATGCGCGGGCACCAGGCTGATTACGACGCATGGGCAGCAGCGGGAAACGCCGGATGGGCCTACAAGGATCTGCTGCCGATCTTTATGGAACATGAGAATAACGAGCGCGGTGTCTCGACCTACCACAGAACAAATGGACCACTGAACGTCGCCGATGTGCGCTCGCCCAACCCGTTGTCGGGCCGCTTCATCGACGCCGCCGTGCAATGCGGCATTCCGCGCAACATGGACTTCAACGGAGCGCAACAGGAAGGTGCAGGGCCTCACCAGGTGACCCAGAAGAACGGGGAACGCTGGAGCAGCGCTCGGGCATTCCTGCACCCTGTCATGGACAGGTCGAATCTGACCGTGCTCACCGGCGCCCATGTCACGCGCATCCTGTTCTCTGGCAAACAGGCCGTGGGGGTCGAGATCGAGCGCAAAGGCGAACGCCAGCGCATCGAGGCCGAGCGTGAAATCGTGTTGAGCGGCGGCGCCATCAATTCGCCGCAATTGCTGCTGCTGTCGGGCGTGGGATCCAAGCAGACGCTGGCACAGCACGGCATCGCACAAGTGGCCGATTTGCCAGGCGTGGGCCAGAACCTGCAGGACCATCTCGACGTGACGGTGATGATCCGCGACCGCAGCAAGCAGGCTGTTGGCGTAGCACCCGGATTTCTACCGAGAGCGGTCGCCGGGCTCTGGCAATATTGGCGCAGGCGCGAAGGCTTCCTGTCCAGCAACGTGGCAGAGACAGGGGGCTTCGCCAGGCTCTCGCCGCAATCGGCGCTGCCGGAGGTGCAATTCCACTTCCTGCCAACCTACCTGCGCAACCACGGCCGTGACCTGGCCCCGGGCTACGGCGCCACCTTGCACATGTGCCAGTTGCGCCCCCAAAGCCGTGGTTTCATCGGCCTCAAAAGCGCCGACCCGCTGGCCGCACCGATGATTCAGCCCAACTACCTGAGCCATGCCGACGACTGGGACGAGATGCTGCGTGGCCTGAAACTTGCGCGACGCATCTTTGAGGCCAAGGCCTTCCACGACATCAATGGCGGCGAAGTGGCGCCGGGTGCCGGCGTGCGCAGCGACCAGGATCTGAAGGCCTACATCCGGCGCAGTGCGGAAACCATTTACCACCCGGTCGGCAGTTGCAAGATGGGCAATGACGACATGGCCGTGGTCGATGCGCAGTTGCGGGTGCACGGGCTTTCGGGCCTGCGTGTCGCCGACGCATCGATCATGCCTACGGTTATCGGCGGCAACACCAATGCCCCTTGCATGGTGATCGGCGAGAAGTGTGCGCGGGCCATCCTGTCAAGCCACAAACTTCAGTAGATTCATTCGCATAAAAGTCACCACTCCGGAGAGGCGCTATGGCACCTCTCAACACGATACCCGGCCAGTGGCCGGATTTAGCCTTAACCAAAAAACCCAAGGAGACTTCATGAATGGTCAAATGATGAGCGCCCCCCTGCTCATTTCCTCACTCATCACCCATGCGGCGCGCCATAGCGGCGATGTGCCCATCGTCTCGCGCCGCGTCGAAGGTGACATCCACCGCACCACCTATGCGCAATTGCATGACCGTTCGCGCCAGATGGCCCATGCGCTCGGCGGTCTCGGGGTGCAAGCGTCGCAGCGCGTCGCCACGCTGGCCTGGAACGGCTACCGTCACCTGGAGCTGTATTTCGCCGCCTCCGGCAGCGGTTCGGTGCTGCACACCCTCAACCCGCGCCTGCACCCGGACCAGTTGCTCTACATCCTCGACCATGCCGAGGACCAGGTGCTGTTCTTTGACCTGACCTTCCTGCCCCTGGTCGAGGCCGTGGCGGGGCGCTGCAAGACGGTGCGTCACTTTGTCGCGATGATCGACAAGGACAAGATGCCGGCGAGCAAGCTGCCCAAGCTGCTGTGCTACGAAGACCTGATCTCGGCGCACAAGCCCGACTTTGCATGGCCCACCTTCGACGAGAACACTGCCTCGTCGCTGTGCTACACCTCGGGCACCACCGGCAACCCCAAGGGCGTGCTCTACAGCCATCGCTCGACGATGCTGCACACCTATGCCTCGCTCATGCCGGACGCGATCTCCATCTCATCGCGCGACTGCGTGATGCCGGTGGTGCCGATGTTCCACGCCAATGCCTGGGGCCTGCCCTACAGTTGCGCGATGGTCGGCGCCAAGCTGGTGCTGCCGGGGTCGGCGCTGGACGGCAAATCGCTGCACGAACTGATCGCCGCCGAACAAGTGTCGTTTGCGGCCGGCGTGCCCACGATCTGGCTTGGCATGCTCCAGTATGCCGAACAAAACGCGCTCAGCCTCGCCCCCCTGAAGCGCACCATCATCGGTGGCTCGGCCGTGCCGCCAAGCATGATGCGGGCATTTGAAGATAACCATGGCATCGAAGTCATCCACGCCTGGGGCATGACGGAGATGTCGCCCCTGGGCACGGTCAGCCGGCTGAAGCAGAAACACCTGTCCATGCCACTGGACGAACAGCATGCGCTGCTCGCCAAGCAAGGCAAGGCCGTGTTCGGCGTGGACATGCGCATCGTCGATCCGCAGGGGGTCGATGTCCCCTGGGACGGCAAGACGCAAGGCGATCTGCTGGTGCGCGGACTGTGGGTGGTTCAGAGCTACTTTGGCGCTGATGGTGCCAAACCCCTGGTGAGTGACGCAGCAGGCGTGCCCTGGTTCCCCACCGGCGACGTGGCCATGATCGACGCCGACGGCTACATGCAAATCACTGATCGCAGCAAGGACGTGATCAAGTCCGGCGGCGAATGGATCGGTTCGATCGATCTGGAAAACGTCGCCATGGCGCACCCGGCGGTGGCGATGGCTGCCGCCATCGCCGTGCCGCACCCGAAATGGGATGAACGGCCCTTGCTCGTGGTGGTGCGCAAGCCGGGCGCGGAGGTCACCCGCGAAGCGCTGATTGAACACTACAAAGGCAAGGTCGCCTCCTGGTGGGTGCCTGACGACGTGGTGTTCGTCGAGGCCATCCCCATCGGCGCCACTGGCAAGATGCTGAAGAACCAGTTGCGTGAGCAGTTCAAGGACCACCGGCTGCCGGGGGTCTAAAAGATTTGCGGTAAACATATTCAATGAATGCCGCAAAAGCAAGCCCCATCAAACTAGCCAGGCCCGAGTGCGAGCTTCGCGCAAAGCACCCGTGCGATTTTTCACGCCCAGCTTCGCGTAGATGTTGTGAAGATGCCATTTCACCGTGCCCTCGGTCAACACAAGCCGACCCGCCACTTCGCCATTGGACAGGCCATCTGCCAGCAGGCGAAGGATCTGCAGTTCGCGCTCGGTTGGTCGCTCCTGGTCCGCGGGCGCCGCATCCTGACGTGCAGATGCAGCGCCCGCGGCAAGCAGCAGCGTTCGCGCGTATAAAAACGCCGGCGTGGGACTCTGCGGCTTGTCAGCCACGCGGCGCAAAAGGCTCTCCAACTCGGGGCCTTCGTCAAGGTACAGGCGCACGTAGCCGTTCGATGCCGCGATGCGAAGGCTTTCCATCACCGCGTCGTGCCCACCCTCGGCATCTCCTGTTCGCACCAACGCCAGTGAGCGCAGCATCAACAACTCGGCCAGCTTGTGCTGCTGGTGGCTGCGTCGCGCCCTGGCGATGCCGGAATCGACCCATTGCAGAGCGAGATCGGGCCGCCCCTGCGCGAGATCGAGGCGGGCCCAGAGGCGCTCGGCCTTGTCTCTGTGCAGATTGGTCTGCGGCCCTTGCGGCAGCAACCCATTATCGTTGGCCATTTGTCGCGCCGCCTCGACGTCGCCGGCGCGCAACAGCAGCAGCGCACGTTCGGCCACCATCGTGAGCTGCAGGCGCACGAAGCCGCGCGCCAGTCCCACGCGCTCGCCCTCCGCCGCCGCATCGAGCGCACCGGATATGTCGCCCCGCGCCGCCTGCAGACGTGACGCCGCCACGTAGCCCGCGACCATCGCATCGACAATGCCCTGGTGCGGCAGCAGTGGCAGTGCCGCTTCCACTTCCACCATCGCGTCAGTGCACTGGTTGCGTTCATACAGCAGCAACGCGCGGATCGCGCGCAGCATGGCCGCCAGGCCCGCGGCGCCGGGAGCGAAAGCTGGCTCTTCGGCCAGCGCCGAGGCGCTGTCTGCCAGGGCATCACGATGCCGCCCCGCCTTGAGCAGCGAGGCGGCCGAGATCACCCGCACCCACATGTGGCCGTAAGGTGAAGGAGCCTCCTCGAACTTCACTTGCGCCTCGCGCAAGGACTGGGCAGCCTCGGCGAAGCGTCCATTGCATTTGTGCGCATAGGCCAGCACCGTTTGTGCGGCTCCATAGTGGAATGGGTCCGGATCGGGTGGCCCTGCCAGCCACCGGCGCACAAAGACCTCGGCATCGGCCTCGTTATCACGCAGGCCGGCGATCACGCCGCGCTGAAGGACGGTCGTATGCAGGATCAAGCGAACGCCGGCTGATTGTCCCTTGCCACAAGCCCGCTCAATGCGCGTCAGCCACGCTGCCGCCTCGGCATAGCGGCGCAAAAACACCAGCGCCCACACCGCTTGCAACATCAGCGCGCAGTCTGGCTCCACGCCGCGTGATTCCAATTGCGCGAGCAGGTCCAGGAAGGTCTCGTGCCGGCCCTCGCCCTGCACCAGTTGACGCGCGTAGCCGGTCAGATAAGCCGACGCCAGCCTTGCGTCATCACCTTCCAGGGCCACGCGGATCGCACGGTAGACCTCGCCCCGGGCATGCCACCATTGCGCACAACGCGTTCGCAGTATGCGCACAAACACAGGCCTCAGCCCCATGTCGGCCAATCGCGTCAGTGCGCGCTCCGCCACCAGCGCATGCAAGGCGTAGAACGGCTCGCCAGCCACGCGTCCCCGACGCTGCACGATGCCCAGTTGCTCGCCTTCGGCGATCGCCTCCGCCCCCTCGGGCGCATCGAGCGCGACCAGCAGCGGCAGCGTGAAGTCGCCAATGGCGGCCATCACGAACAGCGCCTGCCGTCGGGCCGGCGCGAGGCCCTTGAAGAAGCTCTCGTAAACGAAGCTGTCCATTAGCAAGTTACTGCTGCCCCCGGCGGCCTCCTGTACGCCCTCGCCGCTGGCGAGGGCAAGCTGTACCAATGCCGGCCAACCCTCGGTGATCCCGACGATATGCTCAACCTCTTCGTCACCGGCCGACAGGCGGCGCCGCCGCACCAGTTCCCGCACATCCTGCGCGTCGAGCTTCAGCTCGTGCTGTGTCACCCAGCGTACCAGCCCGCGCGCGGTCAGCACGGCCAGATCGAAATCCATCCCTTCGCGGCCGCAAACGACGAACCTCAAGTAGTCGGGTGCCGCCACCAACAGACGGCTCAGGGTGTGAGCGCTCTCGCTGCCACGCAACACATGCACATCGTCGAAGAACAGCACCATGGGACGACGACGTTGGCCAAGGGCCTGCAACAACGCCAGCAAGCCGCTCTCGACCGCCGCCGTCGCGTCGATGGCACCCATCGCGACAGGCTCCGACGGACCTCCGACTGCATTCAACAAAGAGCGCACAAAGAACACCTGGTCGCGCCAGGAAGCGTCGAGCCCCACCCACACGGGGTCGGCGTCTTTGCAAGCGCGAAACCATCCTCCCATCAATGTCGTCTTGCCATAGCCGGCCGGCGCAACGATGGCCACGATCCGATCACGCATGGACAAGGGCGCAATCGCCCGCCGCGCAACCGTGGCCGTCGTCAGGTCAGGGGGGCCCCCCTCGACTAACGCCTGGGAGGACGACGCAGCGAAATGGGGCCAGCGAAATCTCGCTTTGGGTTGGGTCATGCCTTCAGACACTCAGAAGGCGCACGAAGACGCTGTTTCACGCTTGAAGTCCGGCCGCCCGGAATCGCGGCAGCGACACACCGCCACCGACAGGCTCGCAAACCAGCTCGACCACCATGTCGAAGGTGACCGCCGAAGGGTCTGGACCGACGAAGGCGCTGATCATCCGCGGACCTTCTTCGAGTTCGACCAGCAGCACGGCATAGGGCGTGTCCTGTTTGAAGGCCGGGCCGGGCGCCCGGTGCACCACGCTGAACGAATACACCTTGGCGCGACCGCTGGCGGCGCGGTGCTCAAGGCGCTCGCTACCGCACTCACGGCAGATCGCCTGCTGGTAGAGCTGCACATGACCGCACGCAGGGCAGTGCTGCAGCAGCAGCTTGCCCTCCCGAATGCCACGCCAATAGGTTTGCGAATCCGCATCCGGTGTCGGCCGCGGCTTGAGGTGGGCGTCCTTCGGGTTGATCACAGTGTGGCCTCCGTTCCCAGGATGGTGGTGGCGTTGGTCGCAAAGCCCGCGCCCAGGCTGTGCACCAGGCCGAGTTCAGCGCCCGCGACCTGGCGTTCACCGCAGCTTCCGCGCAGTTGGTTGACGACCTCGTAGAAATGAAACAAGGAACCCGGCATGCCCGAGTGCGCAAACGACAGCAGGCCGCCATGGGTGTTGCAGGGAATCGCGCCGCCGTAGGTGATCTGCCCGTCCTCGACGAAGCGCCCACCCTCCCCCTTGGGGCAGAAGCCGAGGTCCTCCAGCATCATGATCACCGTGCCGGTGAAGCAGTCATAGACCCCGGCCAGGTCGATGTCCTTCGGCCCGCAGCCCGCCATGGCGTAGGCCCTGGCACTCGACTGCACGGCGCCCGTGGTGGTCAGCGAGGGCATCAGGAAGATGTGCTCGTGCGTGTAGCATTCGCCGCCGCCCAGGATGTAGATCGGCTTGGCAATGCCCAGCGCCCTGGCGCGCTCGGCCGAGGTGACGATGAAAGCCGCGCCACCATCGGAGATGAGCGAGCAGTCGAGCTTGTGGTAAGGCGTTGTCACCCAGCCGGAATTCAGCACGTCATCAACACTCAACTGATCGGTCATCTGCGCGCCTGGCGTGCGCCGCGCATGGTCGCGGTGGATCACTGCGACCTTGGCGAACTGCTCGGAAGTAGTGCCGAATTCTTTCATGTGCCGGTGTGCGGTCATGGCGAAGGTGTTGGCCACGGGAATGCCGAAGGGCATTTCGTATTGCTGGTCCCGGCTTTCGGTCATGGAGCGCAGGGCCAGGTCGGGCGACAGGCCGGTCAGCAGGCTGTCGCCGCCCACCACCAGCACGGTCTCGGCCAGGCCGCCGGCAATGGCGGCGGCGGCGATGTTGAACATCGTCGCCGCCGTGGCGCCCGAGACCTGCAGAGTGTTGGAAAACGTGGGCTGTATGCCCAGGTACTCGCTGAAGGCCACGCTGAAGCGGTGGAACGGCGAGGCAAAGGCGGAGCTTGAGAGCACGCCATCGATCTGGTGCTTGCCGATGCCGGCGTCGGCCAGCGCCTTGCCTGCCGCGTCGGCGGCCAACGCGAGCGCGCTCTTGCCCGGCACGCGGCCAACTGCGGAAATGCCTGCGCCGATGATCGCGGTTTTACCCCGAAGCGTATGTGTCGAGGGGGCGGATTTGATGTTTGCCATAACAGGGTTCAGGGGTTGGGGTTGGTTCAGGCGGCCGCTGAACGCACACGTTGTCGCAGCTGCGCCTTCAAAATTTTCCCCACCGGGTTGCGCGGGATGATGTCAAGGTACTCGATGTGTTCGGGCAACTTGTAGGCCGCCACGCCGATCTGCTTCAGGTGGCCGACAATATCCTCCAGCGTCGGCGGCTGCGCCTTGTCCTTGGGCACGACGTAGATACAGGTCTTTTCGCCCATGATCTCGTCGGGCACCGCCACCGCCGCCACCTCCTGCACGCCGGGATGGGTCAGCACCAGGTTCTCGACCTCGGCGGCGCTGACGTTGTAGCCACCGCGAATGATAATGTCCTTCTTGCGGTCGAAAAACCCGATGTGGTGCGCGTCGCGCACGATGAAGAAGTCCCCGGTGCGGCAAAAACCGTCAGGCGTGAACGTGCTTTTCGCCAGGTCCGGCCGCTGGTAGTAGCCGGCAAACACGTTGGGCCCGCGGTAGACCAGCTCGCCCACCTGGCCCGGCTGCGTGCATTCGGCGTCGACCTCGTCGAGCAGCTTCATCTCGACACCCCGTATGCCCGAGGGCCACGCAACGCCCGGAAGACCCCACCACGGAAAGTGATCGGCCCGCTTGGCGAAGTCGGGCACGTCCCGCGCGCCGGCAAACACCGCGGTGCCTTCGGTCTGCCCCCAGGCATGCAGGATTTCGATGTTCCAGCGCCGCTTGAACTCCTCCATGCTCCAGCGCGAGGGCTGCGCCGAACCCGAGGCGATGCAACGCACGCCGGAAAAGTCGAGCTGGTCGACGTTGGGCAGCTTGAGAATCATGTTCAGCACGGCCGGCACCAGCAGGGTGAAGTGCACCTGGTCGTGCATCAACTGCTTGAGCAGTAGCGGCATGTTCAGCGGGTGATGCAGGAGCGTCGTGCCACCGATGGCCAGCGAGGCCAGCCAGGTCGCCACGCCGGTCATGTTGACCACCGGCGCCGTTGCCAGCACCCGGTCGCCTTCGTGCAGCCCGGCGGTCTGCGGGATCAGGTTCATCTGGAAGAGCCAGTTATTGTGCGACATCGGGCAGCCCTTGGAGAGGGCTTCGGTTCCGGACGACCAGCACAGGCTGAAAATGTCGTTGGCATCGACGACGATGGCGTCGAGCCGGGCGATGTCAGCCGCACCGCGCGCCATCTCGGCGATGCGCTCGATCGGCAGCGCGACAAAGCCGGTCTTCTCGGCGATGGCCATTTGGTCGGCGCCCTTGAAATCGCGCATCCCGAAGAAAAAGCGCGCCTCGGTGAGGTTCTTGACGTTCTGGAACTCATTGTCGCGCCATTGAATCGGCATCGGCGAAAGCACGCCCCCGGCACGGCTGACCGCGAGAAACATGGCTACCAACTCCCAGACGTTGGGCAGTTGCACGACGACGATCTCGTCCTTGCGCAAGCCCATGTCCAGCAGCCCGGTCGCGATGGCATCGACCGCTGCCGACAACTCCCGATAACTCAGGCTCTGTGCCGCTGTGCCGGTGAGATCCGGCCGATCCGCCGGGTCGACCACGGCGGGCCGCTCCGGCGCCTTGGCCGCCGTCTCGCGCAGCAAATCGAGCAGGGTACGTCGTCCCCAGTGACCGCTTTCGGTGTAGTGCTTCAAAGCCTCTGTGCTGTGCAGAATCATGATCAGTCTCCTCTTTTAATGTATTGCCGGGGAGAGGGGAAGACGCATCCGCCGGCGCGCAATCCCGGCAAGCGGAATCAGAAACCGTGAAAGCTGGCGAAGGCCTCCACCTCGGCACGCTCGGTTATAAAAGCGTTCTCCGGGGCCGACAGATCCTCGTGCCCGAGGGCGATGCCGCAGGCGAGAATTTCATGGTCGCTGATAGGCAGTTGAGCACGCGCCACCTTGTGGTACCAGGCAAACGCCGCCTGCGCACAGGTGTGCAGGCCCTGTGCGCGGGCGGCCACCAAAATGTTCTGGATGAACATGCCCAGATCCATGAAGCTGCCGGTATTCAGGCGGCGGTCGAGCGTGACGAGCAGCCCGACCGGCGCGTCAAAGAACGTGTAGTTGCGCAACATCTGGTGCTCACGCGCCGCCACATCATCGCGGGCGATGCCCAGGGTGGCATACAGACCGAAGCCGCAGCGACGCCGGCGCTCCAGATAGGGTTCGACCCAGGTGGTGGGGTAATAAGCGTACTCGGGCTGGTGGCGATCAGGCTCGTGCGTGGCCGCATCGATGAATGCCTCGCACAGCCGATGCCGGGCCTCGCCCGCCACCGCATACACCTTCCACGGCTGCACATTGTTGCCACTCGGGGCCCGCGCCGCCACGCGCAGGATGTGCTGCACGACCGAAGTGGGTACGGACGTGGATAGAAACCGCCTGACCGATTTCCGGCTGCGGATCGCTTCATCGACATGCACGGATGGACCGCCTTTCTGTGCTTTCTGACTGCGTAGCGTTACGGAGAAGAAACGATGCGCGGAGACTGGACCGCTGGACTCCAACACGACGTTCGGATAGGATTGCGACATGAATTCTACCAAACAACCGTTTGACTGGGTGCCCACCCAGGAACTGATTGTGCAATCAAACCTCACGGCATTCCTGCACAAAGTCAGCGAGTCCAGCTTCGAGAGCCTGGGCGCTCGTGCCGATGCCGATCCGGCCTGGCTGATGCAAGAGGTGTTCGAATTTTGCGACATGCGCTTCTACCAACCCTACACGCAGATGCTCGACACCTCGCGCGGCATTGAATGGGGTCGCTGGTGTGTCGGCGGCACCACCAACATCGTGCTGAACTGCCTGGACCGGCACCGCGGCACGCCGGTGTGGGATCAGACCTTCCTGGTGTGGGAAGGTGAAGACCCGAAAAACCGCAAATCATTAAGCTACGGCGAGTTTGACGCCGAAGTCTGTCGCCTGGCCGCGGCGTTGCAGTCGCTGGGTATTGGCCGAGGCGACCGGGTCGGCCTGTACCTGCCCAACCTGCCGGAGACCTTCGTCGCGTTTTTTGCCGTACTGAAGATCGGTGCCGTGTTGATGCCCCTGTTTTCGGGCTTCGGGCCGCAACCCATCGTCGCCCGCCTGAACGACGGCGAGGCCAAGGCGGTACTGACGGTGGACGGCACCTGGCGGCGCGGCACCCCCGGCGTCATGAAGTCGGTGCTTGACGAAGCCCTGCGCGAGGTACCCAGCGTGCAGCACGTGGTGGTGCTGCGCCACCTGGGTGAAGCGTCCCCATGCCCAATGACACCGGGACGCGACCACGACTGGGCCAGCCTGGTCGCCGCCCAACCCCATGACCTCCCGACCGCCGAGATGGAGGCCGACGCCCCCGCCGTGCTTCTCTACACCTCGGGCACTACCGGCAAGCCCAAGGGCTGTGTCTGGACGCACGTCAGCTTCCTCGGCTCGATGGTCACGCGCGACATGCACATCTGCGCTGATTTCAAACCGAATGATCGCTTCTTCTTCATGAGCGACATGGGCTGGATGGTGGGCGCCATGTGCGCCTGCATTCCCAGCTATTTCGGTGGCAGCCTGCTGGTGGCCGAGGGCACGCCCGACTTTCCCGACACGGGTCGCTTCTGGCGCCTGGTGCAGGACCACAAAGTCACCTATCTGGGTGTCGCGCCCACGCTGATCCGCAGCCTGATGCGCTACGGCGACGAAGAGGTCGAACGCTACGACCTGTCCTCACTGCGCATCACCTGCTCCGGCGGCGAGGCCTGGACCGAGGCGCCCTGGCGCTGGTTCTTCAAGCACGTCTGCAGGGAACGTCTGCCCTTCCTCAACATTGTCGGCGGCACCGAGGTGGGCGGCTGCAACTTCACCGGCACCCTGCACCATCCCTTGCGGCCGGGCTCGTTCGGCGCGCGCGGGCTTGGCGCCGGGGTCGATATCGTCAATGATAACGGCCAACCGGTCGGCGCGGGCCAGGTCGGCGAGCTGGTGCTGCGCAACCCCAACATCGGCTTCACCAAGAGCCTGTGGCAGGACGATGAGCGCTACCTCGACAGCTACTGGCGCACCCTGCCCGGCGTCTGGGTGCATGGCGACTTCGCGATGCGCGACGAGGACGGCCTGTTCTACATCCTGGGGCGCAGCGACGACACGATCAAGGTCTCGGGCAAGCGCACCGGCCCGTCGGAGATCGAGACCCTGCTCACCGGCACCGGCAAGGTGTCGGAGGCCGCGGTGATCGGCGTGCCCGACGAGATCAAGGGTTCGGCCATCGTCTGCGTCTGCGTGCCGATGCCCGGCGTGGCGGCGGACGCGGCGCTGCAGGCCGAACTGTCGCAGGCGGTCGTCCATGGCATGGGCGCCTCCTACCGCCCCAGGCAGGTGCTGCTGGTCAGCGACCTGCCCAAGACGCGCAACATGAAAATCATGCGCCGCGTGGTGCGGGCCGTGTACCGGGGCGACAATCCGGGCGACCTGTCTTCGCTGGTCAACCCGGAGGCGGTGGCCGAGTTGCAGGGCAAACTTGCAAAAGTTTGAGGCTGGTTGTGCGCCACCCCCTGCCCTGACGGGCAGGATGGGCCCCCGGATTTTTCACGCCTTTGACGACGTCGCCGCGGTATGCGACGCCGTCAGCAAATCGCAAACAACCTGCAGTTCCTCGTCGTCACGCGGCCCATAGACCATCACGATGTTCCCGGGCAGGCCATATTGACCCGCCAGCGGATGCAACTCCGCCCAGCCGTTTTCGATGACCTGGGGAACGCTCTCGGGCGGCAAGGTCATGTGCAGGCTGCCGTCACTGGGCGGGTGGATGTGGGCAAACTCCTTGCCGAACATGAAGGCGCCGAAGGACTGGCATCCGCATCGCGGTAAATAAAAGGCGCGCGCTCCGGGAACAGACACCTGGCTCGGGCCAACTTCTACGCCGCCCAGAGACTGCCCCCTCTCGAAAACAAGCTCTTGCAGTTCTACCGGCGCATTCTGTTCAAGCTGCGTATGCGGGTTGCTTGGCGTCGTCCGCGGGCGAGCGCCACGGCGCTGATGGCTGAGATAACTTGTCATGCGGTTCTCCGTCTTCGCACTTCATCGTTTGTCGCTGTACACCTGCCGCGTGGGTTACAGGAAACACCCCCCGGCGACAGGCGCCTACCGGCCCAGCAAGCCACCGCCATTCAGACCCCGCCTTCCTGGCCGAACCTGAAGCTGGAGACGGTGACGCCGCCAAAGAAGCCTTCCTCGTGGTACACGCACACGGCTTCATCATGCCCGGCGGCGCCCACCGCCACCATCAGGGGCAGCAGATGGTCTTCTTGCGGATGGGCCACGCGGGCGGCCGGCGCGTCTTGCCAGTCGATCAGTCGCTGCGCACGCTGCTGCGAATCGGTGGTGATCAAGGTCTGCTGCAGCCAGTCATCGAATTGCTTTGACGGCACAGCGGCGGACGGCCCCATGCGGCGCAGGTTGTGGTAGCTCAGGCCGCTGCCGACGATCAGCACGCCCTGCTCGCGCAGCGGCGCCAGGGCACGGCCGACGGCCAAATGCTCCGCCGGGTCATAGCCCACACGCAAGGACAGTTGCACGACCGGCAGGTCGGCCAGCGGGTACATCACAACCAGCGGCGCGAAGGTGCCGTGGTCAAAACCGCGCTGGGCATCAAGCCGCGCCGAGAACCCTGCGACCTGGATCAACTGCCGCACCTGCTCGGCCAGTGTGGGCAGGCCCGGCGCCGGGTACTGGACGTGGTAGGTGTGTTCGGGAAAACCGAAGTAGTCGTAGACCATGGGCGGCCGCGCGGCGGCCATCACGGTGAACTCGCGCTCCTCCCAATGGGCGGAGATCACGAGCACAGCCTTCGGTCGGGCGCCGAGCTGGCGCGGCATATCCCGCAGGGACTGCGCCAGACGGTCGTACATGCCGTTGGATTGCGCCATCATGTACGGCCAGGGTCCGCCGCCGTGCGAGATGAAGTAGGTCGGCAATCGCTCCGTTGTCATGGGTGCGGCCCGCGGCGATGCTGAATAAGTCCTGGCGCTGGGCTGCGCCCCGCAGCGGGATGGGATGCAAGGCGCAAACCACAGCCATAGCCCAAGCTATGGCGCGGATTTGCAACGCCGCAGACCGCCCGTTGCGGGGATGCAGAGCGCGCTGAGGACTTGTTCAGCATTGCCCTACAGTGCTTTATGCGTGCCGTCGCAAAGCGCGCCGTTCTTGCTCTGCTTGCAGCCGCAAAAATACACCGTCTTGCTTTCATCGGCGCTGTACTTGGTCGGCACGAACTCGCCACCCTTGTGGCTGCCGTCGCAGAACGGCTGCGACTTGCTGAGACCGCAGGCACACCAGTAGTAATCCTTGTCTTTTTTCACATCAATTGCGAACGGGGTGGTCGCGGCGATCTGCGGCTTGCTCATGTTGCTCTCCTGAGAATGATTAAGAAATTAAAAAGTGGTACTGCATTGGTTCAAGGTATCAACGAAAACGTGGTTTATGGGCTGCCTCTTTGAGACTGGATGTCTACGACTGGACTGACCATGAGGAATAGCTTAATGTTTCATTTCGGTTAATCAATAGCTATAAAATTAACACATCATTTCCTCACAAGAAACCATAAATGGATCGACTGACCAGCCTTCGCGTCTTCAGGGAAGTGGTCGAGGCCGGCGGCTTTTCCCGCGCCGCAGCGCGCCTCACCTTGTCTGCGCCGATGGCGAGCAAGCATGTCGCCCAGCTCGAACGCGACCTCGGTGCGAGGCTGCTGCACCGGACCAGCCGCAAGCTCAGCCTGACGGAGGCCGGCGCGGTGTACTACGCACAATGCTGCGAGGCGCTCGACACGCTGCAGGCGGCCGAAGCGGCGCTTCGGCAAAGCGCGCAGGCACCACGCGGACAACTCAAGATCAGCGCCCCCGTCTGGTGTGCAAACCGGCGTTTCGCCGACGTACTGGTGGCCTACCGCAACAGATATCCCGAGGTGCTGGTCGACATGCGGCTGGAGAATCGCAAGATCGACCTGGTGGCCGATGGCTACGATCTCGCGCTGCGCGCCACGCGCGAACTGTCCCCGGCGCTGATTGCACGGCCGATTTGTCCCGTGCAGTTCCACCTGGTCGCAACCCCGGCCTACCTGAAGCGCGAAGGCTCTCCTCGCAGACCCGCCGATCTGTCCAGGTGCAGCGCCGTGGTGCCCAACTACGTGAACGTCGATGGCCTCGAAATGCAGGGGCCTGCCGGCAAGGCGCGGATCAAGCTGCATGCGGTGATGCGCTCGGACGACAGCACGCTCACCTATCATGCGGTGCACGCCGGCATGGGCGTGGCGCTCCTGCCCGAGTGGACGGTAGACGACGATCTGGCCGCGGGCCGCCTCGCGCGCGTGCTGCCGGCCTACACGGTGCCCCCATTCACGCTGTACGCGGTTTACACGAATCGACAGTACATGACACCCAAGCTAAGGACCTTCATCGACTTCTTCAGTGAAGCGCTTGGTGCTGGCAAGTCTGTGGCGCAATAGCCAGATCAATGAGCTGAGACTGTTGTGAGCCCCGGGTGTCGATCACTTCGCCGCTGATCGTGCGCACAAAAGCTGCGCCTGAACAGACCGCACAAAATCAACGATGGACACGTCGGCAGCCAACACGCTGTTGCCGATCAATACGTTCCAGTGCGCTTCCGAGCCGTGGGCGATGCGCCACTCGTGCAGGCGCCGGGTCAGCAATTGCAGGTCATATTCTTCGGCAATGCCAATCGCGCCGTGCAGCGCGTGGGCAATGGATGCAACCAGCACCGCCGCCTCGCTGGTGCGGGATTTGGCCATCGCGGCGGCGAGCAGGGACGGTGCCGCAGCGTCGGTGTGGAAGGCGGCCTCGGCTGCCATCGAGGCCGCAGCGACGTGTTCGGCCATGACGCTCAACTGGTGCTGTACCGCCTGGAACTTGCCCAGCGTTTTGCCGAACTGGACGCGGTCATTACAGTATTGCAGTGTCATTTCGAACACACGGGTCATGGCCCCGCTGAGCAGAGCGGCGTACAGGGCCGCCGCAAACGCGGGCAGCAGCGGGCCAGCGCCGGGTACCTGCGTCGCGGCACTTTCATTGGGCCAACACAGGCTGGCCGCAAGGCTCCCATGCACGCCGGTCGCCTCGCGCCGGGCCGCAGCCGCGGGTAGCAGCAGCAAGGCATCGCCATCCTGGGCCAGCACGAAATCGGCTACAAGGCCGTAAGGCGTCAATGAACAAACGATGGCGCCACTGGCCTCGCGCCGCAACGCAGCGCCCAGCGTAATCATGCCAGCGGGCATCGCAAACAGCGACCCCAGCAGCGCTCGCGCCACAATCGTCTGAGCCACCGGCACCGGCACCGTGTAGCGGCCAAAGCTACTCAGGATCGGGAACAGATCGGCCAGCGGGAGGCCGGCACCGTCAGCATCCTCAGACGCCAGCAGTTCGAGGAAGCCGGCGCCCTCGATCGCCTGCCACAGCTTAAGCGGCGAGCCGCCCGCTTCAATCGCGCGCACCACGGCGGGCGTGCATTGGTCCTGGAGAATGTCTTCAATCGCTTGTGCAAACATGGAATGCTTTCGTATTCAACCTGGGTTCAGCGCAGGCCCAGACCGCGCGCGATCATGCCGCGCAGGATCTCGCGCGTGCCGCCGCGCAGGGAATAGGTGGGCGCCACCTGGCTCACATAAGCCACGGCGCGGTACAACTCGGCGTCGACCAGGGCGCCCGGGTCCATGGCGATGGCGGCTTCGATCACAGCGGGAATGCTCTGCTCGAATTCGGTGCCAATGTCCTTGACCAAGGCCGCTTCGACCAACGGGCTTTCCCCGTTGACCAGCTTGGCCGTGACGGCGATCGACATGTTGCGCAGCGTGGCCAGGTGCGTGGCGAAGCGGCCAATGGTGGCGGCATGCGCCGACGCATCCGGAGCGCGGCGCAGGCAGGTGATCCAGTGCTCCAGCAGCACGATGCTCGAATACACCCGCTCCGGGCCGCTGCGCTCGAAGGCCAGTTCGGCATTGACTTGCGCCCAGCCGCTGCCTTCCTGGCCGATCAGTGCGTCGTCGGCCAGCAGCACGTTGTCGAAAAACACCTCGGAGAAATGGGCATCGCCGGCCAGGTCACGGATCGGGCGCACCGTCACGCCGGGCAATGCCAGGTCGACAATGAACTGCGACAAGCCCTTTTGCCGATCCTGCGGTTCGCCCGACGAGCGGACCAGGGCGATCATGTAATGGCAGTGCTGCGCGTTGGTGGTCCAGATCTTGCGGCCGTTCAGGCGCCAGCCGCTTGAACCGTCAATTTGGCATCGCGTGGCCCGGGTGCCGACGCTGGCCAGATCGGAGCCGGCATTGGGCTCACTCATGCCGATGCAGAAAAACGCCTCGGCGGCGCAGATTTTCGGCAGGTAGAACTGGCGTTGCGCCTCCGTGCCGAACTTGAGGATCAAGGGCCCGCTCTGGCGGTCGGCGATCCAGTGCGCGGACACCGGGGCGCCGGCGGCCAGTAGTTCTTCCACCAGCACGAAGCGCGAGAAGGCGTCCAGGCTGGCACCGCCGTAGCGCGCGGGCAAGGTCACGCCGACCCAGCCCCGTGCGGCCAGCTTCTTGCTGAAGGCGGCATTGAAGCCCATCCATGAACGGGCCCGGATGTCGGCGGGCATTGGCTCAAGGCTGGATTGGAGAAAGGCCTTTACCTCGGCGCGAAACGGGTTCGTCCCGGCGGGAAGGGCGGCGAACCGGAAAGCGGATAGCAGGTTGTTCAAGAAATTTTCCTCCGTGGGATTCATTCACCGTCGAGTTGAGGCACTGCTGTCCCCGGGCGATGCATCAGATCGGGCTGCGCTCCACCAACTGGCTGGCGATGATCAGGCGCTGCAACTCGTTGGTGCCTTCGCCAATGCACAGCAGCGGCGCGTCGCGATAATAGCGCTCGACGTTCATTTCCTTCGAGTACCCATAAGCCCCGTGGATGCGCAAGGCCTCCATCGAGTTTTCGACCGCCGCCTCGCTGGCAAACAGCTTGGCCATGCCCGCTTCCATGTCGCAGCGCTGGCCAGCGTCATACGCCTTGGCGGCCTGCTCCACCAGCAAGCGCGCGGCCTCGGCCCGGGTCGCCATGTCGGCCAGCTTGAGCTGGATCGCCTGGTGTTCGCAGATCGGCTTGCCAAAGGTGCGCCGCAGTTGGGCATAGGCCACCGATTCTTCCAGACAGGCGCGCGCCACGCCGACGCCGCGCGCCGCCACATTGATTCGCCCAAGTTCGAGCCCGCCCATCACGTGCTTGAAGCCCTGACCTTCGACGCTGCCGACCAGATTGGCGGCTGGCACGCGAAAGTTGTCGAACACCAGCTCGGCGCTGTCGATGCCCTTGTAACCAAGCTTCTCAAGCTTCTTGGTGGACGTGAAGCCGGGGCCCTTCTCGCAGATGAACAGGCTCATGCCACGATGGCGCGGCTGGGCGTCGGGGGCGGTCTTGACCAGAACGGCAAAGGCCTGACCATGGATGCCGTTGGATATCCAGGTCTTGGTGCCGTTGATGACATAGTGATCGCCGTCGCGCCGGGCCACCGTGCGCACCGCCTGCAGGTCGGTGCCGCAGTCGGGCTCGGTCAGGGCCAGGCCCCCACGCAGCTCGCCGCTGGCAAAGCGCGGCAGAAAGTGCTGGCGCTGCGCCTCGGTGCCGTTGCGCTGCACACAGGCGGCCATGATGAGGTGCGAGTTGATGATGCCCGACACCGACATCCAGACCCGCGCGATGCGCTCCACCACTTTGGCATAGGTACTGGCCGACAGGCCCAGGCCGCCGTATTCCTCCCGGATGATGCAGCCGAACAGGCCCATCTCGCGCATGCCGGCCACGATGTCAGCGGGCCATTCGTCGGCGTGCTCCAGCCGTTGCGCCACCGGCTTGATCTCGCGTTCAACAAAGCGTTCGACGGCGTCGAGCACCAGATTTTCTTTTTCAGCATCAAAGGCCATGGGCTGGCTGGTAGTCATCAGAGGGCTCCGGAGGTGCTGGTTTTGGGGTGGGTCAGGGTGTGCGCCAGGGTGGCGGCGTCTTTGACGCGATCGGCCGTCAGCAGCGTGTCGCGCAGGCGCAGCGCCTGATCGCGCGGCAATGCCGGTAGCGCATTGCCCATGAATTTGGCCTCGATGTCAGCGGCCGTGATCGGCCGGCCCGGTGCGCCGCGGTGCGCTGACTCGCGCCAGCGCAGTTCGCGCCCGTCGTGCGTGCGCACGCGCAGTTCGCCGGAAAAGAAGGTGGGGTAATCGGCATCGGGGTCGGCCGCGTGCTCGATGCGGTCAGCCAGCGCCTGCACCTGCGGGTCAGCCAGGTGGGACGCGGCCAGTTCGGCCAGCCCGAGCTGGCCGCGCAGCAGCGCCACGGCGACCAGATGGTGGATGCTGAACTGCGACTCGTACACATTGGCCGGGCGGCGCTTGGCCGCCACCGGCTCGCACACCACCGGGTGCACCCCTTGCGGCAGCAGCACCTGCACCGAGGCGATCTCGTCAGCGCGCAGACCGGCCGCGCGCAGCGCCAGCGCGGCATCGATGCTGGCGTGCGTGAAGTGGCAGGTTGGATACAACTTGACCGCCACTTCCATCAGCTCCCAGCGCTCGCCCAGGCCGCGCGTGCACAGTGACAAATCGGCGTTCAGGCCGCGCGCAGCCAGGTGGCTGGCGTACAGGCCAAAGCGGCCTTCATACGGCTGCGACGGGCCACGGAATCCGGCACCGGCCAGCGCCGCGGCGGTCAGCCCGCTGACGCCAGCCCAGCCCGGGTGCATGCGCTTGGTCCAGGCGCCGTCGCTCAGAAACTCCATGCTGCCGGAGGCCATCGACAGCACCACGCCTTGCGCGTGCTCGAGGGCGGCCTGGTCCAGCCCCATCAGCTTGCCGGCCGCCAGCGCGCAGCCAAAAGCGCCCACCAGCCCGGTCGGGTGAAAACCAACGTCATGAAAACCGCCCCGCGCCGCCGCACCCAGACGGGCGGCGACCTCGATCGCCAGCACATAAGCTGTGATCATCTCGGCCCCCGTCGCGTGCCGCTGCGCCGCCAGACCCAGCGCCAGCGGAAAAGCGCTGGCACTGGGGTGCGTGATGGCGCCGGGGTGGGTGTCGTCGAAGTCCAGCCCGTGGACCAGGATGCCGTTCATCAGCACCGCGTCGCGCAGCGGCAGGGGTGCAAAGGCACCCATGACGGCGCTGTCACCCGCGCCGCCCAGGGCCTGCAGGCCGCGGTAGGCACAGTGCGCGAAGTCGTGCTGAGACGAGGCCAGGGCGATGCCCAATGCATCGAGCATCAGCAACTTGGCCTGTTCGACCACGGCCGCAGGCAGCATGCCGGGCTCAAGCCCGTGTGCGAAGGCGGCCAGTTGGGCGGCGATGCGGGAGGACGGGACGGCTGTCGTGTCGGCGGACATGTGAAATAACCTTTCTTGTGTTCTTCGTGTAACTCAGAGTGTGCCAAGCGTAGCAAGCGACTGAGCGTATTGCTTCTGCCGGTCCTCCACGCCGTTGACGCTGCCCCCGACCGGCCGCAGCAAGCCGTCGCGCAGGCCGTAGACCAGCCCGTGCACCTCAACTTGCTGCCCGCGCTCCCAGGCGCGGCGCAAGATGGTGGTGCGGCACACGTTGCTGACCTGCTCGATCACATTCATCTCGCAAAGCCGCGCTGCGCGCTCGTCAACGCCGGAAATGCCGTCGAGCCGATCAGCGTGTTTCCGCGCCACATCCTCCAGATGGCGCAACCAGTTGTCGGCCAGACCGGTGCGGCGCTGTTCTATCACCGCCTGCACGCCTCCGCAGCCGTAGTGACCCACCACGAGAACATGCTCGACTTTCAACACCTCGACCGCATACTGCAGCACCGTCAGGCAGTTCAGGTCGGAGTGCACCACCAGGTTGCCGACGTTGCGGTGCACGAACACCTCGCCAGGCCGCAGGCCCAGGATTTCGTTGGCCGGCACCCGGCTGTCGGAACAGCCGATCCACAGGTAGCGCGGCATCTGCTGGTGCGCCAGCCGCTCGAAGTACTGCGGATCTTCCGCAGCACAGCGCGCCGACCAGGCACGGTTGCTCTCCAACAGAGGGGCCAGGCTGGATATGGCATCTCCCTGGAGCGACATCAGCGCCCCTTCCACACCGGCTTGCGCTTCTCGGCGAAGGCACGCGGACCCTCCTGCGCGTCCTCGCTGGCGTAAGCGGCACGGTAGATGTTGTGGGCCAGCGCCATGCCGGCCTCGCAGCCGGCGCTCATCGCCGTCATGATCGATTCTTTGCCCGCCATCACCGACAGCGGCGCGTTGTCGCGGATGCGTTCGGCCAGCGCGGTGGCGCGAGCGCGCACCGCATCCGGCGTGTCTTCCAGATAGTTGATGAAACCCAGCCCATGAAAGGTTTCGATCGGGTACAGGTCGCCGGTCAGCACCATCTCCATCAGCATCGGCTGCGGCAGCATCCACAGCAGCGGAATGGCCCAGGGGCTGCCGCGCCCGGCGATGCGCGTCTCGGTAATGCCGACTTGCGTGCCCTTGAGGCCCACGCGCAAATCCGAGTTCAGACTCAGCATCATGCCGCCGGCAATCAGGTGCCCGGTCATGGCGGCGATGATGGGTTTGGCCACGCGGCGCTGACGGCCGTGAAACGGGTCCTTCATCTTGGTAAGGATGTCGACGCCCTCTTCCTTCTTGACACGAGCGGCCTCGCGCAGGTCGAGACCGGCGCAGAAGGTGCCGCAGTCGGCAGAAGTCAGGATGGCCACGCGCACGTTTTTATCGGCATCGACCTCGCCCCACAGATCGTGCAGCCGGTTGGCGGCTGCCGGTGACAGCGCGTTACGCATCTCGGGCCGGTTGATCTTCACGGTGGCAATGCCATCGCGCACTTCGTACAGAACCGTTTCTGCTTCAATCATGTCTTGCTCTCCTGTTAAAAAATTGCTTGCTCTGCTCATACGGCCGCTGATTCGTCAGCGCCTTCGTCGCATGGTTCACGCCGTGACCGATTTCACGCGTTGTAGACCATGTCACCTTCTCTTCGTGCGACTGCTGAACGCACAAGCTCTTGCGTCAACTGTTCCATCCAGTGGTCGATGGGAACCGAAGGAACAAACCTCTGGTGAATGAGCTGAAAGTAGCTGGTGTTGGTGGCCCATCTGACAAAATCTGCAAAAGGCATTTGCTGCTGATCAAGCAGTTTGAATTTCAGCAACACCTTGACCGCGTGATGCGCATGCCGCTCAGGGTTCTTGACGAAGGCGTTCAGGCGCTCACGCGCGTTAGCCAGAACTTCGGCACGGTAGCCAAATACCGGGCCGTGGCCGGGAATGACCCAGCACGGGTCAAGCCGCTCAATCAAGTCGAATGTAGCGGCCACTTCGTCGAACGCGGTTTCACCATCGAGCTCCGGAAACACCACGCCGAAGCCTTTTTCCCACAAGGCATCTGCCGAAATCAAGGTTTGGGACCGAGGCTCAAACAGAATGACGGAATGGGGATCATGGCCCGGTGCCGCATGGACTTGCCACGGCGTATCGGCCAGCTGGATTTCCGTGCCCGGTAAAAGAAGGCCATCGAACTTGAACCGGGGGCAGTGTTGCCCGGATGGCACATAGTTCAGGGCGACGGGGTCCCACGACGAAACCAGTGATGCATGGCCTGGCGGAATGAGGGTTTGAAGTTCTGGATAACTGCGCTGGAGGGCGGCATTGCCGCCACAGTGGTCGCTATGCAGATGCGTATTGAGCAGCAAGTCCAGCGGCCGCTGCTGTAAAGCGGCGCTGACCAGCCCGGTGGTTTGTTCCGCGTGCGTGCTGTAGCCACTGTCAACGAGTGCGCTGGATGCCGATCCAAGGAACAGAATGTTGTTGGAGGACAGCCAGCCGCGCTCAAAAACCTGAATACCGTTCGGAAGTTGGATGATGGTCATTGGCCGTCTCGGACACGTCATTTTTAACGGTTGATAACACCAGGTTTGCAGAGATGGGTGCGCATGCTGGATTTACCGCCGCTTATTCCGCGGTGCCCTCGGACTCAACCACGGCCACCACCAGGCCGCGCTCGACCATCTGTCCGGCCTGCACCGACAGCGAGCGCACCACCCCATCGTGGTCGGCATTGATGCGCAGCTCCATCTTCATCGACTCCATCGTCGCCACCACGTCGCCGGCGCGTACCCGCTCGCCAACCGCCACATGGGTTTTCAGGATCATCCCCATCATCGGCGTGCGCAACTGGCCGCTGGCCTGGCGGCCGGTGGCGGCCTGGCTGAGGTAGGAGGTCACGCCGATGGCGTGGGCGGTGCCGCCGCTCTGCACAAACACGGTATCGTCGCTGCGCACGATGGTCAGCACCTCCTGACGATCCCCCATGCGCAAACGCCAATCGCCCCCGGCGATGGCGGTCAGCGCTAGGTGAACCCGTTCGGCGCCGATTTGCACCGTCACTTCGGGCTCGGGCGAGACGGCGCCGAACCGGACCTCGTGCGTTGTGCCGCCCGAGTGCAGCAACAGCGCCGGAACCGGCGTGAGCCGGTCGTCGCCGGCGTGCATCTGCCAACCCGTCACGTCCAGGGCCGACCAGGCTCCGAATTGCTTGCCGCTGCGCCGCGCATCGAGCAACCACCAGGCCGCCGCCGCGGCCAGCCGCTCCAGCGGCGCGCTGCTCGCGCCCTGACTCCCCTCGGCCAGCACCTCGTCAATCAGACGGGTGTGGAAGCTGGCGTCGCGCGTGGCGGGCAGGGCCAGCAGGCGCTGCAGAAAAGCGCAGTTGGTTTCGACACCGTGCACCTGGGTTTCGCCCAGCGCCCCACTCAGACGGTCCAGCGCCGCCTCGCGCGTGGGCGCATGCGCAATCAGCTTGGCCAGCATCGAGTCGTAGTACGGCGTGACCACCATGCCGGCCCGCACACCCGATTCAACCCGTACGCCAGAAGTCGGGAACCGCACCGCGATCAGTTCACCGGTGGAGGGCAGGAAATTTTGCGCTGCATCTTCAGCGCAGACCCGCGCCTCAATCGCATGGCCGCGCACCTGGACTTCGCTCTGACGCAAGGGCAAGCCCTCGCCGGCGGCAATGCGCAGCATGATCTCGACCACATCCAGCCCGGTCACCTCCTCGGTCACCGGATGCTCGACTTGCAGCCGCGGATTGACTTCGAGAAAGTGGTGATTGTCGCCCTGCACGATGAATTCCACCGTACCGACACCGCGATAGCGCAGCCGCTGCCCCAAGCGCACCGCGTCACCGAGCATCGCCTCGCGCAGCGCCGGGGCGAGGTTCACCGCTGGAGCCTCTTCGATGACTTTCTGATGGCGCCGCTGCAGCGTGCATTCGCGCTCGAACAGGTGAATCACTTCGCCATGGCCGTCGCCGACGATCTGCACCTCGATGTGACGCCCGCGCTCGACAAAGGCTTCGACGATCAACGCCGCGTCGCCAAAGGAGCTTTTGGCTTCGCGCATGGCCGACTCGATGGCCTCCATCAGTCCGTCCAACTGCTGCACCACCCGCATGCCCTTGCCGCCGCCACCGGCGGCCGCCTTCAGAATCACCGGCAACGGTAGTCCGCGCACGATGGCCGCCACCTCGGCCGCATCGCGGCTCGGCAACTCGCTGCCGCCGAGTACGGCAACGCCAGCGGCGCGGGCCTCGCGCTTGGCCGACGCCTTGTCGCCCAGGCGCTCAATGACCTCGGGCGTCGGGCCGATGAAGACCAGGCCGGCCGCCTCGACCGCGCGCGCGAACGCCGCGTTCTCGGCCAGAAAGCCAAAACCCGGATGAATGGCCTGCGACCCGGTGCGCCGGGCCGCGTCGATCACCGCGTCGATGCGCAGGTAGCTCTCGGCCGGCGCTGCCCCACCGATTTCGATCGACTCGCCGATCAGGTCAACGTGCAGCGCATCGCGATCAGCACTCGAATGCACGCCGGCCACCGCAATACCGAGGCGCTGGCAGGTGCGTGCGATGCGGCAGGCGATCTCGCCGCGGTTGGCGATCAGGATTTTCTTAAACATGGTACTCAGCGTCCTCTCCAGCGCGGTGGGCGCTTTTCGTTGAAGGCCTTCACGCCCTCCAGCCTGTCGGCCGAGGACACCAGCACGTTGTAGGCGGCGATGTCGAGCATGTAGCCGCTGTGGAAGTCAATCTCGCCGCCGCGCGAGGCGGCCAACTTGGCGTAATGCACCGCCATCGGGGCGGCCAGCACGATGTCGCGCGCGTCGGCCACCGCGGCGGCTAGCGCCGTGCCCGGCTCGGCCAGCTCGGTCACCATGCCCCATTCGGCGGCTTCTTCGGCCGAGAAGCGGCGCGCGGTGAGCAGCAGTTTCTTGGCCCGCCGCATGCCGACCGCGCGCACCAGGTTCTGGATGCCGCCGCCACCGGGCATGATGCCGCGCCGCAGCTCGGGCAGCGAAAATACCGCAGCGCGCGAAGCGACGATGTAGTCACACATCAACGCCAGTTCGCAGCCACCGCCATGCGCGTGGCCTTCGACGGCGGCGATCACCGGTTGCGGAAAATCCTTGACGGCCAGCAACACCTCTTCGGCGAGCTGGTGTTGGCGCCGCCATTGACCGTCTGTCATGCCGTCGCGCTGCTTGAGGTCGCCGCCGGCCGAGAAGGCACGCTCACCGGCGCCGGTGATGATCAGCACACGCAGGCCGTCGTCGAATGCCAGTTCGTGCAAGGCCTCGCGCAACTCGACGAACATCTGCGTGTTCATCGCGTTCATGACCTCGGGGCGGTTGAGCACCAGGGTGCGGATGCCATCGGTGGCCTCGGTGCCGGGCGCCGTTTCGATGCGCAGTGTCGTGAATTCCATCGTCTTGTTCCTTGACTCAGTACGAACGGGGCATGCCCAGCAGATGTTCGGCCACCTGGGCCAGCACCAGGTTGTTGGAGATCGGAGCGGTGCGGAACAGCCGCGTCTCCTTCCACTTGCGCTCGATGTCGTATTCGCAGGCCACGCCGTAGCCGCCAAAGGTGGTCATGGCCGCTTCGGCGGCTTCCCAGGCGGCTTCGCTGGCCAGGTACTTGACCATGGTCGCCTCGCGCCCGCAGGGCAGACCGGCGTCGAACAGCGTGGCGGCCTTGTTGCGCATCAGTTCGGCGGCCTCGATGTTCATGTGCGCGCGGGCGATGGGGAACTGCACGCCCTGGTTTGCACCGATCGGGCGGTCGAAGACGACACGCTCGCTGGCATAACGCGAGGCCTTCTCGACGAACCATTTGCCGTCGCCGATGGCCTCGCTGGCCACCAGCAGGCGCTCGGAATGCAGCGAGTCGAGCAGATAATAAAAACCCTTGCCTTCCTCGCCGATACGGTCGTCGTCGGTGACCTCAAGGTTGTCAATGAAGACCTCGAAGGTGTGGTGATTGATCATGGTGCGGATCGGCTTGGCCTTGAGCGAGGCGCCGGCCTTGGCGATGTCAACCAAAAACAGGCTCAGGCCTTCCGTCTTTTTGGTCACCTCCTCGAACGGCGTGGTGCGCGCGATCAGCAAGTACATGTGCGAGTGGCTGTAGCGCGAGGTCCATATTTTTTGGCCGTTGATGACATAGCCGCCGGCCACCTTGCGCGCGAAGGTCTTGATGCGCAGCGTGTTGGAGCCAGCATCGGGCTCGGTCACGCCGAAGGCCTGCAGGCGCAGGCTGCCGTCGGCAATGCGCGGCAGCGTCTTGCGCTTTTGCGCCGCGCTGCCATGCCGCATGATCGAGGCCATGGTGTACATCTGGGCGTGGCACGACGCGCTGTTGCCTCCGTTGTGGTTGACCTCTTCCAGGATGGTGCAGGCGTCCATCAGCGACAACCCGGAGCCACCATATTCCTCGGGAATCAGCGCGGCCAGCCAGCCGGCCTTGATCATGGCTTCGACAAAGGCCTCAGGGTAGGCACCGTCCTGCGCGCACTGGCGCCAGTATTCGGGGCCAAAGCCGTCGCACAGGGCTTTGACGGCGGCGCGAATCTGCACTTGTGTTTCGGTGTAGCTAAAGTCCATGAATGCTCTCTAAAAAATTGTCAACGCACTCAGGCGATGACCGAGCCGCGGCGCAGCTCGGCAAGCTCTTGCGCATTCAGGCCAAGTGCCACCAGCACCTCGTCTGTGTGCGCGCCCAGCGCTGGCGGGCTCTGGCCGGTGCGGCCACGCCGGCCCTGCGAATTGATCGGCAGGCCCATCGCCTTGTGCTCAGGCGCGCCGGTAACCGGCAGGTCGGTGAGCATGTCGACCGCGCGCACCTGTTCGTGCGCCAGCACCTGTGCCACGTCATGCATTTCACTGCACGGTGCGCCCGCCGAGCGCAGGGCCGCCACGTTGGCCGCAGTGCTGCGCAGCCGGGTGCGCGCTTCCAGTGCGGTGTGCAGCGCTTCGCGGTTGGCGATGCGCTGCGACATGCCGACAAAGCGCGCGTCCACGGCCAGTTCGGGCTTGCCCAGCGCGCCGCAAACCTTGGCAAACAGCCGGTCATTGGCGGCGGCGATGAAAACCTTGCCGTCTGCCGTGTCAAACAGCTCGTAGGGCGCCATCATCGCCATGGCCGAGCCCATCTTGCGCGGAAGTTTGCCCGTGGCCAGGTAGTTGGCTACCGAGACGGTCATCCACGACAGGCCGGTCTCGAGCAGGCTGGTATGCACGGCCATGCCCTGGCCGGTGCTGGCGCGGCGCAGCAAGGCCGCCAGAATGCCGGTCGTCGCCCACATGCCGGTGCCCATGTCGATCAAGGACACCCCCACACGTGCCGGCTCGTCGCCCTCATGGCCGCTGACGCTCATGATGCCGGTGAAGGCCTGCATCAGCGGGTCATAGCCGGGCAGCGCGCGCATCTGCCCGACCTCGCCAAAGGCGCTGATCGCGCAGTACACCAGGCGCGGGTTGGTGGGGTGCAGGTCGTCCCAACCCAGGCCGCGCGACTCGGCGCTGCCCGGCTTGAGCGAATGCACCAGCACGTCGGCCGTGGCGGCGAGCCGGCGCGCCAACTGCTGGCCCGGCGCGGTATCGAGGTCGATGCACACGCTCTTCTTGTTGCGGTTGAGCGCCAGAAACCCGGTCGACTGGCCGCCTATTTCAGGCGGTTTCCACTGGCGCGCGTCGTCGCCGCTGCCCGGACGTTCGATCTTGATGACCTCGGCACCGAGGTCGCCCAGAGTCTGGGCGCAGAAGGGGCCGGCGACGTTTTGCGTCAGGTCGAGCACGCGGCAGCCGGAGAGAATAGTTTCGAGCATGTTCAATACCGTGGACTAAAAGATTACATGCGGAACACGCCGAAGTGCGTGTCGCGCGGCGGCACACGGCCCGCCAGCTCCAGCAGCAAAGCCATGGTGTCGCGCGTTTCCAGCGGGTCGATCACCATGTCGCACCACAGGTTGGAGGCGTAGTTGTAGGGGCTGGAAAAGCTCTCGAACTGCTCGCGTATCGGTTGCTTGAATTTCTCGCGCTCTTCGTCGCTCCAGCTTGTGCCCTCGCGCCGGTGAATGTTCTCGCGCACCAGACCCAGCGTGGTGGCGGCCTGCTCGGGGCCCATCAGCGCGGCGCGGCCGGTGGGCCACATCATCATCACGTTGGGCTTGAACGGGCGTCCGCACATGGCCAGGTAGGCCGCCGCGTACGAACCGCCGGTGATCAGCGTGTAGCGCGGCACGTTGGCCGAGGCCATGGCCGTCATGAACTTGGCGCCGTGCTTGGCGATGCCCTGCTGCTCCACCGCTTTGCCGACCATGAAGCCCGACACATCGGCGATAAACAGCAGCGGGATGTCGCGCTGGCAGCACAGCTCGATGAAGTGCGCGCCCTTGAGCGCGCTCTCGGAGAAGATCACGCCATTGTTGGCCAGAATGCCGATCTGGAAGCCCTTGATGCGCGCAAAGCCGCAGATCATGGTGTCGCCATACAGCGGCTTGAACTCCTGCAGGTCACTGTCGTCGATCAGCCGCAGCAGCACTTCGCGGTTGTCGGTCGGATGGCGGTTGTCGGCGCTGACGATGCCGTAGATTTCGCGCGGGTCATGGCGCGGCGGCAGCGGCGGAGCCACATCCCAGCGTTGCTTGGCCACGGTGCCGAGGTTGGCCACGATGCCACGCACGATGGCGATGGCATGGCCGTCGTTCTCGGCCAGATGGTC
This sequence comes from Pseudomonadota bacterium, assembly GCA_040389085.1. Classification (GTDB taxonomy): domain Bacteria; phylum Pseudomonadota; class Gammaproteobacteria; order Burkholderiales; family Burkholderiaceae_C; genus Polaromonas. The sequence continues at coordinate 52,650 of JAZKAP010000023.1, forward strand.
AGTGACGCCGCTGATGCGGCTGTGCATCTCGCCGCCGCCCAGGGTTTCAATGTCAACCTCTTCCTTGGTGGCTGCATACACCAGTTCGGGCCCGGCGAGGAACATCGCGCCCTGATTGCGCACGATCACCGCCTCGTCGCACAGCGCCGGCAGATAGGCGCCGCCAGCGGTGGACGGCCCGTGCACGGTCGCGATCTGGGTGATGCCCTCGGCCGACATGCGGATCTGGTTGTAGAAAATGGAGCCGAACTGGCCGTCGTCGGGGAAAATATGCGCCTGCTCCGGCAGGTTGGCGCCGCCCGACTGGACCATGGTGATGCACGGCAGCCGGTGCTGCCAGGCGAACATCTGGGCCCGCACATGCTTTTTAGCGGTGATGCCGTAGTAGGTGCCGCCCTTGACCGTGGCATCGTGGATCATCAGCATGCAGGCGCGCCCGCACACCAGCCCCACGCCGGTGATGATGCTGCCGCCCGGCGGCACGCCCTCGTACAGGCCGTCGCCGGCAAGCTGCCCGAACTCGAGGAAGGGCGATCCGGGATCGAGCACGGCGGCCAGGCGCTCGCGCGGCAGCAACTGCTTGCGCTTCTTGTGCAGCAAGCGCGCCTTTTCGGGGCCGCCGATCAGGGCACGTGCGCGGCGTTCATGCAGATCGACAATGCGCGCCTCGTAGGCTTCACGGTTGCGCTGGAACTCGGGCGAGTTCGGCGCGGCGGTAGATGTCATCAAGCTCATCGAAGCGGCCCTTTAAGTGGATCTGCCGGCCACGCGGCTCGGTATGGGTCGGTTATCACGCGATCAGACCGGCGCACGCAGCGCCGCAAAGCGCTGCAGGTGGTGGTCGGAGCTGCCCAACAAGTTGCAAAAGAGGGTGAGACGGCGAAAGTAGTGGCCGATGTCCAGCTCCTCGGTCATGCCTACGCCGCCGTGCAACTGCACCGCCTGCTGCGCCACGAAGCGGGCGCGCTCGCCAATGGCCGCCTTGGCCGCCGAGACAGCGCGCGAGCGGGTGGCCGCGTCGGGATGCTCGGCATGCAAGGCCGCCATCAACAACAAAGAACGGCTGGCCTCGACGGCGGCAAACATGTCGACCAACCGGTGCTGGATGACCTGGAAGCTCGCAATCGGAACATCGAACTGCTTGCGCGTGCTGGCGTACTCGCCGGTTTTGCGCAGCAGCGCGTCCATGGCGCCGAGTGCGTCTGCGCAAGCCACCACGATGCCCAGATCAATCAACTTCTCCAGCAACGCCATGCCCTCGCCTTTGACACCCAGCAACGCGTCCTGGCCGAGCACGACCTGGTCCAGCACCAAATCGCCAGCCCGGCTGCCGTCGTAGGCCCGATAGCCCGCCACCTGCACGCCAGGCGTTTGGGCGTCGACCAGGAACAGGCTGATGCCCCGACGCTCGTCCACCGCCCCCGAGGTTCTGGCAACGACAACGAAGCCGTCGGCCCAGGGGGCGCCCAGCACGCCGCTCTTGCGACCCGACAGCAGCCAGCCACCGTCCTTGGCCGTGGCACGCGTGGTCACATAGCTGAGTTCATGGCGGGCATCGGCCTCGCCGTGCGCCAATGCGAGTATCCGCTGGCCGGACGCGAGCCCGGGCAGCCAGGCCGCCTGCTGCGCCGGACTGCCCGCGCGCGTCAGCGCCTGCGCGCCGAGCACCGTGCTGGCAAGATAGGGCTCGACCACCAGCGCAGCCCCCATCGCCTCGGCGACCTGGATCAGCTCGACCACGCCGCCAAAGCCGCCATGCCCCTCGGGCAGTCCGAGCCCAAGCCAGCCGAATTCGCCGAATCGCTGCCAGTGCTCGCGGCTCATGCCGGACGCTGACGCGACGATCTGGTTGCGGGCATCGAAACCATACGCGGCACGCAGATACTTCTGTGCCGCGTCGCGCAGCATCGTCTGTTCTTCGGAGAGTTCGAAGTTCATGGTCTTCCTTTACCCCTTAGCGCGCGCCGGCCAGCAGCATCTTGGCCAGCACATTCTTCTGCACCTCATCGCTGCCGCCGTAAATCGTGGCGGCGCGCGAGAAACAGTAGTGCGGCATCGCATGGGCAAACCGCCCGTCACCCAACTCGCCTTGCGCATGCCAGGGCCAGGCCTGATCGGCGGCAATTTCAACATCAAGTTCAGACAGGGTCTGCTGCACCGCCGTGCCCATGGTCTTGAGCAGCGAGGACTCCGGCCCCGGCGCCTTGCCCGAAGCGGTGGCCGCAAGCACGCGGAAGTTGGTGTATTCAAGCGCCATCAGTTCGATCTCGGCGCGCGCCAGCTTGAGCCGCATCGCCGCGTCTTCGGCCAGCGGGCGACCGCCCGAGCGGCGCTCGGCGGCGGCCACGCGCAGGTTGGACAGATGCGCCTTACAGTCGGCCACGCCGGCAATGCTGGTGCGCTCGTGCGTCAGCAGGTACTTGGCAATGTCCCAGCCCTGGCCCTCGCGGCCAACCAGGTTTTTCCTGGGCACACGAACGTCGGTGAGGAACACCTGGTTCAGGTGGTGTTCGCCGTCGATCGAGACGATGGGCTTGACATCGATGCCGGGGCGGTCCATCTCGATCAGCAGGAAGGAGATGCCTTCCTGCTTCTTGCCGGTGCTGGCGGTGCGCACCAGGCAGAACATGTGCGTGGCCCAATGCGCATAGGTGGTCCAGATCTTGGAGCCGTTGATGACGTAATCGTCGCCATCGGCCACGGCCGTGGTCTTCAGGCTGGCCAGGTCGGAGCCCGCGCCCGGTTCGGAATAGCCCTGGCACCACCAGTCTTCGCAGCGGCGGATGCGCGGCAGGTACTGCGCCTTTTGCTCCGGCGTGCCAAAGGCGATCAGCACCGGCCCGAGCATGATGACGCCCATCGACAGCCCCACCGGCGCGCTGGCCGCCGCGCGCTCGAGGTCGAAGATGTAGCGCTGCGTCGGCGTCCAGCCCGGCCCGCCGTATTCCCTGGGCCAGCCGTTGACGAGCCAGCCCTGGGTGTCGAGCCGGCGCTGCCATTGAACGATGTCGTTCTTTTGCAGCATCTCCCCGGTGACGGTCTTGCGCTTGAGCTCGGGCGGCGTGTGGGCCTTGAACCAGGCGCGAACCTCTTGCTGGAACGCCATGTCTTCTGGGCTGAAATCGATGTCCATCGTGGGCCTTTATGCGCTTGCGGCTTGCGCTTTAGATCGAGATGCCGCCGCCGCAGATCAGCGTCTGGCCGCTGACGTAGTTCGATTCGGGAATGCACAGCAGGTAGACCGATCCGGCCGCCTCCTCGGGCGTGCCGCCGCGACCCAGCGGAATGGTGCGCTCCATCATTTCCAGCAGATCAGGATTGACGCCGACCTTGATCTTGCGGCCCTCGACATCAATCGATGCGTTGCCGCCGGCCGAAGCTTCCGTCAGCCGCGTCTTGATCATGCCAAAAGCGACGGCGTTGACGTTGACCTTGTAACGCCCCCACTCCTTGGACAGCGCCTTGGTCAGGCCGATGATGCCGGCCTTGCCCGCCGAGTAATTGGCCTGGCCCGCGTTACCGCCGGTGCCGGCGATGGACGAGATGTTGACCACCTTGCGGAACACCTCCTGTCCGGCTTCGGCTTCCTTACGCGAGGTGACGCGGATGAACTCCGCGGCGGCGCGCAAAATTTTGAACGGCGCGGTCAAATGCACATCAATAATGGCGTTCCACTGCTCGTCGGTCATCTTCTGAACCACGTTGTCCCAGGTGTAGCCGGCGTTGTTGATGATGATGTCCAGGCCGCCGAAGCTGTCAATCGCGGTCTTGACGAAGCGATCAGCGAAACCGTCGGCGGTGACGCTGCCCACGCAGGCCACGGCAATGCCGCCGGCCTTCTTGATGTCGGCCACGGTCTGCTCTGCCGGGGCTGCGTCGAGGTCGTTGACGACCACTTTGGCGCCTTCGCTGGCCAGCTTCATGGCGATGGCACGGCCGATGCCGCGGCCCGAACCTGAAACGATGGCCACTTTGCCTTCGAGTTTTTTCATGATGTGTGTCCTTGCTTGTGATTAAAAGGAAAGAAATAAAAAGTCGGGCCGGCAAACGGCAGTCTCAGTTCAAGGCAACCAAAGCCTCGCCGGCCAGCGTGATTTCGCCTGTCGCCTTCGTCGCGCTGATTTGAACGCGCACGCAGGGTCGGCCTGCATGCTCGAGCTTTTCAACCACCTTGCCACTGCAGCGCACGCGGTCGCCGAGATGGGTCAGGGCCGCGAAGCGCACGCCATAGCTGAGGATCTGGCGCTGCGGCACCCATTCGGTGAGCGCGCGTCCGAGGTAGGCCATCGACAACATGCCGTGCGCGAACACATCCTTCATCCCCGCGCCGTGGGCGAAGTCGATGTCGATGTGGATCGGGTTGTGGTCGCCCGACGCACCGGCGAACAGGGCCAGGGTGGTGCGGCTGATCGGCGGCAGTTCCAGCACGGGCATGTCGTCACCGACATCAATGATTTTTACTTGAACGTTCATGAATATTCCTTCAGGCGTGGCGCACGACGATCACCGAGTGCAGGTCGGAGACATGCTCGCCGAGCTGATTGGTGACCTTCGTGTCGTTGACGACAAACTCGAGCGCGCCGCCCTTCTTGTCGTAGATGTCGGCGACCCGGGTCTGGAAGCGCAGCGTGTCGCCAGCGCACACCGGGGCGTGGTAGTCGAAGCGCTGCTCGCCGTGCAAGACCTTGCGCAGGTCGATCTTGAGCGTGTCGAGCAACTTCATCAACACCCCCGAATCGCTCTCGGCGCCAAAGATGAAGGTCGGCGGCGCCACGACGTTGCGGTAGCCAGCGGCCTTGGCGGCGGTCGCGTCGAGGTGGATCGGATCGGTGGCACCGATCACCTCGGCGAAAAAGCGGATGCGCCCCTTCTCCACATCCCACAGCGTGGGCGGCACCTCGTAACCGATGAATTTCTTGTCAATCATGGGACTCCAGCTCCTGGTTTTCTGCGCCTGTGCTCAGGCGGCCTGGTAAAGCGTGACGACGCAAGCGCCGCCCAGCCCG
>JAZKAP010000024.1:0-135018 GCA_040389085.1 Pseudomonadota bacterium
CCCCGCCATCGCCCAGCGGGGCGAGGGAGGGGCGGGGGGAGGGAGTGGGGAGTTGGTCCTACTGTCCAAAGCAGACCCCAGGCGCAGCGTGATGCCGAAGTGACTTCAATGCCGAAACAAAGCGAAACACACCGCAACCGGCGTGAAACCCCCCGCGTCACCCGTACGCGCACCATGCAGGTCTTCCTCCACTTCTTTGCAAGGACCTCCCATGAAACGCTTCATCAAGAAAACCCTGTTAGGCCTCTTTGGCGGCGCGCTCATCGTCGGCAGCCTGGGCGCCTGTTCACATCGCGGTCCCGGCGGCTGGCAGTCCGGCACCGAGGCTTCGCCGGAATCGCGCGCCCGCATGGTCGAGAAAATCGGCTCCCGGCTGGACCTGGACGCGGCGCAGAAGCAGAAGCTGGCGGTGCTGGCCGACAAGCTGCAGGCCCAGCGCGCGGCGCTGCGTGGTGCCAGCGACCCCCGCGCCGACATGCGCGCCCTGTTCGCCGGCAGCAAGCTCGACCAGGCCGGCGCCAAAAAGCTGATTGACGAAAAAACCGCCGCCCTACAGGCCGGTAGCCCGGCGGTGATTGCCGCTGCCGCCGACTTCTTCGACAACCTGCGTCCCGAGCAGCAGCAGAAGGTGCGCGAGTTCATGGAGCGCGGTCGCCGCTGGGGGCGCCATGGTTGAGCCGTCGGACGCGGTGCTTCGGCCAAAGTTCTTATGATGGACGCATGCCCCGCATCCTGCTGATCGACGACGACGAACACCTGGCCGCTCCGCTGGCGACTTACCTCGCGCGTTTCGGCTTGGTGCTCGACAGCGCCCTGCGACCCGGCCAGGGGCTGGCCATGCTGCGTGCCACGGCCTACGACGCGGCCATCCTCGACGTGATGCTGCCGGAGATGGACGGTTTTGCGCTGTGCCGCGAGATCCGCAAGGAGAGCGACATTCCGGTGGTGATGCTGACCGCGCGCGGCGACGTGATGGACCGCGTCGTCGGCCTGGAGCTCGGCGCCGACGACTACCTGCCCAAACCGTTCGAGCCGCGCGAGCTGGTGGCGCGCCTGCAGACCATCCTGCGGCGCCAGCGAGCGGCGCCCGCGCCGGTGCACCCGCCGCGCCGGGTGTTCCAGGACCTGGTGATCGACCTGGAGGCGCGCGAGGTGTTGCGCCAGGGGCTGCCGGTGGAATTGACGGGCACCGAGTTCGAGCTGCTCGCGCTGCTGGCCGCCGAGCCCGGCAAGGTGTTCAGCCGCGACGACATCCTGAACCGGCTGCGCGGCCACGAGGCGGACCTCTACACCCGCGCCGTCGACATCGTGGTGAGCCGGCTGCGCAAGAAACTGGAGCCGCTCGACTGCATCAAGACCTTGCGCAATGCGGGTTACACGCTGGCCGTGGGCAAGGCCGCGGCGCCATGACACATCCACAGGCTGCACCGGCGGCCCGCCGGCGCTGGCGGCATTCGCTGCGGCTGCGGCTGGTGACGGTGTTCCTGCTGCTGGCGCTGGCCATGGCGGCCGTGTTCATGGGCGGCATGCAGCGGATTTTTTCCACCGGCTGGCGTGATGCCGCCCGGCCGCTGGTCGCGGACTACATGGACCGGCTGGTGCAGGAGATCGGCACGCCGCCCGACGTGGCCAAAGCCCAGGCGCTGGCCGAACGCCTGCCGATTGCCATCCGCATCGAGGGGCCGCGGGTGAACTGGCAGTCGCACCCGGACCGGCCGGAGCACCGCGAGCGAGCCGGTTTTGGCGGCCGCGTGGGGGACTGGCTCAGCCGCCCCACGGCCGACGGCCACCGCGTGAGTTTTGGCCTGGGCACCGTGCCCTGGCAGCGCGGGCCGCACAGCCCGGTCGGCTGGATCACGCTGGCGCTGCTGCTGGCCCTGATTGCAGCGGCCTACGGCTATGTGCGGCGCCTGCTGCGGCCGCTGGACGACATAGGTGCGGGGGCCGAGCGCTTCGGCCACGGCGACTTCGACACACCGATCCCGCTGCGTCGGCGCGACGAGCTGGGCGACTTGGCGCAGCGCATCAACACCATGGCGCAGGACATCAAGGGCATGCTGGACGCCAAGCGCGGCCTGCTGCTGGCGCTCAGCCACGAGTTGCGTTCGCCGCTGACACGCGCGCGCCTGAACGCCGAACTGTTGCCCACCAGCGCCGACGGCAGCGGCGCGGGTGAGGCCGAACGCGCTGCCCTGCTGCGCGACCTGAACGAAATGCGCGACCTGATCAGCGACCTGCTCGAAAGCGAACGCCTGGCCAGCCCGCATGCGACGCTGCAGCGCGAGCCGGTGGACCTGGCCGCGCTGGTGCGCGAGGTGGTGGCCGACATGCCCGACGCAGCGGCGGTGACGCTGGACCTGGCAGCGGGCCTGCCCGCGCTGGCGCTGGACCGCACACGCATGCGCCTGCTGCTGCGCAACCTGCTCGACAACGCCCTGCGTTACAGCGCAGAGGCCAGCCAGCCGCCACGCATCGCGCTCACCCGCCAGGGCGGCGGCGTGCTGCTGGAAGTGCGCGACTTCGGCCCGGGCGTGGATGCCGGACAGCTGGCCCGCCTGACCGAACCTTTCTACCGCACCGACAGCGCGCGCCAGCGCGCCACCGGCGGCGTGGGGCTGGGCATGTATTTGTGCCAGCTGGTGGCGCAGGCGCATGGCAGCCGGCTGCAGGTGGACAACGCGGCGCCCGGCCTGCGTGTCCAGTTGCTATTGAAAGAGTAGCTGCTGGCGACCGTCCATAAAGGGATGGAGCGCTATTTTGTTCGTGTTCCCAGCACGGCGGCGCCAATGATCATGGCCGCCGCCAGGCCGATGCTCCAGCTCAGCGCGCGGCCGCTGACCAGCATCAGGAGGGCCGTCGAACCCAGCGGCGTGAGGTAACTCAGGATGCCGATCTGCCGCGCATCGCCAAGCTTGAGCGCCCGGTCCCAAAGGAAAAATGCCGCGCCCAGGGGACCCAGGCCCATCAGCGCGACCAGGACCGCGTCCCGGCCCGACAGCGCCACCGCCGGCTCCAGCGCCCAGTGGCACAGCAGCGAGAGCACGCCCGAGACCAGGCCGAACAGGCCGATGGCCGCGGTCGGAAAGGCTGGCACGCGTTGGGTCAGCAGCGAATAACTGGCCCAGATGAAGGCCGAGCCCAGCGCCGGCAGGTAACCCCAAGCCCAGCCGCCGCCGGCGCTACCGGTGCGCGCGCCGAGAATGGCGACCGCGGCGCCGGCAAAACCCAGCAGCGCGGCCAGCACATGGGCGGCGCGCAGCTTCACGCCGCGCAGGAACAGCGGCGCCAGCACCACCATGAACAGCGGCCACAGGTAATTGACGAGGTTGGCTTCGACCGGCGGCGCGTGGCGCAGTGCGATGAATAGCAGGAAATGAAAACCGAACAGGCCATACACGCCCAGCAGCAGCGTGCTGGCCGGAATGCGCCATTGCCGCCTGTCCTTGAGCACAAAGGGCAACGCAAGCAGGCTGCCGACCAGCAGGGCGACGCCGGTCAGCAGAAAGGGCGGAACGTGGCGCAGCGACACGCCGAGGGAGGCGAGGCTGGCCCACAGGGCGATGGCACCCAAAGCGTACAGATTGGCTGGCATGGCACAAGCATAGTCGCGGGCCGCGCACCGCATCGTCGCGCACGCCGGGTGAGCCGTCGCAGAACAACGGCGTAGCTGTTTTCAGTGGGGGCGCAACCGGCGCAGGGCGGCGGTCAGCGCCGAGGGCGACTGGTAGCCGCAGCGCTGCGCGGTCTCGGCCACGCTGAGGCCACCGTCACGCAGCTGCACGGCCAGCGCCAGCCGCTGGCTGCGCAGCCACTGCATCACGCTGAGGCCGGTTTCGTCACGGCAACGTTCGGCAAACCGGGAGGGACTCAGAAACACCTGCTGCGCCAGTTGCGCCACGCTCAGTGCTTCGTGCAGGTGTTGCCGTGTCCAGTGGGTGAGCTGGCCCCAGTCGATGGGGCGCTCGTAGCGCCTGGATACGGGGCCGGGAACGCGCCACGCGTCCAGCAACAGCAGCGGGCCGTAGTGCTGCGCCAGGCTGGCCGGCTGCGCCAGCGCCTGTGCCAGGTAGTGGGCAAGCGCCAGGGCTTGCGCCGGCCGTGCGGGCTGGACGGGGCACGCGGCCCAGCTTGTCTGGGCGGTGTCCAGCACCAGGCAGCGGCTGCCGCTGCGGGCTTCGAAGTCGTGGCGTTCTCCGGGAGCAATCACGCAGCCCTGACCCGAGCCAATACGCTGGCCGCGGCCCTGGACTTCCAGCTCCAGCACACCGTCCAGGCCGAGCAGCACCTGGAAGTGCGCATGCGCATGGCTGCCCGGCGAGGCGCCGTACTGGCGCAGCGACAGCGAGCCCTGCGGCGTGGCCATGTCAGACGGCGTCGGACACGCCAGCGGCGTGGGCTTGCTGGTCGGCGTGGTAACTCGAGCGCACCATGGCGCCGACCGCGGCGTGGGTGAAGCCCATCTTGTAGGCTTCGGCTTCAAACATCTTGAAGGTGTCGGGGTGCACGTAGCGGCGCACCGGCAGGTGGCTGGTCGAGGGCGCGAGGTACTGGCCAATCGTCAGCATGTCGATGTTGTGCGCGCGCATGTCGCGCATGACCTGCAGAATTTCTTCATCGGTCTCGCCCAAGCCGACCATGATGCCGCTTTTGGTCGGCACGTCGGGGTGCAGGGCCTTGAATTTCTTCAGCAGGTTCAGCGAGAACTGGTAGTCTGAGCCGGGGCGCGCTTCCTTGTACAGGCGCGGCGCGGTTTCCAGGTTGTGGTTCATCACGTCGGGCGGCGCGGCTTTCAGAATCTCCAGCGCGCGGTCGTCGCGGCCGCGGAAGTCGGGCACCAGGATTTCGATGGTGGTCTGCGGCGACAGCTCGCGGATGCGCGTGATGCAGTCCACAAAATGCTGGCTGCCGCCGTCGCGCAGGTCGTCGCGGTCCACGCTGGTGATCACCACGTACTTGAGCTTGAGCGCGGCAATGGTCTTGGCCAGGTTCTCGGGCTCGTTGACGTCCAGCGGGTCAGGCCGGCCGTGGCCGACGTCGCAGAAGGGGCAACGGCGCGTGCACTTGTCGCCCATGATCATGAAGGTCGCCGTGCCCTTGCCGAAACATTCACCGATGTTGGGGCAGGACGCTTCCTCGCACACCGTCACCAGCTTGTTGCTGCGCAGGATGTCCTTGATTTCGTAAAAGCGCGTGCTCGGGCTGCCGGCCTTGACGCGAATCCACTCGGGCTTCTTGAGCAGCTCGCCCTGCACCACCTTGACCGGGATGCGCGACAGCTTGGCCGCGGCCTTCTGCTTGGCCAGCGGGTTGTAGTCTTCCTGGCTCTGGATATCGCGAACAACAGGATTGACAGCTTCTGGGGTGCTCATGGTGTGCTTCTTTGGAAGGAATGTGGTCAGGGCGTCAGGTAGGTGACGAGCTTGTGGCCCAGCACGTCCGCGGCCTCCTGCCAGCTGGCCGATACCCCGATTGTAGAAAGGTCTGTGGTTTGCAGCCCGGCATACCCACAGGGGTTGATGCGCGAGAAGGGTTCGAGGTCCATCGCCACATTGAGTGCGACGCCGTGGTAGGTGCAGTGCCGGCTGACCTTGATGCCCAGCGCGGCGATCTTGCCCAGGCCGCGGAAAGGGTCGGCCGGGTTGAGCGGGCCGCTCAGCGCCGCATGCGAGGCGGGGTCCGCGAGACGGACATAAATGCCGGGCGAGCCCGTCACGCGGTGCCCGGTCACGCCGAAATGCCCCAGCGTCTTGATGACCGCCTCTTCAATGCGGTAGACATATTCCTTGACGAAATAGCCGGCGCGTTTCAGGTCGATCAGCGGGTAGGCCACCACCTGGCCCGGCCCGTGATAAGTGACCTGGCCACCGCGGTCGGTCTGCACCACCGGAATGTCGCCGGGGGCCAGCACATGGTCAGGCTTGCCGGCCAACCCTTGTGTGTAGACCGGCGGATGCTCACAAATCCATAGCTGGTCGCGCGCGTCCTGATTGGGCTGGAGGCCTGTTTGGCTTGTAACTTCACGGCGGTTGGCGGTGAAGGCCTGCATGGCCGCAAAGGTGGGCAGGTAGTCCACCCGGCCGAGCTGGCGCACTTCAAAGGACATGGCAGGCTTTTGCAAGCGGGTGCCTTACAGCACCACCTTGACCATGGGGTGGGTCGACAGCGTGCGGTACAGCTCGTCGAGCTGTTCGCGGCTGGTGGCGGTGACGGTGATGGTCACGCCCAGGTATTTGCCGCCCTTGCTTTCGCGCAGCTCGATGGTGGTCGCGTCGAAGGCCGGGTCGAACTGATGGGCGACCATGGTGATGGCATGTACCAGGCCGTCGACCTTTTCGCCCATGACCTTGATGGGAAACAGCGAGGGGTACTCGATCAGTGATTCCTGGCGCGGCGTTTCGCCTGGCGCGGGCGGTTTGGGCGGGGTGTTCATGCCTTCTCCGCCTGCGACTGTTTGGCGCGTTGGTAGGCCGCGTGCAGCTTCGTGTAAACCGGGCCGGGCTGACCGTTGCCGACGGGCTTGCCGTCGAGCGTGGTGACGGCCAGCACCTCCTTGGTCGCCGACGACAGCAGCAGCTCGTCGGCGGCGAAAACTTCCTCGCGGCTGACCCGGCGCAATTCAAACGGGATGCCGGCATCGCGGCAGATCTCCTCGATCAGGCCGTAACGAATGCCTTCGAGCACCAGGTTGTCCTTGGGCGGGCCCAGCACCTTGCCGCCCTGCACGACCCAGACGTTGCAGGCGGCGGCTTCGCTGAGGAAGCCATCGCGGAACATCACGGTTTCCACCGCGCCCACGTCGGCGCTGATCTGGCGCGCGAACACCGCGCCCAGCAGGCTGGTGCTCTTGATGTGGGCCTTGCTCCAGCGGAAGTCGTCGGCGGTGACGCAGGCCACACCGTGCGCGCGCTGCTCCGGCGTCGGGGGCTTCATCGAGTTCGTCATGACAAACACGGTGGGTGTCAGGTCGGGCGGCATCACATGGTCGCGCAGCGCCACGCCGCGGGTGATCTGGATGTAGACCAGCTGGTCGGTTTTTTCCGGCGAGGTGTGCATCTGCAGCGCGTAGTCGGCGACCAGCTTGAGCGTGACTTCGTGCCACTGGGCGTGGGACAGCGGATTGGCGATGCGCAGCTCCGCCAGGCTGCGGTCCAGCCGTGCCATGTGCTGGGCAAAGCGGAAGGGCTGACCGGCATACACCGGCACCACTTCGTAGACGCCGTCACCGAAGATGAAGCCGCGGTCCATCACGCTGACCTTGGCGTCCCGCAGGGCGGTGTATTCGCCGTTCAGGTAACACGGCGTGGCGGGCAGGGGCGTGATCGAGGCGGGGCTGGAAGTGCTCATCATGTCGCTCAAAAAAGGGGTGGGAAAAGGATTGTCGCGCAGGCCGTGTTTCGTCCGTGTTTCACATTAGCGGCCATGGCGCTGGATGCGCCGCTTGAACCAGACGCGAAAGCGCCAGACGAGGTTGACCAGCACATAGCCGCCGGTCGAGCCGACGACCGCAAAAATGGCCATGCCGAGCACGGCTGGCCAGCCAAAGCGCTCCAGCCAGCCCATGACATCGAAGCCGGCGCTGGCCGACGCCGCCTGCAGCGCTGCGCTGCCGGCTTCCACCTCGTGAGGTGCGATCCCCAGGATCAGGCTGCCCAGCTTGTAAGCCAGCCAGAGCCAGAAGCCCACGGTGAAAGGGTTCGTGATCAGTGTCATGCCGGCGGCCACCGGGATGTTGCCGCGCCACCAGATGCAGTGGACGGCGGCCACCAGGATCTGCGCGACCGGCAATGCAAACGCCCAGAACAGGCCGATGGCGACGCCGCGGGCCACGGCCTCGTGCTGCACATGCCAGAGCCCGGGTTCGCGCAGGTGATGCGCCACCGGCTTGAGCCACGGGTGGGCTGCCAGCGTTTCGCGGCTGATTCCTTTGGTGAAGCGGTCCGTCCAGGAGGGTGATGGCGTGCTGCGTTTTCTGCGTGTGCTCATGGCCGCGTCCTGAGCGGAGGACAGCGTCTTTCGTCCATCGGCATCACGCTGGCGGCCCGCACCCTCAGGCCCAGAAAATCACGGCCGCAATGGCCAGGGCGCCGAGCACCAGGTTGCTCATGGCCAGGGTGGCGATCTGGCCGACACGGCGCCCGCCTTCGGGCCAGTCCGCGGCTGCCACGGCCAGTTTCAGGCGCCGGTAGGGGCCAAAATAAAGATGGCCGAACAGCGCGAACATCAGCAGGCCGATGCCGAACATCAGGTGCCAGCCCAGCGGCGCGTTTTTCATGCCGACGGCCAGCAGCATGGCCAGGCCGGTGAGCAGCAACAGCGCGATGGCAGGCCAGACCAGCACAAAAAACTTCTGCAGGACCAATGCGATCAGTGGCAGGCGCTGCGGCGGGGGCAACTGCGCGGCGGCGGCAGGCCGTAGCGCAAAAAGCATGAAGCTGATGCCGCCCAGCCACACGATGGCGGCGGCGATATGGAGAAATTTCATCAAGGCAGGCATGCGGAGGTCTTTCAAAAAAGGCATGCTGCAAGAGCGGGGATGTCCCGCCTGTGGCGGGCGCTGCAGCGGCCGGAAAACGGATTGTCGCCTGCAAAATGTTCCCCTGCGGAGTGCGCGGCCAAGCCTGCCGCCACAGTTTGGTGCAGGGACTTTCCGGAACGGGCGGGTTTCTACGTATAATCAAGGGCTTTGCTAATAACCGGCCTGTAACCTGCTCGTAATTTGTGATGGTCAAAATGACAGATTCGGTGGTTCTTCCGTTGGCAAAGGCTCCGACTCAGGTAACTGAGGCGGGTGAAGAAAATTTCAAGCCGCTGACGCGCGAAGAAGCGCAGAAGCTGCGCGAAGCCAGTCCTTCGCTGTCGCCCTGGTGGGTGGTGGCCGGGCAACTGGTGGCCGGAGTCCTGGTGGCCTGTGTTGCCTGGGCTTTGACCGGAAGACAAAACGTGGCCTGGTCGGCGTTCTACGGCGCGCTGGCGGTGGTGATCCCCGCGGCGCTTTTTGTGCGCGGGCTCACCAGCAAGGTGTCTTCCATGAATGCGGGCGCTGCGGTGCTCGGGTTCTTTTTATGGGAAATGGTCAAGATAGGCCTGACGATCGCGATGTTGTTCGCGGCGCCGCGGCTGATTGAAGATTTGAGCTGGCCTGCCATGTTGGCGGGCCTGATAGTGGCGATGAAAGTGTATTGGGGTGTGCTCTGGTTCAAGCCCAAGCGCTCCGGTATCCACCCAACTTAACGAGACGAGTAGATAGATGGCTTCTGCAAACGGACCTACCGCCGGCGAATACATTGGTCACCACCTGACCCATTGGCAAAACAAGCCAATGAGCGGTGTCATTGACTTCTCGGTGTACAACCTCGACTCCATTTTCTGGGCCTTGCTGCTCGGCGTCGTCGGCAGCTTTTTCCTGTGGAAGGCTGCACGCGCAGCAACCGCCGGCGTACCGGGCCGCTTCCAGGCTGCCGTCGAGATCCTGGTCGAGATGGTCGACAGCCAGGCCAAGGGCATCATCCACAACGCGCAAAGCCGCAAGGTGATCGCGCCCATGGCGCTGACCGTGTTTGTCTGGATTTTCCTGATGAACGCGATGGACCTGCTGCCCGTCGACTTCCTGCCCAAGATCTGGGAGCTGGTCTTTGCCGCGACCGGTCATGATCCGCACCACGCCTACCTGCGCGTCGTGCCGACCGCCGATCTCTCCGTCACCCTGGGTCTCTCGGTTTCCGTGCTGCTGATCTGCATTGTCTACAACATCAAGATCAAGGGTTTTGGCGGCTGGCTCCATGAAATGGTCAGTGCGCCGTTTGGCGGACACCCCATCCTGTGGCCTTTCAATTTCGTGTTCCAGATCATCGAGTTCATTGCCAAGACCGTGTCGCACGGCATGCGACTGTTCGGCAACATGTATGCCGGCGAACTGGTCTTCATGCTGATCGCCCTGATGGGTGGGGCGGCCGCCATGTCGCTGCCGGGCATCCTGCTGCCGATCGGCCATGTGCTGGCCGGCACCGTGTGGGCCATCTTCCATATTCTGATCATCACCTTGCAGGCCTTCATCTTCATGATGCTGACCCTGGTGTATGTGGGCCAGGCCCACGATCATCACTAAGTTTGTCAGTCTGGTTTTTCTTTCTTTTGTTTGTTAGTTAACTTAAATCCATAGGAGCTTTAAATGGAAAACGTTCTCGGTCTCGTCGCATTGGCCGCTGGCCTGATCATTGGCCTGGGCGCTGTCGGCGCATGTATCGGCATCGGCATCATGGGCAGCAAGTACCTCGAAGCAGCTGCCCGCCAGCCTGAACTGATGAATGAACTGCAAACCAAGATGTTCCTGCTCGCAGGTCTGATCGACGCCGCGTTCCTGATCGGTGTCGGTATCGCGATGATGTTCGCGTTTGCCAATCCCTTTGTGCTGAAGTAATCGTCACAACCCCGACAGAAAGGCGTTGCCGTGAGTATTAATGCAACCCTGTTCGTCCAGGCGATTGTTTTCGCGATCCTGGTGTGGTTCACAATGAAATTTGTGTGGCCGCCCATTACGAAAGCGCTGGACGAGCGTGCCCAAAAAATCGCTGAAGGCCTCGCTGCCGCCGACAAGGCCAAGTCCGAACTCTCCGTCGCCAACAAGCGCGTGGAAGAAGAGCTTGCCAAGTCGCGCAATGAGTCGGCCGTGCGTCTGGCTGAAGCGGAGCGCCGCGCCCAGTCCATGATCGAAGAGGCCAAGGCCAAGGCTGCGGAAGAAGGCAACAAGATCATTGCCGCTGCCAAGGTCGAAGCCGAGCAGCAAACCGTCAAGGCCCGTGAGACCCTGCGCGAGCAGGTCGCCGCACTGGCTGTCAAGGGTGCCGAGCAGATTCTGCGCAAGGAAGTCAATGCCGGTGTGCATGCTGACTTGCTGGGCCGCCTGAAGACCGAACTTTGAGAGGGGTGTCACCATGGCCGAACTAGCCACCATTGCCCGTCCTTACGCTGAAGCCCTGTTCAAGGCCTCCGGGTCTGACCTGGGCGGCACCTCGACCTGGCTCGATGAGCTGGCGGCCGTAGCAAGCAACGTCCAGTTGCAGCAGTTTGCCGGCAACCCCAGCGTGACGGCGTCGCAGACGTTCGACGTGATCGCCGGTGTTGTCAAGGCAACGCTGCCGGAAGCTGCGAAAAACTTCCTGCGCGCCGTGATCGACAACGGCCGCATCAGCGTTCTGCCGGAAATTGCCAGCCAGTTCCGCGCATTGAAAAATGCGAAGAGCGGTTCGTCCGATGCCACCGTGTACAGCGCCTTTGCGCTTGAGGGTGCGGCACTGGCCGATCTGGCTGCGACGCTGGAAAAGCGCTTTGGCCGCAAGCTCAACCTCACGGTGGAGCTGGAGCCGGCCCTGATCGGCGGCGTGCGTGTCGTGGTGGGTGACGAGGTGCTGGACACCTCGGTGAAAGCCCGTTTAGAGCAAATGAAAGTGGCGCTGATTTCCTGAGCTGACGCCAAGGCGCAGCACCCAGGTTTTTAGCCAACAACATAGAAAGAAGGAAAGAGTCATGCAACTCAATCCCGCAGAAATTTCTGAACTGATCAAGAGCCGTATCGAAGGCCTGACTGTCAGTGCCGACATCCGTAACCAGGGTACCGTTGTGTCGGTGTCCGACGGCATCGTCCGCGTCCATGGCCTGTCCGATGTGATGCAGGGCGAGATGCTGGAATTTCCTCCCACGGCGGACGGCACGCCCACCTACGGCCTGGCGCTGAACCTCGAGCGCGACTCGGTCGGCTCGGTGATTCTGGGTGAATACGAACACATCGCCGAAGGCGACACCGTCAAGTGCACGGGTCGCATTCTGGAAGTGCCGGTCGGTCCCGAGCTGCTTGGCCGCGTGGTCAACGCCCTCGGCCAGCCTATCGACGGCAAGGGCCCGATCAACGCCAAGATGACCGACGTGATCGAAAAGGTCGCACCGGGCGTGATTGCCCGTAAATCGGTTGACCAGCCCCTGCAGACCGGCCTGAAGTCCATCGACTCCATGGTCCCCGTCGGCCGCGGCCAGCGCGAACTGATCATCGGTGACCGCCAGACCGGTAAAACGGCTGTGGCGATTGACGCCATCATCAACCAGAAGGGCCAGGGCGTCTCCTGCGTTTACGTCGCGATTGGCCAGAAGGCCTCGTCGATCAAGAACGTGGTGCGTTCGCTGGAGCAGGCCGGCGCGATGGATTACACCATCGTCGTTGCAGCTTCTGCTTCCGAATCGGCTGCCATGCAGTACGTCAGCGCCTACTCCGGCTGCACCATGGGCGAGTACTTCCGCGACCGCGGCCAGGACGCGCTGATTGTGTATGACGACCTGTCCAAGCAGGCCGTGGCTTACCGCCAGGTCTCGCTGCTGCTGCGTCGTCCGCCAGGCCGCGAAGCCTATCCCGGCGACGTGTTCTATCTCCACAGCCGTCTGCTCGAGCGCGCTGCACGCGTGAACGAAAAGTACGTCGAAGACTTCACCAAGGGTGAAGTCAAGGGCAAGACCGGTTCGCTGACGGCCCTGCCGATCATCGAAACGCAGGCCGGCGACGTGTCCGCCTTCGTGCCGACCAACGTGATCTCCATCACCGACGGCCAGATCTTCCTGGAAACCAGCCTGTTCAACGCCGGTATCCGCCCCGCCATCAACGCCGGTATTTCGGTGTCGCGCGTCGGTGGTGCAGCCCAGACCAAGCTGATCAAGAACCTGTCCGGCGGTATCCGTACCGACCTGGCCCAGTACCGTGAGCTGGCTGCGTTTGCGCAGTTCGCCTCCGACCTGGACGAGGCCACCCGCAAGCAGCTGGACCGCGGTGCCCGCGTGACGGAACTGCTCAAGCAGGCGCAGTATTCGCCTCTGTCCATCTCCAACATGGCCTCGACGCTGTTCGCAGTGAACAAGGGCTTCATGGACGATGTCGAGGTCAAGAAGGTCCTGGCTTTTGAAGCCGGCCTGCACAGCTACCTCAAGGACAAGCACGCTGCACTGATGGCCAAGCTCGAAGCGGCCAAGGCGATGGACAAGGACGCCGAGGCGGAGATGACCACGGCCGTGGCTGCGTTCAAGAAGTCGTTTGCCTGATTCGGACCTGAAGACATCAAAGCCCAGGGCTTAGAAACCATTTAGGAAGCAATATGGCAGCAGGCAAGGAAATACGCGGCAAGATCAAGTCGGTGGAAAACACCCGCAAGATCACCAAAGCCATGGAAATGGTGGCGGCGTCCAAAATGCGCAAGGCGCAGGAACGGATGCGCGCTGCCCGACCTTACAGCGACAAGATTCGCAACATCACGGCCAATCTGGCCCAGGCCAATCCCGAGTACACCCACGCCTTCATGCAGGTCAACGATGCCAAGGCCGGCGGCTTCATCGTGGTCACGACCGACAAGGGCCTGTGCGGCGGTTTGAACACCAACCTGCTGCGTCAGGTCACGGTCAAGCTCAAGGACATGCAGGCGGCGGGCCAGGGCATCCAGTCGGTGGCCATCGGCAACAAGGGCCTGGGCTTTCTGAACCGGATCGGCGCGCAGGTGGTGTCGCATGCGACGCAGCTGGGCGACAAACCCCATCTGGACAAGCTGATCGGGCCGGTCAAGGTGCTGCTGGATGCGTACAGCGAGGGCAAGATCAATGCGGTTTACCTTTGCTACACACGCTTCATCAACACCATGCGCCAGGAACCCGTGGTCGAGCAGTTGCTGCCGCTGACGGCAGACCGGCTGCAGGCTGACAAGGATCAGCACGGCTGGGACTACATCTATGAGCCTGATGCACAGACGGTCATTGACGACCTGCTGGTCCGTTACGTCGAAGCGCTGGTTTACCAGGCGGTCGCCGAAAACATGGCGTCCGAGCAGTCGGCCCGCATGGTGGCCATGAAGGCTGCCACGGACAACGCCGGCAGCGTGATTGGCGAACTCAAATTGGTTTACAACAAAACGCGTCAAGCGGCGATCACGAAAGAACTTTCGGAAATCGTCGCCGGTGCCGCAGCGGTTTAAACCGCGATTCAAGATTTAAAGAACGGAAAAGGACTCAATCATGGCTCAGGCTCAAGGCAAGATTGTTCAGTGTATTGGTGCTGTGGTGGACGTGGAATTTGCGCGCGACCAGATGCCCAAGATCTATGACGCGCTCAAGATGGAAGGCTCCGCGCTGACGCTGGAAGTCCAGCAGCAGCTGGGTGACGGCATTGTGCGCACCATCGCGCTGGGCACCTCGGACGGCCTGCGCCGCGGCAACGTGGTGTACAACACCGGCGCCAACATCACGGTGCCCGTGGGCAAGGCCACACTGGGCCGCATCATGGACGTGCTGGGTGCGCCGATCGACGAGCGTGGCCCCGTCAGCCAGGAACTCACCGCTCCGATTCACCGCAAGGCCCCGGCTTATGACGAGCTGAGCCCTTCGCAGGAACTGCTGGAAACCGGCATCAAGGTGATCGACCTGGTGTGTCCGTTTGCCAAGGGCGGCAAGGTCGGCCTGTTCGGCGGCGCTGGCGTCGGCAAGACCGTGAACATGATGGAGCTGATCAACAACATCGCCAAGGCGCACTCGGGTCTGTCCGTGTTTGCCGGTGTGGGTGAACGTACCCGCGAAGGCAATGACTTCTACCACGAGATGGCCGACTCCGGCGTCGTGAACCTCGAGAACCTCGGCGAGTCCAAGGTTGCGATGGTTTACGGCCAGATGAACGAGCCCCCAGGAAACCGTCTGCGCGTCGCGCTGACCGGCCTGACGATTGCCGAGTCCTTCCGTGACGAAGGCCGTGACGTGCTGTTCTTCGTGGACAACATCTACCGCTACACGCTGGCCGGTACCGAAGTGTCCGCGCTGCTGGGCCGCATGCCTTCCGCCGTGGGTTACCAGCCGACGCTGGCCGAGGAAATGGGCCGCCTGCAGGAGCGTATTACCTCGACCAAGGTCGGTTCCATCACTTCCATCCAGGCCGTCTACGTGCCGGCCGATGACTTGACCGATCCGTCGCCAGCGACCACCTTTGCCCACCTGGACTCCACCGTGGTGCTTTCGCGTGACATCGCTTCGCTGGGTATCTACCCTGCGGTGGACCCACTCGACTCGACCAGCCGCCAGCTCGACCCCAACGTTGTTGGTGAAGACCACTACGCCACGGCCCGTGCCGTGCAGGGCACGCTGCAGCGCTACAAGGAACTGCGCGACATCATCGCGATTCTGGGCATGGACGAACTGGCGCCTGAAGACAAGCTGGCCGTGGCCCGTGCCCGCAAGATCCAGCGTTTCCTGTCGCAGCCTTTCCACGTTGCTGAAGTGTTCACCGGTTCGCCCGGCAAGTACGTGACCCTGGCTGAAACCATTCGCGGCTTCAAGATGATTGTGGCCGGCGAGTGTGATCACCTGCCAGAGCAGGCTTTCTACATGGTCGGCACGATTGACGAGGCGTTCGAGAAGGCCAAGAAGGTCTAAGTCATGGACACCTCACACACCATCCATGTCGATGTTGTCAGCGCGGAAGAGTCCATCTTTTCCGGCGAGGCCAAATTCGTGGCGTTGCCGGGCGAGGCGGGCGAGCTGGGTATCTACCCGCGTCACACGCCGCTGATCACCCGGATCAAGCCCGGTGCTGTGCGTATTGAAAAGGCCGATGGTTCGGAAGAGTTTGTTTTCGTGGCCGGCGGCCTGCTCGAAGTGCAGCCCCACTGTGTCACGGTGCTGTCCGACACCGCCATCCGCGGCAAGGACCTCGACGAAGCCAAGGCCACCGCCGCCAAGGCCTTGGCCGAGGAAGCGCTGAAAAATGCCAAAACCGATATTGATATCGCAATGGCCCAGTCCGAGCTGGCCGTGATGGCCGCGCAGATTGCGGCCCTGCGCAAGTTCCGCCAGAAAAAATAAGCGGAATCGCCCCACCAAAAAGCCCCGCCCGTCAGGCCGGGGCTTTTTTCATGGGCGCGACAATCTGTTGTGGATGCGCTGCACCTGCAGCGCCCTCTTTTATGCCAAATTGATACTTTTTCCTTGTCTGGCGGGCACGAACAGCTATCAAATCAGGAGTCGTTGTAACAGCTGGACACGAGAAGGGCCAGCAGGGTGCGACGGCGGGCGTTATTGTCTCCAGGAGCCTGTCGGGCTTGGGGCGTCGACGATTCCCAAGCCCGACAGGCTCCCAGGAGTTCAACCGGAAGACAAGGCGACACCAATGGACAGCATTCTGGACAGTTTGACGTGGGCGGAAGAGTTGGAGCCCGGGCGCAAGGCCAGACGTTTGCGCCACGTGTGGCTCAAGCGGCTTCTCGTGCTGGTGGCTGTGGTCGCCGCTCTGGGCGTGCTCATGGTGCCCTGAGCCCACCCGGCTTAGCGCAGCAGGGGCGTGTCGGGCAGTTCGTTGGCACCGGGCTCGGCGCCGTCAGGGCCTGCGCTCACAGCAAAGTGCTGCATCAGCACCGCCGAGGTTTCTTCCAGCGCCTGGGTCAACCCGTCTTCGTAGCGCTTTTCCCGAAACGCGCTGGCCATGTGGGCCACCATGGCCTGCCACTGCGCCAGGCTCACATGCCTGGCCACGCCGCGGTCGGCCACGATCTCGATGGCGTGCTCGGCGAGCAGCACATAGATCAGCACGCCGTTGTTGTGTTCGGTGTCCCAGACGCGCAATTTGCCAAACATCATCACTGCGCGTTCGCGGATGAGGGCACTGATGGGGGTGTTGCTGCCCAGTCGCCACAGGTAGCTGGCGGGCAGTGAAGACTCGACACAGATGCGGATCTCGCCGCTGTGGCGCCGCTCGCTGGCGGCGACACGCCGCGCCAGCCGGTCCAGCAGGTCGGGCGGGATGGCCCGCGCCGTGTCGGAGGCATCCAGCCACAGGTGCCGGATCAGGACCTTGAGCTTGCTGATCATGATGTTCACCAACTCCCCGATGCGCCGCCGCCGCCGAAATCACCACCGCCACCGCTGCTGAAGCCGCCTCCACCGCCGCCACCCCAGCCGCCGCTGCTGCCACCACCAAAGCCGCCACCGCTCCAGCCAGAGGATCGTCCCCCGCGCCCGACGGAGCCCAGCGAGCCCACGCTGGCGATCAGGGCAAACACCGCACCGATCAGCGTGGCGACGCCACCAATCAGAAGGCTGCTGGTGAAAAACCAGGCCAGGCCGCCGACCGCGCCGCCGGTCACCAGGGCGCCCAGCTTGCGTCCGAAGATGCCCGACATCAGCCGGGCCCCTATCGGAACCGCAAAAAACAGGAACACCGCGATGTCGGTCCAGTTGAAACCCTTGCCGCCCGGGCTGCCTGTCTGCGCATCGGGCACGGGCAGGTTTTCCCCCTTGATCAGGGCGATGATCTGGTCGGTGGCCGCGTCGAGCCCGCCGGCGAAGTCGCCCTCCCGGAACCGCGGCGTGATGGCACGGTCGATGATCTGGCGCGCCGCCAGGTCGGGGATCGCACCCTCCAGCGTCTTGGTGGTTTCGATGCGCACCTTGCGGTCGTTTTTCGCCACCACGAGCAACAGTCCGTCGCCGACGTCCTTGCGTCCGATCTTCCAGCTGTCGCCGACCCGCTGCGCGTAGGCGGCAATGTCCTCCGGTGCGGTGGTCGGCACCATCAGCACCACCACCTGCGCGCCGCGCGCCTGCTCGAAAGCCGCGAGTTTGGCCTCCAGCGCCTGGCGCTGCGCGGCGTCGAGTGTGCCGGTGCTGTCCATCACACGCGCCGTCAACGCCGGCACGGGCAGCACGTCCTGGGCCCGGGTTGCCGGGGTGCCGAGCAGCAGGCCGGTGGCCAGCAACAGGCCCGGCATGGCGCGCGCTGACGCGGCGAGCACGATGCGGCCCAGGAAGCTAAGCAGAGGGCGGCGCACGAACGGCAAGGCTCTGGCCGCCTATTTCTTGTTGAAGTCCACGGTCGGCGGGGTCGAGATCTGTGCCTCGTTCTGCACGCTGAAGTTGGGTTTGACCGTGTAGCCGAACACCATGGCCGTCAGGTTGTTCGGAAAGCTGCGTGCGAGCACGTTGTAGGCCTGCACCGCCTGGATGTAACGGTTGCGCGCCACCGTGATGCGGTTTTCCGTACCCTCGAGTTGAACGCGCAGGTCCTGAAAGCCCTGGTTGGCCTTGAGGTTGGGGTAGTTTTCCGTCACCACCAGCAGGCGTGACAGGGCCGAACTGAGTTCGCCCTGCGCCGCCTGGAATTTCGCAAAGGCTTCTGGGTTGTTCAGGGTCTCCGGCGTCACCTGCATGGAGGTGGCCTTGGCCCGCGCTTCCACGACCTTCGTCAGGGTTTCCTGCTCGAAATTGGCCTCACCCTTGACGGTGGCAACGATGTTGGGCACCAGGTCGGCGCGGCGCTGGTACTGGTTGAGGACTTCCGACCAGGCCGACTTGGTCTGCTCGTCCAGTCGCTGGAAATCGTTGTAGCCGCAGCCCGACAGCAGCAGGGCCGCAACGGTGAAAAGGCCGGCAAGGCCCCGGCTGAAAAAAAGTGATTTCATGGCAAGCCTCCAAAAGTGCAAGCTGCAACACTACCATAGTCGAATGTCGCCTCGCCCTCTCCACCCTCTCATTTATTCCCTCCGGGCTTCTGATCCGCAGCAGGTGTTGCAGGCCTCGCTGCGGCCGGTGTCCGCCGCGGCGGCGCCTCGGCCCGGCCTGATCGTGGCCGGTGCCACCGGCGCGCTGGGCAGCGAGGTCCTGCGCCGCCTGGCCGGCAGCGGCGGCTTTGCGCACACGCATGTGCTGGCGCACGAGCCCATGAGTACGGGGCTGGCGCAGGTCACGATAACGGCCGTGCGCGGCGAGGACATCGCAGCCTGGCCGGTGCGACCGCTGCCGGTGCAGACCGGCGTGGTGATGTTCGAGCCGCCCCGGCTGTACCACGACCGGGAGCGCGCGCTCTGGACACCGCAGCCGGCGCAACTGCCCGCGCTGGCGCAGTGGCTCAGGCGGTGCGGCGTCCAGACCCTGGTGCTGGTGTTGCCCCACGCGCCGGGCCGGCTGCCTCAGGCATTGCGCCACGGCCTGGCCAGCATTGACGAGCAGCAGGTGGCCGCGCTGGGATTCGAAAGGGTGCTACTGGTGCGTTCTGCACAAAAGCAGCTGACGCCGCGGGGTGGCAGTTTGCCCGAAAAGGTCGCCGCCTCGATGCTGTCCGCCCTCAACTACATGATCCCGGCCGCAGCGCAGCCGGTGCGGCCCGCCAGGCTGGCCGAGTTTGTGGATGTGGTCCTGCGGGTACTGCCGCCGGGCATCCATGTGGTGGCGCCCGAACTGTTGTGGCGGGCCGTGCAGGCACGTCGAATGCAGGACGTGGTGCAGGCGTGGCTTAATACAGGGCAAGCTTCCCTGGCGGACTGAATACGCACATCTCCCATCCACCCATGCGAAAACCCAAAGTTTCCCCGGCCAACAGCGGCAACGCCGACGAGATCGAGACGGCTTTTTACGAGGCGCTACAAGCCGGCGACATCGACCGGCTGATGGCCTGCTGGGCCGACGAAGACGACATTGTCTGTGTTCACCCGGGCGGAGCCCGGCTCGTGGGTGCGGGTGCGATACGTGCCGCCTTTGACGCCATGTTTGCCAACGGCAGCATTCGGGCGCATGCCGAAAAAGTCCGCAAGATCGAAACCATGGGTGCCAGCGTGCACAGCGTGCTCGAACGCATCGAGGTCATGACCGAAGAGGGCCCGCGCCATGCCTATGTGATCGCCACCAACGTGTACCACAAGACGGTGCAGGGCTGGCGCCTGGTGGCCCACCATGCCAGCCCCGGCACGCCCCGTGAGATGCAGGAAATCTCGGACAGCCCGCAAGTGCTGCACTGAGGCGGAAGACGCGATGTTTTACGACGCACCGTGGTGGCTGCCCGGCGGCAACCTGCAGACCATTTATGCCGCGCTGCGTTCGCAACGTTACCTGGCCGAGGCGCCGAGCTTTCGCCGCGAGCGCTGGACCACGCCGGATGATGATTTTGTCGATGTGGACTTCGCGCGTCACGCCAGCGCGAGCGCTTCGGCAGGGCAGGAACCCCTGCTGGTGGTGTTTCATGGCCTGGAAGGGTCTTCCGCCAGCCACTATGCGGAAGCATTTGCCGATGTCGCCCGCGTGCGTGGCTGGGCCTGCGCCGTGCCGCATTTTCGCGGCTGCTCGGGCGAACTCAACCGCGCGCCGCGTGCCTACCATTCGGGCGATTTCGAGGAGATCGACTGGATCCTGCGGCGCTTCCGGGCCGGCCATGCCGGACCGCTGTTTGCCGTCGGTATTTCGCTGGGCGGCAATGCGCTGATGCGCTGGGCCGCTGAAATGGAAACGTCGGCGGACCGGGTGGTCAACGCCGTCGCCTCGGTCTGCTCCCCGCTGGACCTGGCGGCCAGCGGCCATGCGATTGGCCGGGGTTTCAACCGCCTGGTCTACACCCGCATGTTTCTGAACTCCATGGTGCCCAAGGCGCTGAAGAAGCTGGAGCAGCACCCGGGCCTCTTCAGTGCCGACGCCCTGCGCGCGGCGCGCGACCTGTATGCCTTTGACAACATCGTCACGGCACCGCTGCACGGGTTCAGGAACACCGAAGACTACTGGGCGCGCGCCTCGGCCAAGCCGCATCTGCGGCGCATCGTGGTCCCGGCGCTGGCGCTCAATGCCCTCAACGACCCCTTCATTCCGGCCGCCAGCCTGCCGCAGGCCGGCGATGTGAGTGCGGCCGTGACACTCTGGCAGCCGCGCGAGGGCGGCCACGTCGGTTTCCCCTCGGCGCCTTTTCCGGGCCATGTGCGTGCCATGCCCGAGGCGGTGTGCGGGTTTTTCTCTGCACAACTGCAAGCGGGGCAAAATACGACGCATGGATGACATCGTCCGCCAGGCCATTGCCAAGTGGCCCAACGTCCCGCACTGCTACGGCTGGCTGGGCCTGGACGCGCGCGGCAACTGGTACATGCGCGATGACAAGGCCCAGGCGGCGGGCCCCTTTGCTGGCGGTGCGGCGGCGGGCAAGGGTTCGCTGCTCAAACACGACAAGCTGATCGACTTCATCGCCCGCAACTACGAGGGTGACGTTGCCGGCCAGTGGTTTTTCCAGAACGGGCCGCAACGCGTTTATGTCGAACTCGAGGCGACGCCGCTGGTCTGGCGTGTCGGCAGCGCACCGGATTTTTCAGTGACCGCGCACACCGGCCGATCCGCGCGCGTGCAGCGCTGTATTCTCGACGAACACGGCCGGCTCTATCTGGAAACCGACATTGGGTTTGGCCTGGTGCACACCCAGGACATGGTGCAGGCGTCGGAGGCGATCGAGCAGGGCCTGTGGGTGCCGGTGGACGTGCCCACCCGCGACTTGCCGACCCGCTTCGGTTATGTGCGCAGCCCGGCAGCCAGCCGCGCACAGCCTGTTTGATGCTATTGTTTTAATAGCTGTTCGCGCTTGTATATCAAGGGCTCGAGCCTGTTTTGATCATGAAAAAAGCCGGTCAGAGACCGGCTTTTTTGCAGGGGCGGATTCCGCTTATTTGGCGGCACTGACCATGTATTCGACGGCAGCCCGGATATCCGCGTCGGAGGCAGAGGAGCCTCCCTTGGGCGGCATGGCATTTTTGCCTTTGATCACGCTGGCCGTCAGCATGTCCAGGCCGGTCTGGATGCGTGGCGCCCAGGCGGCCTTGTCGCCAAACTTGGGCGCGCCTGCAACGCTGGCCGCATGGCAGGCAAAGCAGGCCTGCTTGTACAGCGCTTCGCCGGCACCGGCTTTGGACGCTGTGGCCGGTGCAGCGGCGGCTACCACTGGCGCTGCGGGGGCAACCGCTGCTGCGGGAGCGGCAGCAGGTGCTGCTTGAGCGACGGGCGCCGCAGCGCCAGTATCTGCCGCGGCTGCCGCCTTTTGTGGTTCGGCAAACTTTGCACCGGCGGCATTGGCCATGTGGACCACGGCCTTGCCGATTTCGACATCGTCAAAATCGCCACCGCCCTGGGGGCCCATGGCGTTTTTGCCTTTGAGGGAGGAATTCCACAGCGCTTCGAAGCCGGTTTTGATGCGTGGCGCCCAGGCTGCTGCGTCGCCAAACTTGGGTGCGCCGGCGGCCCCGGTGGCGTGGCAGGCGGCGCATTGCGCTGCGTACACTTCGCTGCCGGCTTTCAGTGCTCGGTTGGCATCGCGGATTTCAACCATGCCGATTTTCTGGATGCGCTGCGCAACCGCTTTCTCGAGGTCACCCGCGCCAGCGGCAGGTTTGTTGTCCGACGAGACGTAATAAACCAGCGCAATGATGGCGAAAACAGGGACTACAAAAGAGAAGAAAACCGCAAGCAGGAGCTGCTTGGGTGTTTTGATGGGGCCTGAGTGGTCTTCTTCGTGGGCCGTCGTTGGATCGTTTGCGCTCATGGCTTCCTCAAAAAACTAAAAATCGGTAACTAAAGCAACTCATATTCGACAACCTTTGATTATAGCCGTCACCCCCGTAAATCCCGGACGCGGCCTGTCCGACTGATAGAATCAGGCACTTCCACAAGTGCAGTGCGCCCGACGCCTGCTCTTGCGGGTTGTCTATCCGCTGCAAAGCGCCGGTAGATGCCTTGTTTTCAGCGTTGCGGCTGTAGCTCAGTGGATAGAGTATTGGCCTCCGAAGCCAAGGGTCGTGGGTTCGATCCCCGCCAGCCGCACCATTCAGGTTTATTCAACCACATTCGCGTCCAGAGGTCTTTGGTATTTCCGAGCGAGAGGAGACCTGACGCTTTCCAGCGCATTTTTGGCGAGGCGCTGGCGTTGTGTGGATGACTACTTGTGCAGTTCGTGGAGGACTGGGAAATACTGATCGGAAAGTCCTGCCTGCATCGCGTCAGAGAAGATGGCTTCCAGCAATCCCGCTCCGCGCGCGGTCACCCCGACCTCCCCCGCCAATTCCAGGGCGCACAGATTGTCCTTTCGGGCGTAAGTGATCGAGAATGCGCGATCGGGAAAACTCTTGGGCAGCAAGGCCTTCTCGCCGTGGTTACGCAGGGCAAAGCTGTCGGCAGACCCCTTGGAGAAGACTTCGAATAACAGGCGGCCATCGACGCCGGCACGTTCGCCGATCGCCAGTGCCTCGGACAGCGCGTTTACCGTCTGGAACAGGACCATGTTGTTGAGTATCTTGACCACTTGACCGTTGCCAGAGACGCCGCAATGCGTGATGTCGCTGGCGATACAGTTCAACACGGGCCTGGCACGTTCAAATGCCTCAGGTAGCCCCCCTACCATCACGCTGAGTGTGCCGGACTCTGCCGCTTCCCGGGTTCGTGCGACGGGTGCATCCAGGTAGTGGACACCCACTCCTGCACATAGCGTGGACAGTTGCTGCGCCATGCGAACCGGTATGGTGGACGTGTCGATGATCAATTGGCCTGCGCGTAGATGGGGAAGCATCTGCGCGACAACTGACGCCGAGGCCTTTCCATCGGGCAGCGACAGGACAATGGCGTCCGTGCGCTCAGCGATTGCGATGGAACTCTCGGCCAGCGCACCTCCCGCGGAGAGAACAGCCTCCACGGCTTGTGCATTGGGGTCGAAAACCTCAACGGCAGCGAACAGGTCACGGCGGATGATATTTCGGCACATGGCCCCGCCCATGACACCAAGCCCAATGAATCCCACGCGTCGGATGGTTTCTTGCATACGCTCAGTGGCTTTCATCGTTGGTCGCCAGATAGACGCTTTTGGTCTGTTGATAGAGGTGCATCCCCTGAATGCCTTTTTCACGTCCCAGGCCGCTGTCCTTGAAGCCGCCGAATGGCGTGGCGATGCTCAATTGCTTGTAGGAATTGATCCAGACGGTCCCGGCGTCAACGGCGCGACCGACGCGCCATGCACGCGCGAAGTTGCGGGTCCAGATGCCGCAAGCCAGGCCATAGTCATTGTCGTTGGCTTGCATCACAAGATCTTCCTCATCATCAAAAGGAAAAACACACAGCACGGGCCCGAATATTTCTTCACGGCAGGTACGCGACTTGTTGGACAAGCCAGTGATGATGGTGGGCAGATAGTAGGCACCCTGGTCATACTCGTTCCCTTTCGGCTGTTGCCCTCCCGTCAGTACCTTGCCGCCATCTGCCCTTGCAGCTTCGACAAAAGAGTTCACCCGTGTTCTGTGCTCAAGCGACACAAGCGGTCCCAGGTCAGTGGATTCGCTTTCGGGATTGCCGATGCGCAGGGATTGCGTTCGTTCGACAAGCTGGGCCAGCATCGCCTCATAGACGCTGCGCTGCACAAACAGGCGGGAGCCGGCTACGCACGACTGTCCCAGGCCTTCGAAAATCCCGTCAATCACGCCTCGCGCGGCTGCGGGGAGGTCGGCATCCTCGAACACAACTTGGGGCGATTTCCCCCCCAGCTCCAGCGCAATGGGGATCAGGCGCTGAGCGGCGGTAACTGCGAGCATGCGGCCCGTGGCGGTTCCGCCCGTGAACGACACCATGCGCACGAGCGGGTGCTTGACCAGCGCCGCGCCTACAGTCCTCCCATGGCCTGGAAGCACGCTCAACAGGCCGCCGGGTAACCCGGCCTGTTCGCATGCCTGCGCCAATGCCAGGGCGGGCAATGTAGTCAGCTCCGAAGGCTTGAGGATGACGGCATTTCCGGCTGCAAGCGCGGGCGCAACTTTTTGCGCTTCCATCGTCAGGGGCGAGTTCCATGGGGTGATGGCGGCAACAACGCCGTAAGGTTCGCGCACGGTCAGGGAGAGATAGTTGCCGCGTGGGGGGGGCATGGCCTCTTCGGTCGTTTCACATACCGAGGCGTAGTAACGGAAGGTGGCGACGGCCCCGGCGGCCTGCGCCCGGCATTCCCGGATCGATTTGCCGTTTTCCAGCATCTGCTGGTGCGCCATGTGTTCAGCATTGGACTGGAGGGCATTGGCGATGGCGTGCAGTTGCGCTGCGCGAACATGCGGCTTGAGCCTGCTCCATCCTGAAAGGTCACGAGCCCGTTCTGCCCCGGTGACGGCCAGATCGACTTGTGCATCGTTCGGTGTGCCGATCACCGCATTGATCTCGCCATTGGCCGGGTTGTAGGTCGTCAGCGGTTCGCCGGCGCCATCGACCCACTGTCCGTTAATCGGGAAGCGCCGAATCATGATCGTCGTTCCTCTCGAAATCGGTTGCAGGTGTTTGATGGGCGGCATTTTTTCATAGGACTCCAGGTGGATTGGACTTTTTTCCGGCGCAGTGTTGTCCGAGCTTGGGTTGAACCGGATTGACATTTTTAGAATATCGTTCTATTTTCGGTGCATTGAAGAAATTGTCAAGATAAAACCTTAGGAGCACAAATGAATGAGGACGTTGTAAGGAGGGGGAGGCCGGTCATAGGGTTCATTGGGCTTGGGCGCATGGGCTTGTCACTGGCGGGTAATCTGCAGTCGAAGGGGCATACGCTGCTGGTGCATGACATGAACCCCCTGCCCGTGAAGACCCTGGTCGGCCGTGGCGCGCAGGCTGCCCGGGACATCCAGGAGATCGCGCGTAAATGCGACGTTGTATTCACCATGCTGCCTGGGCCGGCGCAGGTGCGCGCTGTTGTATTGGGCGAACATGGGTTGGTAGCCCAGGCGCGGCCAGGCACTACTCTGGTAGACATGAGTACGGTCGATACCGAAACCGTCGATGTCGTCGCGACTGCGGCACGGGCCAGCGGGTTGTTCTTCTGCGATGCCCCGGTTGGGCGCTTGGCTGCGCATGCAGATCGCGGTGAATCCCTGTTTATGGTCGGCGCAGACGATGAAACACTGCGGCGGCTACAGCCGCTTTTCGCATGCATGGGCACGACAGTACTTCATTGCGGAGGCCCGGGAGCGGGCATACGCTCAAAACTGGTCAACAACTACATGGTGCTGTCCTATTGCCAGCTGAACTCCGAGGCCCTTGTGCTGGCTGCGGCGCTGGGACTGGATCTGCAGAGCACGATGCAGGTGCTCACGGGTACCACAGCTGTCAACGGTCAGCTCAAGGAGAAATGGCCGGCCAAGGTATTGGCGGGGGATCTCACGCCGGGTTTCGATATTGCTCTGGGCCTCAAGGACATCACGCTGGCCTGCGCCGCAGCCCAGCGCGCCGGTGTGGCGCTACCCATGGGGGCCCTGGTGCGCGACATGTTCCAGCTCGCCAGGAGCGGTGGGCACGATGGCCAGGACACTTCAGCGATGACTGACTTCTGGGCCGGGCTGAACGCCTTGCCGCCACTGCGGTTGATCGCAGGTGGTTTGACCTCTGGAACAGATGAAAAAAGGAGCCAGTCATGACCATGAGTGTCCATCATTGCCTGAAATGCGCCATTGCGAAGATCAATGGTGCTGCGTTATGGGTGTCCGGAGCGGCGATGGTGCTCATGGCCGTACACGTGTCACTGGACGCCTTCAGCAAGTACTTGCTCAGTCTTCCCATTCCCGCAACGCTGGAAGTGGTCGCCTTCTACTACATGCCGGCGGTGGCCATGCTGCCAATAGCGTATGTCGAGCAAAAACGCATGCACATCGCCATCGAGATTCTCTTTGACAAGATGTCGCTGTCCTGGCGCCGGGTGTGCCTGGTAGTCAATGGTGTCCTGACGCTGGGCATCATGGGCACATTGTCGTGGCTCGCCACGCGCGAGGCAATTCGAAAGATTGAAATCGGAGAGTACATGTTCGGCGAGTATCCCATCATCATCTGGCCGGGCCGCGTGCTGTTCGCTTTTGGCTTAGTTCTGTTCTGTTGCGTTGCTCTCGCCAACACGGTCGACGTTATCGTGGAAGTGATCACGCACAAGCGTGTCGACGATATCGCTAGGGAGTCCAACGTATGAATTTGATCATCGGATTCATTGGCATCGTTGCGCTCGTACTGCTGATGCTGATGCGCATGCCACTTGGTGTGGCAATGGCGTTTGTTTCGTTCGTCGGTGTAACCACAATGATGGGCATGCGCTCGGCATTGGGCATTTTCACTAGCGGCCCATTTGAGTTCGTAGCCAGCTGGTCGCTGAGCTCGATCCCGATGTTCATGTTTATGGGCTACATCTGCTATTACGCTGGCCTGACAGACAGCCTGTTCATGGTTGCCAAACGGCTGCTGCACCGCCTCGCCGGCGGCCTGGGTATCGCTGCTATCGGCGGCGCTGCGGCCTTCTCCGCAGTGTGTGGGTCCAGCCTGGCTACGGCGGCGGCAATGGGCAGGATCGCGGTGCCCGAGATGGTGCGCAACGGCTATAACCCGGCGTTCGCGGGTGCACTTGTGGCAGTCGGAGGAACATTGGGCAACCTGATCCCGCCGGGCATCTTTTTCATACTCTACGGTATCTTTACCGAGGTGTCGATTGGCAAGCTGTTCATTGCCGGAATCCTGCCAGGTATCCTGTCGGCGGTGGTGTTCTCAGTGACAATTTGGCTGCGGGTGAAAGCGGACCCCTCGCTGGTTAATCACCAGCTAAGCGAGGTCGAGCGGCAGGCGCTGCCGCCGGTGTCGAGCGAGGGGCGCCTTATTGATGCGCTGCCAATTACGCTGCTATTTTTCGGCATTATGGGTGGACTTTTCACCGGCCTATTTTCGGCCGCCGAAGCGGGTGCCGCCGGGGCCTTCCTGTCGTTGCTGATCGCCTTGCCGCGCCGCAACTTCACTCGCAGCCGATTCAAGCGATCAGTTGTCGAATCGCTTGAGATGACGGCCTCGACTTTCCTGATCGGAATCGCGTCCATCATGTTCACCCAGTTCATGGCGCTGTCCGGAGTGCCAGACTACCTTTCGCAGATCGTCGTCGGTGCAACGACAAACCCGATCGTGTTCGTCGTTGGCGTATCGGTCATCTATTTCGTACTCGGTTGCTTCATCGAGCCGATCGGCATCATGTTACTAACGCTGCCATTCATGATGCCCATCCTGAAACAACTGGACATTGACATGATCTGGATGGGTGTATTGATCGTGAAGTATCTCGAGCTGGGCATGATCACACCGCCGGTGGGCATGAACCTGTTCGTCATAAAGGCCATGATGCCCCATACCTCGCTGGCCGCGATGTTCCGGCAGGTCAATTGGTTCATCCTCGCCGATTTAGTAACGACCGCCTTTTTGATCATCTTCCCGTCGATTTCGACATGGTTGCCCTCAATTATTAAATAGAAACTTTCATGTCGCACATCATCAGTCAGCGAACCTCGCTGCCGCAGGTCATAGGCGCTCAGTGGCGTGAAGGCACGGGTGAAACGCTCGCGTCTGTCATAGACCCCAGCACCGGGGCTGAGAGCGCACTACTGCGGTACGCCAGTGACACAGATATCAATGCGGCCGTGTCCGCCGCAAATGATGCCTTCTCTGGCTGGCGGGACAGGCCGGCCTTAGATCGTTCGCGACTTCTTCACGCCTGCGCCGCGACGATTCGTGAGCGAAAGCCGGACATCGCCCGACTCATCGCACTAGAACTGGGAAAGCCGGTTTCACAGGGGCTGGCTGAAGTTGAGACCGCTGCCGACATGTTTGAGTGGGCGGCGGAAGAAGCCAGGCGTTGTTATGGACGCGTGATTCCAACCCGTGCTGGGCTGCTGCAGCAACGCACAGAGCTGGCCCCCGTGGGCGTGGTCGGCGCCATTTCTGGCTGGAATGCACCGGCCATTACCCCGGCACGAAAAATCAGCACCGCTCTGGCGGCTGGTTGCAGCGTTGTCCTAAAGCCGTCCGAGGAAACGCCCCAAGTCGCATTGGCATTGGTCCGTGCTATTCAAGATTCAGGGGTCCCGCCGGGCGTGGTCAATGTGGTGTTTGGGGACCCATCGGGCATTGCCAGGCAATTGATCGAATCTGACCTTGTTCGGGCCATCAGTTTCACGGGCGGAACTGCGGTTGGCAAACGACTTGGTGCTTTGGCGGGCGAGCATCTCAAGCGAATGACGCTTGAACTGGGGGGGCACGCGCCCGTGTTGGTGTTTGGCGATGTCGACGTCGAAAGGGTGGCGCGCACAGCCGTCCTGGCGAAGTTCCGCAACGCAGGACAGGTGTGCACGTCACCAACCAGGTTCTGCATACAAGCCGCCGTCTATGAACGGTTTGTGAGTGCATTCCTTGATGAGACACGTCGTTTGGTTGTCGGCCCGCCGGGGCAGGATGGCGTTCACATGGGGCCACTGAAAAACCAGCGGCGCATGGCTGCCATGGTGCAATTCGTGGCGGACGCCCGCATGCATGGGGTTGAGATCGCGACGGGTGGCGAGGCACTGACCGGCCCAGGCTACTTTTTCCAGCCCACTGTGCTGCTCGACCCCGGCCATGTCTGCGCCGCTTCCAACCTCGAGCCATTTGGGCCGATTGCTGTCATGCAGTCCTTTGAGACGGATGAACAAGCTGTGCTCGAGGCCAATCGGCTACCGGTTGGCTTGGCTGCCTATCTGTTCACGCGCGATCTGCTTCGGGCTCATGTGTTTGCGCAGCGCATTCGGTGTGGCTCGCTGGCTGTCAACGACTGGGCGGTATCCGCTCCCGAAACGCCCTTTGGCGGCGTGTTGGAAAGCGGCGTGGGCGTGGAAGGCGGTAGCGAAGGCTTGCGCGAGTTCCAGCAGCTGAAGACAATACGAACCGGCTTGGTGACCTGAGAGCCGTCCCTCTTCAGCATGGGAAGAGACGATGGGCCCGTTGTTCGACGTGGCGCATTGCGCAAGCAATCGCATCAACGGTGATGGTGGGCTTGCTGGCGGCCACGTAGGGCGCACTCAGCGTCAGTTCGGCGACATGCACTTCGAAGCCGCTCTGGATTGTGGGAAACCCAACTTCTGCCAGACGAATAGGCAACCCTATACTGTGGAGGAAGGTGGTCATGTCCACGATCTCGTCGTCAGGATGGTTGAAGGCTTGCATTTGCACGAGAAGGCCGTAGGCCACCAGTTCGCCGTGTAGCGCATTAAGTGCCTGCGGATAGGCTGTCAGGCCTCGAAGCATGCCGTGAGCGATCGAGAGGCCGCCCCCTTCGAATGCCAGCCCCGAATACAGCACCGTTGCTTCGACAACGCGCTCGAAGGCCGCGTTTGGCTCCTGCCGCTCCAGCGCTGCCAATGCCTCTCCCGTGTCGCGGCGCAACGTAGCGTAGGCATGCTCGGCCAGAAGCAACGACAGCTCGGTGCCCTTGCCGCCGAAATAGTTAAGAATGCCGGCATCCCGCGCTCGAGACACTTCGTAGCGTTTGGTGAGCGCGTCTCCGATACCGGCTATGAATAGCCGCCGGGGCGCCTGCGCGATCACAGTCGTGTCCACAATCACTGCGTCAGGGTTGCGCTTGAGGGTTGGGACGGCGACGATTTTGTGCTGTTCGTCATACAGTGCGATCAGGCGGCTGGTTGGCGCATCGCTCGATGCCGCGGTGGGCACGATGACAAGAGGAACGCCCAGTTTCTGGGCGACAGCCTTGGACACGTCCAAGGCCTTGCCACCCCCTGCGCCCACCACCGCCTCTGCGTGAATGGGGGCGGCGTCCATGCGAAGCCGTTCGACCTCCCTTTCCGTACATTCGCCACCAAATCGCAGCACGTGCAGCGTTACGCCGTTGTCGGGTGTTTGCAGAGTTGCTGGTGCGGTGAACAGGTGGGCCACGATGGGGTCGGACACAACGATGGCGGATTTCACCCCCAGGCCTTGAGCCAGTTCGGTACGCAGGCGGCCGATGGCGCCTGGCCCCTGAATGTAGACCGAAGGAAATCCGATGATGCGTGGTACGTTTGTGGTCATGGGAGCAGGGGTGTTATTGGTCAGTTCTGGCTGGCGTCACCGCATCAGGCATCCGGATGCCGCGGCCGCCGTAAGGAGGTGGCGGCAGCCCGGCTTCGCGCGCGTGCAGCTGAGCAAGCCGGGTATGCACATCGTTGGGGAAGAGACTGGAATGGCGGGTTGCCAGGTCGACGCACACATCAAGCTGTTCGTTCACGCAGGCCAGTTCGCCGCTGGCGCGGTGGAACATGGACAGGTATGCAACGATGCGTTTGGGCGAGAGATGGGTGATGCGAATCCCCACATCGACCTGGTCGCCCAGCAGCAGCTCACGCCGGTAGACGAGGTGAGTTTCTGCAACGAAGATGCTTTTGCCGGTCAACGGAATCTGACGCGGCCCAATACCTGTCTGGTCGCAAAAACGTGAGAAGCAACGGTCGAACGCGATCAGGTATGCGGCAAGGTTCATATGACCGTTGTGATCTGTCCACTGACGCAACACTTTGGGGGTGCCGATGTACAGGCCAGCCTCCTGGGGGAGGTGGTCAGGTCGAGAGATATTCATGCCTGCATCATCGCCTGAAGTGGCTGCACAGCCCGACCCCCGGCCGCTTCCGGATGACCGAAATCGGAACTCCTGCGATTCTCCTTCGGCGCGCGGGCATTTTCATGGCTGGGTGAAACGTCGCTGTGCACTCTGCGACCGAACTGACGGGCAACGGCTCTGCCGGCTTCAATACTGCCCACATCGGGAATCTCCTAGGTTGTTCCCACTTGACAAGTTACATTATGCGGCAAAAATAGAACGATATTCTAAAAATTGCAAAATTCACTTTACCAACTTTTAAAGGTTGCATTCCATGACTTCCATGAGGTTCCCCAAACCCGTTCCGCCGGAACGCCAGCCGCCGGGGCTGGCGAAAGAAATTGTGCTCACAGCGCTGCCCGAAGATGAGCGCGTGTGGGTGCCACTTCATCCCAATGTCTGGTTTCGTCCATTGCTGCTGAACACGGTGGAGGGCTACTGGACCAGTCTGCTACGCGTGCGTGCGGCGGGCGTTGTGAGTTGTCACCGTCATCCAGCACCTGTTCATGGGTATGTGATCAAGGGCAGCTGGCGTTATCTGGAGCACGACTGGGTGGCCCGCGCGGGGGACTACGTATTTGAGCCACCTGGCGAGACCCACACCCTCGTCGTGGACGAAGACGTTGACGAAATGATCACGTGGTTCCTGGTTAACGGCGCCATGATTTATGTCGACGAAGAAGGAAAGCAGGTTGGCTTTACCGATGTTTACGAACGCATAGACCTCTGCCGCAAGCATTACATCAGTTCAGGCTTGGGCGCCGATTTCATCAACCAATTCATTCGCTGATTTCACTACCACCCTAGAAGGAGACACTTGAAATGAAACTTAAAACACTGGGAAAAATTGCTGCCGCAACGTGCTTGCTGGCGGGCTCTGCAGCCTTTGCACAAGGCAAGGAAATCAAACTCAACTCGTGGTTGGGCCCCAACCACCCCATCAACACGGGAGGCTACAACCCGTTCATCAAGGCTGTCGAGGCCGACACGAAAGGCGCACTCAAGCTCCGGCTGTTCCTGAGCGGGTCGCTGCTGGACAGCCGCGGCACGCTACCGGGCGTGCGTGATGGTGTGGTCGACGGTGGATTCATTGTCCTGTCGTTCCACCCGGCTGAGTTTCCGCATGCCACCACATTTACCGACCTGGCGATGGTGGGCACGAATTCACTTTCGGCCGCTGCAGCTGTGACCGAAACAGTACTCCTGCACTGCGCGCCCTGCGCGGCAGACTCGAAGAAGCAGAACATGGTGTTCTTTGGCGCGTACGCGACCACCGGATACAACATCATGTCGCGCACGCCTGTGAATTCACTGGACGACCTCAAGGGCAAGAAGGTTCGCTCATTCGGCGGCGCCATTGACCGCTGGCTGCGTGAACTGGGCGCTGTAGCTGTCAACGTCGACGCTACGGCGGCCTACGAAGGCCTTTCCAAGAATACGCTGGATGCCGTCATGCTTCCGGTTGCTGACCTAGGCGCCTACAACCTGTGGGACGTCGCGCCGAATGTGACGTTGCTGGATGTAGGCTCGTTCAAGTCGAATACAACGGTTGGCTTCAACCGAGATTTCTGGCGGGATCTGACGCTGGACCAGCGCAAAATTTTCCTGAAGAATGCACCCCTCATGGTCCTCGGCCCCGGACTGGATTACATCAAAAATGACGCGAAAGTGATTCCCGAAGCGAAGGCCAAAAAGGTCAACCTGATCCCTCCCACGGACGCCATGAAAAAGCAGCTTGCGGCCTTTTTCGAAAAAGACAAGCAGGCTATCCATGATGCAGCTGTCAAGCGCGGCGTCAAGGACCCGAACGCGATCGTGTCAAAGTACGTCGAGCTGGTCGCCAAGTACGACAAGCTGTTCGCGGGCAAGCAGGGCGATCCGGAAGCGCTGTATGAAATCATGCGCCGTGAGGTGTACTCCAAACTCGATCCTGCCAAGTTCGGGATGGATTGAGAATCTGCTGAGGGTAGCAATACCCATACGGGTCAACCCTTCTTGCGGGCTGGTGATAATGCCGACGGGCTGGTATAAGCTAGGGCACCATTGGCGCCGCAGGGGGAATGAGAACGCTGCAAGGTTTCGCAAGCTTCCTCGTGCTGGTGAAAAATTTCGGTATGCAGGGGTGAAGAACTGTTTTGATGGCTACAAAAAAAACTCAGAGTAAAGCAGACCCGCTCCGCGTGGCTGTTCTTGAGCGCGCCCTGTCGATCCTTGCTGCGTTCGAGCAGCGCCCGGGCCCGCTGAGCCTTGCCTTGCTGGCCGAACTGACAGGTCTTCACAAAAGTACCATCCTCCGCTTGCTGGTGTCGCTGGAAGACCACGGCTATGTACGGCGCCTGTCCGATGGCCAGTACACCGTCGGTCCGACCTTGTTCCGGCTAGGGAGCATTTTCGAGAAGTCGCAGACTGCGCGCGACCTCATCGTTGGAACACTGGAGGCTCTGGTGGCACAGGGCACGGAGAGTGCGTCGTTCCATGTCCGCGATGGACAGCAGCGTCTTTGCCTGTACCGTGTCAACTCCAATCACCCGACCCTGGATACGGTGGCGGCTGGCAAACACCTGCCACTCGACCGTGGTGCGGCAGGGCGCGTATTGCGGGCCGGTGCCGGCGAGGCGGGCGCGCAGATGGATCAGGTCAGGCAAACCGGGCTGGCCCTGTCGAAAGGTGAACGCGATTCGGCATGCTGGGCGTTGGCGGCGCCTGTGTTTGGGCGGGACCGCGTGTTGCTGGGTGCCATTTCGTTGTCTGGCCCCAAGGAACGTTTCACCAAGGAAAGCATTGCACGCATGTCCGAGCTGTTGCTGGACGCTGCCAGGAAGTGTTCGGCCAATGCGCTGAGCATCAACGAGTCGCAGCTGAGCAGGCATGGGGACTGATCTTCCCGCTGCTGCCTGGCCTGTGTGCAGGTCAGCCCGGTTGTTCCGGCCATGGCAAGACGAATCCCTCCGCTGAACCCGTTGCGCGTGTTTGAGGCCGTCGCGCGAACAGGCAACCTGACGAGCGCCGCCCGCCAGTTGCATGTGACTCAGCCTGCCGTCAGCCGCCAGATTGGTGTGCTGGAGGACTATCTCGAAGTGGAGTTGTTCAGGCGTGAGCGGCACGGCGTCACGCTCACCTCCGCAGGCCGCGCCTATGCGGATCAGGTACTGCCGGCGTTCGAACGCATTGCACAGGCCACGCAGGACCTGATCAGGTGTGCCGATGCGGACGTGTTGCGCGTGCGAACCTACTCCACGTTCGCCGCCAAGTGGCTGATTCCCCGGCTGGGCGATTTTCAACGCCTGCATCCGGACCTTCAGATCAAGCTCAGCAACGCAGTGGAGGATGTCGATTTCGACGAGGATCGCGTCGAAGTCGCCATCCAGTACGGGGATGGGGCATGGTCGCAGGCTCATGTGGACTTGCTGTTTCATGACCAGATCGAGCCGGTGTGCACGCCGGCCTATCTTGCGACACATGGCGCTCAAGCATCGGGGCGCCAAGCGCTTTTGGGTCTGAGGCTGTTGGACTCCCGCTACCGTCGCGCCGAGTGGGCGGACTGGTTGGCGGCAGTTGGGTTCGCGGACGAGGCCAGTGCTGCCCATCGGATGGTTTTCGGGAGTTCGTTGCTAACCTGGCAGGCGGCCATGGAAGGCCTGGGGCTGGCGATGGGACAAACCCGGCTCCTGACGCGCGAATTCGAAGCCGGACAGCTCGTCCGGCCTTTCGCGAGACCCGTGGTGCGCAAGCAGGCCTACTACCTCTTGCGGGCGAAACGACAACGGCCGTCGAGAAGCGTCGAGGCTTTCCGTGCCTGGATGCTGGCGGAGTGCCAAACGCAGGATTCTGGGCCGGACGCCCTCGCCATCTGAGATGGTCCAGCCATGATTTTTGGTCATGGCCGGTGCACCAATCGGCAGTTCTTGCCGCCGGTTTGAAGATGCAGAATTCCCGACAGGAAGGCATCCCGGAAACCCCCATGAATTTTGAACTCAGCCCCGAACACATTGCCTACACGGACGCAGTACGGCGTTTCTCCCTGGCTACCCTCGCCAAGGGGGCTCTGGCGCGCGCACATTCCCCCCACTATCCATGGGACAGCGCTGCCATGCTCGCCCAACAGGGTCTGCTGGGAATCCCATTCCCGGAGCAGGACGGCGGGCAAGGGGGCACGTTGATGCATGCTGTGCTGGCCATTCAGGAGGTTGCGCAAGTGTGTCCGCGCAGTGCGGATATCGTGCAGGCCGGAAACTTTGGCCCCATCCGGACGTTTGTCGAGTACGCCACGCCTGAGCAGAAGGCCCGCTACCTGCCCGACCTGCTCGCGGGCAGAAAGCTGATTTCCCTGGGGATGACGGAACCGGATGCGGGCTCGGCGGTGACAGATCTCAGGACCAGTGCACGGCGTGAGGGCGACCACTACGTGATCAATGGCAGCAAGGTGTTTTCCACGCACAGTCCGGAGGCCGCTCTGTTTCTTGTTTATGTGCGTTTCGGCCCCGGTGTCCAGGGAATT
This sequence comes from Pseudomonadota bacterium, assembly GCA_040389085.1. Taxonomy (GTDB): domain Bacteria; phylum Pseudomonadota; class Gammaproteobacteria; order Burkholderiales; family Burkholderiaceae_C; genus Polaromonas. Next base: position 35,733 of record JAZKAP010000024.1, read on the forward strand.
GGATCGGTGCTTGTCGATCGCGACACGCCGGGATTTCGTATCGGTGAACCCTCAACCTTCATGAATGGTGAGCGCTGGTCGCAGCTCTATCTGGAGGAATGTCGCATTCCATGCGGCAATCTGTTGCTGGGAGAAGGCGGGTTCAAGAAGCAGATAGCGGGTTTCAACGTCGAGCGCCTGGGCAATGCTTCGCGGGCCCTGGCTCTGGGGCGATATTGCTTTCACCAAGCGCGCAACTATGCCCTGATCCGCAAGCAGTTTGGCCGCGAGTTGTGTGAATTTCAGGGGATTCAGTGGAAATTCGCCGATATGGCGATGAAGCTGGAGCAGGCGCAGCTGCTGCTCTACCGCGCCGCAATGGAGGGTGAGCACGGCTTGCCGACCGCCCAGAGTACGGCCATGGCCAAACTGGCATGCAATCTGGCTGGCTGGGAAGTCTCCAACGAGGCCATGCAGGTCATGGGCGGCCTGGGGTTCAGCCAGGAATCCCTGGTCGAGTATTGCGTGCGTCGGACGCGGGGCTGGATGATCGCAGGAGGGTCTGTCGAGATGCTCAAGAACCGCATTGCTGAAGGTGTGTTCGAGAGGACATTCTCCCAGCGTCCTCCGTCGGCCGCATGAGCAGGACCATGCCCCGGATTCCCTTGACGGGAGATGCCCTCGCCCGTGTGTTGTTGCGCCCCCGCAGCGTGGCGTTGGTAGGCGCATCGGACGACGCCGGAAAAACCACGGGAAGGCCCCTGCACTACCTGCGCCGCTCGGGGTTCTCCGGGGTGGTGTATCCCGTCAACCCAGGCAGGCAGACGGTGCAGGGCGAGGCTGCATGGCCGTCCCTGTCTTCCCTGCCGGAAGTCCCCGAACATGTGTTCGTCCTCTCGTCCACCGCAACAGTCGTCGACACGGTCAGGGAGGCCGCAGGTTTGGGGGTGCCCATCGTCACGGTCCTCGCCAGTGGTTTTTCCGAATCCGGCCCTGAAGGGATCGAGAGGGAGAAGGCCTTGCGGCAAATTGGCCTCAGTGCGGGTGTGCGATTGCTCGGCCCAAGCAGCTTGGGCATTGTCCATCCCTCAACGGGGCTGCTTCTGACCGCCAATGCCGCCTTTGCCGAGCCCGATTTGCCCACTGGGCGGGTGTTTGTGGCGTCGCAGAGTGGAAGCATGATCGGCGCCCTCGTTTCGCGAGGCAAGGTTCGTGGCATGGGGTTCGCCGGCCTGGTTTCCGTGGGAAGCGAGATCGACCTCAGTGTCGGAGAGATTTGTGCCGCGACGCTGGACGATCCAGCCGTCGATGGTTACCTCCTGTTCCTCGAAAGTCTGCGCAACGGACCGAAGCTTCAGGCTTTTGCGCGCGAGGCAGCGCACCGCGGCAAACCCGTGATTGCATACAAGCTGGGTCGTTCGGCTGCGGCTGCCGAAATGGCCACCACGCACACGGGCGCGCTCGCAGGCGAGGACGATGTGGCTGATGCCTTTTTCAGGGACATGGGCATTGCGCGCGTCGGGGTGCTGGAGTCCATGCTGGAGTGCTTTCCTCTGGCCCGGCGAATTCCCCTGGACAGTCCGCTGCGCGGTCGGGTTGGTGTGGTCACCACCACGGGTGGAGGTGCGGCAATGGTTGTGGATCAGTTGGGCATCCGCGGCATAGAGGTGGAGCCTGCGTCGCAGGCAACCCTCGCACAGCTGCGCCAGGCAGGCATCCCGGCGAACCTCGGCCGTGTATTGGATCTCACGCTGGCCGGCACGCGCTACGAAGTGATGAAAGGGGCGCTGGACATCCTGTTGCAGGCGCCTGAATTCGACCTCGTGCTGTCGGTCGTGGGCTCGTCCGCGCGGTTCCAGCCCGAACTGGCAGTCAAGCCGCTTCTGGACAGCGCTGGCAGCCACAAGCCGCTGGCCGTGATGCTGGTGCCGGATGCACCGCAGGCGCTGGCTTGCCTCACCGAGACCGGCATTGCATGCTTCCGTACGCCGGAAGCATGTGCCGACAGCATTGCAGCCGTGTTCGCCCGGCGTATTCCGGGGCCGGCGCTGCCCGCCAGGGCGCCCGCCTCCGGCCATTCCGTTGCGTTAAGCGAGGAGCAGGCCTACGCTGTGTTGGACCAGCTCGGCATACCTCACATGCCGGCTGTGACAGTGTCGATGTCCGCCGCAGTATTGCCGGTGCTGCCGTTCGCCTATCCTGTGGCTGCCAAGGTTTGCTCCGGGCTGATCCCTCACAAGACGGAGGTGGGTGGCGTGGTCCTGGACATCCCCGATGCACAGGGTCTGAGAATGGCGCTGTCCGCGCTGGCTCAGAATCTGGTGCAACGCGCGCCCGGGGTCGTGTGCGATGAAGTTCTCGTCCAGCCGATGTGTCGGGGGCTGGCTGAAGTGTTGGTGGGCTACCGCGTTGATCGCGAAGCCGGTCCCATCGTCATGCTTGCGGCAGGGGGCGTCTGGGCTGAGGTCGCGCGCGATCGCAGCATTCGCCTGGCGCCTGTGAGCGTACAAACAGCGCGCGCCATGATCGACGACGTGCGCGCGTTGAGAGTGCTTACTGGCTTGCGAGGTAAACCGCAGGGTGATCTGAACGCCCTGGCGGAGGTGATCGCCTCGCTGTCGCGATTGGCATTGCGTCCGGAGCTCCGCGTTACCGAGGCCGAGATCAATCCGCTGATGGTGATGCCGGCCGGCCAAGGCGTCGCTGCGGTGGACGCGCTGATCTTCCAGTCGTGAAGGCGCCTGCACCGGCCAGTCTGGTGTTCCGTCGCCGGCTGCTCCTGACCGGGTGCGCGAGTCGTAAATCCCTGCCACTGGAAAACAGGGACGATCATTAAAATCAATCGCCTCGGCGATAACCCCCGTGCACAATGGCTGCTTTTGATGGCCGCACAGGCGTACCCATTCCCCTTATTCTGCGAAGTCCCCGCAGCCCCTGTGCCCCATGACATGGAGTGAAACATGAACGCCGAGTCAGACGGCCACGCACTTTTTGCAGACCAACTGGGATTCGGTTTTGACGACGCTGCGCCGATCGCGCCAGCGGCCGTTCCTAACCGAATCCGCAAAACCCGAATCGTCCCCCCTGCTCCCGCATCGGAGCCGCTCACACCCGAGGCAATGGCGCTGGCGCTGGAGCGGCATGCCGATTACCGCGTCCTGCGGCGCCTGCCCGTGCAGCAGCAGTTTGCGCACCCGCCTGGGGGGCCGGTCACACGCCTGCTGATTCTGGATACCGAAACCACCGGTCTGGACGCATCGCGGGACCGCATCATGGAGCTTGCGCTGCTGCGGGTCGATGTGGATCTGGTCACCGGCCTGCCGGTCGGCACCGTCGATGTGTATGACGGCCTCGAAGACCCGGGCATGCCGATTCCGTCGGAGATCCAGGAACTCACCGGCATCAGCGACGACATGGTTCGCGGCCACAAGCTCGACGAGTCGCGGGTGGCGGCCATGCTGGCCGATGTCGACCTGGTGATCGCCCACAACGCCGGGTTTGACCGCCCGTTTGTCGAGGCCAGACTGGCGCAGTTTGCGCATTTGCCCTGGGCCTGTTCCTTTGCCGATCTGGACTGGAAAAAAGAAGGCCGCGGCTCGGCCAAACTCACGCAGCTGGCGCTGGAACTCGGCTGGTTCTACGACGCGCACCGCGCCGAGATGGACTGCCACGCGCTGCTGGCGGTGCTGGCCAGCCCGCTGCCGGTGTCCGGACAGACGGGGCTGGCACAGTTGCTGTCTGTCGCGGCCAGGCCCAGCTACCGGCTGCAGGCGACCGCCGCGCCTTTCGAGGCCAAGGATCTGCTCAAGGCCAGGGGCTACCGCTGGGACGGGGAGCACCGGGTGTGGCACACCCGCCTCGGTGACGAGGCGCAGCTGAAGGCAGAGTGCGAATGGCTCAAGGCCTCGGTGTACGGCAGCCGGGCCGCGCGCGTCCAGGTGGAACGCCTGGACGCGGGCAACCGTTATTCCCTGAGACCGGGCAAGGTCGAGGCAAGGGCGCTTTAGAGCTTGTCCGGGCGGCGCTGCCAGGTGATGCAGCGGTTGTTGGCCGGCATGGCGCGATCTTCCACCAGGTGCAGGCCGGCCGTGGCCGCCAGGGCATGGATGGCCTCGACATCGCGCAGCCCGCTGGCGGGGTTGCCGGCGCGCAGGGAGGCATCAAACGCGGCATTGCTGTCGCTGGTGAAACGGCCGCCGTAGTTGAAGGGGCCATACACCGTGAGCAACCCGCCCGGCGGCATGTGCCGGCCCAATGCCTGGAACAGCTGCTGCACTTCGGGCCAGCCCATGATGTGCAGGGTGTTGGCGCTGAACACCGCATCAAACGACACATCGGGCCAGTCCTGGCGCAGGTCCAGCGCGACGGGCGCGGGGGTATTGGGCAACCCGGCTTCATCCAGCCAAAGCCGCATGCCCGGCAAATTGCCGGCGACATCCGAGGTTTGCCAGCGCAGCCAGGGCAGGGCACCCGCGAAATACACCGCGTGCTGGCCGGTGCCGCTGCCAATTTCGAGCACCGAACGCCGGTCGGCAAAACGCTCGCGCAACACGCTCAGGATGGGGTCGCGGTTGCGGTCGGTGGCGGGAGCGTGGGGCTTGTCCATAGGTGACTGATTGTCGCTGCGCCGGGAACCGCCGGTGCCCGGGCAGGTCGAATCCTGCAGCCCCGGGAGGTGTATAACAAACCCAGCGGCCATTTACCCAAGGACCTGCCATGCGATTGCCCAAGATTTTTTTTGTTCTGGTGGCCAGCCTGCTGTGGCTCGGTGGCTGCGCACTTCACCCGTTCAGTGCCGTCCATCCGGGCATGTCGCAGGGCGATGTGGTGGCGCGCCTGGGTCAGCCCGGTGCCGTGGTGGCGATCCCTCAGGGCACGCGCCTGCAGTACTCCGGTCAGCCCACCGGCCAGTTCGCCTTCATGGTGGACCTGGATGCCTCGGGCCGCGTGCTCAGCGTCCGGCAGGTTCTCAACGCCAGGGATTTTGCGCGCATCGAGCCCGGCAAGTGGACGCGTGACGATGTGTTGCGCGAGTTCGGGCGCCCCACCCGTGTCGATCGCGTGGCCTCCTGGCCGGGCGACATCCTGACCTACCGCTGGTACGACCTGCAGGACCTCTTCTACTGGGTTTATCTGGATGGCAATGAGGTGGTACAGAGAGCCCATCCGGGCATGGAATTCGTGAACGCGCCGAACGACCGGGACTGAACCGCAGGACCTTAGCAGGGCCTCAGGCTTTTTTCAGCTGCAGGGCGGCGTCGTAGAGCTCGTTGCGCGACGCGCCGGTGATGTCGGCGGCCAGCTTGACCGCGGTCTTGAGCGGCAGCTCGGCCAGCAGCAACTGCAGGACACGGTGGCCGTCGTCCTTGGCCCGCGCCTCTTCGCCGGGGTGCAGCACCAGCGCAAATTCGCCGCGGGTGCGCTGGGTGCCGGCGGCCAGCCAGGCGCTGAGGTCCTGCGCCGCGACGGTGGCGATTTCCTCAAACTGCTTGGTCAGTTCGCGGCAGACCGTGACCAGCCGGCCGCCCAGCGGCGCCATCGCGCGCGCCAGGGCTTCCATGCGGTGCGGCGCTTCGAGAATGACGACGGCACGCGCGTCGGCCTGCAGCGCCTGCACCGCCTGCTCCCGCTCCATCGCCTTGGACGGCAGGAAGCCGGCAAACACAAAACCCGAGCCGCCGCTGATGCCAGCCACGCTCAGCGCGGTGGTCACGCTGCTGGCGCCGGGCAGGGGCAGGATGGTCAGTCCGGCGGCGCGCACGGCCGCCACCAGGCGCGCGCCCGGGTCGCTGACGGCCGGGGTGCCGGCATCGCTGACATAGGCGACACGTTCGCCGCGCTGCAGGCGTTCGATCACGAGCAACGCCGCCTGGGCTTCGTTGTGCTCGTGCACGGCCAGCAGCGGTTTGTCGATGCCGTACTGGCGCAACAGCGTCTGGGTATGCCGTGTGTCTTCGCAGGCAATTGCATGCACCAGCTGCAGTACGTGCAGGGCGCGCAGGCTGATGTCCGACAGGTTGCCGATCGGCGTGGCCACCACATACAGCGCAGCTTCGGGATAATGCTGCATGCCTGCCGCAGCGCGCGCAGCGGGCAGGGCCAGGTCAAAGGAAGCGTTCAATGTGGTTTTCCAGAAAACAGGTTGCAAAAGGGCCACCGGATGGCGCCGGCGCTGACGCAGCGGAGCCGCCCGGCCAGATTACCACCAAGCGCCTGGGTGATGCAGCCGAGTCGCTGGCGCTGGCGCATCTGGTGCGCGCTGGCATGAAGCTGGTCGAGTCCAATTATCGGACCCCCGGCCGCGGCGGCGGCGAAGTGGACCTGGTCATGCGCGCCCCCGACGGCACCCTGGTGTTTGTCGAGGTGCGCCAGCGCCGGAGCATGGGGCATGGCGGCGCAGCGGCCAGCGTCAGCGCGGTCAAGCAGCGGCGCATTGTTTTTGCGGCCCGGCATTACCTGATGCGCCTGGCCAGCCTGCCGCCCTGCCGCTTTGACGTGGTCACGGTGCAGGGCCGGGTCGATGCCCCCGGAACGGTGGCGGTGGAATGGCTGCGCGGCGCCTTTGAGGCCGATTGAGCCGCTGCAGCCGCTTGCGCAGCGCGCTTTTGTCCCCATTTTGTAACCATGCATTGCGTCTGGCGGGCCGGAGGGGCTGTGGGGCGCTGATTGAAAATCCGACCCGGTATCATTGACCCATGCTTGAACAACGTATTGAACAGCACTTCATCGACAGTGCCGACCTGAAGTACCAGGCGGCGCAAATCCTGTCCAAGCCGATTGCGGCGGCGGTGCAGGCCATCCTGGCCAGCGTGACCAGCGGTGGCAAGGTGCTTGCCTGCGGCAATGGCGGCTCGGCGGCCGATGCCCAGCATTTTGCGGCCGAATTTGTCGGACGTTTTGAGCGCGAGCGGCCCGAGCTCGGCGCCATTGCGCTGACCACCGACAGCTCCATCCTCACGGCGATCGCCAACGACTACGACTTCAGCGTGATTTTCTCCAAGCAGGTGCGTGCGCTCGGCGGTGCTGGCGACGTGCTGCTGGCGCTGAGCACCAGCGGCAACTCGGCCAATGTGCTGGCGGCCATCGAGGCGGCCCACGAGCGCGAGATGACCGTGGTGGCGCTGACCGGCAAAAGCGGCGGAAAAATGAGCGCCGCGCTGCGCGAGACCGACGTGCACATCTGCGTGCCGCATGACCGCACAGCACGCATACAGGAAGTTCATCTGCTGGCCCTTCACTGTATCTGTGATGGCGTGGATGCCCAATTACTTGGTGACCAGGAGAACACTTAAATGACCGTCAAAGCGATTTTCGGACCCATGCGACCTTACCAACGGCTTCTGCTGACCGTTTGCACCGCTGCCCTTGTGGGCAGCAGCCTGAGCGCCTGTTTCCCGCTGGTGCTGGGCGGTGCAGCGGCCGGCGCGATGGTCGCCATTGACCGCCGCACCTCGGGTGCCCAGCTCGAAGACGAAGGCATCGAGCTGCGCGCCATGGCCCGCCTGCGCGACAACATCGGCAGCCGGGCGCGGGTCAGCGTGACCAGCTACAACCGCCAGGTGCTGCTGACTGGTGAAGTGCTCAACGAGCAGGACAGAAAGCTGGTGGAGCAGGTCGTGTCGCGGGTGGAGAACGTGGCCTCGGTGGTCAATGAGCTGGGCATCATCAACAGTCCGACGCTGGTGCAGCGCTCCTCCGACGTGTTGATCACCGGCCAGGTGAAAGCCCTGCTGATCGACTCCAGCGACATTTATGCCAACGCCTTCAAGGTGGTCACCGAGCGTGGTACTGTCTACCTGATGGGCCGTGTGACGCAGCGTGAAGCCGATCGCGCCACGGACATCGTGCGCGGTGCCCGCGGCGTGCAGAAGGTGGTGCGCATTCTCGAGATCATCAGCGAGGACGAGCTGCGCAGCCTGGTGCCGCAGCCGGCCAAACCCGCCACGGCAACACGTCCGGCGGGCAGCGGCGGCTGATCCCGGCAGCGCGGGGAAACAAAAAAGGCCGGTGTTTGCACCGGCCTTTTTTTTATGGTGGGCAGGCGCCCATGGTACGCCGCACCGAGTTATTTCAAACGGCGGATCAGGCTGGACGTGTCCCAGCGCTGCCCGCCCATGGCCTGCACATCGCCGTAAAACTGGTCCACCAGGGCCGTGACCGGCAGGCGGGCGCCATTGGTCTTGGCTTCGCCCAGCACCAGTCCCAGGTCCTTGCGCATCCAGTCCACGGCAAAGCCGAAGTCGAACTTGTCGGCCACCATGGTCTTGCCGCGGTTGTCGAGCTGCCAGCTTTGCGCGGCGCCCTTGCCGATCACGTCCAGCACCTGGTTCATGTCCAGGCCGGCCTTCTGGCCAAAGGAAATGGCTTCGCTCAGGCCCTGCACCAGCCCGGCGATGCAGATCTGGTTGACCATTTTGGTCAACTGGCCGGCGCCGCTGGCGCCCATCAGCGTGAAGGCTTTGGAAAACGCCATGCCGGCCGGCTTGACGGCCTCAAACGCCGCCGCATCGCCGCCGCACATGACGGTCAGCAGGCCGTTTTGCGCACCGGCCTGGCCGCCAGAGACCGGGGCGTCGACAAACTGCAGCTTCAGGGCCTGGGCGGCCGCATACAGCTCGCGGGCCACGTCGGCCGAGGCGGTGGTGTGGTCCACGAAAATGGCGCCCGCCTGCATGCCGGCAAAGGCGCCGTCGGGGCCGAGCGTCACGCCGCGCAAGTCGTCGTCATTGCCAACGCAGCAAAAAACGATGTCGGCGCCGCGCGCCGCTTCACGCGGCGTTGCAGCATGTTTTGGGCCTTTGGTGCCCGCGTATTCTGCGCACCATGCTACTGATTTGGTAGCGGTCCGGTTGTAGACAGTAACCTGGTGGCCGGCCAGCGCGAGGTGGCCCGCCATCGGGTAGCCCATGACGCCCAGGCCCAGAAAGGCAACTTTGCGGGACGGGGCGGGTTCGTAGGTTTTGGGGTTGGTATTGCTCATGGTATGTGACAAGGGAAAAGAGGTGGGAGGGCGTAGCGAGCGGGCTTCAGGCTAGGCGGGCGGCGCGCAGCAACCGCAACGTACTTTGGGTACGTGAGGATTGCGAGCACCGACCAACAACGCATCAAGCCCGCGCGAGCCCTAGACAATGGACATGTGCTCGGTGCCGGCCGACAGATCCTGCGTCTTGGCGCGCTGGGAGTTGAGTTTGATCTGCAGCCGCAGGTCATTGACCGAGTCGGCGTTGCGCAGCGCGTCTTCGTAGGTGATCATGTTGCTTTCGAAAGCATCGAAGAGCGCCTGGTCGAAGGTCTGCATGCCGAGGTTGCGGCTTTTCTTCATGATTTCCTTGATCTCGGAAACCTCGCCCTTGAAGATCAGGTCGGAGATCAGTGGCGTGTTGAGCATTACCTCCACCGCGGCGATGCGGCCCTTGCTGTCCTGCTTGGGCACCAGGCGTTGCGAGATCATGGCCTTCATGTTCAGTGACAGGTCCATCAGCAGCTGCGCACGTCGCTCTTCCGGGAAAAAGTTGATGATGCGGTCCAGTGCCTGGTTGGCGCTGTTGGCATGCAGGGTGCACAGGCACAGGTGACCGGTTTCGGCAAAGGCCACGGCGTGTTCCATGGTTTCGCGGTCGCGCACCTCGCCCATCAAAATCACGTCGGGGGCCTGGCGCAGCGTGTTTTTCAGTGCGGCTTCCCAGCTGTCGGTGTCCAGGCCCACTTCGCGCTGCGTGATCACGCAGTTCTTGTGCGGGTGCACGAACTCCACCGGGTCTTCGATGGTGATGATGTGGCCGTAGGAGTTTTCGTTGCGCCAGTCCACCATGGCCGCCAGCGTGGTGGATTTGCCCGAACCGGTGGCGCCCACCAGGATGCACAGGCCGCGCTTGGACATCACCACGTCCTTGAGCACCTGCGGCACACCCAGGCCGTCGATGGTTGGCAACACCGCCGGAATCACCCGCATCACCATGCCGACCTTGCCCTGCTGGATGAAAGCGTTGACGCGAAAGCGCCCGACGCCGGGGGGCGAAATCGCGAAGTTGCACTCCTTGGTGCGTTCGAACTCGGCGGCCTGCTTGTCGTTCATGATGGCGCGCGCCAGGGCCAGCGTGTGGCCGGCGTTGAGCGGCTGCGGCGAGACCTTGGTGACCTTGCCGTCGACCTTCATCGCGGGCGGGAAATCGCCGGTGATGAACAAGTCGCTGCCGTTGCGGCTGACCATCAGCTTGAGAAGGTCGTTGATGAATTTACTGGCCTGGTCGCGTTCCATTTGCGACTCCTTTCAAACTAATGCGGTAGTCGCGGAAAAAACGGCAGGCTGGGCAAAAGAGGACAAATCCTCCTCTTCAGTCAGGCAGGGGCCGCGGAACCGGCTTTGCCGGGCCGCAGGCGCAGCGGCCCCCCCGGGGGGCAGCGCAGTACACGAAGTGACAAGCGTGCGGGGCATGTTCAGCCGGGGAAGTTCTCGGGAATTTTGGCTTTGCCGCGTGCTTCTGCAGCGGAAATGACGTTGCGCTTGACGAGGTCGGTCAGGTTCTGGTCCAGCGTCTGCATGCCTACGCTGTTGCCAGTCTGAATGGACGAGTACATCTGTGCGACCTTGGCCTCGCGGATCAGGTTGCGGATGGCGCTGGTGCCCAGCATGATCTCGTGCGCGGCGACGCGGCCCTGGCCGTCCTTGGTCTTGCACAGGGTCTGAGAGATCACCGCCTGCAGTGATTCCGACAACATGGCGCGGATCATGTCTTTTTCCTCTGCCGGAAACACGTCGATGATCCGGTCGATGGTTTTTGCCGCGCTCGAAGTGTGCAGGGTGCCAAACACCAGGTGGCCGGTTTCAGCGGCCGTCATCGCCAGGCGAATGGTTTCCAGGTCGCGCATCTCGCCGACCAGGATGGCGTCCGGGTCTTCCCGCAGGGCGGATTTGAGCGCCGCGCTGAAGCTCAGCGTGTGCGGGCCGACCTCGCGCTGGTTGATCAGGCACTTTTTCGATTCATGCACAAACTCGATCGGGTCTTCCACCGTCAGGATGTGGCCGTACTCGGTTTCGTTGAGGTAGTTGACCATGGCCGCCAGCGTGGTGGACTTGCCCGAGCCGGTGGGGCCGGTGACCAGCACCATGCCGCGCGGCTTCATCGCCAGGTCGCCGAAAATTTTCGGCGCGTTGAGCTGCTCCAGCGTCAGGATTTTCGAGGGGATGGTCCGGAACACGGCGCCGGCACCGCGGTTCTGGTTGAAGGCGTTGACGCGGAACCGCGCCAGGCCGTCGATCTCGAAGGAGAAGTCGATCTCCAGGAATTCTTCGTAGTTCTTGCGTTGGGTGTCGTTCATGATGTCGTACACCATGGCATGAACCTGCTTGTGGTCCAGCGGGTCGACATTGATGCGCCTGACATCCCCATGCACCCGGATCATGGGCGGCAAGCCGGCCGATAGATGCAAGTCAGATGCCTTGTTCTTGACGCTAAAAGCCAGCAGTTGGGTAATGTCCATCCCGGGGATCCCTGAAAAGTTTTACAGTTGGATTATGACCATGATTGTGCGCAAGCTCCAACTTGTCCGTGACCGGATAACCACGGCCTGTGTCGCCGCCGGACGCGACCCCGCCAGCGTGCGCCTGCTGGCCGTGTCCAAAACTTTCAGTGCCGATGCGGTGATCGACGCGATGTCCGACGGGCAATACGCTTTCGGCGAGAACTACATCCAGGAGGGGGTGGACAAGATTCTGCTGGTCCGAAAATGGGAAGCCGATCACCTCGGGCTGTCGCCTTCCCGCCCTTCGGAATGGCACTGTATCGGCCCCATCCAGAGTAACAAGACGCGCCTGGTCGCCGAACATTTCGACTGGGTGCAGTCGGTGGACCGCCTGAAAATCGCGCAGCGCCTGAGCGAACAGCGCCCGCCGCATTTGCCGCCGCTGCAGGTGTGCCTTCAGGTCAACATCGATGGCGGCGCCACCAAGTCCGGCGTGACGCCGCAGGACGTCCAGGCGCTGGCAGCCGAGGTCGCGAGGTTGCCGCGGCTGCAGCTGCGCGGCCTCATGTCGATTCCCGAGCCTGCTCCTGATTTTGTAGCTGCCTGCGCTGTCCACAAAAGGGCTGCAGACCTTTTTGACCAGATCAATCGGGCCGGTGTGCTGCCGCAGGCGATGGACACGCTGTCGATGGGCATGACGGCCGACCTGGAAGCGGCCATTCATGCCGGCAGCACCATGGTGCGCGTCGGAACCGCCATTTTCGGAAAGAGATAGAGCCCCCACGCTTGTCACTTCGTGTACTGCGCGAGGCCTTGCAGGCCGCGGCTCGCGAGACGCTTCGCCTCTGCCGCCTGTCCAAAGCTGCTCAAGCAGGTTCGGAGCCGCAGGCTCCAGCCCCTCGGGGGCGCTGCGCCTGCGGACTGGCGAAGCCAGATCCGCGGCCCCTGCTTGTAGGGGGGAGACCGCGGTTTTCGCGTTGCCTATTTTTTGGGCACAGCCAGCGGTTTGATGTTCCCGCAGTCCGCCGACAGCCACTTGCCGCCGCCGTCCATGGTCATGGTTTCCGGCTTGCCCTGCATCATGCTTTTCATGGTCATCTTCATCGTGTAAGCCTCGGGGCTGACAAAGGTGACCGTGCCTTCGCCGCTGGACGGCGGCTGGGTGCAGGCAAACGACATCTTCATGGTGTTGCCAGAACGCGGCGAGTTCGTCGTCTTGCAGTCGCCCTGTTGCGCGGGCAACTCGTTGCGCTCCGCCATTTCTTTGGTCATGCAGATCTTCACGGCCATGTTGCCTCCGGCAGCGGGGCCCATGGATACACCCTGTTTGGCCATCATGTCCTGCATCATCTTGCGCTGCTCGGGCGGCATGGCGGCCATCTGCTTTTGCGCCTCGGCCATGGCTTTTTCCACCTGGCCCGAGCTGGACTGCATTTTGTTGTTGATCTCCCACAAACCGGGTTTGAGGGACTGTGCCGCCGCCGGTTGGGCGGCGAGGGCAAGCAGTGCCAGCGCGGCACCACTCCAAAGGCGATAAGGTGTCAGGTCTTTCATGGCGGGTCCTCCCAAAAAAACATCACTATAGGGGGAACAGGCCCTATCGCACAAACCGCCCGCCACGCCCGATGATGGTCAGGTCGGTGTAATGGGATGCTTCATGGTTTTTCGGGCTGTAATTGACCAGAAAGCCGCCCATGTTGACATCACGCATGGACTCCAGCCCGCTGACCAGGCTCGCGCGTGTCAGGGTCTTGCCGGCCCGGCGCACCCCTTCGACAAACACCTTGGCGGCCAGAAAACCTTCCATGCTGGAGAAGTCGAAGTCCTTGTTGCCGGCTTCGGTCATGCGCTGCTGGTACTCGCGCACGATCTCCGACGAAGCTGTGTAGGGAAAGGGCACCACCTGCGAAATCGTCACGCCGGCGCCGGCATCGCCCAGCTCCGCCGACAGGGCCGTGGAGCCGACAAAACTTACATTGAAGAACTGCCCGCCGTAACCCTTGCTGCGCGCCAGCTTGATCAGTGCCGCGCATGATTTGTAGGCGCTGATCTGCACCACCGCTTCCGGGGCGGCTTTCGCAAGTTCGGCCCATGCGGCGTTGACATCGACCGAATTGCGCTCCACCGTCACGGTTGCGGCGGGCTTGAGGCTGCGTTTGGTCAGCGCCCGCGTCACGCCTTCCAGGCCGGCCTTGCCGTAGGAGTCGTTCTGGTAGAACACCGCAATCTTCTTGATGCCCAGCGTGCTCAGGTGCTGCACGATGCGTTCGGTCTCGTCAAAGTAGCTGGCGCGCACATGAAAAATGTTGCGGTTGAGCGGTTCGCGCAGGGCTTGTGCGCCGGTGAAAGGACCGATCAGCGGAATGCCGGCTGCATTGATGGCGGGCACCGCCGCCAGCGTGGTTGGCGTGCCGACCGAGCCCACCAGCGCAAACACCTTGTCTTCCTCGATCAGGGCCTTCACAGCGGCCGCCGCTTTCTCCGGTTCATACCCGTCGTCGCGCGATACCAGCTTGATGGTGCGGCCGTTGATGCCGCCGGCCGCGTTGACTGCATTGAAATACGCCAGCATGCCCAGCTGCATGCGTTTGCCCAGTTCGGCGGCGGGGCCGGTCTGGGCCGCGAACTGTCCCACCAGGATTTCCTTGTCCGTGACGCCGATGTCCGCCGCATGGCCGGGCGCCGTGAGCAGGACCGCAAGCAGGCTGCAGGCGCCCCATCGTTGGAAAATGTTCATGCTGGACTCCGTGGCGTTGTTGCACGATGCGGGCGGGCTGCCTATGCAAGGCAGAACCTACCCGAAGCCAACTTAGTCCAAATAACCCACTTTGACAACGCGGTTTGCCCGCGAAGATGCGAACTATGGTTTAAAACAACGCAAATGGCCCGGTGCTGCCAACGCTGCAGTGGCTGTGCTTACACGCCCAGGGCCAGCTGGGTGGTGTTCTTGACCTCTTCCATGACCGCGTAGGTGCGGGTTTCGCGCACGCCGGGCAACTGCCAGAGCGCGTTGCCGGCGAAGTCGCGGTAGGCCGCCATGTCGGCCATGCGGGTCTTGAGCAGGTAGTCAAAGCCGCCGGCCACCATGTGGCATTCCATGATCTGCGGGTAGACCTGCACTGCCGCCTTGAAGGCCTCAAACACATGGGGCGTGGTGCGGTCCAGCAGCACCTCGACAAACACCATCATGCCGGCGCCCAGCTTGAGGGGATTGAGCCGCGCCTCGTAGCCCAGGATGTAGCCGTCGCGCGTGAGCCGCTGCACACGCGCCAGCACGGCGGTGGGCGACAGCGCCACTGCTTCTGCCAGCTTGAGGTTGGAGAGGCGCCCGTCCTGCTGCAACACGCTCAATATCTTCAGGTCGATACGATCAATGTCGGGCGGGGTGTCGGTCATGTTGGTGAATTATTCGGAAAAGGTGTCTGAATTTAGCGGGAAATTCTCATGAAATCCAGAGAACATGGATTTATTCACGAGTTCACGGAGATTTTTCATGTCGCAACAGCCTCGCCTTCCTTTTCCTTACCGGCCTGAAGCCGGCATCGTTGCCCGGCATCTTCAGGCGCTGGCCGGGGCGCTGGACTGGGCGGCCGCCGTGCCCCTGGCCCGGCCGTGGGTGCAGGCCGTGCGCAACAACCCGCCGCCCTTCTGGGCCATGGAAAGCCTGCTCAAGGAGTACCCGATTTCCAGCGCCGAGGGCCTGGCCCTGATGCGCCTGGCCGAAGCGCTGCTGCGGGTGCCCGATGCCGAGACCGCGATTGCGCTGACCGCCGACCAGCTGGGCCGCGCCGATTTTGACGGCGCCAGCGACGCCATGATGGCGCGCCTGTCGGCCTCCGCCATCGCCCTGTCCAAGAAGTTTTTGCCGGAGGACGGGCAGAGCAGCATCATGAGCAAGCTCGGTGCGCGCACCGTGGTGGCTGCCACCTTGCGCGCGGTGCAGTTGCTGGGGCGGCAGTTTGTACTGGGCCAGAACATCGGCGAGGCGATGAAGGAGGCCGACGGCGCCAGAAAAAACATTCCCGGCCTGCGTTTCAGCTACGACATGCTGGGCGAGGGCGCGCGCACCGATGCGGATGCACTGCACTACCTCGCCAGCTACACCCATGCTATTGAATCCATAGCTGCCCGCGCAGACAGGACGGGCGCCTGTGAGCAAAACGACGGTATTTCCATCAAGCTCAGCGCACTGCACCCGCGTTACGAAGAGACCCAGCACGCGCGCGTGATGGCCGAGCTGGTGCCGCGTGTCTGGGGTCTGTGCGAGCTGGCGGCGCGGGCCAACATCAACCTGACCATAGACGCCGAAGAGGTGGACCGGCTCGAACTTTCGCTCGACGTGTTTGAAGCGCTGGCCGTTTTGGTGGCGCAGCAGCAGCCGCATTGGCAGGGTTTCGGGCTGGCACTGCAGGCCTACCAGACGCGTGCGCTGGAGTTGGTCGACCATGTGATCACTTTGGCCCGCAAGTACCGGCTGCGTTTTATGTGCCGCCTGGTCAAGGGCGCCTACTGGGATTCGGAAATCAAGCGCGCCCAGGAGCTGGGTCTGCCGCACTACCCGGTGTTCACCCACAAACACCACACCGATGTTTCCTACCTCGCCTGCGCGCAGGCCCTGCTGGCCGCACCCGACGCGATTTACCCGCAGTTTGCGGGGCACAACGCCGGAACCATCGCCGCGATTATTCAGATGGCTTCACGTGCCCCCACGCTTGCCGCTTCGCGTGCTGTGCTGCCCCCCGAGGGGGCTGTTTCTCCTAGGGGCGGCCCGTCGGAGAAACGCGCAACGCCACAATTTGAGTTACAGAGGCTGCACGGCATGGGGGAGGGCGTGTTCCGCGAGGTGCTGAAGAATCCGCAGATCAGCTGCCGCGTCTACGCCCCGGTGGGTGCGCACCGCGACCTGCTCGCCTACCTGGTGCGGCGCCTGCTGGAAAACGGCGCCAACTCCTCGTTCGTGCACCAGCTCGCCGACGAGTCGGTCGGCATGGATGTCCTGCTGACGTCGCCGCTGCGCATGGAGCCCGAGTCGTCCCTGCCGCTGCCGCCCGCCCTGTACGGCCCCGGCCGCCCCAACAGCGAGGGGCTGGACCTCGCGGTCGAGAGCATGCGTGCGCCGCTGCTGGCTGCGCTGGTGAGCACCCAGGTGCCTGTGGTTCCGGAGTTCGATGCCAAATTGGCCGCAAGCGCAGTACAGACGGGCGCCTCCAGCTATCAAAAATGGAGCAAGGTGGATGTGGCCGAACGCGCTGCCATTTTGCGTCGCGCCGCCGACGCGCTGCAGCAGCAGATGCCCGCCTTCTGCGCGCTGCTGGTCAAGGAAGCCTTCAAGACCTGGGGCGATGCCGTGTCCGAGGTGCGCGAGGCGATTGACTTCCTGCGTTACTACGCCAATGAAGCCGAACGCATCATGGCGCCCATCGCCTTGCCGGGGCCGACCGGCGAAACCAATGAGCTGCGCCTGAGCGCACGCGGCGTCTGGGTCGGCATCAGCCCCTGGAATTTTCCGCTGGCGATTTTCACCGGCCAGGTCGCCGCCGCGCTGGCCACCGGCAACGCGGTGCTGGCCAAACCGGCCGAGCAGACGCCGGGCGTGGCCTGGGAAGCGGTGAAGCTGCTACACGCCGCCGGTGTGCCCGAAGGCGCGCTGCAGTTGCTGCACGGCCCCGGCGAAACCGTCGGTGCGGCGCTGGTGGCGGCGCCGGGCATTGCCGGTGTGGTGTTCACCGGCTCGACCGAAGTCGCCAAAATCATCAACCGCGCGCTGGCCGCCAGGGACGGCCCCATCGTGCCGCTGATCGCCGAGACCGGCGGCATCAACGCCATGCTGGTCGACAGCAGCGCCCTGCCCGAGCAGGTGGTCGATGCCGTGGTGCAAAGCGCCTTCCGCTCGGCCGGCCAGCGCTGCTCGGCGCTGCGCCTGCTGTGTGTGCATGAGGGCATCGCCGACAAGGTGATTGACATGATCCAGGGTGCCGTACAGGAACTGGCCCTCGGCGACCCCGCCGAGCTGTCTACAGACGTCGGCCCTGTGATCGACCGCGAAGCCTTTGACAACATCCAGAAGCACCTGCAGCGCCTGGATTCAACATCAAAAGTTCTTCCAGCCCTTGCTGGCCATGCGCAAACAGCTCCTGATTCAATAGCAAATCTGGTTCTGCCCAGCGCCTTCGAGGTGGCCAGCCTGGCCGGGGTGAAAGACGAAATCTTCGGCCCGGTGCTGCAGATCGTGCGCTGGGGCAGCGGCGCGTTGAAAACACCCGAAGCCGTCATTGCGCAGATCAATGCCCTCGGCTACGGCCTCACCCTGGGCATCCAGACCCGCATCGACTCGCGCGCCCAGGCGCTGGCCGCGGCTGCGCATGTCGGCAACATCTACATCAACCGCAACATGATAGGCGCGGTGGTCGGTGTGCAGCCTTTCGGCGGCGAGGGTCTCAGCGGCACCGGCCCCAAAGCCGGCGGCCCGCATTACCTGTACCGCTTCTGCGCCGAACAGACCGTCACCGTGAACACCACGGCGGCGGGGGGCAATGCGGCCTTGTTGTCGGGGGCGTGAGCGCTTAGGGAAGCGCTGAACAAGTCCCCTGCGGCGCGCGATCAGCCGGACTCGGGCGGCCTGCTGCGTTGAATTTCTTGCCAATAGCTCGCTATTGGCTGCGAAATCCGCCTTGCATCCCATCCCGATCCGGCTGCCGCGCCTCCGCAAGGACTTATTCAGCGCTTCCTTAGCTTCCCTGTCCCCAAAAGAAAATCGGGCTCCGAAGAGCCCGATTTCAAGAGATTCACCCACTGCCAGGGCCGGAGCCCGGGTGGTGGGGGATCAGCCGGCCGGAAACCCGGTCAGCCTGCAGCCATTACATGTAGCTGGCTTCGCCGCGCGGGATCTGGCCCAGACGGACAGCGTCAGCCGCTTGTGCACGCACGGTGGCGCGGTCGGTCGAAGACTGCACGGTGGCCGCAACGCGGGAGCCGGCAGGCTCCTGGCTGTGGGTTGCCACTTTGGCGGCGGCTTCGGCGCGCACTTCGGCGACGGAGCGGGTGGAGTTGAACTGGACGACAAACTGCGAACCGTCAGCCTCGTCGGCATGGGCGCCGAAAGAGGCAACAGTGGCAAGCGCGGCAACAGCGAAGAATTTGGATGCGTTCATGATGAAATTTCCTTGAGAGAGTGAATAAACATTTCCGGGCATGGCGGGCTTGTTGATCCCCGTCTGTCCAGCCTCGGTGAGTCGTTTATTTGGTTGCGGCTCATCGATGTATGAACTTTACTGTTGCTGATAACAAAGAAAAATAGCATTAAATACAATTTAATATTGCCATATTGGAAACAATAAGGACTTGAATTGACCTTGCCATGCCCAAAAGGCCTTCAGCCTGGGCAGAAATTTGACGCCCCAAATTTCATGCGGCATGATGGCATGAACGTTTAAAGAGGTGCGCCATGCTCAAGGAAGTCGGCGCCAGCGGCCAGATCTCGCTGGGGAAAAAATACGCAGGCCAGTTGTTTGATGTGGTTTTCTACCCCGACGGGCGGGTGGAACTGGTGCCCATGAAGGCCGTGCCTGCCGTGCAGGACCCCACGGACGCCTCTGCACATGCCGGCGTGCAGGAAGAAGCCGGCAGCTACCGCGTTGGCGACGGCTGGCTCACGCCTGAGCGTCTGGCGGCGCGCAAGGCGGCGCAGGAGCGCAGCCCCGAGGAAATCGAGCGATTGGCCGTGCAGTGGGAGGCCGAGAACAAGGACACGATTGCTGCCTACAACCGCCGCATCGAGCGAGAAGGCAGCATGGGCTGGCGCATTTACGAATGGCGCAAAAAGCAGGCGGCCTTCAACGCCCCGGGCGCGGAGCCCGGCTGATGGCGCAATTCGACGTTTACCCTCATCCCGTGGAAGAGTGGCGAGATCAGTCGCCCTATGTGGTCGATATTCAAAGTGACCTCGTGCGCGGCGTGCGCAACCGCTTGACCATTCCCCTGACGCACGTTTGGGTGGAGTCGCCCACCGAACGCCTGGCCCCCGTGGTCCAGGTCGAAGGTGTGGCGCTGTTTCTGGACACCTTGGGCTTGCTCGCGTTTCCATCCGCTGACCTGCGGGGCGAGGTCACCAGCTTGCGCAGCGAAGCCCCACGCATCTGGTCGGCCCTCGACTACGCCCTGCACGGCTACTGAGAAAACCATGACCGCTCCCTCCACCGCCAAATGGGGCCCCGGTGGCCCGGCCTGTCACTTCAACGAAGAGCAGGGCGCGCAAAGTTACTTCACTGATCTGTGCGAGTTGCTGGTCGTGCCCAAACCCGGCAGCGAGGCCGGCTAGCTGTTTGAAAAAAACGCCGTCATCAGCGGGCGCAAGCAAAAAGTGCCTCCAGCCATTGTGGTTGATGCGCTGGTAGCTATGAATTCTGTAGCGGTTTGATGGCGCTGCGCAGCGGGGCTCAGCAACCCTTCGCGCCCACCGGCGACTTGTCCATGCCCTGCATGAACACTTCCAATTCCTCGATCGGCAACGGTTTGCAGAACAGGTAGCCCTGGAAGCAGTGGCAGCCGTGGCGGGCCAGGAAGGCGCGCTGGGCTTCGGTCTCCACGCCCTCGGCCATCACGCCCAGCCCCAGGCTTTGCGCCAGGCCGATGATGGTGCGCGCAATCGCCGCGTCGTTGGGGTCGGTCAGCACGTCCTTCACAAACGCGCGGTCGATCTTGAGCTGGTCCAGCGGCAGGTGTTTCAGGTAAGACAGCGCCGAGTAGCCGATGCCGAAGTCGTCGATGGACAGCGTCACGCCGGCGTCCTTGAGGATGCCCATCTTGGCAATCGTCACGTCCATGTCGTTGGCCAGCAGGCTTTCGGTCAGCTCCAGCTTGAGCCGGTGCGCGCTGATGCCGGCGTTTGCGATGGCCGCCATGACCTGCTCGACAAACTCGGGGTGGCGAAACTGGCGCACGCTGACGTTGACCGCGATGCTGAAGCTGTCGGTTTCCGGGCAGGCGGCCCAGCGCGCCAGCTGGGCGCAGGCGGTTTCCAGCACCCACTTGCCCAGCGGCATGATCAGCCCGCTTTCCTCGGCCTGGGGGATGAAGCTGTCGGGAAACACCAGGCCGCGCTGCGGGTGCTGCCAGCGCACCAGGGCTTCGGCGCCCACCATGAAGCCCCTGGGGCCGACCTGCGGCTGGTAGTGCAGCACGAATTCCTGGTTGCGCAGGCCCTGGCGCAGCTCGTAGGTCAGCGCTGCGTTGGCCGTGGCTACCGCCTGCATGCCGGGGTCGAAAAAGCAGATGGCGTTGCGCCCCGCGGCCTTGGCCTGGTACATGGCCAGGTCGGCCTGCTTGAGCAGGTCACCCACGCTTTTTTCGTGCTGGGTGATCAGCGTGATGCCGATGCTGCAGGTGCCGTCATAGTCGTGGCCCGACAGGTCGCAGGGCTCGCTGAGGGTGGCCAGAATTTTCTGGGCCACGGCTTCGGCCTTCTTGCGGGCCAGCGGCGGGTCGTCGCCCAGGTCCTCGAGCAGGACCACAAATTCATCGCCGCCCAGGCGGGCCACGGTGTCGCGCAGCCGCACGCAGCTGTTCAGGCGCGCCGCCACCTTTTGCAGCAGGAGGTCGCCGGTGGCATGGCCGCGCGTGTCATTGAGCACCTTGAAGTTGTCGAGATCGATGAACATCAGCGCCCCGGTTCGGTCGGGGTTGCCGGTATGGGCCAATGCCAGGCGCAGGCTGTCCATCAGCAATTGCCGGTTTGGCAACTGGGTCAGCGTGTCGTAAAACGCCAGGTGCTCGATTTCCTCCTCGGCGGCCTTGCGCTCGGTGATGTCGCGCGCCACCGCCACCCAGTGCGTCAGGCCGCGGCTGAAATAGTCCACCGGCACGATGTCGAGCTCCAGCCAGAACTG
Source organism: Pseudomonadota bacterium (assembly GCA_040389085.1). Classification (GTDB taxonomy): domain Bacteria; phylum Pseudomonadota; class Gammaproteobacteria; order Burkholderiales; family Burkholderiaceae_C; genus Polaromonas. Next base: position 57,059 of record JAZKAP010000024.1, read on the forward strand.
CTCGCCGTTTTTCTTGTAGTTGATGAGTTCTGCACGCACCGGTTGCGCCTGCTCCAGCGCCTGCCGGATGCGGTCCAGCTCGGCGCGCTGCGTGCGCTGCCCCTGCAACATGCGCGGCGTCTGGCCCAGCACTTCGGCCGGGCTGTAGCCGGTTTGCCGTTCGAAGGCATCGTTCACAAACACGATGCGCGGGCCGGGCGCGTCCACCGGGCCGGCTTCGGTGATCAGCACGATGTCGTTGAGGCGCGAGATGCTGGTCTGCAGCAGCAGCAACTGCTCCTGCGACTGGCGTCTGTCGCTGACATCGCGCATGTACACGGCCACTCCCTCTTCAAAAGGATGGGCGCGCAGCTCCAGCCACCGGCCGGGAATGGCACAGAAGACCTCGAACTCGCGGCTGGTGTCGCTGCCGGGCATGGCCAGGATTTTCTGGCGCACCAGGCCTGCGTCGTTGCCGTCCAGCGCGTCCCAGAGCGTCTGGCCCAGCAGCGCCGTGCTGGGGCAACGCAGCAGGCGTTCGCTCTCGCGGTTGACGTAGGTCAGCCGGCCTTCACGGTCCAGCGTGGAAAAAGCATCGGTCATGCTCGCCAGCGTGGTCGCCAGCCGCATGGTCAGGCTTTCGCTTTCCTGCTCGGCACGTTTTCGGGTCGTGAGGTCTTTCAGAACGCCGATCAATTGCACGATGGCGCCCGATGCATCGCGCAGGGCCTCGCCCAGCGAACGCATCCACAGTCGCTGGCCGCGCGCGGTGATGACCTGCACCTCTTCGTCAAACGCCGTACCGTCCGCGAGGCAGCGCTCCAGGGCCGCGGCCATGCAGGCGCGCGACTCGGGCGCATACATATCCAGGGCGTTGGTCCATGACGGTGCCTGCTCCGGTGTCATTTCCAGCATGGCGGCCAGGTGCGCCGTCCAGGTCAGCTGGTGCGACGGCAGCGCCAGCATCCACGCGCCCGCACCGGTGGCCCGCATCGGCGGGACGGCGTCCGGCGCGGGGCGGGGTGGCAGGTTCTGGGGCGGGGGAAGGGGGTGTGTGACCGGCATGCTGACCAAGCTAACAGACGCAGCGTCGGCCCGGGCTTCGCAAAGTGCCCGTCAGGGTGTCGGACGCTGGCTGCGTTCCTGTTGCAGCGCGGCGTGCAGACGGTCCAGCGAGCTGACGCAATCAAGCACGACGGCCTGCACCAGGCTGGCCGACAGCGCGGCCGAATGGGTGGGCACCTCGGGCATGTCTCCCAGCCGCTCACCCACAATGCGCCGCAGCGTGGTTTTTACCGCCTCGAACAGGACATCCCAGTCCTCGACCTCGATGGCCAGGTGCGCGTCATACGGTGCATGGGGGGCGGCTGCCTCAGGGTGGATTCCGAGCCCGTTCTGGCGCGGCACCACGGCCGGCAGCGCATCGTGCGGGAATGCCGGGCCGGCGCCGTGCTCGCCGGCGGCCTGCCCTGGTCCAGGAGAAAAGGAAGAGGGAGTCGTCATGGGGCGACCTCTTGCGGACAGGGTTGAAGCGTTGCGACCATGACAGGCAGTTTGTGTACCGATGCTACTGGTTGTAAATGATTCTTTTGCTATCGTCTGTGCGCTACCGTACGGACGCGCCGGTTGCAACCGTTCGCTCCTTCGACCAGCTCAGGGCGAACGGGCAAGCGAATAGCGGGCGGCTAGCCGAGCAAGTCGGCGTAGGTCCGACGGTCGGCGGCGTAACAGCTGCAGGCGGCGGCTTCCAGCCCCTGGCGGTCCAGCACGGTGAGTTCGCCGCGGTGGTACTCGATCAGGCCTTCCTTTTGCAGGGCGCTGGCGGCGGCCGTGATGCCGACGCGGCGCATGCCCAGCATGTAGGCGAGAAACTCATGTGTGACATGAAAGCTGTCGGAGTGGGCGCGGTCCTGGCTCATCAGCAGCCAGCGCGCCAGGCGCTGGCCGGTCAGGTGAAAACGCAGGCAACCGGCAGACGCGGCGTGCTGCGCCATCAGCACATACAGGTAGCGGTTCAGGCCGCGCTGCAGCGCCGGGCTGCGCGCCAGCTCGCGCTTGAACGCGGCCGTGCCGATGCGCCAGGCGCCACCGGCGCCCTGTACCACCGCGCGCCAGGGCGCTGTGGCGACACCCAGCGCCAGCTGCGCACCCAGCATGCCCTCGCGACCTATCATGCCGACCTCCACGCCCGGGCTGCCATCGACCGGCGTGACCAGTGAGATAAACCCCTGGACGGGAAAGTACACGTGGGGGACCGGCTGGCCGGGCTCGCACAGGACGTTTGACAACGCCAGCTCGACCGGCTCGCAAACGGCCAGCAGGCGCGCGCGGTCCCGGCGCGGAAGAAGTTCAATGAGGTGGTTTTCGACGGCGGACAAGCGGCTCTCCGGTGGGTTGCGGCCCCGTCACGGGGGCAATTACAAGGCCGCGCCACTGTCAGGTCCAGTTCCAGTCGGTGTCCCAGTATGCGCCAGAAAATCTATCTACCCCTCGGTGGGGTCAGCGCACGGAGAACGGGACCGAGATCAGACCGCTAGCGTGTCAGGGAGCAGACGGTCGTACTCCTTCTTGACCACGGCGTAACACTCGCAGGTGCGTTGTTCCAGCCCGGGCCGGTCCAGCACCGTGATGCGGCCGCGCGAATAACGGATCAGGCCGAGGTTTTGCAGCTTGAGGGCGCCCTCGGTCACGCCTTCGCGGCGCACACCGAGCATGTTGGCAATCAGCTCCTGCGTCATCACCAGCTCGTTGCCCTGCAGCCGGTCCAGGCTCAGCAGCAGCCAGCGGCACAGCTGCTGGTCCAGCGAGTGGTGGCGGTTGCACACCGCCGTTTGCGCCATCTGCGTGATCAGCGCTTGGGTGTAGCGCAGCAGCAGGTGCAACACGGGCGCACGCTTGAATTCTTCCTTGATGACGTGGGCCGGGAGCCGGAAGCCCTGGCCGGCGCTTTGCACCACGCCCCGGCTGGGCGTCGATTCGCCGCCCATGAACAGCGAAATGCCGACCACACCTTCGTGGCCGACCACGGCGATTTCGGCAGAGGCGCCGTTTTCCATCACATACAGCAGGGAGACGATGGAGGTGGTCGGGAAGTACACATGGCTCAGCGTGCTGCCCGATTCATAAACCACCTGGCCCAGCGGCATGTCGACCCACTCGAGTTGCGGCAACCAGCGCTGAAACTCGGCGTCAGGCAAGGCTGCAAGCAACTCGTTTTTTCGGGGATCGGGGGAAACGGCCATCAACAAAGCTCCGAAGCGGTATCTGGCTTCGAGGGGCGCCTCTGGCAGAGGTTTCGAGTCAGTTTGCCATATTAGGCCGTTCCGGATGCTTTGTATGTACGCTAGCGAACAAACCGACAGGCGGCCTGTCGGGCGGAGCGAACGCAGGTTTCCTCAGGTGGGCGTGGCCTGATCGTGCTGCGCGACGGCTTCACGCTGCGCCTCCTGCACATCCTCCGTGTGGGCCTGGGCCGTTTGTTCGGTGCAGTAGGCCAGCAGCGCGTCGAGCTCGGTGGTCTTGTCAAACACCGCGTCGGCGCCGAGTTCGGCCGCACGCCGGCGCACTTCAGGCGTGGCGTAGTTGGTCAGCACCACCACCTTCTGGTAGGGCTCGCGGTTGCGGCATCCCGCCAGCACGCCCAGCCCGCTGCCCTCCTTGAGGAAAAGATCCACGATCGCCAGGTGCCATGTGCCGTCATGCAGCGTCAGCCAGCGGCTGGCTTCGGCCTGGGTGACCGCGTGCGCCACGACCTTCACATGGGCGATCTCCTCCAGGGTGTCAATCAGGTTGTCCCGAATGATCTTGTTGTCTTCGGCGAGGTAGGTGATGAGTGCCATGGGGGTTGTCCTGTGAGGAGTTGAACTGCTTGCCGGGCGGCGAATGAAGCGGCTTCTTCCATGAGGCGCCGGGAAATTAAAAAAAAAGCCGTCCGCCGGCGTGCGGGGTTGTAGGACGGTGCAGCCAGCGGGCGCTGGCCGCCTCGTTGCCCGCTGCCGGTTGGTGAAAGTGGGGGTGTTTGGTGGCGCCTGTGTGGGCCAGCGCACAGAAGGACCGGCGCAGCGTCCTACAGCCAGGGACGGCATTGCCTCAGGTGCCCGGCGCTTCGGGTTTTTTATATTGACTGAGAACTTAAGTTAACACCCGTTCCAGAGGACAACCCTATTTCAACATCCATGCACAACGAATTCGACCAGCTCAAGAACTTCCCAGACATCAGCGCGCTGCGACCGGCGCTTCATTCGCTGTGTTCGCGTTATGGCTCCGTCGCCCGGCTCGACATCCTGGCGGCCAGTCAGGCGGGCAAGCGGCAGGCCCTGTGTTTTTTGCGCATGGATTCGGCCGCGCAGGAGCAGCAACTCATGCGCGAACTCGGCGTGGGACGTTTTGGCGGTGATCTGGTGGTGATTGTTGACTTGTTGACCCCCGCCGCCATGACGGGCCACGCCGCGCACCTGTAACTGGCGTGACCCGGGGCGCTGAAACGCCCGCGCACTCCGACTCCATTTCCCGGCCCCCTGTACCTGCGTGTGCGGGTTCGCAGCCGTTTCTTCCCTTTTCAGGAAAGCATCCATGCAAAACATTCTCATCGTCTCGGGCACGCGCCCTGAAATCATCAAGCTGGCGCCTCTTTACCACGCGTTGCGCGCGACGGACTGGGCGCGTGTGCAATGGCTGCACACGGGACAGCATGGAGACATGGCGAGCCAGATCTTCGAATGTTTCGATGTGACGCCCGACATCTCGCTGGAGCGCGGCGGCAGCAGCCTGCTGGATTTCAGCATGGGATGCCGGCAGCAGCTCGACGAGGTGGTGACCTCGCAGGACTGGTCGCTCGTCATCGTGCAGGGCGACACCGAGAGCGCTTTCCAGGGCGCGCTGGCTGCCTTCTACAACCGCGTGCCGCTGGCGCATGTGGAGGCCGGGCTGCGCACCTACAACCTGGCCAGGCCGTTTCCCGAAGAGGGCCTGCGGCAGATGATCAGCCGCCTGACGCGGTTTCACTTTGCGCCCACGCAGCGCGCCATGGTGGCCCTGCAGACCGAGGGCATTGCCGACGAGTTCATTCACCTCACCGGCAACACCGTGATTGATGCCCAGCAGTGGACCTGTGCCCACCGCGGCGTCAGGCGCATGAGCGCGGGCCGCGGCCATTTGCTGGTGACCGTACACCGGCGTGAAAACTGGGGCAATGACGTGGAGGAAATCTGCCACGCCATTGCGGACATTGCACGCCAGCAGCCCGACCTGCAGGTGCTGTTCCCGGTCCATCTGAATCCCGTGATCCAGGGTCATGTCAACGCACTGCTGGGCGACATAAGCAACGTGACATTGACGGCGCCGCTGGACTACACCGGCATGCAGCAGGCGCTGGCCGATGCGTGGATGGTGCTGACCGATTCCGGCGGCCTGCAGGAAGAAGCCCCGACCTTTGGCGTGCCGGTGCTGGTGCTGCGCGACGAGACCGAACGGCCCGAGGCGATTGAAGCGGGCTGCGCCCTGCTGATCGGCGCGACTCGCAGCGCGATCGTCGCCGAAGTCACCCGGCTTTCGCAGGATACCCAGGCCTACACACGGATGGCGCAGGCCGGCAATCCGTTCGGCGACGGCACGGCCTCCGCGCAGATCGTGGCTGTGCTCGAGCGCAGCCTGGTGGATGCGCCCGCGGCCATCCCCGCGCTGGCCTGACCGATCCCCTTCTCACTGGAGTCACGCCCATGCTGTCTTCCTCTTCTTCATTTTCCTCTTGCGGCCTTTCAGCCGAAAGGCCCGTTCACGCCACCCGGCGGCCGGGCCGGCCCCGTGTCGCGCTCGCCCTCGCGGTCACTTCCTTCATGGGGGCCGGGCCGGCCCTGGCGCAAGCCCAGGCGACCGGTGCGCTGATTCCCTCGTTCAAGGACTACCCGGTCGCCGCCGTCATGGCCTCGCTGCTTTTCCTGATCGTGGTGGCCATGATGATTTACGGCGTGCGCCACTTCATGTTCACGATGAACCGGCTGACCGGTGTGCAGCGCCACCCCTACATCGACATTGCCGTGGCGCGCTGGCCCATGATCACCGTCTTCATTGCGGCGCACAACGAGGAAAAGGTCATCGCCGGCTGCATCGAGGCGCTTCTCAATACCGACTATCCGGCAGACCGGCTCAAGATCATTCCCGTCAATGACCGGTCGAAGGACGGCACGGGCGAGATCATCGACAGTTATGTGGCGCGTTTCCCCTCGCGCATTTCACCGTTTCACCGCAGCACCGGCAAGGCCGGCAAGTCGGCCGCGCTGAAAGACGCCCTGCACTTTGCCGAGGGCGACATTGCCATTATTTTTGACGCCGACTACGTGCCCGGCCGCGGCCTGCTCAAGCAGCTGGTGGCGCCGTTTTTCGACCCGGAGATCGGGGCGGTGATGGGACGTGTGGTGCCGGTCAACAGCGGCGCCAACCTGCTGACCCGCATGCTGGACCTGGAGCGCTCGGGCGGCTACCAGGTGGACCAACAGGCGCGCATGAACCTGAACCTGCTGCCGCAGTACGGCGGCACGGTCGGTGGCGTGCGCCTGTCGGCAGTGGAGGCGGTGGGTGGCTGGCATGACGACACGCTGGCCGAAGACACCGACATCACGTTCCGGCTCATGCTCAACGGCTGGAAGACGGTGTACACCAACCGCTCGGAGTGTTATGAAGAAGTGCCCGAAGAGTGGAGCGTGCGCATCAAGCAGGTGACGCGCTGGGCCAAGGGCCACAACCAGGTCATGACGCGGTATTGGTGGAAGTTCGCCACCAGCGCCTACCTGACACCGGGCCAGCGTTTTGACGGCCTGTTGCTGCTGTTTGTGTTTGTCATCCCGCTGGTCATGCTGGCCGGCTGGTGCCTCGCGCTGGGACTGTATTTCCTCAATGCGGGTTCCCTGCTGTCGTCGCTGATTCCCATCTTCGCGCTGATGATTTACGGAACGCTGGGCAACTTTGCCGCATTTTTTGAAATTGTGGTCGCGGTGCTGATTGACGGCAACCGGCGGCGGCTGAGGCTGCTGCCGTTCAACATGCTGGGCTTTCTGGTCAGCCTGTTTGCCATTTCTGGCGCTGTCTGGAGCCTGCTGCTCGACAGGATTTTCAAACGCGAGATGGTCTGGGACAAAACCATCCGCTACCGGACCAAGGCTGCTGAATAATGACTGAAAACTACACCACCTATGCCACCTTCGCGCTGGTCTGCCTGCTGCTGCTGACGCTGCCGTTTGTGCCGGCATTCCGGGAATGGCTGCGTCCCACGGACTTTGCAGCCTTGCCGATTTCGGCGAACTACACCACCGACATTGATCACTTTGCCCGGCGACTGCATGCCGATGTGTCGGCCAGGCTCGGGCTGGGCGAGCCCACCGGGTATGAGAACTTCGAATTTGTCGGCGATCCGGCGTCGGCGGCCGGCACGGACCTGGACTGGCGCAAGGCAGACAAGCGGCTGATCGCGCGCAGCAGCATAACCAGCCCCTTGCCCATTCGCAGTGCACAGCCGGTTTACGTGCAGGGAAACTTGCAGGCCGGCGCCGAATCGGCCTTTCCGGCGCTGTATGCCACCGGCGACATTGACCTGGGTGAACACAGCACCGTCGATGACTGGGCTCATGCCGATGGCGTGCTGCGCATGGGGCCGCGCAGTGTGGCCCTCAGGCGGGTGTCCGCGGGCAGTGCCATCGAGCTCGGCAACGAGACCTGGTTTGAGCGTCTGCATGCACCTGCCCTGCGTTTTGGCTCGCGCGTCAGCGATGTGCTGCCGCCTGCCGGCGCCGAGCAGGCGCCGGCCAGTTATGCCGACCTGCCGGGCGCCGTCCAGCAAACGCCCCTGCTTTTCCTGATCCGGGGGGATTGCGCGCTGCCGCCTGCCAGCATTTACCGCGGATCGCTGGTCGTGACCGGTTTTCTGACCATTGGGGCGGCGACCACCCTCATCGGCGACATCAAGGCGCGCGAAGGGGTGAGCATCGGCCACCGCGCCAGCGTGCAGGGCGCCGTGACCTGCGAAAAGCGCGTGTACGTTCACAAGGATGCCCGGGCCTGGGGGCCGGTGGTGTCCGAAAGCGACATCCTGATCGGGGCCAACGCGCTGGTGGGCCTGCCGGACGCGCCCACCACCGTCACAGCCCGCAACATCATCGTGGAAGACGGTGTGGTTGTGCACGGCACCGTGTGGGCACGCGAGATCGGCATGGTGAAACAGGCATGAAGCTCAAACAACTGTTGACGATTTGTGCGATGGGCGCGGTGCTGCTGACCCAGGCGGGATGTGCCGGTGCGGCAGCACCTCTGGAGCTGGGGGGCTACACGGACGACAGCGGCGCCATCACCGTCCTGCACGGTGGGGATTCGGCGGACCCCTATTTCGCGATGCAGGCCTTGTTGCTGGCGCACGAAAACGGCATGGACATCTCGGCGCCGGCAGAAAAGTTTGCCAACTGGCTGGTGCCGCGGCAAAAGCCGGACGGCACCTTTGACCGGTTCTGCCGGGGTGCGGATAAAAAATGGGTGTCCTGCAAGACGGCCGACGCTGACGACTCCTTGCTGGCGATCTGGATGAAGCTGCTGGAAACCATGCCGGCCAAGCTGGCCAGCAACCCGGTCTGGAGCAAGAGCCACCAGGCCAGCCAGGCGGCGCTGGAGAACCTGTACCAGCCGTCGCGCGGCATCTACATGGTCTCGCCGGTGGTGCTGCATGGCCTGTTCATGGACAACCTGGAAGTCTGGTCGCTCAAGGTGCACCTGAAGCAGCCGCAGCAAAGGGCTGCGTCCGACAAGCTGGCGCGCGCCATTCATGACACTTTCTGGGACCCGGTCAACAAGCGGTTTCTGGTGTCCACCCAGCTGGAGCAACGCTCCCAGAAGCCGGCGTTTTACCCCGACCACGTGGCGCAGATCTTTCCGCTGCTGTTCGACTTTCCGCTGGTGCCGGGCAACGCGCGCCAGCATTACCGCGACTGGATGGCGGCCCACCGCGCGGAATGGCTGATCCAGGGCGAAGCCGACTACCCGTGGGGGCTGCTTGCGGTGCTTGCCATGCGCCAGAACGACAAGGCCACGGCCGCCTGCTGGCTGCGCCAGTCCACGCCGCTGCGCCACTCGTCGCGCTGGGCGGTAAGCGACGAAGCGTCCTATCAGATCCTGGTGAGCCGGGGTGTGACGCCTGCGGCGAAGGATGCGAACTGCAAATGAACGAGGGCAGGCGCGGCGACGTGTTGCCCGGGCCTGCGAGCACCCTGTCAGATTATTTTTTTGGAGTGAGTTTTGATGTTTAAACCTGTTTTTCTTGCGCTGCCAGTGATGCTGGCCGCTGCGATGCCGGCCACGGCCCAGACCGACGCCCCGGCGGGCGCCCCCGCACCCATGGATGCCACTGCGGCTCCGGCTTTGCCGGGGGGCAGCGAAGCGCTGCGCAGTCTGGAACTCAGCACGGGTGTGCAAAACCTCAGTAATGGCTTCGGCAACTGGCGCGACGTGACCCTGAAGGGCGTCTATGGCGTGGACAAACATGTCTTGCAGGGTGAGTTGTCTGCGCACAAGCGGTTTGGGGAAAACGGTACGTTCCTGAGCCTCGGTGATACCTATACCTTCAATGAAGACTGGTTTGGATCGGTGGCGCTGGGCGTCGGCGACGGTGCTTTCTATCTGCCGCGTTACCGTGTGGACGGAACGATTTCCCGAAAATTTCTTCCCGGCCGCAATCTGGTGGGTACGGTGGGGGCAGGGTATTACAACGCGCCCGATGGCCACACCGACCGCAGCCTGTCGCTGGGGGCAGCCTACTATTTTGAGGCGCCCTGGATTGTGGAGGGCGGCGTGCGGCTGAACCGCAGCAACCCGGGTTCGGTGGACACGCAGCAGCAGTTTGTGGCGCTGACGTGGGGACGCCCCAAGCAGGACCTGGTGACCGCACGTTACGGATGGGGCAGCGAAGGGTATCTCGCCGTTGCCGCCAACCGGCAACTGGTCAACTTCGACAGCCGCGAGGCCAGCCTGACCTGGCGCCACTGGTTCAATGCGCGCACCGGCGTGCTGGTCGGCGCCAACCGCTACACCAACCCGCTGTACCGCCGCAGCGGTGTGAATGTTGGCGTTTTCCACGAATTTTGATCACGTCCCATGAGCTCCAGAACCAAATCCCTGTCTGAACCTGCGCGTGAGCAGGAGCGTCTTTTCAACGCCTCCTTTTCTGCTGCCCGGGAAGCCCGCGCCCAACGGGTTCTGGTGCGCCCGCACCGCTCCATCACACCGCTGAATGTCACGCCCTGGTTGCTGGCGCAGGCGCTTGTCCTGCCGCTGATCCTGTGCGCGCTGGTGTATTTCGGAAAACCGCTGCTGTTTGATTTCTGGCGCGATTGCATCCTGTTCTGGTCCACGGGGCTGGACATGCCTTTCACGCTGACCAACCAGCTCAACGATGCGGGGCAATACGCGATGCTGCTGTCGAGTGGGCCGGACGACAGGCCGCTGCCGAGCCGCACCATCCTGTTCGTGACTGCGGTGGTGACGCTGCTGGGGTTGGCTTTGTCGGTACGCATGAAAAACGCGCAGCTGCCGCTGAAGTACCCCCTGCGCATCGTCGGCGTCATCCAGCTGGTCACGCTGGTCTATTTCTGGTTCTCGCCGGACGCTTTTCCCTATAGCATTGCACGCCACAGCGAGGAACTCATGACCATCGGCTACGTGGTCATGCTGGCCACGCCGGTGATGCTGGCGATGGGGTATTACATCCTGAACCAGAGCCTGACGATCAAGCTGTTCCACACCGCGCTGATCCTGGGCTTCTTCGCCGTCATGATTCCCCACCAGGTGCTGGCGCAGGCTTTCATCATGCAGCACCTGTCGGTGCTGTTCATGCCGGTGCTGTACATCTGCATGGGCGCCGTCTTTGATGCGCTGGTGTTTGTCGCCCTGTACTCCTGGGCGGTCAGCAGCGCGCCGCAAGACGCCACGGTCTGACCCTTGCCCTGGCGGTCCGCCAGGGCGGTTCAATACCGGACGCTGCAGACCTCCAGCGCATTGAGTCCGCGGTCGGTGATGACGTAGCCGCCTTCGCCGTCATCTTCCAGAAAGCCGTGTTTTTTCAGGGAGGCGACGGTTTTCAGACCGTGGGCGCGGGTTTTGTGGGGTTGCGGCTGCTTGCGCTCGGTGGGCGGCAAGCCGGCGATCCTGAAACCGTAGCGGGCATCTTCCAGGCACTCGTACTGCTTGTAGGTCAGTATTTTCACCGGCAGGGCGCCGGTGGTGGTGCCGCTCCACTCAAACTCCGGCGGCGCGTAGCTGACCCGGTAGGTGCTGTCGTCCAGCGTGCTGCTCTGCGACTCCGCCTGCCCTCCGGCTGCCGGCGAACCGGAGTCCTGGCGTTTCATGACGCGGTACATCCCCCAGCCGAGCAGCCCCAGCACGATCACCGCCATGAGCAAGACAGCAAACTCCACGAACCCCCCTTTTTTAGCAAGTGGTGTAATTATCCGTACAAAGTGTCCGCCTGGGTGGACGGTGCTCAGCGATCCGGAATATCCAGCTCGAAGTGGGCATCGCCCATGTAGCGTTCTGTGCCAAAAGCCGCTTGCGTGGCCGCCAGCTCGGCCGCTTCCCATTGCTCGGCCAGCAACTGTTCTGCCGGCGCCAGATCCCAGGGCCGGGACTGCTCCCCATGGATTTGCAGCAGCCGGAGGTAGGCGCGGTAGACGGGGGCCACCAGGCTGGCATCGCCCAGCGAGGCCTCGAGCGCGGTCCGAAACCGCTGCGCAGCGCTGGCGCGTTCGGTGTCGGAGACATCCTCGCTGTGAAAAATCCTGACCGTGTAATGCATGGCGCAAGTCTACAAGCCCGTGCCCGGCAACCGGTACGCAGGGGCGTAGCGCACCCGGTCATTTCGTTACTCATCTTGCATTAGCAGTGGAGACTTTTTAAAACGCTCTCCTTACCATCGGTTCTTTTTCAAGGAAATCCAGATGGCACTGCAATCACCGTTCTTCGGCAAACGCGACAACGAACCTTCCGGTCTGCGTCATGGCAGCCCCAACCCCAATCCCTACGCGAACGGTCCTGCGGCAACGAATGTCTCGAACAGCGCGCCCGCCGCCGCTGCGGCCGCAACCAGCGCGCCGTCTGCCGCTGCCACCCGTGAGAGTGGCGGCAGCAAGCTGACGGTCGGCCCCAACATCAAGCTCAAGGGCGTCGAGATCACCGACTGCGACACCCTGGTGGTGGAGGGACTGGTGGAAGCCACGATGGACTCGCGCGTGATGCAGATTTCCGAGCATGGCGAGTTCAAGGGGTCGGCCGAGATCGACATCGCCGAAATCCATGGCGCGTTTGACGGCAACCTCACGGTGCGCCAGAAGCTCGTGATTTATGCGACCGGCAAGGTCACCGGCAAGATCCGTTATGGCAAGCTGGTGATTGAAGAGGGTGGCCAGCTCGCCGGTGAAATCCTGTTCGGCGCCGTGGCCAATTCGAAAGCTGCATTGGCTGGAAAGCCGGGCCTGCAGGTGGCCTGAGTTTTTCAGGGCCTGTTCACACTATTTATACAAGTGCGAACGTGGTTAAAACAGCGCCAATCCAGGCGCGCGACGACGCTCAGCCTGGGCGGCTGGGCTAGGAGTGCAACGACGAGTGGCGCTGTTTTAACCACGTTCCCTTCGGGTTGCGGCCAAAAAGACCATGCGCAGCGTTGCAAAGCCTTGCCGGGCTCCAGCCCGGCTGCATTTTGCGCCTCGCGCATGGCCTTTTTGACTCGCAACGCATCTTGCATAAATAGTGTGAACAGGCCTTAGACGCGAACGCTGTCACCGGGTTGACGACAGCGGCGCGCCGGGCGGGCGCAAAATGCGCCGATGTCCGCGGTTCACTCCCCCCTTCAGGCCCAGGTTGTTCAATGGCAGGTTGAGCCCGGCGCTGCCGTGCAGGCTGGCGACCTGCTGGTAATTCTCGAAGCCATGAAGATGGAGCACGAAGTGCGGGCGGCTTTTGCCGGCCGTCTCGGCGAAGTGTTTTTTGCCGCGGGCGAGCTGGTGGAGTCGGGCGCGCTGCTCGCGCGCATTGAGCCCCTGGGGGCGACGGCGGCGCAGCCTGTCTCTGCCAGCGCCGAAGTAACACCCCCCGCGGCCAGCGGCTTGCGCGGCGACCTGCAGCGCACGCTGGATCGCCATGTGCCTACGCAGGATGCCAGCCGCCCCGAAGCGGTGGCCCGGCGCCACGCCCTGGGCCTGCGCACCGCGCGCGAGAACATCACCGACCTGTGCGACGAGGACTCCTTCATGGAGTACGGCGCGCTGGCCGTCGCGGCGCAGCGCAGCCGCCGCAGCGAGGAAGACCTGGTCAGGAACACCCCGGCCGACGGCATGGTCACCGGCATCGGCAGCATCAACGGCGACCTGTTCGGCCCCGAGGCGAGCCGGGCTGTGGTGATGGCCTACGACGCCACCGTGCTGGCCGGCACGCAGGGCATGCGCAACCACCAGAAAACCGACCGCATGCTGGGGATCGCGCTGCAGAACAAGCTGCCGGTGGTGCTGTTTGCCGAAGGCGGTGGTGGCCGTCCCGGGGACACCGACATGCCCATCGTCGCCGGCCTGCATGTTGGCACCTTTGCGAGTTTTGCCCGTCTCAATGGCCGGGTACCGGTGATCGGCGTGGCGGCGGGCCGCTGTTTTGCCGGCAATGCGGCACTGCTGGGCTGCTGCGACGTGATCATTGCCACCCGGGGCAGCAACATCGGCATGGGCGGCCCGGCGATGGTGGAGGGCGGCGGTCTCGGCGTGTTCAAACCCGAACAGATCGGGCCGGCCGGTGTGCAGCACGGCAACGGCGTCATCGACGTGCTGGTCGACGACGAAGCCGAAGCGGTGGCGGCGGCGCAGCACTACCTGTCTTTTTTTCAGGGTACGGTCCAGGCGTTTACTGCACCGGATGCCCTGGCCCTGCGCGAGGTGGTGCCCGAGAACCGTTTGCGCGTGTATGACACCCGCGCGGCGATCGACGGTATCGCCGACGCGGGCAGTGTGCTGGCGCTGCGTACCGGCTTCGGCCAGGGCATTCACACCGCGCTGGCGCGTATCGAGGGGCGGCCCGTGGGCATTCTGGCCAACAACCCGCAACACCTGGGCGGCGCCATCGACGCCGATGCGGCCGACAAGGCTGCGCGGTTCATGCAGCTGTGCAACGCGCATGGCCTGCCGCTGATCACCCTGGTGGATACCCCGGGCTTCATGGTCGGCCCGCAGACCGAGGCGCAGGCGCAGGTGCGCCACGTGAGCCGGATGTTTATTGCCGCGGCGCATCTGCGTGTGCCTTTTTTCAGCGTGGTGCTGCGCAAGGGCTACGGCCTGGGCGCCATGGCCATGACGGCCGGCAGTTTTCACGCACCGGCCTTCAACGTGGCCTGGCCCACCGGCGAGTTCGGCGCCATGGGGCTGGAAGGTGCGGTGAAGCTGGGTTACCGCAAGGAGCTGGAGGCGCAGCCCGACGGTTCGCAGCGTGAGGCCTTGTACGAGACCCTGGTGGCGCAGCAGTACGACAAGGGCAGTGCGCTCAACATGGCGACCACGCTGGAAATCGACGCCGTGATCGACCCGACGCAGACGCGCGACTGGCTGGTGCACGGTCTGCAGTCGGCGCCCATCCAGTCCGCGGATAGCGCACTGGCCATCGATACCTGGTGAGCGCTCAAAAAATACGGAACAGCAGGGGCAGCAGCAGCGAGGCCAGCACCACCTGCAGTCCCAGCGCCAGGCCGGCGTAGGCGCCCGCATCGGCATTGACCTGCAGCGCACGCGCTGCACCTATGCCGTGCGACGCGGTGCCGAGCGCAAAGCCGCGCGCCGTCCAGCCGGCCGCATCCAGCGGAATCCCGAAGGCATCGAACAGGTATTTGCCGCTCAGTGCACCGACCAGCCCGGTGATGACCGCGAACACCGCCGCCAGCGCCGGGATGCCGCCTATTTTTTCGGCAATACCCATGGCCACCGGTGCGGTGACGGACTTGGGCGCCAGCGACAGCACCACCTCCACCGGCAAACCGACGGCCCAGCCCAGCGCCAATGCCGAGCCGCTGGCGGCGACGCCACCGGCCAATGCGGCCAGCAGCAGGCGGCCCCAGCGCAACCGCAGCTCGGCGCGGCGCTGCCACAGCGGCCAGGCCAGCGCCACCACGGCGGGCCCCAGCAGGAAGTGAATGAACTGCGCGCCGGCAAAGTAAGTCGGGTAGGACACGCCGGTGGCCAGCAGCACCGCCGCAATTACCAGCACGGTCCAGAGCACCGGGTTGGCCCAGGGTGCCTGCTGCAGGCGCGCGTAGATGGCCTGGGCCACGACGTAAACCACCAGCGTGGCCGTCAGGCCGAACAGCGGCGTGGCGGAAAGATAGACCCAGAGCTCAACGAACTTCGGCATTTTTCCGCCACAGGACGTGCAGGGTCAGTACCGTGACGGCTAGCCCGATCAGCGTCGACAGGACAATCACCAGCAACATGCGGCCGCCGTATTGGCTGACCAGGCTCAGATGGGTCATGACGCCGACACCCACCGGCACAAACAGCAACGACAGGTGCGTCAGCAAAAAATCCGCGCAGGCCGCCACCGGTTCGCGCACCAGGGGCCAGCGCAGCGCGACCAGCAGCAGCATCATGCCGATGACCGGCCCGGGAAACGGAAGCGAAAGGCCGCGCGAGAGCAGTTCGCCGATGGACTGCAGCAGCAGCAACCAAGCCAGGCCGCGCAAGCCCTGCACGGCTAAAACCTCGGGAGATCGGGGTGCGAGATCTTGCCGCCGCGCACCAGCATTTTTCCGTACTCGGCGCAGCGCTGCAGCGTCGGGATCACCTTGCCGGGGTTGAGCAGACCCAGCGGATCAAACGCACGCTTGACGCCGAACATCTGCTCGTTCTCGCTGGCCGAGAACTGCACACACATGGAGTTGAGTTTTTCCACGCCCACGCCATGTTCGCCGGTCACCGTGCCGCCCATGGCCACACTGGTTTCCAGGATGTCGGCGCCGAACAGCTCGCAGCGGTGCAACTGGTCGGCGTCGTTGGCGTCGAACAAAATCAGCGGGTGCAGGTTGCCGTCTCCGGCGTGGAACACGTTAGCGCAGCGCAGGCCGTACTTGATTTCCATCTGCTGGATGGCCAGCAGGATGTCGGCCAGGCGCTTGCGCGGAATTGTCGAGTCCATGCACATGTAGTCGGGGCTGATGCGGCCGGAGGCGGGGAAGGCATTCTTGCGGCCGCTCCAGAAGCGCAGGCGTTCGGCCTCGTTCTGGCTGACCGCAATCGCCGTGGCGCCGTGGTTGCGCAACACGGCGCTCATCCGGCCGATTTCTTCCTCGACTTCTTCCGGCGTACCGTCGCTTTCGCACAGCAAAATCGCCTCGGCCGTCAGGTCGTAACCGGCGTGCACAAAGTCCTCGACCGCCGCGGTCATGGGTTTGTCCATCATCTCCAGACCGGCCGGGATGATGCCGGCTGCAATCACCGCCGCCACCGCATCTCCGGCCTTGCGCAGGTCGTCGAAGCTGGCCATGATGCAGCGCGCCAGCACCGGCCTGGGCACCAGTTTCACGGTGACTTCGGTGGTGACGGCCAGCATGCCCTCGCTGCCGATGACCACCGACAGCAGGTCGTAACCGGCGCAGTCCAGCGCGTCGCTGCCGAACTCGACTTCCTCGCCTTCAATCGTGAACCCCCTGACCTTGAGCACGTTGTGCAGGGTCAGGCCGTACTTCAGGCAATGCACGCCGCCCGAGTTCTCTGCCACGTTGCCGCCTATGGTGCAGGCGATCTGGCTGGATGGGTCGGGCGCGTAGTACAGGCCCAGCGGCGCGGCAGCTTCGCTGATGGCGAGATTGCGCACACCGCCCTGGACCACGGCCGTGCGGCTGGCCGCGTCGAGCTTCAAAATTTTGTTGAACTTGGCCAGCGACAGGGTGACGCCCAACTTGTGCGGCATGGCGCCGCCGGACAGGCCGGTGCCGGCACCGCATGCCACCACGGGGACTTCCAGCGCATGGCAGGTTTTCAGCACGGCCTGCACCTGGTCATAAGTTTCAGGCAGGGCGACCACCAGCGGCCGCTCGCGGTAGGCGGTCAGGCCGTCGCATTCGTAAGGCGTGGTGTCTTCGCTGTTCCAGAGCAGCGCATGCGCCGGAAGCACGGCCTGCAGCGCGGCGACGACCTGGGCCTGGCGTTCGGAGCGTTCCAGCTGGTGCTGTTGCCGGGGGTCAACAAGTGCATTCATGAAATGCACTTTAATGCAAAGCGCGCGTGGGCGGCGTGAAGAAAATGACGGCCCTTTGTGAAAATCAGATCGCTATGAAATTGATAGCTATTTGCGCCCGTCCCTAAAGGGCTGGAGGCATAAAACGCATGGAAGAACCAGCGGAAAGGTTACGCGACCGATTTCTTCAGCCAGTCGGCAAACGCCGCACACTCCCAGCGGTCCATCATGCCGGTGCGCCAGCACAGGTAGTGGGCGTGCGGGCTGGGCACATTGCGCTCGTACAGACGCACCAGCGAGCCGTGTTCCAGCCACGGTGCGCCCAGCTTGAGGCGCACCAGCGCCACACCCATGCCGGCGGCAGCGGCGTCGCACATCAGGCCGATGTCGTTGAACTGCGAGCCATCGACCGGCTCGGCCCAGTCCAGGCCATGCGCGGCAAACCAGGTGCGCCAGGGCTCCAGTGGCGAGCGCAGCAAGGCCTCGCCGTCGAGGTCTTCCGCCGCGTCGAACGGCCCGTGCTCGCGCACATAGGCCGGCGACGCCAGCGGCGTGACTTCGTCCTTCATCAGGCAGACGTGTTCGAGGTCGGCATAACGGCCGGTGCCGAAACGCACGATCAGGTCGGCGTCTTCGGCCACCACGTCGAGCAGCGGGATGGACACCTGCAGCGTCAGGTCGATCTCGGGGTAGGCGTCGGTGAACTGGCGCAGGCGCGGAATCAGGATGGAGCGGGCAAAGGTCGGCGTGACGGCCAGGCGCAGCTTGCGTTTGCCGGGGTTGCCGCTCTGGCCGGCCGTGCCGGGGAATTTCTGCAGCGTCGCCAGGCCCTCGCGCACGTGGGCCAGGTATTCGCTGCCTTCGGTGGTCAGCGAAAAGTCGGCCCGGCCGAACAGCTTGGTGCCGATGATCTGCTCGAGCTGCTTGACCCGGTGGCTCACCGCGCTGGGCGTGACATTGAGTTCCTCGGCCGCCTGTGTGACGCTGCGCAGCCGCGCCAGCGTCTCAAAGGTCAGCAGGCACTGGATGGGCGGAATCCTGGCGGCGCTCATTTGGCCCTGTCTTTACCAGCAGGGGCCGCGGGTCCGGCTTTGCCGGCCCGCAGGCGCAGCGGCCCCCTCGGGGGGCAGCGCAGTACACGCAGTGACAAGCGTGGGGGCCATATCTACTTGAAGATGACCGTCTTGTGGCCATTGAGCAGCACCCGGTGTTCGCTGTGCCACAACACGGCACGCGCCAGCACCTGGCTTTCGGTGTCGCGGCCCATGGCGGTCAGGGCTTCCACGGTTTTGCTGTGGTCGGCCCGGGCCACGTCCTGCTCGATGATCGGGCCTTCGTCGAGGTCGGCCGTCACGTAGTGTGCGGTGGCGCCTATCAGCTTCACGCCGCGGGCGTGAGCCTGGTAATAGGGCTTGGCGCCCTTGAAGCTGGGCAGAAAGGAGTGGTGGATGTTGATCGCACGGCCGGCCAGCTTTTTGCACAGGTCGTTGCTCAGGATCTGCATGTAACGCGCCAGCACCACCAGTTCGGCGCCTTCAGCCTCAATGATGTCGTACTGTTTCTTTTCGGCTTTTTCCTTGGTCGCGGCCGTGACCGGAATGTGGTGGAAGGGTACGTTGTAGCTGGCCGCCAGCTGGTAAAAATCGCGGTGGTTGGAGACGATGGCGCGGATGTCCAGCGGCAGCAGCCCCGACTTCCAGCGAAACAGCAGGTCGTTCAGGCAATGCCCTTCCTTGCTCACCATGAGCACGGTGCGCATGGGCTCGGTGGTCTGGTGCAGGCCCCAGCGCATGTCGAACAGCACACCGAGCACGCCGACCTGTTCCTTGAGTTCTTCATAGGAGAGCTGGTCGCAGGCAAAACTGACGCGCATGAAAAACAGGCCGGTGGCGTCGGCCGCCGGGTCGTCGCGCTTGTCGTCGCTGAACTGTGCCGCTTCCAGGATGTTGCCGCCGCGTTCGAACAGAAAGCCGGAAACCGCATGAACAATGCCCGGACGGTCGGGGCAGGACAGGGTGAGGATATAAGTAGGGCTCATGAGGGATGAATTGTCGCAGGTGGCCGGCCGCCAGGTGCTTGCCGGAAAGCACATTGTCGCCGGGAGTGCCAGAATGCATGACATACCGCCAAAACCCGGCTGCCCCATTTTCTAGCAGGAGATTTCGCCATGGCCTATCAAGATTTCAATATGGACCACCAGTGGTTGCCGTTCACGCCGAACCGCAGCTTCAAGAAAGACCCGCGGGTTTTTGTGAAAGCCGACGGCATGTTTTTCACGACGCACGACGGCAAACAGGTGCTCGACGGCATTTCCAGCCTGTGGTGCGTGGGCGCCGGCCATAACCGCAAGCCGATCAACGAAGCCATCAAGAAGCAGCTCGACACGCTGGACTACGCGACCGCCTTCCAGGCCAGCAACGACCAGGCCTTCAAGGCCGCCGACCTGATTGCCGGCATGGCGCCGGGCGATTTGAACCAGGTGCTGTTCTGCAATTCCGGCTCGGAAGCGGCCGACACCTCGCTCAAGGTGGCGCTGGCCTACCACCGCGCGCGCGGCGAGGGCCACCGCAATGTGTTCATCGGCCGCGAAAAGGGTTATCACGGCGTCGGTTTCGGCGGCATGAGTGTGGGCGGCATTCCGGCCAACCGCAAGGTGTACGGCTCGGCCTTCCTGCCGCGGGTGGACCACATGCGCTTCATCCACGACCCGGTCAAACACGCCTACATCCACGGTGCCGAGCCGGTCTGGGAAGAGGACATCCTGCTCGAACTCGAGCAGCGCATTTTGCCGCTGCACGACGCCAGCAACATCGCGGCCGTGATTGTCGAGCCGGTGGCCGGCAGCGCCGGCTGGTACCTGCCGCCCAAGGGTTACCTCAAGCGCCTGCGCGAGATCTGTGACAAACACGGCATCCTGCTGATTTTTGACGAAGTCATTACCGGCTTCGGCCGCATGGGCACCAATTTCGGCGCCGACTACTACGGCGTGGTGCCCGACATGCTGAACTTCGCCAAATGCGTGACCAACGGCGTGATCCCGCTGGGCGGCGTGATCTGCTCCGACCGCATCTACAACACCATGATGGAAGCCAATGCCGACAGCCCGGCGCATGCGGTGGAGTTTTTCCACGGCTACACCTACTCGGGCCATCCGGTGGCCTGCGCCGCGGCGATTGCCACGCTGGGCCTGTTCAAGGAAGAAAAGCTGTTTGAACGCGCCGGACAGATGGGCACCGTGCTCGGTGATGCCATGCACAGCGGCTTCAAGGGTCTGCCCAATGTGGTCGGCATCCGCAGCCTGGGCCTGGCCGGTGCGGTGGAGCTGGCATCCATCGCCGGGGCACCGGGCAAACGCGCTTACGACATCTTCATGGACTGCTTCAAACACGGCGTGCTGGTGCGTCCGGCGGCCGACAACATCGTGATCTGCCCGCCCTACATCGTGGAAAAAGAGCACATCGAGCGCATCGTCAGTGTGGTGGCGGACTCCATCAAGAAGAACGCCTGAACTCCTGACCGTGGCCGGGGCTACTTCGCCCCGGGCTTTTCCTTCAAAGTTGCGCAATAGTCCTGCTCTGGCACGGCTGGTGTCGGCCACACGGCGTCAAACGCCGCCCTGCTTTCGGCCTCCTGGCGCGCATCCGGTGCGCTTGTTGCCGGGCCGGCGCGCAGCTGGACGGCCTTGACGGTGAGGCCGGGCGGCAGATGCTGGGGCACGCCCAGCGTGCGGTTGACGTGGCCGCTGCCAGCCAGCAACACCACGGTTTTTCCGGGCAAGGCCGCCTGCTGCACGGTACTTGCCATGCGGATGTCGCGCGCGATCTGGACGCGTGTCATCGGGGAGATGCGGTCTTCCGGCAACAAGCCGCAGTGGCCGATGCGTATCAGCTGCTGCTGGGCCTTGAGGGCGGGGCCGGGCAGGGGCTGGTCCAGCCGGCCGTCGGCCATGGCTTCGCGCATCTGCGCCGCCGGCAGGTTGGCGCCCAGCACCGGCACGCCGGCCTTGACAGCCGCCATCACCGCCGGGCCATAGGCCGCCCAGGGCCAGCCCTTGTTGTTCCAGCCCAGGGCGGCCTGCACCTGCAGCTGGGTGCTGTTCGATTTCAGGGCCGCGGTGCTGGTGCCGGCCTCGGCCATCTCCAGCGCCACGGCGGCCAGCCGGCCGCGCACCGCCAGGTACTCGATGACCTGCCGCTGAATGTCCTGGTGCTCGGGTGCATCGTGCTGTTCGCCGAGCAGGATCACGTCCGCCGGCAGCAGGGCCTCGGTGCGAGCCGTGATGTCATTGGGCGCATGCGGAAACAGCCGGGGTTCGGGCACTCTGGCGCAGGCGGCCAGCAGCACGAGCAGCAGCGGGACCAGAGTGGCAAGGCGCCGGCGTGTGTGTTGAAGGGACGGTGGGGCGGTGTTCATGGCATTCTCGGAGAGAGTCTCAGGGCGATACTAGCCCCATCTGAAAACCGGTGGCTGTCTGCCGGCCAAAACCCTGCCCCTCTTGCCTCTCACCTTTTTTTTGCCCCGGATGCGTCTGAAGCCTTTTCATGTTGTTTTCACCTTGTTGCTGGCGCTGGCCGGCGCCCGGCTCTGCGTCTGGATCGGCACGCCCCTGCCGTGGATGATCGGTCCGTTGCTGGCCACGGCCTGCGTCTCGATTGCCGGCGCGCCGACTGCCAGCTGGCGGCCGCTGAACAACACCGGGCAGTGGGTGATCGGTACGGCGCTGGGCCTGTACTTCACGCCGCAGGTGACCGCGCTGGTCGGCAGCCTGTGGTGGGCCATCGCCCTGGCGATTGCCTGGGCGCTGGGACTGGGCCTGGCCTTCGGCGGCTGGTTGCACCGTGTCAATGCACCGCGCATGCCCGGCGTTCCGGCGCCGGTGATGCGTGCCACCAGTTATTTCGCGGGGGCGATAGGCGGCGCTTCCGAGATGACCCTGCTGGCTGAACGTGCCCATGCGCGCACCGACTTGGTGGCGGCCTCGCACAGCCTGCGGCTGCTGCTGGTCACGGTGACGATTCCTTTTGCGATGCAGTTCAGCGGGCTGCATGGCCTGGACCTGAACCCGCCGGTGCTGCGCGCGGTAAACGGGCCTGGCTTGGCCGCGCTGGCCGGGGCCACTGCCGCAGGTGCCTGGCTGATGCTGCGGCTGGGCCGGGCCAACCCGTGGTTCATGGGGCCACTGCTGGTGACCATGGGCCTGACGATGGCCAGCCTGCACCTGTCGGGCATTCCGCCCTGGCTGACCAATACAGCGCAACTGCTGATTGCCGTGGGGCTGGGCGTGCGGTTTTCCCCGACCTTTCTGCACGCCGCGCCGCGCTGGATGGCTTCTGTGGTGCTGGGTACCCTGGTCATGCTGGTGCTCTGCAGCGGCTTCGCCGCGCTGCTGGCATGGGCCACCGGCTTGCCGCTGGCCACGCTGATTCTGGGCACCTCCCCGGGCGGCATCGCCGAGATGGCCATCACCGCCAAGGTGCTGCAGCTCGGTGTGCCGGTGGTCACGGCGTTTCAGGTGTGCCGGCTCGTGGCGGTGCTTGTTCTTGTAGCGCCCCTGTACCGCTGGCTCTATCCGGCGGATTGAGCCAGCGTATTCAATGCCGGAATTTGCCGTCGCGTGTGACGATGGCCAGATCCACCAACGTCAAGCCGGTGTGCGAACCCGGCAGGTAGCTGGCCCGCAGGCCGTTCAGGTCGATGCTGCCGGCATTGTGCAGGCCGCGCACAAAGCTGTCGCGGGTCGGTTCGTTGCCGGCCAGCCGCAGGGCGGCGACCAAGGCCTTGGCCGTGAGGTAGCCTTCCAGGCTGCCGTAGGAGAACTCCTGGCCGGGCTTCAGGCGCGCGAATTCTTCCTGGTACTCGCGCGTGATGCCTGTCTTGCGCTCCCACGGGCTGGGTACCACCTGGGAAAACACCATGCCGTGCGCGAGTTCGCCCAGGTTTTTGGCGAGTTGCGTCGAGCCTGAATTCACGCCGCTGAAAGTGGCACGCAAGCCCTGCTTGCGGGCCTGGCGAATCAGCCGTTCATACACGCCGGCGCCGCCATGGTTGATCACCACCTGGGCGTTGGTCGCGGCGATGCGCTGGGCCATCTGGCCCATCTGCACATCGCTCACATCGGATTTGAAGGGCAAGTCTGCCACCAGCTCCATGCCAAGGTCCCGGCACAGCAGCCTGACGTTTTCGAGGTGTTGCAGGCCGGTCTCGGAGTCGGAACGGACAAAGGCCACACGCGAGGTCCCGGTTTTCTTTGCATAGTCGAGCAGTGCGCGGAACTCTTCCCGATGCTCGGTGCGCACCGGAAAAACCAGCGGCTGATGCGGGCGGCGCAAGGTGGGGGAACCGGCGATGGGGCCGAAGAAAGGCACGTTCAGGTCCACCGCGGCTTTCATCACGGCGGTGGACGGGCCGCCTTCGATCGAGCCGAACAGGATGAACACCTTGTCCTGCCCCACAAGCTGCCGGGCATTGGCTTCGGCTTTGGTGGACTGGTTGTCATCGTCCAGCGTCTGGAGCACGACCTGCCGTCCGTTGACGCCACCGCGGGCGTTGACGGCCTGCAGGTAGGTCTGGATACCGTCCTGCACCGCCTTGCCGTAGTCGTTTTTTCCGCCCTGCAGCGTGATGTTCTGGCCAATCAGGATCTGGCGTGGTGACACGCCGTCAGCGGCCAGCGCCCAGTGCGTGCACAGCACAAGGCAACCGGCCAGCAGTCGGGGAAAAGAAAGAGTCATGGTCAGGTCCTGGGGCAGGGTGATGGCGAGGCACCAGTTGCCATCGCTTCGGCGGATGGCCGATGTAAACAAATGTTACATAGCGTCCCTTAACCCAGGCTTAAGGTCGTCAATGACCTTCAGGAAACGTCGGGGACCCGATCCGGGACCGACGGCTGCGCGGCAGTCTTCAGTGCAGTCCCACCGGCGTGTGCGCCAGCTCGGCATAACTTTCGAGCATGTCCTCAACTTCTTCCTGCGTCGGCGTGTTTTTCTGCCAGACGTTCAGGCGCTGCTGGAACAGTTCGGCCCAGGAGCCGTCCAGATAGACCTCCTTGCCGGAGCGTTTGTCGACAATTTCAAAGCCGTTGCGCACGAGCTGGGGCACGGCCGGGGCGGGCGCAGACTCTTCCGGGGCGTTGGCATGAATCTGTACCACCGCAAAGGATTCGGAGTCGTAAAGCATTTGCATGGTGTGGTTTCCTTCTTGTACACATATATCAACGGCCGGGCGGAGTTCAAGACCCACAGGGTTAATCCCTGAAAGGCATCCGAAATGCCAAAAAAATCACGTCGTGAAGGAAAACGATGCGCTGGCACCTGCGGAGGTCAGGGTTTCTCGACGACGCGCAGTTGCTGGTCGACGAAGTCGCCGTTCTGCTGGGTGATGCGGCTGCGCACCGGCAGGTAGCTCATGGAGGGCGCGAACCAGATTTCGACGGTCTGGTCGTAGTCGCGCTGTGGCTTGCGCGTGAGCTTGAGCGTGGCGGCCTCGCCAGCGGGCAACTGGAGGGTTTCCTCGGACTCGACCGTGAAGGTCCAGGTGTCGGCCTCGCGCGGGCCGGCGGTGTAAAGCGACACGTTGCTGCCGACCGGGTAGCTGGCCGGGGCGCCGGCGAGCAGACTGCCCAGTTGCAGGAAGACACTCAGGCGGTCCTGCGCGCCGCGCAGCCAGGGGGCGTCAGGCGTGTTGGCACTGAAGCTGATTTTGCCCTTGTCTTCCTCGAAGTGCGCCGCGCGTTCGCTGCGCGACTTGTCCAGAAAACGCGTCGGCGCCAGGCCGTCGGCGGTGATGCGCCCGCTGCTGGTCATGCTGCGCGATCCCAGGAACAGGGCGCTGACCACCATCTTGGCGTCATAGGTCTGGCCGTCCTGCAGCCAGTCGAGCTGGGCAAAGGCGCTGTAGTCCATGTTTTTTGATCGACCCGTCATCGCGTATTTCAGGCGCACCGAGCCGGGGATGGTCAGGGCCGTGCTGGCGCCCGCCAGCGGCGGCGCCGCTTCGACGGGGGCGGTCGCGGTGGCCTCTGGCGGCGGGCTCTGCGGGTCGACCGGGGCCGTGCTGTCAACGGTGGAAGATGCTATGGATTCGATAGCTGACGGCGCTTGCAGGTCGAGGGCTGGAGCCCGATTTTCCTGTGAAACAGGGGCGCGGCGCCGGACCGGGCGCGGACGCACCGGCGTGGCCGCGGGCGCACTGGCCACGGCCGGTTCCGGCTTGATCTCCAGCGTTCGCGTGATGAAAGGACGTGGCGCCGTCGCCTGCGGGTCGGGCACCGGCCCCCATGCGAGCGGCGCCGCCTGCAGCAGCAGGACATGGGCCAGGGTCACCAGCGCGGTCAGGGCGATCAGGGGTCGCGCCGGCAGCGCTGGGGCCTGCCGGGCGGTCGGGGTGTTCATGCCCCTGTGAATCCCAGATCGGCGGAAAGTTGCCGTGCGGCCGCCGCCAGCGGCCGGGCCACGGCGCCGTCCCAGGCCGGGTCGAAGTTGGCGAGTGAGCCCATCGCCACCATGCCCAGCACCAGGTGGCCGTCGGCGTCGAACACCGGCGCGCAGAATCCGGCCACCCCGGGCAGCAGGGTGTCCACCACGCGGGCCAGGCCGCGCCGGCGCACCTCTTCCAGCACCGCCGTGACCTCGGCCATGGTTTGGGGAACATCCTTGCGCGCGAGCTTTTGCATGCGTGCCAGTTCGTTTTTGAGCAAGGGGGCAAGACGGTCGTGGGGGTGCCGTCGCCCGGCAGACGGCTGGGCCATGAAGGCGGAGAAACACAGGCCGGTGGCCGAGGACAACAAAGGCATCACGTCGCCGAGGCGCAAATTGACGGTGACGGCCTGTGGAGATTCTTCCCAGTGCACGATGGTGGGCCCCTGGTTGCCCCACACCGCCAGCGCCAGGGTCTGGCCGATCTGCTCCATCAGCGGCGCGAGGCGCTGGCGCGCGAGCTTGACGCTGTCCAGCCTGGAGAGCGAAGCCAGGCCCAGCTTGAGGGCCGCTGGCCCGAGGTCGTAGCGCGTGCTGCCCGGGTCCTGGGTCACCAGCTCGAGCCGCTGGAAACTCACGAGGTAGCGGTGCGCCTTCGCTGCACTCATGCCGGCTGCAGCGGCCAGGTCGCGCAGCATCAGCGCGCCCGGTGACGCGCCCAGCACCTGTAGCAGGCTGAAACCGACCTCCACGGACTGGATGCCTGCACGCTGGGCGGGCAGGCTGCCTGACGGGTTTTCGGACGGCGTTTTGCGCTCTTTCATGGAATTCGACTAAAATTTAAAATTACATTTAGGTAAATTGATTTCACTTATCGTAACTTTAGCGCAGAGTGTACGCAGTGTGTAATCAGCTTCACCCATCCGGCCCCCAGAACAGAGGAAACTGATGAAACTCGCTACCTACAAAGACGGCTCACGTGACGGCCAGCTCGTGGTTGTCTCGCGCGACCTGTCGACGGCCCATTATGCGACGGGCATCGCCACCAAATTGCAGCAGGTGCTCGACGACTGGAACTTCATCGCCCCGCAATTGCAGGACCTCTACGAGACCCTGAACAACGGCAAGGCGCGCCACGCGTTCCCGTTCGAGCCGGTGCGCTGCATGGCGCCGTTGCCGCGTGCCTACCAGTGGGCCGACGGCTCGGCCTACATCAACCATGTGGAGCTGGTGCGCAAGGCGCGCGACTCCGAGGTGCCCGACAGTTTCTACAAGGATCCGCTGATGTACCAGGGCGGCAGCGACGACTTCATCGGCCCCTGCGACGACGTGGTCTGCCCCAGCGAGGACTACGGCATCGACTTTGAAGCCGAAGTTGCGGTCATCACCGGCGACGTGCCCATGACCAGCACGCCCGAGCAGGCGCTCGAAGGCATACGCCTGGTGATGCTGGCCAACGACGTGAGCCTGCGCAACCTGATCCCCAACGAGCTGGCTAAGGGTTTTGGTTTTTTCCAGAGCAAGCCGGCCACGGCCTTCAGCCCGGTGGCGGTGACGCTGGACGAACTCGGCGACGCCTGGGACCACGGCCGCCTGAACCTGACCGTGCAAAGCACCTGGAATGGCCGCAAGGTCGGCATGTGTGACGCCGGGCCGGAGATGACCTTCCACTTCGGCCAGCTGATTGCCCACATCTGCAAGACCCGCAATGTGCGCGCCGGCTCCATCATCGGCTCCGGCACCGTCAGCAACAAGGGTGTCGAGGTCAAGGGCAAGACCGACTGGCCCAAGGGTTACAGCTGCATCGCAGAAAAGCGCGCCATCGAGACCATCCAGGACGGCAAGCCTTCGACGGCTTTCATGAAATACGGCGACACCATCCGCATTGAAATGAAGGGCAAGGACGGCGAGCTGATTTTCGGCGCGATCGAGCAGAAGATCGTGCCGGCCGCACCGGTCAAATAAAGGGCGAGGGCCGCGCGCCCTTCACTTGCCTTTCAGCCCGCAGCGCGCGTCTGGACGATGAACAGCTGGATGCCGCGCAGCAGCATCTCGACCGAAATAGCCACCAGGATCAGGCCCATCAGGCGTTCAAACGCCGTCACCAGCCTGTCGCCCAACACCCGCTGGATGCGCTCGGCCAGCACCAGCACCACGGCGCACACCGCCATGGTCACGCACAGCGCCGCCACCCACTCCATGCGCCGGGCCGGTGCCTGCGACACCAGCAGCAGCACGGTGGCCAGCGCCGACGGCCCGGCCAGTGCGGGAATGGCCAGCGGCACGATCAGGGGTTCGCCCTGCAGGGGCTCCGCCACCGGATGGCCGCCTGGAAAAATCATGCGCAAGGCGATCAAAAACAGGATGACCGCGCCGGCGATCTGCAGCGACAGCTCGCTGAGGTTCATCACGCGCAGGAATCGGTCGCCGACAAACATGAAGGCCAGCAGCAGCAAAAAGGCGATCAGCACCTCGCGCAGGATCACGAAGGCGCGCCGCTCGGGCGCGACGTGGCGCAGCGCATTGGCAAAAATCGGGATGTTGCCGAGCGGATCAGTGATCAAGAGCAACAGGATGGTGGCCGAGGCAAAGGTATAGGTCATTCAGCCCCCACGCTCCCCACTGCGAGCCTGCGGCAGCTCGCTGCCCCTTGCACGGGAAAAGGGGCGCTGCGCCTGCGGACTGGCAAAGCCAGATCCGCGGCCCCCGCTTGATTGAAGAGCCTCCCCGGTAGCCCGCTGCGCGCCGGCGTGCTCAACTGCCCATCCTCATGAGGCGTAAATGGCCTGAAGGTCGCGGAAGCCCTTGATCTCCAGCGGGTTGCCAAACGGGTCGCAGAAAAACATGGTCCATTGCTCGCCCGGTTGGCCTTCAAAACGCACTTGCGGCGCAAACAGGAAGTCGGTGCCCGCGGCCTGCAGGCGCTTTGCCATGGCCTGCCAGTCGGGCAGCGCCAGGACCAGCCCGAAATGCGGCATGGGCACCAGCGTGTCGCCGACATGGCCGGTGCGTTCGGTCTTGAAAGGCTGGCCCAGGTGCAGCGAGAGCTGGTGGCCCATGAAGTCGAAATCGACCCAGGTCTCGGTGCTGCGGCCTTCGGCGCAGCCGAGCACGCCGCCGTAGAAACGGCGGGCCTCGTCGAGGTCGGTGACATTGAAGGCGAAATGAAACAGGCTGCGCATCCGGTCAAGGATAGCAGCCTGTGCGCCGCCGGTTGCTGTCCCGGCGAAAAAATCCGCAGCTCAGACGGTCGAAGGATCGGCCGCCATGTTGTCGAACTTCTTGAAGTACTGCCGGGCCAGCGCGACCAGCTGGGCGTCGCTCGGATGGTCTGCTGCCACCGAGTCCACCACGCTGTCGGCCACGGCCGGCAGGTGACTGCTGCACCAGTCGCGGAACTGGTTGCGTACCAGGCCGGGGCCGGTGAGTAGCACTTCATGCGTGCCGTTCAGTGCCCGGGCGACGTCGGCAAAAAAAGCGGCGCTGTCGTCGGCCTTGCCCTGGTGTTTGTGATGTGTGCGCGACTTGATGCGCTGGGCTTCCATGTGTTCGCGGTCAAACATCACCACATGGGCTTCGGACTGGTCGATCCAGACAACGGCGTGAAAAGTGCTCATGAAATCCTTGTAGAAAAAAGGGAAAAGAAAAAAAAGGGGGTCAGGCAGGACGGGTTTGCTCGGCCTTTTCCTGGCAGGCGATGCAGCGCCAGGCTTCGGGGCTGGCCTGCAGCCTGGCGGCAGGAATGGTGACGCCGCAGTCGGTGCATAAGCCGTAGGTCCCGGCTTCGATGCGGGCCAGTGCCCCGTCGATGGCCGCGAGTTCGGCCGTTTCGCGCTCGCCCAAGGCGAACTCGAGTTCGCGTTCGGTGGCTACCTGGGCACGCGAGTCCTCGGGTTGGCCGAAATGGTCGGCGGCGGCGTCAGCGCGGCTGACGGTTCCGCCACGCTGCGCCGAGATCTGTGCGAGCAGGGCGGTGCGCATGTCCAGCAATTGCTGTTGGTAGGGGGCGCTGTGTTGTTTGTCCATGGGTCATTCCTTCTTGTATTCGCCTCCATCATGCGCCACGGCGTCATGCCCCCGGTTGATGAAGGTCAAGCGGGCGGCTCCGGGTCCGTGCAGGGCACAATTCGGGGATCCCTTTTGCCACCTGACGGAGACCCCATGACTGCCCAGACTATGGATTACAGCGCCTACCAGACCCTTCACATCACGCGCCGCGGTGTCGGCGGGGCGGTGCTGGATATCCAGATGAAAGCCCTCAACGGCAAGTTGCCGACGGCCGGGCACGACGGCCACCGGGAACTCGCGCAGATCTGGCGCGACGTGGGCGGCGACGACTCGGTGCGCTGCGCCGTGTTGCGCGGCGAAGGCCTGGGTTTTTCCGGCGGCGGCGATCTGGCGCTGGTGCAGGACATGGCCGAGGATTTTGAAACACGCACCCGCGTCTGGAAGGAAGCGCGCGACCTTGTCTATAACGTGATCAACTGCGACAAGCCCATCGTCAGCGCGCTGCACGGGCCGGCGGTCGGCGCCGGTCTGGTGGCGGGCCTGCTGGCCGACATTTCGATTGCCGCCAAAAGCGCCAGGATTGTGGACGGGCACACGCGCTTGGGCGTGGCCGCCGGCGACCATGCCGCCATCATCTGGCCGCTGCTGTGCGGCATGGCCAAGGCCAAGTACTACCTGATGCTTTGCGAGCCGATCAGCGGCGAAGAGGCCGAACGCATCGGCCTGGTGTCGCTGGCGGTCGATGACGATCAACTGCTGCCCAAGGCCTACGAGGTGGCCGACCGGCTGGCCGCAGGCTCGAAAACCGCCATCAGCTGGACCAAATACGCGCTCAACAACTGGCTGCGCCAGGCCGGGCCGGCCTTCGACGCCTCGCTGGCGCTGGAGTTCATGGGGTTTGCCGGCCCCGACGTGCGCGAAGGTGTGGCCAGCCTGCGTGAGCGCCGCCCGCCTTCTTACGCTCCCAAAGCCTGATTTGCTATTAAATCAATAGCTTATGACGCTTGTCAGTCAAGGGCTTGCGGCTGATTTTCCTTGAAGATTCGCAGGTGAGGACGAAGCGACGGGTGAGCGGCCCGGGCAGGTGCGCTGCGCCAGAGGTATGCAAAAAAAACGGGTTGACGCGCCGCCACGACCCTGCACAATGAAAGCACCGTGAACCGCAGACAGGTGCAGTGTTGCATCAGGGCTTCGGGCACGTCCTACAACACCAGGAGACAGCATGAGCGACGCAGACAACCCATCCTTCGCCGGTTTCGGCAAACTGGTTCCGGGCTTTGACTTTTTGCAGAACCTTGCCAAGCAGGCCGCCGGCAGCGCGTCGCAAAGCATTCCCCAGTTGCCCAACCTGGGCAACTGGGTCGCACCGACGCTCAATGTCGAGGAGCTCGACAAACGCATCGAGGAGCTCAAGGCCGTCCAGTTCTGGCTGGACCAGAATGCCATGGCGCTCAAGGCCACCATCCAGGCGCTGGAAGTCCAGAAGATGACCCTGGCCACGCTCAAGGGCATGAATTTCAACATGGGCGACGTCGCCAACGCTTTCAAACTCAAGGTCGCCGATACGGTGGCTGGCAGCGTGCAGAAAGTAGCCGACAAGGCCAAGACGTTTTCGGGGCTGGAGGTTCCGCCCACCAGTTACCAGAACAGTGAGACGGCCGCGAAGGCCAAAACCACCAAGCCCAAGGCTGAAAAAGCCGCTGAACCTGCGCCTGGCGTCGTCGATCCCATGCAGTGGTGGGGGGCGCTGACGCAGCAGTTCCAGAATATCGCCACCACGGCCATGCAGGACGCCGCCAAAAAAACCGCCATGAGCACGACCAAGAACATGGCCGCCGGCCTGGCCAAGGATGCGATGAAAACCGCCACCGGCATGGCCACGGACCTGGCCAAGGGCATGGCCAATTCCGCCGGCAAGACCGTGGCCCGGGGCGCCCGCTCGGCGATGGATACCGCCCTGCGCAGCAGCCAGGCCTGGCCCACCCCGGCGGCGACCAAAACCGCGGCGCGGGCCAAACCGAAGCCGAAAGCCAAGGCGCCGGTGCGCCGGGCGGCGCGCAAGACCACGCGTTGAAACCCTGCCGCGCCGGTTGCCGGCTGGCGGTCACCTGAAAGAAAGTGCCAACATGTACCGTCTGCATGGTTTCTGCCAGTCGGGCAACACCTTCAAGGTGGCGTTCCTGCTGCGCGCCCTGGGCCAGCCCTGGGAGCCCGTTTTTGTGGACTTCATGAAAGGTGTCACGCGCACCGGGCCCTGGCGCGAGCAGACCAACGAGATGGGCGAGGCGCCGGTGCTGGAGGACGGCACGCGCCGCCTCACGCAGTCGGGCGTCATCCTGGGCTACCTTGCAAAGAAACATGGCGCGTATGAAGGGGTCACGGAAGACGACAGGCTCGAGGTGCTGCGCTGGCTGTTTTTCGACAACCACAAGTTCACCAGCTACTTCGCAACCTACCGCTTCATGAAGGCCTTCGGCCCCGCCGCACCCGACCCGGCCGTGATGGCCTGGCTACGCGCGCGGATGGACGCCGCGTTTGCCATCGTCGACAAACATCTGGCGACGCGCGAGTGGATGGTCGGCGGGGCGGCCACCATCGCCGACTTCTCGCTGTGCGGCTACCTGTTTTACCCACTGGAGGAAAGTGGCTACGAGGTCGCCGGGCGATACCCCCACATCGAGGCGTGGCTTGCGCGCCTGCGTGGGCTGCCCGGCTGGGCCTCGCCGTACGATGTGCTTCCCGGCGAGCGATTGCTGCCGAAGTGGTGAGGCAGTGCGCCCGCGCCAACCTACCCTGATAACCCCATGAAACTTTTCCCCTACGGCCACGCCACCCACCCGCAATGGCGCATGGCGGCCGGCCTGGTGCTGGCCCAGCTGCGCGCGCAGATGGCCCTGCACGGTTATGCCAGCTCGCCCGGCCTGGGCCTGCTTTACATCACCGACCACTACACCGCGCAGGCGCAGGACATCCTGGATTTTTTGGGCGCCGAGCTGCCTGAAATCACCGACTGGGCGGGCACGGTCGGCATCGGCATCGCGTCGAACAATGTCGAGTATTTCGACGAGCCCGCGCTGGCGGTGATGTTGTGCGAGCTGCCGTCGGACCAGTACCGCGTGTTTTCCGGCGTGTCGCCCCTGCCGCCGCCCGGCGCCAGCCATTTCCAGGCGCACACCGCGCTGGTGCATGCCGACGCCGGCACCCCCGACGTGGCCGAGCTGATCGCCGAGATGGCCGAGCGCACCAGCAGCGGCTATGTGTTTGGCGGGCTGGCGTCAAGCCGCAGCAAGGCGGTCCAGTTCGCACTCAGCGGCAGCGGCAATGTGAAAGGGCAGGGTGCGGCCAGCGGGGTGTTCAGCGGCGGCCTGAGCGGGGTGGCTTTTGCCCAGGGCGCCGGCCTGATGTCGCGCGTGACGCAAGGCTGCCAGCCGGTTTCGCGGGAGCACGAGATTACCGCCTGCGACGCCAATGTGGTGACGGAACTCGACGGCCAGAGCGCGCTCGACGTGATGCTGGCCGACCTCGGCGTGTCGCTCGATGCGCCGCGTGAGGCGCTCGAAAAAGTGCGGACCACGCTGGTTGGGCTGAGCAGCGCTGACGCCGCCCTGCAGGACGGCCGGATCCGGCGTCCGGGCCAGTTCGGGGCCGATGTGCTGGTGCGCCACATCATCGGCCTGGACCCGGCGCGCCAGGGCGTGGCCATTGCCGAGGTGCCCAGCCCGGGCATGAGGCTGGCTTTTTGCGAACGCAATGCCGAGGCGGCGCGCGCCGACCTGGTGCGCGTCTGCGCCGAAATCCGCGAGGAACTGGAGCCGGAGGAGTTGACGCTGGAAGTCGCCAGTGCGCTGAGCGCGTCCGAGGCCGAATCGGCCCCGCACCCGGCCCGGCGCATTGCCGGCGCGATCTACATCAGCTGCGCCGGGCGGGGCGGGCCGCACTTCGGTGCGCCCAGCGCGGAGCTGCAGATTGTGCGGCGTGCCCTCGGCGACGTGCCGCTCGTCGGGTTTTTTGCCGGCGGCGAAATCGCACGCCACAACCTCTATGGCTACACCGGCGTGCTGACGGTGTTTACCGCCCCGGAGTGACAAGCGTCGCTTTTTGAGGGGGACTGCGCCATGGCCCACTCGCAGCAGGGACCGCAGATTTGGCTCCGCCAGTTTGCAGGCGCAACCACCCGCAAGGGAGAGGCCGCTACACGCAGTGAGCGGCAACAGGGGTGTGCAACACCTTATCGCCGCAAGGCAGCAAAGGCTTCGAATTCCCAGCTACGCATCGCCAGCAGCAATGTGTAACCTTCGCGGTCCTTTTCGGCGAGTTTCTGGTCGGCCTGGTGTTGCTGCGCAAAATCCTGCGCGACACGCTGCATGCGTTCGAGAAACGACGGCGCGAGGCTGCGGCTGATGGAGCCATGCACCAGCAGCAGCCCCTCTCCGCCGCCGTCAAAACCGCCCGAGAAGTAGTCCAGCAGGGCGTTGTCCCTGAAGTAGTCCATCACCGGCCCGTGCGGCCGCCAGCGGAAGGTCTTGGCGAGTTTGAGCCGGTAGCGGTTCTGCGGCTTGAGCTCGATGATGCCGATGTGATCAAGCTGCACCAGGTATTTGACACCTTCGGCCTGTGACAGGCGGTAGCTGCCCGTGATCTGCTCCAGCGTCCACTGCGACAACACGCAGATCGCGGTGAGCAGGAGTTTCTTGTCGGCCACCACGGCTTTTTCCTGGGCCTGCGTCAGCTCGGCCAGCAATGGCTGGGCATCGGCCACTCGCCTGGCCAGTTCGGCAAAGTCCAGTTTCAGCGCGCGGCAGATGGCATCAATGCGCGACAGCGGCATATCGCCTTTGGCCAGCATGCGTTTGACGCTGGATTCCGCCATGCCCAGCTTGGCCGCGAGGTCAGCGTAGGTCATGTGGACGGCTTTGAGTTCTTTCTTCAGCAGAAGAACCAGATCGGCAGTGGTACTCATGGGTATCAATTATCAATACTTTTGGTTCCGGGCGATAAGACTGGTTCGAATATTGATGCTTTGGAGGTGTTCTTCACCGCACATTGCAGGCTCATTCATTTCAGGAGCCATCCTCATGCAACACACCCTTTATCCCCAGTCGCGGCAGGAAGCGCGGCGCGCGCACTCTCCGGCGTGGCCGCTCGAACGCGCCTTGCTGCTTGTTGTTCTGCTGCTGGCCCTGGTGGCTGTGGCCGGGCCGGCCCTGGTCCAGCCGTCGCATTACCACGACTTTGCCGACCAGCGAGCCTGGGGCGCGCTGCCTCATGCCATGGATGTGCTGAGCAACCTGCCTTTTGCCTTGTGGGGGCTGGCGGGTGCGGGTGTTCTGGTTCAGGCCCTCCGCCGGCAGGCGGTGGACAGGACGACGGCCTGGCTGGCTGCCCTGTTTTTTGGCGGGCTGGTGGTGACAACCGCTGTCTCTTCGATGTACCACTGGCAGCCAGACAATACGGGACTGCTCTGGGACCGCGGCGGCATGGTGCTGGCCTTTGCCGGGCTGCTGGGCCTGGCTGCGTGTCAAGGCATCAGTGCCCGGGCTGGTGTGGCACTGGCAGCGGCGGTGCTGGTACTGGGGCCGGTGTCTGTCCAGGTGTGGGCGGTGTCAGGCAATCTGTTGCCCTGGGGTGTGCTGCAGTTCGGCGGCATGGCGCTGATCGTCGGACTGGCCTGCCTGCGCCCCGTAGCCGCCGGTGTGGGGCCATCGCACCGGGGCCTGCCCGTCCGCTGGTCGCTGCTGATCGCCTTGTACACCCTGGCCAAGGTATTGGAACTGGGTGATCATCAGGTGTTTGAGTGGACAGGGCACCTCGTTTCGGGTCACAGCCTTAAACATATCGTGGCCAGCTGTGCCGCCTGGCCGGTTGTTGCCGCGCTGATGGCTGTCATGAAAAGCAGGGCAGAATCCGGTTCACCCTCCAGAGCAGGCTCTAAGGGTGCAGTCAGGCTGTCCCCGACGCGTGCTGCATAACAAAACTGAAAAGAGGAGTCCATCATGAGTGTTGAAGCCACCGTTCAGGCATCCCCGCCCAAGGCCCAGGAGCACCCCAACCAGTTCGCGCTGCTGCGCCAGCGCCGCTTTGCCCCCTTCTTCTGGACCCAGTTTTCGGGTGCCGCCAACGACAACCTGTTCAAGTTCGCCTTCACCGTGATGGTGACCTACCAGCTCAGTGTGAGCTGGTTGCCGCCCGCGCTGGCGGGGTTGGTGATAGGTGCGCTTTTCATCCTGCCGTTTCTGCTGTTTTCGGCCACCAGCGGGCAGCTCACCGACAAATACGAAAAGACGCGCGTGATCCGCTTCGTGAAGAACCTGGAAATCGTGATCATGGCGGTGGCCGCCGCCGGCTTTCTCAGCAGCGACGTGAACCTGCAGGTGCCGCTGCTGCTGGCCTGCACCTTCCTGATGGGGCTGCATTCCACGCTTTTCGGCCCGGTCAAGTTCGCCTACCTGCCGCAGGCCCTGAACGAGCGTGAACTGACCGGCGGCAACGGCATGGTGGAGATGGGCACGTTTGTCGCCATCCTGCTGGGCAACATTGTCGGCGGGCTGATGGTGGCCGTGCCGGGGGTCGGTCCGCTGTATGTGGCGCTGTCCTGCGTATTGCTGGCCGTGGCAGGACGGGTGGTGGCGCAATTCATTCCTGTTGCACCGGCCACCGACCCGGGCCTGAAGATCAACTGGAACCCGGTCACGGAGACCTGGCACAACCTGCGGCTCGCCTACGGCAACATCGTGGTGTTCCGCTCCATGCTGGGCATCAGCTGGATGTGGTTTTTTGGCGCGGTCTTCCTGAGCCAGTTTCCCAGTTTTGCCAAGGAGGTGATGCACGGCAACGAGCAGGTGGCCTCGCTGCTACTGGTGGTTTTTTCGATTGGCATTGCGACCGGTTCGCTGCTGTGCGAGGTGCTGAGCCGGCGCCATGTCGAGATCGGCCTGGTGCCGCTGGGCGCCATCGGCATGAGTGTGTTTGCGATCGACCTGTATTTCTCCTCGCGCGGATTGCCGCCGGCGCCCGTCATGGGCCTGGCCGCCTTTGTGGCCCAGCCCGCGCACTGGCGTGTGTTGCTGGACCTCACGCTGCTCAGCCTGTTCGCCGGCCTGTACAGCGTGCCCATGTATGCGCTGATCCAGCTGCGCAGCCAGCCCACCCACCGCGCCCGCATCATTGCTTCCAACAACATTCTCAATGCGCTGTTCATGATCGTCAGCGCCGTCCTGGCAGGGGCCCTGCTCAAGGCAGAGTTCAGCATTCCGCAGGTGTTCCTGTTCGTCGGCCTGGCCAATGCGGTGGTGGCCTTCTACATCTTCATGCTGGTGCCGGAGTACCTGCTGCGTTTCATCGCGCTGATCGCCTCGCGTTGTATTTACCGCTTCAAGGTCACGGGAGACGACAACATTCCGGCGCAGGGCGCGGCCGTGCTGACCTGCAACCATGTCAGTTTCATTGACCCGGTGCTGTTGATGGCGGCCAGCCCGCGGCCCATTTATTTCGTGATGGACCACCGCATTTTCAAAATGCCGGTGCTTGGCTGGCTGTTCCGTCTGGCCAAGGCGATACCGATCGCCCCGCGTGCCGAAGATCCGGCGGCCTATGATGCTGCGTTCGAGGCGGCTGCCAAGGTGCTGCGTAACGGTGATCTACTGGCGATCTTCCCCGAAGGCGGGATTACCCAGGACGGTGAACTCCAGCCCTTCAAGGGCGGCATCATGAAGATCCTGGAAAACGCCGACCGCGACGGCCTCAGCGTGCCCGTCATTCCCATGGCCTTGACCAACCTCTGGGGCTCGTTCTTCAGCCGCATTGAGAAAGGCGGTGCCATGGTGCGGCCTTTCAGGCGCGGCATCTTCAGCCGTGTGGGGCTCACTGCCGGCCCCGCCATGCCCTTGGCCCAGGCGCAACCCGAAATCCTGCGTGCCCGCGTTGCCGCACTCATGAAACCCTGAAAAGTATCTCAATTCGATACCAACAGGGTATTCAAACACCACTGTATTGTTATTTGCTCCTGCTTCCGGCCAGCCCGGTGCACATTGGCATCACCTCAACAAGCAAGAAGGCTTTTATGCAAGTACTGATTCACCGCGATTCCAAACCTTGGCAGTTCCAGGTTTGGGCCTCTTTCCTGATTGCCGTTTTCCTGTGCGCCGTCGGCCTGTCTTACCTGCCCGGCCAGGACCTGGACCGCGCTTTCATGATCATGGGTTACTTTTTCTGCCTGTCTGCGGCGTTTGTGCTGGCCAAGTATGTCCGCGACCAGGAGAAGGCCGAGGCCGAAAGCAAGCTGACCGAAACGCCGATGTTCAGGTTTGTGGTGTGGGGCGGCTTTTTCCTGGCCATGTCGCTCACCGGCTGGGGTTTGTGGCGCATGGAGGTCAACGAGACCTACAAGGCTTTTCTCGGCGTCAGCTGGCTCTACCTGATCACCTGCAGCTTCACGCTGGCCAAAACCCTGCGTGACAAGCACGAAGCCGACTTGAGCGAAGCGCGTCTGGCCGGCCGCACCACGGTGCGAGACACCGACGTTGAATAAACCTGATCCAGGACATGCAAGGAAGTATCATGAAAAAGAAATTTGCTACTTATTTAATAGCTTTTTGCGCAATGACGACGGGGGCTACGGCCTCTTTTCATGTCCAGGCGCAAACCGGCGCATCGGCCCTGAGCGCGGTGTCTGCCTTGCCGGTGGCGTCCGTGGTGGTCGGCACCAGCGCGGTTGCGGGCGCCGTCGTGGCGGTACCGGTGGTGCTGTCGACCACCGGCGCGGTGCTGCTCGTCAAGACCGTGGAGAGCACCGCCCGCGGGACGGTGTATGTGCTGGAGCGGGCCTCCGACGGCGCGCGGGCCAGCATTGAAGTGGTGGGCAAGGGAGTGGCTGGTGTGTCCATGGTGGCCGGAACGGCCGTGGTTGTGAGCGTGATCGGTACCGGCGTGGTGCTGTCCGCGGCCGGCGAGGCGATTGCCTTCATTCCCAATGCCCTGGGCCGCGCCCTGTTGCACAACGAACGGCTGACGCACTGAGAAAGCGCGAGGGAACACCCATGAAGAAATCTTCTCTGACTTTTCTGTGCCTCGGCCTCACCGCCGCCTGCATGCTGGCGCCGGCAGCCCACGCGGGACGCTCGTGCGAGGCCGGCAAGATCTCCCCGCAGACGGTGGCGCGCGGCATGTCGCTGGCCGAAAAAACCCTGGCCTCGCTCAATGCCAGCGGCGAGAAGGTCGTGCTGCTGGCACGCGCCGGTCAGGACCTGAGCAAATACGAGCTGCGTTATTCCCACCTGGGGTTGGCTTACCAGGAGCCTGACGGGCAAGGCGGCCACACCTGGCGTGTGCTGCACAAACTCAACGAATGCGGCACCAGTGAATCGGCGGTTTACCGCCAGGGCCTGGGCGAGTTTTTTCTGGATGACCTGTGGCGCTTTGAAGCGGCCTGGGTGGCGCCTGTGCCCGAGGTGCAGGCCAAGCTGCTGGCGTTGCTGCAGGATCCTGCGCGCACCGTGGGCATGCACCACAAGCCGTACAGCATCGTCAGCTATGCCTGGGGCCGCAAATACCAGCAGTCCAACCAGTGGGCGATTGAGACGCTGGCCGCTGCCGTGGAGCCGGGCGCCAACTCGCGCGAGCGGGCCCAGGCCTGGCTGCAGTTCAAGGGTTACGAGCCCACCGTCCTCAAGCTGGGCCCGCTGACGCGGCTGGGTGGTCGCATGACTGCGGCCAATGTGGCGTTTGACGACCACCCCAACGACAAACGTTATTCGGACCGCATTGAAACCGTGACGGTGGATTCGGTGTTTGCCTGGTTGCAACGCGCACAGCTGACAGCGAACGGCAAGCCGCCGACCCTCGTCAAACTTTAAAAATGGCTGTTCAACTCCCGGAGTCTCCATGAGCAAAGCATTACGACTGTCCGAAAAATGGTTTCAGCGCGGCCTCTGGCTGGTGGCCTTTGTGTTTGCCGCCTTCCTCATCGGGCTGGGCAGCACGGTCGTGGGCGACCTGCCGCAGGTCGAGAAAACCCTGACCCTGGACGATTTCATCGAGCAGCCTGCCGCCACGCAGGCGCGCGAGAACCTCAAGACGGCCGAACGCCAGGGCCGTCAGGCGCAGGAAGCGCTGGATCAGGCCAGGCTCAAGCTGCGCGTGGCGCAGGCCAATTCGCGCTCTGCCAGCGAGACCTTCAACAACTGGCTGGCGACGCGGCGTGCGACCGAGCGGGCTGAACAGGACCCGGAGCTGATCGAACGAACACGCGCGCTCGATGGCCTGAAGACGGCCGAGCGGCAGGCGCTGGCCACGATGGAGGCCGAGCAGCAGAAGGCGCTGGACGCCAGCCAGGGCGCCACGCGCACGCGTGAACGCATCACCGAGCTGGAGCGCGCGGCGCAGGACAAGTGGCAAAGCGCGCGGCGCGCCCAGGAGCTGCGCGTGTTTTTGTACCGGCTGGCCCTGACGCTGCCGCTGCTGGTGGCGGCCGGCTGGCTGTTTGCCAAAAAGCGCAAAAGCACTTATTGGCCCTTTGTCTGGGGCTTCATCTTTTTTGCGCTGTTCGCCTTCTTTGTCGAACTCGTGCCCTACCTGCCCAGTTACGGCGGTTATGTGCGCTACATCGTCGGCATCCTCATCACGGTGCTGGTGGGGCGGCAGGCGATTGTTTCGCTGAACCGCTACCTGGAAAAGCAGAAGCTCGCCGAACAGCTGCCCGATGCGCAGCGCCGCGAAGAGCTGAGCTACGACACCGCGCTCACCCGCCTGTCCAAGGGGGTGTGCCCCGGCTGCGAGCGGGCGGTGGACCTGAAAAATCCGGAGATCGACTTCTGTCCGCACTGCGGCATTGGACTGTTCGACCATTGCGTGCGGTGCACCGCGCGCAAGAGCGCGTTTGCCAAGTTCTGCCATGCCTGCGGCGCCGATGGCAAGCGGCCCAGGCTGCTTCCGGACCTTGCGCCCGGTGCTGCCGCGCAGGCAGGCCCGATACCGATGGGCTGACGGCGTCTTGTCCTTGGTGCGTCCCGCCGGCCGCCTACGGCCGGCGCCCCCTCGCGCCTACAGGTTATGCGTTGCGCTGCCATCACAGTGGGCAAACCCATTTACAAGGTTTGAACATCATGAAAAAACAGATACGCAACCAGGTCGCAGCCCTTTTCCTGCTGCTTCCCGCCGCCACCGCCCTGCTCGCCCTGCCGGGTACCGTCCTGGCGCAACCGGCAGCGCCCGAGTTGCGATCGCTGCAGGTCGGCACCGACGGAGGGTTGCAGGCCGGCGCCAAGCTGCAGTTCACGCTGGAAGGCACGCCGCGGGGTCAGCTCAGCCTCACCGTGCGCGGCGCGCCGCGCACCATCGTGCTCAAGGAAACCGCACGGGGGGTCTACACGGGAAGCTACACCATCCGGCGCCAGGACCGGATCACCGAAAGCAGCGCGATCCGCGCCACGCTGAAGGTGCGCAACCGCAGCATCGCAACCAACTACACCTTTCCTGCCGGCATCGCCAACCAGGACGTGGCGGTGGCGCCGGCCGGCCTGAAAATCGACCGCTTCACGGTGGCGCCCGTCGACAAGATCGAACCGGGTGCTGAACTGCGCTTCACGCTGAACGGCGCGCCTGGCGGTACGGCCGAGTTCGACATTCCCGGTGTCATCAACAATGTTGCGATGCGCGAAGTGCGGCCCGGTGTGTATGAGGGTGCCTATACCATCCGTCGTCTGGACAACCTCGCACCGTCACGGCCCGTCGTCGCCACCCTGCGTGTCGGCGACCGCGCTGTCACCTCGACCCTGACCCAGCCCCTGATGGCCGATGCGAAGCCGCCGGTGATTCGCAACATGTCGCCGCGGGACGGCGAGTCGGTCACGCGCAGCGCCAACACCTCGGTGTCCGGCACCTTTGACGATGCGGGTGGCGTGGGAGTGGACCCTAAAAGCGTTCGCATCATGCTGGCGGGGCGCGATGTGACCGCCGCCGCACAGATCACGCCGCAGTTTTTCACCTACCGCGCGGACCTGCCCGCCGGCCGTTACGCGGTGGACGTGACAGCCAAAGACCTGGTCGGCAATGCCGTGCGCCAGACCTGGACCTTCGACGTGGCCTCGGCCGTGAGCGCCGCGCCTGCCACCGTGCTGTTGCAGGTGACCAGCCACGCCAACAACGCTTCTGTGGAAGGCAGCCCTGTGGTGGTGCGCGGCCGCACCGCGCCAGGCGCGGTGGTGGATGTCAAGGTCAGCGCCGTCGGAACGCTCGCCGGCCTGTTTGGCATGAATCAGGATTTGCTGACGCAGCGGATTCAGGCCGATGGCAACGGCAACTTCTCGTTCAGCTTCTCGCCGCAGTTTCCGCTGCCCGGCACGCGTTACGAGGTGTCGATGACAGCCGGCAAGGACGGCATGGTGGCTACCGAGACCAAGCTGGTGCTGTTCCAGAAACAGGGTTAAGCCGGAAATTTTCAGTGAAAACTGCCTGCAGCCCTTATGTGGCGGGCGCAGGCAGCTACTGATTAAATAGCAACAGACTGAAGCGGTCGACCGTAAAAGGGGTAGCTCGGGTCGTTGTAGCCGTGGCTGGAGGCGTGGCCCGGAATCACCAGGTCATTGATGAAGGCCTCGTCTTCGCTGTCCAGCACCAAGTCCACCGCGCCGTAGACATCCTCAAGGTGGGACAGCAGGCGCGGCCCGGCAATCACCGAGCTGACCAGCGGATTGGCCAGCACCCAGGCGGCGGCAAACTGGCCCGGCACCCAGCCTTTGGCCTCGCAGCGCGCCTTGATCTTCTGGGCAATCACCAGCGACTCTTCACGAAACTCGGTTTCCAGAATGCGTTTGTCGCCGCTGCCGGCGCGTGTGCCCTCGGCCGGTGGCTGGCCCGGCGGGTACTTGCCGGTGAGGACGCCGCGCGCCAGCGGACTGTAAGGCACGACGCCCAAGCCGTAGTGGCCGCAGGCCGGCAGGATTTCGACTTCGGGGCCGCGGTTGAGCAGGTTGTAATACGGCTGGCAGACCACCGGTTGCGGCGCGCCGGTTTTTTCGCAGAGGCGCATGATCTCGGCGATGCGCCAGCCGCGGAAGTTGGACAGGCCAAAACTGCGAATTTTCCCCGCACGAATCAGATCACCCACGGCGCGCACTGCTTCCTCGAGGTTTTCGCCGTGGAAGTCTCGGTGCAGGTACAGGATGTCGAGGTAGTCGGTGCCCAGCCGCGCCAGGATGGCATCGGTCTGCTGCATGATCCAGCTACGGGAATAGTGGCCCTGGTTCACACCCGGACCGGCCTTGTTGCCCAGCTTGCTGGCCAGCACCCAGTGCGGGCGCTGCCCGGCCAGCAGTTTGCCGAGCAGGGTTTCGGACTGGCCTTCGTTGTAGACGTCGGC
Source organism: Pseudomonadota bacterium (assembly GCA_040389085.1). Classification (GTDB taxonomy): domain Bacteria; phylum Pseudomonadota; class Gammaproteobacteria; order Burkholderiales; family Burkholderiaceae_C; genus Polaromonas. The sequence goes on from JAZKAP010000024.1 coordinate 100,043, forward strand.
CGTGTCGATGAAATTGATGCCGCGTTCCTTCGCCGAAGCGACGATGCGCGCCGCCTCGTCGTCCGGCGTCTGCTGACCAAACATCATGGTGCCCAGGCACAGGACGGACACCTTCAGGTTGCTGTTTCCAAGGCGGCGGTATTGCATGACGGTTTCCTTGTGGTGATGTTGCAGTTGAGGCCTAGACGCCGCGCTGCCGGTCCTGCTTGAATTGCAGCACAAAGGCGCCGAAGCGGCCGGCGTCGAGCGCGTCGCGCACTTCCTGCATCAGGTTCAGGTAGTAGTGCAGGTTGTGAATGCTGCTGAGCATGGGCCCCAGCATTTCGCCGCAGCGGTCCAGGTGGTGCATGTAGGCCCTGGAGAAATTTTTGCAGGTGTAGCAGCTGCAGGTGCTGTCCACCGGCGCTTCTTCGGTCTTGTAGCGGGCGTTGCGTATCTTCAGGTCGCCGAAACGCGTGAACATGTGGCCGTTGCGCGCATTGCGCGTGGGCATCACGCAGTCGAACATGTCGACGCCCGCGCCCACGCCTTCGACCAGGTCTTCCGGCGTGCCCACACCCATCAGGTAACGCGGCTTGTTGGCGGGCAGGCGATGCGGCGTGTGCGCCATGATGCGCTGCATTTCCTCCTTGGGCTCGCCGACGCTGACGCCCCCGACGGCGTAGCCGGGAAAGTCCATCTCGACCAGGGCGTCGAGCGATTCCTGGCGCAGGTTTTCGAACATGCCGCCCTGCACGATGCCGAACAGCGCGTTGGGATTCTCCAGCCGGGCAAATTCATCCTCGCAGCGTTTCGCCCAGCGCCGGCTCAGCTCCATCGAAAAACGCGCTTCGTTTTCGGTCGTGATGTGGCCCTTGGTGTCGTAAGGCGTGCATTCGTCGAACTGCATGACGATGTCGCTGTTCAGGATGGTCTGGATCTGCATTGAGATCTCGGGCGTCAGGAACAGCTTGTCGCCGTTGACCGGCGAAGCGAACTTCACGCCTTCCTCGGAGATCTTGCGCATCTCGCCGAGTGACCAGACCTGGAAGCCGCCGCTGTCGGTCAGGATGGGCTTGTGCCAGTTCTCGAACTTGTGCAGGCCGCCGAATTGGGCCATCACGTCCAGCCCCGGTCGCATCCACAGGTGGAAGGTGTTGCCCAGGATGATCTGAGCGCCCATGTCGTGCAGCGACTGCGGCATCACGCCCTTGACCGTGCCATAGGTGCCGACCGGCATGAAGATGGGGGTCTGCACCACGCCGTGGTTCAGGGTGAGCGTGCCGCGGCGGGCGAAGGAGCCCAGGTAGGCGCCTTCGGCGGGGTCGGTTTTCAGGACTTCAAATTTCAGCATGGGGTGATTGTCTCAGGGGCGTCGTTGCAGCAGCATGGCGTCGCCGTAGCTGAAAAAGCGATAGCGCCGGGCGATCGCGTGGCGGTACAGCGCCATGATGTGTTCGTAGCCGGCAAAGGCGCTGACCAGCATCATCAGCGTGCTTTTGGGCAGGTGGAAATTGGTCAGCAGCAGGTCCACCACCTGGAACTCGAAGCCCGGGGTGATGAAGATGTTGGTGTCGCGGCAAGCGGGGCCGAACTTCGCGGCAGATTCGAGCGCGCGCACGCTGGTGGTGCCGACCGCGACCACGCGGCCGCCGCGCGCCTTGCACGCCGTGATCGCCTGCAGTGTTGATTCCGGCACCTCGAAGCGCTCGAAATGCATCTGGTGATCGGCGATGTTCTCGGTCTTGACGGGCTGGAAGGTGCCTGCACCGACGTGCAGGGTGACGGTGGCGCGCTGGATGCCACGCGCTTCCAGCCGCGCCAGCACCGCGTCATCGAAATGCAGCGCTGCGGTCGGTGCGGCGACCGCACCCGGGTTTTTGGCAAACACCGTCTGGTAGCGCTGCTCGTCCACGGCCGAGTCGGTGTGGGTGATGTAGGGCGGCAGTGGCACATGGCCATGGCTGGCCATCAGCGCATACGGATCGCTGCTCAGGGCGAAGCGGTACAGCGGTCCGTCCTCGTTGGGCCAGCGGCCCAGCAGCGTCGCGGTGAAGCCACCGTCCATCTGCAGCACTGCGCCCGGCAGCGGCTTCTTGCTGACCTTCATGTGGGCGGCGACTTCATGGCCGGCATCCGGCGTGGGCGACAGCACCCGCTCGATCAGCAGTTCCAGCCGGCCACCGCTGCTTTTCTGCCCGAACAGCCGCGCCTTGACGACCTGGGTGTCGTTGAGCACCAGCAGGTCGCCGGGCTGCAGCAGGTCCGGCAGCTCGGTAAAACGGCGGTCCACAGGGGTGTCTCCCCGGCCGTCCAGCAGGCGCGAGGCGCTGCGCTCGGCGGCCGGGTGCTGGGCGATCAGTTCGTCGGGGAGCGTGAAATCAAAGTCACTGAGGCTGAAAGTCGTCTTCATGGATGCACAATTGTCCCATGTCCCCCCCCGCAGCTTCTCCCCGCAAGGCGCCGCCGGCTGAGGCTGGCACCGGCAACGCGGTGGCGCCCAAGTCCCAGCCGCAGAAAGCGCTGGACAAGCTGGGTCTGCGCCGTGACATCGATCTGGCGCTGCACCTGCCGCTGCGCTACGAGGACGAAACCCGCATCACCCGGCTGGCCGATGCGCGCGATGGTGACATGGTGCAGATCGAGGCGCAGGTGACCCACAGCGAAATTACGTTCCGCCCGCGCCGGCAGCTGCGTGTGACGGTGGACGACGGCAGCGACACCTGTGTGCTGCGTTTCATCAACTTTTACCCGGCGCACCAGAAAACCCTCAGTGTGGGCGCGCGTGTGCGGGTGCGCGGCGAGATCCGCGGCGGTTTTGTCAGCCGCGAGATGGTGCACCCGAGCTTTCGCGCCGCCGGCGGTGAACTCGCCACCGCCCTGACGCCGGTGTATCCCACGGTGGCCGGTTTGCCGCAGGCCTATCTGCGCAAGGCCGTGCTTGGCGGGCTGGCCCGGGCCGATCTGGCGGAAACCCTTCCGGCCGAATTTTTAAGCAAAAACCTGCCCCAGCCCTTGTCCAGTCTGCGCGAGGCGCTACAGTTTTTGCACCACCCGACGCCGGACGTGATGCTGGCCACACTCGAAGACCGCAGCCATCCGGCCTGGCAACGGCTCAAGGCCGAGGAGCTGCTGGCCCAGCAGTTGTCGCAGTTGCAGGCGCGTCGCGTGCGCGCCGCCATGCGGGCGCCGCCGTTGCGGTCGCCAATACACGGCCCCCAGTGCACGCTGCAGGAGCAACTGCTGGAGCGCCTGCCCTTTCGCCTGACGGCCGCGCAGCAGCGCGTCGGCACCGAGATCGCGGCCGATCTGACGAGGAATGTTCCCATGCACCGCCTGTTGCAGGGTGACGTGGGCTCCGGCAAAACCGTGGTGGCGGCGCTGGCCGCGGCGCGCTGCATGGACGCCGGCTGGCAGTGTGCGCTGATGGCGCCCACCGAAATCCTGGCCGAGCAGCACTTTCGCAAGCTGATCGGCTGGCTCGAACCGCTGGGCATCCAGACCGCCTGGCTCACCGGCAGCCAGAAGGCGAAGGAGCGGCGCGAAGCCCTGGCCATGATCGAAAGCGGCGCGGCCGGCCTGGTGGTCGGCACCCATGCGGTGATCCAGGACAAGGTGATTTTCAAGAACCTCGCGCTGGCCATCATCGACGAGCAGCACCGCTTTGGCGTGGCGCAGCGGCTGGCTCTGCGCAGCAAGATGACGCAAGGCGGAGAAGAGCCTCACCTGCTGATGATGACGGCAACCCCGATTCCGCGCACGCTGGCCATGAGTTATTACGCCGATCTCGATGTTTCGACGATTGACGAGTTGCCGCCCGGCCGCACACCCATCGTCACCAAGGTGGTCAGCGAGGCGCGGCGCGACGAGGTGGTGGAGCGCATCCGCAGCCAGCTCGCCGAGGGCCGGCAGGTCTACTGGGTCTGCCCGCTGATCGAAGAGAGTGAATCGGTCGACCTGATCAACGCCACCCAGACCCATGAAGCGCTGAGCGCCGCCTTGCCCGGTACGCCCGTCGGCCTGCTGCACTCACGCATGCCGCCGGCTGAAAAGAAAGCGGTGATGGCCTTGTTCACCAGTGGCCAGCTCGGCGTGCTGGTCAGCACCACGGTGATCGAGGTGGGGGTGGACGTGCCGAACGCCTCGCTGATGGTGATCGAACACGCCGAACGTTTTGGCCTGAGCCAGCTGCACCAGCTGCGCGGCCGCGTCGGGCGCGGCGCCGCCGCCTCGGCCTGTGTGTTGCTGTATTCGACTGGTGACGCACCGCGCCTGGGTGAAACTGCACGCGCCCGGCTCAAGGCCATGGTGGAGACCCAGGACGGTTTCGAGATCGCCCGGCGCGATCTGGAGATCCGCGGGCCGGGGGAGTTTCTGGGGGCACGCCAGTCGGGCGCGCCGCTGCTGCGGTTTGCGGACCTGGCTACGGATACCGAGCTGCTGGCTTGGGCGCGGGCCCTGGCGCCGGTGATGCTGGACAAGTACCCTGAGCTGGCGCACCGGCATATCTTGCGGTGGCTGGGGGGGAAGGCGGAGTTTTTGAAGGCTTGAAGGCGGGTTGCTTGCTTCAGGCTTTGTGAACGCGCCCGCAAGCCGGGTCTCGCCCCGGCGGGCGAGGCACTTTTCTTTGCGTCGCCAAAGAAAAGTACCCAAAAGAAAGGCGACCCGATGGTCTGGGTCCCTCCGCTTCGCTGCGGGCAGCCTGCGGTGCTTCGGCAAAAGCGGGGTCTGGCTAAACTCGCCTGCGGCTCAAACAACGCCAGCCCTGATCCGCTTTTGCCTGCGCTCCTCGGCCCAGCCCGACGGGTGGGGAATCGAAGAAATACCAGAGGCCGAATGCGGGGAGACATGACGCGCAGAGCGCGTCATGTCGGATCACGGGACTGTCATTCATGCACGCGGGCGCAGCACACGCGGCCAAATGAAGTCCCCCTCCATCGCCCAGCGGGGCGAGGGAGGGGTTAGGGGTGGGAGTGGGGAGTTGCGCCTACTGTCTATCGCAAGCCTCAAACGCGGCGTGAGGCTTGGGACAACTGACAGGAAGTGCCTCGACTGCCGGGCAAGACCCGGCTTGGTGCTTAAGCCGCAAGCGCTGGAAAGTCCACCGCGAAAAGCCGCACAATAAGCCCATGACGCTCACCGAACTCAAATACATCGTCGCCGTCGCCCGCGAAAAACATTTCGGCAAGGGCGCCGAGGCCTGCCACGTGTCGCAGCCGACCTTGAGCGTGGCGATCAAGAAGCTCGAGGAAGAGCTGCAGGTCAAGCTGTTCGAGCGCAATGCCAACGAAATCACGGTGACGCCGCTGGGCGAAGAGATCGTGCGCCAGGCGCAGAGCGTGCTGGAGCAGGCCGACAGCATCCGCGAGATTGCCAAGCGCGGCAAGGACCCGCTGGCCGGTGCGTTGCGGCTGGGCGTGATCTACACCATCGGCCCCTACCTGCTGCCCGACCTGGTGCGCCAGGCGATTGCGCTGACGCCGCAAATGCCGCTGATGCTGCAGGAGAACTTCACCGTCAAGCTGCTGGAAGAGCTGCGCACCGGCGAGATCGACTGCGCCATCCTGGCCGAACCTTTTCCCGACACCAACCTGGCGATTGCGCCGTTGTACGACGAACCTTTCATGGCGGCCGTGCCGAGCAACCACCCGCTGGCCGCGCGCAGCAACATCACCGCCGAAGAGCTGAAAAAAGAAACCATGCTGTTGCTGGGCACCGGCCACTGCTTTCGCGACCACGTGCTCGAGGTCTGCCCCGAGTTCGCCCGGTTTTCGAGCAATGCCGAGGGCATACGCAAAAGTTTTGAAGGCTCGTCGCTGGAGACCATCAAACACATGGTGGCGGCCGGCATGGGTGTGACGCTGGTGCCGCGGCTGAGCGTGCCCAAGGAGGCCCTGCTGCCGCCGGCACCTGCCAAAGCCGTTTCGAAAGCCAGGAGCAAGGAAGTGCCGGAGTTGCCCTCCTACATACGCTACCTGCCGTTTGAGGGCCATGTGCCGACGCGGCGTGTGGTGCTGGCCTGGCGCCGCAGTTTCACCCGGTATGAAGCGATCGCCGCCTTGCGCAACGCGATCTACGCCTGTGAACTGCCGGGCGTGACCCGCCTGTCCTGACCCGGTTCCCTGCTGGTTTCATGACGCCTATCAAGGCGATACAGTTTGACTGTTGCCTTGGGCTTGTCGATTGCTTAGAGTGAAGTCCAGACTCTTTCAATCAAGGACACACCATGGCCAAAACAACTCCCAAGGCTTCTGCCGGCCGCACCGGCGCGCCGCCCATCAACATCGGCATCGGCGAAAAAGACCGCGCCGCGATCGCCCAGGGCCTGAGCCGTTTGCTGGCGGACACCTACACGCTGTATCTGACCACGCACAACTTCCACTGGAACGTGACGGGGCCGATGTTCAACACCCTGCATGCCATGTTCATGACGCAGTACACCGAGCTGTGGGCCGCGGTGGACCCGGTGGCCGAACGCATCCGCTCGCTGGGCCATCCGGCGCCGGGTTCGTATGCGCAGTTCAGCAAGCTGGCCTCGGTGCCCGACGCGCCCACCACCCCGCCCAAGGCGCTGGAGATGGTGCGCATCCTGGTCAAGGGCCATGAGGCGGTGGCACGCACGGCCAGGGAGCTGTTCCCGGTGGCCGACAAGGCCGACGACCAGCCGACCGCAGACCTGTTGACGCAGCGCCTGACGGTGCACGAGCAGACCGCCTGGATGCTGCGTTCCCTTCTCGAGGAATAGGACCTGGCGTCCAGGCGGGACAGTGGTGCCAGAATTGAGGGCTTGAAAAACAAACTCGCCCTCTATCTGCAACTGATCCGCTGGGACCGACCCGCCGGCTGGTTGTTGCTGCTCTGGCCCACGCTGTCGGCGCTGTGGGTCGCGTCGCACGGTTTCCCTGGCTGGCACCTGCTGACGGTGTTCACCCTGGGCACCATCCTGATGCGCAGTGCCGGCTGCTGCCTCAACGACGTTGCCGACCGCGAGTTCGACCGGCATGTCAAACGTACGGCGCAGCGCCCGGTGACGCGGGGCGCGGTGTCTGTACGGGAAGCCTTGATCCTGGGCGCCGTGCTGGCGCTGCTGGCTTTTGGCCTCGTGCTGACCACCAACACGGCCACCATCACCTGGTCGTTTGCCGCGCTGGCGGTGGCCGTGGTCTACCCCTATGCCAAGCGTTATGTGTCCATGCCGCAAGCCGTGCTGGGCGTGGCCTTCAGCTTCGGCATTCCCATGGCGTTTGCGGCGGTGCAGTCGCGTGTGCCGGCGCTGGCCTGGCTGCTGTTGCTGGGCAATCTGTTCTGGGTGATTGCCTACGACACCGAATACGCCATGGTGGACCGCGACGACGACCTCAGGATAGGCATGAAAACCTCGGCGATCACGCTGGGCCGTTTCGACGTGGCGGCGGTTTTGGCGAGTTACCTGATTTACCTGTCAATTTGGACCTGGGCCCTGATGGATATTGCCCAACCAGCTATTTATTTCATAGCGATTGCCGTGGCGCTGGGGCAGGCGCTGTGGCATGGCTGGCTGATCCGCCGGCGTGAGCGCGACGACTGTTTCAGGGCTTTTCGCCTGAACCACTGGCTGGGGTTCACGGTGTTCGCCGGCATCGCGCTGTCGTATGCGCTGGCTGGCGTGTAACCGCCTGCCGGTGATCTGCTATTAAAAAAGTAGCTATTGGTGCCCGTGCAATAAGGGCTAGAGTCAAATTTCGTTCAAAAATTCAGGCCGCACCGAACTCGTCACCGAGTTCCGCGGCGCGCTGCCGGGCGGCGTGCATGGCGCGCATGAACTGCTGTTTGACGCCATCCCGCTCCAGCGCCGTCAGGGCCGCGTAGGTGGTTCCTCCCTTGGAGGTCACGCGTTCACGCAGGGTCTCCGGTGGCTCGCTGGACGCTTTGGCCAGCGCGGAGGCGCCGACAAAAGTCTGCACCGCCAGCTGGTGTGCCTGCGCGCGGCTCAGCCCCATCTCGGTGCCGGCCTGCACCATGGCTTCGATGAAATAAAACACGTAGGCCGGACCGGAGCCGGACAGCGCGGTCACGGCGTCCAGCTGCTCTTCCTGCGCCAGCCACAGGTGCTCGCCGGTGGTCTGGATCACGCGCTCGACCGCGTGGCGCTCGGCGGCGGTGACGGCAGGGCGGGCGAAGAGGGCGGTCATGCCCTGGCCGACGAGGGCCGGTGTGTTGGGCATGGCGCGCACGATGCGTTCGGTCGCCAGCCAGGAGGCCATGCTGTCCGAGCGGATGCCGGCCGCCACGCTCAGGTGCAGGGCCTGGCCGGTGTGCGGGCCGGCCTGCAGGGCGGCTTCCCGGAAGGTTTGGGGCTTGACGGCCCAGACCACCAGAGCGGCGGATGCCAGCGCCGCGCCGGGCGCCGCCTCGGCGGCGATGCTGAACTGCGCCTGGAGTTTCGCGCGCTGCTCGGCCCAGGGCTCGACGATCTGGATCCGGTCGGCGGGTGTGCCTTGTTTGAGCAGGCCGCCAATGATGGCGCTGGCCATGTTGCCGCCGCCTATGAAGGCGATGACGCTGCTGTCTGGGGAAAGGGATGAAGTCATGAAGGTTCAGTCAAAAAATTCAAAAGCCAGCCATTGGGTGATTTGCCGCGAATTGAAATTGTCGTCGCTAATGAAGTGAATACTGCGGTTGCCGTTGGGAAGCCGCGGGCCCCAGCACATGCCTTCGGTATTGTCGAGACGCTGCAGCCGGGGTCCGGGACCTTCCCCTGTGAACGCCGAAAAATCGGCCAGCAGTGTCTTGGAAACCGGCTGGAAGGTGCCGGGCTGCAACTGGGGGGCGTTCAGCGTGTCCGACCCCTGGCGCGTGTCAATCAGATAGAGACGCAGCGAATTGCCCGAGAGGGCGTCGTGTCCCGCCATGTAGGCCCGCTCCAGCACCAGCAGGCGGTCGGCGTCCAGCATCAGGATTTCGGTGACGCCGTTGTCGGCCTGCGTGGCCGGCGGGACAGGTGCGCGCGGAATCGCGTCGGGGATGTAGGCGATTTGCCGCACGACCTGCCCGCTGGCCAAGTCCAGCTGGGTGAAGCGGCAGGGCCCGCCCGGCGCCTGCACGGTGGGCAGGGGACCGTCCTGGCGCAACGCGCCTTCCATGGCGATCCAGGCCTGGCGGCCGTCCGGGCTCAGGGCCAGGCCTTCCAGCGCCCGATTGCTGCGCGGCCCCCGGGTGAGCTGAAAGTCGAACATGGCCGGCAACGCAAATTCGCGCACCAGCGTGCCGTCGGTGCGGCTTTCGCGCAAGGCCGGTGCAGCGCCGGTCAGGGCGTGCCCCTCACTGGTCCACAGCAGGGTCTGGCTGGCCGGGCGCCAGCGAATCGCCTCCGGGTCGGGAACCTGGATGCCTCGCAACGCCGCGGGGTAGGTGTTGCCATCGGCCTGGCGCAGGCTGGTCACGCCCGTCAGGACGGGCTCGCCTAACCGGTCTGTTTCCAGTGACAGGCGTGCCGTGTAGAACCGCGCCGGATTGATGGCCGAGCCATCATCACTGAGCAGATAGAACAGGCCGCTGGCCTCGTCATAGTCCACACCCGACAAGCCACCGACGGTCGTGCCCTGGAACTGGAGCCGGTGCGGCAGACGGGCTTCGCCGATCAGTCGCAGGCGGGGTGACGCCAGCGATGCCCGAGTCGGCCTGACGCGCGTCAAGCCCGCCAGACCCAACGCAGCGGCAGCGCCGTAACCGAGCAGCCGGCGCCGTGTCAGTTCAAATGTGGTCGGGGCGGGCGGGGGCTGGCAGGGCATCAAGCGAGTCTAGCTCTCCCGCTTGTAGGCGTTGTGACAGGACGTGGACGTGCGCCGGCCCGGGCTTACAAGGCCACGGTTTGCCGCACCGCGTGTTCCCACTGCGCCATCAGGCCTGCCGCACGATCGGCGCTCAAGGTCGGCAAAAAGGTGCGTTCTGCGCGCCACAGGGTCGAGAGTTCAGCGGTGCTGGCGTAGACGCCGCTGGACAGCCCGGCCAGGTAGGCCGCGCCCAGCGCCGTGGTTTCGGTCACGGCTGGCCGAACGACCGGAATGCCCAGCAGGTCGGCCTGGAACTGCATCAGGAGGTCGTTGATGCAGGCGCCGCCATCCACCCGGAGTTCGGCCACCGGTGCGGCCCCGGCCGCCACCGCATCGCGGCTCATGGCCTGCAGCAGCGCGGCGCTCTGGTAGGCAATGCTTTCCAGCGCAGCCCGCGCGATGTGGGCCACGGTGGTGCCGCGGCTCAGGCCGGTGATGGTGCCGCGGGCGTCGGGTTTCCAGTAGGGGGCGCCCAGGCCGGTGAAGGCCGGCACCATCATGACGCCGCCGGAATCGGGAACGCTTTGCGCCAGCGCCTGCACTTCGCCGCTGCCCTGGATCGCGTGCAGGCCGTCGCGCAGCCACTGCACCACGGCGCCGCCGACAAACACGCTGCCCTCAAAGGCGTATTCGGTTTGCGGCGTGACCTGCGCCGCGCTGGTGGTGAGCAGGCCGTTGTGCGAAGTCTGGAATTTGTGGCCGGTGTGCACCAGCATGAAGCAGCCCGTGCCGTAGGTGTTTTTTGCCATGCCTTCCTTGAAGCAGGCCTGGCCGAACAAGGCGCTTTGCTGGTCGCCCGCCACGCCGCCAATCGGGATGGCCCCACCCAGCAGGTCCGGCAGCACGTCGCCGTAGTGCGTGCTCGAGGGCAACACCCGCGGCATCAGGCCCTCCGGAATGTCCAGCAGCGCCAGCAGCTCATCGTCCCAGCTGTTGGTGTGCACATTGAACAGCATGGTGCGCGAGGCATTGGTCACGTCGGTGGCATGCAGGGCGCCGCCGGTGAGTTGCCACATCAGCCAGCTGTCGATGGTGCCGAAAGCGAGTTCGCCGCGCGCCGCCTGTTGCCGGGCCTGTGGCACGTTGTCGAGCAGCCACTTCAGTTTGGTGCCGGAAAAATAGGCATCGACCAGCAACCCGGTTTTGGCCTGGATGAGGTCGGCCTTGCCATCCTGGCGCAACTGCGCGCAAGTGGCTTCGGCGCGCCTGTCCTGCCAGACGATGGCGTGGTGAATCGGCTGGCCCGTCTTGCGGTTCCAGACCACGGTGGTTTCGCGCTGGTTGGTGATGCCCAGCGCGCGGATGTCTGCGGCCTTGAGTCCGGCTTTGGCCAGGGCCTCGCGCGCTGTGCCGATCTGGGTGCGCCAGATCTCCATCGGGTCGTGTTCGACCCAGCCCGGCCGGGGGTAGATCTGCGGCAGTTCCTGCTGCGCGAGCGCCACGATGTGGCCTTGCGCGTCAAACACGATGCTGCGGGAACTGGAGGTGCCCTGGTCCAGGGCAAGCAGGTAGGTCATGGGCGTCGCTTGGGGTGGATGGGGCTCAGGGGAGGGCCACGACGCAGCTTACCCCGGCTTCGGCCAGCAGCGCCGGGAAGGGCTCGGGCGGCGGCTGGTCGGTAAACAGCCGGTCGATTTGCGACAGGGTGGCGAGTTCCACCATGGCGGGCCGGTTGAACTTGCTGCTGTCGGCGGCGAGCCAGACTTCGCGGGCATGGCCAATGATGGTTTGCGCAACCTTGACCTCGCGGTAGTCGAAGTCGCGCAGGGAGCCGTCGGCCTCGATGCCCGAAATGCCGATCAGCGCGATGTCCACCCGGAACTGGCGGATGAAGTCGACGGCCGCCTCGCCCACGATGCCGCGGTCGCGCGCGCGCACCACGCCGCCGGTGACGATCACCTCGCAGTTGGGGTTGCTGCTCAGGATGGCCGCGACATTGAGATTGTTGGTGATGACGCGCAGCCCCTTGTGATGCATCAGTGCCCTGGCAATGGCTTCGGTGGTCGTGCCGATGTTGAGGATCAGCGAGCAGTTGTCGGGCACCTCCTTGGCGACAGCCAGCGCAATCCGCGCCTTGCCGTCGGCATTGAGGCTTTCGCGCTGGCGGTGCGCGAGGTTTTCAATGGTCGAGCCTGGAACCCGCACGCCACCGTGAAACCGCGTCAGCAGCCCGGCTTCGGCCAGACGCTGCACGTCACGGCGCACGGTCTGCAGCGTGACCGCCAGGGTCTCGGCGAGTTGTTCAACGGTGACGGAGCCGTGCGCGCGGACCACGTCGAGAAGTTTGAGTTGCCTGGGATTGGAGTTCACGCGCCATTCTGTCCGAGAAGTCACGCGACTTTATATCGAAGCAAAAAGAAAAGAATAAGGGAAAACATGTATTAAAAACAATCAAAAAGGAATAAAAATAGAAAAGATACGAACATAAATAAACGAATCGTGCATGTCATTCCTTCCCCGACTCCCGTGCGCGTTGCCGCCCCGAAAGGCGTGTGATGCAGCTTGTGCTCGACCGCATCAGTAAAAAAGTCGGTCCCGAAACCTGGCTTTACGAAATGAGCCTTGCACCGCGGCCGGGGGAAGTCACGGTGCTGCTGGGTGCCACGCAAGCCGGCAAGACCAGCCTGATGCGGGTGATGGCCGGCCTCGATGTCCCCAGCGCAGGTCATGTCCGGGTGGACGGCGCCGATGTGACCGGCATGGCGGTGCGCGAGCGCAACGTGGCCATGGTCTACCAGCAATTCATCAACTACCCCTCGCTCAAGGTGGCCGACAACATTGCCTCGCCGCTCAAGCTGCGCGGCGAAAAGAACATTGCCCGGCGCGTGCGCGAGATTGCCCAGCGCCTGCATATCGAGATGTTCCTGGACCGCTACCCGGCCGAGTTGTCCGGGGGGCAGCAGCAGCGCGTGGCGCTGGCGCGCGCACTGGCGAAAGGCGCGCCCCTGATGCTGCTCGACGAACCGCTGGTCAATCTGGACTACAAGTTGCGCGAAGAGCTGCGTGAGGAACTGACGCAATTGTTTGCGGTCGGGGATTCGACGGTGATTTACGCGACCACCGAACCGGGGGAGGCCTTGCTGCTGGGCGGCTACACCGCGGTTCTGGATGGCGGGGAACTGCTGCAGTACGGGCCGACGGCAGAAGTGTTTCATGCGCCGAAATCGCTGCGTGTGGCCCGCGCCTTCAGCGACCCGCCGATGAACCTGATGGCTGCCACGGCCAGCGGGCAGGGTGTGCAACTGGTGGGCGGCCCCGAGCTGGCCATCGCGCTGGCTCCGGGTGCATCGCCTGCACTGACAGTTGGTGTGCGTGCCAGCGCCTTGCGCGAAACCCGGCGCGATGGCGACATCACGCTGGCCGGCAAGGTCGAACTGGCAGAAATTTCAGGCTCAGACACCTTTGTGCATGTGAGCACGGCGGTGGGCGAGCTCGTGGCCCAACTCACGGGGGTGCACTATTTCGACCTGGGTGCTCCGCTTGCGCTGTATCTCCATCCCTCACATGCCTATGTGTTTGATGCGAACGGCGCCCTGCTGGTCGCGCCGCAGCGCAAAGGAGGGCATTGACATGGCCCGCATAGACCTGGACCTTGCGCACTCGTACAAGGCGAATCCGCGCGAAGATGCCGACTACGCGCTGCTGCCCCTGCAGATGACGTTTGAGGATGGTGGTGCTTACGCGCTGCTGGGCCCCTCGGGTTGCGGCAAGACCACCATGCTCAATGTGATCTCCGGCCTGCTGGCGCCGTCGCAGGGCACGGTGAAATTCGATGGGCGGGACATGACACATGCCACGCCGCAGGAGCGCAACATTGCGCAGGTGTTCCAGTTCCCGGTCATCTACGACACGATGACGGTGGCCGAAAACCTCGCCTTCCCGCTGCGCAACCGGAAAATGCCGGAAGACCAGATCAAAAAACGTGTCGGGCAGATCGCCGAGATGCTGGAGATGAGTGGTCAGCTGAACCAGCGCGCAGCCGGCCTCGCGGCCGATGCGAAACAGAAGATTTCGCTGGGCCGCGGCCTGGTACGGCCCGATGTCTCGGCGGTTCTGTTCGACGAGCCGCTGACCGTCATCGATCCACACCTGAAGTGGCAACTGCGCCGCAAGCTCAAGCAGATCCACCATGAGCTCAAGCTCACACTGATTTATGTCACACACGACCAGGTGGAGGCGCTGACCTTTGCCCAGCAGGTGGTGGTGATGACCCGCGGCCGCGCGGTGCAGATCGGGTCAGCCGATGCGCTGTTCGAGCGGCCGCAGCACACGTTTGTGGGTCATTTCATCGGTTCACCCGGCATGAATTTTTTGCCCGCCCGGGCTACCGGCGATGCACTCGACATCTCGGGCCATACGCTGCCCATGCCGGCTGGGCGGGAACTGCCGGCCGGCGACTACAAGCTCGGTATACGCCCCGAATATGTAACCCTGGCGGCGTCCGGCGCTGCGGGTGCCGTGCCTGCGAGCGTTGTGCGTGTGCAGGACATCGGGACCCATTTGATGCTGACGGCGACGGTGGGTGAGGGTGCTGTGAAGGTTCGCCTGCATTCCGGAGCGACGGCGCCGCAAGCCGGCGACACCGCCTGGCTGCAACTGCTCGGAGCCCATACCTGTTTCTACAAAAATGAGGAGCTGATCGCATGAGCGCAGCGCGAAACCGTTCCAGGCCAGGAAGCGGGGGGGCGTCATGAGCACCACCACAAAACCCGTCAACCAGAAGGCATGGCTGCTGGTGTTGCCGGTCATCATCTGTGTGGCCTTCTCGGCCATCCTGCCTCTGATGACAGTAGTCAACTATTCGGTGCAGGACATCATCTCGCCCGAGCGGCGCGTGTTTGTCGGCACCGAATGGTTTGCCGCCGTCATGCGCGACGAGGACCTGCATGCGGCGCTCTGGCGTCAGCTGACTTTTTCGTTTGCCGTGCTGGCTGTCGAAATTCCCCTGGGCATCGCGTTGGCGCTGTCCATGCCCGCGCAGGGCTGGAAGGCATCTGCTGTTCTGGTGCTGGTGGCGCTGTCGCTGCTGATCCCATGGAACGTGGTCGGCACGATCTGGCAGATCTATGGCCGCGCCGATATCGGCCTGCTCGGCATGGCTCTGCAGAAAATGGGCTTTGACTACAGCTACACCGGCAATGCGCTGCATGCCTGGATCACCGTGCTGGTGATGGACATCTGGCACTGGACGCCGCTGGTGGCGCTGCTCTGTTATGCCGGCCTGCGCTCCATCCCCGACGCCTACTACCAGGCTGCGCGCATCGACGGGGCCAGCAAGTTCGCGGTGTTCCGCTACATCCAGCTGCCCAAGATGCGCGGCGTGCTCATGATCGCCGTGCTGCTGCGTTTCATGGACAGCTTCATGATTTACACCGAACCCTTTGTCCTGACCGGCGGCGGACCGGGCAACGCGACGACCTTCCTGTCGCAGTACCTGACGCAGAAGGCTGTGGGGCAGTTCGATCTGGGGCCGGCGGCGGCGTTTTCGCTGATTTACTTCCTGATCATCCTGCTGCTGTGTTTCATCCTTTACAACTGGATGCAGAGGGTCGGCACGGCGACCAAGGAGAACACTGGTGAATAAGCCCCGCTTCCAGGCGAGGACGCTGTTCCTCATTGCCTACATTGTTTTTGCGCTGTTGCCCATCTACTGGATGGTCAACATGAGCTTCAAGACCAACGCGGAAATCCTGTCGAGCTTCTCCTTTTTTCCCCAGGAGTTCACCTGGGCCAATTACCGGACCATCTTCACCGACCCGTCCTGGTATTCGGGTTACATCAATTCGCTGATTTATGTGGCGATCAACACCGTGATCTCGATCACCGTGGCGCTGCCGGCCGCCTATGCGTTTTCCCGCTACAGCTTCATCGGCGACAAACACGTTTTCTTCTGGCTGCTGACCAACCGCATGACGCCGCCTGCCGTGTTTTTGTTGCCTTTCTTCCAGCTTTACACCACGGTGGGCCTGATGGATACCCACATCGCGGTGGCACTTGCGCACCTGCTGTTCAACGTGCCGCTGGCGGTCTGGATCCTGGAAGGCTTCATGAGCGGCATTCCGCGCGAGATCGACGAGACGGCGTATATCGACGGCTATTCCTTCCCGCGTTTCTTCGTTCGCATCTTCCTGCCGCTGATCAAGGCCGGCGTCGGCGTGGCGGCTTTCTTCTGCTTCATGTTCAGCTGGGTTGAGCTGCTGCTGGCCCGCACCCTGACCAGCGTCAACGCCAAACCGATTGTGGCTACCATGACGCGCACCGTCTCGGCGTCCGGCATGGATTGGGCGACCCTGGCGGCCGCGGGTGTGCTGACCATCGTGCCCGGCGCGATCGTGATCTGGTTCGTGCGGCACTACATCGCCAAGGGTTTTGCAATGGGGCGGGTGTGAAGCCGCGCACACGGAGGAACAGACATGTTTGAGTGGATGGCGTGGACCTTGCCTGTGGCGGTTTTTTTCAGCTGCATTGTGTTGATGCTGGTCGGCATGACGATCTGGGAAATCAAGTCCCCCACCACCGTGCGCCGCGGTTTTCTGCCGCTGGACACCACACGCGGCGACCGGCTGTTCATCGGCCTGCTCGGGGCCGCCTATATCAATCTGATTTTTGTCGGACTCAGCGGCAAGCTCGGGGCGGCGTTGGGCATGCAGGCCGACCCGTCCATCTGGTTCAGTTTTTTCATCTCCATGGGATGGATTGCGCTGGTGATGCGCAAAGGCTAATGGGAGGGTACGGATTCGGCTCATTGCTTCCCCGGGCCGGGCGAGTCATGGAAACACTGGGGGAGGTTGTCAATTGAGGAGACAAGTCATGAAGATGCGCTACACAGCACTGGCACTTGCAGCCGCGCTGGCGGTCATGCAGAACGCCAGCGCCGGCGATGCCGAGGCAAAAAAATGGATAGACAGCGAATTCCAGCCATCAACGCTGAGCAAGGACCAGCAGATGGCCGAGATGAAATGGTTCATCGAGGCGGCGAAAAAGCTGCAGGCCAAGGGGGTGAAGGAAATTTCCGTGGTGTCGGAGACCATCACCACCCACGAATATGAGTCCAAGACGCTGGCCAGGGCCTTTGAGGAGATCACCGGCATCAAGGTCAAACACGACCTGATCCAGGAAGGCGACGTGGTCGAGAAGCTGCAGACCTCGATGCAGTCGGGCAAGTCGATCTACGACGGCTGGATTTCGGACTCCGACCTGATCGGTACCCACTACCGCTATGGCAAGGTCATGAACCTGACCGACTACATGGCCGGCAAGGGCAAGGAATGGACCAACCCCGGCTTGGACATCAAGGACTTCATCGGCACCAGTTTCACCACGGCACCGGACGGCAAGCTGTACCAGCTGCCCGACCAGCAGTTCGCCAACCTGTACTGGTTCCGCGCCGACCTGTTTGCGCGCAAGGACCTGCAGGACAAGTTCAAGGCCAAATACGGCTACGAGCTGGGCGTGCCGCTGAACTGGAGCGCCTACGAGGACATCGCCGCCTTCTTCAGCGAAGACGTCAAGACCATTGACGGCAAACCGATCTACGGTCACATGGACTACGGCAAGAAGGACCCGTCGTTGGGCTGGCGCTTCACCGACGCCTGGCTGTCGATGGCCGGTACGGCCGACAAGGGCATCCCCAACGGCATGCCGGTCGATGAATGGGGCATCCGCGTGGCTGCCGACAAGTGCACACCGGTCGGTGCATCCGTGTCTCGCGGCGGTGCGACCAACTCGCCTGCCGCTGTCTACGCACTGACCAAGTATGTGGACTGGATGAAGAAATACGCGCCCAAGGAAGCCACCGGCATGACGTTCGGCGAGGCCGGCCCGGTGCCGGCGCAGGGGCAGATTGCCCAGCAGATCTTCTGGTACACAGCCTTCACGGCCGACATGACCAAGAAGGGCTTGCCGGTGGTCAATGCCGACGGCACGCCCAAGTGGCGCATGGCGCCCGGCCCCAACGGACCTTACTGGAAACAGGGCATGCAAAACGGTTACCAGGATGTGGGTTCCTGGACCTTCTTCTCGGCCCATGACGAAAACCGGACGGCGGCCGCCTGGCTGTACGCGCAGTTCGTGACCGCGAAGACCACCTCGCTGAAGAAGACCATTGTTGGCCTGACGCCGATCCGCGAATCGGACATCCGCTCCAAGGCCATGACCGACATGGCGCCCAAGCTCGGTGGCCTGGTGGAGTTCTACCGCAGCCCGGCCCGTGTGGCCTGGACACCGACGGGCACCAATGTGCCCGACTATCCGAAGCTGGCTCAGCTCTGGTGGAAAAACGTGGCCCAGGCCGTCACCGGTGAAAAAACGCCTCAGGGTGCGATGGACACGCTGGCCGAAGAGATGGACCAGGTCATGGCCCGTCTCGAGCGTGCGGGCATGGACCGGTGCGCTCCCAAGCTCAACCCGAAAGGCGATCCGGCCAAGTACCTCAGCGACACCGGCGCGCCATGGAAAAAGCTGGCCAACGAAAAGCCCAAGGGCGAGACCATCAACTACGACAAGCTGCTGCAGGCCTGGAAGGATGGCAAAGTCCGTTGACCGCAACCGCCCGGGCTCCGGCCCGCATGTTGCTTGACTGATGCAAGCCCGCGCACGGACCACCGCGTCCGTGCGCGCTTGCCAACAAGAAAGCCAGGAAGGCGCAACCTGTTCCGGGGTTGCCGCGGAGATGGACAATGGAGCCCATGACTTTTGATTCCCCACCGTTGCCGACGCGACGCGCAGACCTGATAGAACGCCTCAGGGCACCCCACACATACGACATTGCGATCATCGGCGGCGGGGCCACCGGCCTCGGTGTCGCGCTGGATGCCGCGGCACGCGGATTCTCCGTCGTCGTGGTCGAGTCGCACGACTTTGCCAAGGGGACCTCCTCGCGCGCCACCAAGCTGGTGCATGGCGGGGTTCGCTATCTGGCGCAAGGCAACATTTCCCTGGTTCGCGAAGCCCTGCACGAACGGACGCGCCTGCTGGCCAATGCGCCGCATCTGGCGCAGCCCCTGCCTTTTGTGATGCCTTCTTACAAGTTCTGGGAGGCTCCGTTTTATGGCATCGGGCTCAAGATGTATGACGCGCTCGCCGGCAAGGCCGGCCTGGGCGCCACCGAATTCCTCAACCGCGCTGAAACATTGCAGCTCCAGCCAACGGCCCGCCAGTCCGGACTGAGGGGCGGGGTCAAATATTGGGACGGCCAGTTCGACGATGCGCGGCTGGCACTTGCGCTGGCGCGCAGTGCCGCGCGCGCCGGCGCCTTGCTGGTCAATTATTGTGCTGCGACCGGTCTCGTCCATGAGGGTGGCAAGCTGGTGGGCTTGCATGTAGTTGATCATGAAAGTGGGCAGACACTTACGCTGCAAGCCAAATGTATTGTGAATGCGGCCGGGGTGTGGGTCGATCAGCTGCGACTGCTCGACGGCCAGGCCATAGGGCGCGAGGCTAAACCCATGGTGGCACCCAGCCAGGGTGTTCACATCGTCGTTGATCGCTCGTTTTTGCCCACCGACCACGCCCTGCTGGTTCCCAAAACCGCGGACGGCCGGGTGTTGTTTGCCGTGCCGTGGCTGGGCAAGACCATCCTGGGGACCACCGACACGCCGCGCAACGACCTGGCGCGCGAACCTCTGGCCTTCCGCGAAGAGGTCGACTTCATCCTCGGTGAGTCGGCGCGTTACCTGAGTCGGGCACCCGGCCCGGCCGACATCAAGAGCATCTGGGTCGGCTTGCGTCCGCTGGTCAAACCACCGCAAGACGATGGTGACAGCACCCAGGCGCTGTCGCGTGAACACACGGTCCTGGTCAGCAAAAGCGGCCTGGTCACCGTGACCGGCGGCAAGTGGACGACCTACCGCGCCATGGCGGAAGACGTGCTGGAGAGCTGTTTTGACGCGGAGTTGCTGGCAAAACGCCCGGGCGGCGTCACGGCCAGCCTCCAGCTGGTAGGCGCCCAGCCATCCGTTCACAAGATTAGCGATGCTCCGGGGCTGCATCTGTATGGGAGCGATGCGGCTGCCGTCCAAGCCCTGCCGGGGCCGGAGAGGATGCTGGGAGGTGGTCTGACCGAGGCGATGGTGCGTTTTGCCGGGCGCTACGAGTACGCCCGTACGGTGGAGGATGTGCTGGCGCGCCGATCCCGGCTCCTGTTTCTGGACGCCGCGCTTGCCAAGACCCTGGCGGGGAGTGTGGCCGAGTTGCTGGCGCAGGAAACCGGGGTGGATCCCCGGCTCGCCGATTTTCTGGTCCTGGCCGATCAGTACCTCACTTTGCCGGCCTGATTTCTTCCATCGCTGCGTCCAGCGCAGGAGAACTGGCTGCCGACGCTTCATATTTGATAGCGGACTGTGCGCGCCCACAAAGGAATTGATGCTGTTTTTGCAGTTGGTCCTGACGACGCGTCGTGCGGGACGAACAATTTGCAGCAACAGGTGTTGACAGCCGGGAGAAATTTGTTAATAATCGTGGGCTTCGCTGTAAAAAGCTGAGAATTCTGCCTAACGGAAGCATCGCAAGTGGTTTGCGGTGTGGACGACGGGCCCAAGACTGACTGGCAAGTCTTCCCTCTGGGAAAAGGCGCTGGTGCAAGTTGGGACTAATTTAAATGATTCAAACGCAATCCAAACTCGATGTTGCTGACAACACGGGTGCCAAATCTGTGATGTGCATCAAGGTGCTGGGCGGGTCCAAGCGCCGCTATGCCAGCGTCGGCGATGTCATCAAGGTGAGTATCAAAGAAGCCGCTCCGCGTGGCCGCGTCAAAAAAGGCGAGGTCTACAGTGCTGTGGTGGTTCGTACTGCCAAGGGCATCCGTCGCGGCGATGGTTCACTCGTCAAATTCGATGGCAACGCAGCTGTGTTGCTTAATGCCAAGCTGGAGCCTATCGGCACCCGCATCTTCGGACCGGTGACGCGCGAGTTGCGCACCGAGAAGTTCATGAAGATCGTGTCCCTGGCTCCTGAAGTTCTGTAAGGACGCGCCATGAACAAGATTCGCAAAGGCGACGAGATCATTGTGATCGCAGGTCGTGACAAGGGTAAGCGCGGCACGATTTCGCTGCGCAAGGACGACAGCCATGTGCTGGTGGACGGGATCAACCTGGTGAAAAAACACACCAAGCCCAACCCTCTCAAGGGCGCCACTGGCGGCATCGTGGAAAAAAGCATGCCGATTCACCAGTCCAATGTGGCCATTTTCAATGCTGCAACGGGCAAGGCGGATCGGGTGGGTATCAAGTTGTTGGCTGACGGCAAAAAAGTGCGCGTCTTCAAGTCCAGCGGCGAAGAAATTAAGGCTGCATGAACATGGCACGCTTGCAACAGCAATACCGCGAAAAAATCGCACCAAGCTTGATGGAAAAGTTTGGTTACACCTCCCCGATGCAGGTTCCCCGCATCACCAAGATCACCCTCAACATGGGTGTCAGTGAGGCTGTGGCCGATAAAAAGGTCATGGAACATGCCGTCAGCGACATGACCAAGATTGCCGGCCAGAAGCCGGTGGTGACCAAGGCCAAGAAGGCTATCGCCGGTTTCAAGATCCGCGAAGACCTTCCGATTGGCTGCATGGTCACGCTGCGCGGCGTCCAGATGTATGAGTTCCTTGATCGTTTTGTGACGGTGGCTCTGCCTCGTGTCCGTGACTTTCGCGGTATCTCCGGCCGGGCCTTTGATGGTCGCGGCAACTACAACATCGGCGTGAAAGAGCAGATTATTTTCCCTGAGATTGAGTACGACAAGGTTGACGCCTTGCGTGGTCTCAACATCAGCATCACCACCACGGCTAAGACTGATGAAGAGTGCAAGGCGCTCCTCACCGGCTTCCGTTTTCCGTTCAAGAACTGAGGCGGGCATGGCAAAACAGGCTTTATTGCAACGTGAACTGAAGCGCGACAAACTCGTGGCCAAGTTCGCCAAGAAACACGCTGAACTCAAAGCGACGTCCAACGACGCCAAGCGCTCCGATGAAGAGCGCGCACTGGCCCGTCTGGAGTTGCAAAAGTTGCCCCGCAATGCGAATCCGACACGTCAGCGCAACCGCTGTGCGATCACGGGTCGTCCGCGTGGCACATTCCGTCAATTTGGCTTGGCTCGCGCCAAGATCCGCGAGTTGGCTTTTGCTGGTGATATCCCTGGTATCACCAAGGCAAGCTGGTAAGCATAGGAGAACCGCAAATGAGTATGAGTGATCCTATTGCCGACATGCTGACACGCATCCGCAATGCACAAATGGTTGAAAAGGCCGTTGTGCTGGTGCCGTCTTCAAAAGTCAAAGTCGCCATTGCGCAGGTGTTGAAGGATGAGGGCTATATCGATGGCTTTTCCGTCAGCGCCAACGATGGCAAGCCCCAGTTGGAAATCGCCCTGAAGTATTACGCAGGACGCCCGGTGATTGAGCGCATTGAGCGCGTCAGCCGCCCCGGCCTTCGCGTCTACAAAGGCCACGGCGCCATCCCCCAGGTCATGAACGGTCTGGGTGTCGCCATTGTCACGACCCCCCAAGGTGTCATGACTGATCGTAAGGCGCGCGCTACCGGTATCGGTGGTGAAGTGCTTTGCTATGTGGCCTAACGGGCATTGAGGAGTAACTGAAATGTCTCGTGTAGGAAAAATGCCAGTCGTCGTGCCCCAGGGCGTGGACGTGGCGATGAAAGACGACCAGATCAATGTCAAGGGTGCCCTCGGCGCCTTGGCGCTGACGCAAAATTCCCTGGTGACCATCAAGAATGATGCTGGCCAGTTGACTTTTGTGCCGGCCAACGAGTCGCGTGAAGCCAATGCCATGAGTGGAACCATGCGTCAGTTGGTCAACAACATGGTGACGGGCGTCACCAAGGGCTTCGAGAAAAAGCTGAACCTGGTTGGTGTGGGTTACAAGGCCCAGGCGCAAGGTGCCAAGCTGAATTTAACGGTAGGTTATTCGCACCCTGTGGTGATGGATATGCCGGCTGGTATTCAGGTCGCGACGCCTACGCCCACCGAAGTGGTGATCAAGGGTGCGGATCGTCAGCGCGTCGGCCAGATTGCTGCCGAAGTTCGTGCGGTTCGTCCTCCCGAGCCTTACAAGGGCAAGGGCATCCGTTATTCGGATGAGAAGATCACGATCAAAGAAACCAAGAAGAAATAAGGAGCTGCACCATGTTGACCAAAAAAGAGCAGCGCCTTCGTCGTTCACGCCAGACCCGCATCCGCATTGCCACGCAAGGTGTTGCCCGTCTGACGGTGAATCGCACCAATTTGCATATTTACGCCAGCGTTATCTCTGGCGACGGCACCAAGATCCTGGCATCTGCCTCGACCGCGGAAGTCGAAGTTCGCAAGGACCTTGGCGCTTCGGGCAAGGGTGCCAACGTTGCTGCTGCGCAGGCCATTGGCAAGCGTATTGCCGAAAAGGCAAAAGCGGCAGGTGTGGAAAAAGTAGCGTTTGACCGCGCTGGCTTTGCGTACCACGGCCGCGTCAAAGCGCTGGCCGAGGCAGCTCGCGAAGCTGGCTTGCAGTTCTAAGCAGACTGGAATTAAGTATGGCTAAGTTTCAAGCAAAACAACAAAACGACGCTCCAGACGATGGTCTGAAGGAAAAAATGATCGCGGTGAACCGCGTGACCAAAGTTGTCAAAGGCGGCCGGATTTTGGGTTTTGCCGCCCTGACCGTGGTTGGCGATGGCGATGGTCGTGTCGGTATGGGTAAGGGCAAGTCGAAAGAAGTGCCTGCGGCCGTGCAAAAAGCCATGGAAGAAGCCCGTCGCAACATGACGAAAGTGTCCCTGAAAAATGGCACGCTTCACCATAACGTGTTCGGCCATTGGGGTGCTGCCAGCGTCATGATGATGCCGGCCGCCAAAGGTACTGGCATCATTGCCGGTGGCCCGATGCGTGCGGTGTTTGAAGTGATGGGTATCACTGACATCGTCGCTAAAAGCCATGGCTCCAGCAATCCGTACAACATGGTGCGTGCAACGATGGACGCCCTGAATAACTCCACGACGGCTTCGGACATCGCAGCCAAGCGTGGCAAATCCGTCGAAGAAATCTTCGGCTAAGGCGATACCCAATGACGACAGAGAAAAAACTCACGGTGACGCTGGTTCGCAGCCCGATTGGCACCAAGGAATCCCATCGCGCCACGGTGCGCGGTCTGGGTCTCCGCGGTATCAACAGCAAGAGCGAACTGCAGGACACGCCCGCTGTGCGCGGCATGATCAACAAGATCAGCTACCTGGTCAAGGTGCTGTAAGCGGAGCTTATGATGGAACTAAACGGAATCAAGCCTGCCGCAGGCGCAAAACATGCCAAACGCCGCGTCGGTCGCGGTATCGGTTCGGGCATCGGCAAAACGGCCGGTCGTGGCCATAAAGGCCAGAAATCCCGTGCCGGTGGCTACCACAAGGTGGGTTTTGAAGGCGGTCAGATGCCTTTGCAGCGCCGCTTGCCCAAGCGTGGCTTCAAGTCGCACAATCTCAAGTTCAATGCGGAAGTGACCTTGACTGCTCTTGAGCAGCTCGGCCTTGCCGAAGTGGATCTGTTGGCGCTCAAAACGGCTGGCCTCGTGGGGCAGCTGGCAAAGAACGTCAAAGTCATCAAGTCGGGTGCACTGACCAAGGCTGTCAAGCTCAATGGCATCGGTGCGACGGCAGGTGCCAAGGCCGTGATCGAAGCCGCTGGCGGCGTGATCGCTTAATACTCATACACGGATAACGACCAGTGGCAACCAGCTCTGCACAAATTGCAAAAACCGGCAAGTTCGGCGATCTGCGCAACAGGCTTGTGTTTTTGCTGCTTGCGCTGGTGGTGTATCGGGTTGGGGCTCACATTCCGGTTCCCGGAATTGACCCCGGGCAGCTGCAGCAGCTGTTCAAGGGGCAGCAGGGCGGCATATTGAGTTTGTTCAATATGTTTTCCGGTGGAGCCCTGTCGCGGTTCACGGTGTTTGCGCTGGGCATCATGCCCTACATCTCGGCTTCCATCATCATGCAGCTGCTCACCTATGTCGTTCCGACATTCGAGCAGATGAAAAAAGAAGGTGAAGCTGGTCGCAGGAAGATCACTCAGTACACCCGTTACGGGACCTTGGGTCTGGCGCTGTTTCAGTCCATGGGTATTGCGATAGCGCTGGAGAGCTCCCCCGGTCTGGTGCTGGCCCCTGGCTTTGGTTTTCGCATGACGGCGGTGGTCAGCTTGACTGCAGGCACGATGTTTCTGATGTGGCTCGGTGAGCAGATCACCGAGCGTGGTCTGGGTAACGGCATCTCGATTCTGATTTTTGCGGGCATCGCAGCAGGTCTGCCCAGTGCGCTTGGCGGGTTGCTTGAGCTGGTTCGCACCGGTGCCATGAGTATTCTGGTGGCCATCGTGATTGTTGCGGTTGTCGTCCTGGTTACCTATTTTGTTGTGTTTGTCGAGCGTGGTCAGCGAAAGATTCTGGTTAATTACGCCAGGCGGCAGGTGGGCAACAAGGTCTATGGCGGCCAATCCTCCCATCTGCCCTTGAAGCTCAACATGGCCGGTGTGATCCCTCCGATTTTTGCTTCGTCGATCATTCTGCTGCCGGCGACCGTGGTTGGCTGGTTCAGCACGGGCGAGGGCATGCGCTGGCTCAAGGATATCGCCGGCACATTGACGCCGGGCCAGCCGATCTATGTATTGCTGTATGCGAGTGCGATCATATTTTTCTGTTTCTTCTACACGGCGCTGGTGTTCAATAGCCGTGAAACGGCTGACAACCTGAAAAAGAGTGGTGCTTTCATTCCTGGTATTCGCCCCGGTGACCAGACGGCGCGTTACATTGACAAGATTCTGGTGCGTTTGACTCTGGCGGGCGCCATTTACATCACTTTTGTGTGCTTGCTGCCGGAGTTTCTGATTTTGAAGTACAACGTGCCGTTTTATTTCGGTGGAACCTCGTTGCTGATTATTGTGGTTGTCACCATGGATTTCATGGCACAGGTACAAAACTACATGATGTCCCAGCAATATGAATCCCTGCTGAAGAAAGCGAATTTTAAAACGTCACCAGGTGGTTGATTGGGATGTCGAAGGATGATGTTATCCAGATGCAGGGGGAGGTCGTGGAGAACTTGCCCAACGCGACGTTTCGCGTAAAGCTGGAAAATGGTCATATTGTTTTGGGTCACATCTCGGGAAAGATGCGAATGCACTACATCCGCATTCTTCCTGGTGACAAGGTAACGGTTGAGTTAACGCCTTACGATTTGTCGCGGGCACGCATCGTGTTTCGCGCCAAGTAAGTACAGTTCAGAAGTTTAGGAGAAAGAAATGAGAGTTTCAGCTTCGGTCAAGAAAATTTGCCGCAACTGTAAAATCATCCGCCGCAAGGGCGTTGTACGCGTGATTTGCACAGACCCACGCCACAAACAGCGCCAAGGCTGATTTCAAGAGTTTTAGAGGACGCACATGGCTCGTATCGCTGGTATCAATATTCCGCCGCAGCAGCACGCCGAAATCGGTTTGACTGCTATTTTCGGCATCGGTCGCACTCGTGCTCGCAAAATTTGCGAAGCATGTGATATTGCGTATTCCAAAAAAGTCAAAGATCTCTCAGACGCTGACTTGGAAAAAATTCGTGACCAGATCGCGCAATTCACCATTGAAGGTGACCTGCGTCGTGAAACCACGATGAACATCAAGCGTTTGATGGATATCGGCTGCTACCGTGGCTTCCGCCATCGTCGCGGGCTGCCCATGCGCGGACAGCGCACACGCACCAATGCACGTACCCGCAAGGGTCCGCGCAAGGCGGCACAGTCCCTGAAGAAATAATTGAGTAAGAGGTAGTTATGGCAAAAGCCCCCAGCAGTAACGCAGCACAACGCGTTCGCAAGAAAGTACGCAAGAACGTTGCCGACGGCGTCGCTCACGTTCACGCGTCTTTCAACAACACCATCATCACGATCACAGATCGCCAGGGCAACGCCTTGTCGTGGGCCTCTTCTGGCGGTCAGGGCTTTAAAGGTTCGCGCAAGTCGACTCCCTTTGCAGCTCAGGTCGCTTCTGAGGTGGCTGGTCGCGCTGCCATTGAACAGGGCATCAAGAATCTTGATGTCGAAATCAAAGGCCCTGGTCCAGGACGTGAGTCATCGGTTCGCGCGCTGGCAGCGCTTGGCATTCGCATCAATTCGATTGCTGACGTCACGCCAGTGCCGCATAACGGCTGCCGTCCCCAGAAACGCCGTCGTATTTAAGTTCTGCTTTTCCGGTTTGTTCCTCGTTTTCACGCAGGCCAACCGGGCGAGTTTTTATCAAGCCCACCGCCGTCAGGTTGCTACCTGCGGCTCCTGCAGTTTCTGCAGCAGATGACATAAGGAATTCAAGTGGCACGTTATCTCGGCCCCAAGGCCAAACTATCCCGCCGTGAAGGCACCGACCTGTTCCTGAAGAGCGCTCGCAGAGCCATCGGTGACAAGGCCAAATTCGATTCCAAGCCCGGTCAGCACGGCCGCACTTCCGGTACCCGGACCTCGGACTTCGGTCTACAGCTTCGTGAGAAGCAGAAGGTCAAGCGCATGTACGGCGTGCTGGAGAAGCAGTTCCGCCGTTATTTCGAAGAAGCTGATCGTCGCAAGGGAAACACCGGCGCCAATCTGCTGTTCATTCTGGAATCTCGCCTGGACAATGTGGTTTACCGGATGGGTTTCGGTTCTACCCGTGCCGAAGCGCGTCAGCTGGTGTCGCACAAGGCGATCACCGTCAATGGCAGCTCGGTCAACATCCCGTCTTACATGGTTAAAACGGGCGACGTGATCGCTGTTCGTGACAAGTCCAAGAAGCAGACCCGCGTGGCGGAAGCTCTGCAGTTGGCTCAGCAAGTCGGCATGCCGGCCTGGGTGGATGTCAGCATAGACAAAGGTGAGGGCATTTTCAAGAAAGTGCCGGATCGCGACGAGTTTGCTGCGGACGTCAACGAATCGTTGATCGTCGAACTGTATTCACGTTAATTTTCGTTCCTGCGCTTACGGGGCACTGTAGGCGCAGGGTCGCTTCACCCGGCCTTATCGGTGTAACGAGCCGAGGGTATTGAGAGGAAGAATGCATGCAAACCAATTTACTGAAACCAAAAACTATCAACGTTGAGCAGCTTGCCGCCAATCGCGCCAAGGTGACTCTGGAGCCTTTCGAGCGCGGCTATGGCCACACGCTCGGCAACGCCCTGCGCCGCGTTTTGCTTTCGTCCATGGTGGGTCACGCCGCAACTGAAGTCACGATCGCCGGCGTGTTGCACGAGTACTCGTCCATTGATGGCGTCCAGGAAGACGTTGTCAATATCCTTCTGAACCTCAAAGGTGTCGTTTTCAAGCTGCACAATCGCGATGAAGTGACGCTGAGCTTGCGCAAGGAGGGTGAAGGCCCCGTAACCGCTGCCGACATTCAGACGCCCCATGACGTCGAAATCATCAATCCAGAGCATGTCATCGTCAATTTGTCGCACGGCGGCAAGATTGACATGCAGATCAAGGTTGAAAACGGCCGTGGTTACGTTCCTGGCACCATGCGCCGCTATGGCGACGAGTCCACCAAATCGATTGGCCGGATCGTCCTGGATGCATCGTTTTCACCAGTCAAACGTGTGAGCTATACCGTTGAAAGTGCCCGCGTTGAGCAGCGCACCGATCTCGACAAGCTTGTCCTGGAAATTGAGACCAACGGTGCAGTGACTGCGGAAGATGCTGTCCGTGCCTCGGCTAAAATCCTCGTTGAGCAGCTTGCTGTATTTGCGCAGCTTGAAGGCAACGAACTGGCTGCGTTTGATGCGCCTGTGCAGCGCAGCTCCCAGCAATTTGATCCGATTTTGCTGCGCCCCGTCGACGAACTCGAACTGACTGTTCGGTCTGCCAACTGCCTCAAGGCGGAGAACATCTATTACATCGGTGACCTGATTCAGCGCACGGAGAACGAGCTTCTCAAGACGCCAAATCTGGGTCGCAAGTCGCTCAACGAAATCAAGGAAGTCCTGGCCTCCCGGGGGCTGACACTTGGCATGCGCCTGGAAAGCTGGCCGCCGGCTGGTCTTGACAAGCGTTAATTGAAAATAGGCCTCTCTCGGGAGGCAGTGCACAGGTAGTACCTGATACGGCTATCTGAATTACAAAATGAAAGGACAGCACCATGCGTCACGGACACGGACTTCGTAAACTCAATCGCACCAGCTCACACCGGCTGGCCATGTTACGCAACATGATGAATTCCCTTATTCAGCATGAAGCGATCAAAACAACCTTGCCCAAGGCCAAAGAGCTTCGCCGTGTCGTCGAGCCGATGATCACACTGGCAAAAGAGCCTACGCTCGCGAACAAGCGTCTCGCATTCGACCGTCTGCGTGACCGTGACATGGTGGTCAAGCTTTTTGCCGAACTCGGCCCTCGCTACAAGGCTCGCCCTGGTGGCTACACCCGTATCCTGAAAATGGGTTTTCGTGTGGGGGACAACGCGCCAATGGCATTGGTTGAGTTGGTGGATCGCCCAGACCTTGCCGAAGACACTACTTCTGACATTGCCAAGTCAGAATAGGTTATAATAAATACTTATCGCGCGGTGGAGCAGCCT
The DNA here is from genome assembly GCA_040389085.1 of Pseudomonadota bacterium. Classification (GTDB taxonomy): domain Bacteria; phylum Pseudomonadota; class Gammaproteobacteria; order Burkholderiales; family Burkholderiaceae_C; genus Polaromonas. The sequence goes on from JAZKAP010000024.1 coordinate 129,385, forward strand.
GGTAGCTCGTTGGGCTCATAACCCAAAGGTCGTAAGTTCAAATCTTGCCCGCGCAACCAATTCCTCGGCTAATCATGCCGGGTACAAAACGCCCACATCAAGTGGGCGTTTTGCTTTCCCCCATCCGTTTGTGGGATGGTGCTGGTGGAGTGGACAGCACCGCGTTACGCATTGGTCCATGCGCTCAGATCTTGATCCGCTGTTTCTTCATGGCTGCTTTGGAGTTCCATGAGATGCCGGTGTCTTGTGAGCTGGTGGGTCACCTTGGCGGGGCTATATGTGCCAGTAGCACCGCTTTTATCTCCGAGCGACCCAATTGGCGAATCTGTGTGTCCCGGTGTCGCGTAAACTCCCTGTACGCGTCCAAACGGGAGTAGTGGGCTGCATGGGGCGGTCGTCATGGGGTAAAGCCACCACACTAAGCTGGCAATGTCACCAAAATAGCTGTCAACTTGCAAAATCTGACTTGCAGATGTAGCGGCAAGTGCTTGATTTTATTACAATTGGTTACGTCAAGTGTCAATTTTAGTTTTGAATGAGTTGACCCTAAAGATTAAGAAATGAGTGACATGAACGTGCCATTGCAGACCAGTCCTAAGAGCGAGGCTAGCCACTTGGCCCAAGGCTTGCGCGAAGACTTGCTGCATCACGATCCCTTGCTCGACTGCCTGGTGGAGCTGACGCGCATACATGGCCGCCCAAGCACCCGGGCCGCTTTGTCCGCCGGCCTTCCCCTGCCTAAGGCGGGTCTTCCCCCCTCGCTCTTCTCTCGTGCTGCAGCGCGCGCGGGTCTGTCATGCAAGATATTGCGGCGCCCCCTCGAAAAAATTGATTCGGCACTGTTGCCTGTTGTTCTGCTCCTTGAGGGAGATGGGGCCTGTCTTTTGCTGGGCTGGGATGACCAGGGACAAACGGCAAACCTGCTATTTCCGGAGGCCGGGCAGGGCGTTGTGCAGTTGTCACGTGAACAGTTGCTTGGCCGATATGTCGGCATTGCGATTTTCTCGCGGCCGAACTTTCGTTTCGATCAGCGCACACCTGAGCTGGCTGACATTCCCCAGCGCCATTGGTTTTGGGGCGCTTTCCGCGACCAGTTTCCTCTTTACCGGGATATCCTGGCGGCGGCGCTCCTCATCAATTTGTTTGCGCTCGCGTTGCCACTTTTCTCGATGAATGTCTATGACCGCGTTGTGCCCAACTTCGCGGTTGAGACACTCTGGATGCTGGCTTTCGGCCTGTTGCTGGTGCTGGTCATTGATTATTTCCTTCGCGTCATGCGGGGTTACTTTGTGGATCTCGCGGGTTCGCGCATAGATATCAAGCTCTCTACGCTGATCATGGAACGGGTGCTCGGGATGCGGCTCTCCGAGCGGCCGGCGTCTGTGGGTTCCTATGCGGCGACACTGCGCTCCTTCGAATCGGTGCGCGATTTCATTGCGTCGGCCACGGTCACTGCTGTGGTTGACCTCCCGTTTGCCCTCCTCTTTTTCCTTGTTCTCGGCTGGATTTCCTGGCCGCTGGTCATTCCACCCTTGGTTGGGGTCATTGTGGTTGTCATCTACAGCTACGTTGTTCAGCACAAGATGCACCTGCTCTCAGAGACCACGTTCAGGGCCTCTGCAATGCGCAATGCTACGTTGGTGGAGACACTAACAGCCATGGAGGCCATCAAGGCCCACGGCGCGGAAAGTCAAATGCAGGCCAAGCTCGAAGACACCGCCGCGTTTCTGGCGCGTGTCAGTGCCCAACTGCGGTTGTTGTCGTCTTCGGTGATCAACGTCGTCTCAAGCCTGCAGCAACTGATCAATATCGTGATGATCGTGGCTGGTGTGTACCTGATTCATGAAGGCAAGCTGACCATGGGCGGCCTGATCGCGGCCACGATGTTGTCCGGGCGCGCCATGGCTCCGCTGGGGCAAATTGTGGCTCTCTTGATGCAATACCAGAATGCCAGAACAGCCTTGGCCTCGCTTGAGGACACGATGAAAAAGCCGGGTGAGCGCTCCGATGAAATAAATTTTGTACACCGTCCCGATATCGCCGGGGAAATCGTATTTGACAATGTGCACTTCAGTTATCCCGGGCGGACGCAGGAGGCGTTGCGAGGCGTGTCCTTCAGGATCAAGCCAGGGGAAAATGTGGTCGTGATTGGCCGGGTCGGGTCGGGCAAAACGACCCTGCAGAGATTGATCCTGGGTCTTTACACCCCTTCTGAAGGCGCGATCACCATGGATGGCATCGACCTCCGGCAGCTCGATCCCGCAGATTTGCGTCGCAACGTCGGTTACGTCGAGCAGGATGCCATGCTCTTTTATGGCACCTTGCGCGACAACATCGCGATCGCTGCTCCCTATGCTGACGACGGCGCCATTCTGGCGGCTGCCGAGGTGGGCGGTTTGATCGAATTTGCCAATCGCCATCCCCAGGGCTTCGACATGATCATTGGCGAGCGAGGAGAGTCGCTTTCCGGCGGCCAGCGACAAGGTGTCGCAATCGCCCGTGCAGCGTTGCTGGAACCGCCTGTGTTGTTGCTGGACGAGCCGACTGGTGCCATGGATTTCTCTTCAGAAGCACAATTCAAGGAACGCTTGCGCAGCTATGCCAAACACAAGACGATGGTTGTGGTGACGCATAGAAATACCTTGCTGGATCTGGCCGACCGCATAATTGTTATTGACGAGGGTCGCATCGTTGCCGATGGACCCTATGAGCAGGTTATCGAGGCCCTGAAAGCCGGCCGTATTGGGAAAGCCTCATGAAGCCGCGATGGATAGCGTTGGCTCGCCCCTTGATCGCAGGCTTGGAGTCTGTCCGGCGCATGTTGCAGCCTGGGCTTGACCGCACCCTATCCTCGTGGCGGGAGGATGATCGCCGTATGGATGCAGGATTTGGCGGAGATGCAGATCGTGCCATGCTCGCCCAGGAGCCGCTTCGAGCCAGAATGCTCGTGAATAGCCTCGGCGTGGTTTTCATTCTGGCGGTTTTATGGGCTGGGCTTTCGGAAGTCGATGAGATTACAAAAGGCGAAGGCAAGGTCATTCCCTCCAGGCAATTGCAGGTCCTGCAAAGTCTGGATGGCGGTGTTGTTTCCGAGATTCTTGTGCAGGAGGGGCAGGTTGTGGAGCCCGGGCAGGTGTTGGTAAACATCGATACGACGCGGTTCGATTCTTCCGTGAAGGAAAACCGCGTCCAGTACCTGGCCCTGCTGGCCAAGGCGGCCCGACTTCGTGCCCTTGCTGAAGGGGTGGCTTTTGTACCTCCCCCTGAAGCCGTTGCCGAGGCGCCGAAGACAGTCGGAGAAGAACTCCGTTCCTACGAAGCCAGTACATCAACATTGAATGCACAGCTGGCTATCGCCCGGCAGCAATTGGCTCAGCGTCAGCAGGAACTGGTTGAAGTGCGGGCGAAACGGGAGCAGGCGTCCCGGGCTTACGAGTTGACCGCCAGGGAGCTGGGGTATACCAAGCCCTTGCTCAAGGATGGTGCTGTATCGGAAGTCGAATTGCTGCGACTGGAGCGGGAAACCGGACGTTTTCTGGGGGAGCGGGAAATGGCCTCCGCCCAAATTTCAAAAACACAGTCGGCAATCGAAGAGGCCTCACGCAAGATTCAGGAAATCACCCTGAATTTTCAGAGCGAGGCTCGTAAGGAATTGTCCGATACGCTGGCGAAACTAAACGTGAGTTCCGCCGGAGGAGTGGGACTGGCGGACAAGGTCGATAAATCCTCCCTGCGGTCGCCGGTCAAAGGCACGGTCAAGCGCCTTCTTGTCAATACGGTGGGTGGCGTGGTCCAGCCTGGCAGGGACATCATCGAAATTGTGCCGCTCGAGGAAAACCTGCTTCTCGAAGCCAAGGTTTTGCCAAAAGACATCGCTTTCTTGCGACCAGGAGATCGGGCGCTGGTGAAATTCACGGCGTATGATTTTTCCATCTATGGCGGTCTGGAGGCCAAGCTGGAATTTATTGGCGCCGATTCGGTCACCGATGAACGCGGCAATACCTTTTATACCGTGCGTGTTCGTACCGAAAAATCCAAGCTTGGCGAGGGCTTGCCTATTATTCCGGGCATGGTCGCTGAAGTGGATATCATCACCGGCCAAAAATCCATACTGTCCTATCTTCTCAAACCTGTATTGAAGGCAAAACAAGCCGCCTTTACAGAGCGCTAGATCGGGGCGGCAGTGGGAATTCAGGACGCCGGACATCTATTTCTCTGCCCGCACGGACGCATGCTTCCTCGCTGGAGTGAGGCTTTCAAGACAGGAAGAGCCGGCAAAGTCCACTCCGCGAGACCTGGTTCGGGGGCCGGTAGGGTAGATCTCGTTTGGCTACGGCTAGAGCAAGGTGTGCCTGTGGCTGTGCAGATGGAGCGTCTTGCCCCGCGTTTGAAGCTGGTTCCATGCGTGGTATTAAGCGATCTTCCGACAGATGAGGAGGCGATTGCCGCTTTTTCGGCAGGTGCACGGGGATATTGCAATACGCACGCTTTTTCCCAGGTTTTGGTTCAGGTAGCTGCAGTCGTATTACAGGGAGGGCTCTGGATTGGCGAGTCATTGATGCAGCGGCTGGTTAGCGCCACCAGCCGCGTTCAGGCGCAGGCCAGCGGGGCTGCCGCTGCGGAGGGGGCGAGCTGGTCTAAAGATCTCACTGATCGGGAGAAAGAGGTTGCTGCCACGCTGGCTGCCGGGGCCAGCAACAAGGAAATTGCCCGGGCACTCGGCATTACGGAGCGCACTGTCAAGGCGCATGTCGGCGCCATTCTCGAAAAACTCCATGTGCGGGATCGCCTCCAGTTGTCGCTGGTCGTGAATGGCCAGGCGCCTGGACGCCCCGAAAGTCCAGGTTCGACCTAGTACCTCAGTACAGTTCTCCCGGCCAGACAAACGGGCTACATTGAAACCCAATGTAATAACTCCGTCTGGAATTCGCTATGGCAAAAGAAGCCAACGTCGTCGGCAATGTCGTTTTGATTGAAGGCATAGCTTTCGCTCAAGACAGCGATGGTGGGCAGCGACCTCTCAAGTTTGGTGATCCTGTTTTTGAAGGGGAAGTGATTGTCACGGCTACCGGTGGCCGTGTGGAGCTCGCCTTCGATCATGGGGGGAAATTTCTTCTCCGCTCCAGAGAAACCGTAACACTTGACTCAACGGTCTTTGGCAACGTCTTGCCGGATGCCAATAGCGGAGCTCTTTTGCCGCGTGTCGGGGAGCTCACAAGCATTCTTAATGCCATCAGCGAAGGCAGTAGCCTTGACAGGCTATTGCAGGAAACATCATCAGGGGTGAACTCGGCTTCTGACGTCGGCGGCACCCATATCAGGGCTGACGATGGCAACAATTTTGTTCAGTTGTTAAGGACGGTCGAGGTACTGGCACCGTTAACCTATGAATATGCCTCGCTCGATAGGCAGGCTTTGGGTTATTTACCAACTGGTGGCGCTCAGCGATCCGACAATGCGGCGGATGCGTCTGATCTGGACGATCAGGGCTTTTTGGCTGCACTTCCCGCCACTGGCGCTTCTGTTGCTCCGGCGGCTTCTGTGGCTTCTGTGTCGGATTCTGCTGCTCTTGGGGGGTCAGTCTCGACGCTGACCAGCGCGACGGCCAACCTGAGCGAGACCAACGCGGTGCTC
>JAZKAP010000025.1:0-191981 GCA_040389085.1 Pseudomonadota bacterium
AATTCGGCCAGAATGCCGCGAATGCGGTTGGTGCAGGCCGTGCGCTCTTCTTTCAAACCTTCGCGCAGGCGGTGCACGCTGAGCATGCCTTGCTGGGCGACGGTTTTGATGGCGACAAAGCGCATGGTTGGACGCGAGGCGGCTTCGCAAATGGCTGCTGCGTCGTTGGCGTCGTTCTTGCCACTTTTTCCTTGCAGTCGGTAGGGCTCCACCAGATGGGCAGCAATGATGCGCGCATCCAGCCCCAACGCGACCAGCTTGCGGGCCCAATGGTGGGCGCTGGAGCTGGCTTCCATGGCGATCAGACAGCCTGCCGGGAGCTGAGCACACCAGAGCATGAATTTGTCTCGCTGCAAGGCTTTGTTGGTGACTACTTTGCCAGCCACATCGACGGCATGAACTTGAATGACGTTCTTTGCCAAATCAACACCAACTCGTGTAATCTCGCTCATGGGACTTCTCCTTCCAAAGGTTACAGATTGACTTCCAAATCCAATCTTGGCACTTGATGCCGTTACCAGGAAGCGGGAAGTCCCTTCGTATTCGTGGCAAAGTGTGCCCAACGGAGGCTAAAAACTGCGGGGCCATCGCCCTCAATTGCTCGGCAGATTTCCGCAGCGGCAATAGCAACTTCTTGATTGCTCCAGCAGGCGTAGTTTCGCCGGATAGCAGATTCAAACTCAAAGCTGCCACACCATTCTCGCCAAACTCAGAGTTCGCCTGTGGCGCGCTTGAGCCGCAGCCCCGCCAGTGCGGCATCAAACAGCGCATTGGCGTGGTTACTCTCGCTGCCCGTGCGCAAGGTCTCGGCATTCAGAACCTCGGTATGGGTGGACAGGCCGTTGGCATAGCGGTCGCGCGCCACGAGCAGGTTCTCCTCGGCCTGGGCGATGGCCGACTGGGTGACGATGAGGCGCTTGCGGGTCTCTTCCACATCCAGCCAGGTCTGGCGGACCTGCAGGGCGATGATGGAGGCCAGGTCGTCGCGCTGCTCCGTCAATGCTGCGGCCTGGCGCTCGACAGCGCTGGCGCGGTGGCCGGCCACGCCGCCATCGAACAGGCTCCACTTGACCCCCAGGGTGACCATCCATTGCCCCGGGTGTACCTGATAGCGATTCTCCTGGTAGCCGTAACCGCCGGACAGCGCGACCTGCGGGGCGGTTTCGCCGCGCACGGCGGCGGCCTGGTGGCGCATCGCTTCAATCTGACGCGCCAGTGCCGCCAGCTCACTGCGCCGGGCCAGTGCCCGCTCGGTCAGGGCGTGAAACTGAGCCTGCGTCGCCTCGGGCGACAGGTCGTCGAGCGAGACGGACTGATCCAGCGGCCGCCCCAGCAGGCGGTTGTAGGCGGCGCGCGCCAGATCCAGCCCATTGGCCACCTGCAGATGGCGCTGGCGCGCATCGGCCAGGGCCACCTGCACCGAGAGCAGGTCGCTTTTGGCCACCATGCCCTGCTCGTGCAGGTTGCCCACGTCACGCGCATGGGCCTGCAGGCTGGCGACGTGGCTCTCAGTGACCTTCAGCATGCGGCTGGCGCGCAGCACGTTGACATAGGCATCCGCCACGCGCAGTTTGAGGTTCTGTGCGTCGGCGCTTTCGCCCAGCCGCGCCGCATCCATGCCTGCCGTGGCCGCGTCAATGCCGCGCTCAATGCGACCACCGGTGTAGAGCGGCAGCGTCGCCATGGCCTTGTAGGCGGCGCTTTCCCGCTGTGCCAGCGGCATTTGCAGCGACTGGCCAAAAAAATCAACCCTGGCCGCCGGTGCCTTATCGAGGGCGGTATAGCCCGCCTCCAGCGCCAGGTTGGGCAGGCGGGCGGATTTCGCGGCCTCCAGCAGGCTTGCGGCGGCTGCGGTGCTTTCGCGTGAGGCTTTGAGCCCACGGTCAACACTCAGCGCGGTGTCCCATGCCTGTTGGAGGGACTCAGCGGCGGCGTTGCCGGCGAGCAGCGCAGCGGCCAGAGCCGCCAGCGGCAACAGGCCGCGAACTTTTATCGAGCGGTTCATGGGGTTCCTTTTTTCAGGCTTGCTTCTTTCTGGTCCTTGTAGCGCAGCAGCAGATACAGCAACAGCGGCACCACGACCAGGGTGAGCACGGTGGAGGCCAGCGTGCCAAAAATCAGCGAGATCGCCAGCCCGCCGAACACCGGGTCGGTCAGCATCACGGCGCTGCCCAGCACGATGGCCAAAGCGGTGAGCAGGATGGGCCGTAGGCGCACCGCGCCAGCTTCGAGGATGGCCTCGCGCAAGTCCATGCCCTGGCGCCGGTAATCCAGCACGAAATCGATGATGAGCAGCGAGTTGCGCACCACCACCCCGGCCAGCGCAATGATGCCGATCATGGACGTGGCCGTGAAGGGCTGCCCCATGAGCCAGTGCCCCGGAAAGATGCCGGCCAGTCCCAGCGGGATCGCCGCCATGGCAACCAGCGGCAGGCTGAACGACTGGTAATAAGCCACCAGCACCAGAAAGATGAAGGTGAGCGCCAGGCCCAGCGCGCCCAGCATGTCGCGGTAGGTATCCAGCGTCATGCGCAGTTCGCCGTCCCACAGCAGGCGCGGGCCCTCCAGGGTGTCGGGCGCCACCGGGTTCAGGCGCAGGTTGCCGGTGGTGAGGCGGCTGCCATCGGCGAGCAGCAAGCCGTCCAATCGCCGGTCAAGGTCGAGCACGGCATAGACGGGGGCGGTGGATTCGAGTTCGCCGCCGACGTAGGTGACGCGCTCGCCATCCTTGTGCGAGATCGCCCGGTCGACTGCGCCGGGGACGACTTGCACCAGCTCGGACAGCGGCACCCGCTGGCCCTGCCGGTTGGTCACAGACACGCGTGCCAGCAACGCGGGGTCGATCTGGTGGCGCCGGGGAATCTGCAAGCGGATGGACACCGGGTTCTTCTCGCCGGCGATGCGGGCCCGACCCATTTCCTCACCATCGATCAGGCGACGCAGCGCGACCGCTACTTCGGCCACGCTCAGCCCGGACAGCGCGGCCTTTTCCCGGTCCACCGTCAGGCGGTACTGGTAGACGTCCTGGGCCTCGGAGTCGGTCACCTCCACCATGTCGCGCGTCTGCTGGAAGGCCGCTTTGACCTGCGCGGACAGCGCGCGCAACTGCGCTAGATCCTTGCCATAGATTTCGGCCAGCACCGTGGCGCGCACCGGCGGCCCCGGCGGGTCTTCCACCAGTTGAACAGTGCTGCCGGGGTAACGCGCGGCCATGGCCTGTAGCGTGGGTCGCATCTCGCGCACGATGTCGATCGAGGTCTTGCTCCGATCAGCCTTGTTCAACAGGTTGACGCGGATCTCGGCGACGTGCGCCCCCTGCTTGTTGCCGGAACCACGCAGCAAGCCATTGAAGTCGATCACGCCGGCCTCGCCGATCCAGCTTTGGTAGTTGCGAACGTAGGCGTTCTCGCGCAGCAGCGCACCGACTTCGCGCGCGAACTGGTCGGTCGTCTCCACCGGCGCGGTCGCGGGCATGTCCAGGGTGATGTTGAAGGTGTTCTTGTCGTCCTTGGGCATCATGGCCAGCTCGACGCCGAGCCAGGACTGCGGCCCGCCCAAACCGGCCGGGCGCACGAACTGCCAAGCGGGTTGCAGCAACGACACGGCAATGGCCAGCCCCGCCAACAGGAACGCGAGCCAGCGGCTGCGCGAGCGATCCACCAGCGGCGACATGACAGCGCGGTAGAAACGATGCAAGCGATCCTTGGTATCGTGGTCTTCCAGATCGTGCCCTTCACCGGGCTTGAGCCAGCGGTTGGCGGCCCAGGGCACCACCGCGTAGGCCACCAGCAGCGAGGCCGCCATGGCGACCGGCACGTTGAAAGCGACGGGGTAGAAATACTGCCCCGGCATACCGCTGACCACCAGCAGCGAGCCGAACACCAGCATGACCGCCAGCGTCGCCAGGTTGGTGGGGTTGCCGATTTCGTTGGTGGCCTGCACCGTGACCCGGCGTTTGTCCTGCTTGCCAAGACGGCTGTAGTTGCGGTGGATGTTTTCGATCACGACAATTGCGCCATCGACCAGCAAGCCCAGCGACAAGATCAGTGCGAACAGCGAAACGCGGTTGATGGACAGACCAAAGAGATAGGCGGCGCCCAGGGTCAGGGCCAGGATCAGCGGCACGGTCACTCCCACGATGAGTGCCTCCTTCAGACCCAGGAACGCGGCAGTCACCAGGAACACGGCCAGCACCGCGATACCCAGGTGCTCAATCAGCCCGCTGACGGCGGCATCCGCCTTCTGGCCATCGTTGCGGGTAACGACCAGTTCGACTCCCGTCGGCACGAATTGCGCCTTCATGCGTTCGATGCGCTCAAGCACATCGTTGGCAACAAAGACTGCGTTGCTACCGGCTTTCTTGGCCACTGCCAACGTGACGGCCGGCATCTCCGCCTGCTGCGTCTTGCCAAAACGCCCGTCCGCCGGGCCGAAAGCGAGACGGCTGAGGTGCGTGCGCTCTTGCGGCGGGCCGTCGATGACCTGCGCCACATCGCCCAGGTAGATCGGGCGTCCGGCGTGGCTGCCCACGATCAGGCGCTTGAGGTCTTGCGCCGAGGTCAGAAAGCCGTCCAGGAACACCTGGCGGTTCTGTCCCTGTTGCACGACCGTGCCCAGGGGCGCGGCGACATTGCTTGCGCTCAGGGTGGCATGCACCTGGTCCAGCGTGACTCCGAAGGCCTGCAAGCGCTGCGGGTCCAGCTCGATGCGCAGTTCCCGGTCGCGTCCGCCCTTGACGGAAATGGCGGAAACTGCCTCCAGACTGCGCAGTCCCTCCATCAGGCGGTCAGCCAGGCGTTTCAGGGCGTAGTCGTCGTAGATATCGGAGGCCAGCGTGACGGTGACAATGGGCACGTCGTCCACATCCACGCTGCGAATGAGCGGCTCGCCCGCGCCCGCAGGCAGGCGGTCGCGCTGCCCCAGCACCCGGTCGTAGAGTTTGACCAGGGATTTTTCCTTGTCCTGGCCGACCTTGAACTGCACCATCAGCACGCCCATCGAATTCACGGCGGTTGCATAGGTGTGATCAACGCCGGCAATCTGCTTGACGATGCCCTCCAGCGGGCGGATCACCAGCTCCTCCACCTCCTCGGCGGAGGCACCGGGCAGTGTCACCCATACCTGGGCGCCTGGCACCACGATCTGGGGGTTTTCCTCACGCGGCGTCAGCGTCACGGCCAGCAACCCCAGTAGAGCGCAGGCCAACATGAAAAGAACAGTCAACTTGGAAGTGGCAAAGAGGTTCGCCAGCCGCCCGGCGCTGTTGAGCTTTTGGACGCTCATCGCGCCTCCTTTGCTGCGGTGACTAGGTCGCCGTCACGAAGAGCGGGCACAGGCGCCGCCACAAAGCGCTCGTCGGCTGCCAGGCCAGCGCTCACCTCGACTTGATCGGGCCACTCGCGGGCTATGCGCAGCCAGCGAAAGCGTGCCCGGCCTTCGCCGTCCACCACGAAGACACCGGTGAGCCCGCCGCGCTCGACCAACGCCCGTCTGGGCACCAGTGGCGCCGGGCTCACGCCGAGTCCGAACGCTGCCCGCCCGAACATGCCCGACATCAGTCCCACCGTTTCGGGCAGTGCGATCTTGACCTGATAGCTGCGGCTGACGGGGTCGCCAGAAGGCACGACCCGGCTCACCTTGCCCTCCAAGGGCGCGGGCAGACCGTCGACTCTGACCTCCACCGCCTTGCCGGCTGCAATGGCAGCGACCTGGGCTTCTGCGACGAAGGTCTCGAACAGCAGCCCGCGGCCCGACTCCAGGGTCAGCAGCGGCGCGCCGGGCACGGCGAGGTCGCCCGTTCGCTTGTGGCGCGCGACTACCATGCCATCCACCGGGCTGGTGATCTCGGCATAGGCGCGCTGGGCCAGCGCCGTGTCGAGGCCGGCGCGCGCCTGGTTACGGGCTTCGCGCGCGGCCTCGAATTTCAGGCGCATCTTGCGCAATTCGTTGTCCGAGACGCTGCCGCGCTCGAACAAACGCTGGAAGCGCTCCAGGTCAATCTGTGCATCGCGCAACGCCGCCTCTGCCGCGCCGCCCGCCGCCTGGCCCTGGCGGATGCCGCCTTCCACATCCGATGCGTCAAGGCGGGCCAGCAACTGCCCGCGTCGTACCCGGTCGCCCTCCTGCACCAGGATGTCGCGGATATAGCCGCTCAGCCGTGAGGCAACCTCGACGCGCTGGTCCGACACCACGGAGCCGACCGCCGTGTATTCGAGCGGCGCCCCGGTGGACGCGGTCATGACCGGCAGGGGGCGGCTGGTCGTCGTTGATGCGGCAGGGGCCTCCGGCGCTTTGCCGCAAGCACCCAGGAGTGCGGCCAGCGCCAGCGGCGCCAAGTAGAGGAGGAGGTTTTTTCTTTTTTTCACAAGAGGGTCTTTCATGATGATGTCGAGGTAATAGTTTTGGGTTTGCATGCCGATGCCTTGGCGCCAAGGCTGGCCGCGATCAGTTCAGCCAGTTCGAGCGGGCGCCCGTTGCCTGTGGCCGCCGCGATGGCCCGCGCTTCCCGCGTCGCCTGGCGGCACAGATCGAGCGCTGCGTCCTGCAGGGCCGTGCGCGCCTCGGAGATGTCCATGGCATCGGCTTCCTGTTGCAAAACGTGGCTTGAAACGAGGTCTTGGCCGTAACGCCGGGCCGTGCCGGCGAGTGGCTCCGGGTAGCCCGCGAGGGTGGCGCCCGCAGCACCAGCCGCCTCACCCAGCGGCGCTGCCAGTTGTTGCCGGGTCTGCAACAGCCGCGATGGATCGTCTCGGGCGCCTGGATTCAGGCCCAGCCTAGCCGCCTCCAGTTCCGAGGCCCGATTGACCGCATCGGAAACCAGGGCCAGGACTTGCAGGTCAGCGCAGCGGACCAGCAAGCGGAAGGCCCCGGTGGTCAGGTAGTCACCCGCCAGCACGGTGGCGGCGTTGCCAAGCAGCGCGGACGCGCCGGTTGTCGCGTCAACGCGTGAATGCAATTGCTGCAAGCCGATGTGAATGAGGTCCAGCGCCGTGCCGACGTCGATGCCCGGCTGGCCTGCATGGAGGCTGCAGGTCACCAGTGCGCGGATCGGCGTATGTTGGTCCGACAGCAGCAGGCGCAAGGCGCCGCGGACCGGCACGGCCTCGCAGGTCAGGGTGCTCGCCACGGCGGCGTGGACGCCGGCGATCACGGCCTCGGGGAAGTTCATGGGATGCGTGTCAGTCATGGGTTGGCGTTCTTGTCCAGCGGGCCAGTTGCTCGGCCGCGCTGCGGTAGCCGATGTCGATGATTTCTTCGGCGCGGTCGAATTCCATGAAGCGCACCGCGCCCAGTGGCGGCTGGATCAGGAGGTCGGGTTGGGTTTGCCGCAGGTCGGCTTCGGTGACGCGCGCCTGCATGATGTAGAGCGAGGCCAGCAGCACCTCGAAAATGCCGGGCAGCGGCTCCAGAGGGGGCTTGTGCAGCCAGGCCTCGAACTGCGCCAGCACTGGGCTGTTGATGGCCTGCAGGCTCTCCAGCAGGCGCGCCATGATGGGGCCACGGCCGTTGCCATTGGCGTGGGCGGCGGGGTGGGACAGCCGGCCCGTCACGATGTCGTGGTTGAGGTCGACTGCAATGACCAGATCGGCACCCATGGCGCGCGCCACGCTCACCGGCACCGGATTGACCAGCCCGCCATCGACCAGAATGCGGCCGTTGCTGCGCACCGGCGTCACGATGCCGGGCACCGCGATGCTGGCACGCACCGCCTCGGTCAGGTCGCCCGTCGTGGCCACCACTTCTTCGCCCGTCATGAGGTCGGTGGCCACGGCGGCAAAGGGCAGCAGCAGGTCCTCGATGCGGGCGCTGGGCACATGGGCGCGCACGAATTCCGCGACCCGCTGGCCGTCGATCAGCCCCGAGCGGGGAAACACCGGGTCAAGCAGGGCGACGATGCCCGGCCAGTCGAGATTGCGCAGTCTGGCGCTCAGGCCGTCAATCTTGCCCGAGGCAAAGACGGCACCAATGACCGCCCCCATGCTTGTGCCGGCCACCAGGTCGACCGTGATGCCCGCCTCGTTCAGGGCGCGCAGCACGCCGATGTGCGCCAGACCACGCGCCGAACCGCTGCCCAGTGCCAAGCCGATCCGGGGCCGCCTGGGTGGCGTCAGGCCTGCTGCCGGGGCTTGGCTGGTTTGTGGTTCGTTCATTGGCTTGCCCCCTTGTCCGGCCCCTGACCCGTGGGCCGGTGCCGCCCACCGACGCGCCGGCGCAGACGCCGGATACCATACCGCAGTGAACGCCGAAGCGTCGCGGCCCGCGCATGTCGCGTGCCGTGGCGGGCCGGGAATTCACGCCCCACGGCGGGCTCGAAGACCTGGAAGCGCTTGAGATAGGTCTCGATCTCCTGGCGCCGCAGGCGCCAGGCGTCGATCCGGCCGTACCCGTCCACGAGTTCGGTGAACAGCGCCCGCATGCGCCGTGCCCCCCGGTCTTGCAGCACCTCGTCGGCCCGCTCGGTGGCGATGCGTGCCAGCGCCAGGCTGCGCTCCAGCAGGCGCCGGATGTCCTGGGCGCCGTCAAGCTCACCCAGACGCCCGATCTCCTGCAGGGGCCGTCTGGCCTGGGCCGCCAGCAGGCGCCGCAGGTCGGTCGTCAGGGCGTCGGCCAGACGCCGCTGCGCGCGCCTGAAATGCACCGGATCGTCGGCCGGGGTGCCAGCCCCGCGGCTGCGCAGGTCCTCGAAATAAAGCTGTTGGTCGCCGAAATAACCGGTCAGTTGTTTGGACGCGGCCGCTTCGAGGCGTTCTTGCGGCGCCTCGCGCAGCGCCCGCGCCACCGAGCGCAGGGGCTGCCCGAGCGAGAGCGGAAAACGCGAGAAGCGATAGGCCGCGTTGGCGCCCGGTATCTGTCGGTAGGCCACCAGTTCCATGTACAAGGAGGCGTCTTCCTCGCAGGTCTGCCGGGCTTCCTCGAAAATGTCCAGCGGCATGACCGGCAGCCACCGCCGCCCCAGCGGTGGCGAGCGGTCGTAGCCGCCCGCACGCAGGATGCGCACCACCACGTCGGCGCAATTGAACTCGCTGCGGTCCCACAGCAGGCGGCCTTGCCCAAACTCATCTTCGATCCGGTGCGCCTCGGCCACCATCGCCGCCTTGCGCTCTGCCGCCACGCCCGCCACCCGCAAGCCGAGCGTTTCGCGGCCGTAGGCCATGCCGTAGGTGTTGGTGTGCACCTGCGATGGCGACGGCGGCTGCACGCCGTACAGGTAGTCGGCCAGCGTCACGTGCTGCAGCAGGTTCGGGTCGTGTCCCGGCACGGCCACATAGTTGGCGCTGTAGACGGTGTCGTCGACGCGGATGGCAATGTGCCCGAACGGGTTTTCCAGCACCACGCGCTGCGGTGTTTGGGCGGTCGAGTAGGACAGCAGCAGCTCGATGTCGCAGGGCACCTCGGCCTGGAGCCGCGCCAGCGCCGCGTCGATGTCGGTGACGGCGCTGCCGTGCTCGGCGCCGAAGTCCGGCGTCATACCCGGCGCGGGCAAGGCCGGGTCGAGCGCGAAGCGGGCGATGCGCCCGAGGTCGGCACTGTCGTGGAAAGTACGCTGGGCGTGGCGCATCGCCGCCTGCCGCTGCGGGTCGGCCAGCACGGCGGCGGCCAGTTCGCCCGCCTGCGCCAGGGTGTCGGCCAGCTCGGCCACCCCCAGCCGGACGAACAAGGCGGCGTTTTCCCGCTCATGGCCGCTCACCACGTCCAGCAGAATCGTGGGTGTGCCCACGGCGAAGGCCTCGGCCGGCGTCATGCCCCCGGCCTTGGTGATCAACAGGTCGGCCATGCGCATCCAGGCCAGCAGGTCGCCGTGCGGCACCACGCCGCAGACCTTCAGCGTCACCGGCGCCGGCAGGCGCTTTTGCAGCGCCATCCGCAACACATTCAGCAGCGCCTGCTGCCGCGCGTTGGCGCCGCAGACGGCGATGATCTGCAGCGGGCCTTGGTGGTGGCGGGCCAGGCTCTCCACCACGAGCGTGTAGTCGCCCACCCCCTCCTTGCCCGAGGTGATGAGCACGGTGGGCACCTCCGGGGCCAAGCCCAGCGCCGTGAGCACCATCTCCCGGGTTTTGCCGTCGGCGGCCGCCACGCGCACCGGCATGCCGCTGGTGGTGACCTTGTCGTGCGCAACGCCGGCGGCCAGCCAGCGCGCTTCCAGCTCGGGATGGGCGAGAAAGGTGCGGTCGATCCGTTTCGAGATGCGCGGGAAATAGCCTTCGAAGAAGTCCGTGTGCAGCCAGCCGATGCTCACCTGCGCCAGCAGCCCGCGTTCGCGCAAGGTCCCGAGCACCTGCGCCGATCCGTAATGCGTGGCGAGGATCGCGTCGGGCGCCTGCGCCTCCAGAAAGGCGCGCACCTTGTCTTGCGGGTAGTCATTGGACAGCCAGGCCAGCGACGGCACCCGCTTGCCGCGCGCCTGCAGGGCGTGGAACAGCGCGTCGAAGCTTTCCGGGAGATTGCCGGCGATGAGCCAGTAGAGCCGCTCGTCCACCCAGCGCCAGAGCGGGTGCATGAACTCGCGGATGTCCTGCAGGACCACGCGCGCGTCCGGCGCCAGCCGGCCGATCTCCTGCTCGATGGCCTGCGCGGCGCTGATGTGGCCATGGCCGATGGACGAGTAAAAAATGACGATCTTTCGGGGCTGGGCGGCCCCGGCATCGCCCGCCGCCAGCGGGTGCGCAGCCAGCTGCCGCACCCGGTGACGTCGCCGCACCAGCGCCAGCCATGCCAGGGCAGCCAGCAGGGTGAATGCGACCACCAGCGCCAGCGCGATGAGCGGGTCCACGCCCAAGGTCTGCGGTCCGCTCATTCCTCGCCCCCGCTGCGCCAGATCGACAGCAGCAGCCAGAGACTGCCGATGACGGCGCCGATGAAGCCGAGCAGGCCGAAGAAGGGCAGCCCCAGCCAGGTGGGGCCGCCGGGTACGGTCATGACGATGGAGGAGCCGATGATGAGCGCCGCGATGACGATGCCGACCGTGAGTCGGCTGGCGGCGTTGTCGAGCTGGTTGCCGACGCGCTTGAGGTGCGTGACATCAATGTGAATTTCCAGCCGCCCGCGCCGGGCAGCGCGCAGCAGCCGGGAGATATCCTGGGGCAGACCGGCCACCAGGGAAAGCGCCTCGCTGACCCCACGCCAGCCGCGTTGGAGGAGGGCCGTGGGTGCATAACGTGCGCGCAGCGCCTGTTCCAGCAAAGGCATCGCCTCGCCAGCCATGTCGAAGTCAGGGTCGAGCTCGCGGCCCATGCCTTCGAGCGAGATGAAAGCCTTGATCAGCAAGCTCAGGTCGGACGGCAATGCCAGCTGATGCTGACGCAAAATGGCCACCAGGTCGGAGAGCATGGCACCGAGCCTGAGCTGCTTGAGCGCCACGCCATGGTACTGCTGCACAAAAGTCTGGATTTCCACAAGCAGGCCGTCCTCGTCCATGGCACCGTCGCCGGTCCAGTCGAGCATCACGTCGGCGACGCGGCGCGGCTCGTGCTTGACCAGCCCCAGCAGCAGGCCGGTCAACTGGTCGCGGCGCACCTCGGTGAGCCGCCCCACCATGCCGAAGTCGATGAAGGCGATGCGGTTGCCGGGCAGGTAAAACACGTTGCCGGGGTGCGGGTCGGCGTGAAAGAAGCCGTCCTCGACAATCATCTTCAACACTGCGTGCGCGCCCCGACGGGCGAGGACCTTGCGGTCGAGGCCGGCCTGGTCGACTGCGGCAAGCTTGCGCCCGGAAATGCCGGCTATGAATTCCTGCACGCACACCCGCTCGCCGGTCCACTGCCAATAGACGCGGGGAATGACGATGATCGGGAGCACCGGGGGCGGTTCAGGCGCAGCTTCGGCAGAGGCGTCGTCGGTGGGCTCGTCTTTGTCGGTATAGTCGGCAAAATTCTCCGCGATGTGCTCGGCGTTGCGGCATTCCCCGGCGAAATCGAGTTCGCGCCGCAGCGACTGGCTAAACTGGCGCACCACTTCCTGCGGGCGAAAGGCGCGCAGTTCCGGACTTTCCCCCTCAGCGAGTTTCGCCAGTCTGGCGAGCCAGCGCAGGTCGGCTTCGATGATCGGCCGGATGCCAGGCCGACGTACTTTGACCACCACCTCGCTGCCGTCTTCCAGGCGGGCGCGGTGCACCTGTGCGACGGAGGCCGCCGCCAGCGGTTCGGGATCGAAGGTGGCGAACACCTCCTCGGGCGGTGCGCCCAGGTCTTCGCAGAGTTGCTGACGAATGTCGCTCCAGGGTGCGGCCGGCGTGCTGTCCTGCAGCTTGCCGAATTCAATGATCCATTCCGGCTCGAACAGGTCGATGCGGGTAGCCAGCACCTGGCCGAGCTTGACGAAGGTCGGCCCCAATTCCTCCAGCGCCCGGCGCACCCGGGCGGGCGGCTCGAGATGCGCCAGTTCCTCCGCTTCGTTCCAGTGCAGCGCCCGCCCGGCCCGCTCCAGCGCATGGGCCAACCCCATCCGGCGCACCATGTCGCCAAAGCCGTAGCGGATCAGGATCGAGGCGATATCATGCAGGCGACCGAGGTCGCGCACTGCGGTCATGGCCTGCCACAGCATCAGTCGCCCTTGCCATGGGGATGTTCTACGGCATTGCGTACTTCGGCTCCGAGTGTGCCGGTCTCATTACTTGATTCATGCTGCATGCTGGAAAGTCTCGTGAAGTGCTGATAGAAACAAGCTGCTTTCATGGCTGCGCCCCACATGACAAATGCCAACAACCTCGGTAGCCGCAACGGATATGGCATCGCCAGAGGCACTAGCGCCCCCAAAGTATCGGAACATAAAAGCGCGCCTTCCACGGCCCGCCCACTCATGCGGACAGGCCGTGCTTGCCAAAACCTCTACTTGTTGATGGCGTCTTTGGCTTTCCTGGCCATCTCCGTGATCGCATTCAGTGCCTTGTTGGCGGCATCCCTGGCGGCTTCTGCCGCATGCTGGGCTGCTTCCTTGCCAGACTCAGTTGCTTTTTTGACCGAGTCCTCGGCTTTCTGCGCTGCTTCCCTGGCGGCTTCAGACGCTTGGGTGGCCGCATCCGAGATTTTTTGCAGCGCGTCCCGGATGTCTTGCGTAGTTCTGTCGACGTCCGTAGCCGCGAACTCGGCAAGGCGGCCTGGGGCCGCCTTCAGGTTTGCCTCAAGGCGGGTGCGCAAGCCGGCGACCTTCTCGCCCGCTTGATCGGCGGTGGCGCGCAGGAACTCATCGGCATCGGCGACGATGCGCTTCATGTCGGCGATCAGTTTGTCTTTGCTCGTGGAGCCGGGCGTGTTGGATTCAGACATGGGATTCCTCTCTATCAGTGATAAAAATAAAAAATAAAAGCGCAACGATCTGAAAAACTATCGGGCAGGCAGCCTGCCCGACAAGGGTTACTTCGTTACGGCATCCTTGACGTTTTTGGCCGTTTCTTTGGTTGCCTCAAGCGCCTTGTCGGCAGCCTCCCGGGTGGCTTCCATGGCTTTCTGTGCGGCTTCCCGCGTGGCTTCGGCCGCTTTCTGCGCTGCCTCCTTGCCCGACTTGGCCGCTTTTTTGGCGGCTTCCCCGGCTTTCTGTGCAGCTTCCTTAGTGGCTACGGCTGCTTTTTTAGCGGCTTCTTCCGCCTTCTGTGCCGCCTCTTTGGTGGCTGAAGTCGCTTTGCGGGTGGCTTCCGCCGTCTTGCGTGCCGCCAGCTTGGCGGCATCCTCGGCCTCCCGCGCCGCCTGCCGGGCAGCTTCCGCGGTTTTCTGCGAGGCGTCACTGACGGCCTGTTCAGCCTTCTCTACAGCCCGCTGGGCGGCTTCCGCGGCTTTGCGCGTTGCCTCTTTAGCTTCCTCGGCCGCTTTCTTCGCGCCTTCCTCCGCTTTCTGCAGCACGGACACCTTGGCCGTCTCGCCTGCCTTTGCCGCGGGTTCTCCCGCAGCCTGCGCACTTGCGCCCACCACCAATGCCGACAGGATCAACCATTTTTGCAGTTTCATCGCTTTTTCTCCTTGCAGTCATGGAGCAGGGACGTCTGCTCCGCACGTTTGCCCTGGGCAGGGCGTTGTTACGATTTTTCCTCGTTAGTTCCGCCAAGACCGTTGCGCAGCAAGCCGACGATATGCCTCGCAATGGCCTCGGGGTCTTCATTCTGGTGGGCGTAGCCCGGCAGGAAACGTCGCACCGACTGGGTTTCAAACGGATAGAACACCAAGCCGATGATCGAAACGGCAAGCCGATGGGCGTCATGGCTCGGCGCGAGCTCTGCGGCGAGCTTGTGCAGTGCGCTGAACAGGTCCCGAAAGACGCAGTCCACCAAGCTTTGCATGCGCTGCTCATTGCTGTCCAGCAGCACCCACTGCATCAGGCGTCTGAAGTCCTTTTCCCTGGCGAGCATGCGCGTGAAGAGTGCGACGAACGCTTCGAGCCGATCCCAGGGTTTTTCTCCACCTTCCAGAAGGGACTTCAAGGGCCCCACTTTTTCTTCGAAGGCATGGCCGACCGCATCCAGATAGAGCTGCTCTTTGTCCGAAAAGTGGTGGTAGAGGGCGGCAGGCGTCACACCCACGGCAGCCGCGATATCACGCATCGAAACCCCGTCAAATCCGACCGTTGCGAAGAGCGGAACTGACAGCCCGAGGATCTCTTTGCGCGTATGCCTGAAAGCTGGCTTCGCCATTGGATATCACCTGTATTTTGTACGTTACTTAACGAACGTTCATTAAACACCGGTTTTCATTATTCCACAACGCTTGGGAATACAAATTGAAGCGATGAATGGGTCGATGCATTGGCAGTCAACGGATTCTGGCGTGAGGTTGCCAGTCATGCGGCAACAACTCGTCCGTCTGACCGGCTCGCTGGGTAGGCTGCAGGACAGCACGTCGGGAAGTCCCTGTGAACAGGTTGGCCGGACGGATGCTGACTATCGCGACTTCTTGCGTATGAACAGTGCCATCGCTGCATCGGTCAGGTCATCAAGCGAGGTTCCCTTCTTGGGGTCGAACCACTGTACTGACCGGTTCAGCGCACCGAAGATCAAAAGGCGCGCCAGGGGCACCTCGGCTTGCAGGCAGCCGGCCGATGCCAGTTCCTGGAGCACAGGCGTCCACGCCGCTTCGTAGTCACCTTGCAGCTTCGCGATGACGCTGCACTGCCGCGTAGTGAGAGAGCGCGACTCGTAGAGCACTGCCTGCATGAAATCGCTGTTCGGCCCCAGGAGCGTGTCGAAATGCGAACGGATCAATTGCCGCAGCGTGGTTGCAGCGTCATGTTCGGAAAGCAGCACGATCGTCTGGCGCGCCAGCGCGCTGCGCATGCCTTTCTGCATCACCTCGTACAACAGCGCATCCTTGCTCTTGAAGTGACAGAAGAGTGATCCGGAATGCATGCCGACGGCGCAGGCGATGTCGCGCGTGCTCGTGCCGTTGAAGCCGTGGCGTCGAAACAGTTTGGCCGCGGCCTTGACGAGGTCTTGGCGACGGTTGCCATCATTGCGCTCTTCCGGCGTCTTGCGCGGGCGGCCTCGCGGCCGCTTGGCTCCTGAGCGATCAGGTTCGGTGGGTATGACGTACATTTTCAGGAAGTGAATAAAGACGTACGACAGGCATGACGGCCATCCGCTCAATACGACTTCGGTAGGCCCAGCACGTGTTCGCCAATATAGTTGAGCAGCATCTCGTTGTTGATGGGTGCGATTTCCAGCAGGCGAATCATGGGCCATAGCGTGACGACGTCGTAGTCACGGTCAAAACCGTAGCCGCCATGGGTTTGCAGCGCGACCTCGACGGCGGCCACCGCCGCTTGCGAGCCCAGCAGCTTGGCCATGTTGGCATGCGCGCCGGCATCCTCGCCGGCGTCGAAGCGCTCGGCCGCGGAGTAGGTCATCAGCCGCGCGGCTTCGATCTGTGCCTTGGCCTGCGCCATGCGGTGCTGCAGTGCCTGGTAGGAGCCGATCGGTTTGCCGAAGGGTTTGCGATCATTGGCGTAAGCCACGGCCTTGGCCAGCGCATAGTCGCCCAGGCCGATGGCGGCGCCGGCGGCCAGCAGGCGCTCTGAGTTCAGACCTTCGAACATCAGCTTGGCGCCCTTGCCGGCTTCGCCGATCAGCGCGTCGGCGGGCAGCTTGACGTTGTCGAAGAACACCATGTACTGGCGCTCGGCAGTTTCGACCTGGATGTTGAGTTGCGTCAGCCCAATGCCGGGCGTTTTCATGTCGAGCACGAACAGCGAGATGCCGTCGGTGCGGTGCTTTACCTCGCTGGCCTTGGTGGTGCGGGCGATCACCAGCATGTAGTCGGCATCGCGCGCGCCGGAGATGAAGACCTTCTGGCCGTTGAGCGTCCAGCCGCCGTCGGCGTTGGGCGTGGCCAGCGTGGTCATGGCGAAGCTGTTGGTGCCGGCGTTGGGTTCGGTGATGGCAAAGCACAGCTTCTTCTCGCCGGTGCAGGTGGGGGTGACGTATTTGCGGATCTGCTCGGGCGTGCCGTGGCGCATGATCGGCACCCGGCCCAGGCCGGTGACGACCAAGAACAGGGTGGGCACGCCGGCCAGCGCCAGCGCCTCGTTGAGCGCGGTGATCTCCAGCACGCCGCCGCCGGAGCCGCCGTACTCTTCCGGAACCGACAGGCCGAGCAGGCCGAATTCGCCGAGCTTTTGCCACAGCTCGTCGGGGAAGCGGTCTTCCTTGATGCACTGCAGGATGTAGCTGCGCGGGTACAGGGTGGTGACGCCGCGGGCGGCTTCCTGCACGTCGCGGATGCGCTCGCGCAGGCTTGCGGAAGCGGTGTTGGCAATGGCGGTGGTGGCTGGGGTGCTCATGGTGGGTGTCTCCGTCTTGGGTTGTTGATGGGCGTTTGTCAAAGCGCCAGGTCGGCTGGAATCGGGACTGGAAAATCGAGCAGCATCTGGGCAAATGCTTTGCCCTGCGAGTCCATGCGAACCGAAGCGATGCCGCCGCCGCCCAGGGCTTCGTGCATCAGAAAGTTCAGCGCGTGCGTGCCGGGCAAATCGAATCGCCGCACGCTGCCCTTGACCAGGTGGGCGAACCAGGCCGCCACCGCCTGCTCGGTCAGGGCGGCGCGGATGAAGGGCAAATACTCGGCGCGGCGTGCCAGGATGCCGATGTTGGCGGCGTCGCCCTTGTCGCCGCTGCGTCCCCACGCCAGTTGCACCAGCGGCACGGTGCGCGTGCCGCGCGCAAAGGCGTCGGCGGCGGGCAGGGGGCCGCCGACTTGGGGCAGGGTTGCCGGGTCGAACGGTTTGCCGAGCCATGGCGGTGCCGCCACGGTCCGCTCCCCCATGTCGATGCTGGCGGCCACCTGTGCCTTGGGTACCAGGCAGGAGAACAGCCGCACCACCGGCTGCACCTTGGGCCGGCCGCCGGTGAAACCGGTGATGGCCGGTGCCGACATCAGGGCCAGCGGCGCCACTTCGCGCGAAAACAGTTCGAGCGCGTCCTTGACCGGGTGGCGCACGCCGACCTTGAGCATCACTTCGCGCGCATCGGGCCGCGCGTGGGGGCCGTAGGTGTCTTCGGCGCCGATGGCCTCGACACAGGTTTCGGTGAAGTCGGGCCAGCCGCGCTGCGCATAGTGGCGCCGCATGCGCGCCAGCATGGCGGCGCCGACGCGCTGCCCCTTGGCGCCGGCATCGATGCCGCCGATCATGAACAGGCTCATGGCCCGAAAGCCATCGGCGTAGGTGACGCTGACTTTGGCCTGATCGGTCGGCGGGAGGCCGCGCGCGCCCTTGACCTCGACGCGGTCGGGGCCGATCTGCGTCAGCGTCACGCCGGTGAAGTCGCACACCACATCGGGCAGGATGTAGGCGCGCGGGTCGCCGATTTCATACAGCATCTGCTCGCCTACCGTGGAGGGGCAGACCAGCCCGCCCGTGCCTTCGGGCTTGGTGATGACGAAGCTGCCGTCGGCGCGGCACTCGGCGATGGGAAAGCCCATGTCGTCCCAGCCCGGCACCGTGTCCCAGTCGGTGTAGTTGCCGCCGGTGGCCTGTGTGCCGCATTCGATCAGGTGGCCGGCCAGGCTGCCAAGCGCCAGGCGGTCGTGGTCGGCAGCGGTCCAGCCAAAGGCGTGGATCAGCGGCGCCAGCGTGACCGCGCTGTCGACACAGCGGCCGGTGACCACGATGTCGGCGCCGGCCGCCAGCGCGGCGGCAATCGGGAAGGCGCCCAGATAGGCGTTGGCGCTCATGACCTTTTGCGGGAACGCTGCACCGGAGAACATCTCTGGGGTGCCGGCTGCGCGCAGCGCGTCCACCTGTGGCATCAGGTCGTCGCCCAGCACGGCGGCGATTTTCAGGTCGACGCCTTCGGCCAGCGCTGCCGCCACCAGCGCGGCGCGGCAGGCGGACGGGTTGACGCCGCCGGCATTGGCAATGACCTTGATGCCGCGTGATTTGATCTCCTTCATCAGGGGCTGGAGGGTGGTCACGAAATCCGGTGCATAGCCCAGTGCCGGATCCTTGGCCTTGGCGCGGCTGAGCAGCGACATGGTGATTTCGGCCAGGTAGTCGAACACCAGGACGTCGATGTTGCCGCGCTGCACCAGTTGGGCGGCGGCGAACTCGCTGTCGCCCCAGAAGCCCGAGGCGCTGCCGATGCGA
Source organism: Pseudomonadota bacterium (assembly GCA_040389085.1). Taxonomy (GTDB): domain Bacteria; phylum Pseudomonadota; class Gammaproteobacteria; order Burkholderiales; family Burkholderiaceae_C; genus Polaromonas. Next base: position 18,565 of record JAZKAP010000025.1, read on the forward strand.
AGGGTGGTTTGTTTCATGAATGTTTCCGGTTTTTTTGGGGGAGTGGGGTCAGCGCGGGGTGGTGGCAATACTGCGCGGCCAGAACACGCGCCAGATACCCTTGGCGGTGGCGCAGACTGTGCCATTGGCATCCAGGAACTCCCCTTCGGCAAATGCCGTCGTGCGGCTGATGCGCACCACATTGCCGCGCGCCTCGAAGCTATCGCCCACGGCGGCGTTGAGGAAGGTGATGTCGAGGTTGATCGTGAACTGGCGCAGCTCGAAGGGGTCAATGTCGGACGCCTCGGGCATGGCCAGCAGCGAGGAGATGATGGCCCAGCCAAGCGCGCCGTCAAACATATAGGAGATGACGCCGCCATTGAGCACGGTGTCCGAACCACCGCCGCCGCGTTGGGTGGGGAGGGCTTTAGGCAGTCGCACAATAGCTCGGCCTACGGCTGTTTCTTCAACTTCCAGCCCTTGCGCCTTCAGAAAGGGGCTATCGTTCCAGCTTTGCTTGCAAGCGGCGATGCGGTCAAGGTGGGGGGCGTTGGTATTCAAATTGGACTCCTGTGGGTTTTTTAAAAAGCGTATGGGATTCAAAGCATCGCCAGTTGCTCGATGCGTTGCACATGGGCCGCCAATGATCGGCGCGCCAGTGGCCAGAGCGCCGCGGGGGTGTCGTCGTAGGCCAGCGGCACCCACCCGTCCGGGCCGCCTCGCGGGATTGCGCGCATGGCGGCCAGCACCTTGGCCTCGCGCCGCAGGCGGTGTGCCTTGAGCTGCGCGATGGCCTGTGCTGCATCACCGATCACATGGCCGTGCGCCGGCAGGATGAATTCGATGCGATCTTGCTCGCAGGCCAGCGCCAGGCGGTCCAGCGAATCGAGGTAGGCGCTCATGTCGCCGTCGGGCGGGTCGATGATGGTGGTACTGCCGCTGAGGATGTGGTCTCCGGAGAACAGCAAGCCATCTTCTTCGAGGATGAGACAGAGGTGGTTGGCGGCGTGCCCCGGCGTATGCACTACGCGCAGGGTGATGGCGTGTTCACCATCATGCAGCGTCAGGCGCTCGCCGTCGGCCAGGGCGCGGTCGGGGGTGAACTGCGCCGTGGCGCGGGCGGTGGCGGCCGAGGCCAGGCCCAGCACCGGCGGTGTCTGGCCCGTCAATTGAGCGCAGGCCAGGGCCAGCGGCCGTGCGGCGGGCGAGTGGTCGGAGTGCGAGTGGGTGCAGACGATGGCCGTGACCCTGCCGGCCGTGAACGCCAGCAGGCGTTCGATATGGTCGTTCAGCAAGGGGCCTGGGTCGATGACGATGTAGCCGCTGGCCGCGTCGCCCACGATGTAGCTGTTGGTGCCGGGGCCGGTCATGACGCTGGGGTTGGGGGCGGTGAGGCGATGCAGGTGCCGCAACAGGGGCACCGGCCGCTCGTGTTGCCAGTCCAGCGGGTGCTCGAGCTGCCCGTCCGGGCAGACCAGCGCGAGTTCGCCGTACGGCGCTTCGTGCTCCATGAAACGCGTTGGCTGACCACCGACTAGCCCGCCGCGCGGACAGGAATTCCACAGCGGGTCGTCCTCAGTGCAAGCCGCCAGGGCCTGCTCGGCCTGCGCGAAATCCTCCAGCCAGTGCAAGGTACGGATGGTGGGAAAGATCATGAAAAAGTTGCCGGCCTGGTGCTGTGCCAGCGCATCCTGGGGCCTGACCCAGACGGGCTCGAACTGTTCCATTTCGTCGGCCACTGGCTCTTGCTGGTCCGGCATAAGCGCGACGAAGAAGGCGGTGTCGAAACGCTTGGGCACGCTGCGGTCCGTGGTCCAGCAGGCCAGCATGCGCACATCATCGAGTGGCAACGCCCAGCCCCTGGCTTGCAACTGCGGGTAAAAGGGCTGGCTGCGATCCAACTCCTGCAAGTGGCTGCCGGTGACGGGGCTGCCGTCGGCCTGCACCGCCAACAGGATGCCCAGCTCCTCGAAGGTTTCCCGCAGGGCCGCCAGTGCCGCCGTGCGGTAGCGTCCGCCCGTGCCGGGCGTGCGCGCCAGCGGGTGGGCCTGGTGGTCGTCGGCGTCCACGCGCCCTCCGGGGAAAACATAGGCGCCGGGCAGGAAGCTGGCTTTTGGCGAGCGCCGGGTCATCAACACTTCGACGCCAAGCGCACCATCACGCAGCAGCAGCAGGGTGGCGGCCGGGTGCGCGGTGACCGGCTCTTTGCGGGGGTGGAGTTGCAATGTGGGGCGGGCCATGGGCAGTGTCCTTTGGGCGTGGGTGGGCTTCAGGCGCTGGCCGAATGGGTGCGCAGCAAGGCGTCCAGTGTGCTCTCCAGGTGCGCGATGGAGTTGCATTCGCGCGCGATGTGGCAATACGGTGCGTAGCGCTTCATTTCCGAGTCGCCCAGGCCCCAGAACGAGGTCGGTTCGGGGTTGAGCCAGATGACCCGGCGTGCGCGCTGGTAGAGCAGTTGCATGACTTGCGCCTGCGCCTCGCCGCGGTTGTTGCGCGCGTCGCCGAGAATCAGCACCGTGGTGCGGCGATCGATGTCATTGAGCAACTGCGCCTCGATGTCGAGCAGGGTCTGCCCGTAGTCGGTGCCACTGCCGCCCACGGCCTGCATCACTTTGTCGACCGCCTGTTCGACCGGCAGCGACTCGAAGGTGTCGCTCACCTCGACCAGGTGGTTGGTGAAAGCGAAGCTGCGCAGGTCGCTCACCTGCTCGCCCAGACTGTGCAGGAACAGCAGCAAAAAGCGCGCGTACTGGCGCACCGAGCCGCTGACATCGCAGATGGCCACCACGCGCGGCCGGTCCACCACCTTGGAGCGCCAGAAGGTCTCGAACATCACGCCGTCATAGGCCGCGTTCTTGCGTAGGGTCTTGCGGAAGTCGAGCTGGCCGCGCACCCGTTTTTTCTTGCGCCTCGAATGGCGCTCGGCCAGCCGTTTGGCGATTTTGCTGACGATGACGTGCATGCGCGCGAAATCGCGTTTTTCGATGTTGGAGAGCTTTTGCGATTGCAGGAAGTCGTCGTGCAATTGTCGGGTCGGCGCCGTGCCGAAGAGCGCGAGTTTGCGTTCGACAAAATTGCGCACCTCCTCGAACAATTTCTTGCGCGCCAGTTCGAGGTCTTTGGCACGCTCGGGCGCCAGCGTCTGGCGTTTGGCATCAGAAATTTCGCGGTCCAGCAGTTCCAGTCCCATGGCCTGCTGAATTTTCTGGGTGTAGTAGCCTTTTTGGGTGAAGAACCAGATGTCGCTCAGACCGACCTCGCGCGCGGCTTCCTGCATGCGCTTGGCCAGTGCCGCCGAGTCACCCGACAGCAGCAACTGCGACAAGGCCTGGCCGCCGCTGCCCTGGCAGCCGCCCGGCCCGCCGGAACCGGTTGCGGCCTGGTCATCGCGGGCTTGGTCCGGTGGGTCTTGCGCTGCCATTGCGTCTGACCCGGGGTTGGCATCGGGCTTGGAGGAGGGCTTGGCCGGGCTGCCTTGCGCGGCCATGTTTTCGAACGAGCTGAAACGGAAGAAGCGATCAAAGGCCTCGTCGTAAAGGGCGCGATCCGCGGTGGTTTTTGCCAGCGTCGTGCCCAGCGCGCTTTTCAGCAGGGTGCGGTCGCTCCAGCCGACCAGTTCGACGGCGCGTGCCGCATCGATCTGGGCGTTCAGGCTGATCTCAAGGTCGCTGCCGCGCAGTGCCTTGAAAAAGTCTTCAAGCGTGGCTTGCACGGGGACTCTCCGCATCCTTGCGCGCTTGTTGCAGCAGGGCCGGCAGTTGCTCTGTGGCCGAGGCGATATCCTGCTCAAACTTGAGGAAGACGTTGAGTGTGTCGCGCACCATGTCCAGGCTCAGGTGTTCGGCGTGCAGCAGCAGCAGCGTTTTGGCCCAGTCGATGGTCTCGCTGACGGATGGTTGCTTTTTCAGGTCCATCTGGCGCACCGCCTGAATGAAGGCGACCAGCTCGCGGTTCAGTGTTTGCGAAAGACCCGGCACGCGGCGCTCCAGAATGCGCCGCTCCAGCTTCGCTTCGGGGAATGGAATGTGCAAATGCAGGCAGCGGCGCTTGAGCGCGTCGCTCATCTCGCGCGTGTTGTTGCTGGTCAGAAACACGATGGGTTTGACCTTGGCCTTGATGGTGCCGAGTTCGGGCACCGAGATCTGGAAGTCTGACAGCACTTCGAGCAGGAAGGCCTCGAACTCGGGGTCGGATTTGTCGATCTCGTCGATCAGCAGCACGCAGCCGCGCTCCTGGTGCAAGGCCTGGTAGAGCGGGCGCGGCTCCAGGAAATGCTCGGAGAAGAACAGGTCGTCGTGCGCATGCAGCTTGTCCATGGAGGCGGCCAGGCCGACGGCGCCCTGCATCATCTCGCCCAGCTTGTCCTTGAGCAGTTGCGTGTAGAGCAACTGTTTGCCGTATTTCCACTCATACAAGGCCTTGGATTCGTCCAGCCCTTCATAGCACTGCAGGCGGATCAGGGGCACGTCGAGGATCTCGGCCATGCCCTTGGCCAGTTCGGTCTTGCCGACACCGGCCGGGCCTTCGACCAGGATCGGCTTTTCCAGGTTGAAGCCCAGATAGACCGAGGTCGCGATTTCGCGGCTGGCAATGTAGTCGACCGCAGCCAGGCGCTGCGCCAGGCCATCGATGGAATCAAAGTGGGGTTGGTGTAGTGTTTTCATGGGTTTCCTTGGGGCGCAGCATTTTTTCGCCGGCTTGAAGTTGTCGGGAGTCGGCGATGCTGCGGGCAATGCCCTGCACCAGGCGCAGGTCGCGCGCCAGGGTGAGTAGGGCCGGTTCATGGTCGTCCAGGGCCGCGGCAAAGGATTCACAGGCGCCTTGCCAGCGATCAAACAGGCGGCGCGCGCCCAGATTGAACGCCGCCAGCGCCTCGTCTGGCCCGTGCCGGTCCAGGTGCTGGGCAGCATGACGGGCCACGGGTGACAGGGCATCGAGTTCGAGTTGCAGGGCGCCCAGGTCACGCGTCAAAGCCGGCGTGCGGGCTGCATTGCGGAACCAGCGTGCCAGGGTATCCAGCTCGGCTTGCATGGCGCCGAGCATAGCCCCCAGCAGCAGCGCGTCTTCGATCGCGCGAAAGGGCCGGGCGATGGTGTCGAAAGCCTGTCCCGGCTCGCCCAGGCGGTGGCTTTCCGGCACCCGACAGCCGACAAGGCGCAGGCCGCAATGGCCGAGCGGCACCAGTCCGCGCACTTTGTCGTCCAGTTCGCGGGTCAGACCCGGTGTGTTGGCCTCAACGACGAAAGCATCGAAGCGCTTGCGCCCCTCGTGTTCGCCGCTGACGGCCAGCACGATGATGGCATCGGCGGCCGGGCCGTTGCTGACGAAGGCCTTGTGGCCGTCTAAGAGCCAGTCGTCGCCGTCCCGAACCGCCCGGCAGCTCAGGTGTTTGGGATGCGCGCCGGTGCCGGGCTCGGAGATCGCGAGTGCCAGCAGTGTGTCGCCGACCGTCATTGATTGCAGCAGGGCACGATGCCGGTCGCTGCGCAGATTCGGCGCCAGCACGAAGCGCCCCAGCATCTGCTGCATCATCCACGCCATGCCGAGGCCCAGGCTGGCGGTTTCATGGGCGATGCTGCAGGCCAGCACGCTGACCTGCGCGGCGTCGGCGACGGGCGGCCCGCCATCCTGGCTGAACCCCACACCGAGTAGGCCGCTGGTGCCGAGATGACGCCACCAGGCACGCGGGAAGCCGTGCGCGCAGTCAGGTGCTGGCGCGTTCGCCAAGGCCCGGCGCATGGCCTCGGGCAGTGCCGGGTCCGACATGGTTTGCGCAGGGCAATGAGAGCGGCTCATAAGTCAATCCAGATCAGGCGTAAAACCCGAGTTGACGCGCCGCCAGGTCGCGCATCACCTCTTCGGCGCCGCCACCGATGGCGTTGACCTTGACTTCGCGGTAAATGCGCTCCACCTTGACGCCGCGCATGAAACCGGCGCCGCCGTGCAGTTGCACCGCCTCGCTGGCGCAATAGGCCATGGTCTGGGTGGCCTGGTTCTTCAGCAGGCAGATTTCGCCCACCGGCGTGTCGCCCTGTTCGACGCGCCAGGCCAGCAATTCCAGCATGGCCTGGGTCGCTTCGACGCGCATGGCCATGTCGGCCAGCTTGTGGCGGGTGACCTGCTGGTCGATCAGCTTGCCGCCGAACATCTCGCGCTCACGCGACCAGACCAGCGCTTCGTCCAGGCAGACACGGGCAAAACCGTTGGCACCGGCGGCGAGGAAGATGCGCTCGCGGTTGAAGTTCTTCATGATGGCCTTGAAACCCTGGTTTTCCACCCCCACCAGGTTCTCCACTGGCACCCTGCAGTCATCAAAATACAGGGCGGCGGTGTCCGAGCACCACCAGCCCATTTTTCTCAAAGGCGTTTGCGTGAAGCCGGGGGTGCCTTTTTCGATCAGCAGCAGCGACACGCCGCCCGGGCCGGGCCCGCCGGTGCGCACCGCCACGGTGTAGAAGTCGGCGCGCATGCCGGAGGTGATGAAGGTTTTCGAGCCGTTGACGAGGTAGTGGTCGCCATCCCGGCGCGCCGTGGTCTTGAGGTTGGCCACGTCCGAACCGCCCGAGGGTTCGGTAATGCCGAGCGCGCTGATCTTCTCGCCCCGCAGCACCGGCGGCAAGACGCGGTGCTTGAGCGCCTCGCTGCCCACGTTGACGATGGGCGGGCAGCCGATGGTGTGCGACAGCAGACTCGCCAGGACACCGCCAGCACCGCAACGCGCAAGTTCCTGCGCGGCGATGATGGTCATGAACAGGTCGCCCTCGTTGCCGCCGAAGGCTTCAGGAAAACCCAGACCCAGCAGGCCGATTTCTGCTGCCTTGCGGTACAACTCGACAGGAAAGGACTCGGCTTCGTCCCATGCATCCACGTGCGGGCTGATTTCGCTGGCGACGAAGCGGCGCATCGCATCGCGGAACGCCAGGTGCTCGGGCGTATAGAAGGGGCTCTTGGCAGGCAGGGTCTCGGCTGGCATGGGTTTTACTCCTCGTAGGTATGGCGTGTGTCGTGCGTGCAGGGCGACGTGCGCATCAATCAGGCTGCTCGACCAGTGACACCAGCAAGGCGCGCGTGGCAACCTGGTCGCCAGCGCGCACCGCAACTTGGTCCACCACGCCATCGCGACGGGCCAGCAGCTGATGTTCCATCTTCATCGCTTCGAGCACCACGATGCGCTGCCCCTTGGTCACGGCCTCCCCAACCTGGACGAACACCCCGAGCACGCGCCCGTTCATCGGTGCCAGCACCCGCGCTCCTGCACTTCCCGCGGCTGCAGCCGGCGGGGCGTAGGTTAGGTCTTCAAAGCTGGCGCTCAGGCCGCCCAGTTCCAGGTGCAGCACGCCGTTGGCAAACACCGCCGCGGCGTGTTGTTGCACACCGTCGGCGATCAGGCACAGGGCCTCGCCTTCGCGTCCGCTGAGGGTGATGTGGTGTAGCGCCGCGCCCACTTCGAGTGTGTAGCTGTGGGCGCCGGTGGCCGTGATGTGCACGGCATGGCGGTGTTCGCTCTCGCCGATGAGCATCGGCCAGCGTGCCGGCCCGCTGGAGCGCCAGGGCGCGGCCGCGCCCGGCGTGGCGCTGGCTTCAAACCACAGCGTACTGGCCAGCGCCAGCGCTAGCGAGTCGGGTTGGGGGCGCACCAGCACCGCAGTGCCGAAATGCTGAGCGATGAAGGCGGTCGTCGTCTCGCCAGCGGCGAATGCCGGGTGGCTGGCCACGGCCTCGAGGAAGGCGCGGTTGTTGGGCAGGCCGAGCAGGCGGGTGCGTTGCAGGGCACCGATCAGGCGGCGTCGCGCTTCGTCGCGGGTGGCGCCGTGCGCAATGATCTTGGCGATCATCGGATCATAGTGCGGGCTCACGGTCTGGCCTGAGACCAGGCCGTGGTCAACGCGCACGCCTTCGCCCGTGGGCGGGCTCCAGACCGCAACATCGCCACTTTGTGGCAGAAAATCGGCGTATGGGTCTTCTGCATACAGGCGCACTTCGATCGCGTGCCCATTCAATTGCACTTGCTCTTGCGTTAACGGCAAGGGTTCGCCACGGGCCACGGCGAACTGCCAGGCCACCAGGTCCAGACCGGTGATGCACTCGGTCACCGGGTGTTCGACCTGTAGCCGTGTGTTCATCTCCAGAAAATAAAAACGCCCTTCGCGGTCAAGCAAAAACTCGACTGTGCCGGCGCCGACGTAGTTCACGGTGCGCGCCGCCGCCACTGCCGCTGCGCCCATCTGTGCGCGCAGTGCGGGCGTGACCGCCGGGGAGGGGGCTTCCTCGAACACCTTCTGGTGCCGACGCTGGATCGAGCAGTCGCGCTCGCCGAGGTGGATGATGTGGCCGTGCTGGTCGCCGAAGACCTGGATTTCGACATGGCGCGGTTCAATCACCGCGCGTTCGAGAATCAGCTCTTCGCTGCCAAAGGCGTTGCCTGCTTCCGAGCGGGCACTGACCAGTGCGACCGCCAAGTCCTGCGGGTGCTCGACCAGCCGCATGCCACGCCCGCCACCGCCCGCCGCCGCCTTGACCATGATCGGAAAGCCAATCTCTCCGGCTTTCGCGAGCAGCGTGGCATCAGATTGGTCGGTGCCCTGGTAGCCCGGCACGCAGGGCACGCCCGCCGCCAGCATCAGGCGCTTGGCGCCGGCCTTGTTGCCCATTTTCAGGATGGCCTGCGGGTCCGGGCCGATGAACACCAGCCCGGCGTCGAGGCAAGCCTGCGCAAAGGCGTCGTTCTCGGACAGGAAGCCGTAGCCGGGGTGGACCGCATCGGCGCCCGTGCTGCGCGCCGCCGCCAGCAGCGCCGCGACATTGAGGTAGCTCTCACGCACCGGCGCCGGGCCGATGCACACGGCTTCGTCGGCCATGGTGACATGCAGCGCTTGAGCATCGGCTTCGCTGTAAACGGCCACCGTGCGGTAGCCCAGCGCCTGGGCCGTGCGGATGATCCGGCAGGCGATTTCGCCGCGGTTGGCAATCAGAATTTTTGTGAAGTTCATCAGGGTTCTCACATCCGTGCCACGCCAAAGGTGTTCGAGTTCAGAGGCCGCAACCCGGCTTCGCGACACACCGCCAGGGTGGTGGCGAGCGCGCGGCGGGTGTCGCGCGGGTCGATGATGCCGTCGTCCCACAGGCGCGCGGTGGCAAACAGCGAATGCGATTCGAGGTCAAAACGCGCCAGGATCTCGCTCTTCATGGTGGCCATGGTTTCGGCCGATGGTTCCTGTCCGGTCTTGGCCATTTTTTCCTCGGTCACGATGCGCATCACGGTGGCGGCTTGCTCGCCGCCCATGACCGCCACCCGTGCGTTGGGCCAAGCGAACACAAAACGTGGGTCGTAGGCGCGACCGCACATGCCGTAGTTGCCAGCGCCAAAGGATGCGCCTGTCATCAAGGTGATTTGTGGCACGGTGGCATTGGCGACCGCCTGGACCATCTTGGCCCCATGCTTGATCATGCCAACCTGTTCGACATCCTTGCCGACCATGAAACCGGTGGTGTTCTGCAGATAGATGATCGGGGTGCCCGACTGGCAGCACAGCTGGATGAACTGAGTCGCTTTGGTGGAACCTTGCGGATCGATCGGCCCGTTGTTGCCGATAAAGCCGCACGGGTGCCCTTCGATGGCACCATGACCACACACGGTGTTAGAGCCATAAAGTGGCTTGAAGTCGAGGAAATCGGAGTCGTCGATCACCCGCGCTAGCAATTCGCGCATGTCGTAGGGCTGGCGGAAGTCAACAGGAACGACACCGGCGAGTTGTTCGACCGGATAACGTGGCTCTTTCCACGTCTTTACCGGGCGCATCGGCAGGCGGTCATTCCACGGCAGTCGTGCCAGGATGTCGCGAGCGATGCGGATGCCATCGGCATCGTCCTCAGCCATATACTCTGCCAAACCCGACATCGAACAATGCATTTCAGCGCCACCCAGTTCTTCGCCGGTGGCGATCTCGCCAGTGGCAGCCTTGAGCAGGGGCGGGCCGGCCAGGAAGGCCTTGGCGCGGCCACGCACCATGATCACATAGTCGGACATCCCCGGCAGATAGGCGCCGCCAGCGGTAGAGTGACCATGCATTACGCAGACCTGTGGAATGCCCGCAGCCGACAGCCGTGCCTGGTTGGCGAAACCTCGGCCACCTTCAATGAACACTTCACCCACGTGCATCAGGTTGGCACCGCCCGATTCGACCAGTCGCACCACCGGCAGTTTGTTCTCCAGTGCGATCACCTCGGCACGCAGACTCTTCCGCATGCCCATCGGTGTAATGGTGCCGCCCTTGATGGCGCTGTCCGACGCGATCACCATGCAACGGATACCGGACACCACCCCGATGCCGGTGATGATTCCGCCACCCAGCACGTTTTTTTTACCGTCGTCGTCGTGCATCTTGAACCCGGCCAGGGTCGAGAACTCCAGCCACGGCGAGCCGCGATCGAGCAGCAGCGCGATGCGCTCGCGCGGCAGCAGCTGTTTGCGGGCGCGGAACTTCGCCTCCTGGCTGTTCGAGGTGTTGCGCACACGGTCCTCAAGCGTGCGGAAACTATCGATCAGGGCGAGCATCTGCTCGCGGTGCTTGAGGAAGCTTTCTGACTGCGGGTCGATTTGACTTTGAATGACGGGCATGGGCGGTTCTCGCTGAAAGGTCTTGGTTACAGGTCGTAAAAACGCTCGCCAAGGTCGGCCATGCGGCGCAGCAACTGTGGCGGCGCAAAGCGCGCACCGTGCCGCTCGGCCAGGGTCTCGCAGGCCTTGACAAAGGCGGCCACCCCCAGGCTGTGGATCTGCCCGATCGGGCCGCCCAGGTAGGCCGGAAAGCCCCAGCCCAGGATGGCGCCGACGTCGGCATCGATGGGGGCCAGCAGCACTTTTTCTTCGAGGCAGCGCGCGGTCTCGACCGACTGGATGAACAGCAGGCGCTGCTTGACTTCTTCCACCGTGGGTTGCTTGGCCGCCAGCGGGAACGCCTGCGCCAGGCCGGCCCAGAGCTGCTTGGGACCGTCTTGCGGGTAGTCGTAAAAGCCCTTGCCGATTTTCTTGCCCAGCCGGCCCAGCTTGTCCACCATGCGGTCGCAAACGTCGTCGATGGCGCTGCGCTGGTAGGCCGCGCCGAGGTCGGCGGCGGTCTGCTTGCGGATGCGCGCCATCAGTTCCAGCGACACCTCATCGGCCAGCGCCAGCGGGCCGACCGGCATGCCGGCCATGCGTCCGGCGTTGTCGATCAGCGCCGGCTTCACGCCTTCGGCCAGCAGCGCCAGGCCCTCGCCCACGTAGGTGGAAAACACGCGGCTGGTGTAGAAGCCGCGGCTGTCGTTGACGACGATGGGCGTCTTGCGGATCGCCTTGACGAAGTCCATGGCGCGGGCCAGGCAGTCGTCGCTGGTGGCCTTGCCGCGAATGATCTCGACCAGCGGCATCTTGTCCACCGGCGAGAAAAAGTGCAGGCCGATGAAGTTGGCCGGTCGCGCGGAAGCTTCGGCCAGCCCGCTGATCGGCAGGGTGCTGGTGTTGGAGGCGAAGAGGGCGCCGGGGGCCAACACCGCCTCGGCCTTGCGCGTCACGTCGGCTTTGATGGCGCGGTCTTCGAACACCGCCTCGACCACGATGTCGCAATCGGCCAGGTCGGCGAAGTCGGTGGTCGGCTTGATCAGCGCGAGCTTGGCATCACGCTCGGCCTCGGTCATGCGCTTGGCCCCAACGCGTTTGTTCCACAGGCCTTCGCTGTAGGCCTTGCCCCTGGCCGCGCCCTCGGCACTGCTGTCGAGCAGCACCACTTCCATGCCGCCCTCCGCGGCGGCGAAGGCAATGCCCGCGCCCATCATGCCCGCGCCCAGGATGCCGACCTTGCGGTAGCTGGCCTGGGGTACGCCCTTGGGCCGCGAAGCGAGCTTGCTGGCGGCGGTGATGCCGAAGAACAGCGAGCGGATCATGTTCTTGGATTCGACCCCCGTCGCCAGCTTCGCGAATTCGCGGATCTCGACTTTGCAGCCGGTGTCGATGTCGACTTGGCAGCCGTTGTAGACGCAGTTCAAGATCGCCTCAGGTGCGGGATAGTTGCCAAAGGTTTTGGCGCGCAGCATGGCGTTGCCTGCGGTGAAGGTTTCGTAGCCGGCGGGGCTTTGCACAGCGCCTCCGGGCAGCTTGAAGCCCTTCTGGTCCCATGGCCTGGTGGCGTTCTTGGCACCGTCGGCAAGTAACCACTCCTTGGCACGAGAGAGCAATTCATCGGCCGGGACGACCTCGTCAACCAGGCCGGCTTCCAGTGCCTTTTTGGGTGCGAGTTTCTTACCTTCCAGCAGGAAGGGCAGGGCGTTGCGCACGCCGATCACGCGTGGCAGCCTTTGCGTGCCACCCCCGCCCGGTAGCAAGCCGAGCGTGACTTCGGGCAGCCCGATGAGTGCTTTGGGATTGTCGGCGGCGATGCGCCGATGGCAGGCCAGCGCAATTTCATAGCCGCCGCCCAGCGCGGTGCCATTCATGGCCGCCACGTATGGCTTGCCGCCCGTCTCGATGCCGCGCAGCAGACTGTGTAACGACGACACAAAATCCAGCATGCCAGCGGCATCTTTGAGCGCCAGCACCATGTTGAGGTCAGCGCCGGCAATGAAGTCCGCCTTCGCCGAGGTGACGATCACGCCCTTGACGGCGGAATCCGCCTGGGCACGCTTCACGGCGTCGGCGAAGGCAGGAATCGATTGTTGGTTGAGGACGTTCATCGGCACGTCCTGCATGGCCCAGGTGATGGTGGCGATGCCGTCGGCATCCAGCTTGTAGTCAATCGTCATGGTGGTGGTCCAGGTCTTTGATGAAGTGCGAAGGCGTCAGACGCGCTCGATGATGGTGGCGGTGCCCATGCCGGCGCCCACGCACAGCGTGACCAGTCCGGTCGACAGGTTGCGGCGCTCGAGTTCGTCAAGCACGGTGCCCAGGATCATGGCGCCGGTGGCGCCCAGCGGATGTCCCATGGCAATGGCGCCGCCGTTGACGTTCATCTTGTCGTGCGGGACCTTCATCACTTCCATGAAACGCAGCACGACCGAGGCGAAGGCTTCGTTCAATTCATAAAGGTCGATGTCGCTGGCTTTCATGCCGGCCAGCTTGAGCGCTTTTTCCGCCGAGTAGGAGGGGCCGGTCAGCATGATGGTGGGCTCGCTGCCGATGGAGGCGAACGAGCGGATGCGGGCACGGGCTTTCAGGCCGAGCTGTTTACCGACCTCGGCGTTGCCGATCAGCACCGCGGCCGCGCCATCGACGATGCCCGACGAGTTGCCGGCGTGGTGCACGTGCACCATGCGCTCCAGCTCCGGATAACGCTGGATGGCGACCGCGTCGAAGCCGTATTTTTCGCCCTGCAACTTGAACGCAGACTCCAGCTTGGCCAGCGACTCTAGTGTGGTTTCGGCGCGCATGTGTTCGTCGCGCTCAAGTACGATGCAACCGTTCACGTCCCTGACTGGAACGATCGACTTGGCGAAGCGGCCCTCGGTCCAGGCGAGTGCAGCGCGGCGCTGGCTTTCGACCGCGTAGCTGTCGACGTCGCTGCGGCTATGGCCGTAAAGGGTGGCAATCAGGTCGGCCGAAATGCCCTGTGGCACGAAATAGGTCGGAATCGCCACTGCTGGGTCAATCGCCCAGGCGCCGCCGCTGGTGCCCATGGGCACACGGCTCATGCTCTCCACGCCGCCGCCGATGACCAGTGGCGACTGGCCCGACATCACCTTGGCGGCGGCCATGTTGCAGGCCTCGAGCCCCGAGGCGCAAAAGCGATTAACCTGCACGCCGGCAACGCTCTCGTGGTACCCGGCGGCGATGGCCGCAACGCGCGCGATGTCGGCGCCTTGCTCACCGGCGGGTTCGACGCAGCCGAGGATGATGTCGTCCACGAAGGCGGTGTCCAGGGTGTTGCGGTCGCGCAGTGCCTGCAGCGCGGTGATGGCCAAACTGATGGGCGTGGTGCCGTGCAGCGCACCCGAGCTGCGGCCCTTGCCGCGCGGCGTGCGCACGGCGTCGTAAATGAATGCGTCGGTCATGGTGGGTTTCCTTCTTTTTGAATCTATGGAAGCGATAGGCAAGAGGGCGGAAAGCGGCTGGCGGCTGGCGGCGGATGCTACAGCGTTCGGCTGATGATTTCCTTCATGATTTCGTTGGCGCCACCGTAGATGCGTGCAACGCGCGCATCCGCGTAGGCGCGGGCAATCGGGTACTCCCACATGTAGCCGAAGCCGCCGAACATCTGCAGGCATTGGTCGATCACCTTGCAATGCAGGTCGGTGGTCCAGTACTTGGCCATCGCGGCGGTGGCCGCATCAAGCTGACCGTCCATCAGCAGGCCGAGCAGGCGGTCGACAAAGACCTGTGCGATCTGCACCTCGGTCTTCATTTCGGCGAGCTTGAAGCGGTTGTGCTGGAAGTCGATCACGCGCTGGCCGAAGGCCTTGCGATCCTTGGTATAGGCCAGCGTCCATTCGAGCGCGGCCTCGGCGCCTGCCACCGCGCCGATGGCGATTTGCATGCGCTCCCAGGCCAGTTCCTGCATCAGCAGGAAAAAGCCCTTGCCCTCGCCGCCGAGGATGTTGCCGGCCGGCACGCGCACGCCGTCGAAGAAGAGTTCCGAGGTGTCCTGCGCCTTCATGCCGATCTTCTCAAGGTTGCGCCCGCGCGTGAAACCGGGCCGATCGGTCTCGACCAGCACCAGCGAGGTACCCTTGGCGCCCAGCGTCGGATCGGTCTTGACGACGACGATCACCAGGTTGGCGTTCTGGCCGTTGGTGATGAAAGTCTTCTGGCCGTTGATGACCAGTTCGTCGCCGTCGCGCACGGCGCTGGTGCGCACGCTTTGCAGGTCGCTGCCCGCGCCTGGCTCGGTCATGGCGATGGCGCCAATCACCTCGCCGGTGGCCATCTTCGGCAGCCAGCTGCGCTTTTGCTCCTCGGTGCCGTAGGCCAGGATGTAGGGCGCCACGATGTCGGAGTGCAGGCCGAAGCCGAGCCCGCTCGTGCCGGCGCGCGAGACTTCTTCAATCAGCACGGCACTGTGCAGGCGCGTGCCGCCACCGCCGCCGTATTGCTCGGGTATGGCGGGACACAGCAGGCCCGCGGCGCCGGCCTTGCGCCAGACGGCGCGCGGCACGATGCCATCGGTTTCCCAGCCGGCGTGATGGGGGATGACTTCTTCTTCCAGAAAGCGGCGGGCCTGGTCCCGGAAGAGTTCGTGTTCTTCACCGAAGATGGTGCGGTTGAGCATGGGTCTGTCCTTGAAATCAGATTGACGCTGGCATGGCCGACTCTTGCGAAGAGTGGATCGTCCACGCGGAAAGGCGCCGGAAGCTCCCAACACGCGATGGATAAAATCATCAACCAAACGCTTGTTAGATGTTATAGTATACGGCATGACAAAGGAGCGAAACAACCCACTCCCGCGCAGAGACGCGATCCTGGCGACCGCGGCGAGCCGGTTCCGGCGCCAGGGCTTCGAGCGCACCTCGGTGCGCGAGATTGCCCTGGCCATGGGCATGACTTCGGGCTCGCTCTTCTATCACTTCGCCACCAAGGAGGAGTTGCTGGTGGCGATCATGGAGGAGGGTGTTCGCGACATCATGGCGTCGGTGCGCAACGGGCTGGCTGGAGAGACCCGGCTGCCCGAGCGGCTGCTGTCGATGGTGCGCAGCCACCTGAAGGCCTTGCTCGGTCCGCGGCTCGACGCCATGACCGTGCTGCTCTACGAGTGGCGCAGCCTGTCGCCGGACGCGCAGACCCGGGTGATGGCATCGCGCGACGCCTACGAGGCCTTGTGGATGGAGCCGATCAACGAGGCCGCGACTCTGGGCCTGGTCGATGCCGATGTCGTGCTGGTGCGCCAGACGGTGCTCGGTGCCCTTAATTGGACGGCGCAGTGGTACCGGCCTGGCGGGCGACTGGACGTGGACGCGCTGGCGCAGCGCATGTACACGATGCTGTTTCCTCGCGTGGCCGTATCGGGGCGTGGGCTGTGATTGAACGGGTTGGATTCGGACCCTGTTCCTGTCGTTTTTTGAGTTGTTTGTTTTTTAACCATATGGAGATGAAGTGAAGATATTGGTCGCCGTCAAACGGGTGCTGGACTACAACGTCAAGGCCCGCGTCAAGTCCGACGGTTCGGGAGTCGATCTCGCGAACCAGAAGTTGTCCATGAACCCGTTCGACGAGATCGCCTGCGAAGAGGCGGTGCGCCTGCGCGAGGCCGGCGTCGCCTCGGAAGTGATCGTCGTGTCCTGCGGCCCAAGCGCCTGCCAGGAGACGCTGCGCAGCGCGATGGCCATCGGTGCCGATCGCGCCGTGCTGATCGAAGCCGATGCCGGGCTCGAACCGCTGGCGGTGGCCAAACTGATGCAGCACGTGGCCACCAAAGAAGGCGTGCAGTTCGCCATCTTCGGCAAGCAGGCGATCGATGACGACGCTGGCCAGGCCGGCCAGATGTTCGGCGCGCTGATGGGCTGGGCCCAGGCCAGCTTCGCCTCCAGGGTGCAGATCAGCGGCGACACCGCCACCATCACGCGCGAGATCGACGGTGGCCTGGAAACCCTGGCCATGAAGCTGCCGGCCGTAATCACGACCGACCTGCGCCTGAATGAGCCGCGCTTCATCACGCTGCCCAACATCATGAAGGCCAAGAAAAAGCCGCTGGAGGTGATCAAGGCGGCCGAGCTCGGCATCGACATCGCGCCGCGCACGGTGACCCTGCACGTCAGCGAGCCGGCGGCGCGCAAGGCCGGCATCAAGGTAGCCGACACGGCCGAACTCGTCAAACGACTCAAAGAAGAAGCGAAGGTGATCTGATGACAACCCTGATCATTGCGGAACACGACAACACCGTACTCAAGGCGGCAACGCTGAACACGATTGCTGCCGCCACGCGCATCGGCGGCGACATTCATGTGCTGGTGGCGGGTGGCAATTGCGCTGCCGTTGCCCAGGCTGCTGCTGCGGTCGCGGGCGTGAGCAAGGTGCTGCACGCCGACGCGGCGCACTACGAGGCCCATCTGGCCGAGAACCTGGCCGCGCTGGTGCAGTCACGCGTGCGCGCCGATGCTGGCTACACCCATGTGCTTGCGCCGGCCACGGCCTTTGGCAAAAACGTGCTGCCGCGTGTGGCGGCATTGCTGGACGCCTCCCAGGTGTCGGACGTGATCGCCATCGAATCGCCCGACACCTTCCAGCGGCCGTTCTATGCCGGCAATGCGCTGGCCCGCGTGCAATCGAAGGATGCCATCAAGGTGCTGAGCATTCGCACCACCGCCTTTGACCCGGTCGGAGCGGGCGGCACGGCAGTGGTCGAGACGCTGGCCGCGGCTGGCGATCTCGGGTTGAGCACCCTGGTCGGACGTGAGGTGGTGAAGCTGGAGCGCCCGGAACTCACCGCCGCATCGGTCATCGTGTCGGGTGGACGCGGACTGGGCGCGGCCGACAAGTTTCACGCCGTGCTGGAGCCGCTGGCCGACAAGCTCGGCGCGGCGATCGGCGCCTCACGCGCCGCCGTCGACGCCGGCTACGCGCCCAACGACTACCAGGTCGGCCAGACCGGCAAGATCGTCGCGCCGCAGTTGTACGTGGCGGTCGGCATCTCGGGGGCGATCCAGCACCTGGCCGGCATGAAGGACAGCAAGGTGATCGTTGCGATCAACAAGGACGCCGAAGCACCGATCTTCCAGGTGGCTGACTATGGGCTGGTGGGTGATCTGTTCGTCGCGGTGCCGGAACTGATCGCGGCGCTGTAGCGGGGGTGCTTGGGGCTGGTCGTCGCGGCCGGCCCGGGTAGATCCATCCCCGTCATGCCTGCTTAATGATTACTGGTTCGGCTCGTGCATCACAACTAACTAACAACCGTTCTGTTAATATTTCACGGTAACGCTCGCCACGGCCGGTCGGTATCCGATAGCCAGAGACGGTTGTTCCTGTTTGCTATTCACTTGACTCCAAGGAAGACTCCCATGTCCGTCGAACCCCCTATCCTGTTTGCGGTTGATGCCGACGGCATCGGCACCCTGACGCTGAACCGGCCGGATCAGCTCAACGCTTTCGATCTCGAAATGGTTGAAGCCTGGCGCGCAGCGCTTGAGCAGGCCGAGGCCGATGAGCGCGTCAAGGTCATCGTCGTCACCGGCGCCGGTCGCGCGTTTTGCGCCGGTGGCGATTTCGAGGAGATGGCCAAGTTCAGCGAAATGGACAGCATGGGGCGCAAGGACTTTCTGTACCGGCATGTGCACCGCATCGCGCTCACGCTGGAGCGCATGGAAAAACCGGTCATTGCCGCCGTCAACGGTGCGGCGCGTGGCGCGGGTTGCGACATGGCGCTGATGTGCGATATTCGGCTGATGGCACAGTCGGCGACGCTGGCCGAGAGCTACATCAATATCGGACTGATCGCAGGTGACGCGGGGTCCTGGTTCCTGCCGCGACTGATCGGCACCGCCCGTGCGCTCGAACTGTTCTGGACCGGCCGCGTGGTGGGAGCCGAGGAAGCCGAGCGCATTGGCATGGTCAACCGCGTGGTGCCCGATGCCGAACTGATGGCCGCCACCTACGAGATGGCGCGCACCATTGCCGCCAAGCCGCAGCAGGCGGTGCGCTTCTTTCGCCGCGCCGTCTACCAAAGCCAGACCATGGCGCTGGCCACGCACCTGGACATGGTGTCCTCGCACATGGCCGTGCTCGAAGACACGCCCGAACATCGGGCCGGTATTGCAGCCTTTCGCAACCGCTCGCGGGCCAGCAAGTAAAACAGGGCGGCGCTGTGCAAGGCATTCTGAGCGGCATCACCGTCATCGATCTGTCCCGCCTGATCGCCGGGCCATACGCGGCCATGGTGCTGGCCGACCTGGGCGCACGCGTCATCAAGGTCGAGGCCATCACCGGCGAGGAGGGGCGGCATTTTGGTCCGCCCTTTTATGGCGAATCCAGCGTCACTTTCATGACCTGCAACCGGGGCAAGGAGTCGATCGCGCTGGACATACGCACCCCGGCCGGGCGTGCGGTGCTGGAGCGGCTGATTTCAAAAGCCCAGGTGCTGGTGCACAATTTTCGCCCCGACTTTGCCGAGGCCCATGCGCTGACCTACGACGCGGTGCGGCGCATCAACCCGACGCTGGTGTACTACATGGTCAGCGCCTTTGGTGAGCAGGGCGACTACCGGCTCAGGCCTTCGGTCGACAGCGTGGTGCAGGGCATGACGGGTGCCTTCTACGCCAGCGGCGAAGAAGGCGATGCGCCGGTTCGCATCGGCTTGCCGATCATCGATGTGGCGTCCGGCATGTGCGGCGCTTTGGGCGTGCTGGCCGCGGTGATGCACCGGCAGCAGACCGGTCAGGGGCAGCGCGTGGAGCTGTCGCTGGCGGACACCATGTTCAATTTTCTGGCGGGCAAGGTGGGTGAATATGCGATTGAACAGCGCGAGCCGATTCGCTCGGTGAACCTGCCGATTGCGGTGCCGAGCCGCCACTTTCAGGGTTCCGACGGCGCCTGGTTCAGCGTGTCGGTGGTGAACGAAGGGGCGTTCAAGCGCTTTTGCGCCGTGGTTGAGCGCCCCGAGTGGCTCACAGATCCGCGTTACCAGCGCAACGCCGTGCGCATTGCCAACCGAGTGGCGCTGCTGGCCGAACTGGAGGCGATTTTCATCACCCGGCCGGCGGCCACCTGGGTGGCGGCCTTCGAGACCGCCGATATTCCCTGTGGTCCGGTGAACACGGTATCCGAAGCCATGGCCGACCCGGTGCTGGCCGGTCGCTTTGTTGAACATCCGGCGATGCCGGGCCTGCCGCTGATCCCCTTTCCGGCGCAACTTGCCGCGGGCATGCGCCGGCCCGACGCCATGCCGCCACCGCCCAGGCTGGGCGAGCACAGTCGGAACATTCTCGGCGAGCTGGGTTACAGCCCGGCCGAGGTGGATCAACTCGTGAAAGATTGCGTACTGAAACAGCACACGAATTGAACCATCGTCATCAGTAGATCCCCAAACTTTAATAGGAGAGTCAGGCATGTCGGACCAGGAAGTCATTTACGAAGTCAAGAATTTCGTCGCCACCATCACCATCAACCGGCCCAAGACGCTCAATGCCTTCACCGGTGACACGATCAAGGACATGGAGAGACTGCTGGCCCAGGCTGGCAACGATCCGAAGGTCGGCGTGATCGTGCTGACCGGTACTGGCGAGCGCGCCTTTTGCGTCGGCGGTGATGTCAACTGGGAAAAGGGCGAAGGCGGCAAGAGCGGCCTGCAGGACCTGGAGTTCAACTTCAACCGGCAGATCGCCGAATGCCCCAAGCCGGTGATCGCGCGTGTCAACGGTTATGCCATTGGCGCCGGTCACCACATTGCCTACTTTTGTGACTTCACGATTGCCGCCGATCACGCGATCTTCGGTCAGAACGGGCCACGCGTCGGCTCACCGGCGGGCGGCTACATCGTCTCGCACGCGGCCAATGTGCTTGGCCACAAGCGGGCGCGCGAGCTGTGGATGCTGTGCCGCCGCTACAGCGCGAAGCAGGCGTTCGACTGGGGTCTGGCCAATTCGGTGGTGCCGATGGCCCAGCTCGACGCGGAGGTGCAGAAGTATTGCGACGAATTGCTGTCGCTGTCGCCGACCTGTCTGAAGATTGTCAAGCGCTCGTTCTACCACCACATGGCGCCGATCATGGGCAAGGACATGAACGACCTGATCCAGGAAGTGGCACCCAACTATTTCAACACCGGCGAGCAGCAGGAAGGGGCCAGCGCCTTTCTTGAAAAACGCAAGCCCGACTTCAGCAAATTCCGCTAACCGGTAACCTTTGTCCTGCGCGGCTCGGCGGGGAACTTTTAGAGACTGAAAATGATGAACCAAGAACGTTACCCCGAGTTGCGTGCCGCGCTGCGCGATCTTTTCAAACGCTTTCCCGACGAGTATTTTCGCAAGATTGACGACGCCCGTGCTTACCCCGAGGCGTGTGTTGACGCGCTGACCCGGGCCGGCTGGCTGGCGGTGATGATTCCGCAGGAGTACGGCGGTGCCGGCCTGGGTCTGGCTGAAGCCTCGGTGGTGATGGAAGAGGTCAACCGCTGCGGCGGCAACGCCGGCGCTTGCCACGGTCAGATGTACAACATGGGCACCTTGCTGCGCCATGGCTCGGATGAGCAAAAGCGCCGCTACCTGCCCAAGATCGCCTGCGGCGAGCTGCGCCTGCAGTCCATGGGCGTGACCGAGCCGACCACAGGCACCGACACCACCAAGATCAAGACCACCGCGGTCAAGCAGGGCGACCGCTATGTGGTCAATGGCCAGAAGGTCTGGATCTCGCGGATTCAGCACTCCGACCTGATGATTTTGCTGGCACGTACCACCCCGCTCAAGGATGTGAAGCGCAAGTCAGAGGGCATGTCGATCTTCATCGTTGACCTGCACCAGGCCATTGGTCAGGGCATGACGGTGAACCCGATCCGCAACATGGTCAACCACGAGACCAATGAGCTGTTTTTCGACAACCTCGAAATCCCGGCCGAGAACCTGATCGGCGAGGAGGGCAAAGGTTTCAAGTACATCCTGGACGGCCTGAACGCCGAGCGCACCCTGATTGCCGCCGAGTGCATTGGCGACGCCCGCTGGTTCGTCGAGCGCAGCGCCCGCTATGCCCGCGAGCGCCGCGTGTTTGACCGCCCGATCGGGCAGAACCAGGGCGTGCAGTTTCCGCTGGCCGAAGCCCACATCGAGACCGAGGCCGCCGACCTGATGCGCTGGCGTGCCTGCGAGCTGTTTGATGCCCACCAACAGTGTGGTGCAGAGGCCAATATGGCCAAGTACCTGGCCGCCAAAGCCTCCTGGGAGGCGGCCAACACCGCCATTCAGACCCATGGCGGCTTCGGCTTTGCCTGCGAATACGACATCGAGCGCAAGTTTCGCGAAACCCGGCTGTACCAGGTGGCGCCGATCTCCACCAACCTGATTCTGAGCTACGTGGCCGAGCATGTGCTCGGGTTGCCGCGCTCATTCTGAAAGAAATTGCCATGCGTCCATTGGAAGGAATGCTGATCGTCACGCTGGAGCACGCCATTGCTGCGCCGTTCTGCACCCGCCAACTGGCCGACCTCGGCGCGCGCGTCATCAAGGTCGAGCGCCCGGGCGAGGGCGACTTCGCCCGCGCCTACGACACCCGGGCCCACGGCTCGGCCTCGCACTTCGTCTGGTGCAACCGCTCCAAGGAAAGCCTGACGCTCGATCTGAAAAATCCCGCCGCCCGCGCCGTGCTGCAAAAGCTGGTGCAGCGGGCCGACGTGCTGGTGCAGAACCTGGCGCCCGGCGCTGCCGCGCGCATGGGACTGGACCACGCCAGCCTGGCGCCGGTCAACCCGCGCATCGTGGTGTGCGACATCTCGGGCTACGGCGACGGCGGCCCCTACACCGAGAAAAAAGCCTACGACCTGCTGATCCAGAGCGAAGCCGGTTTTGTGTCGGTCACTGGCACGCCCGAGCAGCCGTCCAAGGCCGGGCTGTCGATTGCCGACATCGCCGCCGGCATGTACGCCTACAGCAGCGTGCTGGCCGCCTTGCTGGAGCGCGGGCGCACCGGGCGCGGCCAGCGGCTCGAAATCTCCATGCTCGAAGCCATGTCCGAATGGATGGGCTTCCCGCTGTACTACACGCTGGACGGCCAGCCGCCGCCGCCGCGCGCCGGCGCCTCGCACGCCGCCATTTACCCCTACGGCCCCTTCACCTGCGGCGACGGCAAGCAGGTGGTGCTGGCGGTGCAGCACGACCGCGAATGGGCCACCTTCTGCAACCAGGTGCTGCAGTTGCCCGACTTGACCGCACAGTACCTGGGCAACGCCAACCGGCTGGCCCAGCGCGAGAAGCTGCGCGGCATCATCGAAGGCGTCTGCGCCACCCTGACCGCGGCGCAACTGGTGGCGCGGCTAGACGCGGCGCAAATCGCCAACGGCCAGCTCAACGAGATGGCCGACCTGTGGAAGCACCCGCAACTCGCGGCGCGCGGGCGCTGGACTGAGATCGGTTCGCCCGGCGGCACGCTGCCGGCGCTGTACCCGCCGCACCACGTCCAGGGCAGCGAGCCGCCGCCGCCCATGGGGCCGGTGCCTGCGCTGGGCCAGCACACCGAAGCCATCCTGACCGAGCTCGGCTACGGCGAGACTGACATCGCCCGGCTGCGTGCGGACCAAGCCATCTGACTGCGAGATCGATGCCATGACCCTGGATACAAACCCGAGCGCGACGCTGGCTGCCTTTGCCGCCGATCTGTCATTCGACACCATTCCGGCGCCGGTGCTGCGCCGCACCGAAGACCTGTTCCTCGACTGGTACGCCTCCGCGCTGGCGGGCAAGGGCGCCCGGCCGGTCGAGGCCATCGAAGCCTATGCCCGCACCATGGGGCCGGCCTCGGGCCGCGCCGAGGTGCTGATCTCGCGCCGCACCACCTCGCCCCATTTCGCCGCGATGGTCAACGCGGCCGCCTCGCACTTCGCCGAGCAGGATGACGTCCACAACGGCTCGGTGTTTCATCCCGCGGCCGTCGTGTTCCCGGCGGCGCTGGCCATCGCGCAGGACATCGGTGCCAGCGGCCGCGAGTTCCTGGCCGCCGTGGTGGCGGGCTATGAAGTCGGCATTCGGGTGGGCGAGTTCCTGGGCCGCTCGCACTACCGCATTTTTCACACCACGGCCACCTCCGGCACGCTGGCCGCCGCTGCGGCGGCCGGACGGCTGCTCAAGCTCGACGCGACCACCATGTTGCATGCCTTCGGCAGTGCCGGCACACAAGCCGCCGGGCTGTGGGAGTTTTTGCGCGACGCCGCCGACTCCAAGCAACTGCACACCGCGCATGCGGCGTCCAGCGGCCTGGCTTCCGCCTACCTGGCGCGCGAGGGGCTGACCGGCGCGCGCCAGATTCTGGAAGGCGCGCAGGGCATGGCCGCGGGCATGTCGAGCGACGCCGATCCGGCGCGCCTGACCGACCGCCTGGGCCAGCGCTGGGCCACGGCGGAAACCTCGTTCAAATACCACGCCTCGTGCCGCCACACCCACCCCAGCGCCGACGCGCTGCTGGCGCTGATGCAGACGCATGGGCTCAAGGCCGACGATATTGCCGCGGTGACCACCCATGTGCACCAGGGCGCCATCGACGTGCTGGGCCGCGTCACCGTGCCCGCCACCGTGCACCAGGCCAAGTTCTCCATGGGCACGGTGCTGGCGCTGGCCGCCGAATACGGCTTTGCCGGGCTGAATGAATTTGAAGCGCATTACCTCGCGCCGCGCGTGGCCGCCTTGCGCGACCGCGTGACGATGCAGCTCGACGCCGAGGTCGATCAGGCCTACCCGCAGCGCTGGATCGGCAAGGTAACGGTGAGCGCGCGCGATGGCCGCACCTTGAGCGCGCGGGTCGATGAGCCCAAGGGCGACCCCGGCAACACCCTGACGCGCACCGAGCTGGAAGACAAGGCGCAGCGCTTGGCGGCCTACGGCCAGGGCGCCACGCCGCAGGAGATGCAGGCGCTGATCGCGCGTGTCTGGACGGTGGCCGAGGCGCCACGTATGGACCGCTGGCTGGCATCATGAGTGCATCTACTGTACTGACCCGGTTGCCGCGCGCCTACCTTTTTGTGCCCGCCGACCGGCCAGAGCGTTTTGCCAAGGCGCGCGCCAGCGGCGCTGACGCGGTGATCGTTGACCTGGAAGACGCGGTTGCCCCCGAGGCGAAGGCGCGCGCACGCGACGCGCTGGCGGCGGCGCTTGATGAGTCGGCACCGCTGGTGGTGCGCATCAATGCCGCTGGCACGCCCTGGTTTGACGACGATCTCGAACTGTGTCGCCATCCTGGTGTGGCGGCGGTGATGCTGCCCAAGGCCCAGGGCATCGACGCCGTCTGCACCGTGGTTGAGACCACCTACAAGGACGTGTTGCCGATCATCGAGTCGGCGCGCGGCCTTCAGGAGATCCACAGCATTGCGCGCGTGCCGGGCGTGATCCGCCTGGCTTTTGGCAGCGTTGATCTGGCGCTCGATCTGGGCATTGACTGTGCGCCCGATGGCGCGGAGTCAGAGCTGCTGGCTTTCCGCTCCCAAGTGGTGCTGGCCTCGCGGCTGGCCGGGCTGGCTGCGCCGGTTGACGGTGTCAGCACCGCGATCGACGACCTGCAACGCTTGCAGGCCGACACCGAACGCTCACGTCGACTCGGTTTTGGTGCCAAGCTGTGCATCCACCCGAAGCAGCTTGCCACCGTCCAGGCGGTGTTCACGCTGACCCCCGAGCGGCTTGACTGGGCGCGCCGCGTCTGCAAGGCATTTGCATCGGCTGGTGGTTCCGCCGTGGCCGTGGACGGCCAGATGGTCGACCTGCCGGTGTACCAGCGTGCGCATGCCGTGCTGCGTAGCGTTGGCCTGGAAGCCTGATTTTTACTGACCTGACTGGAAACCTCCATGACCCGCAAGAACAAACCCATCCGCTCCGACATTGCCTGGAGCACGCCCGACCGCATCGAAGTGCACGGCAAGAGTCTGCCCGACGAGATTCTCGGCCATCTCAACTTGGGTGATATGGCCTTCCTGCAGATCGTCGGGCGCATGCCGACGCCGCAGGAATCCAACGTGTTCAATGCCATTGCGGTGACGCTGGTCGAGCACGGCATCACGCCGAGTGCGCTGGTCGCGCGACTGACCTACGCCGGTGCGCCCGAATCGCTGCAGGCAGCGGTGGCGGCCGGATTGTGCGGCCTGGGCAGCGTGTTCGTCGGCAGCACCGAAGGCACCGCCAAGATGCTGTATGAGGCACTGCCGCCGGGCACCCAAGGCGCCGATCTCCAACGCATCGCCTGCGACACCGTGGCAGCCTTTCGTGCGCGCGGCCAGATCATTCCCGGACTCGGTCATCCGCTGCACAAGCCGGTCGATCCGCGCGCCCCGCGCCTGTTCCAGATCGCCAAGGACAACGGCTTTTCCGGCGACTACATCCGGCTCGAACAACTGATCTGCGCCGAGGCCGAGCGGGTGGCCGGCAAGATGCTGCCGGTCAACGCGACCGGCGCCATCGGCGCCATCAGTTGCGAACTCGGGCTGCCCTGGAAGATCGTGCGCGGCATCGGCGTGCTGGCGCGCGCCATCGGGCTGGTGGGGCACATCCTGGAAGAAAGCAAGAACCCGATGGCGGTCGAGATCTGGCAGCGGGTCGAAGACGAGGCCACCCGGCACATCAGACCACAAGGCGCCTGATGCGCTCTAGCTGGATAAATTCGATTTCCAGGGTGACAAGTTGCTCACTGCCGGTAACTCCGACTGGGCCGGCGACCGACGCCTGTTTGATACCCTGGGGCTGATGGCCCGCTGAACTCCTTTGAAGGTGAAACCATGTACCGTACCCTCCTCAAGTCCAAGATCCACCGCGCCACAGTAACGGCATGCGAACTGCATTACGAGGGCTCCTGCGCGATCGACGAGGATCTGATGGATGCTGCCGATCTGTGCGAGAACGAGCAAATCCACATCTGGAACATCAACAACGGTGAGCGCTTTGTCACCTACGCCATCAAGGGCGAGCGAGGCTCGGGCATGATCTCGGTCAACGGTTCAGCGGCACGCCGTGCTGCAGTGGGCGACCTCATCATCATCGCGGCCTTTGCCCAAGTGCATGAAGAGCGGTTCGCTGGGCATCACCCCCAACTGGTGTTTGTGGACGAGCACAACCGCCAAACAGCCTTGCGCCACCGCGTGCCAACGCAGGCACTGTGATGTCGGCAAGCCTCTCCAGCCGCAGCACGGCCAGCGTGTGGCATCCCTGCACCCAGATGAAACGCCACGAGACCCAGCCGCCGCTGGCGCTGGTGCGCGGCAGCGGTGCCTGGCTGTATGACGAAGCGGGCAAAGGCTACCTGGACGGCTTGAGTTCCTGGTGGGTCAACCTGTTCGGTCACGCCAACCCGCGCATCAACGCCGCCGTGAAGGCCCAGCTCGACACGCTGGAGCATGTGATGCTGGCCGGGTGTACCCATGCGCCTGTGGTCGAGCTTTCTGAGCGGCTGGCGGCGCTGACGGGGCACGCGCTCGGGCATTGCTTTTACGCCTCTGATGGTGCCTCCGCCGTGGAAATCGCGCTCAAGATGAGCGCCCACTACTGGCGCAACAGCGGCCAACCCCTCAAGCGTGATTTTGCCTGCCTCGCGCAGAGCTACCACGGCGAAACCCTGGGAGCCCTGGGCGTGACCGATGTGCCGCTGTTTCGTCAGGCTTACGATGGCCTGCTGCGACCGGCCCACATCGTCGCCAGCCCGGATGCGCGTGCAGCCCGTCCGGGTGAAAGCGCGCGGGACGTGGCAGCGCACGCGGCGGAAACACTGCGGCAGTTGTTCGAGGCCAAGGCCGACACCATCGCCGCGCTGATCGTGGAACCGCTGGTGCAGTGTGCCGCTGGCATGGCCATGCACGATGCGCAGTACCTTCAGGACATCCGCCGCCTGTGCGACCAGTACCACGTGCATTTGATCGCTGATGAAATCGCCGTGGGTTGTGGCCGCACCGGCACCTTCTTCGCTTGTGAGCAGGCCGGGAATGGGGAAGGTGAGGGGGAAAGGATGTGGCCCGACTTCCTCTGCTTGTCCAAAGGCATCAGCGGCGGCTACCTGCCGCTGTCACTGGTGATGACGACGCCAAATGTCTACCAGGCTTTTTACGACGATGGCATCAACCGTGCCTTTTTGCATTCCCATTCCTACACCGGCAACCCGCTGGCCTGCCGCGCAGCCCTGGCTTGCCTGGACATTTTTGAAGAAGACGATGTGCTGAACGCCAACCGCGTGCGTGCCAGGCGGCTCAGCACCCTGCTCGCCCCAGTAGCCGCGCACCCGCAGGTGCGGCATTTCCGGCAGCAGGGCATGATTTGGGCCTTTGACGTTACGATTGAAGATCCCGCGCAGGCAGCCTCCTTCTCGCGGCGCTTTCATGCCTTGGCCCTGGAAAGCGGGTTGATGTTGCGCCCCATCGGTAAAACCGTCTACCTGATGCCGCCCTATATCCTGAACGACCACGAACAGGCATTGCTTGCCGAGGGCGTGCAAAGCGCGTTGGACGAAGCGCTGCGAACCTGAAACCACCATGCATTTGATCGACACCCTGGAGGCGCGCATGGCGCAACTCGACGCCCAACACCTGCGCCGCCGCACGCGCCCTACGCAATCGCCCTGTGGCCCCCATGTCAAGCTGAACGACCGTGATCGCCTGGCGTTTTGCTCGAACGACTACCTGGGGCTTGCCAACCACCCTGCGGTGGTGACGGCCTTGCAGGAAGGGGCCGGGCTGCACGGCGCGGGCAGTGGTGCATCCCACCTCATCAGCGGACACAGCCAGGCGCACGAGGCGCTGGAGCACCGGCTGGCGGAGTTTGTCAGCCCCCAGTTCGAGACCTGCCGCACGCTGTTTTTTTGCACCGGCTACATGGCCAACCTGGCGGTGACGCCTGCGCTGGCAGCCACGGGCGAGCCCACGGCGATTTTTTCGGAAATGCTCAACCACGCCTCGCTGATCGACGCGGTGCGCCTGGCCCGAGGCGCGCGCGTGCATGTGTATCCGCACGGCGATTTGCAAACCCTGGAGACGAGGCTAGCGCAAGAGACAGCGACGAACAAGCTGATCGTGACCGACAGCGTGTTCTCGATGGATGGCGACATCGCACCGCTGCCGCAGTTGCTGGCCCTGGCCGAGCGCTATGGTGCTTGGCTGATCGTGGACGATGCCCACGGCTTTGGCGTGCTGGGTGCCGGTGGACGTGGCGTGCTGGAGCATTTTGGCCTGAAGTCTCCGCACATCGTCTACATGGGCACCTTGGGCAAGGCCGCCGGGGTAGGCGGGGCTTTTGTCGCGGCCTGCCCGCAAGTGATTGACTGGCTGGTGCAAAAGGCTCGCACCTACATCTTCAGCACCGCAGCGCCGCCGGCATTGGCGCACGCCCTGTGTACCAGTCTGGACGTGATTGCCGGGCTACAGGGGCATTCCCGCCGCCAGCACCTGCAAGCGCTGATTGCCCACCTGCGCGAACGCATGGCCAGCAGCTCGTGGCGCTTGCTGCCATCCGACACGCCCATACAGCCACTGATTCTGGGCAGCAATGAGACCGCGCTGGCCGTGTCTGCCCAGCTCGAAGCGCAGGGACTGTGGGTTCCCGCCATCCGCCCACCGACAGTGCCACCGGGCACAGCCCGCCTGCGCATTGCGCTGTCTGCTGCGCACAGCATCAACGATGTGGACAGGCTGGCAGACACCCTGAAAGCACTGCAATGACACTGCCACCACCCCTACCACGCAGCCTGCCCCGTGCTGATTTTTTTGTCACAGGCACGGACACAGGCGTCGGCAAAAGTCTGGTGGCCGCCGCTTTGCTGCGCCACCTGGGGCGAGCCGGTCGGCGGACCGTGGGCATGAAGCCGGTGGCCGCAGGCGCGACACAGGTGGATGACCGCTGGTGCAACGACGATGTGGAAGCACTGAGCGCGGCCAGCAATGTACAAGCCCCGGCGCCATGGGTATGCCCCTACCTGCTGCGGGACGCCATGGCACCGCATATCGCCGCCGACCATGCGGGCGTCCACCTGAGTCTTGAGCATATGCGCGATTGTTTTGCGCAACTTCAGTCGGTATCCGACAGCGTGGTGGTCGAAGGTGCAGGTGGTTTTTTTGTGCCGATCAATGCCACCGACACCTTGGCCGATCTTGCCCAAGTTTTGGCTGTGCCGGTCGTGCTGGTGGTCGGCATACGCCTGGGCTGCCTGAACCACGCCTTGCTGACGGCGCAGGCGATCCGGCAGGCCGGTTTGCCGCTGGCCGGCTGGGTGGCCAATCACATCGACCCCGGGATGTCGGCTCCGGTCGAGAATGTCAACGCGCTGGCCCAGCGGCTGGGCGCGCCCTGCTGGGGGCAGATTCCCTGGCAAATGCAGAGTCCTCGCTTTAATTTTGCAGATGGGTTGGAGGCAATTCCATCGGTCATTGTTCCGTCTTATTGAAAGAGAGTTTTTCATGTCCTCTGTTGTCGAGCAAACCGTTACCCTGCATCGCCGCGCTGATGCCATCGCCGCGCCCCAATCGGCGCGATGGACGGTCGAAGCCGTGCAAGCCCTATTTGCACTTCCCTTTCCTGAGTTGATGCACCGTGCGCAGACGGTACACCGGGAACATTTCGATCCCACTCAGATCGAATTTGCTACGCTGCTTTCAGTCAAAACCGGGGGCTGTCCAGAAGACTGTGGCTACTGCCCTCAATCCGCCAAGTTCGACACTGGCGTCGAGGCCAGCAAGCTGATGGAGCCCCAAGCCGTGCTGCAAGCTGCGCAACTCGCCAAGGCAGCCGGTGCCACGCGTTTTTGCATGGGTGCGGCCTGGCGCGCACCGAAAGACCGCGATATTGAAAAAATGGCCGAACTGGTCAGCACCGTCAAGGCCCTGGGGCTGGAAACCTGCGCTACGCTGGGAATGCTGAATGACGGCCACGCCGAAACCCTGCGCGATGCCGGGCTGGACTACTACAACCACAACCTTGACAGCGCACCCGATTTCTATGGCGACATCATCACCACCCGTGACTATCAGGACCGGCTGGACACCTTGGAGCGTGTGCGTGGTGCCGGCGTCAAAGTCTGCTGCGGCGGCATCGTAGGGATGGGCGAGACACGTCTGCAACGTGCTGGCCTGATCGCTCAGTTGGCCAACCTTGACCCCTATCCTGAATCGGTGCCAATTAACAACCTGGTGCCCGTTCCCGGCACGCCGCTGGCCGACCAGCCACCGCTCGACCCTTTCGAGTTTGTGCGCACCATCGCTGTGGCGCGCCTTACCATGCCCTTGGCGCGCGTACGCTTGTCGGCAGGTCGCCAGCAGATGGGCGACGCGGTGCAGGCCCTATGCTTTTTGGCTGGTGCCAATTCCATTTTCTACGGCGACAAGTTGCTGACGACCGGCAACCCCGATACGCACGCCGATCTTGACCTGCTGCAGCGCCTGGGCCTGCGTCAAGCCACTACGGCTGCGACTGCGTGAGAACACTATGAGCGAGCAAACCACCTCACGCAAACCCCTGACCCTGCACCGCCTGCGTGAAATGCCCACCCTGGCGCAAAAAGTGACGCAAACGCTCACGATACCCGTCATCGGCATCGGTGCAATGCGTGGCCGGCAGCGGTCAGGTGCTGGTGCTACACGACATGCTGGCCGTAAGTCACGGCAAACGCCCCCGCTTTGTGCACAACTTCATGGATGACAGCGCCTCGGTGCAATGTGCCGTGCCGTGCAGTGCAGTGCTACGTCGAGGACGTGAAAGCCAGCCGCTTTCCCGTTGAGAACATCCATACTTGCTGAGCGGTTGCGAACCCAGCGTTAGGCCACGGCCAGCCCCCTATTGAGCCTCACCTCCGTCCATCCTGACCCAACGATAAATGTACATCGCCCACACCATCGCGGATCTGCGCAACCACCTGGCGCGCTTTACCCGCCCCGCCTTCGTACCCACCATGGGTAACCTGCATGACGGCCATATTGCGCTGGTCAAGCAGGCCAAAACCCTGGGTGACGTCACGGTGGCCAGCATCTTCATCAATCGCTTGCAGTTTTTGCCGCACGAAGATTTTGATACCTACCCACGCACCTGGGACGCCGATTGCGCCCAACTCGAGGCTGCGGGCTGCAACGTGCTGTTTGCACCTGACGAGAAGGTCTTGTACCCTGAACCACAAACCTACAAGGTACACCCTCCGGCAGCACTCGCTGACATCCTGGAAGGGCACTTTCGCCCTGGCTTTTTCATTGGCGTGTCGACTGTGGTGATCAAGCTCTTCAGCTGCGTTTTTGGTAGCACACCCGGTGGGGTGGCTGTGTTTGGAAAAAAGGACTACCAGCAGTTGATGATAATTCGCCACATGGTGCGCCAGTTCGCGCTGCCTATCGACATCGTGGCAGGAGAGACCCAGCGCGCGCCTGACGGCTTGGCACTAAGTTCGCGCAACGGCTACCTGTCTGAGTCCGAGCGCGTCGAAGCTGTGCAGCTGTCACTGGCGCTCAAGCAGCTGGTGCGGGATGCCCACGACGCGAATGCAGAGCTTGCGGCGCGGTTGCCTGAGCTTGAAGCACGGGCCATGTCCAAGCTCACCCAACGCGGCTGGGTGCCTGACTACCTGACGGTGCGTCGACAAGCTGACCTGCAGCCGCCGCAAGCCGGAGATGCGCTGGTGGCGCTGGGTGCCGCAAGAATTGGTTCGACACGGCTTATAGACAATGTGGAAGTCGCTTGAGCGGTGCGAGACCGGCACGGCCAGATGTTATTTATTCAGCAGAGAATTCAATATCACTACCACCACCCCAAACCAGGAAGCATCTGCACACGCGCAGGGTTACGTTTCGCGGCTATCAGCGTGAGGACGGGCTCTGAGACATCGAGGCCGAGATAGTCGACGTTAAAACCTATGTCCTGAAAACGCCTGCCTGCAGGCCTAGGACCCGATGCAGCAAATGGTTGGCTGCACAATGGGGCCGGGCTGGCGTCACACCATCGAGGAAAACCTCGGTGGAATCAAGGGCTGCACCCACTTGCGCGAATTGCTGTTCAACATGGCGACGGTGGCCTACCAGACTATTCCTGGCTATCGCGAGCATCAGAGCAAGCTCGCAGGCCTGCCAGCTCCGTCCGCAGGACAACCGCCATACTGAATCGCCCCGGGGCGATTCAAACCTTGCAATCAGGACTTCCTCAATTCAACTGGTACGCCGGTAGGGGGCAGGTCACAGTTACGCTCCGAAGTCTGGGCTTTGAGCTAATGCAGCGGTCACTGCAGTGTTGACAACTTCATTTCACAATTTTGGTCTAAAAATGACGGCTCAACGGCCAATGTGAGTTTTATGCGGATTTTCTTTCCGAGCAGCAGGGCGCATGGATGCTGGCTCTGACTCTGCGTGTTGACACTTTCATTTCCAAAGTGTTGTCAACTTCATTTCGCCGGATGATTGGCTAAATTTCTACAACCACAAGAGATTGCACTCGACGTTGGACTATGTCAGCCCGATGACGTTCGAGCAACGCTGGACAGCGGCCCAGCAGCAAGACAGGAAGTCCGCATAATAGGTGGCTTAAGGAGTACGGAAAACAGGGGCAAGATCACCGCAGACTTAGCGGGTAGGCCACGTACCAGCGCACGCAGGTGAGCATGACTTCCAGCGGGTAGTGGAGCCGCTTGAGGGCATTGCGTAAGGTGGCGTTGATCAAACTCTTGCGGAAATCAAGCATGGTTCAGATTGTCGTTTATGCTTACTGCGACACCTTCTGGCGTGCCATACCAAGTCATTCGATAGGCATCGGCCTTTCGAACGTTGCCAACCAAGGCCGGCCTTAAGCACGTTAAGTTCGTTCCACCCGCATGACGCACGCTGGGGTAGACAAGACCCAGGGCCCCATTTGCCAGCAACTGAGCCGCCAGTGACTGCGACCGGATGTAGCTTGCTGGATCCAGGCAGTCTTCGAAGGATCCACGACCGCGCAAGTCATGAAACACTGCGTTGAAGTCTGCAAAATATCCCTGATACGTCACGCTGTCGTCAAACCGATCGATCTCCGCGTATTCCACCGACTTGTGAAAGATCACTTCTGCCAGCGCTGTCGGCGTATCGAATGCGCAGTACCAAGCGCCACGCTCGCCGTTATTGAACCGGCTGCCTTCCGGGCGGGGATAGGTGAATGCCGCATTGATGATCCGAAAGTTCGGTATCCCAAAAACCAACTCATCGATGCCAATGCCAGCAAGCCCGCCGAACTCACCAACAAGCCGCTGATTGGTTGCGTTGTCTAGGTCAAAGAGATCGTTGAGATGTTGACCATCGTCGGAGATCGCCTGCAGCACGGAGTCCGTTGTCTCTGCAAAGCGACTCGGAATCAGTCGTACCGTATCGAACTGACGGATTGCAGCAATTGGCGGCAGTACCAACTCAGACACCCCCACGCCTGGCATCAAGCAACTTGCGAACGGTTTGCATGCCAATCAGGCCGCCCGACAGCATGTATTGCAAGGGTGTGCGGCCCGCAAAGATGGCATTCTTGTTCGCCAGCGAAACCCATTCATCCGCGAGCTTGTCGCCATAGATGATGTGCAGCGCTTTGTAGATGCCAATCAGAAAGGAGATCCGCGTGATCCGGTCCACATCGAGCAAACGACTTGGGTTCTTTTTCCACTCATAGAAAGCGCTGTTGGATATACCACCAAGCAGCTCCCTGGCGTCCTCATCCTTGATGTTCCACTTGGAAACCAGATTGAAGAAGCCTTTGAGCGCGGATCCGGATAGCCGCTCACGTTCTGTCTTTGAGCTCAAATCCACCAGGCCAGTGGGCTCAAATTTAGTCGATGGGTAGCCCAAGGCAAAGGCAGTAGACATATTTGTACTCCGTTTATGGAGTTATTTTAGTCCTTTTTTGTATTTTGTTCTACCGTGCTACCAGTCGATTTCAATCACTTTGCCCTGGGGCAGTCAAAGTCGGCAGCCTGGGTCAAAAGATCTTCGGCAGCAACAACATGTGGACAGACTTACGTTCAATGTTGGCGTACACGGGCAAGCGACCGCCGGCGAAGTCCTGCTCGCCCTTCAAGTAGTTGATGCTCATTGGACAACGAGCCGGACGCGGGCCAATTCTTCGTCAACCACGTCCATGATCGCTGCGGCGCGCTGCTCGCGATTCATGCCGGCGTAGGGAAGGGCGGCACCACCGAGCAGCATCTGCACTGTAGTCAACCCGCCAAACTCATTTTGGGGGGCGCGCAGAAAGCTCCACAACTGAGTGGTACCGACGCCCGCCGCCCTATACGCCTCGATAACCCGCTTCATGAGCGTCCGGTCGAGCTTGTCGTGGACCAGGAAGGCCGGAAAGCGCTTGCCGTTCCTGCGCCCAGGGGCGAGCGCCGAGAAAAACTCGCCCGCGGCCTCGCGCTGGTAGATCACCGGCACAGAGCATTCCATCAGGTCGGCCAGCTCTTGCGCGCTCAGCACCTTGTAGAGGCTCTCCTTGCCCTCACTGGTGTGGGCTGCTGCCGCTTGCAGCTGTTGCTGGACGGCCTGAAATATTTTCTCGCGGGGCAACCTGCCAACCGCGCCGAGTGCGATGCTGAAGCGCGTGGTCTGGTCGCGAAGGTCCTTGGCGCTCAGCTCCAGAGATTCGATGGCGGTCAGGCGCACCTGGCCAACCGTGTCGCGCGTGGTGATGTCGAATGGATCGCCGGCGGCGTTGGCCAATTCCGCGAAATCGCCGAAGTCCAGGAACTTGACCCCTTTGCCAAGCATTCCAGCTGCGCTCAGGGTGTGCTCGCTGGCCAGCATCACGAACAAGGTGTCCATTGCCGTGTAAGTGATCACGGGTTTGGTGGCGGCCGCCCTCGGGGCCGTTTTCGGCCAAGCGGCTGGGCTCGCGTTTACTTAAGGCTACGCTGAACAAGTGCCGTCAAAACGCCAGCCGAGGCTGATGACAGTGCGATTTCTTGAAAACGAAGCGTCAATCGCCCTATTTTGTGGCCCCTGGGGCCTGTTGTCAGGGCCTTTCGGCCAGTATTTCGTCCTCATGGACGCACCTGTGCCATCAGCCTTTCTCGGCTGAGGTAGATGTTGGCCAGCGCCAGCGCAGTGAAGGCACGCGTGGCATTCTTTTTCAGCCCGCGGTAGCGCACCTTGCCAAATCCCCACAAGCGCTTGACCACGCCAAACACATGCTCTACCCGTGAGCGGATGCGCGACTTGTTGCGGTTCTTGCCGCGGGTTTCTTCATTGATGACTCCATTGCGTCGACTGCGCTGGTTGGTGAAGTCTTTGGCCTTGGCTGCTTTGCTGTGGATCAGATCCTTCTGGCTGGCATAGGCTGAGTCACCGTACACGCGCTGCTCACTGCCATGCAGCAGATCGGGCAATGGGTGTTTGTCATGCACGTTGGCGGCTGTGACCACGGCGCTGTGCGCCAGGCCACTTTGGCTGTCCACGCCGATGTGCAGCTTCATGCCAAAGTACCACTGCTGGCCCTTGCGGGTTTGATGCATCTCGGGGTCACGCGCCCTGTCTGCATTCTTGGTGGAACTGGGCGCGCTAATGATGGTGGCGTCCACGATGGTGCCGGTGTTGACCTTAAAGCCGCGCTCTTGCAACTCCTTTCCAACCTGAGCAAACAGGGCCTCACCCAATTTGTTGTCATTGAGTAGTTTGCGAAACTTGAGCAAGGTGGTGGCATCGGGCACGGGCTCGCGCCCCAGATCAATTCCGACAAAGCGGCGCAGACTGGCGCTGTCGTACAGCGCCTCCTCACAGGCCAAATCCGCCAGGTTGAACCAGTGCTGGATGAAGTGGATGCGCAGCATGCGTTCCAGACCAATGGGTGGACGTCCGTTGCCGGCCTTGGGATAGTACGGTTCAATGACTTCACACAAGGCCAACCAGGGCACGATCAATTCCATCGTCTTCAAGAACTCGTCGCGCCGCGTGGGCTTGCGGTACTGCTCGTATCCTGATCCTTGATCGGCGGCCATCGCCAAGGTTTGTTGTTTCATTGACATATAACGTTTCACCCTCGGGTGGCGTGGACCTTAATCAGCATTGCCTTAAGCAAAGTTGTAAACAAATCGAGGCTTCGGTCAGGCTCTCGCCATGGGCAAATTTCAACGCCTTTTTTACTTCTACGTTCCAAGTTGCAACCAAAGTTGACAACACTTGACTTGCATAACCGAAGTTGTATCTTTGTAGCGCACTTAATTCATTACCATGGGCAAGCGCCGTCGGATTGGGGCGAGAGAACGCCTAACGTCAATAGCTCGCACTGAGTTAGATACTGATGCGTGGCCAGATTTTGATGTTGGTGCCCTAACTGAGAAGAGAAGGGAACTCTTTCTCCGACGTAAGCAGGGCATCCTGCTTTACTTGCAGGGAGCCAGCGAAGATGACATCAAGGCCGAGACAGGTTTTGGGCGCGGCTCTATTCACAGGCTCATCACCGAAAGATGCCTGGTGACCCACGAAGATGGACGGCTTTATGGTTGGAGAGGCATCAACCCCCATCAACGTATCAAGGCGTATATCCGCCGCAAACCGCTTGAGCCCGATCCGTGGGGAATGGGCACTGTAGGTGCTTTACAGCTGCTTTTTTCAACCGAAAAGGGCAGCAAATTGAAGGACCGCTTCATAAACCAGATTCTCAAGAAAAACCGGCGCCACTTTGAAAGCCACAGACAACCCAAGCAGGATTTGATTCTCTGGTTTTTGGAAGAGGCAAGAAAACTTACCCCTGACGCAGGCAGCAAGTGGCCGTTCACCGTTGCCAAGCAAGGCCAGGTCACCATAGGCGCATTCATCAACAAAGTGCTGGCTGAGAATCCACAGGAAGCTCGAGCCATCCTGGGCGGGCCCGAAGTAGTCAAAAAAGCCAAGGCCGGAGATGGCACGAAACGGCCCCATTTACCCCTATACCGGCGGGTCGAATGCGATGGCCACAAACTCGACGTCCGCTGCACAGTTCTCGTTCCAAGTCATGACGGCAGGTTGGAGCCTGTTTTGGTGCATAGGCTTTGGGTTATTGTCATCATCGAAGTGCGCAGCCGCTGCGTCCTGGGTTATTTCCTCTCCTTAAGGCGGGAACCCTCCGCTGATGACGTGATCGGTGCGATCAAGTTCGCCCTGCAGCCCTGGAAACCGAAGCCGCTGCAGTTTTCTTTAGATAAGGGGTACAGCAGCGGCGCTGGATTTCCTGGCGGCTTTGACCCGAAGTTGGTGGGCGCCTGTTGGGATGAGTTCAGTGTAGACGGCGCGCTTGCCAATGTATGCCAGCGCGTGAGGCACATCCTGAAGGATGTTGTGGATGCCAATCTGGTGTGTCCTCAAGATTCTGACTCATACAGCAGCCGGCGAAGCCTTGATGACCGGCCTTTCATCGAAACTTTTTTCAGGCAAATAGCTTCGATACTGAAAAAACTTTCGATGAGCACCGGATCCAAGCCGAGCGAAAGGCGTGGCCGTGACCCAGAGGAGGAGGCCATTAAGAGCGGGTTTCAACTGGAATATTTGCACGAACTGCTGGAGGTCACCCTAGCAAACTACAACGCCACGCCCCATTCCAGTCTCGGCTATCGCAGTCCGCTTTCGCAATTGCTTTTCCTGGCCTCCAATTCGGAAAACTACATCCGCCTGGCGGATCCTGCTTTAGTCCGGCGCCTTCTTTGCCGCCGAAAACTCTGCCCAGTCTTGGCCAGTTCCAACGGTCTGACAGGTATCCATGTCAATTTTTTCAACGCAGAGTATTCGAGTGAATGGCTTCAGTCAAGGCTGGAACTGGTTGGCAAATTGCTGTGGGTATCCGCTGAGGACGAGGACGATGTCCGGCTGGTTTCTGTCTCCACGGAAGATGGCGAAGACCTCGGCTTCCTGAATGCGACGCCTCCCTGGAATCACAGCCCACACAGTTTGTACGTGAGGTCTGCTATCCGCTCATTGTCCAATCGCAAGTTGATCCATCTCAGCCGAAACACCTGTCCAGTCATTCAACTTATCGACTATGCGGAAAACAGTCCCGACCGCAAGCTCGCCCCTCACCCGGCCTATCTGGAAGCGCGGCGGATCATGCAGGTGACTGCGGAACGCCTGGTTGGGGAATCCATGGTGGAGCGGGCACGGCGTGGTGCCCCGTCGGCAAGCAATGCGACTGACTTTGATGCTGCCCGCCCAGCAAACCCCTCGGATGCCCCTGTGAATCAGGCCCGCCTCATTCAGGCGCAAGAGCAGTTACCCCAACGGCGAAAGGCCGCCAACCGGAGTTCTTTATGATCCCGCCCTTGGTACCCAGCCAGGTTGATTCCAGGCACCCCGTGGTGCTCAAAGACTACGGCCTTTTTACGCCAGCGGCCGCGGAGATGGCCGACGTCGTATTCGTCTGGCTTTACAACCGAATCAAAGGCGCCATCATCTACGGCCCCTCGCAGTTCGGAAAAACCCATGTGCTCACATACTGGCTGCGGAAACTTCTTTCCGAGCGAATGGGTGGTCCGGTTCCCTTGGTGATCTGGTCACACCAAGATGGAGGTTCGTCATCGCCGGGGATGCTGCATGGCAAGCTCTTGGCGGCAACGGGACAGGGCCCAATCGGACAGCGGCGCGGCACGACGATCTCGAATCAACTGGTGGAGCGCTTTGTCCAGATTGCCTGTCTTTCGTCGGACCGTTATGTCGTCCTAGTTATCGACGAAGCCCAAAGCATGAGTGAGCGCGAGTGGCGCTGGCTTGTGCAACTGCATGCGACCTTGGAGGGCGAGAAAGTGCAACTCTGTGTCATTTCGGTGGCCGCGTTCCAGTTCAACGACCGGCCGCGCACCCTTGCCCTAACTGGGAGTGCCCATGTGTCAGCGCGGTTTATGCTGCATGATTGGCCTTTCCGGGGAATTCGAACCCCCGAAGAACTTAAGTTTGTTCTACAGGGTTACGACGAGGACAGCGAATGGCCCGAAGGTTCGGGCATCAGCTACACGGCCGGTCTGGCACAACAAGCCTTTGCCGAGGGTTTCCGCGTCAAGAATTACACGCACGAACTATGGAGCGCTCTGAATACGCTCCTGCCGGCTAACTACAGTGGCCCCATCGAGTTTCCAATGCAGAGCATTACGATTGGAGCGCGGCAGGTGCTGCTCAAGACGGCTGCCGCCGGATCGGCGTGGGAGCAATGCACGAGCTATGACGCGTGGAAGCAGGCCGTGGCCGATAGCGGCCATACGAGGCTCATGAGCCTCGTGTTTATTCCCGGGCGGTCATCGAAAAATGCTCAAACCTACCACTGAATCCTCCGTATTGTCGGATTTGACCTGGCATGCCGGGTCGCTGTTGCCCTATGCATCCCTATGGCACACCATGCACAGGGTGGTGCAGCTCAACGCTCTTACGCCCCGCACGATAGATCCCTATGCGAAGCGACGCCTTGGTTATTCGGCAAAACATAACAGTCTGATCACCAACTACAGTGTTATTGATTTGGGGAAGTTTGCCCAGGCGCTGGGCGAGCCCATCTCCAACTTCCGCCTTGCCACGTTAGAGGCCTTGGCCCCGTGGACCTGCCACCTGTTTCATACCGCCACCGTGCGATTTTGCCGGCAATGTCTGGGACTCGGCTACCACAGCACCTTGATGTCCATGCGGGCTGTGAAGCGCTGTCCCATTCACGGTTGCGAGATCGAAGATAAATGCCCATGCGGGCGCGCCATCAGCGCTTGCACCAGGTCAGAGCTTTACCAGATCCCCGGTCGGTGTGATTGCGGAAAACTCGGCTTCTTCACTCGGGAAACCGCGCGCTGGCCCTCGCTGAATCCCGGTGAGACAAAGGCGTTCGATGAGCTGGCGCAGTGGCTGGAACAAACCTCTGATCGCGTCATCATGATGAGTGCGAGGGATAAATGGGAAACTTTTCAGGGAGAAGGAAGCCTGGAGTGCTCCGCGCAGCAGTGGAGCGATTTGGCCAAGATTTGCCTGCCTTCCGCCTTTGTGCCTCCTGCTGCCGTGCAGTCCCTGATAGCGGAGTTTGAGGCGATAGGGGGGCCATTTCCTAGTTCTTCGGATCAAGCTGATCAGCCGAAGGACGAAAGCGTTTCCCTGCGTCGTCAGGTTTTCAAATCGTTTGACCGGCATATACGCAGGCACTTCCTAAAGGGACAGTACTGGATCGATCGAATCTCGATGTCCAGCGACAGTGACGTGATTTTGAGTTTTTTGCAACGGTATCCCGACGCCCGTTCCGCATTTACCTACCTGATATGGCTGGCCGCCGTATGGGGCAGCCACGACCTTCGGCAAGTACGTACCACGGTCGCGAGAAATGGTTACAGGCGCGGAGCCAGGTTGCCGGGTCTGCCGCCCTATAACCTCAAGATCGCCGTCGGCAACGCTGCCCGTGGATGGCTGGAGATGCACGCGGCCGGCCTCGCACTATCCTCGATGTGGATGGAAGCCCA
This sequence comes from Pseudomonadota bacterium, assembly GCA_040389085.1. Lineage (GTDB taxonomy): Bacteria > Pseudomonadota > Gammaproteobacteria > Burkholderiales > Burkholderiaceae_C > Polaromonas. The sequence continues at coordinate 59,519 of JAZKAP010000025.1, forward strand.
CGAGCAGATGCTTGGCATGGTGGCGCAGCAGTCCGTATCGTGGGGCTGGGACACTTCCGTCATGGCCGGCAAGTACCGGTGGTGCGCCACCGTGGAGCAGGACGGACGTTGGCAGATCGGCAAACGCGCGAGGCCGTGTACCTACCTTCCTGTCAGGCACCGTGAAGACTCCGCCCGTGCTCCCAGCACCAGGCCGCAAGCGCCCCAAGCTAGGGAGTATCTCGAAAAACTTGCCCGGGTGGGCCTGATCAAAACCCGCCGCAATGAATGGAAAGGTGGCAAACTGTGCCTGCCGTCACCACACTCAGGATTGGCTCTGAAACTCCATCGCTTGTTCGGCGTCAAAGATCGGCTGAACTATGTGGTGTTTCCGCGGTATGGCAAGCTGTTTATTGCCCGGCTGGTCGAGCGTCCGATAGAAGCTCATGGCCTGACGTCTCGCAGCGCTGTCAATTCCCTGAGGGCCGCAGTGATCCAACATCAAGGCATGTACGGGAGTTCCTGGCCCGCTAACCCAGGCGCTACGTGCCGAGGCGCAGGCCTTCACTGAGGGTCCCTGGCGTTAGGAAAAGGCCACGCACGCGCTTCCAGTATGGCGAAGAGCTCTTTACGCTCAACATCCGGTTCATCCACTACTTCCTTGCAGGTGAGGCCGAGCTGCTTTTTGAGCAAAACCTCCCGGCGTATCGTTTCTGTTTGCCGTGCTGGATCACGCAACCAATGGGCAGCGATGGCAATAAATTCCTCCTTTTTCGCCAGCAGTTGCGGGAGATTCGACAGCTCTTGCATGAAATCCATGACGAGATCGCGGATGCATTTTGCGCGCTGGTCACCGGTTAAGGTGGGCTGGGTCAATTTCTCAGTGGGCCTTTGCGGCACTACGGGTTCGGTTTCCCGCGTCGTGCTGATCTCAAAAACGCTCAGGAGTGGGATGTTTTCCTCGGGAACGTCGGAGAATCGGGCCATCCGCCCCTCGGCCACATAAGCTTGCCTGTCCATATTGTGTTCGAGCAGCGCCTGCAGGACGACCTCGTCGAGCACGACCCCCGTCTGGTTGCGACCTCTGCGTTTTGCCAGGGTCGTAGTCCAATTATTTCCCGAGAATGTTAGGTCGCCGTAGAAGAGTTCCACGGCCTCCCTGCAACTTACACCGGCCCTTTGCAGCAGGAGGATTGACGCTCGCAGCATTCGCTGCCTGGGGGAAGGAGGGAGCTGTTCCAGCTGTTGATGGATGATGCTCCAGTGCCGACGCGTGAGCCAGTAATTGTACTTATCCTCAGGCTTGGAGCCCTGCAAGGCGGCGCGGTGCCCGAACATCGGGTCCACCTTCAGATAGCCCGCAGCGTACCAATCCGCGTACAACTTCAGAATCACCTGAATAACCTGCAAGACCGTTGCGTTAGACAAGGCTTTGCGAAACGGTCGCCATTGCGGCGCCGCGCGTAGGAACGGGCAGCTTTCCGTCCAGTTGGAAGGTGGGTTGCGCAGGAAGCACTTGAACAGTATCAAATCGTCATGTTCAAGCGAAGACAGTGCTTTGAGTCTGATCGCGATGGCCCAGAAAACGAGCTTCTCGATATCGCTTGTGTAACTGTCAAGACTCGTCTTTGTCAAAAGAGTTTGCTGCCTTTCAAGCCATGCGCGCACAGCGGCAGCATCGTCGTTGGCGTTGTAATAGTTGGGGCCATCGTTACGCCACTTCCCATTGGCGCCCAATAGTGCGCCTGGCCACAGTACTTCGAACTTCAGCTCGAGCTTTTCAGATTCAGCTTCGCTATGCATTTCAGTTCATCCGAGACGCGATTCAAGAGTTTTTGAACGTTCCTGGCGGCTAGCTTTGACGCGGGCTAGGGAGAGCAGGTGCGAAGAGTCAGCGCATCGACCTTATTGAGATCGGGCTTTTGATCCACCTTCTAGGGGAATGACATAAGTGCGGCTTGATGCCAGCTAAATTGTTCCGGTGACACGCCACTGATCGTTGGGACATTTCCAAGGCTTTAGTGAATTTCTTTCTTGGTCTTAAACATTGCTTGGCTGTTGCTCACTCTCATTCTGATAATGCGGGATTTTCAGCTGACGTATGACTTCAAGTCTCCTATTGACTTGATGCCATTGAATTATTTCTTCTGTCGTGGGTGCAGGCCCGCCGTGTTGATAAGCGATCATTTTCCTGAGCAGAGCACGATCGTGGTCCAAATTTATCTGAGCACTAAGCCGCTCCGCTTGAATCGCCGCCCACAGCTTGTCAATGCAACTTGATTTAGGAATGCTGGTTTTTCTACCCGGCGGATTTTTTACTCCTTTGTGGTGATGAATGCAAGTTTATATCCCCACAAACAGGGCTACAAATGGAAACTTCGACACCGGTCTTTGAGTGTTTCAGAACCTGTCAGCCTGTAGGCCCACCGATTTAAAACTATTACAAATTTGGTGTTCCCCATCTTTCTTGGAAGATCTGGGCTAGCGTTTACACCAAGTCCCCCTTCTTTTTGAATAAATTATTAGGAGAAATAAGCCATGGAGTATTTTTTTCCTATTTTTGCAGACCGATGAATGGCGGCAAGTGGGCCAAAGGAATAGGATGAGTAATGCTTCTTGGTGAATTGTCTTTACGGTCCAAACTGGCTGGGTTGCTGGTGGCAGCATCGGTGATTCCACTGGGTGTGTCGGCCTTCTTTGACATTCGCGAAATGCGTGAGAAGGGGATCAAAGATGCAGCAGCATTGCTTGCCGAGGCGACCGACCAGTTTTTCGAGAGCGGCGATCCGGCGTTTCAGAGTTGCAATGTCCGAACGGTAGTGCGCTGACGCCTTCTTCAGCTGCTGTGTGTCAGCTCGTGTTTCCTTGCGGGCAACGCGGGCGATCTCTTCTTTCAGAACCGTGGCGATATTGGGCATAGTCTTTGTTCTTCTATAAACGGAAGTACTGTCATAAATCGCTGGTGCGACGTGACGCCACGGCGTGCTGTCGAGCGAGACTGGTCGTCAAACGCAAGGTCTGACCGCCAGTGTTCAAGCCGGAGAGGGGCAGTACGAGCAGACCGAAGCGGCGATACGGGCGCTGCTGGCAGCGGCGGCCAAACCTGATCGGCGCTCCTGAGCTGAGCCACCGCCGAGATTTGTTTGCATGGTACAAACCCGCTCCCAGCCCTTGAATACGAGCGTCAAAAGCTATCAATTTTATAGCGATCTCAATCCGCCGATCAGCCAAGGGCGCCGAATCGGCTATCGTTTTTCAAAGCGAATCCACCGGGAAGTTTTTCGCCGGTCGAATAACTGCGGGGCAAGGTAAAGAAAAAAGTGGTGCCTATGCCTGGCTGAGACTCAGCCCATATCCGTCCGCCATGCCGCGCGATCACCCGGCTCACCGTGGCAAGTCCCACCCCAGTACCTGGAAACTCTGTAACCGAGTGCAGCCTCTGAAAGGCCCCGAACAACTTGTCTGCGTATGCCATGTCAAAGCCGGCCCCGTTGTCCGAAACAAAAAATACGTCCTCGGCCCCGGCCTTTTGGTGACGGCCCACAGCAATCTCGGCGGCGTTCCGGCGGGAGGTGAATTTCCAGGCGTTGCCCAGCAGGTTTTCCATGGCCACAAAGAGCAAGCCTTCATCGGCTTCAACCAGCAATCCCGGCTCCACGACGACGGTTATTTGCCGATCCGGCTCCCGGGCCTGTAGTTCGGAGAAAACCGTCGCCGCGATGTCGCTCAGATCGAGAGGTACAGGCTGCAAGGTGTTGCGTGATACCTGGGCCAACGCCAACAGGCTTTCGATCAATTGACTCATGTGCGCCACACCATTGCGAATCCGCGACATGTAGTGGTGTACCTTCGCGCGGTCATCTGCGCTCAGTTGCTTGGCCAGCAACTGGCTAAACCCATCGATGGTCTTCAAAGGCGCGCGGAGATCATGTGAAACGGAATAGGAAAATGCCTCCAGCTCCCGGTTGGACAGCCGCAAGGCGGCTTCAATCGCCTTGATTTCCGTGATGTCGGTGTCCATGCCTATCCAGCAAGTGACTTCTCCATGGGAGTCCAGCACCGGAGAAGCCCTGTAGGAAAGAATGTGGTAGCTGCCATCCGTTGCCCGAACGCGTCGGACCCCTGTAAACACCTCCCTGCTTTGGCTGACCGATTCCCACTTTTCCCACATCTCGGCAACATCCTCGGGGTGGACCACTTCGGCCCACTCGTGCCCATACCACTTGGGAGAAGCGCCCCCCACCAGCTCATACCAAAACCGGTTCAGGTAGGTCACCGCTCCCTTGGTATTGACAATCCACATGACTTGAGGCGCCTGATCGGCGGCGGCGTGGAACAAAGCCTCCTGTCGTGCCAACGCTTCGGCGCGATCAACCACCTTGAGTTCCAGTTTTGTGTTGAGTTGCCTGATCTCTTCCAGCAAGTTCACATTCTCGATGGCCGCCGAGGCGATCTGGGCCAGCTGTTCCACCACGTACTGGTCCTGCTGTGTGAACTCGCCTTCGCATTTATCAGAGAATTCCAGCAGACCGACGTTTTCGCCGCTCCGGCTTTTCAGGGGTATCGCGAGCCAGCCACGCATGGGCGGGCGGGTATGCCCCCACTCCGCTGGCATGCGCCAGCGCGGATGAGCCTGCAGCCTGGCCTGTGTGAGGCGCATCGGAAGATTGGCTTCGCACACCGCAGCGTCAATGCCAATACCCACCTCAAGACTGTCTGGCTCGTTCACCCGCGCATGCCAATCCGCGTACTTGTCAGAGAGCGAAATGCCACTGCCCGCTTCGAATGAACTCCTGTTGGGCAACAGCCTCACAAAACACTGGTGAGCCTGGACGACGGCTCTGGCCTGGACGGCCAGCTCCTGAAGCAGAGGCGCCAGAGTCTGGTGTTGCGTGATGGCTTGGGCGGCGGCCGTGGCGCGCTGCAGCGTCAGCATGTCCTCCTGCAAACGCTGTTCGGCATGTTTGCGGGCGGTGATGTCCCGGACGATGACGACGATCTGGGTCTCCAGCAGCGGCACCAGCCGTGCTTCCCAGTGGAACTCCTGTCCCTGCAGCAGGGTCGAATATTCAATGCCTGTCGGGGCGTTTTCCTGGATCACCCGCCGAACGGCTTCCAGCAACTGAGCGGCGACATCCGCGGGCAGGGTGTCCTGAATCTGCTTCCCGATCCAATCCTGGCGCTTGAGCATCAGGCCACCGCCGGTGCCCGCCTTGATGTCAAGAATGGTGCCTTGATGGTTGAGCCGAAGCACCAGGTCCGGAATGGCCTGGAAAACGGCCCGCATCTCCGAGTTCGCATCGAACAGCTCCTGTGAACTCAGCTCAAGGGAGTGCTCCAGCATTCCGCGATCGGTGTCGAACTCCCGATAAGCGTCGTTCACTCCGTTGATGAATGCCTGCCATTCCGGCGGGATGCTGGGGGAGTCGCCGAGATGGCGCCGGAGCTGGCGCTTTAGCAAGCTGTGCATCGTCTCCATCGCTACCGTTCTGAAAGAGTGGTGATGGTCATGGTCTGGTTGTGCAACTCACATTTGGCGCCGGGTGTGAACGGGGAAATTTCGCCATAGGAATAAAAGCCGGCCAACACCGCCCCGTTTCCCAGGACCTCGCTCACGGCTTCGACTTCTTCCTCAATGCGCTGTTTGAGCACGAGTTTGCGGCCCACGCAGCTGATCAGGATCGCCAGGTCGGGAACGACGGAGCCGATGGCTTCGTAGCTCGTCCGCGCCGCTCCGGTGGCACCATCAATCAGCCGGTCAAAGTTGGCTTTCATCAGGCGAGCGTAGGCGCCTTCAGGAACGTCTCCCGCGAAGGTCAGGCTTTGCGCATGTTCATCAACGGACAGGATGGTCCTGACAACCGGGGTTTCACCGGCCTTGGTCCGGATGCTGAGCGGGAACAATAGTCCTGTAGCGGGAAGCCCGTTCGCATGTTCACCCAAATACTGCTTGTACAGGCCCAGTGCGGAATGCCCGTCCAGCTCATACAGGATGTTTGCCTCTGACTTGGTGATGAGCCTTTCCGGACCAAAGGAATCCCAACCGCCCAGCGAACCCACACCGATCTTCAGCCGGCTGCCGTACAGGCCCAGCGCGGCAATGGTGCCGGTTTCCGGTGCGTTGTTCCGGAACACCCGCGTCTCGCCAAAGCGCGCGCCGTCACCAGCCAGCCCACCGGTCATCGTGACGCCTTCGGGGAGATGTTTCATCACGCCAGACACAAAATCGCTGCCATTGACCTTGAGCCCATCGGTCAGCACCAGCACGTGCGCCAGTTTTTCCTCCGCACCGGTGGCCACGTCGCGAACGGACCGTGGCAAGTTTTGCCCGATCCATTCGCCCGCCTCCAGACTGTCCAGGGTTTGAGTCAGGTTGATTTCGGCACTGCGAAGGAGGGTATGCTCAAAATGCACAGCTGTAACGACCAGCGAATCATCGAACACCTGGGTGCCGCAGATTTCTCCCGCCGTGGAGCAGCCAAGAAAGTACGCAGCGGGATAGTTTTTTCGGATCGCTGCTACGAGATCAGGTTTTTGCAAGGTCGCTGCAGCGCCAAACACCAAAACCAATTGAGAGGATTTTGCGATACTTCCGCGTGATGCGGCGCTCCATCCCAAGGCTTCTGTCCACTTTCTTTGCTCGACGTTCATGAGTGAAAATTCCCATTGGTTGGGTTATGGGCGGCGTGCTTTTAAACAGTTTACTCCCGCACCCCAAACGGCCAAGCGCGTTGTTGCGAGCGTTTCATTTCCTCAGAAATAATGACAAAGCTCAGCTGGCATCTTCTCTATTGATGGCGTTTTGGGAATTGTCAGTTCATTCACCTTGGGAGTAGTGGCGACTTACGCAGTAAAAAAAAAGCCGACACGCCTTGCAGCGTGTCGGCAATAACCTGCCTCAGGGAGGCAAAGCAGGCATGCTGATCTTAGTTCCTTTTGACCCCTTCAGTGCCGGCGCTTACCCTGTCCACATTGCCGACCCTGGGACGTTACAGACGTAACCACCTTAGCCGTGGGATTGCAATGTCACAGGCCAGTACCTAAGATTTTTGGCATGAAGATCCACACACTTTCGCGCGCGCAGTTGCAGATGTTGGCCGTTGAACGGCTACATCAACATGAATTGTGCGTCTACGAAGCCGAAGACGGAGATCGCTGGACGGGGTTCATTGCAGGTCGGCCCGGCTGGAACGGCGAGGGAATAGTGCCCAGTGAACCCATGAGCAGCTTTGCCTTGGCGCTAAGTACTTGGGTGCGTCATTTCAAACAGCTTTCCGCGGTTTGACCAGTGCCACGGCTACGAACTTTGATGCTGTGGCGCGTTGGTCAAGCCAGAGTCGCCCTGGCCAGCGGCCTGGCGTTCGCGAGGCCGCCGCATCAACAAATAGACCGCGGGAATCACAAACATGGACAGCAAGGGAGCGGTGATCATGCCGCCAACCATGGGCGCGGCAATGCGTTGCATCACTTCGGAGCCCGTGCCCGTTCCCCACATGATGGGAAACAGGCCGGCCAGAATGACCGCCACCGTCATCGCCTTGGGCCGCACACGCAGTACCGCACCTTCCCGAATCGCATCGAGCAGGTCGGCCGCCGTGGTCTTGTCCTGGTCGATGCGGTCGTCCCAGGCGGATTTCAGGTACAGCAGCATGATCACGCCGAACTCGGCGGAAACCCCGGCCAATGCGATGAACCCAACGGCGCCGGCCACCGACAGGTTGTAGCTCAGCAAATACAACAACCAGATACCGCCCACCAGGGCAAACGGCAGGGTCGCCATGATCAGCAAAGCTTCATCGAAGCGCTTGAACGTCAGGTAAAGCAGCACAAAGATGATCAGCAGCGTGAATGGCACCACCACCTTGAGCTTGGCCGTGGCACGTTCCAGAAATTCGAACTGGCCGGACCAGGAGATGGAGTAGCCCGGCGGCAGCTTGACTTTTTCACTGACGGCCTTTTGCATATCCTGAACGGCCGAGCGCAGGTCCCGGCCTCGAATGTCCACATAGACCCATCCCGACAGGCGAGCGTTTTCGCTGCGCAGCATGGGTGGACCGTCGGTGATGCGGATGTCTGCCACATCCGAGAGCACCAGGCGCTGTCCGCGTTCCGTTACAAAGGGCAGGCTGCGCAGCTTCTCCAGCGAATCCCGGATTTCACGGGGGTAGCGCATATTGATCGGGAAGCGCTGCAAGCCCTCGACCGTCTCACCAATGTTCTCGCCGCCTACGGCTGTGCTGATGACCGATTGCACGTCGGCAATGTTGAGGTCAAAGCGTGATGCCGCATCGCGCTTGATATTGACATCGATGTAGCGACCGCCGGTCAGGCGTTCGGCCAAGGCGCTCGTGACGCCGGGAACGTCTTTGAGCGCACGCTCGATCTCCCCGGTCAGGCGATCTATCGTGATCAGGTCGGTCCCCGCCACCTTGACGCCCACCGGACTCTTGATCCCCGTGGCCAGCATGTCGATGCGATTGCGAATCGGCGGCACCCAGATATTGGACAGGCCAGGCACCTTGACGATGCGGTCCAGTTCCTCTACCAGTTTGTCCTGCGTCATGCCAGTTCGCCATTGGTCGCGCGGCTTGAACTGGATGGTGGTCTCAAACATCTCCATGGGCGCAGGGTCGGTCGCGGTTTCGGCGCGGCCGGCTTTGCCGTACACGCTGGCGACTTCGGGCACGGTCTTGATCAGCCGGTCGGTCTGCTGCAGCAACTCACTGGCCTTGCCGGCCGACAGGCCTGGCAGTGCCGATGGCATGTAGAGCAGGTCGCCTTCGTCCAGCCTCGGCATGAACTCGCCACCGATATGCTGTAGCGGCCAAAGACTGATGACCAAAACGATGCCTGCTGCCAGCAAGGTGAGCTTGGGCGCACGAAGCACCACCTCCAGCATTGGCCGGTAGATGGCAATTAGCAGGCGGTTCAGGGGATTGGACTTTTCATCGGGAATGCGGCCGCGGATCAGGTAACCCATCAGCACGGGAATCAAGGTCACCGACAGCCCGGCCGCCGCCGCCATGGCATAGGTCTTGGTAAATGCCAGTGGCGAGAATAGCCGTCCTTCCTGGGCCTCCAGCGTGAACACCGGAATAAACGACAAGGTGATGATCAGCAGCGAGAAAAACAGCGCCGGCCCGACTTCAGACGCCGCGTCGCCAATGACCCGCCAGCGCGCCTCGCCATGCAGCGTTTCGCCCGGGTGATCGCGGCCCCAATGCTCCAGGTGTTTGTGGGCGTTCTCGATCATCACCACGGCAGCGTCCACCATGGCGCCGATGGCAATCGCGATGCCGCCCAGCGACATGATGTTGGCGTTAACGCCCTGGTAATGCATCACGATGAAGGCGGCCAGGATCCCTAGCGGTAACGAGATGATCGCAACGAACGCCGAGCGCAGGTGGAACAGGAAGATGAAGCACACCACCGCCACGACCAGGAATTCTTCCAGCAGCTTGAAGGTGAGGTTGTCCACGGCACGCTCGATCAAACCCGACCGGTCGTAAGTCGGCACGATTTCAACACCCTTGGGCAGGCTGGTCTGCAGAGTCTGGAGCTTGGCCTTAACAGCCGCGATGGTCTCCAAGGCGTTCTTGCCGGAGCGCATGATGATCACGCCGCCGACGGCTTCACCTTCGCCGTCCAGTTCGCCAATGCCACGGCGCATTTCAGGGCCGATCTGGATGCGGGCCACATCACCCAGACGCACTGGGACGCCTGCTGCCGACGTCATTAGCGGAACGGAACGGAAGTCCTCCAGGTTCTGCAGGTAGCCCGAGGCTCGCACCATGTACTCGGCCTCGCCCAGCTCCAGCACCGACCCGCCGGCTTCCTGGTTGGCCTTCTGGATAGCTTCCACCACTTTCGTATGCGGAATCGCATAGGCGGCCAGCTTGTCCGGGTCCAGCACGACCTGGTACTGGCGCACCATGCCGCCGACCGAGGCGACCTCGGCCACATTGGGAACGGTTTTGAGTTCGTATTTGAGGAACCAGTCTTGCAGAGCTCGCAACTGCCCGGCATCCTGCTTGCCGCTGCGGTCAATCAGGGCGTACTGGTAGATCCAGCCAACGCCGGTGGCATCTGGCCCCAGTGAGGCCTTGGCCGCGGCCGGCAGGCGTGACTGGACCTGGTTCAGGTACTCCAAAACGCGAGAGCGCGCCCAATAGAGGTCGGTTCCATCCTCGAACAGCACGTAAACGTAGGAGTCACCAAAGAAGGAGTAACCGCGCACCGTCTTGGCGCCAGGCACCGACAACATGGTCGTGGTCAAAGGGTAGGTGACTTGGTTCTCGACAATGCGGGGTGCTTGGCCGGGGTAAGTCGTCCGGATGATGACCTGCACATCTGAGAGATCGGGCAGGGCGTCCAGCGGCGTTCTCATCACCGAGTACACGCCCCAGGCCGCGATCATCAGCGTGGCCAGTAGCACCAGGAAGCGGTTGCCAATGGACCAGCGAATTAGCCCGGCGATCACTTCGTGCTCCTCGAGGCCGCTGGCGTTGCGGCGGTTGCGGCAACCGAAGGCGACACCCGGGTGAGCTGAGGCAGTCCCTCAGGGTCGATGTAAAACTCAAAATTTACGGTATCGCCAGCAGACAGGTTACGCGGTAGCTCTTGGGGCGGAGGTGCCTTGAAGTCCATGCTCATCGCTCCCCATTTAAGGGATGGAATCGGCCCGTGGGACAGAGTGATTGCGTCATTGCTAATGGCGTCGATCTTGGCTTGGCCTGTATGTCGTGGTGCGCTGCCGGAGGCAGGGGGTTTCGGCACCTCGTTGAGCCGTGCCTCCACGCCTTTGAGGCTTGCTTCCGAGTCGATCAGGAACTGCGACGACACCACCACCCGCTGGCCCGTCTGCAGGCCGCGCTTGATTTCCGTCTGGCCGCCGCTTTCAATACCTGTTTCGACATCAATGGGCCGGAAGCGTCCGTTCTCCTCGGCCAGCATCACGACCGTGCGTTTGCCGGTCAGGATCACGGCTTCTGTAGGGATCAGCAAGGACTTCTCAGCCCGCATGTCCATGAACTGCATGGTCACGAACATGCCCGGTACCAGGCGTGAGCCCGGGTTCGCCAGTTCCAATCGAGCTTTGAGCGTGCGTGTCGCCGCATTGACGTCCGGCAGGATGGCTTGCACCTTGCCTTCGAAGGTCGTTCCGGGTACGGCCGGACTGCGCGCCTGTACCTTGGCACCCGGGCGCAACAGCCCCGCCTGGCTCTCGGGTACCTCGGCGTTGGCCCATACGGAAGAAAGCCCATTGATGCGGAACAGGGTCATTCCCGCCGACACCGTCATGCCCTCGCGTACCAGCAGTTCCACCACCACGCCGCCCAATGGCGCCGTGATCGTAGTGCGAGCCTGCGTTTTCCCGCTGGTCTCCACCAGGCGGATTTGCTCGTCGCTCATGCCGACCTGGCGCATACGCTGGCGGGCGCCGTCGACCAGCGAACCGAGGTCATTCCCCTGCATGCGTTTCAGGGACAAAAATTCCTCCTGAGCCGCCACCCAGTCTGGAACATACAGGTCCACCAAAGGCTGACCCTTGGCTACCGGATCCAGCGTGGCTCGCACATGCAAGCGCTCGACATAGCCGGTCGCCCGGGCTTGCACCGTGGCCTGGTTGCGTTCGTTGAACGCAATGTTGCCGACCGCAGAGACTTGAGGCGACAGCGTGCCTTCGGTGACTACTGTGGTGCGCACCCCCAGGTTCTGCTGAATCCGGGAGCTAACGGTGACCTTGCCCTGGTCGGAATCGCTGTCTGCATAGACCGGCACCAGCATCATGTCCATGAACGGGGACTTGGCGGGTTTGTCGAACTTGTTGCCCGGCATCATAGGGTCCTGGTAGTACAGGATTTTTCGCCCGCTGACGGGATCGGTATCACCCGCTTTGAGACCTGCGCTGATGTGGCGGCGGGTGGCTTCTTCGCCCTCGGCAACGCTCTGGGGTCCAGCTGTAGGTGTCGCCGCTGGGGTCGGCGACGCTTCACCTGGAATGGCGGTGGCGGCCATGTTTCCGCCGTTTTTCATGCCCAGGGCGTACAGGCCATAGCCTGCAGCGCCCAGTACACCGGCAGCGATCAGCGCGGCAATAAGGTATTTCTTGTTCATGGCTGTTCCTTGGCTTGTGCCGGCATGCTGTGTTCGGGGACGAGGAAATTGAGCTGGGCCCAGGAACGCGCAGTTTCCATTTCCAGCGTCAGGGCCTGCATGTGGATGTCGAGCTCATCTCGGCGCGCGGCCAATGCCCCGGCCAGGTCGCTTTTTCCCGTGCGGTAGCTGGTCAGTGCGGCCTCGGTGCGCTGCCGGGCAGTGGGTATCAGTTCATTGCGGTACCGGGCAACCCGGTCCTTGCCGGTTTGCCAGTCATTCAGCCAGCTACGCACCTCGGCCTCATGGTTGCGCAGCATGTCTTCGTAGCGTGCCCTGGCTTCGTCGACCAAGGCCAGCTTGGCGGCCAGCTCGCGGTTCTGGCGGTTCTTCTGGTCCCACTGCAAGGGGATGGAGACGCCGATGGAGATCATGTTGGAGTAAGTCGGACCGCGCTGGGCGTAGCTGGCTTCGACGCTCCAGTCGGCTTGTTTGTTCGCTTGGGCCAGCCGTGCATCGGTTTCCACAGTGTCAATTTCTGCACTTATCGCTCGCAGATCAGGGTGTTGCTTTATGTGCTCGCTTGAAACCCCAATCTGAAGGGAGGTGGTTTGCCAGGACGGAGAGCCGGAGAGCGGTCGATCCGCATCCGTCGTACCCACCCAACGGGCTAGCATCAGGCCGGCGTTGCGTGACTGCCGGCCAATCTGGCTGACCCGGTCCTCCAGCTGGATCACCGCGCTACGGGCGGCGAACACGTCGGACTGGCTCCCCCGGCCGGCGCGAAAGGCGATGTCGGCTGCTTGTATTTGCAGCCGGGTTTCTTCGAGCTGTTGCTGCACCAGCTCGCGCATGGCCTGGGTGTAATACCGGTCCAACCAGGCCAGCGCGGTGTCGCGCTGGAGGTTCACCAGCGTCAGCTGGCGCTGCGCCTGCACTCGCTGCGCATCGCGTTCAAAGCGTTCCGAGCGCAGCTGGCGCTTGGCGGAACGGGTGATTTCCTGCATGACGCCGATGCGGCGCATGGTCATGAAATCGCGTGTCAGGCTGCCGCGGTCCGCGCCGTCGGCCGGCAGGTTGTCGATGCCGAGTTTGAGCACCGGGTCGGGGAGCTGGCCGGCCGCCACGGCCTGTTCCTTGGCGGCGGCGGTCAGTGCCTCTTGGGCGACCAATTGCTGGGATCGATCAACGGCAATGCGCTGCGCCTCGATCAGGGTCAAAGGATCAGCAGCCCACGACGCAGAAGCGATGGCCACCATCCAGGCGGCGGCCGTGATCCGGGAAATCGGAAAAGAAATAGACATAAAACCTCCAGAGCACGAACAACGACCTGCCGATGCACGGGGAGGTGCAGCAGACAGGAGCCAGGTGGTCCGGGAGGTCAGAGGCGGAAGCAGCAGTTCCGGATGGCGACAGGGGGAGCGGTGGTGCGCTGCAGATGAGGCGCCTGCAGCGGCGCGTCAGAAAACACCGGGAGGGCAATCTGCAAACTGAAGTTGGCAGGCAAAGCGCTGATGGCAACGGGGGAGGACAGCTCATGCTTGTCGGCTGACTGATGACCCGCTTGGCAATGTGCCTGGCACAGGTTGGGTTGCTGATCGTCCATGTTGAGCGGCATGGCTTCGGCGCAGGGCATTCCGGCCTCGGACATCGCGGACGCTTCGGCGATTTTTGGTTCAGAACCGGGACAGATGTAGCCTGCCACCGCCAGCTGCATGAACAGCAGGCTTACCAGTGCGAAGAGCACTGTGATCAGACGTTGGCGGCGGTTTCGGATCATTGCTTGAGTTTAAGGGACATGTGACCGGTGAAGCGCTGGAAAGTTCCGTCTTCGGCGATCGGTGCCCGAAAACCAATGCCGACCCTAGCTTATCAATCGGAACCTAAGTTGAGCTTGCGATAGCCATGCGCGCTCGTTGAAGCCGGTCTAACCCGCGTTTAGGGTAAGCACACTCATTTTTCCAGATTTTCTACGCCTTCAGCAGACGGCCAATTGACTTACCGCAAATCAGACTCACACTGGCGCTGAAATAGTCCGAGCCCGTCGGCTTCAGGTCGACACCCGTTCGTAGATAAACGTACACCGCGGCGCGCCTCTCGCAATCGTGTTGACTGGGGAGTTGCCGCGATGGAAGCGCATGATCGGCGAATACTCGTTGAAAACCGTTTCGTCTGAACGGCAGAATGCCAGGGTGATCGCCGGATTGCCCATGTCCCTGAAACATTCGTGGAACCGACACCGGACGACGTCGAGCGTGACCCGGGAGTCCGAGCGTTGGATGCCGTCGTTCTCGTTGGTACTGATGAAACCTTCCCGCATCTGCGTTTCGTGCGCATCGTGGAAGAAATCCCAAGTTCGAGCCTTTCCGCCAGGCGGGAAGTACGCCTTCCGCTGGACGGCACATCCCAGGTCGTGCAGAAAGGACTGGGTTGTGGAGAGTGCCCGCTCGGCGCCCTGAGCCTTCACCAGTTCGTTATACAGGACGCCAACCAGCAGGAAAGTGTCTTTCACCCGCCGCAGTTGCGCGTCGTCGCCTGGCTTCGAGAATTGCTTCTTGTAAGTTCCTGCGAGAGCGAAGAGTTTCGGAATGAGGACAAAGCGTCGCCAGCCGAGTACCGGCTGCAAGTGTCGGTTCAACAGCTTGGGTACCGTGAACAGGAGGGTGCCCAAGCGACGCCGGGCGTCAAGGGCGGGATCCAGATGGGCGTCTGTTTTCATTTTTCGGCGCATGACGAACTCTGTTTCAATCCGCGTCCCGATCTGATGGACCTGCGGGTGCATTGGGTAGGTGTACTCGTTTTGCTCCGCAGTACGAACGGGCTCAGCAGTTTCATTGAATTGATGGGCCTGCCCTGGTGGCCGTGCCCCGCGTTTTGGTCGTGGTTCATACCCACGCCAGCCAGATGCTGTTCTTCTCGTTGCATGATGTCGTTCTGCCTTTGTGGCTCCAATTGTCGCTACGCACATCCGAGGAGTGGCCGTGATTTCTGAAAGATTCGAAAAAATTAACCTAAGCTATTGATTTAAAAGAGTAAATATGGGGCGTCTCAGAAAACCGAAAATAAAGCACACTAAGGCGTAGCCAACCCGTGACTCCCCCGCGCCGACTCAGCGAGCTTCGTTCCGTCTTGCAGCGACGCGATCAGAGGGCAGGAAACGTTCCCCTTGCGCGCATGGCAGGCACACACCAACTCAGACAGCACGGTCTCCATGCGCGCCAAGTCGGTCATTCTCGCGCGCACATCCGTGAGCTTGCGCTCGGCCAGGCTACTGGCTTCCGAGCAATGCGCACCATCTTCCAATCGCAGTAGTTCGGCAATTTCATCCAGACTGAAACCCAGCCGCTGGGCTGATTTCACGAACCGCACCCGTGTGACATCCGCCTCGCCATAGCGGCGGATGCTGCCATAAGGCTTGTCCGGCTCTGGCAACAACCCCTTGCGCTGATAGAACCGGATGGTCTCCACGTTGACCCCGGCCGCCTTGGCAAAAACGCCGATGGTCAGATTCTCCAACTCGCTTTTCATATCGCTTGACTCCGTACATGACTACGGAAGTAAGCTTACGCCATCCCATTCAGATTCGAAAGGAAACGCACATGGCTGAACCGCAAAATGGGCGCGGGGCGCTCTTCACTGGAGGGCTGGCCGCCATCCTCGCGTCCACCTGCTGCCTTGGGCCGCTGGTGCTGATCACCCTGGGATTTAGCGGAGCATGGATCGGCAACCTGACGACGCTGGAACCCTACAGTCCCGTTTTCATTGGCGTGGCACTGGTGGCCATGTTTTTCGCCTGGCGGCGCATCTTCCGTCCGGCGCAAGCCTGTAAACCGGGAGACGTGTGCGCGATTCCTCAGATACGAGCGATCTACAAGTTCCTTTTCTGGGTCGTGGCCGCACTGGTTATGGTCGCGCTCGGATTCCCGTACATCGCACCACTTTTTTATTGACCACAGGAGCCCATCATGAAGAAGTTGTTTTCCGCCCTTGCCCTGGTTGCCGTCATTGCGCCCGTGTGGGCTGCTACCCAGACCGTCACTCTGTCCGTACCGGGCATGACTTGCGCCGCTTGCCCGATCACCGTCAAGAAGGCAATTTCCAAGGTTGATGGCGTGCAAAAGGTTGAAGTGAGCTACGAGAAACGGGTAGCCGTTGTCAGCTTCGACGATGGCAGGACCAGTGTGCAGAAGCTCACCAAGGCGACCGAGGACGCCGGCTACCCATCCAGCGTCAAGCGCTGAGCCACCCCGTCAACTCTGGAGAATCACCATAAACCTTCTCGACTCCATAGGCAACAAGGCCGGCGGGCTGGGCTCCGTCGTGTCCGCCATGGGCTGCGGGGCCTGCTTTCCGGCTCTCGCCAGCTTCGGCACGGCCATAGGGCTGGGCTTTTTGAGCGAGTACGAGGGCCTGTTCATCACCCGGCTATGCCTTGTTTGCCGCTCCGGCTTTGCTGGCATATGCGCTAGGTTGGCTGAGTCACAGGCAATGGCACCGGAGCCTGCTCGGGATGGTCGGCCCAGCTATCGTGCTGGCGGCCATGCTCTTGTTTTTTGGCAATTGGTGGACGGCGAACCTCCTCTATGTCGGTCTGGCCTTGATGGTCGGGGTGTCGATCTGGGATCTGCTCTCACCGGCCAACCGCCGCTGCGAACTACCACCCAAACACGGCTAACTGCATTGGCAGTTGCCGAAACGAAAAGGAACGATGCAATGTATTTGAGTATCACCGGAATGACCTGCAACTCGTGCGCGACACATGTCAAGGAAGCCCTGGAGAAAGTGCCGGGCGTGCTGTCGTCGCTCGTGTCCTACCCGAACAGCTCTGCGCAACTCGCCACCGATCCCGGCACCTCGCCAGAGGCGCTCACCGCTGCCGTGGCCGGCCTCGGCTACAAGGCCACACTCGCCGATGCCCCATCCACTTCAGTGCCGGGCGGATTGATTGGCAAGGCGCTGGGATGGCTGGGCGGCGGCGACAAGGCTGGCGGTGATGGGGGTGGACTGCATATCGCCGTCATCGGTAGCGGCGGGGCCGCGATGGCGGCGGCGCTGAAGGCCGTCGAGCAAGGCGCGCATGTGACCCTCATCGAGCGCGGCATCATCGGCGGCACCTGCGTCAATGTCGGCTGCGTGCCGTCCAAGATCATGATCCGCGCCGCCCACATCGCCCATTTGCGCCGAGAAAGCCCATTCGACGGTGGCATCGCAGCGACCGCGCCAGCGATTGACCGCGGCCTTCTGCTGGCCCAGCAGAAGGCCCGTGTCGATGAGTTGCGCCACGCCAAATACGAGGGCATTCTGGACAGCAACCCGGCCATCACCGTTCTGCACGGTGATGCGCGTTTCAAGGACAACCAAAGCCTTGTCGTCCGTTTGAAAGATGGCGGCGAGCGCGTGGTGGCGTTCGACCGCTGCCTGGTCGCCACCGGTGCCAGCCCGGCCGTGCCGCCGATTCCAGGCTTGAAAGAGTCACCCTACTGGACTTCGACCGAAGCCTTGGTCAGCGACACCATTCCCCAACGCCTGACCGTGATCGGATCGTCGGTGGTGGCGCTGGAACTGGCGCAGGCCTTCGCCCGGCTGGGTACCCAGGTCACGATCCTGGCGCGCAACACCTTGTTCTTCCGCGAGGACCCGGCCATCGGCGAGGCCGTCACAGCCGCGTTTCGTGCCGAGGGCATCGAGGTGCGGGAACACACGCAAGCCCGCCAGGTCGCCCATGTGAGCGGCGAATTCGTGCTGACCACGGGGCAGGGCGAAGTGCGTGCCGACAAGCTGCTGGTCGCTACTGGCCGGACACCCAATACGCGCAGCCTGGCCTTGGAAACGGCGGGTGTCGCCGTCAATGCACAGGGGTCCATCGTCATCGACAAACGAATGCACACGAACAGCCCGCTGATCTACGCTGCCGGAGATTGCACTGACCAGCCGCAATTTGTCTATGTCGCGGCAGCGGCTGGCACCCGTGCCGCCATCAACATGACCGGTGGCGACGCCGCGCTCGACCTGAGCGCTATGCCTGCGGTCGTCTTCACCGACCCGCAAGTGGCCACGGTGGGTTTGAGCGAGGCCGAGGCCCGCCAGCAGGGCATCGAGACCGACAGCCGTACGCTGAGCCTGGACAACGTGCCGCGCGCGCTGGCCAACTTCGACACCCGCGGCTTCATCAAGCTGGTGGCTGAAATTGGCTCGGGGCGGTTGATCGGCGTGCAGGCGGTCGCGCCGGATGCGGGCGAGCTGATCCAGACGGCCGTGTTGGCCATCCACTCGCGCATGACCGTGCAGGATCTGGCCAACCAGTTGTTCCCATACTTGACGATGGTCGAGGGCTTGAAGCTCTGCGCGCAGACCTTCAACAAAGATGTGAACCAGCTGTCCTGCTGCGCGGGGTGAAGTTGCACCTGCATCATCAATAGCCGGATCGGACAGGTTGAATCAGTGCAACAGGAAGGGGGTGCGCAGCCTGCGCTCAAGACATACCGCGGGTGGCCGTTCTCCACCTTTGGGTCAGGCTAGATCGAAGTACGCTTGAGTCGATGGCCAATCGTTGTCTCCCGGACCCATTGCCTTACTTGGCTTGCTCAAGCGCCACGACTGTGAAGCCTGCTTCGCCTTTTTCAGCTCGGAACAGGATTTTGTCGCCTTGCTTGAGGCCCTGGAGCAGTGTGGCTTCCGGAACCTTGAACACCATTGTCATGCCAGGCATGCCCAGGTTCTCGAGTGCCTCATGTTTGATGGTCAGTTTGCTCTGTTCAAGGTCCACCTTGCGCACTTCACCGGCTGTCAGCCTCGTTGTGGCAGTCACCGTGCCCGTGTTCTGGGCGCCGGCTGGAGCGTCAATCGCAGCAATGGCAAATCCAGTAGCGCTCATGGAAAGCACGGCCGACGCAAAAAAAAACATTAATCTTCGATTTCATGGAAAACTCCTAAGGATATGAATGGATCGTCCGGATGGCCTGCACCCGGCTCGGTTCCTCGCTCCGTATCAGTTGACGGATTGCTCCCGGAACAGGCGGCGCTCCGCGTCTGTCATGGCGAGGCTTGGCTTCGGGGTGTTGTGTGCAATGATGTCGGTGTGGACAAGCCTGCCGTCCTGGAACGCATAGCTATGCTGTGGGGGGATATAGCCGGCCTCGCCGCCGACCAGCCTGCCGCCTTCAGCAGTCTTGGGGTTCTTGCGAAAAGCCTGCAACTCCTTTTGCACGTCTGCACGACTCGTGGTGCTTTGGACTGTGTGGGTCTCAAAGCCCTGTTCGCCGCCAACCCAGGTGCCGCCGCTGTTGGCAAAAGCTGCGGGAATGGCTGCACCGGCAAGGGCCAGGGCAAATACGGTTTTACGAAACAACATGATCAAACTCCTTTAATATCGATTGCAAGGTGTGGTTCCAACACTTGGAGCCACTGCGATGCAAACTCTGCATCACAGTTGTTAATGTAGAAACCCAGCTGCGACACCACCCTGACCCGGAGATTACGAATCCGTTATGTACGATCAAGGTTTATTTTGAAAATTCTGGTGATTGAAGATGAACCCAAGGCTGCCGACTACCTGCGCAAAGGTCTGACGGAAAACGGTTATGCGGTTGAAGTGGCCCACAACGGCACAGACGGGCTGCATGCGGCTGCCAACGGCGACCATGACCTGGTGGTCCTGGATGTCATGCTGCCGGGAATTGATGGGTTTGCCGTTCTTTCGGCGTTGCGCACATTCAGGGAGGTGCCCGTGCTGATGCTAACCGCCCGCGGCAATACCGACGACAAGGTGCGCGGCTTCGATCTCGGCGCCGACGATTACCTGGTCAAACCGTTTCAGTTTCCGGAGTTGCTCGCCCGGGTGAAGGCTCTGCTTAAACGCGGCCAGCCTGCGGCTGTGGAGCAGGTGCTCCGCACGGCCGACCTGGAGATCGATTCGGTACGCCACCGCGCCACCCGCTCCGGTCAGCGCATTGACCTTTCGGCCAAGGAGTTTGCTTTGTTGTCCCTTCTGGCCCAGAAAACCGGAGAGGTTCTGTCGAGAACACAAATTGCCTCTTTGGTCTGGGATATTCACTTCGACTCGGACACCAACGTGGTGGAAGTGGCGATCCGGCGGCTGCGCGCGAAAATTGACGACCCCTTCGACGTAAAACTGATTCATACCGTGCGCGGCGTGGGTTACGTCCTTGAGCGCCGGGACGCGTTGTGACACGGGGCTGGCGTTTCAGCTATTGGTCCAGAAACTCACTGGCCACGCGCATCGCGCTGGCCAGCGCCTTTTTTGGCTTTCTGATGACTGGCGGCGCGATTGTTGCCGGATTTTATGCACTGTCACACCAGCTTGATGCACGTTCAGCCGCAGAACTGCTGGGCAAACGTGATCTTCTAATGCATGTGTTGTCCGAGATTCCGTCACTCGAAGCCGTCGACCCGAACAAACACCGCTTCGGCGATTTACTGATAGGTCACGACGACCTGCATCTCGCGCTGGCGGACCCCGTCAGCGGCAAAATCCTGACCAGTTTTTCACCGATTGCGACACAGTCCGCGTCCGCGCCGGATGCCTTCCCGGTCAGCTCAACGTCCATCCAGTCCTGGACGGCGACAACCGGCGAGCGGCTGAGTACGCTTCGCGGAAGCAGTCCGGTTGCCAACGGGATGACCGTGCAGTACGCCCTGTCGCTGGACCGACGGCACGACCGCCGTCTATTGGGGGGATTCATCAAGACAACCCTGGTGGGCTGGCCGCTGTTGCTGCTCGTCGTCGCGCTGGGTGCCTGGCTCAACGCGCGCACCAGTCTGGCGCCGCTGCGGCGCTTCCATCGCCTGGCGGCATCCGTCGGCGCAAAGTCGCTCGGTCGGCGAATATCTTCCTCCGGTCTGCCACCGGAACTCTACGAACTCGCAGAAGAGTTCAACCGCATGCTGGAGCGTATAGACGCGGGGTACCAGCGGCTGCAGGATTTCTCAGGTGAGCTCGCTCACGAAATGCGCACGCCGGTTGCGACGCTTATGGGAAGAACTCAGGTGGCGCTATCCCACCCCCGCACAAGCGCGGAGTTTCAGGAGGTCCTGGAAGGCAACGTTGAGGAACTCGAGCGCCTGTCGCGTCTGATCTCCGACATGCTTTTCATCGCGCGCGCCGACCACAATGAAGACCCGTTGAATCAAGAACGGGTAGAACTTGCCCAGGAGGCACAACGGGTTGCCGACTACCTGTCTTTGATCGCCGAGGAACGCGGCTTGGCCGTGGAGGTTACGGGCAAAGCCACCGTCATGGCTGATCGTTTGCTGGTGGAGCGCGCGATCACCAACCTCGTGTCCAATGCGATACGTCATGCAGTGGCTGAATCGAAGATACGTGTGGCGATCAGCGCAGGAGACAACAGTGTCACGCTGGCGGTGACCAACCACGGCGATGCCATTGCTCCGGAACATCTGGAGCGGATTTTTGACCGCTTTTACCGGATCGATTCCGCACGTGCCAGGCTGGACGGCGGCACGGGGCTGGGCCTGGCGATTGTGCGCTCCATCATGCTGGCCCATGGCGGGCAGGCGATGGCGCAAAGCCGGTCGGGTGGTGAGGTGACTTTCATGCTGATATTTCCAGCGGCTGGTGTTAGTCCGTCAGGATTATCTTGAACCCTAGATCAGCTGAGATATCTCCATTAACGGCTTAATGCCCGAGCCGAAGCGGCTGATCGCATCCCGGTGGTCCTTGAGCTGGCTGTAAGGCAGGTAGCGGATATCCAGTTCTGACACCCTTGAAAACGCTGGGCGTCTGAGTTGCTGCGCCACCTCATCGCGCCGGTTGTCCGGGGCAACCAGGAACAGCGTGCTCCCGGCACCGACTTTCGTGCCCAGGGCCAAATCCAGCATCCGAACGATCCCGGAGTAAATGGAGGTGGAGTGCTCGACTTCGAATGCCGCGGCTACCTGCGCGCTGTCCCGCGCAAGCCAGACGACATCTATCAAGCGAACCGACTCCAGGCCTCTGGCGGCATCTACAGGAAATTGCTCCAGGCATCCATCAGCCAGGAAGCTGTTTCCGTATTCACGGCTGCGATCATTTGACGCGATCCAAACATCGAAACCGAGTGACTTTCCCAAATCGCGTAGCCAGCCCTGAATCTGCGTATGCGTGGCGTCGCTTTCTTGAGCCAATGCCCACTGTTTCTGCGCGGCAGCTGACTCCTCGCGCACCCGCTGCAGGTCAGCCTCCCACCGTGCGACTACAACGGGATCGTCCATTCGGGGTGGCGCCTCATAACGGCCGCTCCCCACATCAAACATCAGCCCGGCGACGGCGCCCAAGTCATTGGAAAGCTTTTGTCGGTGCTGCTCATTCAGGCGAATCAATCCTTCGCGCATTGACAGGTAATGATCCCATCGCCCGAGTTTGACTTTTCCACCGGTCACTGCGTTAAAACCCTTAACGATCGCCGTGTTGAACGGACAAACCAGTGTCGGGTGGATGAAGTACAGCAGGTTGGCCACGGCCGGCCCCAAACCCTTGATGGCCAGCGCATCAATCTTGCGAATCGCCTCGATGACGGCTTCGGCCGTATCGCAGCAGTCGCACGCATTGAGCAACCTGGCAAAAGCATGCTGGTTCTCCGCACTCTCATAGATGTCAGGTATGCGCAGCTTGGGCTTCCACAAAAACGCATGATCGGCGCCTTTGAATATTTGGCGCTGCTCTGCCACCGCCTCAACCACCGTTTGCAACGATGAGCCTCGGTACGTGTTGCCGAAGGTTCCGGCTTCGATATCGCGCACCACCTGACAGATGCCACGACGAATGGAACGGAAGTTTTTCAGACGCTCCTCCCACCGGAACCAGGTGTTGTAAGTGCTGTGGGGGTTCGCCTTCCAATGGTCAATCAGCAAAGCAACTGTGTTGTGCATGGGTTTCCCCTGAGTTTCTGGTTGAGTGACTGTATCTGAGGTTGAAGTTGGATCATCGGCGCGGGGAATCTGAAGCCCCCGGTGTGGTAGAAAAATAGCTTCAGATCGTCGCACCTCGCGTTGATGGATCGTAAAGACGGGGCGGCTTTTTCAAAACAAGCCTCGGTTGAACATAACGTATTTGTAATCTGCGGGTCAGGGCGGTGTCGCACCTGGGTCTCTACATTAAGAACCGTGATGCAGAGCTTGCATCGCAGTTGTCCCAAGTGTTTGGGGCGATACCTTGCAATCGATATTAAAGGAGTTTGATCATGTTGTTTCGTAAAACCGTATTTGCCCTGGCCCTTGCCGGTGCAGCCATTCCCGCAGCTTTTGCCAACAGCGGCGGCACCTGGGTTGGCGGCGAACAGGGCTTTGAGACCCACACAGTCCAAAGCACCACGAGTCGTGCAGACGTGCAAAAGGAGTTGCAGGCTTTTCGCAAGAACCCCAAGACTGCTGAAGGCGGCAGGCTGGTCGGCGGCGAGGCCGGCTATATCCCCCCACAGCATAGCTATGCGTTCCAGGACGGCAGGCTTGTCCACACCGACAGCATTGCACACAACACCCCGAAGCCAAGCCTCGCCATGACAGACGCGGAGCGGACCCTGTTTCAGGAACAGTACGCCAACTGACCCCCGCACCAAGCCGGGCAGGGTGAACACCGCCCGGCCCTTCTCCTACCCCTACCCCTTAAGGACATTTTCATGAAATATCATCTTCGCACAGCTACCTTGGCGCTTGCTCTTTCCGCTGCTTCGGTTGTTACCTTCGCCGCTGGCTCCCATGCAGGTGGTCACGGTGAGGCCACCATTGGTCAGCCGGGGCAGGCAGCCAACGTGAGCCGCACGATCAAAGTCGACATGACCGACAACATGCGTTTCACCTCGGCCGACATCGCTGTCAAGCAGGGTGAAACCATCCGCTTTTTGGTTACCAATTCCGGCAAGATCAAGCACGAAATGGTTCTCGGCACGCCGAAAGAACTCAAGGAGCACTACGCCATGATGATGAAAATGCCCGAAATGGAGCACGCCGACGCGAACATGATCACGGTCGCACCGGGTCAAACGGGCGAAGTCGTCTGGCAATTCTCCAAGTCAGGCAAAGTTGATTTCGCCTGTCTGCAACCCGGCCACTACGACGCCGGCATGAAGGGCCTGGTCACCGTCGCAGGAACCGCTGGTGCGGCGCCTAACGCCGACACTCCCGCAGGCCACAACGCAAGTCACAAGCATTGATCGATCCGAATAGCCCGACAGCGTTTTTTGCCGGGTTCTCGCATCCCTGAGCGATACTTTTTTATATAACTTTTAACTTTTTCAACTTCCCCGGAAATCAATACATTATGAAAACCTCTAAATCTCTCGCCGCTTTTGGCGCCCTCGCTCTGGCGGCGTCTTTCGCCGCCAACGTCTATGCCCAGACCACCATGAGCAAGGACAGCATGTCCGGTATGGACATGTCCGGAATGAAGATGGACAAGACCGATAAAAGCAGCATGCCCGGCATGAATACGGCGCCGACGAATCAAGGCAGCATGCCCGGCATGACGCTGGACACAGCGGCAAACTCAGCAAAAACCGACGGCGAGGTCCGCAAGATCGACAAGGAGAACCAGAAGATCACCCTGAAGCATGGCGACATCAAAAACCTCGATATGCCCGGTATGACGATGGTATTCAAGGTCAAGGACGCGGCCATGCTGGACAAGGTCCAGGTGGGCAGCAAAGTCAAGTTCAAGGCCGAAAAATCGGACGGCGCGATAGCCGTGACCAGCATTGAACTTGCCCAGTAAGCAGGGGGCAGAGAAACGCCGACCCAGTCGGCACGGCCTTTACCGTGTCACTTTTGCACAAAAGAAAATGAGATCACCATGGATGAACTGAAACGCAGATCGCTGCAGTCGCTGCTTGGCCTGGGCGCCTTGGGAGCGCTTCCACCCGGTTGGGCACAGCTGCGCGCTGTTGAGATTGGCGCGGTACCCGTCAACCGCGCCTACGACCTGACGATCGCCGAGACGGCGCTCAATATCACTGGCAAGCCTGCCATGGGCATCACCATCAACGGCACCATGCCGGGGCCTGTGCTGCGTTTTCGGGAGGGCGAAGAGGTCGTAATTCGCGTGACGAATCAGCTCCGCGAGATCACCGGCATTCACTGGCATGGACTGCTGGTGCCCAACAATCAGGACGGCGTGCCAGGCGTTACCTTTCCGGGCATTCAGCCGGGCGAAACCTTTACCTACCGCTTCAAGCTGCGCCAGTCAGGCACGTACTGGTACCACAGCCATGCGGGGCTGCAGGAAGCGGCCGGGTATTTCGCCCCCATCGTCATCGACCCGATCAAGCCCGACCCCTTCAAATACGACCGCGAGTACATCGTGATGCTGTCGGACTGGAACGACACGCCACCACCCCAGGTGCTGGCGAACCTCAAGAAGGTTGAAGGCTACTACAACTACCGGCGCATCACGACGCCCCAGTTTCTCGCTCAACTGCGCAATGCACCCGACAAGAAGGCGCGCGATGCGGTCTGGAACGATCGCATGGAATGGGCCAAGATGCGCATGGACCCGACCGACTTCAGCGACGGCGGCGACGAATGGACTTTCCTGATGGCGGGCAAAAAGCCAGCCGAGAACTGGACCGCGCTTTTCAAGCCCGGCGAACGCGTGCGCATGCGCTTCATCAACGCCTCGCCGATGAATATGTTCGATGTCCGGATTCCAGGCCTTCCGATGACTGTGGTGCAGGCCGACGGTCAGAACGTGAGCCCTGTCGAAGTCGATGAATTCCGCATCGGCAACGGCGAAACCTACGACGTGATCGTGCAACCGAAGGAAGCCAAGGCCTATAGTATTTTCGTGCCCACCATCGCACGCATCGGCTACGCACTGGGAACATTGGCACCGGAACTTGGCATGAGTGCCCCCGTGCCGGACATGGGACCGAAGCCCGTGCGGACGATGGCCGACATGGGTATGGCGGGCATGGACATGAGCGGCTCAGCCGATACCTCGGGAGCGGCAGATGCTTCAGGCATGGCCGGAATGCCCGGCATGGATACCAAACCCGCTGCAGACGCGAGCATGGCAGGTATGAATATGGGCAAACCGGCGGCCACTTCGCCAGGCGCGTCTATGGCCATGCCTTCCACGCCTGCCGACAAGGCCATGGCCGACATGCCCGGCATGTCAGCGTCGGGCAAGCCAGTGCCTGCAGCAAAGCCGGCGGATTCGATGGCGGGTATGCCCGGAATGTCGGACCAGACGGCGGCCGCCCCGATTGCCGCCCCGGTGGATGCGGACGGCTTGCGCCGGCTGAAATACGGGCTGCTGCGCGCTGCCACCCGCAACGCCGACAACCGTGCGCCGGAAAGAGAACTTTTGGTACGGTTGACCGGCGACATGACGCGTTATTTCTGGTCGATGAACGACAAAAAACTTTCTAACGCCAAGCCCTTCAAGATAGGCCTTGGGGAGCGTGTACGCATCAAGATGGTCAACGAAACCATGATGGAGCACCCCATGCACCTGCACGGCGTATTCATGGAGCTGGTCAATGGCAATGGCATATTCGCCCCGCGCAAACACACCATCATCGTGCCACCGGCGCAAACAGTGGAGCTAGATGTTACCTACGAAGACGAAGGTACCTGGGCCTTCCACTGCCATCTTTTTTACCACGCAGTGACCGGCATGTTTCGCCTTGTCGAAGTAGCTTGAACCTAACCATAATGAACAACAATCTCAACCCTATAGCATCGGTGCGTTGGCTCGCTGCTGCCGTCCTCGGCCTGTCTGCCCTGTCTGCGCAGGCGGTGGAAGACGAGTCGATTTATTCCTACACCAAGGTCGAAGCCGGAACCGGCAAGATACGCGGCCAGGCCGGCTCAAGCCAGTCACTCAGTGTCGATGGCTGGGTTGGCGGTGACGTCAATAGGCTTTGGTACCAGTTTGATGCTGAGCGTAGCAAAGGACGAACGGAGGCCGCTGAGATGCAGCTGCTTTACGGGCGTTACGTTGCTCCATTCTGGGACGCACAGATTGGCCTGCGACATGACGAGCGACCAGGTCGACGTGACTACCTCGCTTTGGGAGTTCGTGGCCTCGCACCGTACTCTTTTGACGTCGATCTAAAGCTATTCATTCGAGACGACGGCAAGGTATCCGCCCGCACCCGGTTCGAAAACGATTTCCTGCTGACCAACCGCTTCATCCTGCGTCCCTACGCCAATGTGGAGTGGTCCGCTTCGAACCTCGATTCCACGGTTCGCTCGGGACCTTACCAAGTCGACATTGGCATTCAGGCACGTTACGAATTCAACCGGCGTTTCGCGCCTTATGTGGATCTGTCGAGAACTTTTTACCCTCTTACTCAACCGGGTGGGCAGCAGCCTTCAACACTGGTCCGTGCTGGTTTGCGCGTTATCTTCTAGCTGTAGTTTCTCACGACGTTGTTCCCATCAAATCCGAGGCAAGAAGATGGAGGGAGGTGGGAGGGAAGTGGGAGGTAGCTGAGTGGGGTCTGGTGAAGTTGTAGTGATGCATCCAGGGCGCCAGCTTATGGGCTCGCGCATCTGAATTGGGATAGACGAAGGCGTAGGCCCATTCGCGCAGCAAGGTCTGGATGAATCGTTCGGCCTTGCCATTGGTGCGCGGAGTGTACGGGCGCGTGCGGATGTACCTGATCCCCAAGCGGCGCAGCAGCTTGGCAAAGCGCCTTGATTTGTAAGCCGATCCGTTATCGGTCATCACGCTGGCCACTTTGACGCCCAAGGCCTTGTAGTAACGCAGCGCCGCCAGCAGGTGAGCGCAGGCACAGCGTGCCGTCTCATCAGGCAGCAGCAGGCTAAAGCCCACCCTGGAATGGTCGTCGATGGCCACATGCAGCGCCTGGGAGCCCGCCCGGGGTGTGTTCTGGGTGCGGTCACCCGTCACCCGGTGGCCCGGCCGATCAAGGCGGTGCAGCTTCTTGGTGTCCAGGTGCAGCAACTCACCGGGGCTGGCGCGCTCATAGCGCACCACCGGTGGCGCATCCTGCAAGGCTGTCAGCTTGGCTGCGCCGGCGGCCTTGCAGGCCCGGGCAATAGCGCTTCGCAACAGTCCCACCCGATCGGCAATCTAATAGGTCAGGCGCTGAGTCTTGCGCAAGCGCACGGCCCGCTCGACTTTGCGGGCGTAACTGCGCTGTGGGCAAATCAGAGGTCGGGAGCTGCGGTCCAGCGCTGCCCTCCTGGGCGTAGCGTTGCTGCCACTTGCGGGCCGTGCGGGCACTCAAACCAGCGGCTGCAGCCGCTGGCTTCAGACCCATCCGGTCTATTTCTTTAACCAAATGGGCTCGACCTTTGGGCGCCATTGAGGCATTCTTGTGGATGTTCATCCGGGGAGTCCTGAAAAAGTTGGGATGTAAGAGCCTCCATCTTCCTTCACCTCGGGTGAACAATCTCTTGGGAAATTACATCTAGCGGAAAATAACAACCGGGACCCAATACACGACTTACGCGCATCAGAACCTGTGTCGAATGCCCGTGGCCAGGCTGGAGCCGCTATGAATGTCGTGATGCGATCACGCATGGCGATGACGTAGACATGCTTGCAGGCCCACCTTGTCGTGCTTGCAAAACAACAACTGACTGGACCACGAGGGCAAGCAGTGCGCAGCGCTTGACGAGCGCAATCAACCGATGCCGGACACCGTAGAGGCGAAGATGCTGGAGCGCGGCGGGATAGCTGATGCTGATCGGTCAAAACTGCGCTGAAGTCCTGCATGACGTGCGGCTTGGAGCCTGTGGCAGTGCCCGCGACACCTGAAAATCTAGTTCACAGGCAGGACTTCAGTTGGCGTTTTTGTCAGTGCCAACCTCTATGAGGGAGTCAGAGACATAGCGATGCGGCGGCACTTCAAGGTTGCTGGGCGCCGGAACGTTGCGGAACACACGACCTGCCAGGTCGAAAGCCGACCCATGGCAGGGACAAAAAAAGCCACCCGGCCACCCGGCACGCAAGTCGGTCGCACCGGCATCGGGGCGATACGCCGGTATACAACCGAGGTGCGTGCACAACGCGACAAACACGCCGATCTCGGGTCGGATCGAGCGCTGCGAATTTTTGGCGTAGTCGGGTTGCTGCTCGCGTCGCAGCGAAGCCGGATCCGCCAAGGCGCTTAGCAGATCGGGCGACTGCAAGCGCTGCTGCTGAGCCGCGCTGCGCCGCAAAATCCAGACGGGTTTGCCACGCCATTCGACGGTCATGAGCCGCTCTTCCGGCAAATCCTCGATCGACACCGTCACCGCCGCGCCAAGCGCCTTGGCGCGCTCGCTGGGGGCAAAGGACGACACGAAGGGAACCGCAGCGGCGACGATGCCGGCGCCGCCGACACCCACTGTGGCGAAGGTGAGTTGACGGCGATACGCATCGGGCGCACACGTGCAGGCTTTCAAGGCGTCAGTCATGGGAAATCCTTTCAGCAGGGCTTCTGATCTCGACGCCGCGGCCTCAGGTCATGAGGGTCCCAATAGGCCAGACCATGTGAGTGGCAAACTGATACCCAGAGCAAGGTCGGCAGGTTTGATCGGATCCCCTGCGGACACCGACCAAGCGGTTAGAGCCTGAATCGCATCGATAGTTTCCGGGATCGCGAACTTCTCAACCCGCGCTGTCATGCAGCCATGGGCAAGGTGAGCACCGATCGCAAGCTCTGTGGCTGTCCGGCCCCGCGAGCTCGAAAAATCAGAATCAGAACCTGTGTCGAATGCCCGTGGCCAAGCTGGAGCCGCTATTAAATGTCGTGATGCGATCAAGCATGGCAATCACGTAGACATCGGTTCTCTTGGACAGGTTGTAGTCGTAGCCCAACGAAAGGGTGTTGCGCGTATTGCCTGCGACCACTCGTGTCCCGGCCAAGCCAGCCAGAATCTTGCCGCTGCCAAGCGGGCTGGACAAGCCCAGCGAATAGGACTTGGCTCGCGTCGTGGAAATAGCCGCCTTGCTCTGTCCGTACGTTGCGAACGTTTTGACGGCCGTGAAGTCGTATGAGCCGCCCAGCATCCAGTCCGTCCTTGTGTCACCCAACGCGAAGGCGACCGGCACGGGATTGGTCACCTGATTTCTCTCGTAGTAGGCGCCCAGTGCCATGGGGCCGCTGAAATACAGCGCGTTAACGCCAACATTCTTCTTGCCGGATTGCCCAGCGATCTCCCCGAACTGATAGTGCAGGTTAGCACGCAAGCCGCCGATGTCCGGCGTGCTGTAGGTCGCCTGGTTGCTCCACCCCGTGTCGGAAGGCGTGGTAGCGGCCCATCCGGTCCCATTGAACAGGGGCACATTCTTGTGAAGCATGAGCGGCGAGAACGTGAAGGAGTCGCCAAAGGGATTCAGGACGACCGTCGGCAGGAAGTTGGGCGCCAGCCCGCGCCCGAGTGTCAAGCTGCCGAAACCGCCAAACAAGCCAACAGAGGCCTCGCGCGAGAAGAAGGTATCACCGGTAAAGCGCCCCTGCACACCCGTATCAGCTCGAAAAAATGAAGACAACGCGAAATTCGCCTTCAGGCCGCCGCCCAGGTCTTCCGAACCCTTGACACCGAACCATGAGGTGGTCAAGCCGCCACTGTTGACAACACTGGTGCGCTGGGCATCGCCGGCCATCTGCATCCTTCCCGCGTAGACGTCCACAGCACCGGCGAGTTGCGCCGTGCTCTGAGCATACGCACCACTTATGGTGCAGGCAGCCAATGCCGCTGCGATAAGAATGTTTCTCATAGGTCCTCTTTTGTGT
Organism: Pseudomonadota bacterium; assembly: GCA_040389085.1. Taxonomy (GTDB): domain Bacteria; phylum Pseudomonadota; class Gammaproteobacteria; order Burkholderiales; family Burkholderiaceae_C; genus Polaromonas. The sequence continues at coordinate 90,298 of JAZKAP010000025.1, forward strand.
TGCCAGATATTTCATCAACCCGACGGGCTGAAATATCGGTTTAACAAGGAAGCACCAAGAGGCCGCGCGGAAAGCGAAAACCAGCGAACCCTGACGCGCAAGTCCTACTTGTTTTGCTAAAAATGTGCTTACAAACCAACAACTGGCTGGACTGCGATGGCAAATACGATATGGTCTTCTGCGAGCTTGCTATCAATAATTACGCGCGCAGCTCCGTTGACCAAGATTACTAAAAAGTAATCTGGTAGTCATTGCCCGACGTGCCACTGCTGCATACACTTCTCAGCCATAAAGTCGTCTTCGGTGCCGGTCGTTGATCGGTCGCAACTAACACTCCTTGCATGTGGCATTACCAAATTCCCTCACCAACAAAACACGTACAGGCTCACCTATGCCTGTGCTCGAGATCCAGCCGCAAATACCCAGTCACAGGCCCCAAGCGCGACGAATTGCCCGGTATGGCTTTGTTGGCGGATGTGCTACCGCAGTCCATTACCTGGTATTGATTTTTTTTTCAAAGGTGGCCGGTGTTCCCCCAGCATTCTCAGCTTTCATCGGTGCAGTTACCGGATTCATGATCGCGTACGTGGGCAACCGGATGTTTACCTTTCAGACCCCGAACCTGCACTGCGTCGTGCTGCCGCGATACGCAATGATCGCGATGCTTTCGGCCATTGGCAATGGGGGCATCGTGTGGGTCGGCGTGCACCTGCTCGCCACGCACTACCTTGTCGCTCAGCTGGTCGCGACAGTTTTTTTTCTGTGCATCGCATATCCCATCAATCGCAATTGGTCTTTCAAATGATTCGATATCCACTGGGGTTTGATACCCCCACCGCTTCACTTTGCTCCATGAGTGTGGTTGTTCCAGTCTTTAACGAAGAAGCGGTGCTTGCGGCCTTCCATCAACGTCTTAAAGAGGTCCTCGCAAAATTGGACGAAAAAGTAGAGGTGCTCTACGTCGACGACGGAAGCTCTGACGGAACATTCCTGATACTACAGAACCTGCAGGCGCTGGAAAAACAAGTCAGTGTTGTTCGACTGAGCCGCAATTTCGGGAAAGAGCAGGCCATGAGCGCCGGTCTGCGTTTGGCTCAAGGCGATGCTGTCATTTTGATCGATGTCGATCTGCAGGACCCGCCCGAGCTGATTGCTTCAATGGTCGTGGCGTGGCGCGACGGTGCTGACATTGTCAATATGAGGCGTCGCTCACGCGCTGGTGAATCCTGGTTCAAGATGGCAACAGCCTACGCCTTCTATCGCGTAATGAACATGTTGAGCGAAGTACCCGTGCCTCCCGATGTGGGCGACTTCAGACTTTTGGACAGGCGAGTGGTTGCCGCACTGAACCTGTTGTCGGAAAGAGGGCGATTCATGAAGGGCTTGTTTGCTTGGGTGGGCTTTCGGCAAGTGACGCTCGACTACGATCGGGCGCCGCGCGCAGCGGGATCTAGCAAATGGCGGTACTGGCGCCTTTTTAATTTTGCGATTGAAGGAATCACCTCATTTTCTACCGCTCCACTGAAGGTAGCGACCTATGTGGGGCTGCTAAGCGCAGCCTTGTCATTTGCTTACGCTGTCTACTTCCTCGTCAAGACTCTCCTCTTGGGTGATTCTGCCCAAGGCTTTCCAACCTTGATTGTTTGCATCCTGCTTTTGGGTGGATTGCAGTTAATGGCTATCGGCGTGCTCGGAGAATACCTCGGGCGACTCTTCGTCGAGGCCAAGGCCCGCCCACTGTATCTGATTGACGTGTACACGCCTGCCCCAGCCATTGCTTCCACAACTTTGCCATCGCCAGCGAGCGTGGCCCGATGAAATGGCTCGAACCGCACAGTCGGGTCTTGTGGGCGTTGCTGCTGGGAATTGTTCTTTGGCGCCTCGCGAGCCTGGGCCTTTATCCCTTGATGGACACGACAGAGGCACGTTATGCCGAAATTGCGCGCAAGATGGTCGAAAAGGGCGATTGGATCACGCCTTGGTATGAGCCCAATAAGCCGTTTTGGGGCAAGCCGCCGCTGTCATTCTGGCTTACCGCAGTCAGCTTCCACATATTCGGCATCAACGAATGGGCCGCGCGTCTTCCCCACCTATTGGCCGCCTTGACGGTAGGATGGTTGACATGGAGACTGGCCCGGCGACGCAGCGAATACGAAGCCTTGGTCAGTGCGGTGCTGCTGGCGAGTTCCACCCTGTTTTTCGTTGCTGCTGGAGCCGTCATGACCGATATGACCTTGGCAGTCGCCACGACCCTTGCCATGCGCTCCTTTTGGATCTGCGTTTCGGGCAACGACGCGGAAAAGCAGTGGCAACGCTGGTTGTTCTTTTTGGCTGTCGGCATTGGGCTCTTGGCCAAGGGCCCGATCGCGGCGGTACTGATCTTCGCGCCAGTGCTGCTCTGGACACTGCATACCGGCCATGTCCGGCATGTTTGGACGACCCTGCCTTGGGCCGGCGGAATGTTGTTGGCCCTCGGGATCGCTGCACCCTGGTATTACCTCGCTGAAACAGCCACACCCGGCTTTCTGCGCTATTTCCTGCTCGGCGAGCATTGGCAGCGGTTTGTCACCCCCGGTTGGCAGGGCGACCGATATGGCACCGCACACATCAGCCCGTGGGGCACCATCTGGTGGTACGCTGTTGTGGCAAGTCTGCCGTGGTCCTTACTGGCCCCGGTAGTTGCCTACCAGTCGTGGATTGCGCGGCGCAGTAGCGATCACGAGAACGTGCGAGAGCGGCGTTGGCGACGGTATCTTCTATGGTGGGCTGTGACGCCTTGCCTCTTTTTCACGCTGGCCGGCAATATTCTCTGGACCTACGTTCTACCCGGATTGCCAGCCCTTGCAATTTGGGCCGCTAGGTATGTCGTGCCTCGTCTGCCAAAACGCCTGAGAATGCACACGTGGACACTGGCAATGGCTACGGCAGCGCCGATCACATTCGCCGCATATGTCGCTTATGGTCAGATCGGAGAGCGCTTTCAGCTGAATTCCGCCAAAGCGCTCGTTCAAGAATACCAAGCAATTCGGGGCGACCGTAGTCCCCTGCTCACATACGGATTTAAGTCTTACTCGCTGACGTTCTACAGCGGGGGCGCTGCACAAGAAGTTAAAGAGCTGTTCCAGCTGACGCAATACTTCGGCTCCAAGCCCGTCTTTCTTGTGGCGGAAGAAGAGGTTCTCGCTCGGCTTCGCCAGAACCTCAAGCAGGATCTGCCTACTCTAGCTCGGTATGATCGGTATTGGCTCGTAAAAATCGACCCGGTAGGAAGCAGCATGGAAACCAAGCGGTCGGGCCATGAAGTCGAGAAGGTTCCTTGACCCCATATTGACGCGGATGGTAATCCGCGCAGCTCCAGCTGGTACTCCATGGGCTTCCCGATGCCTAACAGCTCGACCTCGGAAGCGGAGTTGACTTTGGGGCAATCCCGGTTTGCGTGCAATTTGTGGCGCTTGCGCGTTGTTCGCTGAGTCCTGCGGTTGGACAACACCGAGCAGCGCACACCCACGTGAGGGTGCCCTCTGGGGTGCGGCGTCGGATCGCGTAGAGTAAGTCTCCTCGCTCACCCGGAGTCTATTATCCGCGTCTCCATGACATAGCCCGCGCCTCGAACCGTGTGCAGCAGCTTCACTGGAAACGGGTCGTCAATCTTTTGCCGCAACCGCCTGACTGCGACATCAACCACATTGGAGTCACAGTCGAAATTGATATCCCATACCTGCTCCGCCAAAATGGTGCGAGAAAGAACTTGTCCTTGCCGATGAAGAAAAAGGGCAAGAAGCTTGAAGTCTTGCGCGGACAAATCCAATCGTCTCCCTGAACGGGTGGCTCTGTGCCGGACCAGGTCCAGCTGCAGGTCGCCCAACTGCATGACGGTCAGGTCTTGAACGTGCCCCCTTCGCAGCAAGGCCTGAACGCGCGCAAGCAGTTCCGGCAGAGCGAACGGTTTGACCACGTAGTCGTCTGCGCCCATCTGGAGCCCTTTGACCCGGTCCTCCACCGTATCGCGTGCCGTTAACAAAATAATCGGAAAATCTTTCTTTTCACGCACCGCTTGCAGAACACCGAAGCCATCAATGCCCGGCAGCATGACATCCAGCAACATGAGGTCATAGCTACCCTCTAGTGCCATATGTTTCCCAACGATTCCGTCGCGCGCAAGGTCAACGACAAACCCAATTTCGACCAGAGCTTGCATAACATGTTCCGCAAATTTTGGTTCATCTTCAACCGTCAGAATTCTCATTTCCTGCAATATTCTGGTTTGCAACTTGTGCTGCAGGCCGGTCGTTCATCCACATGAAGCACTGAGCAGAAACCGGGAGCGATGACTGACGTTTGCCTACGCAACCTATTGACCGTCGGCGCGGATTTCATGCGGCGAGTGCAAGATGAAGGGTATGCCTCGCGCGGAAGGCCCACTTTGGACCCACCCGAAAGGAATCGAGCACGGTCGACTTGGCCGTCGCGAAGAACATGGACTCCTGCAAGTTATGACGTTCAAACGCTCTTCGCTGGTTAAGCGATCGGCGTCGCAAGTCGCCTTCTGAGTCGCCGCCACTTCGCTGCGATCGCCCGAAGAGCGTGACAGCGCGTTCTAGGTCGGCCAGGGCTTCGTCGCTCAGTGCCGGAATGGCGCGTGGAGCAGCCAAACGAATTTGCACGATGAAGGGATTGGGTCCCACGACCAGGCCCCATGGCCTTTTCCCCTCTGCAGGGTCTACCGCCAAGGCCTCGAGCTTGGTTAGACCGAAATGCCTGGCCAACCGCAGCCGCGTGGCCAACCAGGGATCGGAACGATCCAGCTCCTCCACAGCGACCTTGGCCTCCTGATCGCTGCCTGATACAGGCAACACTAGGGAGTTCAACAGCTGCTTTGCGTGCAAGTCACCCTCGCGTGCCGCGCGGTAGAGCCAACAAATTGCTTGTTCGGACTCCGTGATCGATCCAGCTTCGCGCAGCATCAAGGCGCCAAGTTTGCGTTGCGCCTCCGCTTGCCCGCGTTCTGCGGCCTTTTCAAGGAAGAACCTGGCCATTTGGGGATTGGCGACAGAGCACCGGTGGTCTGAGTTCAGCTTGTACAAATGCAGCCATGCTTCGTCCCGGCCTGCGTCGGCTGCCCGTAGCAGCAATGCCGTTCCCTTGCGAAGGTTCGGACTCTCGGCGAGGCTCGAAGGCTGAAGACACCCACAGGCGATCCCGGACAGCGCGCGCCCAAGCGTGTAGGTCGCATCCGGGTTTCCCTGTCCGTTTTGCATCTCCAGGCTTGCCTGAACGAATTCAACCGGCATGTCTTGCAGTGATTCACCGGTGCGTTCTGCCATTCGAACCATCGCAACGACGAGTTTGGATATCGCACTTGTCGGTTTTGGCAGCAGCCCAATCGCAGCATGTACACACAGCCGCAAGCGAGGCAGGTCCCCCTCCGTCTGTGCTTCCCGCGCTGCGAACTCTGCAATGGCACAGCCGTTCTCCTTCTTGTCGTCCGTCAGCAAGCGCAGGATTTTCGGTAGACGCTCACTGTCGCTGACGGACTCGCAGATGGCGAGCGCGCGGGCCGCACACGCCTCGCCTGCCGCCGCGTGCGCGTAATACGCTGCAGCTTCCGTCTCCCTCCCGGTGTGGGTTAACAGGTAGGTGCCGAACTTCAGCTGTGCCAACGCACTGCCCGAAAGTGCCGCCTTGCGAAGGGACTCTTGCTGACCCAAAAGCAGCAACTCATCCAGGGGCAGGCACTCCGCAATAAGAATGCGTGCGCCAGGCAAGTCGCAAACACTAGGGTGGGTGAGATAGTCAATGCCCGTTGATGAATGCTGAGAAAAACCCTCGATGCCCAGCAAATAGCGACGGCCGACCTCCAGACGCGCACCAATGTCGCCGTTTCTGGCGAGAGCTCTCAATTGAATATCTTGCCTTCGCATGCCTGTCTCCTTGTTGTATTGCGGATGAAACGAGTAGCGGGCCGTTTCCCCCGTTTTCCTTGCGCGCCGGGGCCGCACTTGCTGCATGAAGAATAAAAATTCAACACCAACAAGAAGATTGCTGAAACATTGCAGAGCTGCAATGTTTCAGCCGCTGTTGCCGTCCGTTCTGCCGTCTTTCACTCCCTTGTTGCAATCGCGAAACAGACGTGATCCATTTATTGGGGGGTGTGCATGCGTTGGTCATTCCTTTGCGAAACCGAGAGTGCCCATCAGCACCGTATTTCATAAAGTGACTTTCGTGGTGCGCTCACATTGAGGCACTACTAACTTCAACCAATCAAAGGATCAGGAACACTATGAAGCACATCGCAACAGCGGCGGCATTGCTTGCCCTAGCGGCGGGTACGGCCAGCGCACAATCTTCAGTGACGCTCTTTGGCATCGTCGATGTCAACCTACGCAACGTGAGCAACAGTGGTGTTGGCAGCAACTCCACGCTGAACAATAATGGCCTTTCCAGCAGCCGCTTTGGCTTCCGCGGTGTGGAAGACCTGGGCGGCGGCCTGAAGGCTGGTTTCTGGCTTGAGTCGGATATCAATCCAGACAACGGCACCACAAACGGCAACGGGAAACTCTTCGCCCGCCGTTCAACGGTGAGTTTGATGGGAAACTTTGGCGAGTTCCGACTCGGCCGCGACCTCACACCGTCGGGCGCGTTCACCTATACATTTGATCCTTTCGGTGTGATTGGTGTCGGCGGCTCCGCGAACATTGCACGCTACAGCGGTCAAGCCACATTTTTTCGCGCTGACAACGCGATCAGCTACTTCCTGCCCAACATGGGTGGTGTTTACGGCCAAGCGATGGTCGCGCTCGGTGAAGGTGTGAATCCTTCTCTACCGGGGACGGGAGTGGATCGGTTTGCTCGCAAGTACGCTGGTGGACGCCTTGGCTACGCGAACGGCCCCATTGATGTCGCCGTCTCCTACGGCTCTACAGAGGTAGATGCCACCGGTGGAAAGTTCAAAACAACGGGCATCGGTGGTTCATACGACTTTGGCGTGGCCAAGCTGTTGAGCCACTACTACAGCGACAGGTTGCTGGCGCTGAAGGAAAATCGCTTCCTGCTCGGTGTGTCCGTTCCACTCGGTGCTCATGAGATCCGTGCGTCCTACGTTCGCTCGGACGCGACTGGTGGCACCGCTGCGTACAACGCAAGTGATGCAAACCAGCTGGCTTTGGGCTACGTGCACAACCTGTCCAAGCGCACCGCTATGTACGGCACCGCCTCACGTATCTCGAACAAGGGTGGAGCAACCTTTGCCATCTCGGGCGGCAATCCGGGAATCACGGCAGGCGGTAAGTCTTCTGGCTACGAGTTGGGCTTGCGCCACAGCTTTTGATGGTGGCTAGCGCTCACCCCTCAGGGGTGGCATCCGTCGCAAGGTCCCGGTTGCGCGGGGACCCACTCCACGACTAGATCTGAAATGCCTCGCCTGTGCGGGGCATTTTTTTTGTCCTGATACCGAAATGACAAACATGTAATTTTGAGGCCAGAGTTTTGTAGGGATGCTGTCTCTAGAGTTGACTACATGCCGGCGGATATGCCAGCACGCCGACGCAAAGGATGGTCCCCCGCGCGGTGCCTGTGCCTCGAAAGGAAATCATCCACCCTGCGGACACGGAGATGGGTTACATCTCTCACCCCGATCATGCCAAGCCAGGGAAGTCCCGCGCAGAGGTTCGGACAGAGCTGGAAGCCGCAATGAAATCCCCCCGATGGGATTTTTGGGCACGCCTGGGGGCGCCGATGCCGGCACCCTCGACCGGACCGGGCAAGTCTCGCGACCAGGTGCACAATGAAGCGATAGCGGCCAATCGGACAGGCCTGATTCCGCGCGGCGAGTTCTCCTTCTGAACCTTCCAGACTACTGCGGGATGCGAATGCCTACGCGTGTCATGCCGTCAGCGCTTTCACAGAATGCTCGACCTCCGTGCATCATGGCAATAGCGCTGACTATGGCAAGACCCAGGCCATGACTGTCGCCAGAGCGAACGCGCGCCGGATCGGCTTGGTAGAAACGGGAAAACATCCTTTCCTGCGTCTCGGTCGGAATGGGTGGCCCCGGATTGGCAACCGCTATCTCGGCGATGCGGTCGTGCTCGGTCAATGACAGCTTGATGGATTCACCCGGTGCCGTAAACTTGATAGCATTCGATAACAGGTTCGAAATCGCCCGGCGCATCAGTGCGGGTGAGCAGCGTGCGGTAGCTCGACCTTCAATGACAGCCTTCAGCCCGGAATCTTCAAGGAGTGCATCATAGAACTCACACACCTTCTGAACCTCGGGCCTCAGGTTGGTATCGACCAGGTCCTGAACAACAGTGCCATGATCGGCGTGCGCCAAAAACATCATGTCGTTCACTAGCGATTTGAGGCCTTCCAGTTCCTCCAGATTGGATTCAAGAGTTGCTCGCAAATGCGTCAGCGGCCGATTGGCCGATAACGCCAACTGGGTTCCGCTGATCAGGGTAGCTAACGGCGTGCGCAACTCATGCGCGACATCTGCGTTAAATGATCTCATTTGCTGGTAGGCCGACTCCAGCCGGTCGAGGACACCGTTGAATGCTTGAGCCAATTCCTCCAGCTCACGAGCGGTTCCACTGATATTCAAGCGCAGTGCGAGTGAGCTCGGTGCGATCGTCGCAGCCTGCCGGGACAGGCGGCCTATGGGTCGCAACCCGTACCGGGTTGCTTGCAAACTCAGCGTAAACGTAAGCAGCATGGCGAGTGAGCCGGCCGTTAACATCAGGTAAAGCAGCGCACGCAGGAGTCTGTCGCGCGGGGCCATGTCCAGTGCGATAACAACCGTGCGAAGCTGCAGGGAACCCGTATTCTCCAGGGATGTACGCGTGAAGGCCATTTTTTTTCCTGAAACCGTCTGCACTGCAAAGTCACTTTCGCGCAGATGCCTTACCGGTAATCCGAAACCTCCGTGAACGACCTCATCCCTGTCATTCAGAAGCCAAACCGTCAATTCGCCGTGCCCCGTCATCACATCGTCGATGTGATGACGCAAGGTTTCTAGATTGCCGTCCTGAACTACTTCATCAACAAAATGCTGCACGATGCGTAATTTACCGGTCATCTCTTCGCGAGCGGTTTGCTCCAGGGTGTATGCCACTCCCCAATAAATGGCGATCCCGGCTGCAAGAAACGTCACGGCTGTAACTCCTGCAAGCGACAGCGCCAGACTTGCCGTGATCGAAGATAACTGGGGCCTCATCAGATTCAGGCGATCAGATCGCGCGTTTCCAACACATAGCCCATGCCGCGGACCGTATGCAACAGCTTGGCAGGGAAGGGATCGTCGAGCTTGGCTCGAAGGCGTCGAACGGCGACCTCCACCACGTTGGTGTCGCTGTCGAAGTTCATGTCCCAGACCTGCTCCGCCAGGGTGGTCCGGGAAAGAACTTGCCCCTGCCGGCGAAGCAAGAGCGTCAGCAGATTGAATTCCTTAGCGGTCAGGTTAAGTCGTTCGCCGGCGCGCATCGCCTTGCGCTTGACCAGGTCGAGTTGCAGATCCGCCAACGTCAAAACTGCAGCCTCTGCCAAGGCATGGCCCATGCCGCGACGCAGTAGCGCCAGGACGCGGGCCAGCAGCTCTGAAAACGCGAAGGGTTTAACCAAGTAATCATCGGCACCGTCATGCAAGCCGCGAACTCGGTCTTCCACCTGGTCTCGAGCGGTGAGTATCAACACGGGTACCGCCTTGTTTTTTCGGATCGCTTCAAGCACCCCAAAGCCATCCATGCCAGGAAGCATCACGTCCAGAAGAATCAGGTCGTAGTCGCCGCTGAGTGCGAGATGCCTCCCATCGATGCCGTTGTGCGCGACGTCTACAACATAACCGTTTTCGCTGAGACCCTGGCGCAGGTATTCGGCCAGCTTGAGTTCGTCTTCGACCACCAGAAGGCGCATGAAATTTCCTTTTTTTGCCAGCCGATTGTGCGCTCGGGGAGATTACAGATTTGTAATCTTCCAGTGGGTCTGGCGTCGGGGATGGATATTTAAACTTCTGTTCGTAATGTGATGGTCTTTCAACTTTATGGATGCGATTTTTCAGCATTCGAAACGGATGACGCACCTTCGTCGAGGTGGTCAGCAAACTCGTTTCCATTTAGTACATGCCCATGGGCAATATGCAGGACTGATTATTTCTTCCAACCCCCACTCTTGAAAGGTATTCCATGAAATCACGAAACATCCTGCTCGCGCTGCCTTTCGCCTTGCTTTCTTTGTCCGCGATCGCGGCAGGGAATCACGACGATAGCGCGATCGGCAAGCCTGGCGTCGCTTCCAAAGTGACGCGCACAGTCACCGTCGACATGAAAGACGATATGCGCTTCCACTCTTCAAATTTCAACGTCAAACAAGGTGAAACCATTCGCTTCGTCGCCAAGAATTCCGGTAAGGTCAAGCACGAAATGGTATTGGGTACCGAAAAGGATCTCAAGGACCACTATGAGGTGATGAAGAAAAACCCGGAGATGGAACACGCCGACGACAATATGGTCACCGTAGCACCGGGTAAAAGCGGCGAGATCATCTGGCAGTTCACGAGGGCGGGCAGGGTTGACTTCGCCTGCCTGCAGCCGGGCCACTTTGACGCCGGTATGAAAGGGCTAGTGAATGTGGCAGCCGACAAACTACCGCCAAAGAGTGACGGCCATAACGATCACAAACACTGACATTTACGGATGCAACTGGCGATAGTCAGGTTGGCGAGTTCGGTATGTCCATGGATTAGGCCGGAATGGAAATCCGCGAAAACAGCGATTTTTGAGCGTTCGGTTTGCTCTTGAGGTCTGCAATTGGCCGAGTAGTAACCGCGGCACCTAAGCTTTCTTTGGCATGGGCTACAGTTGATGCATCTCAATCGCATCGGTGCTCAAATTTTCTAGGATCAGATCCTTTACAAACAAGGAGTTCAGTATGCCAATTTCCATGGCGTTTCGCGGCGCACCCAAGAAGGTTCTGGTTGCCCTATCGCTTTTTCTGCCTTTGACGGTCGCGACTTTCGGCGTGCAGGCGCAGGATGGCGCGCAGGCTTCACCCCAAGTATCGGTCCAGCAAGGGGTCACGGTGAAGGTGACACCCAAGGCGGTCGGTGCCAGCATTTTGCGCTGGCAATTTGCCGTCGTGTTTGACACCCACAGCAGCGACCTCAGCGATGATCTGCTCAAGACCGCAACGCTGATGACTGCCGATGGTCGCGAGATCAAACCGGTTGCGTGGACGGGTGCCGCGCCGGGCGGGCACCATCGCGAAGGCGTGCTCGAGTTTGTCATGACGGCACCTCCGCCTAGTGCCGTTGAGCTCAGGCTGGAGCGTCCGGGCGAAGCAGAATCGCGCGTCTTTCGCTGGAAGTTTTGACGAATTTGGCGCCTGACAGCGTGCAGCGATGTGGGTGCTTTGAAATGCGCTGACGGAACTTTTAGACAAGCATCATGATGGTTGCCGCCGCCGTACCGACAGCGATTGAAACGCTGTAGCCGGCTGCGACACGGCGGCCTAGGGATCGGCCGCCGATCACCGTGGCCATCAACGCCTTCATTACCATGTTGGCCGCGACTGCGATGCCAACAGCCGTCGCGGTGGGGGTCACCGTCAAGCTGCCTGCAGCCTGCATTTGAAGCACGGTGACCATGATTGCATCGACATCTGCCAGCCCGGAGAGTGTCGCCACCACATACAGGCCCGGATTACCCAGCCACTCTCTGCCGGCCTGAGTCAGTACCATCATCACGGCGAGAAACGCGCCGAAGCCCAGCGCCGTACTCAGATCGAACGGCGCGACGGGATCTCCCTCGGGTGCGATGTCGACTGATGAGTGTCGCTTCCACTGCAATGCGCCCAGGCCGAGTAGCGCGATACCCGCAGCGACCATTGGAACTCCTAGCGGCCTGCCTAGCGCAGGCTGAAGTGAGACGACGATCACCGCCATGCGCAGGAACATCATTCCGCAGGCGGCCAAAGTACCGGCTGCCGCGGCATTGGCCAGCCCCGGTTCAGCTCGAGCACGTCTGGCGAGCGTCAATGTGGCGGCGGTCGAAGAGGCGAGCCCTCCCAGCAGACCGGTCCAGAAAATGCCCCGCTGGGGTCCGGTGAAGCGTATTGCGATATGGCCGCACAGAGACAGGCCGGCGATCAGGACGACCGCCCACCAAAGACGATAAGGATTCAATGCCTTGTAGGGGCCGTAGCCGGCATCCGGCAGCAAGGGCAGGATGACCAGCGACAAGACTAGCAGCTGCAGCGCAGCGCTGAGTTCGCGGTGCTCCACCAGCCGTAGCCAGCGGTGCAGGGTGGGTTTGAGGTCCAGCAACATTGCGACGACGACAGATGCGCCGATAGCAACGGCAGCATGGCCGATGCCCGCCAGTGCGCCCAGGGCGTACGTCAGCAGTGCAGCGACAGCGGTAGTTGCACTCAGGCTGCCATGGGCACGCACACTTTCCCGATAAGACACTGTGGCGAGTAAGGACAAGCTGGCAAGCCCTGCGGCCAGTGGCCAAGGCCCCAGTGTCTGGCTTAGGACGCCGAGCACGCCGCCCAGCAAACCGAATAATGCAAACGTCCGCAATCCCGCGACCCGGCTCCCATCAACGCCCTCGCGTTCATGCCAACCGCGTTCGAGGCCGATCAAAATGCCGACGGCAAGTGCTGCGGCAAGAGAAAACACCGTGGACGTGATGGAGGCAGATAGGAGGTTCAGGAAAAGATCTCCAATTTTTAAATCAGAGCCCATATTATCGTCAAGGAGATCGAGCAAACGTCTCGTCTTCTTTGTCAATGCAGGCGGCAGACCGACCGGTTTTGTGATCGGGCTTAAGTTCCACTTGATGTATGTCAATCAGCTATCGCGTTGGCGAGATAACATTAAAAGCATAAATCTGTACCAGCATGAAGCTCTTTTCCAACATCCGCTCAAAACGCAGCATCGCATTCGTAGCGCTGCTGTTTTGGGTGTTTGCCTTGGCTTCAGGCGTCGCTAATGCTTGTCTTCTGGAGGCTCGCGGAACCCATCTCCACGTAGCAGCCGGATTGGCCGATGCAACGCATGCACCCGCCATATCAACTGGTCATGCTGGGGTCATTGCCGACCACGGCGATGACTCCCGTGCTTCCAAGGCACCGTGCCTTAAGGCTTGCGCCGATGGCGAGTCCTCTGTGTCCCCGCAGAAATTGCGGTCTGTCCAGATCGATCTTGCTGCGGCGCCCTTGGTCGCGGTTCTCTGGACCGCAACTGTTCCTGTCGTTTTCCCGTTTAGTCGAATCGACGAAATGCGGCCCACGACATCTGAGCGACCCCTTCGGGTTCGCTACTCGCGACTAGCACTCTAGCCGTCTGCTGCCGCGTGTTCCAGAGCCTCGCGCTCTGTGATCTTCGCCGCTTCCACATTTTTCCGCCGATTTTGGCTCTTGGTCCTCTTGGTATAGCGGGCAAAGTCGGACATCACGCCGGTACCTGCGCGTGCGCGCATACACACTGTATTTCCCTTCCGTCAACTAACCAGGAGTCTGTCATGACCCATCTCCGTTCAATTTCCCTTGTCATTGCTCTTGCTGCCACTCTCACGTTAGCTGCTTGCACTACCGCTCCAACGATGCCCATGGGCTCGGCAACTGCGGGCAGCATGGCCCCACCCGACCATATGGCCAAGATGGACGCGCAGATGAAGACCATGCAGGGCATGCACGAAAAGATGATGAGCGCCAAAACCCCGGAAGAGCGCAGCAAGCTGATGGCCGAGCACATGAAAACCATGCAGGACGGCATGGCCATGATGGGCGGCATGTCCGGCGCCGGTATGGGTGATATGAAAGGCATGCAAGGCATGACGGGCGATATGGGCGCGCGCCATCAGATGATGGAAAAGCGCATGGAAATGATGCAGACCATGATGAAAATGATGATGGACCGGATGCCTGCCACGCCGGCGAAGTAAGGGGTGTGGTCATGACACCGTTTCGTACAGGTATTGCTCTGGCTGTCACCGTCGGGGTGTTTTATGCCCTGTGCGCGCTGGTCTGGGCTCTTGCCCCAGGGCCTTTTTTGGGTTTCATGAATAACCTCTTCCATGGCATGAACTTCAACAGCATGGTTCAGCCTCGGCCATTCGGGTGGCAAGGTTTCTTGACGGCGCTGCTCGTACTGAGCACCTGGGCGCTATTGGCAGGGGCTTTTTTCGCCTGGCTGCTCAATCGAATGACGCGTTGATTGCCGGCTCTAGCGCGCTGGCGGGGTAGTTAAAGCTTGTAAAGGTAAGTTATATGTTGAAGAGAAGACAGCTGTTTCAGTTTGCCGGTGTGGCGGCCGTGGCCGCCGCCGGGGGCGCCGCCTGGATGTATTACGGATCGCCTCGTTCCGAGGCGTTGGCGGGCGGGCCGTTTCGCCACTATCCCTTCGATCCGGTGGCCGCAGATAATTTCCAGCAGAAGCTGTTCATTCCTGTCGGCAGCGGGCCGTTCGGGGTACTCGATGTCGCCGGGCCGCTCAAAATCCGCGCTACGGCGGCGAGCTTCCCGTTGCTGCCCGGCCGCGAATCCCCCTTCTTGCTGTACCAGACCGAGCAGGCGGGCAAGGCCTACCAGAACCCTATTTTGCGCATTGAGAGCGGCGCGCGTTTCACGGCCAGCCTGGACAACGCGCTCCAGGAGCCGACGATCATCCACTGGCACGGGCTGCACACACCCGCCGCCATGGACGGCCACCCGGCCAGCACCATCGGTCCGGGCGGGCGCTATGCGTATGACTTCAAGGTGAACAACCGCGGCGGCACCTATTGGTACCACACGCACGCGCATGAATTGACCGCCGAACAGGCCTATCACGGCCTGGCGAGTTTCTTCCTGGTGGACGACGATGACCAGCGCAGAGTCAGCAAGGCACTTGATCTGCAGCTCGGCGTCACCGATTTGCCCCTGGTCATTCAGGACAAGCAGTTCGACGCGCAGGGCAAGCTGTTGTACAAGCCTGGTGCCCATGAAGCCATGATGGGCTGGCTGGGCGACATCATGCTCGCCAACCTGACACCCAATGCGGTGCAGGCCGTCACACCGCGCACCTACCGCCTGCGGCTGCTCAACGGGTCGAACGCGCGCATTTACCGGCTCGCCTTCGTCAAGGGAAACAAGGCGCTTGACTTCACCGTCATCGGCACCGACGGCGGCCTGATCGAACGGCCGGAAACGGTGAGCGAAGCCTTTCTCGCGCCGGGCGAACGCCTTGACGTGCTGTTCGACGCAGGCCAGGCGCGGCCCGGTGAGGACATCTTCCTCAGAAGTCTGACCTTCGACGCGATGGAAAACGAAGGACCTGCTGCCGGCCCGGGCGGCATGCCGGGCATGAGCGGCATGGGCATGGGCCAGATGATGGCCAGCATGTCCTCGTCACGATTGCCGCTGGGCCTGGAGTTCAATATCTTGAAACTGTCTGTCACGGCCGGCGAGCGCGTCGTCGCCAAACTGCCGGCCACGCTGTCTCAGGTCAAGCCGATTCCCACCGAGGGCGCCACGCAGCGCAAGATCGAACTGTCGATGGGGCAAATGCGCTTCCTGATCAACGGATACACCTTTCGGATGGACGAAATCGCATTCGACGTTAAACGCGGTGCAGTGGAGATCTGGAGCATCAGCAACCCGGCGCTGGGCATGCCGCATCCGATGCACATCCACGGCTTTTCGTTCCAGGTGCTCGAACGCATTGGCAGCCCGCCTCAGATAGCGGCCATGGCGCGGTTCGGTCAGGGCCGCACCGTAAGCGACCTCGGCTGGAAAGACACCGTGCTGGTTTGGCCCGGTGAAACGGTGCGGGTGGCAATCGACTTCGCCCACGATTACCCCGGCGACCAGACCTATGTATTCCATTGCCACAACCTGGAACACGAAGACGGCGGGATGATGATCAATTTTCGCGTCAAGGCGTGAAGGCGAATCTATACACGGGCTTAGGCAATTCAACTCACGGGAAAACTTACCATGAACACACTTAAATTTGATATCAGCGGAATGACTTGCGGCGGTTGCACGGGTAGCGTGCAGCGAACTCTGAAAAAAATTGACGGAGTCAGTCACGCCGAAGTGACTTTGAATCCGGGCGTCGCTACCGTTGTGACTGATCCCGCCCGGGTGTCGCCCGCGCAAATTGAATTGGCGATCACCAGCCTTGGCTACCCGGCTAAGGCGCGCCCGGCAGATCAAGGTCAATAGGCCCGGCCATGAGCAGGAAGAGCCGCAAACAAGCCCAGCAGAGATGGCCACACGGCACTCCCCGTGACCATGGTCGCGACTCGGATGTCTCTACTCCAAGCGACGCCAGGCTGCGGGCCCGCTGAATTATTTGTATTGGTAAATGCATGAAAACAAAAACCATCGAGGTTGGCGATCTGGTCTCCACACTGAGCGCCACAGGCGTTGAGAAGCAGCTCTCTACGCTTCCGGGTGTCCATCACGTAGACGTGAACTACGTCGCCGGCAGCGCGACCGTGCACTATGATGAATCGCGGATCGAGCTTGAAACTATCCGGCAACGCGTGATCGACTGCGGCTATCACTGCCGCGGCCAACTCCTCCCAGCCCATGTTTGCGCTCCGGAGCAGCATAAGACGGCAGGAGATGCACATGCCGGACATGCCGGACATGCCGGACATGCCGGACATGCCGGGCACACCATGCCTGGCGGCGATTCGGGGACTGAGCTGCGAGCCGCGGTGAAAGCTGCGCCCGCGGCGCGTGGCGACCATGGTTCTCACGGTGGTCACGGCGACCCTTCCGCTAACGGGAAGGCCGACATGATGCATGACATGGGGCACGCACCGGGTATGTCGATGGAGGACATGGCCAAGGACATGCGCAACCGCTTCCTTGTAGCACTGTTGTTCGCAATTCCAGTGTTTCTGTATTCACCGATGGGGCAGATGTTTGGCGACTTTGCTACTCCGTTTGGCATCGACCGCAAGCTGTTTCTGTTCGTCGTCGCGACAGGTGCCATTGCCTATCCGGGCTGGCCCTTCTTCATCGCTGCTTGGCGTGCTGCGCGCAACAAGGTTGCGAACATGGCGACCCTGGTCGTCCTGTCGGTAGGCACGGGGTACGTCTTCAGTGTCGGCGCCACTTTCCTTTATGAAGGTGAGGTGTTTTACGAAGCGGCAGCCGTGTTGCTGGTCTTCATCTTGTTGGGGCATTGGTTGGAGATGCGCGCGCGCGCCGGAGCTTCGGACGCGATCCGCTCCTTGATGGATCTGGCCCCACCCATGGCCACAGTGCTGCGTGGTGGCGTCGAGGTCAAGGTCCCTACTGCCGAGGTATTGGTCGGGGAGACAGTTGTCATCAAACCGGGAGACAAGATTCCGGTGGATGGCGAAATTTTTGAGGGCGGTTCGCAGGTCGATGAATCCATGCTGACCGGCGAGTCCATGCCAGTAAAAAAGGTCGTTGGCGATGCGGTCATCGGCGCTACGATCAACAAAAGCGGCAGCTTCCGCTACAAGGCTACCAAAGTCGGCGCAGACACCGCGCTCGCGCAGATTGTCAAGTTAGTCCAGGAAGCGCAGAACTCAAAGGCCCCGGGCCAGTTGCTGGCGGATAGGGCCTCGCAGTGGCTGGTGCTGGCTGCCATTGTTATCGGGCTGCTCACCTTCAGCGTCTGGTTCTGGGTCTTGGGCCAGCCTTTGCTGTTCGCCCTGACTTTAACGATCACGGTATTCGTGATTGCCTGCCCCGACGCCCTGGGGCTGGCCACCCCGATGGCCATCATGGTCGGGACCGGACTTGGGGCCATGAACGGCATCCTCTTCAAGAACGCTGCCGCGCTGGAAAACGCCACCAAGTTGACAGTCATCGTCTTCGACAAGACGGGCACGCTCACGCTCGGGCAGCCAGACGTCGTGGAAATGGTCACCGCGCCAGGTGTCAACGACGCGCAGCTGCTGGCCACGGCAGCGGCTGTGGAGAAGTTCTCCGAGCATCCTTTGGCGCTTGCAATACTCAAGCGAGCCGGCACCACGCCGACTGAGGTCGCGACGGGTTTTACCAATATTGATGGGCAGGGCGCTCGCGCAGCTATCAACGGTGAAAACGTCTTGCTCGGCAATCGTCAGCTGATGGAATCTGAAAACGTCGCCTTGGAGGAGCTCTCGTCGCAAGCCTCCCGTCTTCAGGGCGGCGGCCGCACCGTGGTGTATGTCGCTCGGGCTGGCAAGCTGATAGGCCTGATTGCCATCGCCGACGCCGTCCGGCCAACCTCCATGGCGACGATCGCCAAGCTGCAGGAGCGTGGCGTGAAGGTCGCGATGATCACCGGGGACAATCAGTCCACAGCGGATCGGATTGGGAAAGAACTCGGCATCGACATCGTTCTAGCCGATGTGTTGCCTGGCCAGAAGGCCTCCAAGATCAAAGAACTGCAGGCCCAGGGCCATAAGGTCGGCATGGTCGGCGACGGCATCAACGACGCTCCGGCCCTGACACAGGCTGATGTGGGCTTCGCAATTGGCGCGGGCACTGACGTGGCGATGGAGAGCGCCCAAGTCATTTTGATGAAGAGCGATCCCTATGACGTGGTCGGTGCCATCGAGCTGTCACGCGCCACGCTGCGCAAGATGCACCAGAACCTGTGGTGGGCTGTCGGCTACAACGTAATTGCCTTTCCTCTGGCGGCCGGCGTCTTTTACCCATTCACCCTGTCGCCCGAGGTCGCAGCACTGTCGATGTCCGGCAGCTCGGCCCTGGTAGCAATCAATGCATTGCTACTCAAACGCACCAAGCTCGCTGGTATTAGACACCAGAAGCCGCAAGCTTCAACGACAACGGCCGCAGGGGTTTCATCATGATAAAGCGGTACTCGGTTCCAAGCGACATGGACTCAGATTGTTCGAAACATAGAAGGTAGACCATGAGCACGAGCACACATCGTCCTAAGGGAAGACCTGGGCGAGTTACCGCAACACAGGCCAGGTCTTCAGCCAAGCCGGTTTCAGACGCCTCACCCGGCGAGTCTGCCGCGCCAAAGGTGCAAGCCGCGACAGACAGTTTGGGGGCGTTGGATGCCGCGTGGCGCTATTACATCGATTCCGTGCAGCGCGGCGTGCTGTTCTTCGACGTGCTACGCGAACGCGGCGACAACATGCTTGCCCACGAGCGCGCTGGCCAGCCGCCTTTGCTCGACTTTGAGCATGAACTGGTGCTGGATGCCCGCACTTTCGCAAAACCCGCCAACTACGCGCTGCTGCGCATCACACGCTGTGGCCCCACACATGCCAGCGATTTCGAGCGGCAAGACCTGAGGCCGGTTCTGGTGATTGATCCACGTGCCGGTCACGGTCCAGGTATCGGCGGTTTCAAGCACGACTCCGAGGTTGGCGTGGCACTGCACGAGGGGCACCCGACCTATTTCGCCAGCTTCTTCTCCGAGCCTTGCCCGGGCCAGACGCTCAGTAACGTGATCCATGCACTGCGCGCGTTCGTAGAAGAGATCGTACGTCGCCACGGCGTGGCACCGGCTCTTTACGGCAACTGTCAGGGCGGTTGGGCTGTGGCGCTGCTGGCCGCCGAATGTGAGGGTCTCGACGGTCCGGCAGTGCTCAATGGTTCGCCGCTGTCGTACTGGGCCGGTGCCGAAAAAGTGAACCCGATGCGCCTTGCTGGCGGCCTGCTGGGCGGCGAGTGGCTCACGCACCTGATGGCCGATCTTGGCGGTGGGCGGCTCGATGGCGCCTGGCTGGTGCAAAACTTCGAGGGTCTAAATCCGGCCAATACCTGGTGGGAGAAGAACTACAACCTTTACGCCCATGTGGATACCGAACGCGAACGTTTCCTTGAATTCGAACGCTGGTGGTCAAGCTACTTTTTTCTCAGCCGCGAAGAAATCCTCGCCACCGTTGAGAACCTGTTCATCGGAAACCGGTTAGAGCAAGGCCAGGTCCAACTCGACTCGTGCGATATGGCCGATCCCTGTGTCGTAGACCTGAAGCGCATCCGCAATTCGATGGTGATCTTCGCCTCCAGCGGCGACAACATCACACCACCGCATCAGGCGCTGGCCTGGCTTCCCGCGATCTACCCTGACACAGCCGCGCTCAAAGCCGCGGGACAGCGCATCGTGTACCTTCTCAATCCGCATGTCGGGCACCTGGGAATTTTCGTGTCAGCCAGCGTTGCACAACATGAACACCGGGCCATTCTGGAAAACATCGAAACCTTCAAGAATCTGGCACCCGGGCTGTATGAGATGAAGCTCGGAGAGCCGGTCAAAAGCCGGGCAGTGCGCGGAGCTGAAAAACCAGCTGGCGGGGATACGTCATTGCCAAGGCACAAAGTCTGGTTCGAGGAGCGGCGTATCGAGGACTTGCAGTTCAACTATCCACGAAAGGCCTTCGAGAAAGTGGCAGTAGTGTCGCAGTGGAACGAGTTGGCATATCGCACCTGGGCCAGCCCCTGGATCAAGTGGAGTGCCAACCCGGTGTCTGCATTCACGCAAAAGTGGGGCCACCCGATGCGTCTGCGGCGCTACCTGTTCTCGCCGCAGGTGACGCCAGCGATGGCTTGGGTGACCTTCGCCGCGGAGTGGGTCCGGCGGAACCGACAGGCTGCATCCAAAGATAACCCGTGGCGGTTACGGGAAGAGGAGGCGGGGAAATTTATTTCCGCCACGCTGGAACAGTGGCGTGTACAGCGCGATGCTGCAGAGGAGCATCTGTTCACAACCTTATACGGAAGATCATGAAGTACTCCTATCGCGATCGACGCCATTCGATGATGACAGCTCATACCGCATCCGTGTCCATAGCACCGGTCTCTGAGGAACTTAGCCATGAATGAAGAGCCGCGCATTTTGACATTCCGTACACGGCCCTTGAGCCCTGTATTTTCTCCAACCACGATCCTCGAAAGGACTTTCACATGAAACGCTTACTTTCCTTACGCCGCCGCCAACGCGGCAAGGTCTCGACCTGGATATTCGCTGGTTTTGCGGCGGTCGCGCTGTTCTTCCTTTTGACAGAACATCGCGCTCATCTTTTCGGCTGGCTGCCCTTCCTGCTCTTGGGGGGCTGCGTGTTGATGCATATGTTCCACGGTGGTCATGGGGGCCACGGTCAACATCGATCTGACGATACGCCCGGCCGCCGCGACCAAGACGCAGCACCCGGAGAGGTTACCCCGAAGCCGGGCGCATCAGCGTCATCTGGCACCCACCACCACTGAACCTATATCGGAGTCAAGGACATGGACCAATCTTCTGCACCAGCCTATGGGCTGTGGACGCTGGTAGTCATCAATTCACTGGTGTTCATTATTTTCGCTTTTAGTTTCGCCAAGCCGCAGAGCCCAAGGGACTGGCGCTCGTTCAGTGCCTTCTCCGGGTTTCTGGTGGCGCTTTTTGCCGAGATGTATGGCTTCCCGCTAACCATCTACCTGATGTCGGGATGGTTGAGCACCAAGTTCCCGGGTGTGGACTTCCTCTCGCACGATGCCGGTCATTTGTTGGAAGTGATGTTCGGCTGGCGTGCTAATCCCCACTTCGGTCCGTTTCATCTGCTTAGCGCCTTATTCATCGGCGGCGGCTTTTGGCTGCTGTCCGCAGCTTGGTCGGTGTTGTACGCGAACCAGCGTGCAGGAACACTTGCTCAAAGTGGCGCATATGCAAGGGTTCGGCATCCCCAGTACGTGGCGTTTGTGATGATCATGTTCGGCTTCCTGCTGCAGTGGCCAACGGTACTGACGCTGGTGATGTTCCCAGTCTTGTGTGTGATGTACGTGCGGCTTTCCTATACGGAGGAGCGCGAATCGGCACAGCGTTTTGGGGATGAATGGGATCGCTACGCGAGCCGAACACCTCGATTTATTCCGAACTTTGGCGGATCACCTTCGACGCAACACCCCACTTAACACGTCGCTGGGCATTGGAAATCATCTCACTTGGGGCGCTACGACATGACCGACGATCCATCTTTCCGCTATGCATGGTTAATCTGGGCCTCGGCATTTATGGTGCCGTGGGCACTGCTGTTCTACTTCCGCCCCGAACAGCGCCGTCCCATGCTTTGGGCCAGCACGCTGACCACACCCTTCGGTCTGACAGAGCCGCTTTTCGTGCCCGCCTACTGGAATCCACCCAGTCTGTTTGATCTGGCCCAACGAACAGGCTTTGATATTGAAAGCCTGATCTTCTGTTTCGCGATCGGTGGCCTAGGCGTGGCCGGCTATCGCGCTCTAACTTCATTACCACTCAGAAGCATGGATCACCGAGCGAGATCGATGCCACAGCATCGCTGGCACCTGTTGGCGCTAGCCAGTCCAATTTTCGTCTTCGGTGGCCTGATGGTGATGCGTTGGAATCCAATTTATCCCGGAATTCTGGCGATGTTTTCAGGGGCAATGGCAACACTCTTTTGCCGGCCGGACCTCTGGCGAAACACACTCTTCGGCGGAGGCGTTTTTCTGGCGCTGTATGCGGTCTTTCTGCTCGGGTTGAAGTGGTTTTGGCCCGGTTACGTTGAGGCCGTCTGGAACCTGGGCGCTTTGCTTGCCTGGCGTCCGGGTGGTTTGCCTATAGAGGAGCTCTTGTTTGGCTTCGCTTTCGGCATGTACTGGAGCAGTGTTTATGAGCATCTCACCTGGCGGCAGCGGGACATGGCGCGGATTCGCCGAGTCGTAAGTGCCGGAAGAGGTGTTACGTGAAAAGAGACTCGTGCGGCCGTGCCGGAAGGACGAAAGCGAAGGGCGCGTCGGCAGCGATATGGCTCGCTGAGCCCGACCTCACAGGCGTCCAGAGGCGTGACACCCCAGATCTCGCGGTAGCCCAGTATCGATTGATAAAGGAGAACGAATGAACAACATGATCCAGGTAGGCATCGTCGGCTACGGGGTGATCGGCAAGCGTGTTGCCGAAGCCATCAAAAATCAGCCGGATATGGCATTAGCGGGCGTAGCCGATGTTGCCGCAGACTGGCGCATTCTGGGCGCCGTGACGCAACAAATACCCCTCTATGCCGCGGACGCGTCGGCAAGCCAGCGCATGCGAGAGGCGGGTTTTCATCTCAGCGGGTCGCTTGATGATCTCTTGGGCATCAGCGACATCGTCGTGGACTGTACGCCCAAGCGCGTTGGTGCCAGCAATGCGGAGCGCTATCGCGCCGCCGGAAAGGCATTTATTCTTCACGGCGGCGAAAAACATGAAGTAACTGGGCATTCCTTCGTGGCTGAGGCGAACTACGCCTCGGCGGTCGGTCGCCGAGCGACCCGTGTGGTGTCTTGCAATACCACATCGATCGTTCGCACCCTGGGTGCCCTCAAACGCGCCGGCTTGCTCAAACGCGCGCGCGGCACACTGCTGCGGCGCGCCACCGACCCATGGGAAAGTCATCTGGGCGGCATCATGAACACGGTGCTTCCCGAACCTTCGATTCCGAGCCACCAGGGGCCCGATGCGCGCAGCGTTGACCCCGATCTCGACGTGGTGACGATGGCGGTCGCTGTTCCGACGACGATTGCGCACGTCCATTATTGGGCGGTTGATATGACCCGTTCAGCGAGCAAAGAGGAAGTTCTGGAGACCTTTTCCCGCTCCAGCCGGATCGCCCTAATCAAAGGCAGTACCGGCCTCACTGCCCCAAACGTGGTCAAGGAGTTGATGGCCGACAGCGGCCGACCGCACGACAGCCTGTACGAAGTAGGACTTTGGTCCGACATGCTGCACGTGGAAGGCGCGGAGTTGTTTTATGCCTACATGGTGGACAACCAGGCCATCGTTATTCCAGAGACGATAGACGCCATCCGTGCGCTGGGGATAAGCGGTGTGCCTGCAAGCGAATCCATTGCCATGACAGACGCCTCTTTAGGCGTGGGCGCACCGTTTGCATCAAAAAAATGGCCTTTGTCATGACAGAGGGGGTCTTTGTATACGACCGGTGGTTGTTGTACTGCAATGGCTAGACCAGTGTTGGAGCCACCCGAAGCCTAATTTTCAATCACTTACCTGAAAGTCTCCACATGAAACTCTCATTCCTCGGTGCCGCAGGCACTGTCACCGGTTCGAAGACGCTCGTCACCCATGAAGGGAAACAGCTGCTTGTCGATTGTGGTCTGTTTCAAGGCTACAAAAATTTGCGCTCGATGAATTGGGAGGAATTTCCCTTCGATCCGAAACAACTCGATGCCGTCGTCCTGACGCATGCCCACCTCGATCATTCCGGGGCCTTGCCGTCGCTCGTCAAGCAGGGTTTTCGTGGTCCGGTATTTGCCACGCCATCCACGATTGAAGTCTGCGGAGTTCTGCTGCCCGACAGCGGAAGGTTGCAGGAAGAAGACGCGGAGTATGCCAACCGCCGCCAGCGGTCTAAACACACACCAGCCCTGCCGCTGTACACCGAAGAGGATGCTTTCCGGGCCTTGCGTCGTCTGGAGCCGTTGCCTTTTGATGCCCCCGCCAGAGGCGTCGCCGGTATGCATCTCCGCCTACGGCCAGCGGGGCATATTCTGGGCGCCGGTTCGGTCGAGGTGACGGCGGGCGAGACCACCATCTTGTTCTCAGGCGACCTGGGCCGCCCGGACGATCTCGTCATGCGGGCGCCTGCGCCTATCGAGCGGGCTGACTATATCGTCGCCGAATCGACGTACGGTGACCGCCTTCATGACGGGGCAGATGCCGAAACTCTGCTGGGCGAGGTGATCAGGCGCACGGCCGCACGGGGAGGTGTCGTAGTAATTCCCGCGTTTGCAGTCGGGCGAGCTCAATCGCTTTTGTATTCGATTTACCGCTTAAAAGAGCGTTCGGAAATCCCTGACATGCCCGTATACCTGAACAGCCCGATGGCAATCGACATGACCGATATCTATCACCGCTATCGCGCCGAGCACCGGCTGTCGCCGGAGGAGTGCATCGGGATGTGTCAGGTCGCGAAAATGGTTCGTACAGTAGAGGAGTCGCGTGCGCTGGTCGCCCAACATTACCCGGCCGTCATCGTGTCGGCAAGTGGCATGGCCACTGGTGGGCGGGTGCTGCATCACCTAAAGGCGCTGGCGCCGGACAGACGAAACACCATTGTGTTCGCCGGATTCCAGGCTGGGGGCACACGCGGCGGCAGGATAGTTGCCGGCGAGAGAAGCATTCGCATTCACGGGGAGGATGTCGCCGTCAATGCCGAAGTGGTGTCTTTGCCAGGCATGTCCGCCCACGCCGACGCGCGCCAGATCGTCGATTGGCTCAAAACTTCTCCGAAGGCACCTCGGGGTGTTTTCCTCAATCATGGCGAACCGGCTCCGGCAGATGCGCTCCGGCAACGCATAGAGCGTGAACTCGGCTGGTCTGTGACCGTCCCGCGGCTGGGCCAGACCTTGGAGATTGCACGATGAACGGAGTTGGATTGCGGCTGCGTCCCCTGGGGATAGACACACACCAGGAATTCGTGATCTACATGCGGCGTGATTGCCACGTCTGCCGCGCTGAAGGGTTCGAAGCGCAAACACGCGTCGAGGTAGACCTGCACGACCGTCGCATCATAGCGACAATCAACGTCGTCGATTCAGATCTGCTGGCGGAGGGGGAGGTCAGTCTTTCAACCAGCGCCTGGAAAGCGTTGAATGCCATTTTGGGAGACATCGTCGGCGTGGCGCATGCGCCGACACTCGACTCTCTGAGTGCCATGCGTGCCAAGATCTACGGTCATCGGCTTGATGCCCCTGCGCTCAAGGCCATCGTGACGGACGTCGCTGCGGGCCGATATTCGGATTTGCACATCGCCGCCTTCCTGAGTGCCTGCGCGGGTGGGCGTATGGACCTCCAGGAAACAATCGATCTGACGCGAGCAATGGTTGACGTGGGGGAGCGTATTGATTGGGGGCGAACCCCCATTGCGGACAAGCACTGCATAGGAGGTTTGCCTGGCAACCGGACAACTCCCATCGTGGTTGCCATTGCCGCTGCAGCTGGGCTGACAATGCCAAAGACTTCATCCCGCGCGATCACTTCACCTGCTGGTACCGCCGATGTGATGGAAACGGTGACCCGTGTTGATCTGGATCTACCTGCAATGCGCCGCGTCGTCGAGCGCGAGGGCGGCTGTTTTGTATGGGGAGGGGCGCTGACCCTGAGTCCGGCGGATGACTTGCTGATCCGTGTTGAGCGTCCACTGGACCTCGATAGCGACGCCCAGCTGGTCGCGTCCGTGTTGTCCAAGAAGATTGCCGCCGGGGCGACGCACGCGGTGATCGACATTCCCGTTGGTCCCACCGCCAAGGTTCGGACCAATGAAGATGCGCATCGCCTTCAGGTCCTGCTTGAACAGGTAGCTGCTGCACATGGAATCCACTTGCGGGTTGTCCGCACGAACGGTGCACAGCCCGTTGGGCGTGGCGTTGGCCCCGCACTGGAAGCGCATGATGTCCTGGCGGTGTTGCGCGGTGCGGCTGCGGCCCCTGTGGATCTTCGCATGCGGTCGCTGGTGCTCGCGGGAGATCTTCTGGAGTTCTGCGGGCATAGCATTCCAGGCGCTGGCAAATCGGAGGCTTGGCGACTACTTGACAGCGGCGCGGCCTGGGACAAGTTTCAGGCTATCTGCGAGGCGCAAGGTGGGTTGCGCGAGCCCGGTGTCGCCCCTTTGCTTGAAGCGGTGACAGCCGAACGTACCGGCTATGTCTCCGGCATCGACAGTCGACGGCTCGCGCGGGTTGCGAAACTCGCCGGTGCGCCTGGCGCTCCCACTGCCGGGCTCTCTTTACATGTGAAGTTGGGCGATCCTGTGCAGCTTGGTCAGCCCTTGTTCACATTGCACGCGGAGGCACCGGGAGAACTGGCCTACGCTAAGCGCTATCTCGCGACGCACCCGATTTTGACACTGGGCGAGGAGGCAAAATCATGAAGCCTGTGGGGATCGCCATGCCAGGCAATGAGCGCCTTACCGACGATCTGGCTGCTCATTTTGATTTCGAGCGCGGACTTGCAACGGTTCGCCGTTTCCCCGACGGAGAATCTCATGTGAGGGCTGAAACCTCGGTCGAAGGGCGACATGTGTTCATCGTGTGCACGCTTGACCGGCCGGATGACAAACTGGTGCCGCTCCTGCTTCTGGCAAGCGCCATCCGCGAAGCTGGTGCGGCATCGGTCGGCTTGGTGGCTCCATACTTGGCCTACATGCGTCAGGATCGGCAGTTTCACGCGGGTGAGACGATCAGCGCCCAGCATGTAGCGGCGTGGATCTCACGCCATGTGGACTGGTTGGTCACTGTAGATCCTCATTTGCACCGCATTGCGGATCTATCGCAGGTTTACAGTATTCCTTCGCGGGTGGCCCATGCGGCAGACGGCGTCGCAAGCTGGGTACGGCTGAATGTAAGCCAACCGCTTTTGATTGGGCCTGACGAGGAAAGCGCCCAGTGGGTAAGGGATGTGGCGCAGCGCGCGGAAGTGCCTTTCATCATATTGGCAAAGAACCGGCGAGGCGATCGTGATGTCGAAGTGTCCGTCCCTGAGGTTGATCGCTGGCGCTCGCACACGCCAGTGCTGGTGGACGACATCGTTTCGACCGCACGGACCATGATCGAAACCGTTGGCCATCTACGCCGTATCGGTCTGGCCGCACCCGTGTGCGTGGCCGTGCATGCTGTGTTCGCACAAACGGCTTTTGAGGATCTGCATGCGGCCGGTGCGGCTGACATAGTGAGCTGCGACACGATTTCTCACCCGTCCAATCGCATCGCACTGGCCTTCGCCATTGCAGCCAGCGTGCGCGAGTTTCTTCCATGAATCCGAACCAGACTATCCGGGAGGCCGCCATGTCGTTCGTGTTGTCAAAACTGGCTGCACTTTTTGTGCTGCTCATCCTCGCACTTGGGTCGTCCGCCGTTCTGGCACAGGCGCGCCTCGAACGCGACGGTGTGGTTCTCTACTGGGGTCTCGTGCCCGCCGCAGTCGTGTCAGAGAAACACGCTTTGGAAGACATGCATGGTGTCGTGCCGCAGGACGGTGGCCAAGTCCACCACCTCGTCGTTGCCCTGTTCACAAGTAGCGGCGCGCGTATCGGGGACGCCGTGGTGCGCGCCCAGCTCAGCGAAACCGGGATTGTCGATGCACCGCCAAAGTACCTGACGCCGATGAGTGTCAACGGCCAAATGACCTACGGCCAGTTGTTCTCGACCGCCAGGAGCGGGCCGTACCGCTTCCGCGTCATGGTCAAGCTGGCCAGCCGAGCCACCGAGATCGAGTTCGCTGTGTCGGCCTGGTCGCCTCATCGCGAAGTCCGATAAGCTATCCCGCCCAAGAACCCGTTGGTCAACCTTCAAAGGCCCACAGTGACAAGTAACACTCCAGCCAGCGCGTCAGATGCAGCCACTGCAGACTTAACGGCTGTCAGAATCTTCGATCGTTTGATGCGAGGCTACGCTGGATCAGCTTCCCTGCGGCTGTGGAACAACATCCTGCATGCGCCCGGTGATCAGTTGCCATCCTTCACGCTGGTGCTGCGCGATCCCGCCATCCTGCGTCGTCTGATTCTTGAGCGTAGTCCGCTGTTATTGGCGGATGCCTACTTCCGGGGTGTGATTGATTTCGAGGGTGACCTGTACAGCGCACTCTCACTAAAGACGCATTTCGAGCGCCTATCCCTTACTTGGCACGACAAGCTTGCCCTGCTGCGCGATGCCTGGCGCCTGCCCGCCATGACGGATCCCAATCTCAAGCCGGGTGATACCTTGGCTTCCCGGATCGCCCGGCGTTTCTCCCATCGCCACTCGAAAGACAGTGACCGTGCCGCGATCCAGTTTCACTACGACGTCTCCAACGAGTTTTATCGCTTGTGGCTAGACACGGAGCGCGTGTACTCATGCGCCTATTTCACTAGCCTTGACGAATCGCTGGATCAGGCGCAGCGCAACAAGCTGGAGCATATCTGCCGCAAGCTTCGACTTCAGCCCGGCGAGCGGCTGCTTGACATCGGCTGCGGCTGGGGGGCCCTGGTGTGCTGGGCTGCCAGGCATCATGGCGTGCGGGCCCACGGCATCACGCTTAGCCAGCAGCAGTTCGAGTACGCCCAGCAGCGTATCAAGGCAGACGGGTTGCAGGAACTGGTAACTGTGGAGCTGCGCGACTATCGGGACATGGCCGGCGAACGCGTCTACGACAAGGTGTCGAGCGTCGGCATGTTCGAGCATGTCGGCTTGAGCAACCTGCCGACCTATCTGTCGACCGTCATGCGTCTGCTGCGTCCTGGCGGACTGTTCCTCAATCACGGCATCACGCACGACGAAGAGGGCTGGAACAAGACGGTGGCCACTGAGTTCATCAACCGCTATGTCTTCCCGGATGGCGAACTCGATTGTGTCAGCAACATTCAACTCGGGATGGAGCGCGCGGGATTCGAAATCCACGATGTTGAGGGTCTGCGGCCGCACTACGCGCTGACGTTGCGCCATTGGGTGCAACGACTGGAGGCCAACCGCGACGCTGCGCTGCGCGAAGTTGGCGAGGCGACCTATCGTGTGTGGCGCTTGTACATGGCAGCCTGCGCGCTAGAGTTCGAGTCTGGTGGAACAGGGATTTACCAAATTCTCGCCTCCAGGCGCAACCTTGGCGAATGGCCGGTTCCACTATCGCGGCGCGACCTCTACGCAGACTGCAGTGGCCTAAATTCAGGAGTGAATTGAATGTGCTTTTCCGCCACGGCCAGTTTCACCGCGGGTGCCTTTTTGCTTGGCCTGGGTACGCTGACGCTGCGGTCGGCGCGGTGTCGACGCGAATTGCCGTTCGCCGCAATACCGCTGTTGTTCGCAATCCAGCAGCTGAGCGAGGGTGTGATTTGGCTGACGTTTAGCCACGAGGCGCCCTTGCTCAATACGGTGATGACACATGTGTATTCCTTCTTTTCACATGTATTGTGGCCAGTCTACGTGCCGGTCGCCGTGTTGCTGATAGAACCACCCGGACGCCGACGGCAAGCGCTTGTCGTTTTTTCCGCCGCTGGCATCGCGGTGGGAGCGTACCTGCTTTACTTCCTGGTCGCATTCCCCATCGTCTCGCGACCCATCGGCCAGCACATCGAGTACGTTTCACCGCATTTCTATGCTGCGGTGGCCATGACGCTTTACCTGATGTCAACCACCGTCAGTCTTTTGCTGTCAACGCATAGAACGGTGAAAGCCTACGGAGTCCTTGCGCTGTTGTCCTTTGGCTTGGCCTATTGGTTCTATACAACCTGGTTTATTTCGGTATGGTGCTTCTTTGCCGCGCTGTTGAGCGTTGTCGTTTCTCTTCACTTTCTTTTGCTTAGAGACGGACATCACAAGCCGAAGCGCATGTGCGGGCATCCGGCGTTGGATCGACTATCCGAACGCAGCCCGCCTGATCACTATTCATAGGAGTACAAACACTAGACAAGGTGAAGACCCGCATCGTCGTCGGGCACCGTTGCACTGTCAAGCGGTTGGGGAAATCTGCTTGAACTGCTGCTGCGTGGTTGTGAGGGTTGTAGTCAATCTGACTGGCCTTTGCTTTTTGAGACAACAGTCGAATTAAACATTTTGGAGAAAAGAGTATGCGAAAACTATTGGCTGTCCTGACCGCAGCATTGGCGCTGAGCCTAACGGGCTGTGGGTACAACACATTTCAGACAAATGACGAGCAAGTCAAGGCGAGTTGGTCGGAGGTCGTCAACCAATACCAGCGCCGTGCGGATCTGGTTCCCAATCTCGTCAATACCGTGAAGGGCGAAGCAAAGTTCGAGCAGGACACCCTGGCGAGGGTGATTGATGCGCGTTCAAAGGCTACATCAATCCAGGCTACCCCGGAGCTTGTCAATGACCCCGTGGCATTTCGAAAATTTCAGCAGGCTCAAGGTGAATTGACTGGTGCATTGTCGAGGCTGTTGGCTGTTTCAGAGAACTACCCGAACTTACGGGCCAACCAGGGTTTCCGGGACCTGCAAGCGCAGCTGGAAGGGACCGAGAATCGCATTACGGTTGCACGCAACCGCTATATAAAATCGGTGCAGGACTACAACGTGACGGTGCGGACCTTTCCCACCAATCTGACGGCGATGGTGCTCGGCTACAAGCAAAAGTCCAACTTCACCGTCGAGAACGAAAAGGAAATTTCCAAGCCGCCCAGTGTCGGTTTTGACTCCGCACCTGCCAATCCCAAAGTCGGTGCTTCAGGTGTGGCCAAATGATTGCGAGAAGCGCAGGCAGGGCCTTATTCCTTGCATTCGCACTTGGCTGGGCTGCATTCTCTATAGCGCAAGCACCGGTCCCGCCTTTGACTGGGCATGTCATTGATCTAACCGGCACGCTTGCCGCAGAGCAGAAGGCCTCACTGGAGAAAACGTTGACAGCGTTTGAGACAAGGAAGGGCAGTCAGCTTGCTGTCCTGATAGTCCCGTCATCAGCGCCGGAAGAAATCGAGCAATTTTCCTTGCGGGTTGCAGAGCAATGGAAGCTCGGACGCAAGAAAGTTGATGACGGTGCTATCCTGGTTGTTGCCAAAAACGATCGCACGCTACGTATTGAGGTGGGATATGGCCTGGAAGGGCCGCTCAATGACGCCACCAGCAAACGCATCATCAGCGAAACCATTCTGCCTCGCTTCAGGCAGCAAGACTTCTACGGTGGCATCACGGCCGGGGTCGAGCAGATCATCCGCGTCGTTGACGGTGAGCCCTTGCCGGCACCCATCGGGCAACCTGCCACCAGTATCGGAGACGTCCGGCAGTACGCCCCTATCCTTTTCATTGTCGCTCTCGCAGTGGGCGGCGTGTTGCGGGCAACGTTGGGCAAAGTACCCGGCTCGCTGGTCACAGGTGGGGCAGTTGCAGTAGTTGCCTGGCTTATCGCTGGCGCCTTATCCGTGGCGTTGCTCGCTGGAGTGATCGCGCTGTTCATCACGTTGTTAGGTGGAGGCATGGGCGGGCATGGACACGGCGGGCACTACGGAGGATTCGGGCGAGGCGGCTTTGGTGGCGGTGGCTTCAGAGGAGGAGGCGGTGGCTTCGGTGGCGGCGGCGCGTCGGGGAGATGGTAATCATGAATATCAAACGCATCTTGACGCATTTACTGCTCACCGAAGGGCGGGTCAGGCGAGCCTTTCCGCGCAGTACTTTGAGCGCTATCGAAAAAGCTATCAAAGCAAGCGAGACCGCACATGTCGGAGAAATCCGATTTGTCGTGGAGGGCGGGCTAGACGGCATGCCGCTGTTTAAGGGGCAGACGGCCAAAGAACGAGCCGTTGAAGTTTTCTCGCAACTCCGCGTTTGGGATACCGAAGACAACAGTGGTTTGCTGATCTACTTGCTGCTCGCTGATCGGGCGGTAGAAATTGTTGCCGACCGCGGGATTCACGCAAAAGTGGGATCACAGGAATGGAGCAAGGTTTGCCGCCAGATGGAAACGGCCTTCAAACAATCGAACTATGAGAGCGGTGCGCTCAAAGGCGTGCAGGCTGTGACGCTGCATCTGGTGGAGAA
Source organism: Pseudomonadota bacterium (assembly GCA_040389085.1). Taxonomy (GTDB): domain Bacteria; phylum Pseudomonadota; class Gammaproteobacteria; order Burkholderiales; family Burkholderiaceae_C; genus Polaromonas. The sequence continues at coordinate 122,733 of JAZKAP010000025.1, forward strand.
TTTTCCCGCCAATGGTCGCAGTGTTGATGAACTGCCGGACAAGCCGGTAATCCTTTAAGGCTGGTCGATTTCAAACTTAGGAGTGTCATTACTATGCGAAAAAGCTCAATGAAATGGTTGGTCTCAGTTGTGCAGATCAGTGCGCTGTTGGCTGCCGGGGCGTCCTACGCCGCGGCGGAGAAGGTCTATGTCGCGGATGAAGAGGGGAACACTGTCAGCGTCATCGACGCGACATCCTTCAAGAGGATCGGCAGCATCCCGGTCGGTCAAGGCCCGCACAACGTCCAGGTCGCGCCTGATGGCAGGCAGGTCTGGGTGACCAACAACGGTCAACCGGCAAAGGCGGTCCACAACATGCCCAAGTCCGAGCATGGCGCAATGGCTGGCAGCGGAGAAATTTGGGCCATTGACACCACCACCGATGCGGTGGCGGCTAAGGTGCCAGTCGGCATGCATCCCGCACACGTGGTCGTGACGCCCGATGGCCGTTTTGCTTACGTCGCAAACGGCGGCGAGAACACCGTTAGTGTGGTGGATATTTCTGCGAAACGGGTTGTTGACACAATTCCGGTCGGCGCATCCCCACACGGCATGCGGATCAGTTCGGACGGCAAACAAGCCTGGGTCGCCAACCTCAAGGGCGGAACCATCTCGGTCATTGACACGGCGGTACGAAAGGAAACTTTGCAAATCGCTGTCGGCAGGGGTCCCGCGCAGGTGGGTTTTACGCCCGATGGTCGGCTGGGGTTCGTGTCGCTGTCTGGGGAAAACCGGGTCGCCGTGATTGACCCTGTGAGTCGAAAGGTTATCAGCAGGATAGCTGTGGGTACAGTTCCGATTCAGTTGTACGCGACACCTGACAGCCAGCTATTGTTGGTGGCGAATCAGGGAACACGGCAAAACCCAGGTAGCACTGTCAGCATCATTGATCTTCGTAGCTTCAAGGTCGTATCGACGATCAAGGCCGGAAAGGGTGCTCACGGCGTGGCAATTGATCGCAAGGGACTCCATGCCTTTGTGACTAACCTTTACGAGGACACAGTCTCCGTTATCGATATCTTGCAGCGCAAGGTGATCGCCACCATCCCTGTCGGCCGTCTGCCCAATGGTGTCAGCGTGACCCCTTGACCATGGTAGGGCTATGCGGCAACAGGGCAGCAATGGCGAGCTAAGGTTTTCAGCATTGAAATTTTATTACTGCAATGACTTCTGTCTCTCCGTTAACTGCAGCGGCTGATCTCCCCAGATTGCAGCCTGTGCAGTTGGGGTGGCTGGCTGCGGCGGTGTTTGTTGTGTCGGCCGGTTATGGGGCGCTCATGCCTCTCTTGCCGGGATGGCTGTCTGAGTTGACGCCAGGTGCGACTGAGGCTGAAATTGCACGCCACGTCGGCTTTCTAAGCGGCACGTACGCTGGCGGCGTACTGGTCGGCGCCCCTCTGTGGGGTGTGATGTCGGACCGCGCCGGGCGGAGCCGGATACTGGTTGTTGGACTCGTTGGCTACGTTGCTAGCCTGCTTCTTTTGCTGGTTCCTACATTGAGCAGCCTGTGGGGAATGTATGTGCTACGCGGTGCAACTGGCTTCTTCGTGGCGGCGGTGGTTCCGGTTGTTGCCGCACTGGTTGCTGAACACACTCCCAGGCAGCAGCGCGCGCGGCGCTTCGCTTGGCTCAGTGCTATGTCGCTACTCGGATTTCTCTTCGGACCTGGGATGGGAGTCATAGCAGACGGGATCGGCGCATTGTTGATTTCAGGGGTGGTTTCCCCCTCGCTCTCGGCACGTCTTGTTATTGTTCTTTCCGCTGTGCTCGGTGCGACCATGATGGCGGGACTCACGGTGACACTGCCTACGACGCAGCCTGCCAACGCAGCGGCGCAGATAAGTCCGGGTGCTTCCACTGAAGGACGCCATCTCGCGTTGTGGTGGATGAATGGAGTTGTCATGCTCGTGCTCGCGGGTTTTGAGTTGGGGATACTCCTGCAAGGACAGCAACACCCTGGCGTCTCTTCGCGCGAGATCGGATTGATGTTCGCCGAGTGCAGCCTTGTGATGCTTGGTGTCAACGCCCTGCTGTTTTTCACGAATATGCTTGAAAGAGTTCAAAGCAGATGGTTGATCGGCGTAGGGTTGCTTTTTGCGATGGCAGGGCTGCTGGTGCTCGCTCGCCATCGATCAGACATTTGGATGTATGTGGGCATCAGTCTTACAGCCGCTGGAACCGGTTTGGTTCTCCCAGTCATCGCCTACTTGGGCGCGAGTGTTTCGCGACAGATGCTCAGCGTTACGATGGGTGGGCTTGCCGCGGCGGCTAGTTTCGGGCAGACGCTCGGATCGTCCGCCGGCGGATGGATCTTCGGTGCTTTCGCCCGTGACAGCTTCGCATGGCTAGCTCTTCCTTTGGCGGTGATGCTCGTGCTCTTGCTGATGTGCCCGCGATGGTTGTCGGCCGTCTACGCGTCGCCGACCATTCATCCGGCTTTGCCAGAACCGCGTGACTGAGTAATCATGGGGCACACCATGGCAAAACTATTATTAATAGCTGCAACCTTATTCGTGGTTAGCGTACCGCTCAATTTTCTGTGGGAGGTGGCGCAGATGCCGCTATATGTGGAGGAAGGTGACTTGTTGGAGTTTGCAGTACATTGCGTCGTCCCCAGCCTAGGGGACGGCCTAATCGTACTGATTATCTTTGGCGTCGGCGTCATTGTGCTGGGCCGGACGGACTGGTTTAGCCAGCCGGGACTCGGCGGTTACGCTCTGATGATCTTTACCGGATTCGCTATTGCCCTGGCTATTGAATGGGGCGCTGTGTATGTCTTAGACCGCTGGAGTTACACGGCGCGCATGCCACGCTTACCAGGCTTGGGTGTCGGCCTTTCGCCAGTGCTGCAAATGCTGGTATTGCCACCCGTCATATTCAAGTTTTCGACATGGTGGCTTGACCGGAAGCAGCGTGACTAAGCCGTTGAGGCGATTCACATTCATATGGGCCTCCGGGTTTGCGTTCATCGTTATTCCGTGGCGGTGGGAGATACCGTGCCTGGCGTAGAGCAATAGAACATTTTCAAACCCCGGAAGGTTCGTGAATTCCAAGCCTTGGCGGCAGTGGTCAGCGCAAAACTGATCTTTACCCTTGTGACACAGCAGGACTAAAAACACCGGGTAGAATCCGACCACTATGTTGCGCTTTCGCCACTTGTTGCTTTGCTTGATGATGCTGGCCTTGCCCCTGCAGGGTTTTGCTGCGGCATCCATGCTTTATTGCAGCTCGAGTCCAGGCCACGAGACCGCGCAAAGTCAGATGATCGCCGTCGCACCTCATCTTGCGGATGGCATTGTCTTGCAGCATGAGCCCACACAGGCTGCACTGCTGGTGCAACAGGTCGACAAAGCATCCGACGTCCAATCGCAATTACCGGACGCCACTCACAAGTGCGGCGTATGCGCTTCTTGCTGCAGCGTCGTGGCCATCGCTGATTTGCCCCGTACGGTCGCAATCTCGCCTTCCCCCCATGCTGATCTGGCCGAGCCTTTCGTGCTGATCGATACCGTTCCCTCGCGCCAGCCCGAGAAACCACCTCGCGCCTGACGCGCCTGTAGAGCTGCGGCCGTTCGCGCCGCAGTAGCAGGCACTTTTCATCTGCTCGCCCTCGAAGAATCCCTTGCGGGATGACTTCGTGTTCGCCGCCCTTTGAAAACGCGAGGAATTCATGTTTAAATCTTTGTTGACCAGTTCGCTGGTCCTGCTATCCGCCTTGCCGGCGCTTGCGTTAGCACAAGCCGCTCCCGCAAGTGCTCCATCAGCCGCGCCAGCCAATCCGGCGGCGGCATCATCACCCACGCCGCCAGAGTACCGCTCAGCATTCGAAGGCTATCAGCCGTACACCGACGAAAAAACGCTCTCCTGGAAGGAGGCAAATGATCGCGTTGGCAGCATCGGCGGATGGCGCGTATACGCCAAAGAAGCACAAGAGCCCTCGGCCCCAGGCGCCTCAGCTAAACCCGACCCGCATGCCGGGCATTCCAAACAGTGACAGGACGACCCATGAAAAGAATTTTTCGACTGGGCGCACTGACCGCCGCCGTCCTTGTGCTGGCAGGCTGCGCTTCCGTCAACATTGATCAGGCTGTTCAGGACGCCAACGACTCGACTACCACATTTACTGGCGGCAAGCTTGAGTTCAGCCGTACCGCACAACAGCAGCAAGCCAGGACCAAGCTGACCAACGAGCTGCTGGGCAAACCTTTGTCGATGGACGACGCCGTCCAGCTGGCGCTGGCGAACAGTCCGGCTGTGCAGACCTTGCTGGCGCAAAGCTGGTCCGAACTGGCTCAGGCCAACCAGGCAGGGCGGATCAGCAACCCTGTTTTTACGTTTGAACGGATCCGCTTTGCGGATGAGCTGGAACTGGGCCGCTTGCTATCGTTCGGCTTGCTGGACCTGTTGACGCTGCCGCAGCGCCGGATCATTGCGCGCGGGCAAACCGACCAGGCCAAAGTCCAGCTCAGTGCCAATGTGGTCGAGCAGGTCACACAGGTGCGTCAGGGCTGGGTCAGGGCAGTCACCGCTCAGCAGACGCTGCAATACGCTGAACAGGTCAATCGCACCGCGCAAGCGAGCGCCGAGCTGGCCAAACGCATGCAGCAGGTGGGCAATTTCACCAAGCTGCAGCGGACGCGCCAGCAGGCCTTTTACGCGGATGCCACGGCGCAGCTGGCATCCAGCCAGCACGCCGCGACTGCTGCGCGGGAGGAGTTGATCCGTCAATTGGGTTTGACTGACGCCCAGGCCAAAGAGCTGAAGCTCCCCGAGCGCCTGCCCGATCTGCCCAAAGCGCCGCGTCAACCCGAGGTGGTCAATGCCAATGCCATGCAGCAGCGCCTGGATGTGCAGATGGCGCGTAGCCAGCTCGATATCGCTGGCAAGTCACAAGGCCTGAACCTGCTCAACAGCCTGGTGGATGTGGAGTTGGGCATTCGCAGGGACACCGTTTTTGACAATTCGGCCGGCACCAGCACGCCCAGGCGGGGGTTCGAGCTGGGGATCCGGCTGCCGATCTTTGACTGGGGTAGCGCACAACGTGGTGTCATGAACGCCCAGTCCCTGGCCGCCGCCAGCCGCTACGAAAGCACGGTGCGCGGCGCGTCATCACAGCTTCGCGAAAGCTACTCCGCCTACAGGACTGCTTATGACGTTGCCAAGCACTACCGCGACGAAATCGTTCCGCTTCGCAAAACAATGGCTGAAGAAAACATCCTTCGCTACAACGGCATGCTGATCGGCGTCTTCGAATTGCTGGCCGACACGCGAGACCAGATCTCCAGCGTGACTGCGGCGATCAACGCCTACCAGCAGTTCTGGCTCGCCGATGCCGCGCTTGCCGCGTCGATGACGGGCAAGCCGACCTCCATGGCCATGGCCGCAGGGGGTGCCACCAGCGGCGGCGCCGATGCCGGCCACTAGACCTGATCAACTATTTACGGAATTGACATGACAAATCGAAGAAATTTTCTGACAGGCGCTGGGGCAATAACTACGGCAGTCGCTGCCGCGGCCGTCAGCAGGGTCGCCATGGCTGCGCTGCCTGAGCCGGTCCTGCAAACCAAGCCCGACACCATGGCGCCGTTGATGCCCAGCACTGGCCGCCCGTACAACCCCGTTGTGACCTTGAATGGTTGGACGCTGCCCTGGCGTATGAATGCCGGCGTCAAGGAGTTCCATCTGGTGGCCGAACCTGTGGTGCGTGAAATGGCACCGGGCTTCAAGGCCCATCTCTGGGGATACAACGGCCAGTCCCCCGGGCCAACCATCGAGGTGGTCGAAGGCGACCGTGTCCGCATTTTTGTCACCAACAAGCTGCCCGAACACACCAGCATCCATTGGCATGGTCAACGCCTTCCAAACGGTATGGACGGCGTTGCCGGATTGAACCAGCCGGCCATTCCGGTGGGCAAGACGTTTGTGTACGAGTTTGTGGCAAGACGGCCGGGCACGTTCATGTACCACCCGCATGCCGACGAGATGACGCAAATGGCCATGGGAATGATGGGATTATGGATCACTCATCCCAAGGCCAAGCACCCACTGATTGATGACGTGGACCGGGACTTCGTATTTTTGCTCAATGCCTACGATATCGACCCTGGTGCCTACACGCCGAAAATCATGACCATGCTGGACTTCAACCTGTGGAGTTGGAACAGCCGTATCTTCCCTGGCATCGATCCGCTGGTGGTTCGCAAGAACGACAAGGTCCGGATCCGCATCGGTAATTTGACGATGACCAATCACCCCATGCACTTGCATGGGCACGAGTTCCTTGTGACTGGTACCGACGGCGGGCCGACCCCAAAATCCACCCGCTGGTACGAGGTCACGACCGACGTCGCTGTAGGCCAGATGCGGCAGATCGAGTTCCTGGCCGACGAAGAGGGCGACTGGGCGTTCCATTGCCATAAAAGCCACCACACCATGAACGCCATGGGCCATGACGTCCCAACCATGATCGGCGTCGAGCACCGCGGCATTGCCAAGCAAATCACCAACCTGGTTCCCGACTACATGGTGATGGGCGAGCGCGGCATGGCCGACATGGCCGAGATGGAAATGCCATTGCCGGACAACACCGCGCCCATGATGACGGGCACCGGCCCGTTCGGCTCGGTCGAAATGGGCGGCATGTTTTCAATGGTGAAGGTACGGAAGGACCAGAAGGCAGGTGATTACAAAGATCCGGGCTGGTACAAGCATCCCGCCGGCGAGATCGCCTATGAGTGGACGGGCTCACTGCCCAACCCTGCGCGCTTCGCCGCAGAAGGTGGCAAATCGATGCCGGTCCAAAACATGCCTGCCAAAGAAGTTGAAGTCCAGGTGCGCAAACCCATGGGCAACATGAAGCACTGATCCTTTTTTTCCTCCATCGACTTTCCCTCAACCTTCCATTAGTAGGAATTTTCATGAAAAAACTGACCTCCATTGTTTTGGGTACCCTGATTGCCACCACAGGCGCTCTGGCGCTGGCGCATGGCGACGAAACTCACGTCAAAAAAGCCGGTCCCGTCAAAAAGGAACAAAAAGCGTGGGGCATCGCGGGCGATGCCAAAAGCGTTATCCGCACGGTGACTTTCACCATGACCGATAACATGCGCTTCAACCCTGACAAGCTGGAAGTCAAACAAGGCGAAACGATCAAATTCATCATAAAAAACGGCGGGAAAGTCATGCACGAAATGGTGATCGGCACCAAGACAGACCTGGACGAGCATGCTGCACTGATGATGAAGTTTCCCGGCATGGAGCACGAGGAGCCCTACATGGCCCATGTCGGCCCCGGCAAGACAGGCGAGATCATCTGGACCTTTAACAAGCCAGGCACTTTTGACTATGCCTGCCTGATCGCTGGCCACTATCAGGCCGGGATGGTGGGCAAAGTCACTGTGATGGCCTCCAAGTAATCACCTGAGCCCTGCGGAGGCCTCATGAAAAAACGCTCGTTCCTCAAAATTCTCCCGGTATTTGTAGCCGGCGCGCAGCTCAGTCTTGGTAGCGGCGCGTTCGCCAAAGCCCGTCCCCTCGTCGACGTCTGGAAAGACCCGGAGTGCGGCTGCTGCAAAGACTGGGTGAAACACTTGGAGGACAGCGGCTTTGATGTGCGGGTCCACGACAGCGGCAACACGGCGGCAAGGGCCCGGCTCGGTATTCCTGCCAAGTTGGGCTCATGCCACACCGCAGAGGTCGGCGGCTATGCCGTTGAAGGCCATGTACCGGCGCGTGACATTCAGAGCCTGTTGGCGAAACGTCCGAAAGCGATCGGATTGGGCGTGCCCGGCATGCCTGTGGGCTCCCCGGGCATGGACGGCCCCATCTATGGAAAGCGCAAAGACGCTTACGACGTGCTGCTGGTCAAAGCCGATGGCAGCACCAGCATATTTAAATCCTACTTTTCAAACTTTTTTCCACTATTTCCTGAAAGGAAGTTAACCATGAAATCCCTTAAAACCGTTCTGATCCTCGGTGCCCTGTTTGCCGGTGCAGCTCACGCGCAATCGACCATGAACCACGGTAGCGGTGCTATGCCGATGGGTGAAGCAAAGAAAGAGGCCGCTGCACCCGAGGCCAGCATGGCCGATGGTGAAGTGCGCAAAGTGGACAAAGAAGCCAAGAAGATCACCATGAAGCATGGCGAGATCAAAAATCTGGACATGCCAGGTATGACCATGGTGTTCCAGGTCAAGGATCCAGCCATGCTGGACAAGGTGAAAGCAGGCGACAAGGTGCGTTTCACCGCCGAGAAGGCCGGCGGCGCCATTGTCGTGACCGACATCCAACCGGCGAAATAGTGGCTATCGATCTGCCGGGCTGATGCGCCGGCGGATCCAGTGGAATGTTCTGATGCCACACGAATTTCGTAACTTGCCGAATGTTTCGCACGAAACACTGACCACCGCACTGGTGGCCAGTGCCGTGGCGGCGCTGATGATTTTTGCGCTAATAAGCTATCTGCTGTGGCGCGACAGAAAGAAATTCAAGGCAGGAAAGGCAGCGCGCGGGCACCCGCGCCGGGTTCGAAGGAAGAGGCCGAGGTAGGGTCAAGGAAATCGAGATTGCATTAAATTGGCTTGTGCACTGCAGGCCCAGAAAGGCAGCGAAAGATTTTCAGCGACGGTTCTGGTGGTCGTTGCCTTTAACGGCAACAGCCCCAGTGCTCGCCATGTTCGGGCACATATTTGGCTGGTTTGGAATGAGCACACAGAGCTGGGTTGAACTGGTGCTGTCGCTACCCATCGTCAAAGCCCGTACATGTGGACCCTAGTCGGTTTGGTGACGGCGGCCGCTTTTGTGTACCGCGTGGCACGGCACCGCTTGCGCCGGGGTAGTGCCTGGCATGCGCGGCGATGGCCAGCGTGGTGTTGATCTACAGCGAAATACAAAAACTGTTCAGGCGCCGGTAGGGTCGATAAGATGCCGACAGGCAACAAACATATCAATCGTTCGCGAAGCAGACGAATACCTGATCCCGGCGTCCGAACAAGAAGGACGGGGCAACACCGAAGGTCCCCCGGAAGGTGCGCGCGAGATGGGACGAATCGCTGAAACCGGCCGCGTGCGCGGCCTCGGTCAATGTACTCCCCATCAGCGCCGACTCCACCGCCCGCCACAGCCGCTGCCACAACACATAGCGGCGCAGGGGCATGCCGATCTGTTCGGTGAACTGATGGCTCAGCCAACTCGGCGACATGTTCAGCGCGGCGGCGAGAGCAGACAGGCGCAACGGTTGATCGAGTTGGGTGCGGATCAACGCCAGGCTGTCCACGATGCGCGGGTCGAGTATGCGGCGTTGTTGCGCGGCTTCGGTCAATCCCAACCATGCGAGACAGATTGCATCAGCTTGTTCGGCGGAGCCCCCGGTGGCAGCGAGCTGCCGCAACGCCTCGATGGTAGAGGACCGGGGGGCGGCCGCCCGGATCGCTGCCGCGCCTTGCGATGGTGCTTGCAGCGCCGCGAACTCGGCGCTCTCGGCTTCCACATAGACGATGGCTGTCGACGTGGCGGTGGCGATGAACTCATGCGGTTCGTCTGGCGGAACGTAGAACCCCTGGTGCTCACCCCACTTCAGATCCTCTCCGGAGCGCAAGCGCAGCGGCCCGTCGAGCCCCACGCAAAGTTGAGCCGCATGATGATGATGCATGCCCGCGTCCATGCCAGGCCCGAGATAGAGCAAGCGGTGCGGCCAGAGATAGAGGCGGATCGTCGGTAGTTCGTTGGTCACTTGTTTGCCAGTTTATTCTAGCCCGGCGGGGCCAAGGGGGCGAGACTGCTGACATATGGAGGCCGTGGGGTTCCCCTACCGCCAACCGGTCAAATCTTTGACGCGAAGCGAAACTCTATGATTTATTCGGAACTCTGGCTCGGAGGATTGGGCGCGGCCCTGGTGCAGGTAGCGGCAGGCGAGTTCGCCGCCGCGGTACACGGCACGCAGACCTCGCCCCTGCGCGCAACCGGCCGGTGGTTGATCGACGTCATTCCGACACCCCTGATCGATCTCGGGGTGGCGCTGTTGCGCCGGGCGGATAAACCTGTCATTGCTGCGACGTTGCTGCTGCTGTCATTGAGTGTGCCGGCGCTGGCCGCGCTCGCCAGCCGCGCAGCGCTCGTCGTGACGCTCGTGCTACTCGGGGTCATCGGGCTGGTGGCGCTGTGGCGGCGTGACGAACTGAGTCGTGTCGCAGCGTGCGGCATCGGACTCGCAGCGCTTGCCGGTGGGGTTGGCGGCATGTGGTTGTCGCCCACGGGGGTCTTGGCGATCACTTTTGCGCTGGTGCTGGGGGTGGCCGGGTTGCGCGCCGCGGCGCGATCCAGTTCCCAGCGCCATCAGCCGGTGTTGCCGTTGCCGCAGCAGCCTTTGCCGACCGCCTCTTCTGGCGCCACGCTGGACATTCCGGGCATCTCCCCATTGTTTACGGCGCCCGAACGGTTCTATGTGACCGATGTGACGTTTCCGACCCCCATGGTTGATCGGCACCGTTGGACGCTTACAGTCGTCGGCCTCGTCGACCGTCCTCTTTCGCTGACTTACGACCAGTTACTTGCTTTGCCCTCGGTGGAGATCGATGCCGTGCTGATGTGCGTGCACAACCCGGTGGGCGGTCCGTTCATCGGCAACGCCCGCTGGCAGGGCGTCCGGCTTACCGACCTGCTTGCCAGCGCCGGCGTATCAGAGAGCGCCGATCACACTCTTCTGCATTCGGTTGACGGCTTTACCGCCGGCTTCAGCCTGGCGCTGATCGAACAAGGGTACGAACCACTGCTCGCCTACGCGATGAACGGAGAGCCTCTGAGGCGAGCGCACGGCGCACCGTTGCGGTTGCTGGTGCCGGGAATTCACGGCTATGACTCCAACATCAAGTGGCTGCATTCGATCGAGGTGACACGCTTCGAGCACGCAATTGACTATGCGGAGCGCAAGGGCTGGCCGCGCGTGCCGTCGCGCATGGGGCCGCAATGCCGAATCGATGTACCAGTCACCTCGGCGAGCCTGTTGCCGGGCGAGCAGGTGGCCGCCGGTGTGGCCTGGAGTCCACCCCACGGGGTTGTGCGGGTCGAATTGCGGGTTGATGGTGGCGCCTGGCAGGTCTGCACACTGGCGGACGCCTTGGGACCGCGCGCCTGGCGTCATTGGTCCATCCGCTGGCAGGCCACTTCGGGCCGCCACATCGTCGAAGCACGGGCCTGGGGACGTGATGGTGTGCAGAGCGAAATCATCGCGGCGCCATACCCCGGCGGGGCCGGCGGATACCACCGCGTGAAGATCGACGTCGACGAGCGACACCCGCCACGTACCCGCCAGTTTGTCTGGTGGCTCGCCGATCATGTGCGCGACCGCTTGCAACTGGCGTGGTTGGGCCTGCAGGCTTGGCGCCGAGATCGGCCGGGTGCTGCGCCGAAACGCCGCAGCGGAACGACGAACCCGTAGGCAACGACATGGCCATCTCTGATTCGCTTGGCGACCTGCGCACCCTCCAGATCGAGGACGGCTGCATCGAATACCGCATCCGCGGGGGTGGCCCGGGCCCCGCCGTGGTCTTCCTTCACGGCATCATCGCCAACGCAGATGTCTGGCGAGGAGTGGTCTCGGATCTTGCATCCGATCACCGCTGCGTGGCACCGGACTGGCCACTCGGTGGGCACCGGCTCGGGATGCGCCCCGGCACCGACTTCTCTTTACCCGGGATCGCACGCATGGTCGAGCGATTCCTTGTCGCTGCGGAGCTCGACCAGGTCGTGCTGGTGGCCAATGACACGGGCGGCGCCGTGGCCCAATACGTAGTCGCCGCTCACCCGCAACGGATCGCTGGGCTCGTACTGACCCCTTGCGACGCATTCGACAACTTTCCCCCGCCGCCGATCCGGCATCTGCGTCTCATCGGACGCACTCCTTGGGGCCTGTGGCTACTGGCCCAGACACTGCGCTGGCGCTTCGTACAACGGCTGCCGATCGCGTTTGGGCTGCTGACCGAGCGACCTATTCCCGCTGCCATCATGGGTTCGTACACAGGTCCGCTGCGGGACTACGCGAGCACACGGCGCGACTTTGCGGCTCTGGTCCGGCAGATCCACCCACGCTACACAATCGACGTGGCCCCGCGCTTGGCGAGCTATCGCCGGCCCGTGCTCCTGGCGTGGGCTCGGGAGCGGCGACGTTTCTTTCCGCTCGATCACGCGCATCGGCTGGCGGCGATCTTTCCGGATGCCAGAGTCGAGATCATCGAGGATTCGGGGCCGTTCGTGACGGAGGACCAACCCGCTGCCGTGGCGGCTGCGATCCGCAGGTTCGCGGCCGGGCAAGTACTTCGTTGCGCAGAGATCACGGCAACATTCTGAGCTCGCTCGATCCGCGGATTCGAAGCGGCGACAGGCCGCTTGGCTTGCGTAGTCCACATGCATCTGAAGCCGCCATTCCAGTAGCGCCAGGTGGCACAGCTTGCTGCCCTGAAGGTGCGTGAAGTGCGCCTCCGGGTTGGCCAGCAGCTTGTTGACGTATGCGCGCTCGTAGACCCCGCGCCGGACGCAGGCCTCTGACTGCAAGATGCCCCGCATCAACCCCAGGAACGGTTCGCGCACGTGCTTCAGAGTGGGTACTGGAAAGCAGCCTTTCGGCCGATCGATCACCGCATCCGGTTTCACGCCCGGCGCGATTGCCTTGAGCGCGCCAAACACCTCGGCGGCGCCTTGCCCCCCCCGCCAACACGACCTTTACCTCCTTCGACACCCGCTCGCTAAGCAGGTGGACCCGGGCCGCCGTCGTTGCGCGGGCCGCCGTGCAGATCTGCCAGTGCGTGTTTGTCCTCGACGACGGCTCCAGGCACGAGGCCCCAGTACAGCGTCACCCCATTGCGTTCCATCCGGGCCTGGGCAAACGCTTGCCATGGCGCTAGCCACAGCAGAGCCAGTAGCAGAAGTGCCGAGCGCTTTTGATACGACATGACGATGTTCCTCAAAAGTGGGCTCTTCGACGTATGTCGCTCAAGCCTCGATGATCACCTTCAGCGCCTTGGTGTCCGCAGCCCGGCCGAACGTGTCGTAGGCCTGCAGGATTTCGGAGAGCTTGAAGTGATGGGTGATGAGTTGCTTCGCATCGATGCGCTGGGACTGCACCGTCTTGAGCAGCATCGGCATCGACACGGTGTCGACAAGCCGAGTCGTGATCGTGATGTTGTGCGACCAGAGTCGCTCCAGGTGCAGGTCGGCCTTGACACCGTGCACGCCTACGTTGGCGATGGTCCCGCCCGCGGTCACGATGTCCTCGCACAGCGTGAAGGTGGCAGGAATCCCCACCGCCTCAATCGCCGTATCCACACCGCGGCCACCGGTCAGGGCCATGACCTGCTGGGCAGCCGTTCCATCGGTGCTGTTCACGGTGGCCGTGGCACCAAATTTTTTGCCGACGGCCAGCCGATTCTCGTCCAGGTCGATCATGATGATCTCCGAGGGCGAATAGAGTTGCGCAGTGAGCAACGCCGCCAGCCCGATCGGCCCCGAGCCGACGATGGCGACCGTGGAGCCGGGCTGCACCTTACCGTTGAGCACGCCGCACTCGAAGCCGGTCGGCAGGATGTCGCTCAGCATGACCAGCGCCTCTTCGTCCTCCCCATCGGGGATCGGATACAGGCTGGTGTCGGCATGCGGGATCCGCACAAACTCGGCTTGAGTGCCGTCAATCGTGTTGCCAAGGATCCAGCCACCGGTGGTGCAGTGGGAGTACATGCCCTTGCGGCAATAGTCGCAGCGGCCGCAGGCGCTGATGCAGGAGATCAGTACCCTGTCCCCCGGCTTGAACGTGACGACGCCCGCCCCTATGGAGTCAATGACTCCGACGCCTTCATGGCCAAGCGTAGTCCCAGGCTTGCAGGTCGGCACGTCACCCTTGAGGATGTGCAGGTCGGTTCCGCAGATCGTGGTCTTGGTGATTCGGACGACTGCATCAGTGGGGCTGTTGACGACAGGCTTGTCGCGGTCGTCCAGTTTTTTCTGGCCCGGACCGTGGTAGACGAGAGCTTGCATGGGGAAGTCCTTTGGTTGGTTAGAGTATCAGTGCACGGCCAAGCAGTTCATCGCTGCGCAGAAGAACGAGATCGCACGGCTCGCCAAGCAGAAGTGACCTGTCAGGGCGGGGCGGCCAGTTGCGACGCCGTCTTGGTGGGCTGCGTGATGATCGGTGCGTCGGGCTTGCCTGCAGCCGCTGTCTTGCCCGGCTGGCGGATGCCTGCCAGCTTTGTGCGCTTCAACATCAGCGCATTAATCGCTACGATCAACGTGCTACCCGACATGGAAATCGCAGCGACCTCTGGACTTAAAACGAACGGGTATAAAACGCCAGCGGCAAGCGGAAAAGCAATCGTGTTGTAGCCCACCGCCCACAACAGGTTCTGGTGCATCTTACGCACCGTCGCGCGCGACAACTCGATCGCGCCGACGATGTCATAGGGATCGCTTTTCATCAGTACCACATCAGCGCTTTCCATCGCCACGTCAGTACCCGCGCCAATCGCAAAACCCACATTTGCCTGAGTCAGCGCTGGCGCATCGTTGACGCCGTCGCCGACCATGCCAACTCTTTTGCCGGTAGCCTGCAGCGCCTTCACTTTCTCTGCTTTCTGGCCGGGCAGCACGTCTGCCAACACCTTGTCTATGCCCAAGTCGGCGGCGATGCGCATGGCCGTGGCCAGGTTGTCGCCGGTCAGCATCACCACTTCGATCTTGCGTTCGCGCAACTTGGCGACGGCCGCTTTGGACGTGGGCCGGATCGCGTCGGCAATCGCGATGAGTCCGATCACGCTGCCTGCCTGCGCCACGTGCACCACCGTGCGCCCGTCGCCCTGCAGGCGCTTGGCTTCTGCCTCCAGCGCGCCGAGCGCAAGCTTTTGCGTGTCCATCAGCAGGCGGTTACCCAGGTACACCGTACCGGCCGCTGTTTCAGCACGGGCGCCCATCCCATCGAGGCTCTCGAAGCCGGTCGGTGGCACGATGGTGAGTTTGGATGCACGACGCACGATGGCCTGCGCCAACGGATGGTCTGAGCCCTGCTCCACGGCGGCGGCGGCGGTCAGCAGCACATCCTCGGAGACACCTTCCGCCATGATGATCTCGACGACCTCGGGCTGACCGACGGTGAGCGTGCCAGTCTTGTCGAAGATGATCACGTCGAGCTTGGTGGCGTCTTCCAGCGCCGAGGCGTTCTTGAACAGGATGCCGTTGGCGGCGCCGAGCCCCGTGCTCACCATCACGGCCATCGGCGTGGCTAAACCCAATGCGTCCGGGCACGCGATCACGAAGACTGTGATAGTGAGTGTCACGGCGAACAGCAGTGGCTCTCCGATGGCCCAGAACCACACGGAGAAGGTTGTCAGACCGATGGCGATGGCGGCAATCACCAGCCATTGCGCGGCCCTGTCGGCCAGCAGTTGTGCCGGCGCCTTCGAGTTCTGTGCCTCTTGAACCAGCTTGACGATCTGTGCCAGCGCCGAGTCTGCGCCGACCTTCGTGGCCTTGTAGCGAAAGCTGCCACTCTTGTTCATGCTAGCGCCCACGACGGTGGCGCCCGGCCCTTTCTTCACGGGCATCGACTCGCCGGTCAACATTGATTCGTCCACCAGCGACTCGCCGGTTTCGATGGTGCCGTCCACCGGAATCTTGTTGCCTGGCCGGATGACGACGATCTCGCCGGCCCGCACCTCGGCCGTCGGCACTTCGACCTCGGTACCGTTGCGGATGACGTTGGCCTTGGACGGCGTCAAGTTCATCAGTGCCTTGATCGCCGATGAAGCGCCGGCACGTGCGCGCATCTCCAGCCAATGCCCGAGCAGGATGAACACCAGCAGCACGGCAACGGCCTCGAAGAACTGCCCCTCGCCCTTGAAGAAGAACGTGGTGCCGACGCTGAACAGGTACCCGGTGCCGACGCTCAGAACGATCAGCGCGGCCATACCCAGGACGCCCTTCTTGAGCGCACGCCAGGCTGACACGAAGAAGGGCCAACTCGGATACAGGATGGCCGCGCTGGCGAAGAAGAACAGCCAGAGGTTCAAGTCCAACCCGAAGGGCGGCGCGGGCGCTGGCCACATGTCGCCCATCGGGGCATAGACGAAGATTGGGAGCGTAAAGACCAGGCAGATCCAGAAGCGATTGCGCATGTCGCGCACCATCGCACCCATGTCACTGCCGCCGTGGCCCATTTCATGTGCCATGTCGGCCGCCATTGTGGGCGCCGCGCCGGGTGCTGCATGGCTCCCGTGACCGGCGTGGCCTGCGGCGGGAGCGCCCGTAGCGGGCGACGGTGCGGACGTTTTGGGTTGCTCGGCCTCGGACGATGAAGAGGGCGGTTCCGGCTTGTCCTCGTCGTCGCCCGTCAACGTCCCCCGCACCCAGGCTTTCACTTTTTCGATAGGCCCAGGCGCTTCATCATCAGGGACCGCGGCCACCGCGATCTCGGGCGAGGCGGCGTCGCTCTCGGGTGTCGCAGCAGCAGCGTTGGTGGACTCAGGCAACGCGCCAGACCCGGCGTCTTTGGGCAGGTTGGCGGCCGGCGGGGCCGGCGCAGCATCGCTCTCCGTCTTAGGCGGCGCTGCGTCTACTGCGTCCTTCGTAGGTGCGGGTAGGGGGGATTGCGGCGGGGGCACCTGGCCCGCAGGCTCCAACTCGGCACCGGCCTTCGGTGTGGGCTCGTTCGTGTAGCCGCGCTGCCTCACGTCCGACTTGATGTCGCCCACATGCAGCCGTGTTTCGTCATAGCGCACGGTGGCCGTTGCCGCAGCATGATTGACGGTGACGCTTTCGACGCCCGGCACCTCGCCGATGCGCTCCTCGACGCCCTGCACGCTGAGCACCGACAGCATGTCGCGCACGTCGATCACGCTCGTTTTCATGGCGTCTTAACCGGCTTGTCCACAGGAGTCTTGGCGGGGCTTGCGTTGCCTTCAGGCGCAGCAGCTGACGGGGCCAGAGGCGTCTTCGGCGCAACGGGTTCGGCGCCATCCCCCTTTGTCGCGACGGGCGCCGCGTGGCCTTCGTGACCGTCCGGTGTCTGCGCTTTGGACTGGGCATCGGCGTCGGAGCCGCGTTGGCGAACATCTGACTTGATGTCCGCGAGGTCGAGCCGAGTTTCGTCGAAACGCACCGTGGCGTTGCCAGCCGCAAAGTTCACGGTCACGCTCTCGACGCCCGGCACTTGACCGATCCGCTCCTCAACGCCTGCTACGCTCAGTACCGACAGCATGTCGCGTACATCCATCACGCTCGTTTTCATAGTGTTTCCTTAGTTGTTTGCCGGTCGATCTCCGCGTATTGGCGTCGTCGCAGGGCGGTGAGCGCGATCAGTCGTCCCCAGGCATCTTGTGCTTGATGGCCTGTCCCACCTCGGCTTCGGCCATCTCACATGCCGCAGCTACCGTTGGTGCGCCGGCGCGCCAGAGCCAAGCGACGGGCAGGAATGATGCACTCTGGCTCGCGATCACATCCAGGCGCTGGAAGCTCACGGCAAGGCCGGACTCCACCTGCATCACGTCAACGGGCAGGGTCAAAAATTCACCCGTGGCTTCGTCATGCTGATGCGGCATGAAGATGCCAAGCTGAAACGCAGACAGCCTGCGCAGCATGTCCTGCACCTCGGGCAACTGAATGGCCGCCTGAGCGCTTCTCATTGTGGGCGGCAGCCCGGATGCGCTCGTTCTTGAAATGCTGGCAACGGTCATGTGTTTCTCCTGCTGGACGGTATCGACCCATTGGAAGTGGCTGGGTCGGTTGCCACCTTGTCTTCAAGCCAGCCGCCGGTGAACCCGGCTCGCAGCAGCCCGGTGGTGATGGGCGCGCAATCCCGCATCAATCGCCACAGCATTCCGGAGCGGTGGTTTTCGATCATCAACACGATCGGCCCCTGGTTGAGACCGAAGTGCCACGGTGACACCCACCAGCCATAGGGGTTGCCGGGCTCGCCCGGATGCGAGGGGTTGAAGGAAGCCTTAAAACCGTAGGAATTGAATTCGGTCAACTTCGCTTGATGAATGCAGTAGTCCAGCGCTGGCAACACGATCTCGGGTGCGAAAGGTAGCGATGCCACCAGAGCCCATGGTGCAAGCGTGCCGTCATCGGGACCGTAGGGAACGCCGCGTGCGAGGTAGTCGAAGAACTGTCGCTCGATACCGTCGACCTTGAGGGCACCGGGACCCGGGCCTTCGCTTGCCGTGATTCCCCAACAGTGGCTGCCGTAGCCTTCGAACTTGCGCGGGTTGTCGATCGCGTAGCGCTGCTGTGCATAGGTGGCGCGCCGGCTGTTTTCAAAATAGTCGATGCCTTTGCGGAGCATGAACACGTCCTGGATACCGCGAAAGTCGATCCATATGTGCGACAGCTGGTGGGTGAACAGCGGTCCCGCGTACAGATAGTCCTCGCCCTGGCCGTGGCCCTGCTCCCAGCGGTAGGTAGCAGTCCAGGCCGCATAGCTGCTCGCAGGCAGCGGATGGGTCGGCGAGCCCAGGCCCAGCACATAGAGCAGCAGTGCCTCGTCATAGCCTTCCCAGCGATAGGTGAGGAACCCGCTCTCCGGCTTCCAGCCATGGGTGACGGTTGTGTCTCCGTTTTGCGCCCACTGCCAATTGGCGCGGCGATAGAGCGCGTCTGCGAGGGTGCGGACTTCGTTTTCGTCAGCCGTGTCGGCGTCGAAAAACACGCCCGCCGTCAACGCGCCGGCCAACAAGAACGTGCTGTCCACAGTGGATAGTTCGCATTGCCAGGCGCGCCGACCCGACTGCATGTCGAGAAAGTGGTAGTAGAAACCCTGGTACCCCGTAGCGTCTGCCTCGGTGCCTTGCGGGCTGTTCCAGAAAAATCGAAGCGTTGCAAGCGTCCGCTCCAGCGCCGCTGTCCGCGTCATGAAGCCGCGTTCGACGCTCACTGGGTAGCACGCCAGCGCCAAGCCTGTTGCGGCAATGCTGGCAGGCCATGCAGGCGCCGTCTTGTCGATCACCAAGCCATTGGCGGGATTCGTTTCATGCAGGAAGTAGCCGAAAGTCTCGCGCTGGAGTTTATCGAGTAAGGAATCGATGCTTGGCCTCAAGCCGCCGCCCATGCGTTCACCCGGCAGGGATGGCGCGCTGTTGGCGGGATGAGTGGTGTGATCGCGCATGCCCTCGAAGTCCAGTTAGAAGCGCACTGCTAGCCGAGGTTACCGAGCTGCGTTTGCTTCTTCGTAAACTGAAATTACACGAGTTCAGCCGTGCTGTCTGTGCGGCAACGAACAGTGCAGCCATGGCCCTCCGAGATCACGAGCAACAAGATTTTTCGTCCTCTGATTTTGCCGCCTGATCGCTTCGTCGAGGACTACAAGCAGTGGAGATTAGTGACTACTCTGGTCATAGTTGGCAAATAGGAAAATGGACGAACAAGGCGTATCCGAAGCGTCTCGGAGCTTTCGTAATGGCCAAATCGCTCGACTCAATGAAAGACCATTGGCTTGGCGCGAGGCCGGACGGCGATAGGGCGCGTGGGAGCGCCTCAAAGTCTGGCTTTAGTGCGCGTACACGCGGCTTTCCATTCTGTGCTAACTCACAAGGGAACGCGCGCGGCGATTTCTCGATCCGCGTATGTCCTCAAATGAATTTGCGTTGACTCGGACAGAAAGGTAAGCCAGATGCAACTCGGCATGATCGGATTGGGTCGGATGGGTGCCAGCATGGTGCGGCGCTTGCTCAGGGATGGTCATGCGTGTGTGGTTTATGACGTGCAACCTGCGGCCGTGGTTGGGCTTGTCAAGGACGGTGCGACAGCGACGGAGTCACCCAAGGAGATGGTTAGCCAACTTTCTCAGCCCCGCACAATCTGGCTGATGGTGCCGGTGGCAATTGTCGATCAAGCGATCGGTGACCTCTTGCCCTTGCTGGATGCGGACGATATCGTCATCGATGGCGGAAATTCATACTACCGCGATGCCATGCGGCGAGGCACGCAACTACAGGCGCGAGGCATTCATTACCTCGACGTTGGGACCAGCGGTGGCGTTGCCGGGCTGGAGCGAGGCTACTGCTTGATGATCGGGGGCGAAGGTGGCGTGGTCGAGCGTCTGCGGCCGATCTTCTCGTCTTTGGCGTCGGGCATCGAAGCTGCAAAGCGGACTCCCGGCCGCAACGCCGGCGTGGGAACGGCCGATGAAGGCTTCCTGCACTGCGGTCCGCACGGGGCAGGGCACTTTGTCAAGATGGTCCATAACGGCATCGAATACGGGTTGATGGCGGCGTACGCGGAAGGGTTGAACATCTTACGAAGCGCCAACGTTGGCCGGCGCGACCAGCAAGCGCAGAGCGCGCACGATGCCGAAACAACGCCGCTGCGCGACCCTGAGTCGTATCGGTATGACCTGAATCTGACCGAAATCACTGAGGTCTGGCGCCGCGGCAGCGTCATCGGGTCTTGGTTGCTCGACCTGACCGCAACCGCCTTGGTGCAGGATCCCGAGCTCGCTGGATACGGTGGCCGTGTGTCGGATTCCGGCGAAGGCCGGTGGACGATCCAGGCGGCGATCGATGAAGGGGTACCGGCGCCGGTTCTCAGCGCCGCGCTGTTTGAGCGTTTCACCTCGCGAGGCAACGCCGACTTTGCGAATCGGGTCCTGTCCGCGATGCGATATGAATTCGGCGGCCATGCCGAGAAGTCCGCGTCATGACAAGCCCACCCGACGTCGTATTCCTGCTCGACGTGGACAATACACTGCTCGACAACGACCGGGTCATTGCAGACCTGCGCGGCCACCTGAAGGTTGAGTTCGGCACCGGCAGTGCGGCGCGCTACTGGGCGATCTTCGAGGGCTTGCGCAGCGAACTCGGCTACGCCGACTACCTCGGCGCGCTGCAGCGCTACCGTCTCGATGCCGAGCTTGGGGAAGGCGCTGACCTGCGTCTTCTGCATATGTCGCCGTTCCTCATCGACTACCCGTTTGCGGATCGGCTCTATCCGCGCGCCCTTGAAGTCATTGAGCGCCTGAGCAGCTTCGGGCCCACGGTAATCCTGACCGATGGCGACGTGGTGTTCCAGCCGCGCAAGATCCAGCGTTCGGGCCTGTGGGATGCCGTTTCCGGCCGCGTGCTGATCTACATCCACAAAGAGCAGATGCTGGATTCCGTGCAGCGCCATTTTCCAGCCCGGCATTACGTGATGATCGATGACAAGCTGCGCATCCTGGCCGCGATGAAAGCTGCCATGCAAAGTCGCCTGACCTCGGTCTTTCCACGCCAGGGCCATTACGCGCTGGACCCGATCGCCGCTGCCGCCTACCCTCCCGCTGACATCGCCATCGAGCACATCGGCGATTTGCTCCATATCGACATGCGCGACATTCGCGTAACACAGGAAACACCATGAACGCTAACACCCGAAAGTTGCACCACCTGGGCCAGCGCCTGTGGCTCGACAACATCACGCGCGACTTGCTGGACAACGGCACGCTGGCGCGCTACATCACCGAGCTGTCGGTGACCGGGTTAACGTCCAACCCGACAATCTTCGAGCACGCCATCGGCAGCGGCGCCAGCTATGACGCCACGGTCAAGACGCTCGCCGCGCGCGGGTTGTCGGAAGAGGGTATCTTCTTCGAGCTGGCGCTGCAGGACTTGAGGCGTGCCGCGGACCTGTTCCGGCCCGCGTTCGATGCCAGCGACGGTCTCGACGGCTGGGTCTCGCTCGAAGTCTCGCCGCTTCTGGCTGCTGACACGGCCGGCACCATCCGCGCCGCAGCGCAATTGCATGCGCGGGCCGCGCGGCCCAACTTGTTCATCAAGATCCCCGGCACACTGCAAGGCCTGCCGGCCATCGAGCAGTCCATCTTCGAGGGCGTGCCGATCAATGTGACATTGCTGTTCTCGCGCGAGCACTACCTGGCAGCCGCAGAGGCCTACCTGCGCGGTATCGAGCGCCGCATCGCTGCCGGGCTGCCGCCGAACGTTCAATCAGTCGCCTCACTCTTCGTAAGCCGCTGGGACGCCGTGGTGAAGCAGGAGATATCCCCGCCATTCCACAACCGCTTGGGCATTGCCGTGGCCATGCGCACCTACAAGGCGCATCGCGAGTTGCTGGCTTCCGCGCGGTGGCGCAAGCTGGCCGCGGCAGGTGCCCGCCCGCAGCGTCTGCTGTGGGCCAGCACCGCGACCAAAGACCCCGCCGCGCGTGACACTTTGTACGTGGAGGCGCTGGCAGCACCCGAGACGATCAACACCATCCCAGAAAAGACGTTGCTGGCATTTTCAGACCACGGCCAGGCTGGTGCGATGCTGCCTGCCGATGGCGGGCTGGCCGAAGCGGTGCTGGAAGAATTCAGGCGCGAAGGCGTTGATGACGAAGCCCTGGCCGCACAGTTGCAACGCGATGGTGTACTGGCGTTCGCCAAATCATGGGGCGGGCTGCTGGCGCGGATCAGGGAAAAGAGTGCGGGATTGGTCGCGGCGACGGCCAGCGTCATGACCGCGGAGCATCCGCAATGAACCTCGGCTACGACAAGGCGCTGTATTTGCTGCCGTTCGATCACCGGCACTCCTACGTCAAGAGCTTGTTCAAAGTCGACCCACCGCTGGCGGCCGAACAGACGGCGCGCGTCTGCGACAGCAAGCAGCTCATCTACGAGGGCTTCTTGGCGGCCGTTGAAAAAGGTGTACCGCGTCAAGCGGGGGGCATTCTGGTGGACGAGGAATTCGGTACCGAGATCCTGCGCGATGCGCAGCGGCGCGGCTTCGTCACCGCGTTATCAACCGAACAAAGCGGCTCGGAAGAATTCGAGTTTGAGTACGGCGCCGACTTCGCGCATCACATCGAGAGCTTCGAGCCCACCTTCGCCAAGGCGCTGGTGCGCTACAACGTCGAGGGCGACGAAGAGTTGAATCGGCGCCAGGCCGGCCGCCTGAAGCAACTGTCAGATCACTGCCGGCGCAGCCGGCGGCGCTTCATGTTCGAACTGCTGGTGCCGGCCACTGAGGCGCAGCTGCAGCGCCATGACGGCGACAGAGATGCCTTCGACCGCGATCTGCGCCCCACCCTGATGCAAGAGGCCATACGCCAACTGCAAAATGTCGGCGTCGAGCCCGACGTCTGGAAGGTCGAAGGCATGGCGCAGAGCGGCGACTGCCAGCGCATCGTCGCGACGGCGCGCTGCGGCGGGCGCGATACAGTCGGCTGCATCGTGCTCGGCCGGGGTGCCGACGCAGCGAAGGTGCGTCGCTGGCTGGCCACGGCGGCGGCGGTTCCCGGTTTCATCGGCTTTGCGGTCGGGCGCACAACCTTCTGGGATGCCCTCGTCGGCTGGCAAGCGCAGACAAAAACCCGCTCCGAGGCGGTGGAACAAATCGCCGCGCGGGTGCTCGAGTGGGTCCGTACCTTCGAGGCGGCGCGCCTCGCCAATGCCGCCAATGCCCTGGCCGGAGCCACGCCATGACTGATCGGTTGAACCAGCCGGTTGATGGGCCCGTAAGCGAAGCCCGACCACGGGCCGAGTCGGCTGAGAACCACTGTCAGGCCGGCAACTTTGGGTTGGCACTTCAGGTGATCGCCGCTTGGCTCAACATGCAAGGGGCAAGAGCGCAACCCGCCTGACGACATGCCCACTCAAACTCATGCGCTTGCCGGTCACCTGGCCCCTGCCTCGATGCTGATCGACGTGACCACGCTCGTCTCGGCGTACCACACGGATGTGCCCGACCCGACGATCGCCGCTCAGCGTGTGGCTTTCGGAACCTCGGGCCATCGCGGCTCGGCCTTGGATCGCTCGTTCAACGCGTGGCATGTGCTGGCGATCACGCAGGCGATCTGCCACCACCGCAAGGCCCATGGCATCGGCGGGCCGCTGTTCCTGGGCATCGACACACACGCGCTGTCGGCGCCAGCGTGTGCAAGTGCGCTCGAAGTGCTTGCGGCCAATGGCGTCGATGTGATGCTGGCGACAAACGACGAGGCCACGCCAACGCCGACGGTTTCGCACGCGATCCTCGGCTACAACCTGGGGCGCTCGCACACGAATGACACAGGCCTCGCCGATGGCATCGTGGTGACGCCTTCGCACAACCCGCCGCGCGACGGCGGTTTCAAGTACAACCCGCCGCACGGCGGCCCGGCTGGCCAGGACATCACGAACTGGATCGAGGCCGAGTCCAATCGCCTTCTCGAAGCGCGCCTCGAAGGCGTGAGGCGCGTCTCTCACGCCAGAGCGCTTCAGGCCGCAACGACGCATCGCCACGACTTTCTGAACGCCTACGTCGGTGACCTCGGCAACGTGATCGACATGGACGTGATCCGCCAGGCGAAGGTGCGCATGGGCGTCGATCCGCTGGGCGGCGCCGGAGTGCACTACTGGGCGGCTATTTCCGAGCGCTACCGCCTCGACATGACCGTCATCAGCGAGATCGTTGATCCGACCTTTGCCTTCATGCCGCTGGACTGGGACGGCAAAATCCGCATGGACCCATCGTCGCCGTATGCCATGCAGCGGCTGGTGGACATGAAGAGCCGCTTCGATATCGCCTTCGCCTGTGATACCGACCACGACCGCCACGGCATCATCACCCCAGGTTCAGGCTTGCTGGAGCCCGACCACTACTTGGTGACGGCCATCGACTTTCTGTTCAAGCACCGCCCGGATTGGAGGCCGACGGCCGCAGTTGGCAAGACCATCGTCAGCAGCCGTCTGATCGATCGGCTCACGGCCAGGCTCGGTCGCGAACTGGTCGAGATGCCGGTCGGTTTCAAGTGGTTCGCCGCCGGTCTGCAAAGCGGCGCGCTCGGCTTTGCCGGCGAAGAGAGTGCCGGCGCGACATTTCAGCGCCGTGACGGGTCGACCTGGACAACCGACAAGGACGGCATCGTTGCTGCGCTGCTCTCGGCCGAGATCACGGCACGCACCGGCTGTGACCCCGGCAAGCGGTATGCGGCTTTGGCCAATGAGTTCGGGGGTCCCGTGGCACGCCGCGTGGAGGCCCCTGCGACGGCCCAGCAGAAAGCTCAGATGGCGGCCCTCACGTCACGGCAAGTCAGGTCGACCGAATTAGCAGGTGAACGCATCGAGAGCATCTTCAGCCACGCCCCAGGCAATGGCAAGCCTATCGGCGGCATCAAGGTGAATACCGCCAACGGCTGGTTCGCCGCACGGCCCTCCGGCACCGAGAACATCTACAAGATTTACGCCGAGAGCTTTGTGGGCGCAGAACACTTGCAGCGCATCTTGCAAGAGGCACAGGCCATCGTCGATGCGGCGATTTCACCTGCGCCTCCCCGTGAGAGTCAATGATCCCGAAAGGTCCCCATGTCTGATTCCTTGACCCCTGACACCCTGCAGAAGATAGACGCCTACTGGCGTGCGGCGAACTACCTGTCGGTCGGGCAGATCTATCTGCAAGATAACCCGCTGCTTGAGCGCCCGCTCACGCTTGTAGACATCAAGCCTCGCCTGTTGGGCCATTGGGGCACGACGCCGGGCTTGAACCTTCTCTACGTTCACCTGAACCGGTTGATTAAAGAGAACGACCTGAACATGATCTACGTCATGGGCCCGGGTCACGGCGGGCCAGGCATCGTGGCGAACAGTTATCTGGAAGGGTCTTACACCGAACACTACCCAGCCATCGAACGCAACCGCAACGGCCTGCAGCGGCTGTTTCGGCAGTTTTCGTGGCCGCAGGGCATCCCCAGTCACGTGTCACCAGAAGTGCCAGGTTCGATCCATGAGGGTGGCGAGTTGGGCTACTCGTTGGCCCATGCCTACGGAGCGGCGTTTGACAACCCCGACCTCATCGTCGCCTGCGTTGTCGGCGATGGCGAGGCTGAGACCGGCGCGCTGGCAGCGAGCTGGCATTCCAACAAATTCCTGAACCCCGCGCGCGACGGTGCAGTGCTGCCGATCCTGCACCTCAATGGCTACAAAATCGCCAACCCCACGGTGCTGGCACGCATCAGCCGGGAAGAACTGATCGATCTAATGCGCGGCTACGGCCACGAGCCGTACTTCGTCGAAGGCGACGACCCGGCGCTCGTGCACCAAGCCCTGGCCGGTGCGCTGGATGCGGTGCTGGCGCAGATACACGGTTTTCAACAGCAAGCGAGAGTGCTCGAACCAGAGCAGCCTCTGTCACGCCCACGCTGGCCGATGATCGTTCTGTGCACGCCCAAAGGCTGGACAGGGCCGAAACGCGTTGACGACAAGCAAGTGGAAGGCAGTTGGCGTTCGCACCAGGTACCGATTGCTGAGTTCAAGACTGGCGGGCATGTGGAGCAGCTCGAAAGCTGGCTCAAAAGTTACAGGCCCGAGGAACTGTTCGACGAGGACGGTCGGTTTCGTGAGGAGTTGGCTGCGCTGGCACCTACGGGCCAGCGCCGTATGGGCTGCAATCCGCACGCCAACGGGGGCGCGTTGCTGAAACCGCTGGACATGCCTTCCTTCCGCGTCTATGCCGTTCCGGTGACCGAGCCGGGAGCCATGGAGGCCGAGGCCACACGCGTCCTTGGCAGGTTTCTGCGCGACGTGATGAGACTCAACCTGAAAGCGGCGAACTTCCGACTCTTTGGCCCGGATGAAACTGCGTCAAACCGGCTGGATGCGGTGTTTGAAGTTTCCGGCAAAGTGTGGCTGGACAGTGTGGATGAGGAGCGTGACAACCACCTCAGTGCCGACGGCCGCGTGATGGAAGTGTTGAGCGAGCACCTCTGCGAAGGTTGGCTCGAGGGCTACCTTCTCACGGGTCGTCATGGCCTGTTCTCGTGCTACGAGGCCTTCATCCACATCATAGATTCGATGTTCAACCAGCACGCCAAGTGGCTGAAGGTGTGCAACCAGATTCCCTGGCGCAAGCCGATCGCGTCATTGAATTACTTGCTCACCTCGCATGTCTGGCGGCAAGACCACAATGGCTTTTCGCATCAAGACCCTGGTTTCATCGACCATGTGGCGAGCAAGAAGTCGGACGTGGTGCGCATCTACCTGCCGCCCGACGCCAACACCTTGCTGTCGGTGGCCGACCACTGCCTGCGCAGTCGCAACTACGTCAACCTGATCATCGCAGGCAAGCAGTCTTCGCCCCAGTGGCTAGACATGGACGCGGCCGTGCGTCACTGCGCGGCCGGTGCAGGTGTGTGGGAGTGGGCCAGTAGAGATGCGGGTGTTGGTCAGGTCGATCCCGACGTTGTGATGGCCTGCGCCGGCGATGTGCCAACGCTGGAAGCTCTGGCCGCCGTGACCCTGCTGCGGACATATGTTCCCGATATCCGCATCCGCTTCGTTAACGTCGTCGATCTCATGGTGTTGCAGCCGCCCTCAGAACACCCCCACGGCCTGGCCGACCGCGAGTTCGATGCCGTGTTCACCACCGACAAGCCGGTGATCTTTGCCTTCCACGGTTACCCTGCAATCATCCATAAGTTGACCTACCGGCGGCACAATCACGACAACATTCATGTGCGCGGTTACAAGGAAGAGGGCACCACCACGACGCGGTTTGACATGGTGGTGCTGAACAACGTGGATCGCTTCCAATTGGCGCTGGACGCGATCCAGCGCATTCCGAGGCTGGCGAACCAGGTCGCCGCGGAAACCGCGCGGTACGAGACAACCATGCAACGCCACAAGCTCTACATCGGCGAACATGGCGAGGACATGCCGGAGATTTTGGACTGGCGGTGGACAGCGTGAAAGTTTGTGGATGCACTCGCTGAACGTTCTCGCGATGAACAGCGGCTCGTCGTCGCTCAAATTCGGTTTGTACCGCGTCGATTCGACCGGAGTCGAGAAGTTGTTCGGCGAGATCGTCGCCACGGCTGAGCATCCGAACGCGATCACCCAGGTCGCCAGCGTTCTGGCAGCATCCGGGATGCCGCCACCGGATGCCATCGGGCACCGCATCGTGCATGGCGGGCCTGCGCTGCGGCAGCATTGCCGCATCGACGATGCGGTTCTGCACCAGCTGCAAGCCGCCGCCGCCTTTGCGCCGCTGCACGCACCCGCCGCGCTGGCGCTCATCCGTTTCGCACAAGCGCACTTTCCCGGCGTTCCTCAAGTCGCTTGTTTCGACACCCAGTTTCATGTCAGCTTGCCCGCTGTGGCCCGTGTCCTGCCCATCGCGAGGGAATTGCAAGCGGAGGGCATTCAACGCTATGGATTCCACGGCCTGTCGCTCGAATCCATCGTGCGGCAGCTCGGTGACGCTCTGCCGCAGCGGTTGGTCATCGCGCATCTGGGCAACGGCGCCAGCATCACCGCGGTAAAGGCGGGCATGTCGATCGACACCAGCATGGGCATGACGCCTAGTGGCGGGGTCATTATGGGCACGCGCAGCGGCGAGCTCGACCCCGGTGTGCTTGTGTATCTGATGCGCGAAAAGAAGTACGATGCCGCCAGGCTCGAAGCATTGGTCGATCAACGTTCCGGCCTGCTGGGGATATCGGGGCTCAGCGGCGACATGCGGCGTCTGCACGAAGCCGCTGCATCAAACGGCGATGCGCGTCTGGCCATCGAGATGTTCTGCTATTCGGTGCGCAAACAGGTGGCCGCGATGATTGCCGTGCTCGGGGGCCTGGACATGCTCGTCTTTACCGGCGGTATAGGAGAGAACGACGCGCAGGTGCGCATTGATATCTGTGCGGGTCTGGCATGGATCGGCGTCAGTCTAGACGAACCCCGCAACCGCACTGCAAGCAATCCCTACAGCCTCATCAGTGACGGCGCAACGCGCTGCCAGCTGCTTGTGCTCGCGTCGCAAGAGGACGAGCAGATCGCCCGCCATGCGTGGGCCATACTCGCATGACGGCGGCCGTGGCGGTGCGCGGCCACGACATTGGCGATCCGTCGGTCATGGACGCCGGCGCGGTGGCGGCGGTACTGGGTGTCGATGTCGAGACCGGCCTCAGCGCGCAGGAAGCCGCGAGCCGGCTAGCGCAAAATGGGCCCAATGAACTGCGAGCGGCACCGCGGGTACCCGCCTGGCGACGTGTACTGGCACAGTTTCAGCATCCGCTGATCTACTTGTTGCTGGCAGCCGTGGCCATTGCATTGCTGGCTTGGTGGGTGGAAGGCCGTGTGGGCTGGCCGGTGGACGCGATCGTCATCGCCGCCGTCGTGCTGCTCAACGGCGTGATCGGCCATGTGCAGGAAGCAAAGGCCCAGAACGCGGTGGCTGCGCTGGCCAAGATGACGGCAGCTACTGCAGGCGTGCTGCGTGACAGCAAGCCGCAGCGCGTGCCCAGCGCCGAGCTGGTGTGTGGGGACGTGCTGGTGCTAGCCGAGGGCGATGCCGTTGGTGCCGACGCGCGCTTGCTGCAGGCCACGACCCTGCGCGTGCAGGAGGCTGCGCTGACGGGTGAGAGCGAAGCCGTACTCAAGGACATCGCCACGTTGCTCCGGCCCGCGGCACTGGGCGACCGGATCGACATGGTCTTCAAAGGCACCGCGGTGGCGCAAGGCACGGGCCGTGCGGTCGTCACTGCCACCGGCATGGACACCCAGGTGGGCGAGGTCGCAGCGCTGCTGGAGGCCACTGCCCCGGAACCGACACCATTGGAAAAGGAAGTCGCGCGCATCGGGCGCACGCTGGGCCTGGCGGTGGTTGTCATCGCCATCGTCGTGGTGAGCACGATCCTGCTCATCTCCGAGATCCGCAACAGCGCCGATGTAGTGCACGTGCTGCTGCTCGGCGTGTCGCTGGCGGTGGCCGCGGTGCCCGAGGGATTGCCCGCCATCCTGGCGGTAGTGCTCGCACTTGGTGTGCAGCGTATGGCCAAACACCGCGCCATCGTCAAAAACCTGTCGGCGGTGGAGACACTGGGTTCGGCGTCGGTCATCTGCTCGGACAAGACCGGCACCTTGACGCGCTCGGAGATGACCATCGAGCGCGTGGTAACAGCCTCGGGCGACACCCGTGTCAGCGGGGTGGGGTACGCGCCCGAAGGTAGAGTCCACCAGATCGAGAATCCCGATGTCGAACTGGCGCCAGGGCCGCTGCGCGATGAAACCATCGTCGTGCTCAGTGGTGGAAGCCTGGCCGGCAACGCCGCATTGCGCAAGACTGAGGGTGGCGAATGGGAGATCCACGGCGATCCCACCGAAGCCGCGTTCTTGGTGGCCGAGCGCAAGCTGGGCGTAGCGGAACGGCGCGAGCGGCGCTTCGAGCGTATCGCAGAAATCCCTTTCACGTCCGAGCGTAAGCTGATGACGACGATCGAACGCGACCACGAACACGGTGACGCGTTCGTGGCGATCACCAAGGGCGCGCCCGACGTGCTGCTCGGTCGTTGCACCCAGGCGCGCGTGGGCATGGAGATCGTCTCGCTGGATGACGCCCTGCGGGCGCGCCTGCTGGCCGACGTCGATATGCTCAGCGACGCCGCACTGCGCACGCTGGCTGTGGCATACCGACCACTGGCGCCGGACGAAGACCCTACGGCGGCTGAAGGACTGGAACGGGATCTAATCTTCGTCGGCACCGTCGGCATGATCGACCCGCCGCGGAAAGAGGCGGCGGTGGCTATCCGCGAAGCTCGCCGGGCCGGCATCCGGGTGGTGATGATCACAGGTGACCACCCGAAAACGGCCGCGCGCATAGCGGCGGATCTCGGCATCGTCGATGCGGGCGCGCCTGCCCTCACGGGGGCTGAGATCGATGCGCTCGACGAGGCCGCCTTCGCTGAGGCCGTGCGCAAGACATCGGTCTACGCCCGGGTGGCGCCGGCGCACAAGCTGCGCATCGTCGACGCGCTGCAGGCCGACGGCAACATCGTGGCAATGACCGGTGACGGCGTCAACGACGCACCCGCGCTGAAGGCCGCCGACATCGGCATCGCAATGGGCGTGACAGGAACTGAAGTGACCAAGGAAGCGGCCAAGATGATCCTAGCCGACGACAACTTCTCGACAATCGTCCAGGCCGTGCGCGAAGGGCGCGCCATCCTTGACAACATACGCAAGTTCCTGCGCTATCTGCTGTCGTCCAACATGGGCGAGGTGCTGACGGTGTTTCTAGGCGTGGTGGGGTCTGGCGTGATCGGGCTGAAGTCCACCGATGCCGCTGATTTCGGTAGTACAGGCGGCGCCGTCGTGTTGCCGCTGCTCGCCACCCAACTGCTGTGGATCACACCTTATCACGGACTCAGGCCCCGCACTCGCGATGGGCGTGGACCCACCCACCGACGACCTGATGGCCCGCAAGCCGCGGCATGTGAATGATCGGCTGATCGACGCCCGCATGTGGGTCAGCGTGTTCCAGACCGGTGGGGTGATCGCGCTGGTGAGCTTGCTCACAATGGACTTTTACCTACCTGGCGGGTTGATCGCTGGAACCGGCGATCTGACCACGGCCCGCACCGCGGGTTTCACGGTGCTCGTGTTCACGAGCCTGTTCACCTGCTTCACCGCGCGCTCGGACACCACGAGTGCTTTCGCCAATCTGTTCGCCAACCCCTGGCTCTGGAGTGCCATCGCACTCTCGCTGCTGCTGCAGGTGGCCGTCGTCCACGTCCCGTTCCTGAACATTGCCTTCGGCACGGCACCGCTGGCGCTGGACCAGTGGCTGGTGTGCGCGGCAATGGCCAGCGGGGTGTTGATCTACAGCGAACTACAAAAACTGCTGAGGCGAGGCTGGAGTCATGCCTAAGAGGACTGGTGCTGCCCGCTGTCCGGCTTTTTGATCGAGTCAAAGTTCATGAGCGCGATGTGCTGGCAAGCGCGTCTGGGCCAGGTTGCGTGTCGGTGCCACAAGTGACGCCATCGATATGCACCTGCAACCACCATTCCATCAGCGCTAGGTGCCACAGCTTGCTGCCCTGGATGCGCGTGAAGTGCGCCTCCGGATTGGCCAGCAGCTTGTCGACGTAGGCGCGCTGGTAAAGCCCGCGCCGGATGCAGGCATCCGACTGCAGAATGCCGCGCATCAGCTCCAAAAACGGGCCGCGCACGTGCTTCAGGGCTGGCACTGGGAAGTAACCCTTTGGTCGGTCGATCACCGCATCCGGGATCACGCCGCGCGAGATCGCCTTTAAAGGAAACTTTCCTCCTTCCTTGAGCTTCAGTTCGGGAGGCATCCTTGCTGCAAGTTCGACCAATTCATGGTCAAGGAAGGGCACCCGCACTTCAAGACCCCAGGCCATTGGCATGTTGTCCACGCGCTTGACTGGATCATCGACGATCAAGGTGGTCGCGTCGAAGCGCCAGACCTCGTCGAGAAAGGTGTCGGATTGCGGCCTGCCGAGTTCTCGCGCGACCAGCTTCCTTGTCACGTCGGGCACGTGCCATGTCGGCGCGATCATCTCCAGATACTCGGCATGGTCACGGTCGAAGTAGTGCCGGCCGAAGCGCTCCACCGGCGGGCCTGTTTCAGCGTCCATCAACGGGTACCAAAAGTAGCCGCCAAACACCTCGTCGGCGCCTTGCCCCGCAAGTACCACCTTTACCTCCTTCGACACCCGCTCGCTGAGCAGGTAGAACGCGATGACGTCGTGGCTCATCATCGGTTCGGTCATGGCCGCCACGGCTTCAGGCAAACGTGCAAGCACCTCGCTGTTTGGGATGAGGTGCTTGTGGTGGCGGGTGTTGAACTGCGCAGCGATCAGGTCCGAGAACTCGAACTCGTCGGCCTTCTCAGCACCCACACTGACCCCGGGGATGCCCTCGAAGCCGATCGAGAACGTCAACAGGTCGTCCACTTTATCGGCCAGCAAGCCAACCAGCAGGCTCGAATCCAGCCCGCCCGACAGCAGTACCCCCACCGGTACGTCGGCGGCAAGGCGATGACGGTCGAGCGCGCGCACAAGGACCTCGCGCGTCTTTGCAAGCCATTGCGCTTCTGACAGCGGCTCTGCTGGCCGCGTCGCGTCCAGCGTCCAGTACAACTTCTGCGACACGGCTCCATCCATGCCGACAGTCATCGTGCTGGCGGGCGGAAGTTTGCGAACGCCGGTCAGTATCGTGCGCGGTGCCGGCACCACGGTGTGCAGCATGAAGTGGTGGTGCAATGCGACAGGATCGAGACTTGTATCGACGCCGCCGCCAGAAAGCAGCGCGGGCAAGCTCGATGCAAACCGCAGTCGATTGTCATCCTGGGTCAAGTACAAAGGCTTGATACCGAAGCGGTCCCGCGCCAGAAACAGACTGGCGCGACGCATATCCCAGATGGCGAAGGCGAACATGCCGTAGAAACGTTGTACGCACTGTTCGCCCCATGCAGCGTACGCCTTGAGAATGACCTCGCTGTCACCTTCCGAGACGAAGGTATGGCCCATTGAGATCAGTTCGGCGCGTAGTTCCCGGTAGTTGTAGATCGTGCCGTTGAACACCAGAGCGAGGTGCAGTGTGTCGTCCACCATCGGCTGTTCGGCGTTTGCAGACAGGTCGATGATTGCGAGGCGCCGGTGCCCAAAGGCAACCGGTCCGTTCGCATATGTTCCCGCGTGGTCTGGTCCGCGGCGTGCCAGCGTTTCGGATATGCGTTTGATTACCGCCATGTCCGGTGACGTGGCGTCGAATCTCAGTTCACCGCAAATGCCGCACATGGAAGGCCTGGCGTAGGATGGGTAAGCCGTTCCTCGACACGGCCAGATGCACTGCGGCATCTTCCAGAGAACGGGATGCGATGCTGCCTGTTCTTGAAGGCGCATCCATATGCGGTGATGGTAGAAAAGCGTTCACGGGTTGGGACAGGTTAGGTTGAGCATTCGGTATGTCTAAACAGGATATCAGTCGTTGCCTCCCCCTGTCTGTTCGATGGACGATCCGGTGGCGACAGTGACATATCGATGCAAGACAGTGCGCTGAGTTCGGTAGCAATGTGTCGCTTTGTAGGCTGAGCAGCGCGGGCGGGCGTACTATGGGGCAAATGTCTGAATCCCTCTCCTTTCACCCAACCGGGCGTCGATCTTCATGAGCTTGGCTGCACACAGCTGATATTTCGTCCGGAGATATCGCCTCCCAAAAATGTCGGGTGGCGTGCTGTCAACCGGACCTCAAAGTGCCGGCGGGTAACCAGCCTCGGTCAGCGCTTCGACGAAATCCGACCGGTCTTCGGTCGATTCGATCTTGACCCTTTTGGTGTTTATGTCGACATCCACCTTGGAGTTGGGATCGACGAGCTTGGCGGTCATGGCGACGGTGCTGGCGCAGTGGCCGCAGCTCATGTCTGGCAGGTTGAATTCAAGCATCAAAGGCTCCTAAAAAATTGGAATGTCTAAATTTAGACCTTGCCACCGTGGCAAGGTCAAAATGTTTCGTCACATATCCACATGCTGGGCAGGGAATTAACTTCTACCGGCTTGACCCTTCCATGGTGGGAAGGTTCAGAATTTCCCTCATCGCCGCTATGTCGGCCTAAAAGCAGATGAGGAACACCGTGAACATAGCAACAGCACTCCAACCCAGCGCGTCAGGCCAAACCGACTGGACCTTACCAGTCGAGGGAATGACCTGCGCGTCCTGCGTCAGCCGCGTCGAGAAGGCCCTTTCGGCTATTCCGGGTGTCAGCGAGGCGAACGTGAACCTGGCAACCGAGGCGGCCACCGTCCGGGCCGATAAGGGCGTGGCCCTGAATGCGTTACGCGCAGCCGTCGAGAAGGCCGGATACACGGTGGGCGAACAAACGGTGCAATTGAGTATCGAGGGCATGACCTGCGCATCCTGCGTTGCTCGCGTCGAAAAAGCCTTGCTCAAAGTGCCCGGCGTGACCTCCGCCCAAGTCAACTTGGCCACCGAAACCGCCGAGGTTAAGCTGGCGAGCCGTGATCTGGACGTCAGCGCTCTGACTGCGGCGGTGGCCAAGGCCGGCTATGCCGCGCGCGCGATCGCCGAGGAGAAGAGGCAGGGGGAGGCGGTCAAGGGCGGCAACGAATGGTGGCCGGTGGCTGTCGCGGCCGTGCTGTCGATTCCGCTGGTCATTCCGATGGCCGCCATGCTGTTCGGCATCGAATGGATGCTCCCTGGCTGGGTGCAATTTGCCTTGGCAACGCCAGTGCAGTTCTGGCTGGGCGCCCGGTTTTACCGCTCTGGGTGGAAAGCACTCAAGGCGCGCGCCGGCAACATGGATCTGCTGGTGGCGCTTGGGACCTCAGCGGGTTATGGCTTGAGCGTGTACCAATTGCTGGTCCACGGTGACCATGGAATGGCACACCTCTACTTTGAGGCCTCAGCAGTAGTGATCACCTTGGTACTGCTCGGCAAATGGCTGGAAACCCGTGCTAAACGCCAGACGACAGAAGCCATTCGCGCGCTCAATGCGTTGCGGCCGGAAACAGCCCGGGTGCGCCGGGACGGACAGGATCACGGAATACCGATCAGCCAGGTGCTCAAGGACGACATCGTGGTCATTCGCCCGGGGGAACGCGTACCGGTGGACGGCGTGGTGGTGGAAGGGGCCAGCCAGATCGATGAATCCCTGATCACGGGCGAAAGTCTGCCCGTGGCCAAACACGAGGGTGACAAGGTCACCGGAGGTTCAGTGAATGCGGAAGGCTTGCTGCTGGTAAAAACCACCGCCATTGGCGCCGAATCGACCCTGGCGCGCATCGTGCGGCTGGTCGAATCCGCCCAAGCGAAGAAAGCGCCCATACAGCGCTTGGTCGACAGGGTCAGCGAGGTCTTTGTGCCGGTGGTGATCGGCATTGCGCTGGTCACCTTGCTGGGCTGGGGCCTCAGCACGGGGAACTGGGAAAACGCCATTCTCAACGCTGTAGCGGTGCTGGTTATTGCCTGCCCCTGTGCTCTGGGCCTGGCCACTCCCACAGCGATCATGGCTGGTACCGGGGTTGCTGCCCGGCATGGCATCTTGATCAAGGACGCCGAAGCACTCGAAATTGCACATAGCGTCAAAGTGGTTGCGTTCGACAAAACCGGTACGCTTACCGAAGGCAAACCAGAGCTGGTAGCAGCCGATGCCGTCGATGGCAATCGTCTGGCTTTTCTTGCGGCAAGTGCCTCTATCCAGGCGGGCAGCGAACACCCTCTGGCACGCGCCGTCATGGATGCCGCTGTTCAAGAGGGCGCTCAACTGACATCGGCGTCCAAAGTTCGCGCTATTGCCGGCCGCGGCATGGCTGCCGTAGTGGCGCAGCGTGACCTGCGCCTTGGCAGTTCACGTTTCATGGACGAACTGGGAGTGGGCCTTGGGCCCTTATCGGGACGTGCCGCCGAGCTCCAGGCCCAAGGCCGGACGGTGTCGTGGGTGGCTGACATCACAGACCAACCGGTGCTTTTGGGCTTGCTGGCGTTTGGCGATGCTGTCAAACCGACGGCGGCACTAGCCATCGCTAAGCTCCACGAACAAGGTGTCAGGTCCGTACTGGTGACTGGCGACAACCGCGGCAGTGCCCAGGCGGTGGGCAAGCAACTCGGCATTGATGAAATCCGTGCCGAAGTGCTGCCGGAAGACAAAGCCAGGATCGTGGGTGAACTGAAAGCCGGGGGCGTCATCGTCGCCATGGTTGGGGATGGCATCAATGACGCGCCGGCGCTGGCAGCTGCGGACGTCGGAATCGCCATGTCCACAGGAACAGATGTCGCGATGCATGCTGCGGGCGTGACGCTCATGCGCGGCAATCCGGCCCTGGTAGCTGATGCAATCGACATCTCGCGCCGTACTTACGCGAAAATCCGCCAGAACCTGTTTTGGGCATTTATCTACAACGTGGTGGGTGTGCCGCTGGCAGCCTTCGGTCTGCTGAGTCCCATGGTTGCTGGCGCGGCCATGGCTTTTAGCAGCGTCAGCGTGGTGACGAATGCCTTGATGCTGCGCCGCTGGAAAGGAAGCAACACATGAACCAATCGAATATGGGGGGGCCATTCAACATCGGCGAAGCCGCTCGCCAATCCGATGTCTCCGCAAAAATGGTGCGGCATTACGAGTCGCTGGGTCTGCTGCCCAGCGTTGATCGAACGGACTCAGGGTACCGCCAGTACTCTGATAAAGAGGTTCACACCCTTCGCTTTATCAAGCGTTCCCGGGCCTTGGGCTTCAGCATGGCCGAAATTGCGGAGCTGCTCAAACTTTGGCAAAACCAACGACGCTCAAGCAGCGATGTTCGAAAGATCGCGCTCAAGCAAGTGGCTGATCTCAACGAGAGGATGTCAGAGATGGGGGCAATGAAGCGGGCCTTGGAGACCTTAATTCATTGCTGCCATGGCGATCACCGGCCTGACTGTCCAATCCTTGACCAGTTGGGTCAAGTTCACAACTTGCCGGCCAGCGTTAAGGCTCGACGCAGCGACTGATCCATCAGGTTTATTTGGCAGGACCTTACTTTTTGGCGCCTTCGTGAGGATGCTTTGCCAGGTATTTATCAAACTGGGCAATTTCTTTTTTCTGGTCGGCAATGATTTTTTTGGCCATTTTGAGCATTTCAGGATCTTTGCCGCTGCGCAGTTGAGCCTCCGCCATGTCGATGGCACCCTGGTGGTGCATCCGCATCATCATGGCGAAATCTGCGTCGGCATTGCCGGTCATATTCATCCCGGCCATCTTGTCGTTGTTGTCCTTCATCACGGCCTTCATGTCCATGCCACCTTGCATGGGAGCCGAGGCTGCAGGTTTCCCTTGCATCCCGGGCATCGCGCCGCCAGCCGCCCCGGAGGACTGCGCATGCGCCATGGGCCAAACTAAAGTTGCTGCCAGGGTCACGGCGCTCAGGCGGCTAGCGTTCAAAAGAGTGAACTTTGAAATCATAATTTTGTTCCTTTATTAATTAGTTAAGCCATCGTCGCCATGCTGCGGCACTCCTGGGCGCATGCGTGGCAGGCCCGGGCGCAGGCCTGACAATGATCCATGTCATGCTTGGCGCACTCGTCACCGCAAGCTTGGCAAACGTCTGCGCACGCTTTGCAGATTGTTTTGGCGTTTTCGCTGCCTCTTGCCATTGCTGCGGCCGCGACACCACAAATCTGGGCGCAATCCATGTCCAGTGCAATACACCGGGCCATCATCTTCACATCCGGCTCCTGCAGGCATGAAGCGGCGCATTGATTACAGGCGATGACGCAAGCGTTACAGGCCTCGATGCAGGCGGCATGAATTTGGTGTGGCATATTAATCTCCTAGCATGAATTGTTGGGGCCGACATTGGCTCCAATATTCACAGAGTAGTTTCCAAACCCAAAAATCGTGTAATCAAAAGGCTTTAGATGCAGTAATCTCTAAAGCATCGGTAATCAAAAGCCACATCCGAAGCAGCTCAGATCCCCACAAAAAAATCAGTCCATAGCTGGCGACTTGACATCCCATAGTGCAGTGGCTTGCTTCTGGACTTACGTAGCGGTGCAGCGTCGCCGCTAAGGACGCCTACGGTCATCGTCATACTGAGTCACGGCTTGTAGGATTTCACAATGGTTAGCAAATTTCACGACTTTTCTGGCCTGTCTCAGGGGTCTTTAACCACTTTCTTTCTTTTGGGAAGGGCGGTGGTATTGTTGTTATATGCATTCTTGGGCTATTTGCGCTGGCGTGACAGAAAAACACACACTCAAAAAAAACCAAATACGGAACGCAAGAGAAGCATCCGTAAGAAGCGCTCCCGTTAAATCTCTCAGCGTACTCTTATGCTGCGTACCTCATTAGGTCGGTTGGCGGCGCTACTGCGTGGGGACAGCGCGATTTGCTGATGGGTTCTTTGAATATGCGCTGCATGCCCCAGGTCCCGGGCGCGGTGATGCTTTGCGTTCCGGGCGGCTTTTTCCAGACCGGAGAGGATGCCGCAATCGGCTGACGCATTGCCTGCTTGGCATTGCAAGCGCAGCGATTTCAACTCTTTTTCAAGAACACGGAGCTCGCGAATGCGTATAGCAACATGGTCAATGTGCTCATCAAGTAGTGCATTGACCTCATGGCAATTTTCCTCCGGAGCGTCTTTGAAATGAAGGAGGGTTCGAATCTCGCCCAAAGTCATGTCCAAAGATCGACAGTGGCGGATAAAGGCAAGCCGTTGGATGTGACTCTCGTCATAGACGCGATAGTTGGCCTCAGTCCTGTTGGCCTCAGGTAGCAAGCCCTCTCGCTCATAGAACCGAATGTTTTCCGATTGTGTTTGGGCCAGCTTGGCCAATTCTCCGATCTTCATTCGAATTGCTCCTTCAAACCAAAGGCAATACGGCCAGCAAGGTTAGATTAATCACCACTTGACCTTAAGGTCGCTACAGGGTTTCCAATTAAGGCATGAAATCAGAAAACTTGCCAAGTGCCCAGTCCGATCCCTGCTGCAGTGCGGGTCAATCCTGCGCGCCCGCCGACGGGTCGCCGATCGCCGAGGCGAAACCGCTACCAGCGGCTCAGTCCGACGACTGTTGTGCGCCAAGAGGAATCTCCACACCAGCTTCGACAGCTCCCGCGCACAAAGCAAGGGGTGCCGGACAGTTCTTTCGCATTCCCACCATGGACTGTGCCGTCGAAGAGTCTGAAATTCGGCAAGCGCTTGAGCCCATCGCGGGGATACGCTCCCTGGGATTCCAGCTTGGAGCGCGCACCTTGCGCATTGATGCCACTTCAGAGGCGTACCCGCTGGCGCTAGTGGCAATTCGCAAGGCCGGCTTCGACCCCAAGCCACTGCCGGCTGCGGGTTCTGGGAAAACTCCGGAGGACGCTGAAGAGGCGCACGACCATGAGCATGGCTTTTCGGGGGGCGTGTGGCGGATGGTGCTGGCCCTGGCTTTTGCGATCGGTGCGGAGACTCTTTCGTATCTCGCGCCTGAGACCATGGCGTGGAAGATAGGTGGCATGGCTGTGGCGGGCGTGGCGATTGGGCTTGCCGGTCTGGAGACCTATAAAAAGGGCGTGGAAGCGCTGCTGCGCGGCAAGCTGAACATCAACGCCCTAATGGCTGTCGCCGTTACGGGGGCATTCTTCATCGGCCAGTGGCCCGAAGCGGCCATGGTGATGGCGCTCTACGCCATTGCCGAGTTGATCGAAGCCAAGGCGGTCGATCGGGCCCGCAATGCCATCAAAGGCTTGCTGGACATGGCGCCAGCACAGGCCCTGACGCTAACATCCGATGGGTCGTGGGTCGAGACGCCCGTGGCATCCGTGGCGCTGGAGGCCACTGTTCGCATCAAACCCGGGGAACGCATCCCCCTTGATGGCGTGGTGATCAAAGGCAGCAGCGCAGTTAACCAGGCGCCCATCACGGGCGAAAGTATTCCGGTCGACAAAAGCACCGGAGACCAGCTGTTCGCAGGAACCATCAACGAAACCGGCGAATTGGATATGCGCGTCACAGCGGGTGCCAATGACACGACGCTCGCGCGCATCATCCATGCGGTCGAAGAAGCCCAGGGAACTCGCGCTCCTACCCAGCGATTTGTGGACCGATTTGCAGCCATTTATACGCCTGCAGTCTTCGCCATTGCCATCGCTGTGGCAGTTTTTCTGCCAGTACTCACCAGCTTCACCTGGATGGAAGCACTGTACAAGGCGTTGGTTCTCTTGGTGATCGCATGCCCCTGCGCGCTGGTCATTTCCACGCCTGTGACTGTTGTAAGCGGTTTATCTGCGGCTGCGCGCAGGGGCATCCTAATCAAGGGCGGTACA
This sequence comes from Pseudomonadota bacterium, assembly GCA_040389085.1. Classification (GTDB taxonomy): domain Bacteria; phylum Pseudomonadota; class Gammaproteobacteria; order Burkholderiales; family Burkholderiaceae_C; genus Polaromonas. The sequence continues at coordinate 163,286 of JAZKAP010000025.1, forward strand.
TACCTCGAAGAGGCTCGACTGTTGAAGGCTATTGCACTGGACAAAACCGGAACAATCACTGAGGGCAAGCCAAAGCTTGTGGATTGGCGCGTATGGGGCGATGCCGCGGAGGCGTCCTCAAAGCGTGCCGCTGGCAGTCTGGCAGTCCGGTCGGATCACCCGGTTTCAAAAGCTATCGCGGCCAGCTTGGAGCAGGAAGTTGCCGAAGTCGAGGACTTCAAGGCAATTCCAGGCCGCGGCGTTCAGGGCGTTGTGGATGGTCAAAGCTTGCTGATGGGCAATCATCGCCTGATGGAAGAATACAATCTGTCATCTCCAGAACTCAAGGCTGAGCTGGCTATTCACGAAAATCAGGGCCGAACCGTGACCTTGCTGGCCAACAGCAAGGTGGTTCTTGCACTGTTCGCGGTTGCCGACACGATCAAGGAAACATCGCGCAAGGCCATTGCAGATCTGAAGGTCTTGGGTGTCACGACCGTCATGCTGACGGGCGATAACAGTGCCACAGCCAAAGCCATCGCCAGCGAGGCAGGCATTGACGACGCACGCGGAGACTTGTTGCCAGAGGCCAAACTCGATGCCATCAAGGATATGCAAAAGCGCTATGGCCCGACAGGCATGACGGGGGACGGCATCAATGACGCGCCGGCGCTGGCTCAAGCAGATGTGGGCTTTGCCATGGGTGGGGCGGGCACAGACACAGCCATGGAAGCTGCCGATATTGTGATCATGAACGACAACCTCGAACGCGTTGCCGAAACCGTGCAGTTGTCCAAGCGGACACATGCGATTCTTTGGCAGAACATTACCTTGGCGTTGGGTATCAAGTCTGTCTTTCTGGTCTTGGCCGTGTTTGGAACCGCAACCATGTGGATGGCTGTTTTTGCAGATATGGGTGCCAGCCTGCTGGTTGTGGGTAATGGCCTTCGCTTGCTTCCCCGAGCGAAAAACACCACTCCCAGCGCCAAAGTTTAGAGCTGCCCAATGAACCACCCAACCCTACAGCCATGCGTGAAACTATTCTGAGCGCCCTCAAGGATGCGCAGAGTGCGCTTACCGCTCTTATCAGCGACGAATCTGCACTGGCTTCGACCGAAAACGCTGCGGCGTTACTGGTGAAGACATTCGAGGGCGGGGGAAGGGTTTATGCTTGTGGGAATGGCGGTTCCATGAGTGATGCCATGCACTTTGCAGAGGAGCTGACTGGACGCTTTCGTCACAACCGTAAAGGACTGCCAGCCCAGGCCATTAGCGACGTCGGTCATTTGACCTGTGTCGCCAATGACTTCGGGTATGAACAGGTGTTCTCAAGATACCTGGATGCACATGGCCGGGCTGGAGACTGTTTGCTGGCCATCAGCACAAGTGGCAAAAGTACCAACGTCGTTAATGCTGCCGTCGCAGCCAAAGAGCTCGGTATGAGCGTGATTGCATTGACCGGTCAGGAGATGTCTCAACTGGGCGTTCTGGCAGATATTTGCATCGCTACGCCCGCTGGAGACTTTGCCGACCGCGTTCAGGAACTGCACATCAAGGTTATTCATATCTTGCTGGAGTTGATCGAGCGGCGGTTTTTCCCGGAAAACTATGTCGTGACGGCCACGCCCGTGAGCTCCTGAAACACATACGTTGTACACTTTCGCCGTGCGCCGTTATCTGATCATTTTCTTTATTGTATTTCTGCCGCTCCAGTTCGCCTGGGGCGCTGCAGCGAGGTATTGCGTGCACGAGAAGGTGGACAAGGTCAGTCATTTTGGGCACCACGCACATGTGCATACGGTTTCAGTGCCCGAAAGTGCTTTGACCGGTGATTTGGGCGGAACAGATGATCCAGATTGCAACTATTGCCACCTAAGTTGCGCTCAGCCGCTGCCGAGCAATGTCTTGGATTTTTCCGCGGTCTTTCCCGCAATTTTCGAACCACCGGATCCCTTGCCCACCCAGTATTGGCTTCCGGACACGATCGAACGACCCAATTGGACTCTCGCCGCTTAATCCGGCGAGAACGCTCCTTTTCTTTTTAGCTGCCCTTCGGTAGCTGGCTTCCCGCCGGATTCTCCCCCCTTGGTTTTTCGCAACTAGGAGAATTCGATGCGACCGAAAACGCTGGCGCTGGCCTGCACACTGTTTTTTATATCGGTACCTGCCTTTGCGCAGTCAACCAGTCCTGTAGCAACCAGTACGCCGGAACTTGCTCCCCTCACGCTGCAGGAAGCCCTGGCACGGGCCGCTCAGGCCAATCCTGCGTTGCGCTCCAAACAGGCGGAGCTCGCCGCAGCAGAAGGGTTAAGTAGCGACGCGAGGTCGCTGCTTTTCAACAACCCCCAACTGGCTTTTGACAAGACGCGGCGGCTCGTGCCACAGACGGGCATGGCTACTGAACGCCGCAACGAGTGGACTGGGGGAGTCTCCCAGACCTTTGAAACCGGCGGGCAGGGAGGATACAGGCGAGAGACAGCCTCGTCTGCCCTGGAGGCATTGCGCTACGAGATTGTTGATGCGCAGCGGCAAATTCGAAGCGAGATAGCCACGCGCTTTTATCGTGTGCTGGCTTTGCAGCAACGTGTTGAACTGGAGAGCCAGGCGCTGAAATTGTTCGATGATGCTGCTGCAGCCGTACAAAAGCGGCGAGTAGCGGGCGAGGATACGAAGCTTGATGCCAACGTCGCGCTGGTGGAGGCCGAGCGCGCACGGAATCAACTAGCACTGGCGCGGGAACAGCTTAACGAAGAGCGTAACGATTTGGCGGCGCGCCTGCAGCTTGTGGGCCCAGCCCTTCCTCTGGCTCAGGGTGAACTGACACCTGCACCTATGGGGTTTGCTTTGAACGACCTGCTTGGCAGTCTCGATTCTCAGCCGCGTCTTCTGGCTCTTTCTGCCCGTGAAAAGAGCGCAAACGCAAGATATCGCCTGGAACGCGCAAGCGTCAGTCCAGACGTGACGGTGGGACTCAATGTAGGGCGTGAAGGCCCAAGCGTTGCGCGAGAAAGGCTCACCACCATTTCTGTTTCGATTCCACTCCCCATTTTCAAGCGCAATGCGACCGGCATTGGTCAAGCGTCCACCGCTGCAACCCAGGCGCAAATTGACAGGGAGGCCGCGCAGCGCGACACCAGAGCCAATGTCCTGTCGCTTTGGACAAGGCTGACAAGCCAGGAGCAGCGCGTGCGTCGGCTCCAGGACGTCGTCTTGCCAGCGCTGACCGACAACCTGAGCCTTTCGGTTAAGTCTCGCCAAGCGGGGCAGATCGGCTTACTTGAACTGATCGTGGTCAACCGTCAGGCACTCGATGCTCGCCGTGACCTGATCGAAGCACTTACCGAATACCACAGTACCCGCGCCACACTTGAGTTGGAAGCGGGCTGGTCCAAAGAATGAGAGTCATCATGAACACCACCATATTCAAAACTTCTGCGTCACGCCGTCTCCTCGGCATCTCCTCCGTTCTTGCTGTATTCCTAGCGTTGGGCGGCTGTGGTGACAAAGTGGCCAAAGGAGAAGAGCCTGTTAAACAGGAGGCAGCCGGCAAGGAAGAAAAAGGCCTGAAGCTCACCGCAGAAGAACAGGCTCTCGCAGGGATCAAATTTGAAGAAGTCTCCTCTCGCACTTTCGAGGACTCCGTAAGCGTGACCGCAACCATTCGACCCAATCAAGATCGAATTGCCAAAATTGCGCCGCGCGTTGAAGGCCGGATTGTGAGCGTGTCGGCAAATCTGGGGGACAACGTCCGCGCCGGCCAATCATTGGCCATCATGGACAGTCTGGCGATTGGCGAGGCGCAATCTGCTCTTTTGCGTGCGCAATCGTCGGAGCGTGTTGCTCAGGCCGACTTCAAGCGTGCAGAGTCGCTCAGTGCCGAAGAAATTATCCCGCAAAAGGAGTTGCTCAGATCGCGCGGCGAGCTTGAGCGCGCCAGTGCGGAATCGCGCGCGGCAAGTGACCGTTTGCGGCTGCTCGGAGGCTCTGCAAGTGCCAGCGGGAGGGCACAGTCCACGTTTGCACTGACGGCGCCATTTGCAGGCACGGTTATTCAGAAAAAAGCCACGATAGGTGAGCTGGGTTCGCCAGCCGAAGCAGTTTTCACCATTGCGGACCTGTCAAAGGTATGGATTGAGGCCAACCTTACGGATGAACTTCTCTCGAAAGTGAAAACCGGTGCAGCAGCGACTGTGACCGTAGGTGCTTATCCCGGCGAACGCTTTAGCGGCCGGGTGGCATACATAGCCAATGTCCTGGACAAGGACAGCCGCACTATTGCAGCGCGTATCGAAGTGCCCAACAAAGACGGGCGTCTCAAACCGGAGATGTTCGCCACCGCCAACATTGCAACTGGTGGGCAACTGGAAGCGATTTCAGTGCCAGACGGCGCAATCTTGTTGCTTCAGGGGCAACCAACCGTTTTTGTGAGTGAAGGAGGTAGTTTTCAGCCACGCGCCATTGAGACAGGTGAAAAAATATCCGGACGCACGGTCATCAAGTCGGGACTAAAACCGAAAGAACAGGTCGTTGCAGCAGGTGCATATGCATTGAAGGCACGAATGCTGAAGTCGCAAATCGGCGATGCCCATTGAGCCAAGGATAGAACACCATGCTTAATGCAATCGTTGACGCCTCACTGCGTTACAAAGTACTTGTTCTCGTCGCCTTCGCGGTTCTGGTCGGCCTGGGCGTCCAAGCTTATCGCAATGTACCTGTGGATGCCTTCCCGGACGTTACGCCTGTCCAGGTCAATATTTATACGGAGTCCCCTGGTTTGGCCGCCGAGGACGTTGAAAGACTACTCACGACTCCCATCGAAGGTGCGATGGCAGGCCTGCCCAATGTGGAAGAAGTTCGCTCGGTTTCCCTGTTTGGCCTTTCCTATGTTGGCATCTATTTCAAGGACAACGTAGACATTTACTTCGCGCGTCGCCTCGTCGGTGAAAAGCTGCAGGATGTCAAAGGCCGATTGCCAGAGGGGTATGGTGAACCTGTTCTTGGCCCCAACAGCTCCGGTCTTGGTCAGGTGTTCTGGTACACCATTGAATCGGCTGACAAGAAGCTCAGCGCCATGGATCTGCGTACGCTGCATGACTGGACCGTGCGGCTGATCCTCCGGACGGCTCCAGGGGTGGATGACGTAATTTCATGGGGCGGCGACCAGAAGCAGTACCAGGTACAGATTGACCCCAATAAACTGATCAAGTATGGCTTGACGTTTAAGCAAGTGATGGAACGCCTGGCTGCAAACAACAAGCAAGTGGGCGGGCAATCCATCAATCTCGGCTCCGAGCAATACCTGGTTCGCGGACTGGGCCTGGTGACAGGTACCACCGACATTGCAAGCATTGTGGTGGCCGAGCGCAATGGTGCGCCGATCTTTGTCCGTGATGTCGCGGCCGTGAAGGAAGCCGCAGCGCCCAGGTTTGGCGCGGTCACGCGGAATGGTCAGGAGGCCGTTCTTGGAATGGCGCTATCGCGCGTGAATGAAAATGCGAAGAATGTTGTCGAGGCTGTGAAGGCCAAGCTGGCGCTCGCGCAGGCAGCCCTTCCAAAGGGCGTATCGCTGATCCCAGTGTACGACCGTACTGATCTCGTAGACAAGGCACTGCGCACCGCCCAGAACTCGCTGATAGAGGGCGCGGTTCTGGTCGCGATCATCCTGTTTCTATTCTTGGGGGATTTCCGCTCCGCCATCGTCGTGATCGTGACGTTGCCGATGGCCATGCTGATTGCGTTCATCCTCATGCAGCAGTTCGGGGTAACGGCCAACCTGATGTCACTGGCTGGACTAGCGATTGGGACGGGAATGATGGTGGACGGTGCCATCGTGATGGTCGAAAACGCATTCCGGCTGCTAGCTCATGCCAAGGAATCCGGTAAACCGATCAAGAAAACTCACCTGATCCTTGAAGCCGCGCGCGAGGTGATGAACCCTATCGCCTTCGCTATCCTGATCATCATCGTGGTATTCATGCCGCTGTTCTCCCTCACAGGGTTGGAAGGCAAGCTTTTCAAGCCAATGGCATTCACGATTTCGTTTGCGATGGCAGGCTCACTCCTGCTGTCTATGACGCTGGTACCGGTATTGGCTGCACTCATTCTGAAGCCCAAAGAAGAAAAGGACACCTTTATCGTGCGCTGGGCCAAGCAGGCCTATCTGCCGCTACTTGATTGGGCGCTGGAGCGCAAAAAGCTGGTTGTTAGTACGGCGCTAGGGCTGCTTCTAGTGTCGCTGGCTTTGTTTCCTTTCCTTGGGAAGGAGTTCATGCCGCAACTTCAAGAGGGAACCATACTGTTCCGGGTAACCGGTATTCCTTCCACGTCCCTGGACGAGTCCATTCGCGTGTCCAACGTCATCAGTACAGAGCTCAAGAAGCAATTCCCCAAGCAGGTCGAATCTGTCCTGGCAACCATAGGCCGGGCTGAGGGTGGTGAAACCACCGACGTCAACTACATGGAAATACTGATAGCGACCAAACCTCAGTCGGATTGGCCAGAAAAGGTGCCGTATCCCGCGCTTGCATCAGAAATGCAGGAGGCCATGGAAAAGGTCGTTCCCACTGCTGTTATTGGAGCCAGCCAGCCTATTCAGTCCCGTGTGGAAGAGTTGATTTCCGGTGTACGGGCCACTCTCGCGCTTAAACTTTACGGTGAAGACCTCGGTACTCTTGACCGGTTAACGGGGGAGCTACAGGGCGTGTTGGGCAAAGTCCCTGGCGTGGCAGACCTGTCTGCCGAGGCGAACAAGGGCAAGCCGCAACTGGTAATCAAGGTCAATCGTGAGGCCGCAGCTCGTTACGGCATCAACGTGAACGATGTCCTCGAAGTCGTCAAGGCAGGTATAGGTGGGGAAGCTGTTTCTACCTTGATCGACGGCACCAAACGGTTCGACATTACGGTACGGTTGCCTGATGCTTTCAGGGCCAGCCCGGCAAGCATCGGCGCCATTCCCATACGCACCGGTGAGGGCGCGCTTGTGCCGTTTTCCCAGGTTGCCACCATTGAGCTGGATGAAGGCTATTCGTTTGTGCGCCGCGAGGCCTTGCAGCGTTACTCTGTGCTGCAGATGGACGTGAAAGGCCGTGACGTGGACAGCTTTGTGAAGGAAGCCAGTGCCAAGATCGCTGAGCAGGTCAAATTGCCGACGGGCTACTACTTCCAGTGGGGAGGTGCGTTTGAGAACCAGCAGCGTGCCATGGCCCGACTGGCGGTGATTGTGCCCCTGACCATTGGCCTGATCTTCATGCTGCTGTACACGGCATTTAATTCGGTACGCCACGCGACCCTCATCATCGCCAACGTGCCGTTTGCCATCATTGGCGGGATTGTGGGTCTGTTTATCACGGGTCAATATCTCTCAGTGCCCTCGGCCATCGGGTTTATTGCTGTGTTCGGAGTCGCCATGCTGAATGGCATTGTGATGGTCACATTCCTGAACGATCAGCGGGGACAGGGCCTATCGATACGAGATGCCGTGCGCAAGGGTGCTGAACTGCGCTTGAGACCGGTTTTGATGACCGCTTCCGTGGCTATCCTGGGACTCGTCCCCATGCTTTTGTCCACCGGAGTTGGTGCTGAAACTCAGCGTCCGCTGGCCACTGTGGTGGTGGGCGGCTTGTTCACTTCAACCGCCTTGACCTTGCTGTTATTGCCGTTGTTTTATGAATGGTCTGAGCTTCGGGCTGAGCGCAAAGCGCAAAAACTTCTCACCAACGAAGGAGCATCGTCATGAAGGAAATTAAGGCTTACATACATCGCAACCGGGTTGCGGAAGTTATCAGCGCCCTCAAGAGCTCAGCTGCATGGACGGCAGTCGGCAACAATGAGCACAATCTGACGGCCTATATGGTCAAGGGTTCCCTGGTCCCATTGGATGAGAGCGAGCGGCGTTTCTCGGTCGAGCTTGGCGATGAAGTCATCAATGAATACAAGCTGGAGCTCCATTGTTCTGAAGAGCATGTCGATGAACTGGTAAAGATCATCGTTGCATTAGCACGCACGGGGCAAGCCAACTCGGGTTGGGTCTATGTCATGGATGTGGTCACTGCCGTCCCTGTTCTGTGATGACCAATCCGTCCTCTACGTTAAGCCGGTGTTCAACATAGAAATGGACCTGTATGGATGTCGACTGGCGGCAGCGTCACTTGGGCAACGGTGTCAATCGTTATGGCCAGCGCTTTGGGAATGCTCTTGACGGTAGTTCTGTCGGGCGCGCTGCTGCTGATGGCGATCTCGCTTCACTGTCCGCACGGACGGAAACAACTCGGCGGAAGCAAGGTTGTAGCGGAGGCCTCCCCTATAGGCCTGGTGCCGATGAGTTCGACAATGATTTCGGGCGAGCTTTTTTAACTTTTATGGAGAAAAGCATGAGTTTTTTTGACAAGCTTCTTTCGAGCATGGGTGGCGGACACCATGGCAACCGTGGCGGTCATGGCGGGAACAAACATGGCTACCAGGGTGAGCCCTATGGTTATCCTGCGCAGCCGACGCCGCCGGCTAACACGGGAATTTCGTGTCCCGCTTGTTCAGCCACCAATTTGCCGAACGCACGCTTTTGCGCCCAGTGCGGAAAATCAATGACACCGGCAAGCTGTGACGCCTGTAAATCCCCATTGGTGGCAGGTGCGAAGTTTTGTGCGAACTGCGGGAAGTCGCAGGTCTAAAAAACCACGTTGCGGAACGCGTATGGCCTGACTCAACCTTCCTTATTGCAGAGGCTGTACCTCACCGTTACCAGGGTTACAGGGTCACATCGGAGAGAGTTTTGGAGTCGTAAATGCCCTCAAACTTTCATAGCCCCGTCAATGCATCTCGTGAGTCACTCGGTGCACTACTACTTTCGGCCGGTGGAATTTCGGTTGTCCTTTTATTGATCATTCTGTACTTTTTGTGGAGAGACAAAAAGCTCAAAATACCAGAGATATATCGAAAAAAGCTACCTTCTAAAACCAGAAGAAAAAGAAGGTGACGAAGGTGGCTTGTGGGAAAAATTTAGAGGAACTGACGCTTAGTGGGAAACCAGATGAAAACGCGGTTTCATGCCCCAATGCGAATCGAGGCGATGCAATGAAATTTTTCCATGCTTGGCGCCTCGATTCGGCGCCATTTTCACGCAAGTTTCCGTCTTCCGTCGACCATGCAGGTGAGGCTCCGAGGAATCACAATCCCATTTGGCTGGTAACCGGCGGCAGTCTTTGGCTGGCGACCGCGGCCAATTTTCCTCTGTGGCGCGAATTGTCCCATCTTGCGTTGACTAGCGACCCAGCAGGGCTTGCTTTTTCGTTGGCAATGATGTTAATCATTGCTGCAACACTGATGGCCATGCTCAGCCTGTTTGCATGGCGCTGGACATTGAAACCCGTTCTTACGCTGATGCTATTCGCCTCGGCTTTTGGGGCCTACTTCATGTGGAGTTATCGCGTTGTGATTGATGCGACCATGATGATCAATGTGCTTCAAACCGACGTGAGGGAGGCCGCAGACCTGTTCAGTCCGCGATTAGTCGTTACGGTGCTTGTATTGGCTGTATTGCCATCCTGGGCAATCTGGCGCCTACCTATTGGCTACGGCCCTTGGTCACGACGGCTGCTTCAGAATTTTCTGATGGCGATAGCTGCCGTGATCCTGCTTGCAGTGTCGGTTGTACTCAGCTATCAACCGCTTGCGTCCACGATGCGTAACCACAAGCAGGTGCGGTATTTGATGAACCCGCTGAATTCGATGTATGCCTTGGGCTATTTAGCTGCAGGGCCGCTACAACGTGATCGATCAGTCCTGGAGCCCATAGGTCTGGATGCGCGCTCCCCTGAGGTTGCTTCCAATGATCTTCCGCCGCTGATAATTTTGGTGGTTGGAGAGACGGCGCGGAGTGGCAATTTCAGCATAAATGGCTATCCTCGTCCGACGACTCCCAAGCTGGGACACGAAGAAGTCGCCAGCTTCCGGAACGTCTCAGCATGTGGAACCAGTACGGCGGCGGCCCTGCCCTGCATGTTTTCAAACCTTGGGCGAACCCAATTCGACGCGAGAAGCAAGAATTTTGAGGGTCTTCTGGACGTGATCCAACGCGCGGGGATGGCAGTGCTTTGGTTGGACAATCAGTCAGGTTGCAAAGGGGCATGTGATCGCGTTGGCTATGCCAATACATCCAAACTAAGGAACCCTCAATTGTGTCCGGAGGGTGCGTGTTACGACGCCATCATGCTTGAGGATTTGGATGCACGGATTGCAGCGCTGCCTGCAAAGGCGCGTGCGCGCGGGGTGGTTTTGGTACTGCACGCGATGGGTAGCCATGGCCCGGCCTACTACCTTCGCTCTCCCCAAGCGTTTAAACAATTTGGGCCTGAATGTTCGAGCAACGATTTGCAAAACTGCAGCCAAGCTGAACTGCTAAATGCGTACGACAACTCGATCATCTACACCGACCATTTCCTCGACTCAACTATTCATTGGCTCAGAACGCAGCAAGCCACCTATGCTCCCGCCATGGTGTATGTCGGTGATCATGGAGAGTCCCTCGGCGAGAACAATCTTTACCTCCACGGCCTGCCGTATGCTATCGCGCCTGATGTGCAGACGAGGGTGCCTTGGTTTACCTGGCTATCCCCCCGCTTTGCAAGCCAGAAAACTCTCACTCCTGAGTGTTTGCACAAGAAACAAGAGGAGAAGATTACGCACGACAATTACTTTCACTCGGTACTAGGGCTGCTCAGTATTAAGACCGTTGTCTACCAGCCTCAACTAGATGTGTATGCATCTTGCACAGGTACAAGATGATGATCTCTTGCCCCTGAGAGGTACCGCAGTCGCCTTTCGGCCCTTGAACTCGACCGACATTCATGCTTCTTTGTTGGCGCTTGACGTGAAGTTGTAGGCAAGCAAACGCAATGCATTCGCGACAACCATCACAGTGGATCCTTCATGGAAAAGCACAGCAGTTCCAATGTTGAGACCAAATATCGTGGCCGGAATCAACACCGCAACCACGCCCAAGCTGACAAACAGGTTCTGGCGAATGATGCGACTCGTGCTGCGGGACAATCCAACCGCAAACGGAAGTTGAGCCAGGTCGTCAGCCATGAGGGCCACATCGGCGGTTTCAAGCGCAACATCGGACCCTGCAGCACCCATTGCAATGCCGACGGTAGCGTTGGCCATGGCAGGGGCATCATTGACGCCATCTCCTACCATCGCCACCTTGCCGTGCTTCTCGCGGAGCGCCTTGATTTCTTGGACTTTTTGCTCGGGCATGAGATCGCCCCTGGCTTCTGTGAGTCCAACGCTTTTTGCAACGGCTTCGGCCACCTTTTGATTGTCCCCGGAGATCATGATCAAACGCTCGATGCCCAGGGAGCGTAGTTCCGCCATCACCTGCGCTGCAGCCGGCCGAGGGGTATCCATGACGGCAATGACTCCCAGAAATCTCGTGCCCTTGCGCACCACCATCGTGGTCCGACCTGCGGCAACCAGTTTGTCGTTGACCGCCACCAACTCCGCTGGCAATGCCGAATCCTTCAGTTCATCAAAGAGCGATGGTTTGCCAATATGCACCTGTTGCCCATCAACAAGTGCCTGGACGCCCCGACCGGTGATGCTTTTCACATCAGTGACCGCTGGCGGATTCACACGGCCGCCCAGTCGCTCCCGCGCCCCGTTGACAATAGCGCCCGCCAAGGGATGGTCGCTTTGCTGCTCTACAGCCAGCGCAACCGAAAGCAATTCATCGTCACTTACCCCATCCATTGCCACTGCGTCGGTCAGTTTTGGTTTGCCCTCTGTAAGCGTGCCTGTCTTGTCGAAAGCAATCGACGTCAACGTGCCAAGGTTCTCCAGCGGTCCGCCGCCCTTGACCAGAACGCCACCCCGTCCAGCCCTTGCCACACCGCTCAAAACCGCACTGGGCACCGAGATGGCCAATGCGCAAGGGCTGGCCGCAACGAGAACGGCCATGGCGCGATAAAAAGTCGCAGAAAATGGCTCGTCAATGACGAGACCGGCGAACATCAGCAAAACCACAAGCGCCAAAACCGCCGGCACAAAGATCCGCTCAAATTTTTCGGTGAACTGCTGGGTCGGCGAGCGTTGCGCCTCGGCTTCCGTGACCATCTTGACAACGCGTGCCATGGTCGATTGCTCGGAGCGCCTGGCAACCATCACCTCGATAGCGCCAGAGCCGTTGATCGTGCCGGCAAAAACGCGGTGCTCAGCGCCCACCCGATCAAAAGCGCTGAGCGCTGCTTTTGCGTCAGTTATCGGACTTTTATCGACGGGTACGCTTTCTCCGGTCACCGGTGCCTGGTTAACGCTTGAAGTTCCCACGACCACGACCCCATCGGCCGGAAGGCGCTCGTTTGGCCGCACGATGACCACATCGCCAACCTGGAGCTTGCCGACGCCGATTTCTTCCGTTCCATTTTCCCGGCGAACCGTTGCCACCTCCGGCGCCAGCTTGGCCAGTGCCTCGATAGCCTTACGAGCTCGGCCCATGGCGTAGTGCTCCAAAGAGTGACCCAGGCTGAAGAGGAACAGCAGGAGAGCACCTTCTGCCCATTTCCCCAGGGCCGCCGCACCAACTGCGGCAACCAGCATCAGGGTGTCTATTTCAAAGCGGCGGGCGCGAAGATTTTCGACGGCCTCTTTGACGGTATAAAAGCCGCCAAACAAATAAGCCACGACATAAAAAGCCGTCGGTAACCAGCTGGGTGAGGCGCCGCTGCGTTCTACCAACCAGCCACCGAGTAAAAGAAGGCCTGCCAACGCAGCAAAGATCAGCTCGGTTTGCTCCCCAAACATGCCACCGTGCGCGTGATCATGTTCCGCATGGTCACTTGTGTCGCCGTGTTTGTGATCGTGTCTAGAATGATCCTCTGCCCCGAGAGGCGGCTCACCTCCGGGAGAAGGCAGTTGCTCATCTGCCGCTGTGATCGGTGGCGATGTAGGAGTCGTTTCAGGCGCGGCGGCCCGATGTTCGTGACTGTGGTTCTGTTCGCTGGTGGAATGCCCAGGATGTGAATGCGGTTTTGGCTTATCCTCAGCCGCCGCAGCAATCAAATCCCGATCTCTTTTGTCATTGCCTATACCCAGCGCGGCGGCCTTTGCCCGCAGGTCACTGGCAGACACCTGTCGCCTGTCATATTCAATGCGTACGGTGCCAGAGGCCGAGACATCAGCTTCAAATACGCCGGTTGTGTCGCGCAGAGCCTCTGCGATGCGGCGTGCGGCGCGCGCATGTAGAGGCGGCGCACTGATGACGACATGGGCGTACTGCTCGTTTAGCGCAGCACCTGCCGCGCTTACCAGCTCTCGAACTCTCGTCAGTGAAATTACAGACGGAATGTAGTGGATGCAAAGTTGCGGAGGATGATCCTGACCTTGTGCAACATGCGCCTCCGAGATGCCAGGTCGGCCGGAAAGGGAGGCGATCAGTCGGGCTACGCAACGATCCTCAACATTGTCAACATGAGGAAGGACCAGCGGCAGGTCCAGACGCAATTTGATGGGTTCGCTCATGATGAGGACTCGCTTTCATTTCTGACAAAATATCAAAGAACGGCACGGGAAGGCGTCGGCCTGTTTCATGTTCCACCGCCTCAATACTGAAGCGAGGCGCGTTCGTTTAACAGGCCGTCCAGGCGGCGACGGGCCTTTTGCACAGCGTTGGCAAGTGCTTGTCGCCGCTGAAAGTATGAGGGTGTAAGTCGGCGACCTTGCCGCTCTCCTTCCTGAACTTCCTGACCTTGCTGCAGGTCTGACTCCGCACTCTTAAGTTCACTGTAGGCATCGTCGACCTGCCTGTCGAGTTGCTTGAGACGAGCAGACCGAGCGGCGGCATTTTCAAGTAGCTGCGCGCGCGACATGGAAAGGGCTTTCTGAGCTGCCTCCGCGTCTTGCGTATTTGGCGGATGCCGTTCAATGCTTATTTTTTCTTTTCGGCTTGCCTTGGGCACCGGTTCATCGGAATAGATGATTCGGCCGTCTGACAGAGTTGACTTGTAAATAATGCGTTCGTCGGCGATGCTCAGCGTGGCGATACCGGACAGAGCTGCGCATGCGGCCAGTCTGAAAACTTGTTCGACTTTCATGGCTTCGGTGCAGCATCTGCTGGGCCAGATCCGGCTGCTGCTGCAGCGGGAAGCCTTTGCTTGTCAATGGCGGCCTGGAGTTGCCATGCCGCCCGCCAAGCGCTCGGTGCCCCAAAGATCAATAGCGCAACGCCCACAACCAGGTACAACCAACCGAGCACTGTCAACGAGTTGATGGCTCTGACGGCATCATCCCTGTAAAGAAATGCTATACCCAGTTGGACGCTGAACAGCGCCGCAAGTACTATGGCCGACCACAAGCTCAGACGCAGCCGTAGCAGGAGAGCAACTCCGAATATGGATTGCGCTGCAGTCAGGAAAAACTCTTCATGTTGGCGTGCATCCAGCGGAAGGGCCGTCCAGGTCCCAGCGCCGAAGCTCATTGCCAGGGGCAGCATCCCCACAAGCAATGTCCACTGGTTGATCTTGTCGCTGATCATGGTGGTCAGACCGCCTTCCGCACGGCCGGAAAGTACGAATAGAACGGCGATAACGACTGCCGGGGCCTCACTGGCCAGTGGCGCCAGCCACTGGATAAGCAAAAACTCATCAATACCCCAGATTCTTCCAGACTGGATCATGGCTTCCGCAAATGGTTCGGCGGACGCCAGTATGACGGTTGCAGCAATGACGGTCAGACCGCCCATCCATGCCCATTGCCAGGCAGGGGACAGCGTTGAAAGCGCCGCCGCAGGCCCGGGCTCATCATCCGCTTCAAGACCTGACTTGACCTTGGGCATGCGCCCAGCCTGCCAGAGATAGGCGCCAAAGATGGCGACGAGGACAACTGTATCCAGCAAGCCGATGCTGTTTTTCAGGACAATGACGAATGCGTACAGGCTGGCCAGCAGCAAAAAACCAATCTCCACCATGTTGACAGTGGCCAGGGCAATACCCCGCTGACGGGTACGCCACCAGTGTAAAAAAACCATCAGCGGCCAAGCCAGCCCAACCAGCAATCGGTTAGCGCCGGTCATATTGGCCGCCGCGTATTGGACATAGTTGGACTCTGGCGCCTTGCCGGCCTGATAGGCGTAGTACATGTCTACAGCGTATTCAGGCAGCACCGTGACCAGCGCAACTAACGCGAGTATGAGACCTTGAGATATCCGTTTTTCGGCGGCCTCGGCACCCCACGAAAGCATGAAACCTGCAGCCAGCACTGCAACCCCGAAAACTGCCATGTCCAGCACGGGATTGGGACGCCAGCCACTTAAGCGAAAGACAATGGCAGGTGCGATACCGATCAGGGCAATAGCAAGAAGAGTCAAGAAGCGCTTCACTTCGAATCCTTATGGAAGTTAATTTTGGATTTCAAGCATCACCATCGGATAGCTGTGATAGACGGAAAGTGACTGAAGTAATAGACATTCATGCGACCGCGAAAGGCCCACTAGCAGGGAAATTAGTCCGGCCCATCACCTGCCTCTTTCCCTTCGGTTTTGAGCCTTCCGAGTCCGAAAAGCACCAAAAAATTTGCCAGGGCAAGCACAAAGCCAATGTCGTAATATCCGAAGCCGACGGCAGCGCCCACTACACCTGTGTTGAGAATACTGGCTGCGGTGGCTGTACCGTGCGTGGTTGTGCCGGCCTTGAGAATGGCACCACCACCGATAAAACCTATACCCGTGATGACGCCCTCCAGAATCCGGGCTTGCCCGACCGAGCGCTCGCCGAGCACCTCAATGGCGAGTAGCACGAAGCCGCAGCTGGCCATGGCAACGATAGGGAAAGTTCGGAGGCCCGCGCTTCTCGAGCCATTTTCCCGGTTCCACGCAATCGGCATGGTGAATAGGAAAGCCAGGGACATCCGGAAAAGATGGTTAGTCACGTCTCCCCATATACCCCACAAAGAACTGGTCATACCGGTGGCCTGAAGTGATTGATTGATTCTTATACCCGAGCTGGCTTTAAGCTCATGCAGGACAGACGCCCTTATTTGCCGTTTTTGCAACGCAGCATGCTCATCAGGAGAATTTCAGACTGAAATGTGACCACGCTGTTCGGTCCGTGCCCATAGGGCTGAAGAGCGGCGTGTTGCTGGATCAAACTGCTCAACCGCCGTTCCGCCTGAGTCTGTGCCCCCCGAAAAAGCTGCTGGCGGCTGAAGTACTCTGCCGTCAGCCGTAGCCCCTGGCGATCACCCTCCTGTACAGCTGCCGCTCGCCGGCAGCTATTCCTACGCTTGAAGTAAGGAGACAAACGGCGCGGGCGACCTACCTGTCAGGATTTGAACCATTCCACGAGTTCGGGCCCGAGCAGCGCCGCATTCAGCTCCTCGTCGGACTGCGCGACAAAGGCCTCCAGGTCGCGGATGACCACCAGGCCGGTATTCTTAAAGCGGCTGGCGATTCGTTGGACAAACTCGAACTTCACGTTCCTGTCCTCGCATGCTCCGATGAAGAGAAAGTAGACCTGGTCCCCTCGTCGCTGCGATTCCTCGAGCACGCGCGTGGTGCGGGCTTCGTCGCTCTTTTCGTTCTCACCGTCTGTAATGAAGAGGACAAGGGAGCGCTTTTTCTCGTGAGTGTGCGGTGTACCGTGCTCATGTTGCTGCTGCGGCAAGTTGAAAAGGCGCCACAGGAAGCCTTTGCCTTGCGACGCTAGGTGAGCCTCCTCGCACTCTTTCCACCCGAAATGCTCAAGCGCTCGTTCGATCACGAAGCTGTAGGTCGTGCCGCCATTCCAACCGGGGACCCGCTCGACGATGTTCCGCGTGACGTAGCCCTCGGCGTTCTCCGGCGTCACGCTTCCGACATAGTGCGCACTGCGCTCGCCCGAGCTGAAGGTGAAAACATCCATCTTCCGGTCTGGGTCGAGTACCACGCAATACGGCACAAGGCGCTCAATCAGGAGGCTTGTCGTGCCCTCCTCGTGCTCGTGCTCGAAAGAGCCGGAAACGTCAATGATCGCGGCGGTTTCCGCCTTCACGGCCGCGACGACGCCGGCCTTGTCGAGCGCTAGTCGCAAGATGCCAGCCGATTTTTCGAGATTGAGTGTCAGTTTGCCGTTCATGATGCTCTCCATTCAAGGTGTGCCGAATTGGTCTTCGATAGTGCGAGGAGCCTCGGGCGCGTATAGGTCATAGTAAAGCCGCCGACCGCAGGATACTCCAGATTCGCGCTTACAGCGCCCGCCATCACAGCCTTCCAGTAACTGGTTACCAGCGCCGGGGATGCATCGACGAGCGGCAGGGATACACTTCAGCAGCTTCGACTCCGCCCGAGTCAACGCTTTTGTTAATTCGATGCGCTTACAAGGAGTGCTTTAGGGGTTTTCTTGAGAATCTGCTGCGTGGAATGGCTGGAGGTCATCATCGCGGGGGGCACGGCGGTGGCGGTCATGGTGGCTATGGCAAACACGGCGGTCCGCCTCCGGGGGAATGCCGCCAAGCAATTACGGCGGCCAGCCACCCGCCCCTTCAGGGACAGCACGCGCCAAGTGCGGCGCGTTCGTGACGACCGGCGTGCGTTTTTGTCCGCAATGCGGGGCCGGCCAAATAGCGATCAAGTGTGCAGCGTGCGGCGCCGACGCGCCGGCTGGCGCTAAGTTTTGCCCGGGGTGCGGCAAGTCCGTCCCATCCTAAGAACTAAAGGGTCGGGCCGGATTCACAAGCACAAGCCGGTCGTACATTTCTCTTGTCTGTTCGTCGGCCCTCTTTTCAAAATCTCGTGCTGATGCCTGCCGACACAAATGCCCTTGGCGATGTATTGCCTCGTACACCCTTGCCAACGCTGAAGTCCAGTTGCACGTTGGGTGCGAGCAGGTAGCCAAGGCCAGCGTCAAGGATGACAGAGGCGCGCCCACCCCTTTTCTCGGGTGATTGCATCCCAGCATCCACGAACAGGCTGAGCGAGGCTGTGGGGTTGTAGCTCAGAGTGGCGGCGAAAGTCCGGGCGAAAAATGTTCGCCCCTCATCGTCTTCGACGAGGCCGACACCAATGTTCGGATTAAGAGACCATTTTTGTGCAAAATCCCAATCGGCCGCCAAACGCAGATCACCACTGGTGCGCTGGCTACGAAAGCTGCCGGATCCCGACTGCGGCACAAGCCTGGCAATCATTCCAAGGGAGGGCGTAGCGCCATCCTTCACGTCCGTGATCTGGTACTTGGCACCAAGCGCCACGGGCGCGCGTCCTTCTTCGCTGACGAGTGAACCGGATGCGTCGCGTGATGTCTGGAATACGTAGGAATTGGTTTCTAGCCGAAACTCCCAGTTTTGCCCCATGCCGGCGCGTAGCAGCAGCGGGGCCATGGCACGGTGATTGGAAGTGCCCGCAGCGCGGCGGAACTCTTTTTGAAATCCCGCCTCGATTTGCAAGCGACCGTGGCCGATCACCTTGCTGCCATCGGCAATGCCGGGGCGGTCCGCATTAATGGGTTCGTTGACCTGGGCCCAGGCAATGGCTGCGCCCTGCAACGCGATCGCCGCGACCATCGCCTTTTTCTTGATGCGTCCGGTCATGAATCCGCTCGCTGCCTAGCTGGTTGAAGATTTCAATTGCTCGACGATGTCCCGAAGCCGGTACGCCATCTCGCCGGCCTCGGTCTGCGTGATCGCTGTCTTTGTGGCATAAAGGGCGGTAATCGAGGCTATGTTTCCAATGAACCCCGGCAGCATGACGAGCACCACGTTCTGAATGGCGCTGACCAAAGAGATCGGCTGCTCGAGCTGCAAGCTCCTGGTCGCTCCACCCTCGCGGATGAGGGCCAGTGTCTGAGTCAGGCTCATGGCGCGTTCGGCAAAGCGCTGTGCCACTGCGTCCTTTTTATTCGACAGGTGTTGCGACAGGAACGACGCAGCAATCGCTGCGGCTTCAAGCTGCGCGCCAGCGGCTTCGGTGCGTTCAACCACGCCGAGGAGTTGGTCCTTGAAGTCTAGCAATTCCTCCAGTGCCGCCGCCATCAGCGCAACGAGTTTCTCAAGTTCCGCTTGGGCGCTCGCCAGTTCGCCCGGCGTGTCAATCCGTGTGTTAACCCGCTGCAGCATCCGGTCCATAACTCCGCCAGCGCCGTGACCGCATGCGGCGAGCAGGTCAATCGACGCGAGGATGTCCATCGTGCGGGTGAGATAGCTTTGAACTTTGTACAGCACGGGACTGCGGGAGAGGGTGAGCGCTTGACCTACGAGGTCGCTGTACGCCTTCTGCTGATCATGGCCCCAAAGGATGGCCTTACGCTCCGTGGCCTTGTCCACCACGAAAACGGCGATGAGCGCACCTGCCTGCATGTAGACCTCGGACGCTGCTCCCGGCGATAGCCTCTCGAGCTCATCCGGTTGAACTGCGATGCGCTGGCGTTCGAAACCTGGGATGGCCGTTGGTTGCCGCACGACCGGCGCCGCTACAACAGGAGACGCAGCGGGAACCGGCGGCTCAACTCGGCGCGACAGGGCATCCGCGGCCTTGCGCGTGGAACCGACAGGTGACTCGACCACTGTCGGGCGCAGCTTCTTGTTCCGAGCGTCAGGAGAAGTGGCTGAGGACATCGTTGATAGTGCCAGTGAAGCCGCGGCCCACCGGGGCGTACTCCCAGCCACTGTCGCCGTGCATGACGCTCCCCAGTTGCACCACGTTGAAGTCACCGAACTCCTTTGAGAGCTGGTAAGCACCGAGTTCCTGACCGCCCTCGTCTGCGATCGTGACGGTGCAGACCTCAATGTCAGCAAAAGCCGCTTCTTCCTCGGATTCAGTGCCGCCTTCGTGCTCCCGTCCGTGTTCGGCCTTGTGGACGGTGGCAAACAGTGGGATCTCGTTGACGCCGGCGGGAAGCCTGGACCCGTCGATCACAATAGTTTCGCTGTTTCCCTGTACACGGATGTCTCCTGAATGCCGGAGCGCACCCGAAGAGGTAGCGAAGGAGCCGTCTACAGCGCTCGCCAGCACGCCGGTCCGGGGACTCATCCTCGTCGTGTTGTAGGTGGACAGAATCTGCTCAAGGGCTGTCACTTTCGCGCCCCCGCCGTCGTTGCGAGCCTCTAGCGCGTGGATGTCGACGTCGTCCTCGTGCTGAGCGTTACATTTCCAGGCGACCGTCACAGTAAAGCTGGCTCCCTTGTTGAGGGACAGTTGCAATTTCTGGGCTGGCTTCGCGCCCGGTTTGTCGAGGGAAAGAGTGAGCATCAGGTGGCTCCCGCTATCGTTGGTTGTGGAGTGCCGCGAGGTCGGCTCGAGACTGTTCGAACATGCGCCTTGCTTGCTCGAACTTATCTTCGGTTTCCTTTTTTGCCGCTTCCACCAGTTCGTGGATCTCGCGGGTCTGGGTGATGATCGCTGCGATCTGCTGGGCCTGAGCCACGCGATTATCGCCGGGTGCCTTGGCTGCCGTGACAGCAACGTCCTTAGTGGCCTGGCCGCGCAGCTGCGTAAGCTGCTGGTCCAGGCGCGCCTGGCGTTCAGCGATCTGCTGCACAGACTTTACCGCGAAGGCGCCATGGATGGACAGCAGCGTCATCTTGATCGAAGCGAAGCGCGAAGAAACAGTGGTGGCCGTCTCCTGTAGCGTCGCCACCCCTGCGGCCTCGATCTGCTGAATCACCATCTGGTCGGCCGGCAATCTGGTATATGTGCCCTCCAGCGCCAGCGCCCGGCTTTCCAGCAGCCTTAACTTGTCCTGCAACTCGCGTACGCGCGCCTGCGTGGCCACATCGGCGGGATCCGCGCTGGCCTGCTCCTGCGCTACGTACTGCCTGGCCTTTTCGAGGAAGGCGCGAGCCACTGCGGCGTCGAGAGTGAAGCTTGCGAAATGCTCTCCGTAGGATCGCTTGAGCGTTTCGAGGGCCTGCAATTCGCCAAACAGCGTCTTCATCTCCTTGGACAGTTCGCCTTCGAGGCGTTGCATCTCGTCAGCCAAAGTGCGCGTGCGGCCCGCCACCAAGTCGCCGACTTCCTGCATGAAATCACGAATGGCATCCTCCGGCTTGCGTCCGGCGACCTTGGCGATGAGGCCGGCGAAGAATCCGCGCTGCTCGCCCCTTTGAATCTTCTCCAGGATCTCGGGCAGCTTGGCATCTTCGACGCCCTTTTCCAATCGCTCAAAGAGCGCGAACACCTTGGCAGCCGTCTTCTTGTCGAGGCGAGCCAGGAAGCCGTCCAGCGTCTGCTGCAGTGCCAGTTCGGAGCCCAAGCCAATTTTGATGATGTCGCCGGGGGGTACCGCGCCAAAATCCAGGACCCCCAACGCCTGCTCGGCCTGCGGCACCTGCTCCGCACGTAGCACGATGGCCCCGGTTTCCAGAGGCGTTGCCTGGAGGAGCGGGAGCCCGAGCGTGCCAGGCGAGTGCAAGGCAGCGGGGAGTTCAGTTGGTTTCATCAGCTTCTCCTTTGATAGATCCGGGGGCCCTCGCCTCGCCAAGCGGTATTATCATGTATGGGGTAAATTCTCCCTGCCGAAGCTGAAGAAAATTACTATCGGCAATTAGCCAGTCAGGCCGTCACAACGGCCTGACTTAACCCAACGGGCCTCCACGAAACCCGGGAGAGACCGCGCCCAGTGACTTGCCCAAATGCGGGCGCTGACCAATTGAATCGCTACCATCAGCGGACAGGTGAAAACGATGGTCCACAGCATCCCAAAACCAAACTTGGCACCGGCTTGGGAGTAGGTGGCTATACCGCTTGGGTCGTCGTCGGCTGCACCCGTCACAGACCAGGCCCTAATTTCTTCAACCAGGATTGATCTGCTAGCGGCGGCGAGTCGCTTGCATCGCTCCGCGTTTCCGTCTGGCCGGCCATTTGAGTTCTCCCTTGCGTGTCAAGCATGCACACCCCTCTTGCAGTGTTATCCAAAGCGTGCGATTGCCCTCAAGGTTTGTTGCCATACCGGGCAAGTACGCGCTCCTCACGCTTCCGGCAATGACCGTAAATGCGTAGACCTTCGTCACTTCGCCTCGGTTTTCCCTCGGCGGGGCAACGGCCGGGATTGCACAAAGCTTATTTTTGAAAAAGGTATTTGGGCCAGCACAGCGCTTGCCAAATTGCGTTCCAGGCACCCTGAACATCAGGTTGATCGGCTTTGGACATTCGTAATGGCATTTTGCGGTGAAGGAGCAACCAAAAACCAAAGCATATCCAAATAGCCACGATCAATTGCAACGGGGTGCCAAGAAATCTGTCGACCATACCGATTGCCAGCAGCACAATGGCCCATGCAAGCAACAGCGAACCAATTCTGAAAATCATATGCTTCGTACTCAAAAACTTGGTCACTACCTTTACGTAAAGATTGCGTGACCAGCAACTGAAATACCCATTTGGTCTATCGCAGCGTGTTATTGCTGCGTTAATTTTTTGAGCAATTCGGAATGATCTGAGCTTGGATCAGAAAGCATACGCGAAGCGTAGTAAATGGCACTGGACAGACTCACTCGTCTTCTCGATTTCGAGTAAAAGAACGAATCGACTTCTCCGGCAAGCTGTGCTGCGGTCGCATGCCCTAATGAAGCAAACTCTAAAGGTATGGCCGTGGATGCTAGTGTCGCTCTTTCAATGACAGCGACGCTATCCATGTACCCAAGCACATAAGTAAGTTGCTGTGAGGGTGTCAGCGATCTCCACCAAACACCATCACGGAACGCTCTAGACGGAACGTCTATTTGTCTACGTAACCTTCGTATGGCCATGCCGACAAAATCGCCCGCCGACATGGCACTATTTTTTCGGCTGTGCGGTTTTATCACGGTGGCCTTGAGGGTCCAGATCCCCGGGAACATGCCCTTCATGAGGATGATGGGCACCTGGCTGTTCCTGCACAGAGATGTCGCGGTGGCCATGCTGATCCAGGTCACCCGGGGTATGCCCTTTGTGGTCATGGTGTGTGCCTGGCTTTACTTCGGGTTGGTTCGGGGTAGCTGACATATCTATCTCCTAGTAAGTTAGATATATATAGTGCCTTTGGTCTTGAGAAGGCACGTAGGTAAATACCGCTTTCTGGTGGTCGCTTGGGATTACGAGCCGACCTCATACCGCTAGGTGGTTCAAGCGCATGACGGTTTTGGCGCCTTTGCTCAGGCCTGATGCGATGGTGATATTCAGACTCCCATCCTGCATAGAGCGGGCTGATCCACAAACTTGGTCCAGATGCAGGATCCCGGTGCTACTTTTGCAACTGACGGTACGTTCTGCGAGCCGTCACCTCCCTCGGTGGCTTCAAGCCACCTTTTAGAGCCCGGCACGCCGCATGGGATTTTGATTGGAGTCGCGGTCAGCCTGACTGAATGCCATTGATGGGGAACACGGCTGGGTTAAACTACTCCGGCCTGCTGGAACGGCCCGACAACTTTTCCCAGTAGGCCTCCGCAATGCACCGTCTCATCTTTTTGCTATTTTTCGCCATGATAGTTTTTCAGCCTGCCCTTTCTGGCGTGCTGGTGCTTGCCGTCCCATCGGAGCCAATGCTGTCTTCGGAAATGAGCGTGAGTTCGAGCGCCTTCCAGGACAGCGCCGATCATGCGGCGGCCTGTTTCTCCCACGTCGAAGCAGCCAGCCCGGGCGCGCCGTCGGGTTGCAGTTCGGGCCAGCCCTGCGGCCTGTGCAATCTCTGCCAGGCATGCCACCAGGCGGTCATGGCCCAAGGCCAAATGGCCGCGCCAGGTCACATCGCAATACGCCCTTCTTTTCCCTCAGTAGTATCCGGCTACTTCAGCGCAGAACGCGCGCAAAGCTTCAAGCCTCCCATTTTGTAATTCCGTGCCCGGTACGCCTGATTTCAGGCGTGGCCTACATTGGCCCTGCACCCCGCTGCGGGGTCGGAATTCATGAATTTTCGAGCTTGAACAATGTCCTATCTCAACCCGCCTCTTACTGTCGGCCCCCGCCGCAGCACTGCCGGTCCAAATCCCGCGGGGTATTGGATCGCACTGGTACTGCTTTTGGCGGACCAGGCCGCCAAGTACTGGGTGCATGAATACACGCCGTACGCGTGGAGTCAGTCCGTCACCGGATACTTCAACCTGGTGCACGTCTGGAACTACGGCGCCGCTTTCAGTTTCCTGGCGGACGCGGGCGGCTGGCAGCGCTTCTTCTTTGGCGGTATCGCACTGGTCGTGTCGGCCTGGTTGATTTTCATGTTGCGAAAGCCGCTCCCCAGGCTTGAACTGTTGGGGTATGCGGTGATTCTCGGAGGCGCGCTGAGCAACGGTCTGGACCGCGCCTTGCGTGGTTATGTTGTGGACTTTCTCGATTTCCATGCATGGGGTTGGCACTGGCCGGCCTTTAACTTCGCGGACATGGGCATCGTCTGCGGCGCAGCGCTCGTGGTCTTCGCATCATGGAGTCACAGGCCGGCGGAGAAACCTGCATGACGGCTTCATCCTTGACCTCCGAACGGCAATGGACATTGCTGACAGTGAGCTGGCTGGTGGCCCTCGTCTCCACGCTAGGTGCGCTGTTTTTCAGCGAAGTCATGGACTTGGAGCCCTGCGTGCTCTGTTGGTACCAGCGCATCGCCATGTTTCCGCTGGTTCTGATACTTGGTGCAGGCGCCTACACGCAGGATGCCAGCAGCGTGAAGTACGCCTTGCCGCTGGCAATCGCCGGCTGGCTTGTCGCCTTCTACCACTGCCTACTCTATGGCGGGTTCATCCCGGCGACCCTGCAGCCCTGCGGCAAAGGTGTATCTTGCTCGGCACAAAAGCTGGAGTTGGTCGGCTTCATCACCGTCCCGCTTTTGTCGCTTATCGCCTTTTCCATCATCGTGCTGCTCCTGCTGGCAGCGAAGAAAGACTCTAAACTATGACCAACAAACAGCTCACCATCATTCTCTGCGGGATCGTCGTCCTGCTCGGATTTGCGTTTGGCATATACGGTCACTTCAACAAAAAATCCGAGACGGCGGCCCGCCTTGCGCAAGAGAATAGTTCCGTTTTCAATCGCTCGCACGCGCCTACCTACGGCCCCCCAGAGGCCAAGGTCCGCATCGTCGAGTTTTTTGATCCAGCCTGCGAAACCTGCAGAGCCTTCTATCCCCTCGTCAAGCGCATCGTCGACAGCCACCAGGGAAAAGTGCAGCTCGTGGTTCGCCTCGTTCCTTTCCACAAAGGCTCTGATGTCGCCGCAAAAATCCTCATCGCCGCGCATAAGCAGAAGCAGTTTTTTCCGGTGACGGAAGTGGTACTGAATTCCCAGGACGCCTGGGCCGCGCATGACAATCCGAATCCGGAGCGGATATGGACCTTTTTGAAGGGAACCAGCCTGGATGCCGCGAAGGCTAAGCAAGACGCCGGTTCACCGGAAGCCCAAGCTGTGCTTGACCAGGATATGGCGGACGCCAGCACTCTGCAAGTCACAAAGACGCCTGGTTTCTTTGTCAATGGGCGACCGTTGAAGGACTTCGGCCATGAGCAACTCAAGGCCCTCGTGGAGGAAGAAGTCAAACGGGTGTATGCCGAATGAAGCTGCTACTTACACATCTCCTGCTGGCCCCTATTTTAGTTGTCATAAGCGGTTGTGAGACCATTTATGAAGGCAAGTATGACTGGGATGCAGGTTGGCGCCCAGGCACGGTATTAGAAATTGGTTCAGCCGATAGCTTGATAAAGGAGCCTTTTCGCGATTGCCGTAAAGACCCACGCGTTGCGGAACTTAAGGCATCTACGTTTGCAGTTGTATCCTACCCCTTTCTCAATCGTCCGAGGAAAGCCGTTGTACCTGTTCCCTCTGCAACGAGGTGGACCACCGGGAGCCCTGTGTATATCAACGTCACTGATTGCACGAGACCAATGGAGCCGCGAGTAATGCCCGCAGACCGTAGCCGCTAGGGCACGATCCGGGCCCTCAGCTTTGCATCAAATGAACGCGGATTGACCAACTTTTTTGCTTCAAGGCCTCGAAATGTTTAGTAGATTCCACGATTTATCTGGTGTACCTCAGGGGGAGCTGACCACATACTTTTTGTTGGGAGGCGCAACTGTTTTATCGCTTTACGCATTTCTTGGCTATTTGCGCTGGCGTGACAGAAAAAAACATAAACAGAAGAAAGAAAGTGCGACGCGCAAACGAGGTCCATCCAAGCGCTCGCGGTAACATTTTTTTGCCCCGCACTTGTACGATTCGGTTTGCAAGGGGTGCCCGCCGGTGGCACCGCCCCGGCCCCACGATGGCATAAGTGACTTTAAGGTTTTTGGTGATTCCCTTACACCCGGCCGTACAGTCTCAAAGTCTGTCCCCTCGCAGTCCCGAGCTCATCCTTGCACTGCGCGGGGGATTTCGAGGCTGTTAGCATACGGTCCGTGAAACGCTTTGTCTGTCACTTCCTGATTGTCTGGTTGGCGCTACTGTCAGGTGGCGCCTATGCACACTCGGCAGCCGATGCTGCGCAGGACCGGAGTCATATAGCGGCCCAACTTGTCGTTGCGGATGACACCAGGGCAAGCTTCGACACGGAACGTGACCGCAGTCACTCGGAAACCTGTAGCCACTGCGGCCATGCCAATGACATGCTGGCTACGCTTGGCCTGCGTTTCAATGAGGCAGTCGTTGGCGCCGCGCTGCCCGCGCCGACCTTCTGGGTCAGCCACGAACATCCCAACAGCATCGAACGCCCCAAATGGAGCACCACCACCTCATTGGTGGTGAACCTTTGACCTGACGGGCGCTTTAAAAGTCTTTCTTTTTCCAACCGCCTGAGTGCAAAGGTTCGCCGAAGTCTTGATTTGCTTCGGAGAACGCTCTTGCTTGATTTTTCCTCTTTCCGGTTGTCGCGGCTTGTCTGCGCATCGCTGTTAGTGCCGGCCGCGATTACGCTTGCCCGTGCCCAGATAGCGCCGCCGCGACCCGTACCATCCTTAGCCGGAGCCACAGCGCCCACCGGCGGCACCAGCCTGCGGGAGGCGCTGGACGCGGCTTGGGCCCTGAGCCCGGCGGCTCGCAGCGCAGACAGCCGCCGCGCCCAATTGCAGGCCAGGGAGCGCGCGGCATCGTCCTGGATTAACGGCTCGCCCAGCGCCTTGCTGGCCCAGCGCAGCGACCGCTTCAACAACAACGGCGGCTTCTCGATTGACGAGACGCGGGCCTTGGTTTCGCTCTCTACAAACGATGAGCGCGATTGTGCGGAGGCACGCGACATCGCAAAGGTTCATCTCGATGCAATCCGGACCAAATTGGCGGAGTTGCAAAAGCTTGAGCGCACGCTGTCAAATTTCGTGCAGACCTGTACTGACCAGTGTTTGGGTGGCCCCGCACCCAAATGCACCATCCTCAAAGATTTGAGTTCAGACGAAGCAAAGAACCCTGGATCAACACGTTGCTGCGGCTAAAGCAGGTAACCGTCAGTCGATATGAAAACCTTTCTTTTGTACCTTGTCACCGCTCTTGCGGAAATCGTGGGTTGCTATTTGCCCTACCTCTGGTTGGCTAAACGCGGACCGATCTGGTTGTTGATTCCTGCCGGGGTGAGCCTGGCACTTTTTGCCTGGCTGCTGACCCTTCATGACGCCGCCGCTGGCCGCGTTTACGCTGCCTATGGTGGCGTCTACATTGCCGTTGCCTTGGGATGGTTGTGGGCAGTCGATGGCATCCGTCCTACGGCTTGGGACATGGCCGGCGTTGCTGTGAGCCTGACGGGAATGGGCTTGATCGCCTTTCAGCCAAAGTAGTCTCCAGGCCGCGCACACACACACACGACACCACCTCGGTTACCTGTAGCTGAGGATCAAAGCCTACACGCAGAGCTGCCAACTCACGCTGGGCGGCGCCGCGCACGCCGGGGCTCCAGATTGGCAGGTCGAGCTCGGCTTCGTATTCCCGTAAACCGAAGTCTCTGCAGTGGCGGATCAGCATGAGCAATTCTTCGACTTCCTGGCCATACACACGGTGTCCGCTGGGTCGTCGAGCGGCCTGGGGAATCAAGCCCACTTCTTCGTAGTACCTGATAGCCGATACGTTCATACCGGTGCGGCTTGCCATCGTGCCAATCGTCAATTGCCCCGACGTCTGTAGGTTATTCATCAATGCCCCTTGCATCTCAAGTTACTTGAGGTCCTACATTCAGTTTAAGGGAATTGTCCCGAGTTCATCCAAGTGAGCAAAGAATGAAAAAACCTGTGTTGGCGGCTTTGGGGGTCGCCGGTGCGTGTGCCGCCTGCTGTGCCATTCCCTTGCTGGTTCCCCTTGTGAGTGGTGTTTCAGTGGTCAGCCTGATCACGATGGCCATCGGTGATTGGTTGGGTTTGAGCAGCAAGGCCCCGGTCATCGCAGGTGCCATCGTGGTGGCAGTTCTGGTGGGCGTCGCAATAAGGCTGGCGAGGCGCCGTAGGAGCAGTGCGTTCTGCACGGTTGCACCCACGGTGGTGTCCCGTGGTTGTGCGACCGTTTCTGGCGCTGGCGGGTGCCGTTGTCCCGCACCGAATAGGCCAGCACTTTCCGGCGGAGTCCAAAAGTGACCGGGCTCAGGTCCGCCAGTCCCGCGCCTGTGCCGCGCCCGCAAGGAGGTTCATGGGCCATACTTAAACTTTTTGCACGTGCTTTATGGCTACAGAACCAGCGTCCGAAGTCGCAACGGCTTCCAACCATGCCGTCAACCGCTACGACCGCATGGAGTGGGCGGGCGCATTCGGTGACCTCGGCACACTGATCCCTTTTGTGCCTCTCTTGAAATCTGAGTGGGTAAGCTAACGCCAATTTGATCAACCTGGACGA
>JAZKAP010000026.1:0-172005 GCA_040389085.1 Pseudomonadota bacterium
TTCTCTTGGCGAAGCAAGAGAAAGTGAGTCGCCCGCCGGGGCGAGTCCCGGCTTGTTGGCGCACTACAGAACACGCGCACAGCAAGGCAGAGCGTGATCCCAAACTGTAGGAACTCCCTGACGGTGAGTCAGCGCCCCTTCCTGCTTGATCCAGCCCAACAACAAGCAAGAATCAATGCATACATAACAAGGAGTTCCTCATGTCGATTTCAATGATTCTGCTCATCGTCCTCATCCTGATTCTGGTGGGCGCATTGCCCACTTGGGGCCACAGCCGCTCGTGGGGCTACGGTCCCAGCGGTGGTTTGGGACTGATTGTCATCATCCTGATCGTGCTGCTGCTGATGGGCCGCATCTAGATCTCATAGATCCCGCTGAAAAAGGCTCCGCCGCAAGGCTGGAGCCTTTTTTTTGCGCGCGACCCGGTGCGGTAGTCGCCATGGTTGGCCTGAGCGCGCCTCGCGCTGAAAAGCCTGGCCTCAACCCAACAGTTGCAGCCAGGCTTTTTCAATCCGCTTGATGCTGACCGGTTGCGGCGTGCGCAGCTCCTGTGCAAAAAAGCTCACACGCAATTCCTCGAGCAGCCAGCGCAGCTCCTGCAGCCGCGCGTCCGTCGCGCCCTTGCGCTCGGCCACCAGGCGCCAGTAGCGCTGCTCCTGTGGCCGCAGCTCGGCCAGCCGCGCCGCATCACGGGCCGGGTCGGCGCGCCACTTCTCCAGCCGCAGGGTGATGGCCTTGAGGTAGCGCGGAAAGTGCTGCAGCTGTGTGTAGGGCGTGAGCGTCAGAAAACGTTTGGGCACCAGGCGCTGCAGCTGCTGCGCCGCATCGGCAGCGGCCTCGGCAGCGTTTTTCGTGTCCTTGATCTTGCGCTGCGCCGCGGCAAACTCGACCAGGATGCCGGCCGCCAGCCGCGCCACTTCGCTGGCAATCAGCGTCAGGCGTCCGCGTCCGTCGTCGATGCGTTTTTTGAAGTCGGCCTCGTTGGTAGGCAGCGGGTCGAGCAAAAAGGCGCGGTCCAGCGCAACTTCGATGATCTGCTCGCGCAACTCTTCGAGCGTGCCGCCGCCCGAGTTGTCTGCCGCGCGTCCGACCAGCATGTAGGCCGTGGCCATCTTCTGCAGCTCGGGCAGATTCTTCTCCAGGTACTTCAGCGCGTCCTTGATCTGCAGCGAAAACAGGCGCCGCAAACCGGCGCGGTGTTTGGCAGCCGCTACGTCGGGCTCGTCGAACACCTCGATGGTCACCGCGTCGCCGAGGTCGATCAGCGCCGGAAAACCGATCAGCGTTTGTTTGCCCTTGCTGATTTCCATGAGTTCGGGCAACTCGCCAAAACTCCAGCTGGTGTAGCGCTCCGGCGTCCTGACTGGTGCGGCCTTGGGCTGATTCGCTATGTTTTCAGGAGCATTCTGCGCCCGTCCCTGCTGGGCTGAAGGCCGATTTGGCTCTGAATCCTGGCGTTCCTGCGGCGCCGCCCGCGTCTTCAGCCCGGCCAGCGCCTGGAAAGCGCCGCGTGCCTGCGAACCGAGCTCGCCCTTGAGCGCACCGAGGTTGCGGCCCGTGCCGAGCTGGCGGCCGTGTTCGTCAACCACGCGGAAGTTCATGAACAGATGCGGCGCGAGCATGTCGATTTTCATGTCGCCGCGCTTGATGTCCAGCGAGGTCGCATCACGCACCAGCTTGAGCACGGCATCCGTCAGCGAACCCGCGCCGAATTTTTCCGGCTGCAGCAGCTCCGCCGCCATGCGCGCCGCGGTATCGGGCAGCGGTACCAGGCGCGAGCGCGGCCGCTGGTGCAGGGTCTTGATCAGCGCCTGGATCTTGTCCTTGAGCATGCCGGGCACCAGCCACTCGCAGCGCTCCTCATTGACCTGGTTCAGGGCAAACAGCGGCACATCGACGGTCACACCGTCCCTGGCGTCGCCCGGCTCATGCAGGTAGGTCGCCGTGCAATCGACGCCGCCCAGGCGCAGCGTTTTGGGAAAAGCCTGCGTGGTGATGCCGGCCGCCTCGTGGCGCATCAGCTCCTCGCGGCTCAGGAGCAGCAGCTTGGGCTGCTTTTTGACCTCGTCCTTGTACCAGTGCTCACAGCCGGCACCGGTGCAGATATCAGCCGGCAGTTGCTGGTCGTAAAAGGCGTAGATCAGCTCTTCGTCAACCAGCACGTCCTGGCGCCGCGCCTTGTGCTCCAGGTCCTGCACCTGTTCGATCAGCTTGAGGTTGGCCGCCAGGAAAGGCAGCTTGGTGTCCCAGTTGCCGGCCACCAGCGCTTCGCGGATGAAAATCTCGCGCGCCGTCACCGGGTCGACACGGCCGAAGTTGACGCGCCGGCCGTTGTAGATCACCAGGCCGTACAGCGTGGCGCGTTCCAGCGCGGTGACCTGCGCGGCTTTTTTCTCCCAATGCGGGTCCAACAGCTGTTTTTTCAGCAGATGGCCGGCGACCTGCTCGACCCACTGCGGCTCGATGTTGGCGATGCCGCGGCCGAACAGGCGCGTGGTTTCGACGAGCTCGGCCGCCACAATCCAGCGCCCCGGCTTCTTGCTGAGCTTGGCGCCCGGGTGGCGGTAGAACTTGATGCCGCGCGCGCCCAGGTACCAGTCGTCTTCCTCGTTCTTGATGCCGAGGTTGCCGAGCAGGCCGCAGAGCATGGACAAATGCAGTTGCTCGTAACTGGCAGGCTTGTCGTTGAGCACCCATTTCTGCTCGCCCACCACCGCGTGCAGCTGCGAATGGATGTCGCGCCACTCGCGCACGCGCCGGATGTTGATGTAGTTCTCTCTCAAGAGATTTTCATACTGGCGATTCGTCAGCTTGTGCACGGCGTCGTGCCCGCCACGCGCGTCGCCCAGCCACTTCCAGAGCTTGAGGTAACCGCTGAATTCGCTTTTTTCGTCATCGAACTTCGCATGCGCCTGGTCGGCCTGGGCCTGCTTGTCCATGGGCCGGTCGCGCACGTCCTGCACGCTGAGCGCGCTGGCAATCACCAGCACCTCGTCGAGCGCCTGCCTCTCTTTGGCTTCCAGGATCATGCGACCCACGCGCGGGTCCAGCGGCAGCCGGGCCAGGTTGCGGCCCACCGGCGTCAGTTCGTTGTCGTCGTCCACCGCACCGAGTTCGGCCAGCAGCTGGTAGCCGTCGGCAATCGCCCGGCCCTGCGGCGGCTCAATGAAGGCAAAGCTTTCGATGGTGCCCAGGTGCAGCGCCTTCATGCGCAATATCACCGCCGCCAGCGAGCTGCGCAGGATTTCGGGATCGGTGAAACGCGGCCGGCCCAGAAAGTCCTGCTCGTCGTACAGGCGGATGCAGATGCCGTCGGCCACGCGGCCGCAGCGGCCGGCGCGCTGGTTGGCCGCCGCCTGCGACACCGGCTCGACCATGAGCTGCTCGACCTTGTTCCTGAAGCTGTAGCGCTTGACACGCGCCGTGCCGGCGTCGATCACATAACGGATGCCCGGCACCGTCAGCGAGGTCTCGGCCACGTTGGTGGCCAGCACGATGCGCCGGCCGGTGTGGCCGTCGAAAATGCGGTCCTGCTCGGCCTGGCTCAAACGCGCAAACAGCGGCAGCACCTCGGCATTGCGAAACAGCGGCTGGTGCGCGAGGTGTTTGCGCAAATGGTCCGCTGCCTCGCGGATCTCGCGCTCGCCCGGCAGGAAAATCAGGATGTCACCGGCACTGTGCGGATTGCGCCAGAGTTCGTCCACGCCGTCGGCGATCGCGTCATTGAGGTCGTAGTCGCGCGACTCTTCATACGGGCGGTAACGCTGCTCGACCGGAAACATCCGGCCCGAGACCATGATGACCGGCGCCGGCCCCTTGCTCGACGCAAAGTAGTCGGCAAAACGCTGCGCATCAATCGTCGCCGAGGTGATCACCACCTTCAGGTCGGGCCGGCGCGGCAACAGCTGGCGCAGGTAGCCGAGCAAAAAGTCGATGTTCAGGCTGCGCTCATGGGCCTCGTCGATGATGATGGTGTCGTAGGCCTTGAGCAGCGGATCGGTCTGCGTCTCGGCCAGCAAGATGCCGTCGGTCATGAGTTTGACCGAAGCATCCCGGCTCAGCCGGTCCTGGAAACGCACCTTGTAGCCGACCACGTCGCCCAGCGGTGTCTTGAGTTCTTCGGCAATCCGCTTGGCCACGCTGGAGGCGGCAATCCGGCGCGGCTGGGTGTGGCCGATCAGCCGGCCCTGGCCCGCCGGGTAGTTGAGCTTGCCGCGGCCCATGGCCAGCGCAATCTTGGGCAACTGCGTGGTTTTGCCCGAGCCGGTTTCACCGCAAACGATGACAACCTGGTGGGCCTGGATGGCGGCGGTGATTTCCTCGCGTTTGCCCGAGACGGGCAAGGACTCGGGGAAATCGATCTGCAAGGGCACGGACAAGGGGGGCGAGGACAAGGGATGGGGGTTCAAAACCACTGATTATCGGTGCTGGCGGGCGCCCGCCCGGCAACAGGGCTTCAGGCGGCTTGCAGCACCGGCAGCTCGACCGCTTCCCCGCTGGCCTGGTCCAGCCAGGCGACCCGGCTTGCATACGACATGGCGGTGCGCGACATCGCCTTGCAGGCGGCCAGCACGCTCGAAGCCCTGGCCGCCGGGTCGGACACCAGCAACACGCCGACACCAATTTCGGCCTGCCAGCGCGTCTGCTCGCTTTCGCGCCGCGCCGCATCGAGGCTGGTGTTGAGAACCACCGATTTGGAAAGGCGTTTTTCCACCAGGTGCGCCAGCCGGATCAGCTGGCCGCTGTCGTTGCAGTCGCGCAGAAGCAGCACGAAGCCGTCACCCGAAAACCGCCCCATCTCGATGTAAGCCGGTACCGAGCGCCGCAAGCGCCCGGCACAGACAAACAGCGCGTGGTTGACCGCGGCCATGCCGTGCAGGCGCTCCAGCGTGAAGAGGTTGCCTATGCTCACGACCATCACGCCCACCTGCGGCCCGGACCGGTGGGGCGCCGGCGGCACACCGCCCACCCTGCCCCCGGCCCCGTTGCCGGCATCCACTGCACGCGCCGCGTCCGGCCCGGCCGGCTCGTCCCGGCGGCGCCGGAAGATGTCGCCGACCATCTGCCCGGTTTCGGTGTGTGAACGCATCCGGGTCACCGGGTCGTAACTGGGCCCCATCGCCATGACCTGGTGCAGCTCGATCAGGTAGGAGTAACGCGTCCAGAGCGCCACGGCCATGGTCACGAGGTAGGCGGTTCCGGCGAGCGCGCTGACCGCATGCACCGGCCAGGGCTCCTGCCCGCGCACCAGCGCGATCCAGCCCAGGCCCAGCATGGCCACCAGCATGAAAAACACCCCGAATACCGCTGTCCAGGCCAGCCGGTCCCCGCGGTACACGCTGCGCAGCGATACGGCGAGTGCCACGGCACCCAGGGTCCAGGCGAACCCGAGACCCAGCACGAGCGAGGGCGCCGGCGGCAGCAGCCAGCCCGCCGCCATCACGCCCAGGACCAGCACCGTCAGCGCCAGCCGGGTCTGCAGCCGCGCCTTCCTGCTGTCCAGCAGGCCCAGGATGGAAAACAGCAGATAAGCCAGAAAGCCCGAGACCAGCATCGCAATGTGCGCGAGAACCCGCGCCAGCGTGTCTTCATCGTCAATCGGCAGGCCACCCAGAAAGGCGACCACAAAAAAACTCGAGGCCGTGGCCGACAGGCCGGCATTGAGCGAAATGCGGTGCAGCGAACGGGAGAACCCCAGCGCCGAGCCCGCCAGCATCAGTGCTGCCGTGCCGAAATAAACTCCCCAGAAGCCAAACGCGAGTTTGTCCATGAATGGCCGCATTATCCGGCGAAACAGCCACCGCCAACAGGCACCAACGGCCGCCCGGCCGCGCCTCCCGCCTCGCCGCCGTGTCCCTTACACTCACTGCCATTGCCCGGAAGGCTGTGGCTTTTGCCCGGTTTTCCCGTCCCTCCAGCCTGATGTTCACCTTTCCCGACCCCGAAAGCGCGCCCATGTCCGCCGTCTTCAATTTCACCTTTGTTCCCTGGTTCCGTTCGGTGGCGCCCTACATCCACCTGCACCGCGGCAAGACCTTTGTGGTCGGCATTGCCGGCGAAGCCATTGCCGCCGGCAAACTGCAACACCTGGCCCAGGACCTGGCGCTGATCCAGAGCATGGGCGTAAAAATCGTGCTGGTGCACGGCTTCCGGCCACAGGTCAACGAACAACTGGCCGCCAAGGGCCACGAAGCGAAATATTCGCACGGCATGCGCATCACCGATTCGGTGGCACTTGACTGCGCCCAGGAGGCTGCCGGCCAGCTGCGTTACGAGATCGAGGCCGCCTTCAGCCAGGGCCTGCCCAATACACCGATGGCCGGCTCCACGGTGCGCGTGATCTCCGGCAACTTCATCACCGCCCGGCCGGTCGGCATTGTCGACGGCGTGGACTTCAAACACTCGGGCCTGGTGCGCAAGGTCGACACCAAGGGCATCCTGCGCACGCTGGAGTTCGGCGCCATGGTGCTGCTTTCGCCCTTCGGTTTTTCACCGACCGGCGAAGCCTTCAACCTGACCATGGAGGAAGTGGCGACCAGCGTGGCGATTGAGCTGCAGGCCGACAAGCTGATTTTTGTCACGGAAATCCCGGGCATCCGCATCCACCCTGGTGAACCAGAAAGCGAAGACAACCCGATCGACACCGAGCTACCGCTGGCCACCGCCGAGAAGCTGCTCGCGCAGCTGCCCAACGCCACCCAGCCCACCGACACCGCGTTTTACCTGCAGCACTGCGCCAAGGCCTGCAAGGCCGGCGTCGAGCGCAGCCACATCCTGCCGTTCGCGGTGGACGGCGCGCTGCTGCTCGAAATCTACGTGCACGACGGCATAGGCACCATGGTCATCGACGAAAAACTCGAGAGCCTGCGCGAAGCCACCGCCGACGACGTGGGCGGCATTTTGCAGCTGATCGAGCCGTTTGAAAAAGACGGCACCCTCGTCAAGCGCGACCGCACCGAGATCGAACGCGACGCCGACCTCTACACCGTGATCGAACATGACGGCGTCATCTTCGGCTGCGCCGCGCTGTATCCCTACCCGGAAGCCAAAACCGCCGAAATGGCGGCGCTCACGGTATCGCCGCAAAGCCAAAGCCAGGGCGACGGCGAACGCATTCTCAAGCGCATCGAGCAGCGCGCCAAGCTGGCCGGGCTGGACAGCATTTTTGTGCTGACCACCCGCACCATGCACTGGTTCATCAAGCGCGGTTTTGTGCAGGTCGATCCCGAGTGGCTGCCGGAAGCGCGCAAACGCAAGTACAACATCAATCGCAAAAGCCAGGTGCTGGTGAAAAAATTGGGGTGAGCCCGCCCACCTGATTCAGCTGCCGCTGACCAGCAGCGGAAACTCGGCGACCAGAAAGTCGATAAACGCGCGAACCGAGGGCAACTGGCCGCGCCGCGATGGGGTGAGCAAGGTCACTTCGGCGTCCGCGCGGGCCGACCATTGCGGCAGGACCCGCACCAGCGTGCCCTGATCAATCTCGCTTCTGCACAGGTAGGGCGGGACCGCCACGATCCCGGTGCCTGCCACCGCCGCCTGTTTGAGTGTTTCCAGATCGTCGCTGCGCATGCGGGGAACAAAAGCTGCCGTGGCCTCCAGTCCGTCGGTATCGCGCAGCATCCAGCGGCTTTCTTCGTCGCGCGTTCCCAGCGCCAGGCCCGGGTGTGCGGCAAGTTCAGCCACGGTTTGCGGCGCGCCCGCGCGCGCCAGGTAAGCCGGACCGGCAAACAGATACCACGGGGTTCGGGCCAACCGGTGCTGGATCAGGCTGGAGTCGGCGAGCGGCTTGAAGTGCCCACGCAACCCGACGTCGAAGCCCTCTTCGACCAGATCAACATAGCGGTTGGTGGCGTGCTGGACGAGGTTGACCTTCGGAAACAGCACCAGAAACCGGCACAGCATGGGGGCCAAGGTTTGCGCCATACCGATCGAGCAGGTGAAGCGGATGGTTCCACCCGGCTCGGCCAGACGCCGGCGCACGGCGTTCTCGGCGGCTTCGGCTTCTATCAGCATCGCGCTGGCGTGCTGGTGAAATTCCTGGCCCGCCTCGGTCACTGCGAATCGGCGTGAGCTGCGGTGAATCAGGCGCACGCCCAAACGGGTTTCGAGTTCGATGATGCGCCGGCTCAAGGTCGACTTGGGCATGTCGAGGGCGCGCCCGGCTGGCGCAAAACCCTTGTGCTCCACCACCCGGACAAAGTAGTAGTAATCGTTGAGATCAAGCATTTTACTTCTCCATCGTCCCATACAGGAGACGATGCATCCATTTTAAGCATATTTTCAAATCATCGTCCAACATATAAGCTTCTGCTCTGTATTTCCATGTTTCCAGGAGCCGATGCCATGTCCAAAATTCTTGTCTTGTTTAACTCGATGTACGGCCGCACCGCAGCAATGACGCAGGCAGTCACCGAAGGCGCGCGATCCGTCCTGCCTTACACCGTCAAGGGCCAGATGCGCATGGACGAGGTGACCGGCGGCACGCCTTACGGCGCCTCGACCCAGGCTGGCGACGGCCAACGCCAGCCAAGCGCCAACGAGCTCGATGGCGCGCGTTTTCAGGGCCGCCATGTGGCCCTCATCGCAGCCAAACTGGCCGCGCCGTGAAAGAGCGCCATTCGCCTGAGCGCACGCCGTGGCTCGCCGTCGCCGCCGCGTTGGCAACGGGCGTGCTCGCTGCTACCTATATCGGGAAACTCGCGCCAGCGCTGCCTTCCCTGGTCCATGAGTTCGGGCTGTCGCGGCTCACCGCCGGTTGGGTCGTCTCCATCATCAGCGTCCTGGGTGCGGCTTGCGGCCTGGTCGCCGGGCTTCTGGCGGGCCGGCTGAGCGCGTTTCGCTTCACTCTGGCGGGCTGCGGCGCTCTCGCATGCGGTGCGGTACTCGGTGTGTTGGCCGACGGCAGTGCCTGGCTCCTGGCATCACGCGTGCTGGAGGGCGCTGGTTTCCTGGCGGTGACCGTGGCCGCGCCAGCTCTTATTTTCGCTGCCGCCGTGCCCGCGGACCGCAAACTGGCACTCGGTGTGTGGGGCGTTTACATGGCTTGCGGCATGGCGCTTGTGGTGTTGTTTGCGCCCCTGGTGCTGGCCGTCGCCCACTGGCGCGCGCTGTGGCTAGCCATTGCGACACTGACTGGCGCGTCTGCGCTGGCGTTGTGGCTGCTGCGAGGCCATTTCCCGCAGCCGTCCGCCGCGCCGCCGACGTTTGCGGAGATCGCCGGGGGGCTGCGTCACGCGGGCGCATGGTGGACGGCGGTCGCCATGATGTTTTACGCCGGCCAATGGACGGCCGTGATGATCTGGCTCCCCACCTTCCTGGTCGAACGCCGGTCTGCGTCGCTCGTCGTTGCTGCGGCGCTCACCGCACTGGTGATTGCCATGAACGCGCCAGGCAATCTCGCCGGCACATGGCTGCAACGGCGCAACGCGCGGCGCGGCACGCTGATCAGTGCGGGCGCCCTGGCTATCGCCCTGTGCAGCGTCGGCATTTTCTCGGATGGGGCGCCCGATGGATTGCGCTACGCGAGCTGTCTCGCCTTGTCGTTTTTTGGTTCCCTGATCCCGGCTGCCGCGATGACAGCCCCGCAGGCCTATGCGCGTTCACCCAGCCAGGTGGCAACGATTCAAGGCCTGGTCCAGCAGCTCTCCAGCGTCGGCATGTTGTGTGGGCCACCCGCCATGGCTGCGCTTGTGGCTGCAACAGGGCAATGGGAGCGGGTTCTTCCAGTACTGGTACTTGCAGCCGCAGCAGCTTTTGTCTGCGGCTTGATGGTCAATCGCAACGAAAACCGGGTTGAACCCTTACCCTGAGGCCATGGCAGCCAGAATGGCGCAACCACGGTGTCGCCGCACAGCCAGAGCCCGATTCCGGGCGGCGAACGCATCCTCAAGCGCATCGAGCAGCGCGCGCGGGGCATGGGCCTGGACAGCATTTTTGTGCTGCCCACCCGCACCATGCACTGGTTCATCAAGCGCGGTTTTGTGCAGGTCGATCCCGAGTGGTTGCCGGAAGCGCGCAAGCGCAAACGCAAGTACAACGTCAACCGCAAGAGTCAGGTGCTGGTGAAGAACCTGCAATCCGGTCCCGCTGGGATCGCATCTCTTCCCCGCGTAGGAGAAGTCCAGCACCCGCTGGCGATGATGTCTCACGCCCTGCCCTGTCCCGGCTCGGCACAGTGGACAGGTTGGCCACGCAAGCCGTGGTCCGCCATCCATCACATCATCATCCAAAGGACACACCATGACCGAAAAAACCGCCAGCGTTCACTGGGAAGGCCAGGGCAAACAAGGCCAGGGCCAGATCAGCACCGAAACCGACGCGCTGAAAGACTACCCCTACGGTTTTGGCAGCCGTTTTGAAGACGACCGCACAGGCACCAACCCTGAAGAACTGCTGGGCGCGGCGCATGCGGCCTGTTTCACCATGGCTTTTTCGTTTGCCTGTGACAAGGCGGGTTTTGCCACCGAGCAGGTCGACACCCAGGCCAAAGTCCGGTTGGTGCCGGAAGGCGATGGTTTTGTGATCGACCGCATTGCGCTGACGCTCGAAGCGAAGGTGCCGGGCATGGCCCCGGACCAATTCCAGCGGATCGCCGAGGCCGCCAAACGCGGCTGCCCGCTGTCGAAGGCACTGGCCAGCGTGCCCGAGATCACGCTTAAGGCAACCCTCAGGCCGTGATCGACGTTCAGCCTGCGGCAGCGATCTGCCGCAAGGCCTGCTCGAACACTTCGGCCGGCTGGCCGCCCGAGATCAGGTGTTTGTCATTGATGATGACGGCCGGCACCGCGTGGATGCCCTGCTGCAGGTAGAACTGCTCGCGTTCGCGCACGGCGTCGGCGTACTCGCCCGAGGCCAGAATAGCCTTCGCACGCGCCATGTCCAGGCCAACCTCGCCGGCCACGCGGGCCAACACCTCGTGCGAGCCCGGGCTTTCGCCGTCGGTGAAATAGGCCTTGAACAAGGCCTCCTTGAGCGCCAGCTGGCGCCCTTCTCCTTCTTCCTCGGCCCAGTGCAGCAGGCGGTGGGCGTCAAAGGTGTTGTAGATGCGGCTGCGTTTGTCCATGCTGAAGGTGAAACCCACGTCCTGCCCGCGCGCGCGGATCATCTCGCGGTTGCGCTGTGACTGTTCGGGCGTGGAGCCGTACTTTTCGGCCAGGTGTTCGGCGATGTCCTGGCCTTCGGCCGGCATCTTCGGGTTGAGTTCAAAAGGCTGGAAATGTATCTCGGCCTGCACTTCGCCGGCGACCCGGCCCAGCGCGTCTTCGAGTGACTTGAGGCCGATCACGCACCAGGGGCAGGACACGTCGGAGACGAAGTCGATTTTCATGGGGGTCGGTGCCGGGGTGCTCATGCGTGTGTCCTTGTCAGAGGGGTGGGAAATCAGGCCAATGGTAGTGACAATCGGGCAACCCCGCAGGCCGCCGGGCCGATGGGTGGACACCTGACTGGGGGAAATACCCGAAAATGTGCAGCAGGGGAACGCCCTTCCCACCCGCTTTTGAACAGGACACACCATGCTCCAACTCCGCCCCAACTGCGAATGCTGCAACAAGGATCTGCCCAACGAGTCCCCTGAGGCCCGCATCTGCACCTTCGAATGCACCTTCTGCAGCGATTGCGCCAGCAGCAAGCTGCACGGCATCTGCCCCAACTGCGGCGGCGAACTGGTCGCCCGGCCACGCCGGCCGGCTGACAAACTGGCCCGCTACCCGGCATCGACCGAGCGTGTCTTCAAACCGGCCGGTTGCGGAGCCGCGGCATGACCAGCAGCAGCCTGCTGCTGTTTGCAGCCGTCGCGCTGGCGGTGATCGCCACGCCCGGTCCCACGGTGCTGCTGGCGCTGATCAACGGCTCGCGTTACGGCGTTCGCCGCTCCGTGCCCGGCATGTTGGGGGCCGTGGCCTCGGACTTCGTGCTGGTCGGTGCGGTGGCGCTGGGTCTGGGCGCGCTGTTGGCGGCTTCGGAGTTCTGGTTCTCGGTGCTCAAATGGGTAGGGGCCATCTATCTGGCCTGGCTGGGCGTGCGCATGCTGCGCTCGAAAGGCGGTTTTGAATTGCCCGCCGGCGAGGCCGATGCCGAACCACGCAATGGCCGGGCCATCTTCATGAAATCCTTTCTGGTGGCCGCCACCAACCCCAAGGGTTATCTGTTTTGCTCCGCCCTGCTGCCGCAGTTCATCGACCCGGCCGCCGCGCAGGCGCCGCAGTACATCACGATCGCACTGGTGTTCGGGGGGCTGGACTTCACCGTGATGCTGGCCTATGCCGTCATCGGCGCGCGGGCGTTGCGGCTGCTCAAGGCCGGTGCCACACGCTGGCTGGACCGCCTGTGCGGCGGCGCCCTGCTGAGCCTGGCCGGCTCGCTGGCTTTCTACCGCCGCGCCAGCAACTCCTGATTTCATAGCTGGCTGCGCCCGTCCTGATTGGGCTGGTGCCTGTTTTTGTTCCAGATCAAGGCCAAGCCCGTCTGACCGTCAAATAGGACTTGTCTGATAGCAGGCCACGCCGCGCAGGACTATGGTGGGATTCTCTAACGGAGATGTCCATGAACCGTCCCACCTCTGCCCCGACGAGCCGGGAAGTCCGCATTCCCTGCGGTGACACTTGGCTGTACGGCGACCTCGTCCTGCCGGCCGGGGCCAAAGGCCTGGTGCTGTTTGCTCATGGCAGCGGCAGCGGCCGGCACAGCGCCCGCAACCGCCAGGTGGCGCAAAAACTCCAGCAGGCGGGCATTGCCACCCTGCTGTTCGACCTGCTCACCGTACAGGAAGAACAGGTCGACACCCACACCCGCGAACACCGTTTCGACATCGCCCTGCTGACCGGGCGCATGCAGGAAGTCACCGAGTGGGTGTCTGCCCAGCCGGACCTGAAACACGCCCCCATCGGCTACTTCGGCGCCAGCACGGGCAGCGCGGCGGCGCTGATTGCCGCGGCCCGGCTCGGCAAACGTATTGCCGCAGTGGTCTCACGCGGGGGCCGCCCCGACTTGGCCGGCCCGGTGGCGCTGGCGGCGGTCAGCGCGCCCACCCTGCTGATTGTGGGCGGCGACGACGAGGAGGTGATTACGCTCAATGAGCAGGCCTACGCCCATTTGCATTGCGAAAAACGGCTGGCGATCGTGCCGGGCGCCACCCACCTGTTCGAGGAACGCGGCACCCTGGAGCAGGTGGCCGAGCTGGCGGCCGACTGGTTCAGCGCCTATTTGGCGCCGGTGACAACCATGGGGGTTCATCATGAGAGACACACGCCTTCCCTATGAGGACCGCCGCGAGGCGGGCCGCGTGCTGGCCGGCGCGCTGGCGCACTACCGCGGCCGCCCCCACCTGCTGGTGCTGGCCCTGCCGCGCGGCGGCGTGCCCGTGGCCTACGAGGTGGCGCGCGCGCTAAAGGCGCCGCTGGACGTGTTTGTGGTGCGCAAGCTCGGCTTTCCGGGCCACGAGGAATACGCCATGGGAGCCATTGCCAGTGGCGGCGTGCGCGTGATGAACCCGATGCCGGGCATGCACGTCACGCCCGAAGAGGTCGCCGCCGCGGTGGCGCGCGAACAGCCCGAGCTGCAGCGGCGCGAGCGGCTCTACCGCGGCCAGAGCCCGGCGCCCGATCTGCACGGCCGCACGGTAATCGTGGTTGACGACGGGCTGGCCACCGGCGCGACCATGCACGCCGCGCTGCTGGCCATCCGCCAGCAGCAACCGGCGCATCTGGTGATGGCCGTGCCGGTGGGCGCCGCGGACAGCTGCGACGCGCTGCAGGGTGTGGCCGATGAGGTGGTCTGCGTCGCCATGCCCGAACCGTTTCGCGCGGTTGGCCTGTGGTACCGGCAGTTTCCCCAGACCAGCGACGACGAGGTGCGCACGCTGCTTGACGACGCCCGCGTGCACGCGCCTTCCCCCTGACAACCCACCAGGACCCTGCCATGACCGCGCAGCATTCCCCCACCCACACCGACACGGCCCTGCTCGAGGGCCTGCGGCAGCACCTGCACCCCCTGACTGGCAGCACGCACGACCACGACGGCTTGCTGCAGATGATCGGCCCCGCGCGGTTTGTGCTGCTCGGTGAAGCCTCGCACGGCACGCGCGAGTTCTACCAGG
Source organism: Pseudomonadota bacterium (assembly GCA_040389085.1). Taxonomy (GTDB): domain Bacteria; phylum Pseudomonadota; class Gammaproteobacteria; order Burkholderiales; family Burkholderiaceae_C; genus Polaromonas. Next base: position 14,099 of record JAZKAP010000026.1, read on the forward strand.
AGCGCGTCAACATCACCAAGCGGCTCATCATCGAAAAAGGCTTCACCGCCATCGCGGTGGAGGCCGACTGGCCCGACGCCTGGCGCGTCAACCGTTATGTGCGCGGCCTGTCGGACGACCGCAACGCCGGCGACGCCCTGTCGGGGTTTGAACGTTTTCCCGCCTGGATGTGGCGCAACACCGTGGTGCGCGATTTTGTGGAGTGGCTGCGCGAGTACAACGCCGGGCGCAGCGCCGCCAGCCAGGTCGGCTTTTACGGCATGGACCTGTACAGCCTGTTCACCTCCATCCAGGAAGTGCTGGCCTACCTGGATCGCACCGACCCGCCGGCGGCAGAACGGGCACGCGAGCGGTATGCCTGTTTCGACCACGCGGGCGAAGACAGCCAGGCCTACGGCTACGCCGCCAGTTTCGGACTGGCACGCAGTTGCGAAGACGAGGTCGTGCAGCAACTGCGCGCCATGACCCGGCGCTTCGCCCAGTTGCCGTCCACGCCCGGGCTGGAACGCGACGACATGTTTTACGCGCAGCAGAATGCGCGCCTGGTGCGCAACGCCGAGGAGTACTACCGCACCATGTTCCACGGCCGTGTGTCGTCCTGGAATCTGCGCGACAGCCACATGGAAGAAACGCTGCAGGCACTGGACCGCCACCTGGGCGCCGGCGGCGTGCCGCCGCGCATGGCCGTCTGGGCGCACAACTCGCACCTCGGCGACGCGGCCGCCACCGAAATGGGCGACCGCGGGGAATGGAACGTGGGCCAGCTCGTACGCGACCGCCATGACGGCGACGCGGTGCTGGTGGGCTTCAGCACCCACCACGGTTCGGTGACGGCCGCGTCGAACTGGGACGAACCGCCGCAGCACAAGCGGGTGCGCGCCGGCCTGCCCGGCAGCTGGGAGGCGGTCTTCCACCAGACCGGGACCAGCCGCTTCTGGCTGAACCTGCGCGACAACGCCGCCCTCGGCGAACTCACGGAGCCGCAGCGGCTGCAGCGCGCCATCGGCGTGATCTACCGGCCCGACACCGAACGCCAGAGCCACTACTTTCACACCCACCTGAGCCAGCAGTTCGACGCGCTGATCCACATCGACGAAACCCATGCGCTGGAACCGCTGGACCGGGGCCCGGTGTGGCATACCGGCGAGGCGCCCGAGACCTTCCCGTCGGGCATGTAAGCCAGCGGTCTGCGGCCTTTAGTGAAAATCGCGGCTGGACGTGCCCAGCCGCCCCAGCAGCGGCGTCAGGTCTTCGAGCCGGTGCGCCACCAGGTTGCGCACAGCGCCGTAGCCTTCCCGGGTGTCGCTTTCCTCGCTGCGCTGCCAGACGCCGTACACCGCCAGCAGGCGCGCATGCAGCACCTCGTGGCGCTGGGTGTCGCGCAGTGATTTCCAGACAATCACGTTGACCGGGCCTGTCTCGTCTTCGAGCGTCACGAAGATGGTGCCCTTGGCGGTTTGCGGCTGCTGGCGCACCGTGACAATGCCGCAGGCCGCCACCTCCCGGCCATTGGGCAAGGCATTCAATTCACCGGCGCTCAGCAGGCCGCGGCGGGCCAGGCGCGGGCGCAGCAGGGCCAGCGGATGGCGACGCAGCGTGAGGCCGGTGGACTGGTAGTCGAACAGGATGTTTTCGCCCTCGGGCGTCTCCGGCAACACCAGCGGCGTTTCATGCGTGGGCACGGCCTTGAGCAAGGCGGGCGCGGGCTGGATGGCCGAGGCTTCCCAGACCTGCTGGCGCCGGTGGCCGGCCAGGGGCCGCAGCGCATCGGCGGCGGCCAGCGCGTTGATCTCGCGCGTGCCGAGCTGCGCGCGCGCGACCAGGTCTTCGGTCGAGGTGAAAGGCGCTAGCGCGCGGGCTTGCGTGATGCGCAGCGCCGCTGCTTCAGGCAGGCCCGCCACCAGACACAGGCCCAGGCGGACGGCGGGCTGGCCGGGATGGATGCCTGGATACTGCGGCAAGCGGGCCACTTCGTCTGCCGTCTCCAGCGTGCAATCCCACTGACTGCAGGTCACGTCCACAGCGCGCACTACCACCCCGTGCCGGCGCGCGTCCTGCACCAGCTGTGACGGCGCATAAAACCCCATGGGCTGCGAGTTGACCAGCGCCGCCAGAAAACACGCGGGCTCGTGGCACTTGAGCCAGCAGCTCACGTAGACCAGCTTGGCAAAACTGGCGGCATGGCTTTCCGGAAAGCCGTACTCGCCAAAGCCGCGGATCTGGCTGAAGATGTTTTCCGAAAAAGTGGCGTCATACCCGCGCGCCGTCATCGCGTTGACCAGGCGGTCATGAAAACGCTCGACCCCGCCCTTGCGTTTCCAGGCCGCCATGGAGCGGCGCAAATCGTCCGCCTCGTCGGCGGTGAATTTGGCTGCGATCATGGCGATCTGCATGACCTGCTCCTGGAAAATCGGCACGCCCAGGGTGCGGCCCAGTGCCTCTTTCAGCTCCGGGTATTTGAATTCGATCTCACCGCCCTTGCGGACAATCTCGCGGCTCTTCAGGTAAGGGTGCACCATGCCGCCCTGGATGGGCCCGGGCCGCACGATGGCCACTTCCACCACCAGGTCGTAGTAGTTGCGCGGCTGTAGGCGCGGCAGCATGGACATCTGCGCACGGCTTTCGATCTGGAACACACCCACCGTGTCGGCCGCGCAGATCATGTCGTAAGTGGGCTTGTCGTCGCCGGCAATCTGGTGCATCTGCAGTTCGCCACCGCGCAGCTGGTCCACCAGCTGCAGGCAGCGGCGGATGGCCGAGAGCATGCCCAGCGCCAGCACATCGACCTTGAGCAGGCCCATGGCGTCGAGGTCGTCCTTGTCCCACTGGATGATGCGGCGCGCTTCCATGGACGCCGGCTGCACCGGCACCAGGCGCGTGAGTTTGCCCTGGGTCAGCACAAAGCCGCCCACATGCTGGCTCAGGTGGCGCGGAAAACCGATCAGTTGCACCGACAGGTCCAGCCACTGCAGCACCGGCCCGGGGTCCTGCTGCAGGCCAGCTTCGGCCAGTTTTTTCTCCAGCGCCTCGCTGCCGTCAAACCAGAAATGTTCTTTGGCCAGCTGCTCGACCAGCTCGGGCGCCACGCCCAGCGCCTTGCCCACGTCACGGATGGCGCTGCGCGGCCGGTAGCTGATCACGGTGGCGGCAATCGCCGCGCGGTCGTGGCCGTATTTGGCATAGATGTACTGGATGACTTCCTCGCGCCGCTGGTGCTCGAAGTCCACATCGATGTCGGGCGGCTCGCGCCGTTCGCGGCTGATGAAGCGCTCGAACAGCAACTGGCTTTCCGCCGGGTTGACGGCCGTCACGCCGAGGCAGAAACAGACGGCCGAGTTGGCGGCCGAGCCGCGCCCCTGGCACAGAATGCCTTGCTGCCGGGCAAAACGCACGATGTCGTGCACGGTGATGAAGTACATCTCGTAGCCGAGTTCCTCGATCAGCGCCAGTTCGTAGTTGATCTGCGTCTGGATCTTTTCCGGCACGCCGCCTGGGTAACGCTCGTGCGCGCCTTCGGCCGTCAGCCGGCGCAGGCACCGGGCCGGCGTTTCCGCTTCGGGCACCATGTCGCCCACCGGGTAGCGGTACAGGTCGCGGATCTCGTCCAGGCTGAAGCTGCAGCGCGCCGCCACCGCCAGCGTGGCGCGCAGCAGCTCGGCCGGGTAAAGGTCGGCCAGGCGCATGCGGGGCCGCAAATGCGCTTCAGCATTGGCCTGCAGCGCAAAGCCGCACTCATGCACGGTTTTTCCCAACTTGACGGCCGTCATCACGTCATGCAGCGGCTTGCGCGAACGCACATGCATGAGCACCCCGCCCGCCGCCACCAGGCGGATGCCGCTGCGCCGCGCCACCGTTTGCAGCTGCTGCAGGCGCAGCGCATCGTCCAGGCCCTGCAGCAGCTCGACGGCCAGCCAGGCCTGCAAGCCAAACAGGCCTGCAGCCCAGGCAGCATGGGCGCCAAGCGCTTCGGTATCGATAGCATCCGGCAAGGGCACGAGCAGCACTTCGCAATCGGCCAGCAGCGAAAAATCGCTTTCGCCCAGCGCCACGCGGTAGCTGCCTTTGTCGATCACGTCACCGGCCTGTTTGGCCGCGGTGATGAACTCGCACAGGTTGCCCCAGCCGGCCGCGTTGTGCGGCAGCACCACCAGCCGGAAGGCATGCGCCGCCTGCACAAAAAACTCGGCCCCGGGCAGCAGCTTGAGCCCGTGTTTTTTGGCCGCCACATGGGCGCGCACCACGCCGGCCACCGAACATTCGTCGGTGATGGCCAGCGCGCGGTAGCCCAGGCCGGCGGCCCGTTCGACCAGCTCTTCGGCGTGCGAGGCGCCGCGCTGGAAGCTGAAGTTGCTCAGTGCATGCAGCTCGGCATAGTCGGGAAGCGGTCCGCTGAACATGACAATTTCAATCCAGCAACTCAGGCAAAAAAACCGTGCAGGTACCAGGCCTGACGCTGCGTGTGTGCCGGCTGTGGCACCGGCAAACGCTCGCTGAAAATCCACAGCAAACCCGCCTGCTGGCTGCGGTAGATGAAGTAGTCACGAATCGCCGCGGGCTTGCTGCGCACGCCGGCCGCTTCACCAGTCATCAGCCAGCCGCTGGCCTCCAGCCGTTGCGGGCCGGCCAGCCGCAGCAGCGGGCCCTGGTACACCGGGCTGTCACCCACCGCCGCCAGCCGCAGCGGCTCGGGCAGCAGCCAGGTCGGGTAGAGGGCGTCGGTTCTGGCCTCCCCTGCCTCCGCCTTTTTCAAGCCTTTTTGGCCTCTGGCCCTTGTCTGGTGGGCGCCACCAGCTATTAATTGAATAGCGCCCTGGGCGCTGACCCAGCGCTGCATCTGCTCGGGCCGGTGGTCGGCGCAGGGCTGCCAGGCCAACACCTGCGCGGGCCCCAGGCGGGCGCTCAGGCGTTCGATCAGTTCCACCGCGCTGTCGCCCTGCTGGCGCGCTTCCATCAGCAGGCTGGTGGTGGCGGCGGCCGCGTCCACCAGTGGCTCGGTGACCAGCGAACGCAGGCTCAAGGAATGCACCGGCGCCGGCAGCTTTTGCTGCGCCAGGTGCTCGGCGATCAGTCGCGTGACGTGGCGCAGGTCCTGCGCGGGCTGGGCGGTGCGGACTTCCATCTCGCCGCTGGGCGCCACGTCGCGGCGCTTGTCCAGGTGCCAGATGAGCCGCAGCGCGCAGATGCCGCTCTGGCGCCCCAGCAGCCAGGCGTGCAGGCCGGCCAGCAGGCGTTCGGCCCCGGCCATCAGCGCCGGGCCGTGGGTGACCAGCGCGTTGAGCTCGATCTTTTCCTCGAAGTGTTCGGGCAGCACCAGCCAGTCGTGGTTGTCGGGCAGGTTGCCGCGCGCACGGTCCAGCGCTTCCAGCAGTTCCGCGCCGAAACGCCGGGCCACACCGTCGCGCGGCAGGCGCAGCAGGTCGTCCCAGCTGCGGCAGCCGATGCGCTCGAGCACGCCCAGGTGCGGGCGCGCCGCAGTCAAGGTGTGCATGGGCAGATCGGCCACCCGCGTGCGGCCCTGCCCCGGCTTGCCAGCCGCGTGGCGCAAGCGCCCCAGTGCTATCAAGGATGTAGCACCTTGCGCACGCCGTATAAGGGGTAGCGCCCGATTTGATTCAAAAAATTCGATCAAACGCTGCTCCAGCAGCTGCATCAGCTGCGCCAGCCCGCCAAACAGGCGCAGGCTGCCGCTCACGTCCAGCAGCACGGCTTCGTCGACCAGCGCCACGCGCGGCGTGAAGCCCAGCGCCAGGCTGGCCACGGTGCGCTGCAGCGCGGCCTCGTCCATCAGCGCCGACCCCGCTTCAGTGGTGATGGCTGTTTGCAATGCGATCCAGCAAGGCATGCACCTCTCCTGATGCGGCGGAAACAGCGGTCGGGGCCGGCTGCAGCCTGGGCACAAGTCCGCCTGCCTCTTCCCGGCGCCGGCGCACGCGTTCGCGGCTGGCCGCCAGCAAGGCCGTCAGGCGCACCGGCCGCGTGGCCAGCAGCAGCGGCGCGGCCAGCGGCGGGCCACGCCGCTTGAGCACATGCACGCGCAGGTTGCCGTCTTCTGCCGCCGCCCCTTCGAGCAGCAGGCGCAGCGGCGCGGGCGAAGACTCGAGCTGCGCGCGCAGCGGCCGGAACACAAACAACAGCTGGCTGTGCGCATGCGCGGCCATCTGCAGGCGGCGCAAATGGGCGCTGCGCGCATCGGGCAGCCAGGCCAGCACGGCGGCCACGTCGGCACACTGCAGCGCTTCGCGTGTGGCCCACAGCAGCGCCGGCCCCTGGCTGTGCACACAGAGCACGCGCTGCATGTTGAGCTGGCGCGCGCCCAGCGCCGGGCCGAACGGCAGCCAGGGCGCGCCCACCAGCACCACCAGCTTGGCCGGCGCCGCGGCCTGCACGGCGGCCAGCGCTGGCGCCAGCAGACCCCACTCGTGCAGGCCGGCCTGCGGCTGCAGCATTTCCACCAGCGCGCCCTGCGGCCAGCCGCCGCCGGGCAGCACCTGGTTCAGCGCCGCATACCCGGTGTCCAGGGCCGGCAGGCTGTGACTGCCCAGCTCGGCGGCGCGCCAGACGTCGGCGTGCATGGCGTTCAGCGCCTGGCCCGGAGACAAAGGCGGCGTGGGCGTGACGGAAGAAAGCGGAGTCATGAAGGGAAAAGGCATAAAATACTGTTTATATGTACAGTATTACACCTTTTCCGGCCTCAAGGGAGAATCGTTTCTTTGGGACTTTCTTTTGGAGTCACGCACGATGAAACATTCACTGCGGCGGGCCTGTTGCCTGGCTGTGCTTTTGCTGGTCGTGGGCTGCTCGAAAGAGCCCGAACCCGTCGACCAGGCCAACACGCCCACGCCCTACCCCGCCAACGTGAAGCCGGGTTTCATCAACAAGGTGTGGGAAGTCAGCCTGTCCACCGGGGTCGCGCCCGGCACGCTGTACGCGTTTTTGTCGGACGGCACGCTGGTGGTCACCTCGCCCAACAGCAAGGCCGCGTTCGGTGCCTGGACCTACCAAAACGGCAAGCTCACGATGATCGAGGAGGCGCAGGAGTACAAGACCGACATCCTGAGCCTGAGCCACGACGAATTGCGGCTCAGGAGCCACAACCCGGGCGGCAGCATTGAAATTGTGCTGGTGCCGGCGCGGGTGGCACCGCTGCCACCCTGAACGACCGGATCAGCGGCGTGCGGCTTGCGCCCTGCGCCCCTGAACCACCAGCAGGGCCAGCATCAGCAGCGAGATGCCGGCAAAACAGAGAAACGACCAGTTGGCGATCGACAGGCCCAGAAAAGTCCAGTCGATCTTGGTGCAGTCGCCGCTGCCCTTGAAGATCATCGGGATCACGCGCTGCAGCGGAAAGGTCTCGATCATTCCGTAAAAGTCGCGCCCGCAGGAAGCGACTTCGGGCGGGTACCACTGCAGGAAACTCTGGCGCGCGGCGACAAAAGCCCCGAAACCGGCCACCAGCAGCGTCACCGCAGAGCCCGTCATGAGCAACGCTTTGCCGCGCGCGAAAGCCGTGACACCCGTCACCACCGCCACCAGCACCAGCGCATAACGCTGCACGATACACATGGGGCAAGGCTCCAGGCCGACGACATGCTGCAGGTACAGGCCAAACGCCAGCATGGCGACACAGACGGCAGACACCAGGGCCAGCACACGACGCGGCGCGGTTTCGAAATAGCTCAACAACATCACGGTCCTTTTTTTCGATCAATGTACGGATTGTCCGATGGTTCGGGCGTTCAGGCGGGGATAAGTTCCCCGGCTGGAAAATCCAGAGGAACCCTTCCGGTCGCGGGCGAACCACGTCCGGTGGTCGACGCCCTTGCGGGGCGGGTGGATTTGTTCCCGACAAGCGCCCATGTCGGCCTGAAAAATGCTGATATAAACCAGAAATTGACGAAACCCCATCCGTCACCGGAGGTGTGCATGAACCAGGCGCTGGAACAACTTGCATCGGAAACAGGCCTTTTGGCACCGGAAAACGAGACGCTTCGGCTGGCCTTCGCTCACGCCTGTGTCATCCGGATCAGACACCTGCTAGAAGAACCGGAAGTCATCGAGTGCCTGGACGTACTGGGTCGGTACCTTGATGGGCGCGCCAGTCGTGAAGCCCTGGAACATTCACAAAGGGAAGCAGACCGCCTGGCCAATCAACATCGAGGGTCGAAGTCGATCGATGGCTGTGGTCACGCGGCTGTCTCGGCAAGCTACGCGGTAGCCAATGCGATCAATGGAAAGGCGCTACAGGCCGCGAGTTATGCAGCTTACGCGACTGTCTACGCCGATGGCGGATACGGGGCAGTCTCTGAACGCGAGGCGTTCGAGCCGGAGAATTCCTGGCAGGTCGCTGCATTGCGGGACATGGCCGGTCGGACCCTGGCCCGCGCATGATCTGAATTTTATTCAATCACCATGCTGGCGCGCCCAACCGGGTCACCCCCTCAAATCCCAGCCCCCTCCTCCACAAACACCCGCGCGTTGCGCGGTGTCACCACCAGCAGTTCGCCCTCGCGCAGCCCCATGTCGCGGTATTGCTGGGAAGGAATCTGCACTTCGATCAGCGGGTCGGCCTGGCCGCTGTCTTCGGAGGGCGTCAGTTCCAGCCGGGCGATGGGGCCGATCACGATGGCGCGGCTGAGCTGGGCGGCAATGCCTTCGGCGCCCGGCGAATAACGCTGCACGTCGAAGTCGTGCGGGCGCACATAAGCAAAAGCTTTAGCGTTTTGCGCGCTGCTGTGTTCGGGTGAATCCAGGCGCATGCCTTCGAGCTGGATCTTGCCTTCGTGCGCGCGGCCGTGAAACAGGTTGACGTCGCCGAGAAAGCCATAAACAAAGGGGCTGGCCGGGTGGTCCCAGACCTGCTGCGGCGAGCCGATCTGCTCGACCTTGCCCTGGTTCATCAGCACCACGCGGTCGGCGACCTCGAGCGCCTCTTCCTGGTCATGGGTGACAAAGATGCTGGTGACATGCAGGTCGTCATGCAGGCGGCGCAACCAGCGGCGCAGCTCCTTGCGCACCTTGGCGTCGAGCGCGCCGAAAGGTTCGTCGAGCAGCAAGACCTTGGGTTCGACCGCCAGCGCGCGCGCCAACGCAATCCGCTGGCGCTGCCCGCCCGAGAGCTGCGACGGAAAGCGGTCGGCCAGCCAGTCGAGTTGCACCAGGCCCAGCAGGTCGTGCACCTTCTTCTTGATCTCGGCGTCGCCGGGGCGCAGGCCACGCGGCTTGACACGCAGGCCGAAGGCGACGTTTTCAAACACCGTCATGTGGCGAAACAGCGCGTAATGCTGGAACACAAACCCGACCTGGCGCTCACGCACATGCACGTCGGTCGTGTCTTCACCGCTGAACAGGATGCTGCCCTGGTCGGCCGTTTCCAGCCCGGCGATGATGCGCAGCAAGGTGGTCTTGCCGCAGCCCGAAGGGCCGAGCAAGGCGACCAGTTCGCCCGAGGCAATGTCCAGGCTCACGTCGCCGAGCGCCTGGAAGTTGCCGAAGTGTTTGCTGATGTTGCGGATTTCAATACTCATGATGAATCTCGTTTTCTTTGTTCAGAACGCGCCGGCGGTGACCGCTGCCGGGGGCCGCTCGGGCGGCAGCGCAGCGGCGGCTTTGAGCTCCTGCCCGGCACACCACTCGGCCACCGACTTGATCAGCAGCGTGACCAGGGCCAGCAGCGCCAGCAGCGAGGCCACCGCAAAGGCGGCGACCGACTGGTACTCGTTGTAGAGAATTTCCACATGCAGCGGCAAGGTGTTGGTCTGCCCGCGGATGTGGCCGGACACCACCGACACCGCACCGAACTCGCCCATGGCGCGCGCGTTGGTCAAAATCACGCCGTACAGCAGGCCCCACTTGATGTTGGGCAGCGTCACATGCCAGAAGGTCTGCCAGCCGGTGGCGCCCAGCACGATGGCGGCCTGCTCCTCGTCGCTGCCCTGGGCCTGCATCAGCGGGATCAGCTCGCGCGCAATGAAGGGAAAGGTCACGAACACCGTGGCCAGCACGATGCCAGGCACCGCAAAAATGATCTTGATGTCGTTGGCCGCCAGCCAGGGACCGAACCAGCCCTGGGCGCCGAAAACCAGCACATACATCAGCCCCGCGACCACCGGCGAAACTGAAAACGGCAGGTCCACCAGCGTCGTCAAAAACGACTTGCCACGAAACTCGTACTTGGCAATCGCCCAGGCGGCCGAGACACCGAACACCAGGTTCAGCGGGACGGCAATCGCCGCGGCAATCAGCGTGAGCTCAATCGCCGACCAGGCGTCGGGCTCTTTCAGGGCGGCGAGGTAGGCGCCGAATCCCTTGCGCAGTGCTTCGGTGAACACGGCGGCCAGCGGCAACACCAGGAACAGCAAGACAAACAGCAGCGCGACGGTGATCAGGGTGTAGCGCACCCATGGCGCCTCCTCCCTTCCAGCCGGAGCCGCGGAACCGGCTTTGCCGGGCCGCAGGCGCAGCGCCCCTCTTCTTCGTGCAAGGGGCAGCGCACCGCCGGAGGCCCGCGAAGCGACAAGCGTGGGGGCCTGTTTCATGCAGGGGCTCCCGCAAAACGCCGCTGCCAGGCCTGCAGGCCGTTGATCACCAGCAGCAGCACAAAGGAAATCACCAGCATCACCACGGCCACCGCGGTGGCGCCGGCGTAGTCGTATTGCTCTAGCTTGCCGATGATGATCAGCGGCGTGATTTCGGAAATCATGGGCATGTTGCCGGCGATGAAAATCACCGAGCCGTACTCACCGATGGCGCGCGCAAAGGCCATCGCAAAACCGGTCAGCAGCGCCGGCGCGATGTGCGGAAGAATCACGCGCGTGAAAATCTGCAGGCGGGTTGCGCCCAGCGAGGTTGCGGCTTCCTCGAGTTCCTTCTCGGCGTCTTCCAGCACCGGCTGCACCGTGCGCACCACGAACGGCAGGCCGATGAAGATCAGCGCAATCACCACGCCGGCCGGCGTGAAGGCCAGCTTGATGCCCAGCGGTTCGAGGTACTGGCCGATCCAGCCGTTGCCGGCCAGGATGGCCGTCAGCGAGATGCCGGCCACCGCGGTCGGCAGCGCAAACGGCAGATCCACCAGCGCATCGACGATTTTTTTACCCGGGAATTTGTAGCGCACCAGCACCCAGGCCAGCAGCAGGCCGAACACCAGGTTGACCAGCGCGGCGAACAGCGAGGCGCCAAAGGTCAGCCGGTAGGATGCCATCACGCGCGGCGAAGTCACCGCCGTCACGAACTGCTCCCAGGTCAGCGAGAAGGTCTTGAACAGCAGCGCCGACAGCGGGATCAACACGATGATGCTGAGGTAAAACAGCGTGTAGCCCAGGGTCAGGCCGAAGCCCGGCAGCACCTTCTTCGAGGCGCGCCGGACCGGCGCCGCAGCCAGCGGCGCCGCAGAAAGGGTCGCAGCAGTCATGGATTACTTGACGGTGTAGAGCTTGTCGAACTGGCCGCCGTCGTTGAAATGGACCTTCTGCGCTTCACCGAGCGAACCGAAGTAGTCCTTGACCGTGAACTGCTGGATGGGCTTGAAGACGTTCGAATATTTTTTGAGCACGGTCGGCGAACGCGGGCGAATCGCATGTCTGGCCGCGATCTCCTGGCCCACGTCTGAATACAAATAGGCCAGATAAGCCTTGGCGAGTTCGCCCGTGCCCTTTTTGGCAACGGTGCGTTCGACCACGGCGACCGGGTTCTCCGCCACGATGCTGGACGAGGGGTAGACCGCATCCACCTTGCCTTCGCCGAACTCGCGGTTCACCGACAACACCTCGGATTCAAAGGTGATCAACACATCCCCGGTGTTGCGCTGCAAAAAGATGGAAGTCGCGTCGCGGCCGCCCTTGGCCAGGATGGGCACGTTTTTGTAGAGCTTGCCGACAAACTCGGCCGCCTGCGCATCGCTGCCGCCGGCCTTGCGCACCGAGCCCCAGGCCGCCAGGTAGGCCATGCGGCCGTTGCCGCCGGTTTTGGGGTTGACCACAATCACCTGCACGCCGGGCTTGACGAGGTCGGCCCAGTCCTTGATGCCCTTGGGGTTGCCGTTGCGCACCAGGAACACCATGGTGGAAGTAGTGGGCGACGCGTCGTTGGGGAAACGTTGGGTCCAGTCTTTGGCCACCAGGCCCTTGTCGGCCAGGAAACCGATGTCGGTGGTGGTGTTCATGGTGACCACGTCGGCGTCCAGGCCGTCGGCCACGGAGCGCGCCACCGCGCTGGAGCCGGCGTGCGACTGGTCGACCTTGATGTCCTTGCCGGTGGTCTTCTTGTAATGGGCGATGAAGGCCGCGTTGTAGTCTTTGTAGAACTCGCGCGCCACATCGTACGAGCCGTTGAGCAGGGTCTGGGCCGAAGCCAGGCCGCCGGTGGCCAGGGCGATGGAAGCAAGCGCGAGTTTGAGTTTGGTGGTCATGCAGTTTCCAGAGAAGCAGAGGGGGAAGAAGATGAAGAAGAAGAGGAAGAATGTGAATGAAGGCGGGAAGCAACATCCACGTCACCGGCCAGCGACTGCAGCAGGGCTGCGCCCAGCGACCATTCGCCGTGGCCCGATTCGATGTTGATGTGGCCACCGTCCTGGATGCGCACGAACTCGCTGCCCCAGGCCCGCGCATAGGCGCCCGCCAGGCGCACCGGGCAATACGGGTCGTTGCTGCTGGCCACCAGCACGCTGCGGTAAGGCAGCTTGCGGGCGGGCACGGGCGCAAAGTCGCTCAGGATGGAGCGGCGCTCCGGGTCGGCCGGGGCCACCAGCAAGGCGCCCTGGATGCGCGCTGCCGCGTCCGGCGGCAGGTGCGTGGTGGCAATGCAGCCCAGGCTGTGCGCCACGATGACGACCGGTTCGGTTTGCAGCAGGATGGTGCGGGCAATCGAGGCCACCCACGCCTGGCGGCTGGGCGTGATCCAGTCGTCCTGCCGCACCCGCACGGCGTCGTCCAGTCGCTCGGCCCACAGGCTTTGCCAGTGGCCGGGGCCGGAGTCGCGCCAACCGGGGACGATGATGAAACGCACCTGCCTGACCAATCGTTAATGGACAAGCCGGGCGCTGGGGAGTTGGGAGGTTGTCATGAGAACTCCTGTAAATGCATGTTCAAAAATGCATTTTGGGGAGTCCGGCTTAAAACTCAAAAGAATATATCGTTTTAAATTTATACGGCATAACGATATAACCAACGCGGCTTGATGCTGCTCGCGCGTTGCTCCAGGAGCCTGTCGGGCTTGGGGTATTGAAAGCAAAATCGGGCCTTAGCCCTTATCGCACCTCCGCAAACCGCTATCAAAAAAAGAGCGGCTTACGAAGCCAGTTCCTCGGCTTTCAGGTGTTCGCCCAGAAAATCCAGAAAACTGCGCACCGCCGGCACCTGGCCCCGGCGCGATGGAAACACGGCATGCACCATGCCCGGCCGCAAGGCCCAGCCGGGCAACACCGGCACCAGCAGCCTGGCCTGCAGTTCTGCCGTGCACAGCATTTCCGGCAAAAAACTCATGCCGGTGCCGGCCAGCACCGCCAGCTTGAGCGTCTGCAGGTCATCGGCCACATAACGCGGCTGGTGCTGCAACACAAACTCCTGCTCCTGCGGCCCCACCAGCTCCCAGGCGCTACGCCCGTCGACGGCCGACATCGCGACCGTGTCCAGGTTTTTCAGGTCGTCGGGCGTGGCCGGCGCGCCCTGCCGCCTGAGCAGTTCGGGGCTGGCCAGCAGGTAGCTGCAAGAGGCGCCCAGCTGCTTGACGACCAGGCTGCCACTGTCGTCCAGCGTGGGGCGCACCCGCAGCGCCACGTCCATGCCCTCTTCCACCAGGTCCACCACCCGGTTGGTCACCCGCATGTCCAGCTTCACATGCGGGTGCTGGGCCAGGTATTGCGGAATCAGGTAGCCCAGCGTGCCTTGCGCCAGGGTTACCGGGCAACTGATGCGCAGCGTCCCGCGGGGTTCGCTCTGCATCTGCGCCACGGCCTCGCCGGCGGCCAGGGCCTCGTCGCGCATGGCCACGCAGTGGCGCAGGTAAAGCTCGCCCGCCTCGGTCAGCGACAGTTTGCGTGTGGTGCGCTGCAGCAGCCGCACGCCGAGCTGGGCTTCGAGCTCGGCCACCCGGCGCGAGAGCCGCGATTTGGGCAGGCCCAGCGCCCGGCCCGCCGCCGCAAAGCCGCCGCGCTCGGCCACCTCGGCGAAATACAGCATGTCGTTCAGGTCCTGCATGTGGGGCTCCCCCGGTTCCGGGTTGGTAGATGTGTCACCCCGGAGTTGGGCCGAGGTTTTCGCGTCGATTGTCCTATATACAGGACGATGTATCGCATTTTTACCGTCTTATCAATGAATGGATTCATCCGCACAATCTATCCATGGCTGCGATTCATGGTGAATACGGCCAACAAGCGATTCATCCCCTTTCAAGGAACCCATCATGACCAAGCTTCTGCACATCGACTCCAGCATCCTCGGCGGCAACTCCGTGTCGCGCCAACTGACCGCCCAGATCGTCGCCTCCTGGCGCGCCGGCCATCCGGCTACCGACGTCAGCTACCTCGACCTGGCCGTGAACACTCCCAGCCACCTGTCGGCCGAGTCCCTGGGTTTCCGCATGCCCGCCGGCAGCGACCTGAGCGACGCGCAAAAGCGCGAAAACGCGGTTTCCGAAGCGCTGGTGTCCCAGTTCCTGGCTGCCGACGTGATTGTGGTTGGCGCACCGCTGTACAACTTCTCCATCCCCAGCCAGCTCAAGGCCTGGATTGACCGCATTGCCCAGGTCGGCCGCACCTTCACCTACACCGACAAGGGCCCGGTTGGCCTGGCCGGCGGCAAGACCGTCATCGTGGCATCCGCCCGCGGCGGTGTGTATTCGACCAGCGACGCCGGCAACGCGATGGAACACCAGGAAAGCTACCTGAAGACCGTGTTCGGCTTCTTCGGCATCACCGACGTGCGTTTTGTGCGCGCCGAAGGCCTGGCCATGGGCGACGCGGCCAAAGCCGCCGCCCTGGCTGCCGCCACCGCTGACATCGCGACACAAGCCAAGGCCGCCAACGAAGCGCAGGCCGCCCTCGCCGCCTGAACCGCCTGCACCCGGCGGGTGCAAGCCCGGCAGGCCTGAGAGTTGCCCCCATGAAAAAAGCCCGCAATGCGGGCTTTTTTCATGGGAGGCGGCAAAAGGTCAGGCGTGTTTTTTGACCCAGTCCACATAGGCGTTGACCCAGCCCTGCAAAAACGCCAGGCTGGCCTCGCCGATATTGCCGGCCGCGTCGTACAGCCCTTCCTTGTTGTGGATGAAGGCTTCGGGCTGGCCCAGCGTGGGCACGTTCAGGTAGGCCAGGATGTTGCGCAGGTGCTGCTGCGCCAGCGCCGTGCCAATGGGGCCGACGGACGCGCCCAGCACGCCAGCAGGCTTGCCGTTCCACACGCTTTTGCCGTAGGGGCGGGAGGCATGGTCAATCGCGTTTTTCAGGACGCCGGGAATCGAACGGTTGTATTCAGGCGTGAAGAACAGCAGCCCCTGGGCCGCCGTGATCTCGCCCTTCAGGCGCGTCACCTGCGCCGGGGGATTGCCGTCGTCGTCCTGGTTGTAGGGCGGCAGGTCGTCGATGCGCACATGGGTGAAACTGAAATCCGCCGGGAACAGCTTTTCAAGCGCCAACGCGAGCTTTTTGTTGAATGAATCCTTGCGAATGCTGCCGACGACAACGGCGATGCGGTATTGGGCCATGGAGTTCTCCTGGAAAAATGGTCAGACTGGCGGGAGTGAAGGGGATGGACCATTATGCGAAGACGGTTTGACATTGCGCGGCGTGAGGACAAAACAGCAAGCGGATGCCACGCTGGCCTTGCGCCCGGGGAAACCATCAATAATGGGTCGCCATCACCTTGGCACCGACCCACGTACTGGAAAAAACCTTGAACCCCAAAATCAAAGAGCTGCTCGGCCAGATCACCACGCTGGAAGACGAGCTGCGCTCCGCGCTGCGCGAACAGGAAACGCAGCTCTTCTACCAGTTCAAGGGAAAACGGGTCGAATTCGAGGGCTCGATCCGCGAAACGCATCGCAAACTCAAACGCAGCCTGTGGCGCTGGATCGTGACGGACCGTCCGCAGAATTTCCTGACCGGGCCCATCATCTACAGCCTGATTGTTCCGCTGGCTGTGCTCGATCTATGCGTCACGTTTTACCAGGCCAGCTGTTTCCCGATCTACAAAATTGCCAAGGTCCGGCGCGCCGATTACATCGCCATTGATCGCCAGCATCTGGCCTACCTCAACGGCTTCGAGCGTTTTCACTGCACCTACTGCGCCTACGCCAACGGGCTGATCGCCTACGCGGCAGAAATCGTGGCGCGGACCGAGCAGTATTTCTGCCCCATCAAACACGCGCGCAAGCTGTTCAGCTCCCACTCACGCTACGAGCGGTTTCTGGCTTACGGCGAGGCCGCCGATTACCACGCCAAGCTCGAGGAGTTCCGCCTGGCGCTGGAAAAAGAAATCAAGAACTAGGGCCGGCCTGCGCCATGCCGGGCCGTGTCACCGCCTCCCGGAGGACAGTTGCATGAAGTTCATTTTCGAAGTCCGCATGAAACCCGGCTACACGGTGGAGGAGTATGCCGCCGCCTGGATCAGCGCCAGTGAAATCATCCAGCGCACGCCGGGCGCGCCATCCAGAAACTCGAACACGGTGGTTCGCCTTGTCGGGAAGCATGGCGCTCCTTGAATGAACCCGCCACGCGGGACTTCGTGGTTTTTCCCAAACACTGAGGGGCTTGCCGGGTGTACGCCCTGTAACCAGTCCGCTATTCTGGAAACATCTTCTGGAGGGAAGCATGGAACCGTTCTTGAATGTCGAGGACCACGGTGAGTGGCTGAGTTTTGAGGTAGCGCATGCCGGTGGCGCGATTCCGGCCAGGATTTCCCGCGAGGCCATGGAAGATCACTTCGGCGCGGGCCAGGGACCGGGCGCGCTGAAAGCAGCCTACGCGCTTGACGCTGAAATGATCAACGCACGGGCAGCCGACTTCATTCTTCCGGGCATCACCTACACCCGGGACAGTCCGCTGGTGCTGAAAACAGAAGACTTCTAGTCGCCGTTTTCAGCAACGTTGCTTCTGCCACGGGCTCTGCCTTTGCTACGTTTTCAGTAGCTGCCAGCGCCCGCCAGTCAAGGGGAAACGCTCATTTTCGCCTCAACCCGCACAGCGAAACGTCAGGTTGAGGCGGCGCCGGCCCAGCAGCGCGTGTTCGCCATCGGCCAGCGGTGCCACGCCATGGAAGGCCAGGCGCGACGGCCCACCCCAGACCACCACGTCCCCATGGGCCAGGCGATGACGCTGCGGCTTGTCGTTGCGGCTGGTGGACCCGAACAGGAACACGGCAGGAAGCCCAAGAGAGACTGAAACAATGGGCGCCGATAAATCCTGCTCATCCCGGTCCTGGTGCAGAGAAAGCCGCGCACCCGGCTCGTAACGGTTGACCAGGCAGGCGTCGGGCGCGAAGTGGGCAAAGCCGGCCTGCGCTGCCGCGTGCACGGCCAGCTTGCGCAGGATCGCGGGCATGGCGGGCCAGGGCTGGCCCGACAGCGGGTCCAGCGCATCGTAGCGGTAGCCACTGCGGTCCGACACCCAGCCCAGCGCGCCGCAATTGCTCATGGCCACCGACATGGTGTAGCCCCCCGGCGTGACCAGGTGGCGAAACGGAGACTGGCGGGTGACCTCGGCGATGGCTTGCAACAGGGCAGCGCCCTCTTCGCGTGCGAAGCCGCGCAGCAACACGGCACCAGGTGCCAGCGTTTCACGCGACACCGCCACGGGCAACTCGTCAAAAAGATCAGCGGTCAAGCTTTCTCCTGCGCAAATTCGGGCGCTACTGCGCATCATGAAAAATAACACCCAGCGTGTGGCGATGGCCAGAGCGTACCGTGCTGACGCCATGGCGCATGTTGACCCGGTAAAAGCCCTTGCTGCCCTGCACCGGCCGGTGGTGCACGGCAAACACCACGGCGTCGCCCTGCGCCAGGGGGATCACCTCGGGGCGGGACTGCATGCGCGGGCGTTGCTCGGTCAGCACAAACTCGCCGCCGGTGAAGTCTTCCCCCGGTCGCGACAGCAGCACCGCCACTTGGAGCGGAAACACATGGTCACCGTACAGGTCCTGGTGCAGGCAGTTGTAGTCGCCTTCCGCGTACTGCAACAGCAAGGGCGTGGGCCGCGTCTGGCCGGCCGCATGGCAGCGCGCGAGGAATTGCGCATGCTCCGGCGGGTAACGCACGGCGATGCCCATGGCTTCGTTCCAGCGATTGGCCACGTCCACCAGCCGGGGATACAGCGTACTGCGCAGTTGCTGCACCAGCTCCGGCAACGGGTAGCTGAAGTACTGGTATTCGCCCTGGCCAAAGCCGTGCCGCGCCATCACGACGCGGCTGCGAAACAGCGTTTTTTGCCGGTAAAGCCCGGCGGCTGCCGCACACTGGGCAGGGCCCAGCAATTGCGGCAGCACGGCGCTGCCGCGCGACTGCAGTTCTTCCGTCAGTGCCGGCCAGCCGGTTCCGGTCGGTCGGGACGTCAACAAGGTGTTCATGGCGGGTGGGTGTCCTGGGGAAAAGCCCAAGCGTAGGCCAGGGGCCACCGTCAGGCTCGCCGGAAACGGACATCCTGCTGATTCTGCACAGAGTGGCGGAAGACTCCGGCTTCATGCATGAAATCGGCTTCCAGCCCAATAAAAACGGGCGCCAGTAGCTACTTTATTGATAGCGTGGCGGGGGCGCCCTGCAAGCCGGCGGCGCCGGCGCTGGCCAGCCCCAGCAGGGCAAGAACACGATGGCCGAGCGTGCTGGCGCCGGATCGCACGGCAACCACTGGCGCAGGTGGTTGGCCTGCGGGCCGGCTCTCCGCAAACTCCGGCAGGCAGACAGCCAGCTCCTCAAAACCGGCCACGATGCGCGGACCGACCCACAGCCGCACCCAGCGCGCCATGGCCACACGCTGGTCGCCGATCCGCAGGCTGGCCGCAAAATGCGGTGTGGCAAAAGACCTGGCGACCTGCCACTCGACAAAAGGCGTGGCTTCGTCGGCCACCCAGTCCAGGAACACCGGCGACAACTTCTGTGGGCTCCCGCAGACGAGCTCGAACACCAGCTCGTCGAGTGCGGAAACAGCGGTGAGGCAAGCCTCTTTGAAGCCAATGGTGTTGGTGCGAATCATGACGGTTCTCCAGAAAAATCAGCCAGTGGCAGACCTGTCAACCCGTGCCCCCGCCTGCATCCGCAGCGGCGAACAGGCGCCGGGACAGCAAACGTGATTTTTTGAAGGACATGCAGTCGAGCCATACCTGCTTAACGGCAGGCTGCCCGACAAGTTGAGGGCCAGACACGACGCTGACAAGCGCGGCCGGGCGGCGCACGCACGGACGTCAGCCGATGTGCGACCGCGTCCAGCGAACGATGTCGGCGGCGCCCATGGCGCCGGGCTGGCGCGCGACCTCGCGGCCGTTCACGAACAGCGCCAGCGTGGGGATGCTGCGGATATTGAAGCGTGCGCCCAGGTTCGGGCAGGCCTCGGTGTCCACCTTGACCACGCGCACCGCGGGCTCGAGCTGCGCGGCGGCCTGCTCGTAGGCCGGCGCCATCTGCAGGCAGGGGCCGCACCAAGGCGCCCAGAAATCGACGAGCACCGGGATCTGGTTGCGTGTGATGTGGCGGTCAAACGCCGCTTCGTCGAGGTTGACCGGGTGCCGGGTGAACAGCGCCTGGTGGCAACTGCCGCAGTCCAGTGCCTTGGCCAGATCCGCGCTTTTGACGCGGTTGGTCGTGTGGCAGTGCGGACACACGATGTGCAGGGAATCCGTCATCTGTACCCCGTCGGCAGCCTGAATCAGCTGTTGTTGGCTTCGTCCAGCGCCTTGCACGACGGTGCGCACACGGCGTGGGACTTGCCCAGCACCTTGCGTGTGCCCATCTGCGAGCGGGGACGGTGTTTGCCGCACATGAAGCACGACATCGTGGCAGCACCGAAAGAAGCGGACGCGACAAACGGGGAGCCCGACACCTTGGATTTGTAACGCAGTCCGTCGGCAAGGACGGTGGTTTTGGCATCAGCTCTGGCCATGGGTGTTTCCTTGGTTGGGTTGGCGCATTGCGCGCTCTATGGCTTGCCTGGCCTGCCGTTCGGCAGCCAGCGCCGGATCCAGCGGCGAGCGGCACAGGCCCGCATGCTGGTAATAGACATTTTCGTACAATTCGGCCGCGGCCGGGTGGGTGTCGAGCAAAGCACCCAATTCGCGACCGGGCTCTACGCCGCCCAAGGCCTGAACCAGGTGGGTCACCACCGAGCGGTATTGCTCCGGACCGACCGGCACGGCACTGTGCTCCAGCCGCTCGAGCAGCTCAGCCAGCACGTGGGTCACGGTCAGGTCGGCACTGAAAGAAGGGGTTTGGGTCGTGTTCATGCCTCTGAAACTGGGGGCTTTTGGCCGAAAAACAAGCCGGAATGCACTGGTCCCGCGGATCACTATGCTTTTGATAGCTGACAGCGCCCATCCGACAAGGGCTGAAGGCTTGTTTGGCTTCAAAACCCTGCCCTCGTCCGGAGATCTGCGAAGCGTCGCTCGCCGGGCCGTCTTTGGGGACGCCGTCAATGCAGGACGCAATGGCAATAAACAAAATGCTGCAGGGCGCCGGAAGGCGTGCGATGGTCTTCCTGCAAGTGTTCCAGCAGTTCAAAAGCGCCGCCAAACTCGGCATGCAGCGCATCAGGCGCATACCGGACCACCGGCAGGCCGCTGCATTGCAGGGGCCCGTCCGGGGCAAAGGCCGCCACGATGACATGGCCGCCCGGGCGCACGGCACGGCGCACCTGGGCGACATAAGCGGCGCGGTCCGCCGGTTCGGTAAGGAAATGGAAAACGGCCCGGTCGTGCCAGACGTCGATGCTGGCTTTCTCCAGCGGCACGGTCGTGATGTCGCCCTCGATCCAGCGCACCCGCCCTGCCCGCTCACCGAGCCGGCGGCGCGCCACCTCAAGCGCCGCCCCGGAAATATCCAGCACGCTCACATCCGTCATGCCCTGGTCCAGCAGGTCGTCCACCAGGCGGGAAGCCCCGCCCCCCACATCGACAATACGCGCCGACTTGTCGTGGGCGACACGCAGGATCAGCTCCAGCGACAAGGTGGCGTGCGGCTGGTACCAGCTCACGGCTTCGGCAGCATTGGCGGTGTAGACCTGCTCCCAATGGGATTTGGGTTCCATGAAACGTCTCCGGGTGATCATTGGACGGGTTCATCATAGCCCCCGCTTCAAGCCGCGGCCAGACCCGGAGACAGGGGCCAGGGGCCATGCGGCATGGCACACAGCGGACCGGGAGGTCGCCGCTCAGAACCCGACCAGCACCGAGCCCTTGAACTCGGTCTGGACGAACTTGCGCGTTTCTTCCGATTGATAGGCCTTGACCAGCTTGGCGACCCAGGCCTTGTCCTTGTCCTGCGCGCGCACGGCCAGCAGGTTCACATAGGGCGACTTGGCCGCTTCCCGGGCAATCGCGTCTTTCACAGGGTCCAGGCCGGCGGACAAGGCGTAATTGGTGTTCACGGCGGAGGCGTCGAGGTCGTCGAGTGAACGCGGCAGTTGCGCGGCGTCGAGCTCGACAAACTTGATCTTCTTCGGATTGCCCACCACGTCCAGCGGCGTGGCCTTGAGCCCGGCTTCAGGCCGGAGTGTGATCAGCCCCTGGTCCTGCAGCACCAGCAACACCCGGCCGCCGTTGGTCGGGTCGTTCGGGATGCCGACGCGTGCGCCCTCTTTCAGGTCCTTCAGGTTCTTGACCTTTTTCGAGTAGATGCCGATCGGGAAGTTGACGGTGTAGCCCACCGGGACGATCTTGTAGCCGCGGTCCTTGACCTGCTGGTCGAGAAAAGGCTTGTGCTGGTAGCTGTTGCCGTCCAGGTCGCCGGCGGCCAGCGCGGCGTTGGGCTGGATGTAGTCGCTGAACTCGACAATCTGGATAGCCAGGCCGTCTTTCGCGGCAATTTTTTTGACCTGCTCCAGGATCTGGGCGTGCGGGCCGGCGGTGACGCCTATCTTGACCGGTTTGTCCTGCGCCAGCAGGCCACCGGAGAAAGAAGCAGCAAGTGCCAGCGCCAGGGTCGATTGCACAAGGGTACGTTTGTTCATGGTGATTTCCTTGAAGAAGAAGGTTGAAAAAAAGAAGGGACAAAGGGGTTGGACGGGGCTGGGCGCGGTTTTTTGTTGATTTCAAGATAAATCGGCCTCCAGCCCAACAAGGGCGGGCGCAAGCAGCTATCAAAAACGTAGCTGTTTCAACATCGCCTGCCGTCCGGAACGGGCTGCCAGGCCGACGTCATTTGTGGCTCAGCCGGCGCACGGCCCAGTCGCCCAGGCTTTGCACCGCCTGCACGAACAAAACCAGCACCAGCACCACGGCCAGCATCACTTCCGGCAGGAAACGCTGGTAGCCGTAACGGATGCCCAGGTCACCGAGCCCGCCCCCGCCGATCGCGCCGGCCATGGCGGAGTAGCCGGTCAGGCTCACCAGGGTGATGGTCAGGCCCGCCACAATGCCGGGCAGCGCTTCCGGCAGCAGCACCTTCAAGACAATCTGCTCGGTGGTCGCGCCCATGGCCTGCGCCGCCTCGATCAGGCCGTGATCCACCTCGCGCAGCGAGGTTTCGACCAGCCGCGCAATGAACGGCGCCGCCGCGATCGTGAGAGGCACCACGGCCGCGGCCGTGCCTATGGACGAGCCGGTGAGCAGCCGCGTGAGCGGAATGATGGCCACCAGCAAAATGATGAAGGGCGTGGAGCGCACCGCGTTGACCAGGCCGCCCACCACCCGGTTGACGCCGGGGTTCTGCAACACACCGCCCTGGTCCGTCAGGCGCAGAAAAACGCCCAGCGGAATACCGATCAGCGCGCCCACCAGGCCCGAAATACCGACCATCACGATGGTTTCCCACAGCGAGCTGACAAACAGCTCGAGCAGCGTCTGCGAAAAATTACTGAACATGGGCGCTCTCCAGGCTCGGTGCGCCCGGCACCTGGTCCACAAACACGCCGGCCCCGCGCAACTGCGCCACCGCGGCATTGAGCTGCCCGCGTGCGCCGCGCGCAAACACCGCCAGCGTACCGAAGGGCTTGCCCTGGATCTCGTCGATCTGGCCATGCACGATGGACAGGTCGATGCCGAAGCGGCGGATCACGTCCGACAGCAGGGGGCGGTCGGAGCCGTCACCGGCAAAAGCCAGCCGCAGCAACTGCCCTTCTTCCGGATGCTCCGCACGCATCAAGGTGCGGATGCGCGCCAGCACGCTTTCAGGCAGGTCCTGCGGCACGATCTCGGCAATCAGGCTGCGCGTGGTGTCGTGTTGCGGCCGCGTGAAGACGTCGATCACCGGGCCGCTTTCGACAATGCGGCCTGCGTCGATCACGGCGACGCGGTCGGCGACCTGCTTGATCACCTGCATCTGGTGCGTGATCAGCACAATCGTCAGCCCGAACTCCTGGTTGATCTGTTTGAGCAGGCCGAGGATGGAACGTGTGGTCTCCGGGTCCAGTGCCGAGGTGGCTTCGTCGGACAAGAGCACCTTGGGCCGGTTGGCCAGCGCACGCGCAATGCCCACGCGCTGCTTTTGCCCGCCGCTGATCTGCGCCGGGTAGCGGTCGCCCAGGGCGCTCAGGCCCACCAGGTCCAGCAGCGGCTCCACCCGCGCCTTGATGGCGCCGGCCGACAGGCCGGCGATTTCCAGCGGCAGCGCCACGTTGCCGTACACCGTACGCGACGACAGCAAATTGAAGTGCTGGAAAACAATGCCGATGTCGCGCCGCGCCACGCGCAGCGCGTCGCCATCGAGCGAGGTCAGCGCATGGCCGCCGACCAGCACCTGCCCGGCCGTCGGCCGGTTCAGCAGGTTGATCACGCGCACCAGCGAACTTTTGCCCGCCCCGCTGCGCCCGATCACCCCGAAAATTTCGCCGGTGTTGATTTTCAGGTCCACGCCGCGCAAGGCGTGGACCAGGCCCGACGGCCCGGGATAGGTCTGCGAGATACCTTGAAGCTCGATCATGGGAGATGCGACCTCACAGTTTGGCGATCGAGACTTCGGTCGACTTGACCAACGCCACCACGTCGCTGCCGATCACCAGCTCCAGGTGATCAACCGAGCGGGTGGTGATGACCGAGGTGACGATGCCCCACGGTGTTTCGACGTCGATTTCGGAGACAACATCACCGCGGATGATTTCCTTGACTTTGCCCTTGAACTGGTTGCGTACGTTGATGGCTTGAATGGACATGGGTTTTCCTGGGTTAAAAAATAAAATGCGGGTTGAAAAAAATGGACCGGACGACAGCGTTCCGAATTCCCGGTCTCTGGACAGAGGTTCCTTGTTGTTGTCAAACGGCCCAGCGCACGCCATGGACAGGCGTGCCGGCCCAGTGCCGGTCGGCAGGCTCGGGTTCGCGACCGGGCTTTTGCAGCACCCGGTCCAGAATGCGTTTTTCCAGCGCGGCAAACGCTGCATCGCCACGTGAGCGCGGCCGCGTCAGCGCAATTCGTTCGTCCAGCGCAATGCGGCCGTCCTCGATGAGGATCACGCGGTCGGCCAGCGCCACGGCTTCCTGCACGTCGTGTGTGACCAGCAGGGCCGTGAAGCCGTTGCACTGCCAGAGGCCTTCGATGAGCTGGTGCATCTCGATGCGCGTCAGCGCATCGAGCGCGCCCAGCGGCTCGTCGAGCAGCAGCAGGCGCGGGTTGTGCACCAGCGCGCGGGCCAGCGAGACGCGCTGGCGCTGGCCGCCCGACAGCCGGGCCGGCCAGTCACCACCACGGTCACCCAGGCCGACCTGGCCCAGGACCTCGCTGGCACGCGCCCGCTGCCCGGGCGGCAAGCCCAGCGCCACGTTGTCGCAGACGCGGCGCCAGGGCAGCAGGCGCGCGTCCTGGAACATGATGCGGGTGTCCTCACGCAGGCCGTGGATGGCTTGCCCATCGGCAAGCAGCGTCCCCGCCGTGGCGGTTTCGAGCCCGGCCACCAGGCGCAGCAGCGTGCTTTTGCCGCAGCCGCTGCGCCCGACGATGGCAACAAATTCGCCGGGCGTGATCGTGATGTCGGCCTGGCTCAACACCTCGCGCTGGCCGTAATGCTTGTGCACGCCGCGCACTTCCAGGCGCACGCCGCGAGGGCTGGTGGTGGTTGTGGGGGATGTGGAGGTTGTGGTGCTCATGCTTGCTCCTCAGGCGCCGGGTGCCTGGTAGCCGGGGTGCCAGTCCAGCCAGAAGCGTTCGAGCGAACGGGCCAGCACATCGGCCGCCTTGCCCAGCGCGGCGTACAGAAGAATGCCGACCAGCACGATGTCTGTCTGCAGGAACTCGCGGGCGTTCATGGTCATGTAGCCAATGCCGGCCTGCGCCGAAATGGTCTCGGCCACGATCAGGATCACCCACATGAGCCCCAGCGAAAAACGCAGACCGACCAGGATGGACGGCAAGGCACCCGGCAGGATGACCTGCCGGTAAAGCTGCCAGCGCGACAGGCCATAGGTGCGCGCCATTTCGATCAGGCCCGGGTCCACATTGCGGATGCCGTGGAAGGTGTTGATGTAGATCGGAAAGAACACCGACACCGCAATCAGGAAGAGCTTGGCCGTCTCGTCGATGCCGAACCACAGGATGACCAGCGGGATCAGCGCCAGCGCCGGGATGTTGCGCACCATCTGGATGGTCGAGTCGAGCAGGGTCTCGAAAAGCCGCACCGATCCCGTCAGCAGACCCAGCAGCAGGCCCAGGCTGCCGCCCACCGCCAGCCCGGCCAGCGCGCGACCGGCACTGACCTTGACGTGGGTCCACAACTCGCCGGACAGCGCCAGTGTCCAGGCGGCCTGGATGACTTCCAGCGGCGCCGGCAACACGCGGGTCGAGAGCCAGCCCAGCGCCGACGCGACCTGCCACAGGGTGATCAGCCCCACCGGCACCAGCCAGGGCAGCAGGCGCCTGCCAAGATCCTGCACAAAGGCCGTGAACCCCGGCGCGCTGAAACCGGCACCCAGCGGCAGAAAGCCCAGCCCCTGCGCCTCTATCGTGTCGGGCACCGGGGTGACCTGGATTTCACGCGTGTGTGTTGTCATCAATGGTCCTTCGGCTCAGCTTTGGGAAACACGCGGCAGGTAGTCGTTGGCCACCACCTCGCCGAAGGGGCCGTTCAGGCCGCGGCCCGGCAGCTTCGCGCGCAACTTGCGCGGTAGCAGCGGAAACACCAGCTCGGCAAAGCGATAGGCTTCCTCCAGGTGCGGGTAGCCCGACAGCACAAAGGTGTCCAGCCCGAGGTCGGCATATTCCTCCAGGCGCGCGGCCACGGTTTTGGCGTCGCCCACCAGCGCCGTGCCGGCACCGCCGCGCACCAGGCCCACGCCGGCCCAGAGGTTGGGGCTGATCTCGAGATCAGCCCTGCTCCGTTTCTTGCCACCGGCATGCAGGGCCGCCATGCGGCGCTGGCCCTCGGAGTCCATGCGCGAGAAGGCGGCCTGCGCGCGGATCACCGTGTCGTCGTCGAGCCGGCTGATCAGGCTTTCTGCGGCACGCCAGGCTTCGTCCTCGGTCTCGCGCACGATGACATGCAGGCGGATGCCGAACTTCACCGTGCGGCCGTGTTTGGTCGCCCTCGCCCGCACATCGGCAACCTTTTTGGCCACGTCCGCAGGTGGCTCGCCCCAGGTCAGGTAGGCATCGACCTGCTCAGCCGCCAGATCATGCGCCGCGGGTGACGAACCACCGAAATACACCGGCGGATACGGTTGTTGCACCGGCGGGTACAGGAGCTTGGCGCCCTTGACGCTCAGGTGTTTGCCCTCGTAGTCAAAACTTTCACCGTCGTGGCTGCGCGCCAGGATCTCGCGCCAGATGCGGATGAACTCGGCCGACTGCTCATAACGCTGGGCATGGTCGAGGTACACGCCGTCGCCTTCGAGTTCGGCCTGGTCGCCGCCGGTGACGAGGTTGATCAGCAACCTGCCGCCCGACAGCCGGTCAAAGGTGGCGGCCATGCGCGCGGCCAGGCTGGGCTGGTGCAGCCCCGGGCGCACGGCGACCAGGAACTTGAGGTTTTTGGTCACCGGCAACAGGCTGGCGGCCACCACCCAGGGGTCTTCGCAGGAGCGCCCGGTCGGAATCAGCACGCCTTCATAACCGAGCGTGTCGGCCGCCACGGCGACCTGCTTGAGGTAGTCATGGCTGACCTCGCGCGCGCCATCGGCCGTGCCGAGGTAACGACTGTCGCCGTGGGTGGGAATAAACCAGAAAACATTCATCAGGAACTCCTTCTTTTCTTATTTGCGGTCGAGCCGGGCCAGACGGGCGGCCTCGGGCCGCCACACGATGTCGGCCACACGGATGGGTTTGGGGATCAGGCCCAGCTTCAGAAAGGCATCGGCCACACGCTGCTGGTCGGCCACAGTGGCGGCGCTCAGCGGCGATACCGGTGACCTGGGACGACGCTGGATGAACAGGCTCACAACGCCGGCATCCAGGCCGCTGAAGCTGGCGATCAGCTTGATGGTTTCCTTGCGCTGGTTCTGCGCAAAGGCATCCGCACGCGAGAGGTCTTCCAGCAGGGTTGTCAGCGCCTGGCCGTGCTGCGTGGCGAAAGAACGCGAGGCCAGATAAAACGAGTTGTTGCTCGACAGCTCGCGCCCGGTCACCAGGGTACGTGGCTGGATGGCCAGTTCGGTGGCGGCGTAAAACGGGTCCCAGATGGCCCAGGCATCGACGCTTTTGCGCTCGAACGCGGCACGCGCATCGGCCGGCGGCAGATAGATCGGCTGGACGTCGCTCCACTGCAAGCCGGCTTTTTCCACCGCGCGCACCAGCAGGTAATGCGCGCTCGATCCCTTTTGCAGCGCGATCTTGCGGCCCTTGAGGTCGGCCAGGGTTTTGAGCGGCGAATCGTTCAACACCAGGATGGCCGAGCTGTCGGGCTTGGGTGGCTCCGCACCCACATACAGCAGGTCCTTGCCGGCGGCCTGCGCAAACACCGGTGGCGAGTCGCCGGTCAGGCCGAACTCCAGGCTGCCCACCGACAGGGCTTCGAGCAGTTGGGGGCCGGCCGGAAACTCAGCCCACTGGATGCGGGTGTTGGGGAAACGTTTCTCCAGCACGCCCTGCTGCTTGAGGATCACGAGGTTGACGGCCGACTTCTGGTAGCCGATGCGCAATTGCCCGGGCGCTTTTTCCGCCGGGGCACCGGCTTGCTGCGCAAAAACGCGCCCGGCACCGATGCCCCACCAGGCGGCGGTGGTGCCGGCAATCTGCAGGAAGCGGCGGCGCAAGTGCAGGGAAGAATTGTTGTTCATGATGTGTGTCCTTTTGTGCGACTCAGGGCGCGCTGGTGGGTGCTGCGTCGCGCACTGCAATGGCCTTGGGAATCAGCTTGAGCTCGAAGAAGGTGTCGGCCAGTTTTTGCTGGTCGGCAATGACACTGTCGGGCACCGGCTGGACCTTGAACTGGTAGCGGCGCAGGCTGAGTTCAACCACATCGGCCGGCAGTCCCTGCAGGGGAGCGATCAATGCGGCGGCCTGTTGGAGGTTGGCCTTGAGCCAGGCGCCCCGCCCCACCGAATCGTCGAACAGCACCTTGAGGACCTGGGGATTGGCGGCGGCGTAATTGCGCTCGGCCAGGTAGTAGGCATAGTTGTTGACGACGCCCTTGCCGCTGGCCAGCACGCGCGCGCCTATGGCTTTTTCCGCGGCCGCTGCAAACGGGTCCCAGATCACCCAGGCATCGACGTTTTTGCTTTCAAAGGCGGCGCGGGCGTCAGCCGGTGCCAGATAGACCGGCTGCACATCGCTGAGCTTCAGGCCGTTTTTCTCCAGCAGCCTGACCAGCAGGTAGTGCACGTTGCTGCCCTTGTTCAACGCAATTTTTTTGCCCTTGAGTTCCGCCACCGACCTGATCGCCGAATCCCTGGGCACCAGCAGCGCCTCGGCTTCAGGCGATGCGGGGTCGTAACCGATGTAGACAAACTTCGCACCGGCGGCCTGCGCAAAAATCGGCGGCGCTTCCCCGACATAACCCACATCGACCGAGCCCAGGTTCAGGCCCTCCAGCAACTGGGGGCCCGCCGGAAACTCCACCCACTTGATCCCCACACCCAGCGGCGCGAGGCGTTTTTCCAGCGTGCCCTGCGCTTTTTGCAGCACAAACAGGCTGGCAGATTTCTGGTAGCCGATGCGCAGCTCGGTCGCCGGTTTTCCTTGTGCCCTGGCCACGGGCAACAGCAACAAGCTCACCAGCACGGCCAGGGCGGCGATGAAAAGACCGCTGAGCGCCAGGCGCTGCCAGGGCGTGAAACCGAGGCCGGTCGGCTCCGGTGGCGAAAAGTCTGTAGAAGCGGATGTCATGAAAAATTCCTTTCGGCGTGCGCAGGCAAAGGCAGTCCCTGCCACCTGCGCAGGCGGCAATCAATGAATGGGGAGGGGGAGGGGGGCGGCAGGCTGTCAGGCAGCCCGCAGACGCAGCGTCAAACGCTACATCGGACCCGGGAGAACGGCACAGGCTCGAACCCGGCCGTGGCCGGCATTCGGAAGCTTTCGAACATCAGCGTCTCGACCGCATCATCGAGCCGCGTCGATATCTCCGGCCCCGGCGCATACCTGCCATCCGTCGACGGCAGCACCTGCGCGTCGGTGGCGTACACCCCCGGCAGGATGTGGCGCGCCGAGAGCGCCTGCAGCACGGGCCGCAGCGCGTAGTCCAGCGCCAGCATGTGGTGCGGGCTGCCGCCCGTGGCCAGCGGCAGCAGGGTTTTGCCTTTCAGCGCGGTCTGCGGCAGCAGGTCCAGGAACACCTTGAGCACGCCGCTGTAGGCCGCCTTGTACACCGGGGTGGCCACCACGATGACCTTGGCCCGGGCCACCTGTTCGATCGCGTGGATCACCGCCGGGTGTTTCCAGTCGGCCAGCAGCAGCGCCTCGGCCGGCAGTTCACGGATGAGCAGCCGCTCGACCGTCAGCCCGCGCCAGACCAGCCGCTGGCCGACCCCCTCGAGCAGGCCCGAGGAGCGCGATTGCGCCGATGGACTGCCGGCAATGAGCAACACGGATGGCTGCACGGTCATGTTTGATTCCTCCCTGATCCAGTTTGTTTGCTTTTTTGAGTTGTTTTCTTTGCGGCCGGATGGCTTACTTCTTCACGTAGATCTGGTCGAAGGAACCGCCGTCCGAGAAGTGTTCCTTGTCAGCCTTGGCCCAGCCGCCGAAAGCCTGGTCGATGGTGAACAGGTTCAGCCTGGGGAACTGCCTGGCGTACTTGGCGATGGCTTTTTGCGACACCGCCGGGCGGTAGAAATTCTTGCCGGCGATGTCCTGGCCTTCGTCGGAATACAGGTATTTGAGGTACTCCTCGGCCACGACGCGTGTGCCCTTCCTGTCGACGTTTTTGTCCACCACGGCCACGGCCGGCTCGGCCAGGATGCTGATCGATGGTGCGACCACGTCGAACCTGGCACCGAATTCCTTTTCAAGCAGGTAGGCCTCGTTTTCCCAGGCAATCAGCACATCGCCCTGGGCGCGCTGCGCAAAGGTGATGGTGGAGCCGCGTGCGCCGGTATCGAGCACCGGCACGTTGCCGTAGAGCTTGGCGACAAACTCCCTGGCCTTGGCATCGCTGCCATATTTGCGCTTGGCGAACTCCCAGGCCGCGAGGTAGTTCCAGCGCGCGCCACCCGAGGTTTTGGGGTTGGGCGTGATCACGCTGACACCGGGCTTGATCAGGTCGTCCCAGTCCTTGATGCCCTTGGGGTTGCCCTGGCGCACGGCCAGCACGATGGTCGAGGTGTAGGGCGACGAGTTGTGCGGCAGCTTTTTCTGCCAGTCGGGCGCAAGCCAGGCACCGTTTTTGACCAGCGCATCGGTGTCACCGGCCAGCGCCAGGGTCGCCACGTCGGCATCCAGCCCGTCGATGATGGAGCGCGCCTGCTTGC
The DNA here is from genome assembly GCA_040389085.1 of Pseudomonadota bacterium. Lineage (GTDB taxonomy): Bacteria > Pseudomonadota > Gammaproteobacteria > Burkholderiales > Burkholderiaceae_C > Polaromonas. Next base: position 45,052 of record JAZKAP010000026.1, read on the forward strand.
CCGAGCCGCCATGCGACTGCTTGATGGTCACGTCCTGCCCGGCCTTGGCCTTCCAGTATTTGGCGAAGGCCGCGTTGTATTCCACGTAGAACTCGCGCGTCGGGTCATAGGACACATTGAGCAGGGTCACGGAGGGTTTGGGGGCCGGCGTTTGCGCCAGCGCGGCTCCGGCCGACCCTGCCAGCGCAACGGCTACTGCCAGGCGGGTGGAAACATTCATAAAATGGCGGCGTGTGGTCATGGTCTGCTTTCTGGTCCGGTGCATTTTTGCTATGCGGGTTTGAGTGAGAAGCTGGATTCTGGAAGCGGCAGGCCAAAACAGGAACAAATAAGAATTCAGTTCTTAATACCCAAATCATCTATAACCAGATTCCACGAAAGAAGTCCCCATGGCACGTACCGTCAAATGCATCAAACTGGGCCGGGAAGCCGAAGGTCTGGACTTCCCCCCCTACCCCGGCCCGCTGGGCAAGCGCCTGTGGGAAGAAGTCAGCAAGGAAGCCTGGGCAGAGTGGATGAAGCAGCAGACCATGCTGGTCAATGAAAACCGCCTGAACCTCGCCGACGCCCGCGCGCGCCAGTACCTGGCGCGCCAGATGGAAAACCACTTTTTCGGCACTGGCGCAGACAAGGTCCAAGGCTACGTGCCCCCAACTGCATAGGCGTGCGGACACTGGAGCCAGACCAGCAGGGGCCGCGGATCCGGCTTCGCCGGGCCGCAGGCGCAGCTGCCCCCCCGGGGGGGGGCAGCGTAGTACGCGAAGCGACAAGCGTGGGGGCCTAGTCAGCTATGGCTGAAGTGATCGAGTGGCTGGCTGACGGCACGCCTTACAGCCCGCGTTTTGGCGACCGCTACCGCAGCGAACTCGGCGGGCTGGCGCAGTCGCGCGAGGTGTTTCTGCACGGTTGCGGCCTGCCTGCCGCCTGGGCCGGCCAGCCGCAGTGGTGCATCCTGGAAACCGGCTTTGGCCTCGGGCTGAACTTCCTGGTGACCTGGCAGGCCTGGAAGGCCGACCCCGCGCGCCCGCGGCTGCTGCATTTTGTGGCCACCGAGGCGCACCCGGCCAGCGCCGCCGACATCCTGCGTGCCGCCGCGGCGCATCCTGAACTGCGGCCTTTGGCCGAGCAACTGCAGGCCCAGTGCTGGGGCCTGCTGCCCGGCACACACCGGCTGGTGTTCGAGGGTGGCCATGTGCTGCTCACGCTGTGTATCGGCGACACCAAGACCGTGCTGCGCGAGCAGGCCCTGGCAGCCGACACGGTTTACCTCGACGGTTTCAGCCCTGCCAAAAACCCCGGCATCTGGGACCTCCACACGCTCAAGGCGGTGGCGCGCTGCTGCCGCCGCGGCACCCGCATCGCCAGCTGGACGGTGGCGCGCAGCGTGCTCGACGGCCTGGCCCAGTGCGGCTTCGTCGTGCAAAAAACTCCGGGCCTGCCGCCCAAACGCGACAACCTGCAGGGCGAGTTCGCCCCGCGCTGGGAGCCGCGCAAGGTCGCAGGCAGTGCGCCCTTGGCGCCGGTCCTGCCATCCAGCTGTGTTGTCATCGGCGCCGGCCTGGCCGGTGCAGCCACGGCCGCCAGCCTGGCGCGGCGCGGCTGGCAAGTGCTGGTGCTGGATGCGCATGAGACACCGGCCGGCGGCGCCTCGGGCCTGCCGGCCGGTGTGCTGGTGCCGCATGTCTCGCCCGACGACAGCCTGCTGTCGCGCCTGTCCCGCTGCGGCGTGCGCGCCACGCTGCAGCAGGCCCGGGCGCTGCTGCAGGAAGGCCGCGACTGGCAGGCCAGCGGTGTGCTGGAGCGGCGGCTGGAGGGCAGCGGCGGCCTGCCCGCCGACTGGCCCGACGCGGGCCGCGACTGGAGCGAGGCGGCCAGCGCGACGCAACTCGAACAGGCCGGGCTGGACATGGCCTCGGCGGCCACCTGGCACCACCGGGCGGGCTGGATCAAGCCGGCCCGGCTGGTGCAGGCGCTGCTCGCGCAGCCCGGCATTACCTGGCGCGGCGGTGTGAAGGCGGCGCGACTGATACGCGACGCCGCGGGCGCTTGGCAGGTGGTCGACACCCAAGCGCAGCTCATCGCACGGGCCGATCTGGTGGTGCTGGCCGCGGCGCACGGCAGCGGGCCGCTGGTGGACGGCGGGCTGCCGCTGCAGGCGATTCGCGGCCAGGTCTCCTGGGGCCTGCGGCGTCCTGGCGACGACAAGGTGTTTCCCGCCTTCCCGGTCAACGGGCATGGCAGCTTGCTCCCTGCCGTGCCTGTCGATGACGGCGTGGCGTGGATGGCCGGCGCCGGTTTTCAGCGCGACCGGAACGACAGCCGGCCCGACCCGGCCGACCAGCAGGCCAACCTGGAGCGCCTGCAGACCCTGCTGCCGCAAACCGCGCAGCAACTGGCAGCGGATTTTCAGGACGATACCCCCCGGGCCTGGGCCGGCGTGCGATGCGCCTCACCGGACCGCTTGCCGCTGGTGGGCCCGCTCCATCCCGTGCGGCTACCGGGGCTCTGGGTGAACACGGCCATGGGTTCGCGCGGGTTGACGTTTGCCGTGCTCGGCGGCGAACTGCTCGCCGCGCGCCTGCATGGCGAGCCCTTGCCGGTGGACAAACGCATGCTGCAGGCACTGGCGCCGCAGCGCGCCAGCCTGTTCAAACAACGGGTGGCGCCCGTGGACCCCGTGATTTGAAGCCTTTTCTAGCTCCAGTCCTTATCCCACCTACGCAAGCAGCTATATATTTAGTAGCAATTTCTTGAGTTGCCCGGGGTGCAGGGGTTTTCGCAGGTAGACCTGCGCACCGGAAAAACGGGCCCGCAGCCCCTGCTGCCAGGCCGGCGCCGTGCCGGTGACAAACATGTGGGCAATGGCCGGCCGGGTGTTGTCCACCGCCTTGATCAGTTCCCAGGGGTCCATGTCGGTCAGCCCGAGGTCCACCGTGACCAGCAGGTAGGCATGGGTGTTCAGCAGAATCAGGGCCTCGGTGCCGGTGGCCGCTTCATCGACCTCGTGCAGGCCGGCGGCGGCCAGCTTGGCACGCAGGTACAGGCGGTCATCGCGCCCGGGGTCCACCACCAGCACCCGCCGCCCCACCACCGGCAGGACGCCCGGCTCCAGCGGCAGGGGTTCGGTGGCGTCACCGTCGTCGAGCACCACATCGATGTCTTCATCGTGGGCGAGGTCCAGATCGATCGGCAGCGAGGCCTGGGGTTCAGGAGAAGAAGGCAGGGGCCGGAGCCCAAAGGCCTCGTCCATCGCCTCCAGCATGGCCGACCATTTGACCGGCGCTGGAAACACCCGCCAGGCATGGGCAGGTGCGTCGTCTCCAATCCAGATAAGTTTGAGGCCGTCGTGGGCGGGGTTGGCCAGTGCCAGCACGGCCTCCCAGCTGTCGCCGTCGATGATCAGGACATCGGGCGCTTCCATCGCCTCCGCGGTTTGTGCTGTCCAGGCCGAATAAACCACGTCGCGCGACTCGGACAGGCGAAACACCAGATCCAGCGCCTGGCGCTCGGTGCCGCTGAAACCGAAGAACTTGACGAATATCCGCTTCACTGCGCCCCTCCCTTGTTGTTATTGCCGTGGATGATACGGGGCTTGTGTCCAGATGTTGCTGATGGCGTTGTCCCGATGACACGGAATTCACAGTGATCCGGCCCGGAAAGCCGCATGAACACTGGCGAATAAGCTTATTCGCATAAGCGAACAACGAATCTGTAGTTTGTTTTCATAAGCCCTCACCCTAAAGTCTGCGGCTTATGCATGATTTTGCTTTTGTTTTTGCAGGTTTTGCCGTCGGTCTCGTGGTGGGGCTGACCGGTGTGGGCGGGGGCTCGTTGATGACGCCTCTGCTGATTTTCTTTTTCGGCGTCAAACCGCACCTGGCCATCGGCACCGACCTGCTGTTTGCAGCCTTCACCAAGCTGGGCGGCACGGTTGGCCTGGCCCGGGCCCGGCTGGTGGACTGGAAAATTGTCGGCCAGACCGCGGCTGGCAGCATTCCGGCTTCGCTGGCCACGCTGTATGTGCTGCATCTTGTCGGACCGGCCAGCCCGGCGGCCCAGGCCGTGATGACCACCACGCTGGGCGTGGCGCTGCTGCTCACGGCGAGCGCCACTTTCTACAAGGCGGTTTATGGCAAGGCCGCCCCGCGCCACATCGCTCCGGCTGCCCTGACCGCAGCCACGCAGGCGCGCCACTGGGCCCTGCCGGTGCTGTTTGGCGCCGTGATCGGCGCCCTGGTGACACTGACTTCGGTGGGCGCCGGCGCCATCGGGGTGATTGTGCTGATGCTGCTTTACCCCGCCCTGCCGCTGCCGCGCATCGTGGCCGCCGACATTGCCCACGCCGTTCCGCTGACGCTGGTGGCCGGCTTCGGCCACGCGTCCATCGGCTCGGTGGACTGGCTGCTGCTGGCCAAACTGCTGGCCGGCTCGCTGCCCGGCATCTGGCTCGGCTCGCGCCTGGTCAACAGCACGCCCGACCGCTGGATACGCTCCCTGCTTTCCGTGCTGCTGGCTTATGCCGGCGCCAAACTCATCGCCATCTGACCCCCTGAATCACCTGATCCCTGACCGCCATGTACCAATACACCGAATTTGACCGCCAGTTTGTAAAAGCCCGCGCCGACCAGTACCGCGACCAGCTGACCCGCTGGCAGGCCGGCCAGCTGGCCGAAGACGACTTCCGCCCGCTGCGCCTGCAAAACGGCTGGTATGTGCAACGTTATGCGCCCATGCTGCGCGTCGCCGTGCCTTATGGCGAACTCTCGAGCGCGCAGGTGCGTGTGCTGGCGAAAATCGCCCGCGAGTACGACCAGCCCAATGCCGCGCTGTTCAACGACGCGCAGGCGGCCCAGGACAAACTCGGCCCGGTCAACCTCAAAAGCGGCCTGTCGGTGGCTTCCAAACTGACCGCCGGTTATGCGCACTTCACGACGCGCCAGAACATCCAGTACAACTGGATTCCGCTGGACAAGTCGGCCGACGTGATGGACCTGCTGGCCAGCGTCAACATGCACGGCATCCAGACCAGCGGCAACTGCATACGCAACATCACCAGCGACGAGCGGGCCGGCATTGCGGTCGACGAAATCGCCGACCCGCGGCCCTTTGGCGAAATCCTGCGCCAGTGGAGCACGCTGCACCCCGAGTTCGCCTTTTTGCCGCGCAAGTTCAAGATCGCCATCAGCGGCGCGAAGGAAGACCGCGCCGCCACAGCGTGGCACGACGTTGGCCTGCACCTGATCCGCAATGCCGAAGGCGAGCTGGGCTTCAAGGTGCTGGTCGGCGGCGGCATGGGCCGCACACCCATCATTGCCAGCGTGATCCGCGAGTTTTTGCCGTGGCACCAGATCATGAATTACATCGAGGCCATCGTGCGTGTGTACAACCGCTACGGCCGGCGCGACAACATGTACAAGGCGCGCATCAAGATCCTGGTGAAGGCCGAGGGCCAGCGCTACATCGACGACGTGGAAGCCGAGTATCGGCAGATCATGGAGCACGACGGCGGCCCGCACACCATCACGCAGGCCGAGCTGGACCGCGTGACGGCCTCGTTTGTGCCGCCCACACTCCAGTGCGACCGCAAGAGTGCCGATGCCAAGATCGCCAACATCCTGCGCGCCGCTGCTGAGGATGACATCGAGTTCGGCCGCTGGCTCAAGCAGAACGTCGCACCGCACCAGAACCCCGACCTGCGCGCCGTGACCCTGTCCTTCAAGCGCCTGGGCCAGGCCCCCGGCGACGCCACCGCCGACCAGCTCGATGTGGCAGCCGATCTGGCGGACCGCTTCAGCGCCGGCGAGGTGCGTGTCACCCACGACCAGAACCTGCTGCTGCCCTGGGTGCGCTGCGACGAGTTGCCCGAACTGTGGCGCGCCGCGCGCAAGTCCGGTTTTGCGCGTCCCAACATCCGCCTGCTGACCGACATGATCGCCTGCCCAGGCGGGGACTTCTGCTCGCTGGCCAATGCGCGCTCGATTCCGATTGCAGAAGCGATCACCGAGCGTTACCAGGACATGGACGAGCTGCACGACCTCGGCGAGATCGACCTGCACATCAGCGGCTGCATCAACTCCTGCGGCCACCACCACAGCGGCCACATCGGCATCCTGGGCGTGGACAAGGACGGCAAGGAGTGGTACCAGGTCACCCTGGGCGGCTCCGACGGCTCCACGCTGAGCGGCACGCCGGTGCCCGGCAAGGTCGTCGGCCCTTCTTTCTCCGCGGCAGAAGTACCCGAAGTGATTGAAGCCGTGCTCGACACCTACCGCAGCCAGCGAGAGGCCGGTGAGACCTTTATTTCAACGTTGCGCCGCGTCGGCATGGACCCTTTCAAGGAAGCCGCCAAAGGTGCACGTTTTGCCGCCACTGCTGTGGCCGCCTGAGGAAAACCGCATGAAACTTTTGCCCTTTACCGACCACGCCGTCATTGAAAACAGCTCCGTCCTGGTGCTCGCGAACGACGCCGACCCACTGCAGGCTTCGCTCGAAGGCGTGACACGCATCGACCTGCACTTCCCGAAATTTACCGATGGCCGCGCCTTCAGCCAGGCCTTTTTGCTGCGCCGCCGGCGTGGCTTCGAGGGTGAGATACGCGCCACCGGCGACGTGCTGGCCGACCAGCTCGCGCAGATGGAGCGGAGCGGCTTTGACGTTGCCGTACTCCGCGCCGACCAGGACATGGCCACGGCCGAACGCGTGCTGGCGGCCTACCCTGGTTACGGCGTTGGCAAATACCAGGGCGATGCCGTGGACGTACAACCCCATTTCAAGGAAGCAGAGGAAGGGGCTACGGCCTGAACACCATGACCCTCGACCTCGCAAAAATCAACGCAGAACTCGGCCACAACGCACAGGGCCTGGTGAACTGGGCCGTGGGACTGGACCGGCCAGCCATCGTCACCACCAATTTCCGCCCCTTCGAGGCAGTCATCCTGCACATGGTGACGCGCGCCAACCCGAAGGTTCCCGTGGTCTGGATGGACAACGGCTACAACACAGAGGCCACCTACCGCTTTGCCGACGAAGTGACGAAGCTGCTCAAACTGGACCTGCACATCTATCTGCCGCGCCGCTCGCGTGCGCACCGCGAGGCCGTGGAAGGCCAGACCCCGGCGCTGGACGATCCGCGCCATGCGGCCTTCACTGAAGAAGTGAAACTCGAGCCCTTTGCCCGCGCACTGCGCGAAACCGCGCCCCAGGTCTGGTTCACCGCCTTGCGCGCCACCGACACTGCCGTGCGCGCCCAGATGGACCCGGTCAGTGTCAATCCGGACGGGCTGATCAAGGTCGCACCGCTCCTGCACTGGTCGTCCAAAGAGCTTTACCAGTACTGTGAAATCAACGGCCTGCCCAACAACTTTGACTACGTGGATCCCACCAAGGGCGAGGACAACCGCGAATGCGGCTTGCACCTCGCACACTGACTTATGAACGCCCGCACACCTTCCAACCTTCTGCCAGCCGACCCGGCGACATCCATCGCGCGGCTGTCCAACGCCCACCTCGACGCGCTCGAGGAGGAAACGATTTTTATCCTGCGCGAAGTCGCGGCAGCTTTTGAGCGCCCGGCCCTGCTGTTCTCGGGCGGCAAGGACTCGCTGGTCATGCTCAAGTGCGCCGAGAAGGCCTTCGGCGTGGGACGCATCCCCTACCCACTGCTGATGATCGACACCGGCCACAACTTCCACGAAGTGACCGACTTCCGCGACCTGCGCGCGAAAGAGCTCGGCGCCGAGCTGATCGTGCGCAACGTCGAAGACTCGATGAAACGCGGCACGGTGCGGCTGGCGCATCCCGGCGAGTCGCGCAATGTGCACCAGTCGGTGACGCTGCTCGAAGCGATTGACGAGTTCCGCTTCGACGCGCTGATCGGTGGCGCGCGCCGCGACGAGGAAAAAGCCCGCGCCAAGGAGCGCATCTTCTCGCACCGCGACAGCTTCGGCCAGTGGCAGCCCAAGGCCCAGCGCCCCGAGCTCTGGACCCTGTTCAACACCCGGCTGCAGCCCGGCGAACACTTCCGCGTGTTCCCGATCTCCAACTGGACCGAACTCGACGTCTGGCAATACATCGAACGCGAAGCCATTGCCCTGCCCTCGCTGTACTACGCGCACCAGCGCAAGGTGGTGGAGCGCAAGGGCCTCTTGGTCCCGGTGACAGAACTGACGCCGGCCCGCGAGGGTGAGGAAGTGATCGAGAAAACCGTGCGTTTTCGCACCGTGGGCGACATCACCTGCACCTGCCCGGTGGACAGCCCGGCCGCCACCGCCGCCGAGATCGTGATCGAAACGCTGGCCGCCGACGTGAGCGAGCGCGGCGCGACACGCATGGACGACAAGACTTCCGACGCTTCGATGGAAAAGCGCAAAAAGGACGGGTACTTCTGATGAACACTACTGATTTGATAGCTGGCGGCGCAACACTGGCGGGCGCTACAGGCCAAAATGACCTGAAATCTGCGCTGAAGTTCATCACCTGCGGTTCGGTCGACGACGGCAAAAGCACGCTGATCGGCCGCCTGCTGGTGGACAGCAAGGCCGTGCTGCAGGACCACCTGGCCGGTGTGCAGCGCGGCGGCGAGACCGATCTGGCCCTGCTGACCGACGGCCTGTCCGCCGAACGCGAGCAGGGCATCACCATCGACGTGGCCTACCGCTACTTCGCCACCGAAAACCGCAAGTTCATCATCGGCGACGCGCCCGGCCACGAGCAGTACACACGCAACATGGTCACGGCCGCGTCGAGCGCCGACGCCGCCGTGGTGCTGGTTGATGCGACCAAGCTGGACTGGAAAAACCCGTCCATGGAATTGCTGCCGCAAACACGGCGCCATTCGCTGCTGGTCAACCTGCTGCGTGTGCCATCCATTGTGTTCACGGTCAACAAGCTCGACGCGGTGGAAGATCCTGCGCTGGCCTTCAACAACATCAGCGCGGCGCTGACGGCCTTTGCCGGGGCAGCCCGGATCCCGGTCAGGGCCATCGTGCCGATTTCCGCACTCAAGGGCCACAACGTGGTGGACGCCATGCCCGGCTGGTGCGGTTATGAAGGCCTGTCGCTGCTGCAGTTGCTGGAGCACCTGCCGGCCACCCCGGCCGAAAGCACCGAGGCGTTTGCCTTCCCCGTGCAGTGGGTGGAAAAGTTTTCTTCCTCCTCGGATACAACGCAGGGCCGCCGCGTCTTCTGGGGCCGTGTCGCCACCGGCGGCGTACAGCCCGGCCAGAGCGTCACCGTGCTGCCCAGCGGGCAGACCGCCGTGGTGGCCCAGGTGCTCGACCACGCCCGCCAGCCCAAGTCCATTCTGGCCGGCCACAGCGCCGGCATCGTGCTGGACCGCGAGGTGGACGTGTCGCGCGGCGACTGGCTGCTGGCTGCCGACACCTTTGAGCCGACGCGCGAACTGTCGGTCACCATCGCCTGGATGGACGACGAGCCGCTGGTCGCCGGACGTGTCTACTGGGCGCTGCACGGCCACCGCTGGGTCAAGGCCAAGGTCAAACGCATCGTGCACAAGCTCGACGTCAATACCCTGGCCGAGGAAGACGCCAGCGAGCTGCCGCCCAATGCCATCGGCCACATCGAACTGAGCCTGCAGGCCCCGCTGGCCACCCTGCCTTACGCCCGCGCGCGGGTGCTGGGCTCGCTGGTGCTGGTGGACACGGCATCGAACAAGACCTCGGGCGCCGCGCTGATCCTTTGATCAGGATCAGCCCCGATCAAGCACCCGACTTAACCCTGCTCACGGAATCCTCTTAAAATTGAGGGTTTCCACCGATCCCGCAAGAACAACATGACTCACATCGTTACCGAATCCTGCATCCGCTGTAAATACACCGACTGTGTGGATGTCTGTCCCGTGGACTGCTTCCGCGAAGGCCCCAACATGCTGGTGATCGATCCGGACGAGTGCATCGATTGCGCGGTCTGCATCCCGGAGTGCCCGGTCAATGCCATTTATGCCGAAGAAGACGTGCCGGCCGACCAGGTCAACTTCATCAAGATCAATGTCGAGCTGAGCAACGCGCCGGGCTGGAAAAGCATCACCAAGCGCAAGGAAGCCTTGCCCGATGCCGAAGAGTGGAAAGACGTCACCAGCAAACTGGACCAGCTTATTCGCTGAGACGCATCCCGCCGCGGATTACGCGCCTGCCTGCCCTCTTCAAACTGAAACCCGAAAAAAGCCCCATGGAACCTCAACTGAACCAGGAAGTGATCAACACGGCTGCCGCGCACGATGGCCCGATAGAGACCGATGCGGTCATCGTCGGCGCGGGCCCGGTCGGGCTGTTCCAGGTGTTTGAACTCGGCCTGCTGGAAATCAAGGCCCATGTCATCGACTCGCTGGCCTACCCCGGCGGCCAGTGCATCGAGCTCTACCCGGACAAGCCGATCTACGACATTCCCGCCGTGCCCATGTGCACCGGCAAGGAACTCACCGACTCCCTGCTCAAGCAGATCGAGCCCTTCGGCGCGACTTTCCACTTCGGCCAGGAAGTCAGCACCGTCGAAAGGCAGGACGACGGCCGCTTTTTCGTCCAGACGTCCAAAGGCACGCAGTTCCTCACCAAAACCATCTTTATTGCGGCCGGCGTGGGGGCTTTCCAGCCGCGCCTGCTGAAGGTCGACGGTCTCGAGAAGTTCGACAACACGCAGCTGTTTTACCGCGTCAAGTCCCCGGCTGACTTTGCCGGCAAAAACCTGGTGATTGTGGGCGGCGGCGACTCCGCGCTCGACTGGGCGCTCAACTTCGCCAAGGAAGGCCCGAACAAGGCCGAAAGCGTGATCCTGATCCATCGCCGCGACGGTTTCAAGGCCGCACCGGCCAGCGTGGCGAAGATGAAGGAGCTGTGCGACAACTACGAGATGCAGTTCATCGTCGGCCAGGTCACCGGCTACGAGGAAAAGGACGGCAAGCTCACCGGCGCCAAGGTCACCGGTGCCGACGGCGTGACCCGCGTGGTGCCGCTTGACGTGATGCTGGTCTTCTTCGGCCTGTCGCCCAAGCTCGGACCGATCGCCGAGTGGGGCCTGGACATCGAGCGCAAGCAGCTCAAGGTGGACACCGAGAAGTTCTCGACCAATGTGCCCGGCATTTTTGCGGTCGGCGACATCAATACCTACCCCGGCAAGAAAAAACTGATCCTCAGCGGTTTTCATGAATGCGCGCTGGCGGCTTTCGGCGCAGCGCCTTTCATCTTCCCGGACAAGAAAATCCACCTGCAATACACCACCACCAGCCCGAAACTGCACAAGGTGCTCGGTGTGGAAACGCCAGTCTTCGACTGAACACCGGGCCACAGCCCCCTGTCAGGCCCGCCGTGTGCGGGCCTTTTCTTTGTCTGTCGTTTTTTCGATGCAATTTCACCCGGGTAATATTTACAGCCTCTTTTTACCCGGGTAATATCCAGTCCATTGAAAAAGAGGACAGGCCGGCGACCACGGCAGGTCAGGCATCTCTTCCATCTGGTCCTGTCAAGAAAGAACATCATGGGAACCCTTCATCTGGTCTTCGGACCACAAGGCGCCGGCAAGTCAAGTTATGCGCGCCAACTCGCAGCGAGCTTCAAGGGCGTCCGCCTGTCGATCGACGACTGGATGGGCCAGCTGTATGGCCCCGACCTGCCCACACCCATGAACTTTGCGTGGATCATGGAACGCGTCCAGAGGTGCGAGAAGCGCATCTGGGCCACCGCGGCAGAAATTGCCGGCACGGGCGGCCACGTGGTGCTGGACCTCGGATTCATGAAGGTCAGAAACCGCACTGAATTCCTGTCGCTGGCCAGCGCCGGCCAGCATCCGGCGCAGCTTCACTTTGTCAATGCCCCGCTCGATGTCAGGCGCCAGCGCGTGCTCCAGAGGAACAGTGACAAGGGCGACACCTTCTCTTTCGAGGTCAGCGCGCCCATGTTCGATTTCATGGAACGCGAGTTCGAGCCGCCCACCGAGCAGGAGCTGGCGAGCGCCACCGTGCTCCATTCACACTGAAAGAAACCATGACCCCATCGTCCGGCCCCACGGCCAGCACCTCCCCGCAGCGGCGCTGCACGGCCTTCGAGGAAAGCCGCCGTATCGCCACCGGCCCCTTGCGCGAGGTCGCCCTGAAGGTCAAGGCCGTCGCCGACCAGGGCCGGCAGAAAACCATTCTGGTGTTTGACGACCTGACGAGCGAGCTGGTCGAGCTGGACCTGCGCGGCAGCGACGCCGATGTGCTGGACCGCCTGCAAGCGTCCGGGCTCGCGGAGGGCGGCGATGTCCCGGCCACACCGGAGCCGGAGGACGCACCGCGCGGCCCCGGTCGGCCCAGGCTGGGCGTGATCGCACGCGAGGTGACCCTGCTGCCGCGGCACTGGGAGTGGCTGGGCAGCCAGCCCGGCGGCGCCTCCGTGGCCCTGCGCAAGCTGGTCGAGGAAGCACGCCGCACCCACGAGGGCAAGGACCGCGTGCGCCGGGCGCAGGAGGTGGCCTACCGTTTCATGTCGGCCATCGCCAGCAGTCTTCCGGGGTTTGAAGAGGCCACCCGCGCCCTGTTCGCGGGAGACAGCGCCCGCTTTGACGAGCAGACCCAAGCCTGGCCGCCCGACCTGCGCAGCCATGCGCAAGGCCTGGCCCGGCAGGCATTCACGGCACCGGAAGAAAAAAAGGGCGTGGCATGACAACACGACCTCCGCTGATGTGGAAGGCCTTCCTCGTCTTCCTAGGCCCCATGATGGCCAGCAACATCCTGCAGGGGCTGTCGGGCACGATCAACAACGTCTACCTCGGCCAGATGCTCGGTGTCGGCGCCATGGCGTCGGTGTCGGCCTTCTTTCCCGTGATGTTTTTCTTCATCTCCTTTGTCATCGGCCTCGGTGCCGGGGCCTCGGTGCTGATCGGCCAGGCCTGGGGTGCCCAGGAGCCGGACCGGGTCAAAGCCATTGCAGGCACCGCGCTGAGCGTCGGCCTGCTGGCCGGGCTCGCCGTCGCGGTGTTCGGCGGAACCTTCACCGGCCTGCTGCTCACCCTGCTGGGAACACCGGCTGATATCCTGCCCGGCGCCACCGCCTATGCCCGCGTGATGCTGATCGCCATGCCCGGCCTGTTCGTGTTCCTGCTGGTCACCTCCATGATGCGCGGCGTGGGCGACACACTGACGCCGCTGCTGGCACTGCTGCTGTCCACCGCAGTGGGCCTGGTTGTGACACCAGCGCTGATCCGCGGCTGGGGCGGCCTGCCGCAAATGGGAGTCGCCAGCGGCGCCTGGGGTGCGGTGCTGTCCTTCACGGTGGCGCTGGCCTGGCTGGCCTGGTACCTGCGGCGCAAGGGCCACGCGCTGGCACCCGACGCCCGGTTTCTGCAGCACATGAAGATTGACCGCGCCATCCTCGGGAAAGTCCTGCGCATCGGCCTGCCCACGGGCATGCAGATGGTCATCGTCTCGCTCGCCGAGGTGGCGGTGCTGTTCCTGGTCAACCGTTTCGGCTCCGAGGCCACCGCCGCTTACGGCGCCGTGAACCAGATCGTGGCTTATGTGCAGTTTCCGGCGATCTCCATTGCCATCACCGCCTCCATCCTCGGTGCGCACGCGATAGGCGCGGGCCACCCCGCGCGCCTGGGCACCATCGCACGCACGGCCATCATGCTCAATCTGGTGGTGACCGGCGGCCTGGTGCTGCTGGCCTACCTGTTCTCGCGCAGCATCATCGGCCTGTTCATCACGAGCGCGCCGGTCATCGAAACGGCCCAGACCCTGCTGCACATCATGTTGTGGAGCACGGTCATCTTCGGCATGTCGGCGGCCATCTCGGGCGTGATGCGCGCCAGTGGCTCCGTGCTGGTGCCCACCGCGATTTCCATCACCGCCATCCTGGCGATCGAGGTGCCCGTCGCCTGGCTGCTGAGCCGCTACATCGGCCTCAACGGCATCTGGGTGGCCTACCCCGTGGCGTTCACCGCCATGCTGGTGATGCAGACCGCCTACTACCGGCTGGTGTGGCAACACAAGCCGATCCACCGGCTGTGAGCCCGCGGCGCGTCATGCGGGTCCTGCCGTAGAATCCAACACGCGCTCCCTCAGGAGCGCATTCGCTGGGGGTGTTGCCACGCAAGTGGCGACTGAGAAAGTCCCTTTGAACCTGACTGAGGTAATCCTCGCGCAGGGAAGCATGTCCAAGGCGCGGCACGGGTTTTTCGACCCTGTACGCGCCCTCGCAAGCCGACCTGCCATTGACACAAGGAAAAGTTGATGGCCACCCTACCCGCTACCCCCAACACCGCACTCACGCCCCTGGCCCAGGGAGACCGCCTGTTCGGCTGGCGCGAACACGCCGCGCTCTGGCTCAGCCTGGGCGTCGGCCTGCTGGTCATGCAGATCGGCGCCTACCTGGTCCCGGCGCTCGGCGCCAAAGCCGCCATGGCCGTCATCGTGGTCGGCTCCGTCCTCGGCGCCGGCCTGCTGGCCTGGACCGCCAAGATCGGCTGCGACAGTGGCCTGTCCAGTGCCGGCCTGATGCACGCCACCTACGGCAGCAGCTTCGCGCGTCTGCCGGTGCTGCTCAACATCGTGCAACTGATCGGCTGGACCACGTTCGAACTCGTGGTCATGCGCGACGGCACCGTCGCCATCGCGCGCCAGTCCGGCTCGTTTGTCGCGTCCTTCTGGCCGGTGCTGGCCACGCTGCTCTGGGGCGGCGTGCTGATTGCGCTGCTGTCGGGCTCCATGGTCAAGCTGGTGCGCAAATTCATAGGTCGTTATGGCTTGCCGCTGGTGATTGCCTCGCTGCTGTGGCTGACCTGGCAATTCCTCGGGCGTGCCCACGCGCAAGGTTGGCAGGAAATCTGGAACCGTCCCGGCACAGGCGGCATGAGCACGCTGTCGGCCCTGGATCTCGTCATTGCCATGCCGGTGTCCTGGTTGCCGCTGGTGGCCGATTTCGCACGCCATGGCCGCGACGGCAAAAGCGCGCTGCGCGGCACCTGGCTGGGTTACGCGATTGCCAACACCTGGTGTTACGGCCTGGGCGTGCTGATCGCACTGACCACACCGAGTACCGATCTGGTTGCCGCCCTGCTGCTGGCGCAAGGCGGGCTGATCGCCCTGGGCCTGATCCTGATCGACGAAGTGGACAACGCCTATGGCGACCTGTATTCCGGCTCGGTCGCTGGCCACAGCCTCAAACCCGGCTGGAGCCTGCGCCGCTGGGGCATGGCCCTCGCCGTCCTGTGCACCGGCCTGGCGCTGGTGCTGCCCATGCACAGTCTCGAGCCGTTTCTGCTGATGCTCAGTTCGGTGTTTGTGCCGCTCTACGGCGTGATCCTGGCGCGCCTGGCCGGTACGCCGAATGTGGCCGCGCTGGTGGGAACAAAAAAAGTCAATGTCAGCGCGGTCGTGATCTGGGTACTCGGCGTGGCTACCTACCACCTGTGCGCCAAACTCGCGCCCGAGTGGGGCGCGGCGCTGCCCACGCTGGCCCTGACCTTTGTGCTCGCCCGTGTGACCCGTGCCCATTCCGGGCCGGCCACCGGAGAACGCGTACTCAGCCCCGCGGCTTGAGCGGGTTCAAGGGCTTGAGCCGCATGGCCAGCGGCGCATGCCCGTGGTTCAGCGGCCCGCTGCCGGCGCCGGTTTTCACTTTGGCGCCGGCCAGCAGTGCCGCACGCACGTAAGCCCGGGCCATTTCCACAGCTTCCCGCAAGGACTGCCCCAAGGCCAGTCCGGCCGCAATGGCGGAAGAAAGCGTGCAGCCCGTGCCGTGCGTGTTGGCACTGTGAATGCGCGGCGCATGCATCCAGTGCCTTTCGCCCGCTGCCGTCAGCAGCAGATCCATCACCGTGTCGCCCGGCAGATGCCCGCCCTTGAGCAACACCGCGCGTGCGCCCTTGCCCAAGAGTTCGTGGGCGGCCGACTCCATGTCATCTGCATTGTTCAGCGGCCGCCCGACCAGCAGGGCAGCTTCGTCCAGATTGGGCGTGACCAGCACCGCGCGCGGAAACAGGTCCCGCACCAGAACGTCAATGGCCGGGTTGTCAATCAGCACTGCGCCGCTGGTGGCCACCATCACCGGGTCAAGCACGATTTTGTCGAGCGCATGGCGGTCAATCGCCTCGGCCACGGCCAGCACAATCACGGGTGAATGCAGCATGCCGATCTTCACGGCATCCACACCGATATCCTCCACCACCGCATCGATCTGGTCGCGCAGCATGGCTGGCGGCACACCATGAATGGCCCGCACACCCTGGGTGTTCTGCGCCGTCAACGCCGTGATGGCCGTCATGCCATAACAGCCGAGCGCGGCAAAAGTCTTCAGGTCCGCCTGGATGCCCGCCCCGCCGCCGCTGTCCGACCCCGCGATGGACAACACGCGCGGGTACTCGAATTCAAAAGTGTCGTTGCTCATGGAGAAAAGTGTTTCCCGGTGGTTCAGGCCGTACGAAGGCGATGCCGGATTATCGGGGAAGCCGCTTTCGGCCTTGCGCGCCGGGATCAGCGCCTGAATTCTCGGCCCCGCGTTTAATCCTGAGCCAGAAGTCCGAAAAAGTCAGGCTATAATCTTAGGCTGTATTCCTCAATAGCTCAGTTGGTAGAGCGCCGGACTGTTAATCCGTAGGTCCCTGGTTCGAGCCCAGGTTGAGGAGCCAAGATTTGAAGCCTGGACGTGCACAACGTCCAGGCTTTTTTCGTTGGCGGGGTTACCATTTGCAGGTGCTGTGCATGCGCCGCCGGCCCATGCGCCAGCTCACACCCACCCCAACTACCTGCCATGCGCAAGTCACCCCACCCTCTGCCCTGGCTGGATGCGGACGAACTTTTTCCGCCGGTGGAAACGGCGTGGGCCGAGGGTGACCCGGCACCCGGCTTGCTGGCCGCGGGGCGCTCGCTCGATGTGGAGACCTTGCGGCAGGCCTATGCGCTAGGCATCTTTCCGTGGTTCGGGGTCGGCCAGCCCATCCTGTGGTGGAGCCCCGATCCGCGCATGGTGCTGCGTACTGACGATTTCAGGCTGCACCGTTCGCTGCGCAAAAGCCTGCTGCGTTTCATTGGCGCAGCCGGTCATGAGATCCGTTTTGACACGGCTTTTCCGCAGGTGATTCACGCTTGTGCCAGCACGCCGCGCGACGGCCAGCCGGGCACCTGGATCGTGCCGGACATGGTCAAGGCCTACACCGCCCTGCACCGTGCGGGCCACGCCCACAGCGTGGAGACCTGGGTGAACGGTCGGCTCGTCGGTGGGCTGTACTGCGTCAACCTGGGCGGCATGGTGTTTGGCGAGTCGATGTTTGCCCACCAGACCGACGCGTCCAAGACGGCCCTGGCGGCCCTGGTGGCCTTCTGCCGCGCCAAGGGCTTGCCCCTGATCGACTGCCAGCAAAACACGCGGCACTTGGCTTCGCTAGGCGCGGCGGAAATTCCCCGCGCTGAATTTGTCGCGCAGGTGGCCACCCTCGTGGCTCAAGCGCCACCCCGCTGGGAATTTGACGCCCTATACTGGCAACAGCTATTGACGGCCAGACCGCAGAACGACCTGACGACGTGACGCACCTCAAAGACCTGCCCCTCCAGACGCTGCAGTTTTATGCGACAGCGCCCTACCCCTGCAGCTACCTGCCGGGCAGGCAGGCCCGCTCGCAGGTCGCCACCCCCAGCCACCTGATTCACAACGCCGCCTACTCGGAGCTGGTGACCAACGGCTTTCGCCGCAGCGGCATGTTCACTTACCGCCCCTATTGCGACGGCTGCCAGGCCTGCGTTCCGTTGCGCGTGCCGGTGGCGACTTTCCGGCCAGACCGCAGCCAGCGCCGCGCCCGCAGGCAGCACCAGGCGCTGCAGGTTCGCGTGCTCAAACTGTGCTTCATGCCCGAGCATTACCAGCTCTACCTGCGCTATCAGAATGGCCGCCACGCGGGCGGCGGCATGGACCACGACAGCATCGACCAGTACACGCAGTTTCTGCTGCAAAGCCGCGTCAACTCGCGCCTGGTGGAGTTTCGCGACACCCTGCCCAACGGCGAGGCCGGGGCGCTGAAAATGGTGTCCATCCTCGACGTGCTGGAAGACGGTGTGTCGGCGGTGTACACGTTTTACGAGCCCGACGTGCACGCCAGTTACGGCACTTACAGCGTGCTCTGGCAGATTGACCAGGCCCGGCAACTGGGCTTGCCCCATGTGTACCTCGGGTACTGGATCGCCGAAAGTCCGAAGATGAGCTACAAGGCCCGGTTTGTGCCGAACCAGATCCTGGTCGATGGGCAATGGGTGAGCTCTGCCACCCCGGTGCCCGCCAGCGCTGGCTGAGTGCGTCGCCCGTGGACCAGGCCAAGCCGAAACGCCGGCCAGCAACGGCGCGCTGATTTCACCAGCTAAAATCTGGTGAAGGTCGCCCCCATGAAAAAGCAAGATTCCCTCGCATCACCCGCCAAACCCACGGTTCAGGTCATTGAACGCATGTTCACTCTGCTGGAGATTCTGGCGGGCCGGGAGGAGGCCGTCTCGCTCAAGGAAATCAGCGAAAAATCCGGCCTGCACCCCTCGACAGCACACCGCATCCTGAACGACCTCGCCACAGGCCGGTTTGTAGACCGGCCGGTGGCGGGCAGCTACCGGCTTGGCATGCGCCTGCTGGAACTCGGCAACTTGGTGAAGGCGCGTCTGAGCGTGCGGGACGCGGCGCTGACGCCCATGCGCGAGCTCCACCGGCTGATCCAGCAACCCGTCAACCTGAGCATGCGCCAGGGCGATGAAATCATTTATGTCGAACGCGCCTACAGCGAACGCTCCGGCATGCAGGTGGTACGCGCCATCGGCGGGCGCGCGCCGCTGCACCTGACCTCGGTGGGCAAACTGTTTCTGGCTTTTGACGATCCCCAGCGCCTGCGCAGTTATGCCACCCGCACCGGCTTGCCGGGCCAGACGAAAAACAGCATCACCCAGCTACCCGTTCTGGAGCGCGAACTGTCCAAGGCACGCCAATACGGCATTGCGCGCGACAACGAGGAACTGGAACTGGGGGTGCGTTGCATGGCAGCCGGTATTTACGACGACCAGAGCAAACTGGTGGCGGGGCTGTCGATTTCTGCACCGGCCGACCGGCTGGATGAAAACTGGCTGCCCAAACTGCAGTCCACCGCGAGCGAGATCTCGGCGGCGCTGGGCTACAAGCCCAACAATTTCAAGTAAAAACGGGCTTTAGCCCTTGTCCCTGTTGCGCTGGTAGCTACTTTTTTTATAGCAATCCAGCGGACCGGCCGGTTTACGGCCAGTGGGAATGCAAGTCTCAGCCGTTGTTGGGCTGGGCGGTTGCGCTGATTTTGGGGGCGCCGACCGGTTGCGACTCCACCCAGCGGCGGACCCGCTCTGCGTCACCGAGGCGGCTCAATTTGCCGGCCGAATCAAGAAAAACCATGATCAGCTTGCGCCCTGCGATTTTGGTCTGCATGACGAGGCACTGGCCGGCTTCGGAGATGTAACCGGTTTTTTGCAGGCCAATTTCCCACTCGGGATTTTTCACGAGACGGTTGGTGTTGTTGTACTGCAGGGTCTGGCGCCCGACGGCAACCTGGTAGCCGGTCGAGGTGGACAACTCGCGCAGGACAGGGTCTCCATGGGCCGCATTGACCAGTGTCGCCAGGTCCTGGGCGCTGGACTGGTTCTGGCTGGACAAACCGGTCGGCTCCACATAACGGGTGTCTTTCATGCCCAGCATTTTGGCCTTGGCGTTCATCAGACTCACAAAGGCAGGCATGCCACCCGGATAAGTGCGGCCGAGTGCGTGCGCGGCGCGGTTTTCGCTGGACATCAGTGCCAGATGCAGCAGTTCTCCACGTGTCAGGCTGGCGCCCACGCGCAGGCGGGAGCTGCTGCCCTTTTCGGTGTCGACGTCGTCCTGGGTGATGGTGATGGTTTCGTCCATCGGCAAGTGCGCGCCGCTGATGATCACGCCCGTCATCAGCTTGGTCAGCGACGCGATGGGAAGCACCGCATGGTCGTTTTTGCTGAACAGCACTTCCCGGGTGTCCTGGTCGATCACCAGGGCCACGCTGGACTTCAGGTCAAGCGGGTCCTGCGCACCGTGCAGGCCGGCCAGTTGGCCAAATGACAGCCGGGGCGGCGAGGCCACGATCACCACGGACTTGCGCGGGGATTTGGAGACAAAACGGGCGCTTTTCCGGCTGGAAATCACCTTTTTCGACACCGTCTTGGCAGCGTGTGATTTTTTAACGATCTGGCGCTTCGCCGTTGCGGCGTCTGCCGCGGGCGAAATCAAGGCCGCCGAAAAGGTAAGAATTCCAACGACCTGTAAGGTCTGTTTGAAAATCGAATTCAGCGTGATGGACATTGATTCGTCTCCAGATGCGATTAATACGAAACCGCAGTGTATACAAATAGAAAAAGTCACGCAATATCAAAAGCTTGCGTGACTTTCCTAAACGCAACAGTGAAGAGATCGGTCCATGCGGCTTTTCAGCCCACGCCAACCCACAAAAACTTACTAAACTGTTGAATATAAAAGGTTTTTTTGAAACCTTCCGGCCTCAACCCTGGGCGGCAACCCGATCAGCTTTACTTTGTAACTTGCTCAAAGCGCTCAAATAAGCCTTGGCAGAGGCGACCACGATGTCCGGATCGGCCCCGACACCGTTGACGACACGGCCGCTGTTCTGCAGACGCACAGTGACTTCTCCCTGGCTCTCCGTGGATCCGCTGATCGCGTTCACGGAATAAAGCACCATCTCCGCTCCGCTTTTGACGTGGGTTTCAATGGCTTTGAGGGAGGCGTCCACCGGGCCGTTGCCATCCGATTCGCCGCGGACTTCCTTGCCGTCAACGGTAAAAACCACCGTCGCCTGCGGACGTTCGCCGGTTTCGCTGTGCTGGGACAGCGAGACAAAGCCGTATTGCTCTTTCTCGTGGGTCACGCTTTCGTCGCTGACCAGCGCCAGGATGTCCTCGTCGAAAATCTCGCTCTTGCCGTCGGCCAGTTCCTTGAACCGGGCAAAGGCGGTGTTGGTGTCGGCCTCACTTTCCATCTGGATGCCCAGGTCCTGCAGGCGCTGCTTGAAGGCGTTGCGGCCGCTGAGCTTGCCCAGCACCATCTTGTTGGAGCTCCAGCCCACGTCTTCGGCACGCATGATCTCGTAGGTCTCGCGCGCCTTCAGCATGCCGTCCTGATGGATGCCCGAGGCATGGGCGAAGGCGTTGGCCCCGACCACGGCCTTGTTGGGCTGCACCACAAAACCGGTGGTCTGGCTGACCATGCGGCTGGCCGCCACGATATGCACCGGATCGATGTTCATCTCCAGGTTGAAATAGTCCTTGCGTGTGCGCACGGCCATGACAATTTCTTCGAGCGAGCAATTGCCGGCACGTTCGCCCAGGCCGTTGATCGTGCACTCGACCTGGCGGGCTCCGCCAATCTTCACGCCCGCCAGCGAATTGGCCACCGCCATGCCGAGGTCGTTGTGGCAATGCACCGACCAGATGGCCTTGTCGCTGTTGGGGACGCGCTCGCGCAGCGTCTTGATGAAGTTGCCGTAGAGCTCGGGGACGGCGTAGCCGACCGTGTCGGGCACGTTGATCGTGGTCGCACCTTCGGCGATCACGGCCTCGATGACGCGGCACAGGAAGTCGACATCGCTGCGGTAGCCGTCTTCCGGGCTGAATTCGACATCGGCCACCAGGTTGCGCGCAAAACGTACCGAGAGTTTGGCCTGTTCCAGCACCTGCTCCGGGCTCATGCGCAGCTTCTTCTCCATGTGCAGGGCACTGGTGGCGATGAAGGTGTGGATGCGGGCGCTGTTGGCTCCCTTGAGCGCCTCGGCCGCGCGGGAAATGTCCCGGTCGTTGGCGCGCGACAGCGAGCAGATGGTGGAGTCCTTGATGGCGTTGGCAATCGCCTGCACTGCCTCGAAATCGCCATTGGAGCTGGCGGCAAAGCCGGCCTCGATCACATCGACCCGCAGGCGCTCGAGCTGGCGGGCAATGCGCAGTTTTTCATCGCGCGTCATCGAGGCACCGGGCGACTGCTCACCATCCCGCAAGGTGGTGTCGAAAATGATCAATTTATCTGCCATGCTTGTTCTCCTGAGAGGTCGATCTGATAGTCAAAAAACGCAGCCCAAAACAAAACGGCCCGCTGCGTTTGCATACGGGCCGTTTGGAATCGCGCGCGTGCGCTATCGCCTGTGCCCGTGTCGGTCCAGTAGCGATAGTGCAAGCGAAATTCGTTTCATGGAAATCAATGTACCACAAATTGTGGCCAGTCCCTGGCTGGACGGAATGGGAGGACGCCTACTTGTGCAGGCCGCGTTCATCCGGCTCGTCGGTCGAGGTCGAGATCACGCTGGTCTGCTGCCCCTTGGCCTTGCGCCAGCCATACAGCACGTAGCCGGAAAAGCCATAGATGACGAACAGACCGAACATGACGGTAGGCGGATCGATGTTGATCACGGCGATGCCCAGGGCAATCAGCACGATGACGACAAACGGAACGCTGCGCTTGAGACTCACATCCTTGAAACTGTAAAACGGCACGTTGGTGACCATGGTCAGACCCGAGTACAGGGTCAGCGCAAACATGAGCCAGCGAACTTCCTCGCCGCGCACGCCGGCCTCTGTCATCAGCCAGATGAAGCCCGCGACCAGCGCGGCCGCCGCCGGTGAAGGCAGGCCCTGAAAAAACCGCTTGTCGACCACCGCCGTGTTGACGTTGAAGCGGGCCAGCCGCAATGCGGCGCAGGCGCAGTACACAAAAGCCGCAATCCAGCCCCAGCGGCCCAGGCTGGTCAAGGCCCACACATAAGCGATCAAGGCGGGCGCCGCGCCGAAGGACACCATGTCGGACAGCGAATCCATCTGCTCGCCAAACGCGCTCTGGGTGTTGGTCATGCGCGCCACGCGGCCGTCCAGGCTGTCGAGCACCATCGCACAGAACACACCGATCGCGGCCTGGTCGAAGCGGCCATTCATGGCCATCACGATGGCGTAAAAACCACCAAACAGCGCTGCCAGCGTGAACAGGTTGGGCAGGATGTAAATGCCCTTGCGCCGCTTGCGCGGAACGAGCTCGTCGGACTCCTGCGCGGCGTCGTGACCGTCATGCATGCTGGGTGCTCCCGGTGTCAGGACCGTTTTCGCGCCAACCGTGCTGCGCCGATAGTGAATGATTCATGCTGTGAGGATACCAAACGGGGAGGCGCAGAAACAAAAAAAAGCCGCGCAAATGTCTTGCGCGGCTTGAGGACTGGACCAAACGGGGCCGGTAAGCCCCGCCGGGTATCAGTTGCGGGTCTGGTCGACCAGCTTGTTCTTGGCAATCCAGGGCATCATGGCGCGCAGTTTTTCGCCCACGATCTCGATCTGGTGCTCCGAATTCAGGCGGCGGCGGCTCAACAGGGTTGGCGCACCGGCCTGGTTTTCCAGCAGGAAGCTCTTCGCGTATTCACCGGTCTGGATGTCCTTCAGGCACTTGCGCATGGCTTCTTTCGTGGCCGAGGTCACGATGTTCGGGCCGGTCACGTATTCGCCATATTCGGCGTTGTTGGAGATCGAGTAGTTCATGTTGGCGATGCCGCCTTCATAAATCAGGTCAACGATCAGCTTGAGCTCGTGCAGGCACTCGAAGTAGGCCATTTCCGGCGCGTAGCCGGCTTCCACCAGTGTTTCGAAACCAGCCTTGATCAGCTCAACGGTGCCGCCGCACAGGACGGCCTGCTCGCCGAACAGGTCGGTTTCGGTTTCTTCGCGGAAGTTGGTTTCGATGATGCCGGCCTTGCCGCCGCCGTTGGCCATGGCGTAGCTCAGCGCCAGGTCACGGGCCTTGCCGCTCTTGTCCTGATGGACGGCCACCAGGTGGGGCACGCCGCCGCCCTGGGTGTAGGTGTTACGCACGGTGTGGCCGGGGGCCTTGGGCGCGACCATCCAGACATCAAGGTCGGCGCGCGGAATCACGGCACCGTAATGCACGTTGAAGCCGTGGGCAAACACCAGCGAGGCGCCCTGCTTGATGTTGGGGGCCACGTCATTGGCGTAGACCTTGCCTATCTGCTCATCGGGCAGCAGGATCATCACGACATCGGCCGCCTTGACGGCATCGGCCACTTCAGCGACCTTGAGACCGGCCTTTTCGACCTTGGGCCACGAAGCGCCGCCCTTGCGCAGGCCAACCACGACCTTGACGCCGCTGTCGTTCAGGTTCTGCGCGTGGGCATGGCCCTGGCTGCCGTAACCGATGATGGCGACGGTCTTGCCCTTGATCAGGCTCAGGTCGCAGTCTTTGTCGTAATAAACTTTCATTTTTCTCTCCGTAAATATCGTTGATGGTTCTGGCGAAATGCCCCTCGACAGGCTCAGGGCGAACGGTAAACACACATCGCCACTTCCGTCCGTTCGCGTTGAGCCTGTCGAAACGCGCGCACGGACCACTGAAAATCAGACTCTCAGAATTCTCTCGCCGCGCCCTATGCCGCTCGAGCCGGTACGCACGGTTTCCAGAATCGCGCTGCGGTCAATCGCTTCCAGGAAGGCGTCGTTCTTGGACTGGTCACCGGTCAACTCGATCGTGTAGCTCTTTTCGGTGACATCGATGATCCGCCCGCGGAATATATCAGCCATGCGCTTCATCTCTTCGCGCTCCTTGCCGACGGCACGCACCTTGACCATCATGAGCTCGCGCTCGGTGTAGGAGCCTTCGGTCAGGTCCACCACCTTGACGACCTCGATGAGCCGGTTCAGGTGTTTGGTGATCTGCTCGATCACGTCGTCGGAGCCGGTGGTCTGGATGGTCATGCGCGACAGGCTGGCGTCTTCGGTCGGCGCCACCGTCAGGCTTTCGATGTTGTAGCCGCGCGCCGAAAACAGGCCGACCACGCGGGAAAGAGCGCCCGGCTCGTTTTCCAGCAAAACTGCAATGATGTGTTTCATGTGAAGATTCCTCTTTTCGCTGCCCTCCCCCGCGCACGGTAATGCGCGGGCTCGGCAGGCAATAGATTCGTCAGGTGACGGTTGATGAAATGGCGTGCGCCGCTTACAGGTCCTCGGACCCGAGCAGCATCTCGGTGATGCCCTTGCCGGCCTGCACCATCGGGAACACGTTCTCGGTGGGATCGGTGCGGAAGTCCATGAACACAGTGCGGTCCTTGAGCTTGCGCGCCTCGCGCAGCGCAGGTTCCACGTCCTGCGGTTTTTCGATCAGCATGCCGACGTGACCATAGGCCTCGGCGAGTTTGACGAAATTGGGCAGTGCATCCATGTAGCTGCTGCTGTAGCGGCCGGCGTATTCGACTTCCTGCCACTGGCGCACCATGCCCAGGTAGCGGTTGTTCAGCGAGACGATCTTGATCGGCGTGTTGTACTGCAGGCAGGTCGACAGCTCCTGGATGCACATCTGCACCGAGCCTTCGCCGGTGATGCAGTACACCTCGCTGTCAGGCCTGGCCAGCTTGATACCCATGGCGTATGGGATGCCGACACCCATGGTGCCCAGGCCACCGGAGTTGATCCAGCGGCGCGGCTCGTCGAACTTGTAGTATTGCGCCGCCCACATCTGGTGCTGGCCGACATCGGACGTGATGTAGGTGTCGGCGTCCTTGGTCATGTTCCACAGGGTTTCAACCACGTACTGCGGCTTGATCACGTCGCCCTTGCCCAGGCTGTATTTCATGCAGTCGCGCTTGCGCCAGCCTTCAATGGTTTCCCACCAGCCGCCCAAGGCGTTGCCGTCGGGCTTGAGACCGGACTCCCTGATCATTGCGATCAGCTCGGTCAGCACGTCCTTGACGTCGCCGACGATGGGGATGTCCACCTTGACGCGTTTGGAGATGCTCGACGGATCGATGTCGATGTGGATGATCTTGCGTTCGTTCTGCGCAAAGTGTTTCGGGTTGCCAATCACGCGGTCGTCAAAACGCGCACCGACAGCCAGCAGCACATCGCAGTGCTGCATCGCGTTGTTGGCTTCGATGGTGCCGTGCATGCCCAGCATGCCGAGGAATTTCTTGTCGCTGGCCGGGTAGGCGCCCAGGCCCATCAGCGTGTTGGTGCAGGGGTAACCCAGCATGTCCACCAGCGTACGCAGCTCCTGCGAGGCATTGCTCAGCAACACGCCGCCACCGGTGTAGATGTAGGGACGCTTGGCCGCCATCAGCAACTGCAGCGCCTTGCGGATCTGCCCGCCATGGCCCTTGCGCACCGGGTTGTAGGAACGCATTTCGACGGTTTGCGGGTAACCGCTGTAGGGCGTCTTGTTGAACGAGACGTCCTTGGGGATGTCCACCACCACCGGACCGGGCCGGCCGCTGCGTGCAATGTGGAAAGCCTTCTTCAGGGTCTCGGCCATCTGCCGCACGTCCTTGACCAGGAAGTTGTGCTTGACGATGGGGCGCGTGATGCCGACGGTGTCGCACTCCTGGAAGGCATCCAGGCCAATCGCGTGCGTGGGCACCTGGCCGGTGATGATCACCATCGGAATGCTGTCCATGTAGGCCGTCGCAATGCCGGTGACGGCATTGGTCACGCCGGGGCCGGAAGTGACCAGTGCCACGCCCACTTCGCCGGTGGCACGGGCATAACCGTCGGCCGCATGAACGGCCGCCTGCTCGTGGCGCACCAGGACGTGCTGGATGGTGTCCTGCTTGTAAAAAGCGTCGTAGATATGCAGGACGGCGCCGCCGGGATAACCCCAGACGTGCTTGACGCCTTCGGCCTGCAGGGCCTTGATGAGG
The DNA here is from genome assembly GCA_040389085.1 of Pseudomonadota bacterium. Taxonomy (GTDB): domain Bacteria; phylum Pseudomonadota; class Gammaproteobacteria; order Burkholderiales; family Burkholderiaceae_C; genus Polaromonas. The sequence continues at coordinate 71,746 of JAZKAP010000026.1, forward strand.
ATTTCCGCGCCGCGGAGGTCTTGCGGGGTTGTTGGGGCAGATGCTGCCGCCGCTGCCGAAGCGAGTTCGGCTTTTGTGATTTCCATGATGAACCTTTGTGAATTTCTCTAACGAAATACCTTGGGTGCCTCTTCGCCCACTCTTGTGGAGTAGCGTCGAGACTTGAGGCCAAAACCATGGGCGGAAACATATCCCGCCGGGTCATGACCCGTTTGCTGTTTGAATTGCAGTGCGTATTATGGCATCAGGCGGCGCGTGGCCAGCGGCGCGTGCAAAAAAGTCCGGCCGGCGCCATGCCTGATGCGATAATTTTGCAGCTTTGGACGCTTCACCGCGGCCGGAAAACACAACAATGACGACGCTGGGACAAATCGGGATGCATCCCCTTGGCAACTGAACAAGAACTCTCCGATTTCCTGAAAAACGTTGAAAAGCGCGCTTTCAAGCGCAGCGTCTACCATGTCCGCGACGACGAGGCGGCGCTCGACATCGTTCAGGACAGCATGATGAAGCTGGCCCAGCACTACGGGGATAAGCCCGCGGCCGAATTGCCCATGCTTTTCCAGCGCATCCTGTCCAACACCACGCTGGACTGGTTCCGGCGCCGCAAGACGCGCAACGCCCTGTTTTCCAACATGAGCGACTTTGAGTCTGCCGGGGACGATGGCGATTTCGATCTCCTTGAAACTTTGGAGACCTCGACCAACTCAGAGGGAACAGAAAGCGCCCAGGATGCGACCGAACGGGCGCAGATCTTGCGGCAGATCGAGGTCGAGATCAAGGAACTGCCAGGCCGTCAACGGGAAGCCTTTCTGATGCGTTATTGGGAGGAAATGGATGTTGCTGAAACAGCTGCCGCCATGGGTTGCTCGGAGGGCAGTGTGAAAACGCATTGTTCGAGAGCCGTCCACGCACTCAGCAAGGCTTTGGCCGCCAAGGGAATAAAACTATGAACCATACACTGCAAAAACGCACCGAGATCCTGCAGGACCGCTATGGCCTGAAAACCGCTTCCTACCTGTCCGCTGGCGCGGCGGACCTGCCGTACGACATTTCCGAGCGCCTGCGGGCCGCCCGTGTGCAGGCCGTGGCTGCCCGCAAGGTGGCCAGGGTTCAAACCGCCTCCGTCACCGCAGCAAGCGGCACAGGTTCGGTGCTGACCTGGGGGTCCGGCGAAAGGTTCGGCCTGTGGTACCGGATCGGATCGGTTTTGCCCCTGATTGCCCTGGTCGTCGGCCTGCTGGCGATCAACTCCCTGCAAACCGACAGCTTCGTCGAGGAACTGGCCGAGGTCGACTCCGCCCTGCTGACCGACGATCTGCCGCCCGACGCCTTTTCAGACCCTGGATTTGTGCAATTCCTCAAGGTCAACCGCTAGGGCCGGGTTGCTCTTGCGCAAAAATACGCCCAAACCGATGCCTGTGACCCCGTCCCGCCAACCTGCGCGCCTGCAAACTGTCCGCGGCGCGTCGATCCATGCCCAGGCGTTGCCGGTTTGGGTGGGTCTGCTCTGTCTGGTCCTGGGGGTTCTGGCGACGGGAGCCCGCGCCCAGCCGCCCGTCCCTGCAGCAGCGGCAGCAGTTTCAGCGCTGCCCGCCAAAACCGTGGTCGCCCAGGCCGCTTTTTCCAGCCCGCTCTGGACCGAGCTGAGTCCGGTGGAACGCGAGATCCTCAAGCCGCTGGCACCTACCTGGAACACGCTGAGCCAGACCCACAAGCGCAAATGGCTGCAGATGACCAAAAGTTATCCGGCGCTTTCCACCGAAGAACAGGTCAAGATGCAGGGGCGCATGAAGGAGTGGGTGGCACTCAGCCCCCAGCAGCGCGCCCAGGCGCGGCTGAATTTTGCAAAAACCAAAGAGCTGTCCAAAGAACTCACTGCTGAAGAGAAACAAGCCAAGTGGCAGGCCTACCAGGCCCTCAGCAACGAGGAAAAGCGCAAACTGGCCGCCAAGGCACCTCCCAAACCGGCGGGCGCGGCCCCTGCTGCCAAACCGGTGGCGGCGCAAAAACTGGCGACGGTGCCCTCACGCGCCGACAAACCCAAGGGCAACCCAGCGGCTAAAATCGCGGTAACGCCGCCCCCGGCCGGACAGCCGGACCTCCTGTCGGCCACCGCGCCGGCTACCGCGCCTGGCGTGGTACCGGCAAAACCGTAGCAGCAAGGGCCCGGCCCCTGTGCCGGCCTGACACGATCCGCATGCGGGTCTGGCTGCGGTTTCTCCGGGCGCATGTAACCGACCTGACCTGAACGCAACCAAATTGACAGCCCTTCCAGCCACCCGTCTACCCACCCCCTCCCTGCGCCGGCGCATGGCCTGCTGGCTGTATGAGGGCATGCTGATGTTCGGCGTGGTGTTCATTGCCGACTACCTGTTCAGCACCCTGAGCCAGACGCGCAACGCCATGGACAACCGCAATGCCCAGCAGGCCTTCCTGTTTGTCGTGTTCGGCATCTACTTCGTCTGGTTCTGGGCCAAAGGGCAGACCCTGGCCATGAAGACCTGGAACATCCGCCTGACCGACCTGCAGGGACAAGCCGTCAGCCAGAAGCGCGCCTTCCTGCGCTACACCCTGAGCTGGCTCTGGTTTTTGCCGCCGCTGGCGGTGAGCTGGCTGCTGCGGCTGGACGTGCGGCAGGCGCTCGTGCTGGCCGGCGGGTGGATCGCCATCTGGGGAATCCTGTCGCGCTTTCACCCGGACCGGCAGTTCTGGCACGATGCGCTGGCCGGCACCCGGCTGGTATCCAGCCTGCCCGCCAGCGCGCCTGCCCGAGCCGCCTGAAGCCTCGCGGCGCCCTCGCCATGCAAGAGCCGCATCACACCGTCACAGAGCTGCGCGACAATCGGCCCATGCCCGAACACGTATCCACCGCCTCTCCCCCTGCGCTTCAAGGCCACACGGCAGCCACGCCTCCCGCCAATCCCCAAAAAGACCGCAAAGGCATCAACCGAGTCTGGCATGCCTTCGGCTATTCGGTGGCGGGCTTGCGCGCCGGCTGGCAGGAAACGGCGTTTCGCCAGGAAGCCATTGCCGCGCTGGTGCTGCTTCCCGCCGCCGTCTGGCTGGGCCGCAGCTGGGTGGAGACCGCCTTGCTGGCTGGCTCGGTGATCCTGGTGATGATCATCGAGCTGCTCAACACCGGCATAGAAACCGCGATCGACCGCATCGGCCCGGAGTGGCACGACCTGTCCAAACGCGCCAAGGACATGGGCAGTGCCGCCGTGCTGCTGAGCCTGCTGCTGTGCGCAGGCATCTGGGTCATGGCATTGTTTCAGAGGTTTTTCGCATGAAGCCGGCTTTTTCGGTCTGCGTTTATTGCGGCTCGCGACCGGGCGCGGACCCCGGATTTTCCGACACCGCACGCCAGGTCGGCCAGTGGATAGGCGAGCATGGCGGCCAGCTGGTCTATGGCGGCGGGCGCAACGGGCTCATGGGCATCGTCGCGGATGCCACCCTGGCCGCGGGCGGGCGCGTCGTCGGCGTCATCCCGAAGGCGCTGGTGGAGAAGGAATGGGCCCACACCGGCTGCACCGAACTGCACATCGTGGACACCATGCACGAGCGCAAGCGCATCATGGCCGAACACGCCGACGCCTTCCTGTCGCTGCCCGGCGGCATCGGCACGCTGGAAGAGTTTTTTGAAGTGTGGACCTGGCGCCAGCTGGGCTACCACGCCAAACCGGTCGGCCTGCTGAACCTGAACGGTTATTACGACCACCTGCTGGCTTTTCTGGCCACCTCGGTCACCAGCGGCTTCATGAACGACTGGCAGATGGAACTGATTCATGTCGCCAGCGATGCTGAACCCTTGCTGCAGCAGCTGGTGCAGTCAGCGGGCGTGGCGCCCGACGTGCTGCGGCTTGACCAGATTTAAGCTGAGCGCTTCGAGCTAGCCGCTGAAATGTCTTGACCAGCCGGGGCCGCGGGTCCGGCTTCGCCGGCCCGCAGGCGCAGCGGCCCCCTCGGGGGGGCAGCGTATTACACGAAGTGAAAAGCGTGGGGGCGCATCAGACCGCAGCTTCGTCCTCTTCCCCGGTGCGGATACGCACCACACGTTCCACGCTGGTGATGAAAATCTTGCCGTCACCAATCTTGCCGGTGCGGGCGGCGCGCACGATGGCGTCCACGCAGCGGTCCACATCCTCGGTTTTCACCACCACCTCGACCTTGACCTTGGGCAGGAAATCGACCACGTATTCGGCGCCGCGGTACAGCTCGGTGTGGCCCTTCTGGCGGCCGAAACCCTTGACTTCGGTGACGGTCAGGCCGGTCACGCCGCATTCAGCCAAGGCTTCGCGGACTTCTTCGAGCTTGAAGGGTTTGAGGACGGCGGTGATTTGTTTCACTGGTTTGGCTCCGTTGGTTTTTGATGGGGATGTGGCGCGGGGGCTCAGGCGCGAAATTTACTGGTAATAGGATAGCGCCAATCCTTGCCGAAGCTGCGGTGGCTAACCCGGATGCCGACCGGCGCCTGCCGGCGCTTGTATTCGTTGATCTTGATCAGCCGCGTCACGCGCTCGACCACGGCCGGGTCGAAGCCGTCGGCCAGGATACTTTCGATGCTTTCGTCGTTTTCCATGTAGCGCCGCAGGATCTCGTCCAGCACCTCATAGGGTGGCAGGCTGTCCTGGTCGGTCTGGTCGGCGCGCAGCTCGGCGCTCGGCGGGCGCGTGATGATGCGCTCGGGAATCGGCTTGCTGCCGGTGCCGTAGGGGTCGTTCTCGTTGCGCCACTGCGCCAGCCGGAACACCGTGGTTTTCAGCAGGTCCTTGATGACGGCAAAGCCGCCGGCCATGTCGCCGTACAGCGTGCAGTAGCCGGTCGCCATTTCGCTCTTGTTGCCGGTGGTCAGCACGATGGCTCCGAACTTGTTGGACAGCGCCATCAGGAACACCCCTCGGATACGCGCCTGGATGTTCTCTTCGGTGGTGTCTTCCGGCAAGCCCTTGAACTCGCCGGCCAGCGAGGCCTTGAAGGCCTCGAACTCGGGAACAATCGAAATCTCGTCGTAACGCACCTTCATGCGCGCCGCCATCTCGCGTGCATCTATCCATGAGATGTCGGCGGTATAGGGTGACGGCATCATCACCGTGCGCACCTTGTCGGCACCCAGCGCATCGACCGCAATCGCCAGCACCAGCGCCGAGTCGATGCCACCCGACAGGCCGAGGATGGCGCCGGGAAACCCGTTTTTACCGAGGTAATCGCGCACGCCGAGTACCAGCGCGTCCCACAAGTCAGCCTCGGCGCTGCGCAGCGGCACCTCGTTCGCTATCAATTTAATAGCTCCCGGCGCACGTTCCGCCTGGACCAGGAACAGATTTTCCCTGAAACTTTCGGCCCGGCCGGCCAGTGCGCCGCCGGCCTGCAGGGCAAAGGAGTGGCCTTCAAAAACGATTTCGTCCTGCCCGCCCACCAGGTGCGCATACACCATGGGCAAGCTGGTGGCCAGCACGCGCTCGCGCATCATGCGTTCGCGTTCGCCGCCCTTGCCCACATGGAAAGGCGAGGCGTTGATGACGGCCAGCAGCTCGGCGCCCGCCTCTTTGGCCAGCCGCGCGGGCTCCTCGAACCAGGCGTCCTCGCAGATCAGCAGGCCGACCCGGACCGTGTCGGCGCCCTCGCCGGCTTCGAACACGCAGACGCCCTGCCCCGGCGTGAAATAGCGGCGCTCGTCGAACACCTGGTAGTTGGGCAGCTCGCGCTTGGCATAGGTGGCTATCACCGCGCCTTCACGCAGCACGCGGGCGGCGTTGTGGCGCTGGTGCACCTCGACACTTTTGGTGCGCAGGCCGCGGCCACTGTCCCCGTGGGTCGGCGTGCCCACCACCACAGTCAGCCCCTTTAACCCGGCCAGCTCCCGGGCCACCAGATTCACGGCATCATCACAGGCTGCGATGAAAGAGCGGCGCAAAAACAGGTCTTCGGCGGCGTAGCCGCATATCGCCATCTCGGGGGTGAGCAGCAGGCGCACACCGTCGGCATAGGCCAGACGGGCGGCGTCAATGATTTTTTGTGCGTTGCCCGGCATGTCGCCAACGCAATAGTTCAATTGGGCAACACAGATTTTGAGCGGCATGAGTGAAATTGAACCCTGAAAGACACGTGAAAAACAACTCGAACGATTATGTCATCCGCGTGCTGGATTCGCCGCTGCAGGTGCAGGCCGCCGACTGGAACGCCCTGCTTGCGGCGCAGCCGGGTGACGGCAGCCTGAACCCCTTCATGCGCCATGAGTACCTCGCCGCCATGCTGGAAAGCGGCAGTGCGACCCCGCAAACCGGCTGGACGGCGCGTTTTGTCACGCTGTCCCTGGGCACGCAACTGGTCGGCGCCTGCGCGCTGTACCTGAAAGACCACTCTTACGGCGAATACGTGTTCGACCACGCCTGGGCCAATGCCTACCACCAGCATGGCCTGCCCTACTACCCCAAAGCCCTGGTGGCGCCGCCCTTCACGCCGGTGCCCGGCCCGCGGCTGCTGGCGCGTGATGCTGCCACCCGAACGCTGCTGGTGCAGGCGCTACTGGCCTGGTGCGCCGAAGAAGGACTGTCCTCGTTGCATCTGCTGTTTGCCAGCGACGAGGATGTCACCGCCTGCGAAGAGGCCGGACTCATGCTGCGGCATAACGTGCAATTCCATTGGACAAACAGTGCCCCCACGCTTGTCACTTCGTGTACTGCGCTGCCCCCCGAGGGGGCGCTGAGCCTGCGGACCGGCGAAGCCGGATCCGCGGCCCCGGCTGGTGAAGAAGAGAAAGGCCGTCCCTTCCGCGACTTCGACGACTTCCTGATGTCGCTGAGCCAGGAAAAACGCAAAAAAATCCGCCAGGAGCGGCGCAAGGTGCTGGAGGCCGGCGTCAACTTCCGCTGGTCGCTGGGCAAAGACATCAGCACTGCCGACTGGAACTTTTTCTACCGCTGTTACGAGCGCACCTACTACGAACACGGCAACGCGCCCTACCTGAGCCGCGACTTCTTCCAGCGCATGCAGGACACCATGCCGGAGAACTGGCTGCTGTTTGTGGCGGAACGTGATGGCGCACCAATTGCTACAAGTTTGATAGCTGTCAGCGCAGGTGAAACAAGGGCTGGAGGCCAATTTGACGCCATAACACCGACCCGGGTCGCCTATGGCCGCTACTGGGGGGCGCTGGAACGTGTCGACTGCCTGCACTTCGAGGCCTGTTATTACCAGCCGCTGCAATGGTGCATGGAACACGGCTACCAGCGCTTCGAAGGCGGCGCCCAGGGCGAACACAAAATGGCGCGCGCCCTGCTGCCGGTCAAGACCACCAGCGCCCACTGGCTGGCGCACCCCGCCTTTGCCGACGCGGTGGAGCGCTTCCTGGAACGCGAGGGCGAAGGCATGGCCGGCTACATGGAAGAGCTGGAGCGGCGCAACCCGTTCCGGCAGATCGAGCCCGGCGGCAATGCCCCCTCGTGACGCTACAGTATTCATAGCTGGCAGCGCTTGCCCCGATTGGGCTGTAGGCTGATTTGGCGTATAAGGACAGTTGATTCAAGCTTTTTCTGACATCCTGCTTCACACCCTTTTTTGACGCTTTTTTTTCATGTTCGATACCACCACCGACGCCCCCGGCCCCACAACGCCGACCGACCCGCCCGCCCCGCTGGGCCGCGCCCATGCGCGGCGACTGCGCGAGATCTACCGCTCCGCCGGCTGGCCCTGCCAGGACCTGCTGGAAATCGAGTTGCTGGCCGCAGGCCTGCTGCAGCGTGTCGCCGGCCCGTCAGGCCACGAAACCCTGCGCGTCACCGATGCCGGCGTCACCTGCCTGGCCGCCGCGCTGGTACGCAACCGCGCAGCCCTGTCCGCGCACGAGGCGCTGGTCGAACGCGTGGCCTGCGAGATGGCGCGTGCCGGCCGCATCACCTGGCGGGCGTTGAGCCTGCGCGCGCAGCTGCCGCCGCCGGCCGACGGCGCCGCCGCCCGCTGGTGCATGGTGCGGCCCGACGTTTTTTCGATCCGCAATACCTCGGTCGAAGCCTATGTCGAACCCGTTGTCCACGAGATCAAGGTGCGGCGCTCCGACCTGCTGGGCGACCTGCGCCGGCCCGAAAAACGCGGCGCCTACCTCGATCTGGGCGGCGAGTGCTGGTACGTCCTGGGCTGCGACGCCAAAGGCCGGCCGATTGCCACCGCCGATGAAGTTCCACCGGAATGCGGCGTGATGCAGGTCGAAGGCGAGCGGCTGGTGGTGGCCCGCGCAGCGCCGCGCCGGCCCCGGCAGGCATTGCCTTTCGGCGTGTGGGTCGCGCTGGCCAAGGCCACGCCCGTCGCCGGCCTGCGCGATGACGAACAGGGCCTGCTGGGCGATGCCGACATCCACCCTGGGGAGAAAGAACCATCATGAACAAACAACCCGCCGGCCATTACCAGGTCAAGCTCGTCGAGTGCCCCAGCCTCAGCCCCGACGAGCGCGCTGCGGCGGAGCTGCGTTTTCGCATGTCGCTTGAATTTTCCCTGGGCGGCCCCGACCAGGTGCTGCCTTCCCTGCAAGCCTACCTGCTGGTGCAATCGCTCAACGAGGATTTGCCGCTTGACGAGCAGGCATCGGAAGCGGAGGAACAGGTCATCGCGTTGTGGGAGAACGCCGAAGAAGACGCGATCCTCGCGGCATTTCGCCCCTTGAACCGGGACATGGGTGATGCCCGCTTCGAAATCGTTCCGCTATAGTCCACCGCCTTCAGCGCGCAAGCAGCAGGACCAGACTGGCCAGCGCAGCCATACCGATCAGCACCAGCGCGCCCGCCAGCCATGCCATGCGGCGACGCTGCGTCTCAATGCGCAAAATCAGCTGCGTGTTCTGCTCGGCCAGCGCCTTGATCAGCTCCGAGGAAGCAAGCATCTGTTCCTGCAGTTCTTTCACCGCCGTTTCCAGCTCACTGATATGCGCGGTCAGGGCGGTGATGGCCCGGGCCTCGGGCGACAGCGCCGCCTGCGTGGCATCGGCGACCTCCGCGCCGGCGGAAGGCTTCCTGCTCACCGCGGCCCACAGTTTCTTCGCACCGGCGGCGACTTTGGGGGCGTTACTCACCACCTCGGTCCACGGGACACTTTGCAACACAGTCAACCAGCCTATTGCCATAAAGCCACCTTTCGGGAATTTTTCACACTGACCGCCTTCAATGAGAAGTGGCAGCATGCGAACATCTGGTGGCCACCCTAACATGGCGGGAAAGGCCACCGGGGATCCATGTCAATAATGCCCACCGGAAAGACTCCGCAAGGCCTGTCCGTACGAGACAAAACCTGCCCACGCCTCTACACTGGAACATCGTCATTCAGCGAGATATGTTCTTGCGAAGCTGCCAGGCGGCCAGCGGACGTGTTAAAAAAACGGATGCCTCGTACAAGCCGTCGCCCATCCTGCAGACACAGTTGCGAGACCTCTGCCCGAGAACAGGACCCATGATCAATTTCACGCCGCACCAATGGCAGATGCTGGTCGAGGCCGGCGCCCAGGAACCCCAGCCTTTGCACCTTGCCGACCTGAGCCTGCCTTTTGTGTACGACAGGTCGATTGGCGTGTTTCACTGCGCGGCCGGCCGCCATCGCCTGGCCATGTCGCTGCTGCTGGCCTTCAGGCACGGCTGCGACAGCGGCATCGAGGTCGGCGAAAAGCTCGGACTGGAATTTCCGGACGACACGGCCGACCGGTGGCTGGAAGAAACGACGGGCGCGGCCTTTCGCAGTTCCGTGGGCCGCAAGGTGCAGTCCGGCAAACGGGCCAGCCTGACCGTCATTGAAAAACGCTGGCTGGGCGAGGTGGAGTACCTGTTCGAGGACTAAAACGCGCTCACCTTGATCGTCACAAGGGAGCCGGCTCCAGCGTAAAGCGGAAAACCACACCTTGTCCGGGCGCCGACTCAGCCCATACCGTGCCGCCGTGGCGGCCAATGATCCTGCGCACACTGGCCAGGACAACGCCAGCACGTGGGGACTCCGTCGGGCTCTGCTGCGTCCCGGACTCGTCCGGCACCGTCTCGACAGCACCGGGCTTCATGCCGGAGCCGTTGTCCCTGACGAAGTAAACCACCCGCCCTTGCGCCGATGGCTCCATGCCGACGACGATTTCAGCGTCCGGATTGCGCACGGTGTGTTTCCAGGCGTTGCCAATCAGGTTGGCCATGACGGTGGCGATCAGGCGCGCATCGCCCTGCCCGAGCAGCGAGTTTTCAACCACGGCCTTGACCTTGCGCTGCGGGTCGCGCTGCCGGCAGGCTGCCAACGCCTTGTCGGCGATCGCGGACAGGTCCAGGGTCTGCGTTTTCAGGGGCGCCCGGGACACGTCAGCGAGTTCGAGAAGTGCATCGATCATCTCGGCCATGCGGGCCACACCGGCCTGGATGCGGTCCAGATAGTGCTTCTGCTTGTCGTCCATCGACTCGCCGCCGCGCCTGAGCAGGCCGGCAAAACCCTCGATCGCCACCAGCGGGGAACGCAGGTCATGCGCCATCACATGCGCGAAACGCTCCAGGTCCTCGTTGGCCACCTGCAGCTCTGCCGTGCGGTCGCGCACACGCTGCTCCAGCGTCGCGTTGAGCCTGAGGACTTCTTCTTCCGCCTGCCTTTTCGCCGTGATGTCGCGAATAAAGGTACTGCTCATCTGCCGGCCCCGGCTGTCCGTGTAAGAAGATGAAGAAAGCTCGGCCAGAAAAGTGGTCCCGTCACCGCGCCGCAGGATCAACTCCCCCCGGGCAAAACCGGTCCGGCCGCGCTCCTCCAGAAAGCCTGCCAGCCGGGGGTCGCTGGTCACATCGTTGCGCCCGATTCGCCACAGGTCCTGGCGCGGGATGCCGAACATGGCGGAAGCCGCCGGGTTGGCCGTGTGAAAGGAGCCGTCGGCATTGGCCATCAGGTAGGCATCCGGGGCGTTTTCAAACAGCAGCCTGTATTTTTCCTCGCTTTCCAGCAGATCAGCACGTGCACTTTCCAGTTGCCGGTGAGGCCCCTCCAGGAACTCGATGAAGATGGCCCGGAAAACAAACAGATAGGCCTCCACCTTGATGACATGGCCCACGATCGAATACTGGTCGTGGAAGGTCGCATACAGGGTGAAACACAGCTCCGACAGGGCCATCAGGCAGGCAGCGGCAAAAAGCGAGACCAGCGGATAGGGCTGCGGCTCGCGCATGCGCCGGTAAAAACCCGCGGCCGCCGCGAGGTTGAGAGCAATGATCAGGTATTCCACCGCGATCTTGGTGGTCGTCAGCCCCGAGCCGGGGACAAAAAACCAGGTCATGATGGCCGGCTCGACCAGCCCATACGCCGAGACCCCCAGCGCAAAAACCAGGCTCAGGCCCATCAGCCAGTGGCGCTCCTGGTTTCCGATGCGGCGGTTCCAGGGCTGGAACGCAATCGCCAGCAAGGCGCCCGCCACCAGCAGGCGTGCTGCCAGGAAAAACGAGATCGACTTGCCGTCTTTGGCCGGGATGAAAAACGCCGGCATGCCGTCGTAAGACAGCAGGTGGACAAAATCAAGAATGGCCACGCCGAGGAAGATGCTGCAAAGCAGCGCCACATTGCTGCGGCCTTCCCGCGAGAAGGTGAACCAGCCGGCGGAAAAAACCAGCATCGACACGATGATGGACACCGTCTCGAACAGGGTGTGCAAATTCGTGTGGACGGCGCCAGGCAGCTCAAAATGCAGCGAGGGCACCAGCACAAAGGCAAGAAGCACGGCAGCGTTGACCAGCCAGACGCCGGAAACCAGCATCAGTGGCCGCCGGTATGAAGCGTGGGGAACCATCACGAACCTGCCTCCATGCAACTGCGCCTTTTTTTGGAATTTGTCGCTTCAGTTTAAGGCACGGCCGACCCTCTTCCTGTCCGCAGGAAAGAAGAAACGACCGGTCTGTTTGAGGTGACGCAACCCCAGCCCATCAAAGCTGGCTGTCCTGGGTAGGCGAACTGGCTGGCGGCCGTGCGCCCAAGACCTCCCCGGGGAACAGCACCTCCACGGTGTACCCCGGCTCGCGGGACCACTTCTGTTCCTTGATCAGCCATTGCATGACAAACTCCCGCACCGTCTGGCGCGCCGGCTCGATCACCAGCTGCTGGTAGCCGGCTGACAAGGCGCGTTTTTCCAGCTCGGGCGTCATCGACTGCGCCAGCGCCGCCAGATTGTCCTGCTTGTTCAGGCGAGCCCAGCCATTGTGGGTGTACATCTGCATGGCCGTGGTGTCGAAGGCCACAGGCAGGCTGGGCTTGATGGCAGGCGCCTGGACAATACAGGTCTTGCCGCGGATCACCACATGCCACTCCTTGGCCAGGGCGATGTGGTAACGGTAATGCACGGGTGCCTGGATGTGCGACACCGTCGTGCCAAGGTGAATGCCCCAGAACTCCCGGGTGTCCGAGCGTGTGAAACGCTCCTGGGCAATCACCGTGGCCACTTCCAGCAAACCACCCTCGGTACGGATGACGACCGGCACCTCGGGCGCCATCACCGTGGTCTCGATGCGGGTCGTTGTTGCAGGATAGAAGTGCCAGCCGGCCCAGGCCATCAGCGCCGCCACCACCCCGATGAGCAAGGCGGCACCGGGAAGGCGAATCTGGGTTGGCATGGTGTGGGGCGTTCCTGCAGGCTGGGGCCAATGGCATTCCATTATCTGCCGCATACGGCCGGTCAGGCGAAATGCCCCGGCAAACCCTAGTGTCGCATTGCGACCCGCCCGGTTAAGGTCTGCCCAGCAAGAACAGCCAGAGACACGACCCATGACAACATTGACCGGCCTGGACGCGACCTTTCTCTATCTTGAAACGCCCGAGATGCCCATGCATGTGGGCTCCCTGAACCTGTGTGAGCTGCCGCCGGGTTTCCGCGGCAGCTTTCACAAGGCCGTCAAGAACCACATCGGCAAACGCATGCACCTGGCACCGGTGTTCAGCCGCAAGCTGGTCTTCATGCCCCTGGACCTGGGCCATCCACTGTGGGTGGAGGCCGACGCCGTGGACCTTGGCTTTCACATCCGGCGCGCCGACCCGGCCGGCAAAGGCGCGGCTCCGATGACACTGGCCGCCGTGCACAAGCTGTGCGCGCAGTTGCATGGCAAACCGATAGACCGCCGCTTCCCGCTCTGGGAGTTCTACATTTTTGACCGCATCCAGCTGCCGGACGGCAGGCGGGTGGCCGGTTTTTTCTCGAAGATCCACCATGCCGCGCTGGACGGCAAAGGTGGTGTGATGCTGGCCAACGCCATGCTGGACGTCGGCCCCGAGCCGCGCGACGTCGCACCACCCGATCCTGCGCGCCGCCGCAAGCTGGAATCCGACCTCAAGCTCGGCAAGATGATCGGCTCGGTGTTTTCCAGCTCGCTCGGCCAGCTCGCCAAGCTGGCAAGGACCCTGCCCTCGGCGGCCAGCACCCTGGGCAGCACGCTGGCCCGGCACACCGTCGCCAGCTCCGCATCCGGCGCGCGCCCGAGGATGCCGGTGAAGCTGGCACCACCCACGCCGTTCAACACCGGCATCACCGCCGACCGGGTGTTTGTCACCGCCACCCTGCCTCTGGCCGAATGCAGGGCCATGGGCAAGGCCGCGGGCGGCTCGCTCAACGACATGCTGCTGTGGATCTGCTCGACCGCGCTGCGCGACTACCTCACGCAGCACCACAGCCTGCCGAAAAAATCGCTGGTTGCCGCGATGCCGGTGTCTCTGCGTGAAGCCGGGGCCAGCGACACCAGCAAGCTGGGCAACCAGGTCAGCATGAGTCTGGTGGAACTGGGCACCCACGTCGCGCATCCACTCAGGCGCATGAACGCCATCATGGCGTCCACCGGCAAAGTCAAGACGTCCCTGCAAAGCCTCAAGGGCCTGCTGCCCACCGACTACCCTTCCCTGCTGGCGCCCTGGCTGGTGGGCGGCGCGGCCAGACTGGCGCTCAACGCCTACGGCAAAAGCGGCATGGCCACGCGCCTGCCGATGGTGGCCAATCTCGCAATTTCCAATGTGCCCGGGCCGCCGGTGCCCCTGTACCTGGCCGGCGCAAAATTTCTGACCTTTCATCCGCTGTCCATCGTGATGCACGGCCTGGCGCTCAACATCACCATCCAGACCTACGCCGGCCATGTGGACTTCGGCATCGTTGCCGGTAAAAAGGCGCTGCCGCATGCGCGGGATCTGGCGCGCGCGATTGAAGATGCGTTCCGGCAAGCCCGGCAGTGGCTGGCGCCGGCCGCACCGCCCGGGGACGCACCGGTGAAGCCCTCTGCATCCCGTGCACCTGTCGCGCAGGAGACGACTTTAGGGAAGTCTCCCTCTGTGAAGCAGCCCCGCCGCCCCAATACTGGAGCAATCCGGAACAACAACGCCAAAACCAATGCCCAGCCCCATGGCACCCTCCCCACCCCGGTCTCCAGCGCGAAAAAGCCAAGCCGAAAAAGCGCGGCAAAGCCCGCACGACGGACCGGCACCTAGCGCCTGGCTGCTGGCGCTGGAGTTTCGCGCCTTCTGGGAGTTTGGCGCGTTGCTGCCCGCGTGGCCCCTGCTGGCCAAGGCGCCCAGGGGCGACCAGCACAGCGTGGTGGTGTTCCCCGGCCTGTCGGCCAGCGACGGCTCGACCATGCCGCTGCGCCGCTACCTCGATTCGCTGGGCCACCAGACCAGCGGCTGGGAACAAGGTTTCAACTTCGGCCCACGCGCCGGCGTGCTGGAGGCGGCACGCGCCCAGGTGCGGCGCGCGTTCGAGGACAGCGGCCGCAAGGTCAGCCTGATCGGCTGGAGCCTGGGCGGCGTGTACGCGCGCGAACTGGCCAAGGAACTGCCGCACATGGTGCGCAGCGTGATCACGCTGGGCACGCCGTTTGCCGGCTCGCACCGCTCCACCAACGCCTGGCGCATCTACGAGCTGGCCAGTGGTCGCAAGGTGGCGCGTGAAAGCGAGAACTACGACCTGCCCGCCGCGCCGCCGGTGCCCACCACCAGCATTTACTCCCGCAGCGACGGCATCGTGGCCTGGCAAGGCAGCATCCAGCAATCATCGCCGGACAACCCGCAGACAGAAAACGTCGAAGTGGTGGCCAGCCACGTCGGCCTGGGTCTGAACCCGAGCGCCTGGTGGGCCGTGGCCGACCGGCTGGCGCAACCCGAAGACCGCTGGCAGCCGTTTGAGCGCAAGGGTACGTTCTGGCACGGGCTGATTTATCCGGACCCGGCCCGCGCCGCCTGACCGCCGCCCATCAAAAAGAAAGAGAGCGCCTGCAGCATGAACTGCAGGCGCTCTTTTTTTGATAGCTACCCGCGCTTGACTGGCAAGGGCTGGAGGGCTAAAATGCTTGAAGATCAGGCGGCGTTGGAATGGTCTTTCTGGTAGTTGGCAATGCCGTCGGTGATTTCCTTGCGCGCTGCGTCCGGACCTTCCCAGCCCTGGATCTTGACCCACTTGCCGTCTTCGAGGTCCTTGTAGTGCTCAAAGAAATGGGCGATGGTTTTCAGGCGCAACGGGTTCATGTCTTCGGGCTTTTGCCACTGGGTGTACAGCGAGCATTTCTTGTCCACCGGCACGGCCAGCACCTTGCCGTCTTCGCCGGCCTCGTCGGTCATCTTCAGGATGCCAATGGCGCGGCAGGTCACCACCACACCGGGGATCAGCGGCACCGGCGTGATCACCAGCACATCGACCGGATCGCCGTCGCCGCTGAGCGTCTTGGGCACATAACCGTAGTTGGTCGGGTAATGCATGGACGTGCTCATGAAGCGGTCCACAAAAATGGCGCCGGACTCCTTGTCCACCTCGTACTTGACCGGGTCGGCATTCATCGGGATTTCGATGATCACGTTGAAAGCGTCAGGGGCGTTTTTACCGGGGGTAACTTTATCGAGGGACATGGTCTCTTTGTGTTGAAGTAATGAAAAGGTGGATGGCTCAGTCAGTATTTACCCTCATTTTACTGATTCGGACCTGACGCTTCGCGAACTTGTCACGATTTGGCGTTAAATTTCAAAGGTTGGCCAATCGTCTTGTCTCTACGTAGGACACGAGCAACGAGGAAGCAACGCAGCGGGGGCACCGCTAGCGTGGCGCCTCCTCCAAGCGAAAAACAACGTAGGAGATTTCTCTATGACAGGCAACTCAGCGCTTATTCTTGCGCTCGTCTGCGGACTGGCCGCCGTGGCTTACGGTTTCTGGGCCCGCAGCTGGATTCTTTCCCAGGACGCAGGCAACGCGCGCATGCAGGAAATTGCAGCCGCGATTCAAACTGGCGCCGCCGCCTACCTGGCGCGCCAATACAAAACCATTGCCATCGTCGGCGTCGTGCTGGCGATCCTGATCGGCCTCTTCCTCGATGTGCCGAGCGCCATCGGTTTTGTCGTCGGCGCCGTGCTTTCGGGCGCTTGCGGCTTCATCGGCATGAACGTCTCGGTGCGTGCCAATGTGCGCACCGCACAGGCGGCCACCCGCGGCATTGGCCCCGCCCTCGATGTCGCCTTCCGCGGCGGCGCCATCACCGGCATGCTGGTGGTCGGCCTGGGCCTGCTGGGCGTGACGGCCTTTTACTGGTTCCTGGTGGGCAACGGCAACTACACGCCCAATGCCAACCTGGCCAGCCTGCTCAATCCGCTGATCGGATTTGCCTTCGGCTCCTCGCTGATCTCGATTTTTGCGCGCTTGGGCGGCGGCATTTTCACCAAGGGCGCTGACGTCGGCGCCGACCTGGTGGGCAAGGTCGAAGCCGGCATTCCGGAAGACGACCCGCGCAACCCGGCGGTGATCGCCGACAACGTGGGCGACAACGTGGGCGACTGCGCCGGCATGGCTGCCGATCTGTTTGAAACCTACGCGGTGACGCTGATCGCCACCATGGTGCTGGGCGCCCTGCTCGTCACCAACGCCGGCACCAGCGCGGTGGTCTATCCGCTGGCGCTCGGTGCGGTCTCCATCATCGCGTCCATCATCGGCTGCTTTTTTGTCAAGGCCTCGCCCGGCATGACCAACGTGATGCCGGCGCTGTACAAGGGCCTGGCGGTTGCCGGCGGCCTGTCGCTGATTGCCTTCTACTTTGTGACGACCTGGCTGATGCCCGACAACGCCATCAAGGCGGCAGGCACGCAGATGGCCCTGTTCGGCGCTTGCGCGGTGGGCTTGGTGCTGACCGGCGCGCTGGTCTGGATCACCGAGTACTACACCGGCACGCAGTACGCCCCGGTGCGCCATATTGCGCAAGCCTCCACCACCGGCCACGGCACCAACATCATTGCCGGCCTCGGCGTGTCCATGCGTTCGACCGCCTGGCCGGTGATCTGTGTCTGTATCGCGATCTGGGTCTCCTACACGCTGGCCGGCCTGTACGGCATCGCGATTGCCGCGACCTCCATGCTGAGCATGGCCGGCATCGTGGTCGCGCTCGACGCCTACGGCCCGATCACCGACAACGCCGGCGGCATTGCCGAAATGGCGGACATGCCACCCGAAGTGCGCGCCGTGACCGATCCGCTGGACGCGGTCGGCAACACCACCAAGGCCGTGACCAAGGGTTACGCCATCGGCTCCGCCGGTCTGGCCGCACTGGTGCTGTTTGCCGACTACACGCACAAACTCGAAGCCTACGGCAAGGCCATCAGCTTTGATTTGAGCGACCCGATGGTGATCATCGGCCTGTTCATCGGCGGGCTGATTCCCTACCTCTTCGGTGCGATGGCCATGGAAGCCGTGGGCCGCGCCGCCGGTGCGGTGGTGGTCGAGGTACGCCGCCAGTTCCGCGAGATCAAGGGCATCATGGAAGGCACGGCCAAGCCCGAATACGGCAAGGCAGTGGACATGCTGACGACGGCCGCCATCAAGGAAATGATGATCCCCTCGCTGCTGCCGGTGGTGGTGCCGATTCTGGTTGGCCTGCTGCTGGGCCCAGCCGCGCTGGGCGGCCTGCTGATGGGCACCATCGTGACCGGCCTGTTCGTGGCGATCTCCATGTGCACCGGCGGCGGTGCCTGGGACAACGCCAAGAAATACATTGAAGACGGCAACCACGGCGGCAAGGGATCCGAGACGCACAAGGCCGCCGTGACCGGCGACACCGTGGGCGACCCCTACAAGGACACCGCCGGCCCGGCCGTCAACCCGCTGATCAAGATCATCAACATCGTGGCGCTGCTGATCGTGCCGCTGATGATGAAGTTCCATGGCGGCAATGCCAATGCAGCACCGGCCACCCCGGCGGCCGCACCGGCAGCAGTGAGTGCACCGGCCGCCCCGGTTGTCACCCCGACTGCGCCCGGCATGCCCGCTCCCGCGCCTGTCCAGGCACCGGGTGCAGCGGCCACGCCAACGCCAGCGAAATAAAAGAAAAAAGAAGAACAAGCCACGCTTTACTTCGGCCCGCCTCGGCGGGCTTTTTTTTTTTGCGTGTTGACAGGCCCTAGCGCGGCGCGGCCAGCACGGCGCGCACCAGTGCACTGCAGGGACCGGTCAGCGATTGCAGGTCGGCTGTGCGGTTGTTTTCGATGGCCTGCAACACCAGCTCGTTGATGCCGCCAATGACGGCCATGGCCAGGATCGCGGTCAACGCGTCGTCCTGCGGCGTGTGCGCATGGCCGGCGCTGACCACCTGAGCCACAAAGTCAGCCATTTCCTGGTTCATCTGGCGCCGCACCTGCAGACCCTCGGCGCCCAGGCTGAGGATGTCGATGAACAGCGTGCGCAGCAGCGCCGGGTTGCTGGACAGGCAGCCCAGGTAGGCGCCCATCGCGTGCTCGACCTGGGTCTTCCAGTCGCGGCCGGGGTCGATCGCGCCCTTGAGCACCTTGAGCCCACCGTGGCTGGCGGCCACGTAAAGCGCGATCAGGCAGTCTTTCTTGGTGGCAAAACACTCGTAAAACGTACGTTTGGACACGCCGGCCTCGCGCACGATGTCGGCCACCGTGGTGTCGGCGTAGCCTTTGAGTGCCACGCTGTGCGCCATGCCTTCGAGCAGGCGCGAACGGTAGGCCCTGGCCGCTTCCATGCCGGCGGCGGAGATGTCCTCGGAATACATGGGTCAGCCATCCTCATTGCAAAGTTAAAACCATGGCGGTACTTGACAGTACCACAGCGCCACCCTATAGTTTCCTTTTCTGGTACCCACCGGTACCAAACTGTTTCCATGGGAGAAAACATGAGTGAACTGGTTGTGCGCCGCCTGCTGATTGACCTTGAGACCCCCCTGCCGCGGCACTGGTGTGGTGGCGACGCGTTTCGCACCGCGTTTTTCAACGCGCTGTCCATGAGTTTTCCGGTCGGCGAGCAGTTTTTCATCGATTCGGTGCGCAATGGCCTCAAAGCCCTGTCGCCCGAACTGCAGGACCAGTACATGGCCGAGGTCCAGGGGTTTATCGGACAGGAGGCCACACATCGCCGCGTTCACGGCCTCTTCAACAAGCATCTCGAAAACCAGGGCCTGGTCAACGACTGGGCACCGCGTGCTGAAAAAAACATGCAGCTGCTGGCCGGCACCAACCCGCGCCATGCGCTGGCCATCACCGCGGCCAACGAACACTTCACCGCTATTCTGGCCGAGTGGATGCTGAGCAACCACGACCTGCTCGACGGCTGCGAGCCGCGCCTGAAAACCATGTGGCTGTGGCATTGCGCCGAAGAGTCGGAGCACAAAAACACGGCCTTCGACGTGTACACCGCACTGGGCGGCAGCCACGAGTGGCGCATCAAGTGGTTCCGCCGCATCACCTTCGTGTTCCTGACCGACACCCTGCGCCAGACCGTCAACAACCTGCAGCACGACGGCACCTTGTGGCAGTGGCGCACCTGGAAAAGCGCCGCCGGCTTCCTGTTCGGCCAGCGCGGTCTGGTCCGCCAGACCTTCAAACCCTGGCGCGACTATCTGCGCACCCACTTTCACCCCAACCAGCAGGCCAGTGACCTGTCGGCGCGCTGGCTGGCGAGCAACACCAGCGCCTACACTCCCGTCGGGGCATAAGCCCGCGCAGCCGTAGCTCAACAGCTATTCATTTCGTAGCGTATTCCCCTCCTGAAAAGGGGGCTGCCGCCCGATCCGGCCTGATTTTTTGCGAACCCTGCGTTTTCGCGGAAAATCATATGCATGCAACTCAATTACATCGCCAACGCCTCGGTCCGCTCCGCCTCGGGCAAAACCATTCCTGTTATCGACCCGTCCGACGGACAGGTGTTCGAAGAGATCCAGCGCAGCAATACGCAGGACATTGACACGGCGGTTCAGGCCGCCCACGACTGCCTGGACACCGTCTGGCACAAGGTCACTGCCGCCGAACGTGGCCGGTTGCTGATGTCCCTGTCACGCAAGGTGGCCGAACATGCCGACGAACTGGCGGCGATCGAGCAGCGCGACTGCGGCAAACCCACCAAGCAGGCCAAGGCCGATGCCGCCGCGCTGGTGCGTTACTTCGAGTTCTACGCCGGCGCCTGCGACAAGCTGCACGGCGAGACCCTTCCCTACCTGGACGGCTACAGCGTGATGACCTGGCGTGAGCCGCATGGCGTGACCGGCCACATCATTCCCTGGAACTACCCGATGCAGATCTTCGGTCGCAGCGTCGGCGGTGCCCTGGCCGCCGGCAACGTCTGCGTGGTCAAGCCGGCCGAAGACGCCTGCCTGTCGCTGATCCGCGTGGCCCAGCTGGCCGCCGAGGTAGGTTTTCCCGCCGGTGCGATCAACATCGTGACGGGTTACGGCCACGAAGTCGGTGAAGCCCTGGCCCGCCACAAGGGCATCCACCACATCAGCTTCACCGGTAGCCCGACGGTGGGCACCTTGATCCAGCAGGTGGCGGCCGAGCGCCACTGCCCGGTCACGCTGGAACTCGGCGGCAAAAGCCCGCAAATCGTTTTTGCCGACGCCGACCTGGACATGGCGATTCCGGCACTCGTCAACGCCATCGTGCAAAACGCCGGCCAGACCTGCTCGGCCGGCTCACGCCTGCTGATTGACCAGCAGATTTATGAACCGCTGCTGGAGCGCCTGGGCCAGGCTTTCGAGAAGCTTCGCGTCGGCCCCGCCACGATGGACCTGGACGTCGGGCCGCTGATCCGCCAGACCCAGCAGCAGCGCGTCTGGGACTTTCTGAGCGACGCGCAGGTGGCAGGCATCCCCATGGTCGCGCAGGGCCAGATCGTCGACGAAGCGCCGGACACCGGCTTTTACCAGGCCCCCACCTTGCTGCGCGATGTGCCGGTGAAACACCGCCTGGCTCAGGAAGAGGTCTTCGGCCCGGTGCTGTGCGCCATGAGTTTCGAGGGCGAGGACCACGCGGTCGAACTCGCCAACGCCACCCAGTTCGGCCTGGTGGCCGGCATCTGGACCCGCGACGGCGGCCGCCAGTTCCGCATGGCCAAACGTGTGCAGAGTGGCCAGGTCTTCATCAACAACTACGGCGCTGGCGGCGGCGTGGAGTTGCCCTTCGGCGGCGTCAAGTCGTCGGGTTATGGACGGGAAAAAGGCTTTGAGGCGCTGTACGGCTTCACCACGCTCAAAACCGTCGCCATCCGGCACGGCTGAACCTGCCCTTCATCTTTCAAGAAAAAACAGGCTGCAGCCCTTTCCATTCGGGCACAAGCAGCTATTATATTTATAGCACCCAAGGAAACACCATGCGACTCCAGGACAAATCCATCATCGTCACCGGTTCGGGCGGCGGCATCGGCGAAGGCATTGCCAAACGCCTGGCCGCTGAAGGCGCGAAAGTCATCGTCAACGACATCAACACCGCCCTGGGTGAAAAAGTCGTGGCCGACATCGTGAAGGCCGGGGGCACCGCGTCCTTTTTTGCGGCCGACGTGACCAAAACCGCCGAGGTCAAGGCGCTGGTGGCTGCGGCTGTGCAGCGTTACGGCAAGCTCGACGTGATGGTCAACAACGCCGGCTGGACGCACCGCAACCAGCCCGCGCTGGAGACCACCGAAGAAGAATTCGACAAGTGCTACGCGATCAACGTCAAAAGCATTTACCTCTCGACCATCCACGCCACGCCCGTGTTCCGCGCCCAGGGCGGCGGCAGCTTCATCAACATCGCATCCACCGCCGGCGTGCGCCCTCGCCCGGGTCTGTCCTGGTACAACGGTTCCAAGGGTGCCGTCATCACGACATCGAAGTCGCTGGCGGCCGAACTCGGCCCGGACAACATCCGCGTCAACTGCATCAACCCGGTGTTCAACCCCGACACCGCGCTGTCCACCCAGTTTGCCGGCGGCACGGTCACCGGCCCCGAAGGCGAAGCGCGCCGCGCCAAATTCCTGTCCAGCATCCCGCTCGGACGTTTTTCAACCGCGCTCGACGTCGCCAACGCCGCGCTCTACCTGGCCAGTGACGAAGCTGCTTTCATCTCCGGAGTGTGTATCGAGGTGGACGGCGGCCGCTGCGTTTAAGCGCGGGCAGCAGGGGCAAGCGGCAGCCAAACGGCCGGCACGGCCCCAATGCGTTAAATTGCGGGTAAGAAGATGCACATGACCGAGAAAAAAATCATTCCCCTCGCAGACATCCGCTACGCCGCGCGCGTGCCGCACATCCCTGCGCAACTGCAGGCGCCCACCGGCCTGCTGGCCGATACGCTGGCCCGGCCGCTGCACGATCTGCGCATCAGCGTGACCGACCGCTGCAACTTTCGCTGCAGCTACTGCATGCCCAGCGAAGTTTTCAACAAGGACTATGCGTTTTTGCCGCAGACCTCGCTGCTCAGTTTCGAAGAGATCACGCGCCTGACGAAAATTTTCGTCGCGCACGGCGTCGAAAAAATCCGGCTGACCGGCGGCGAGCCGCTGCTGCGCAAACACCTGGAAGTGCTCATCGGGATGCTGGCCCGGCTCGAAACACCGCAGGGCAAACCGCTGGATATCACCCTGACGACCAACGGCTCGTTGCTGGTCAAGAAGGCCCAGGCCCTGAAAGACGCCGGCCTGCAGCGCGTCACGGTGAGCCTGGACGGGCTGGACGACGCGGTGTTCCGGCGCATGAACGATGTGGATTTTCCGGTGGCCGACGTGCTCAAGGGCATCGAGGTGGCACAGAAGGTGGGCCTGGCGCCCATCAAGGTCAACATGGTGGTCAAGCGCGGCACCAATGATGCCGAGATCCTGCCCATGGCCCGCCACTTCCGGAACTCCGGCGTGGTGCTGCGTTTTATCGAGTACATGGACGTGGGCGCCACCAACGGCTGGCGCATGGACGAGGTGATGCCCTCGGCCGAAGTCATCCAGCGCCTGCAGCAGGAGTTTGCGCTCGACACCATCGACCCCAACTACCTCGGGGAAACCGCCGAACGCTGGCGCTATACCGACGGCGGCGGCGAAATCGGTGTGATCAGCAGCGTGACCAAGGCCTTTTGCGGCGACTGCAACCGGGCGCGGCTGTCCACCGAAGGCAAGCTGTTCTTGTGCCTGTTCGCGCACCAGGGCCACGACCTGCGTGCGCTGCTGCGCGACAGCCACTATTCGGACGAACAGATTTCCGGCGCCGTCGCCCACATCTGGCAGGGCCGCGACGACCGTTATTCGGAGTTGCGCGCGGCGCTGCCGCCGGATGTGGCCGTGCCGGGTGCCGACGGCGCAAAACGCGTCGAGATGAGTTACATAGGCGGATGAATATGACCCCCACGTTCGCGCACTGCGTGTCGCTCTCTGCCCCCCGAGGGGGCGCTGCGCCTGCGGCCCGGCGAAGCCGGTTCCGCGGCCCCGGCTGGCAGGGGACATCCGTGGCCGTCCGCGACCTCGCAATCAAAATTGGAAGTACATGATTGACACGATAGACGGCGCAGAAATCACCGGCATCATCCTTGCCGGTGGACGCGGCTCGCGCATGGGCGGCGCCGACAAGGGGCTGCAAAGCTTCAACGGCGTGCCACTGGCGCTGCACACCCTGCTGCGGCTGTCGCCGCAGGTTGGCGAGGTGATGGTCAATGCCAACCGAAACCTGGCGGCCTACGAATCGTTTGGCGTACCAGTCTGGCCCGATGCGGCCGGGCTCGGCGAATTTTCGGGTCCGCTGGCCGGCTTTCTGACCGGGCTCGAGCGCTGCGAGACGCCCTACCTGCTGACCGTGCCCTGCGACACCCCGCTGTTCAGCGAGGACCTGGTCGCCCGACTGGCCGAGGCCATGGTGCGCGAGGATGCCGACATCGCCGTGGTGGCCGCGCCCGAAGAAGACGGCCAGTTGCGCGCGCAGCCGGTGTTCTGCCTGCTGCACACCCGCCTGCTGGAAAGCCTGATGCTGTTCACCACTAGCGGGGGGCGCAAGATCGATGCATGGACGGCGCAGCACAAAACCGTGCTCGTGCCCTTCAACCAGCCGGGCGACGACCCGCGCGCCTTCTTCAACGCCAACACGCTGGCAGAACTTCACCAGCTCGAAGCCCTGCGCCCGTGAAAAGCATCGCCCAGATAGCCGCCGAACTGCAGGGCTACGATCCGCAGGCCCTGTCCGCCGCGGATGTGCTGCGGTTTCTGTCGCAGCTGGTCGAACCGGTGCAGGACGTTGTGGAGCTGCCGCTGTTCGAGGCGCTGGGCCGGGTGCTGGCGGCCGATGTGGTGTCGCCGTTCGACGTGCCGCCGCATGACAACTCAGCCATGGACGGGTATGCCTTCGACGGCAGCCAGCTTGCATCAGGCACGGCATTGACGCTCAAGGTAGTCGGTACGGCGCTGGCCGGCAAAGCCTGGCAGGGCACGGTCGGCGCCAGCGAGTGTGTGAAGATCATGACCGGCGCCATCATGCCGGCTGGGCTGGACACCGTGGTGCCGCAGGAATTTGTCAGCGTGCAGGGCGACAGCATCACCCTCCCAGCCCAACTGCTGAGTCGCGGTGACAACCGCCGGCTGCGCGGCGAAGACCTCATGCAGGGCCGACCGGCGCTATCAAAAGGTGAGCTACTCACGCCTGCCCGGCTTGGGCTGGTGGCCTCTTTGGGTATGAAAACCGTGAGCGCCTTCCGGCCGCTGCGCGTAGCCTACTTTTCCACCGGCGATGAAATCCTCTCGCTGGGCGAAGCGCCGCGCGAAGGTGCGGTGTACGACAGCAACCGCTACACGGTGTTCGGCATGCTCACGCGGCTGGGCTGCGAGGTGATCGACATGGGCGTGGTGCGCGACGATCCGGCCCTGCTGGAAGCGGCCTTCACGCGTGCTGCCGCGCAGGCCGATGCCATCATCACGTCCGGCGGTGTCAGTGTCGGCGAGGCCGATTACACCAAGGCCATGATGAAAAAACTCGGCGACGTGGCCTTCTGGAAAATTGCCATGCGGCCCGGGCGGCCCATGGCGGTGGGCCGGATCTCTCAAGCAAAATCGGACCCCAGCCCAATGGGGACGAGCGAAAGCCGCTATCAAACCAATAGCAATCCGAATGGCGCCATCCTGTTCGGCCTGCCCGGCAACCCGGTCGCGGTGATGGTGACGTTTCTGGCTTTTGTGCGTCCGGCCCTGCTGCAGATGATGGGCAGCACGGCCCCGGCCGCGCCGCCGCTCAGGGCCCGCAGCCTGGAACCCATCCGCAAGAAGCCGGGCCGCACCGAGTACCAGCGCGGCTGGGTGTCCACTGCTGCCGACGGTTCACTGCAGGTCAGGACCACCGGCAACCAGGGCTCGGGTGTCCTCTCATCCATGGCGCAGGCCAATGGCCTGATCGTGCTGCACCACGGCCAGGGCAGCGTGGCCGTGGGTGAGGACGTCGACGTGATGATGTTTGAAGGCAGTATTTAAGGCCCCCACGCTTTTCACTGCGTGTCATGCGCTGCCCCCCCGAGGGGGCCGCTGCGCCTGCGGCCCGGCGAAGCCGGTTCCGCGGCCCTGGCTGGTTCTGGAGGACCTCTCGCGGGCCTGAGCTACGCGAACCGAGCGAGCGTGGGGCCCTTTATTTGGCGATGTATTCCGGTTGCCCGTGATGGGCCTCGGGGGTTTCTTTCGCCACCGCTTTGTTGGCACCCGGAATCGTGCGGCGGGCGAACAGGGCGTACATAGTCGGCACCACGAACACGGTCAGCAGCGTGCCGAGCGACATGCCACCCACGATGACCCAGCCGATCTGGATGCGGCTTTCGGCGCCCGCACCGGTGGCGAGCGCCAGCGGCAAGGCGCCCAGCACCATGGCGCCGGTGGTCATCAGGATGGGGCGCAGGCGCTGCGCAGAAGCCTTGACCAGCGCTTCCAGCATGTCCATGCCCTGACCGCGCAGCTGGTTCGTGAACTCGACAATCAGAATGCCGTGTTTGGTGATCAGCCCGACCAACGTGATCAGGCCGATCTGCGAATAGACATTGAGCGAGCCGCCCGACAGCTTGAGCGCAATCAGCGCGCCTATCATCGACAGTGGCACCGACAGCATGATCACCAGCGGATCGATGAAACTTTCAAACTGCGCGGCCAGCACCAGGAAAATGAAGACCAGCGCCAGCACGAACACGATGGCCAGCGCTCCTTGGGAATTCTTGAACTCGCGTGAGGTGCCGTTCAGGTCGGTGCTGTAGCCGGGCTTGAGCACCTTGGCCGAGGTCTCGTTCATGAAGGTCAGCGCCTGGCCCAGCGAATAGTCGGGTGCCAGGTTGGCCGTGATGGAGGCAGCCCGCCGCTGGCCGAAGTGATTGAGCTCGCGCGGCGACACCGCCTCACGCACCGTGACCAGGCTGGACAATGGAATCATCGCGTCGTTGCGGCCGCGCACATAAATGCCCTCGATGTCTTCCGGCGTGCTGCGGCCGCTGGCCTCGGTCTGCACGATCACGTCGTACTGCTCGGCGTCGCGTTTGTAACGCGTCACGTTGCGACCGCCCAGCATGGTCTCAATCGCCTTGGCCACCACTTCGACGCTGACGCCCAGATCGGCCGCCTTGTCGCGGTTGACGTCGATGCGCAACTCGGGCTTGTTCAGGCGCAGGTCCGACACCGGCGACTGGATGCCCGGGTTTTTGGCGACCTCCGCGAGTATCTGCTCCACCACCCGGTCCAGGTTCTCGTAGCTGTCCGAGGTCTGGATCACGAAATTGAGCGGCCGCTCGCGAAAACCCTGGCCCAACGAGGGCGGCGTGATCGGAAAGGCGGTGACACCCGGCAGGCTGGCAAATTTTGGCTGCAGTTCGCGCGCCATCTCCAGCGTGCTGCGCTTGCGGTCATCCCAGTCCACCGTGCGGTAGATGACACTGGCCTGCGACACGGTGGGGTTGCCGATGCTGGCAAAAATCCGGTCGAACTCCTTGTAGGGCTGGCCCATTTTCTCCAGCGCCTGCGCATAACGGTTGGTGTAGTCCAGCGTGGCGCCGTCGGGCGCATTGACGGTGGCCAGGATGGTGCCCCGGTCTTCCAGCGGCGACAGCTCCTGCTTCATGGTCGGGAAGACCAGCAAAATGGCCAGCGCACTGGCCAGCATGACACCCACCACGATCCAGCGCGCCTGCAGCACCCACGCCTTGACCCCGCCGCTCCGGCCGGCCACCGGCTGGTAACGCCGGGTGAGCACCCAGCGCAGCACGCTGGCGTAACGGTCGGAGACCGCATTGAGGAAGCGCTCCATGCCGCGGTCAAAAACATTCGGTGTCGGGTTGTGTTTGAGCAGCTTGGCGCACAGCATGGGCGTCAGGGTCAGCGCCACAAAGCCCGACACGACCACCGCGCCGGCCAGCGCCAGCGCAAACTCGACAAACAACCGGCCGGTCCGCCCCGGGGTGAAGGCCAGCGGCGCGTAAACCGCCACCAGCGTCGCCGTCATGGTGACCACGGCAAAACCGATTTCCCGCGCGCCCTTGATGGCTGCCGAAAACGGGTCCAGCCCTTCCTCGATATGGCGGAAGATGTTTTCCAGCATCACGATGGCATCGTCCACCACCAGCCCGATGGCCAGCACCAGCGCCAGCAGGGTCAGCGTGTTGATGGTGAAGCCCGCCAGCGCCATCAGCGCAAAGGTGCCGATCAGGCTGACCGGGATGGTGATGATGGGAATGATGGACGCGCGGAAGGTGCGCAGGAACACGAAGATCACGAGCGCCACCAGCGCCACCGCTTCGGCAATGGTCTGGTAGACGTTTTTGACCGAACGGTCGATGAACACCGAGTTGTCGTTGGCGATGTCGATGTTGACTTCCGGCGGCAGGTCGGCCTTGAGCTGCGGAATCATGTTGCGCACGCCCTGCGACAGGTCCAGCGGATTGGCCGTGGCCTGGCGGATCACGCCGGCCCCGATGGCCGCCCGGCCATTGAGCCGCACACCGCTGCGCTCGTCGGCAGCCCCTTCCTCGACACGCGCCACATCGCGCACCTTGACCGGAAAGCCATTGACGCTGCGGATCACCACCTCGCCGAACTGCTCGGGGCGCACCAGGCCGGTCTCGGACGTCACGCTGAACTCGCGTTGCTGCGACTCAATGCGGCCGGCGGGAACCTCCAGGTTGCTGCGCCGGATGGCGTCCTCGATGTCCTGCGTCGTCAGTCGGTAAGCGGCCATCTTCCGGGGATCGAGCCAGACCCGCATCGCGTATTTGCGTTCACCGAAGATGCGCACATCGGCCACGCCGGTGACGGTCTGCAGGCGCGGTTTGACGATGCGGTTGACGAGGTCGTTGATCTGCAGCCGGGTCAGGCTGTCGCTGGTGAAGGCCAGCCAGATCACGGGAAACGCATCGGCCTCGACCTTGGCAATCACCGGCTCTTCAATCGACTGCGGCAACTTGTTGCGCACGCGCGAGGTGCGGTCGCGCACCTCGGCGGCCGCGGCATCGGCGTCTTTCTCGAGACGGAAACGCACGGAAATCTGGCTCTGGTCGGCGCGACTGATCGAGGTCAGCACATCCACCGCGTCGATGCCGGCAATCGAATCCTCGAGCGGCTTGGTCACCTGCGATTCGATCACCTCGGCCGAGGCACCGGGGTAACGCACACTGACCGTCACCACCGGTTCATCGATCTTCGGGTACTCGCGCACCGTCAGGCGCTGGAAACTGACCGCGCCGACCAGCACGATCAGCAGGGACAGCACGGTGGCAAACACCGGGCGGCGGATCGAGACTTCAGCCAGTTGCATCAGAGGGGTCCAGTCAGGGGATGGCTTGGTGCTCAGGCCGGCTTGCGTGTCACCCGGGCCCGGGCTTCAGGCATGGCCTCGGTCGGAGCCGGCAACGGTGCGGCGCTGCCGCGTGTCGCTCCGGACACCGCAGGCGCTGGGCCCGCCTCCCGCATGCCCACCAGGCAGGGATTGGCGCCACCCAGGGATTTTTCCGCCAGCACGCGCGCAGCCTCGGGCGCCGCCGCTACCGGCGGCGCGGCGGCAGACGCACCATCGGACGGCCGTGCGGAAGCGGGCTGGCTCAGATCGACCACCCGCACGGTCATGCCGTCGCGCTGAAGGCGCTGCTGACCGGTGGTGACCACCATGTCGCCAGACTCCAGCCCACTGGTGATTTCCGCCTGGCCTGGCCGCCGGATACCGACCTGCACCGCCACCCGTCGGGCGATCCAGGTCTGCGCCTCCGGCCCGGGTACGAGCTTGATGACAAACTGCCTGTCGCCCTGGGGCACCAGCGCCTCTTCCGGGATGACCCTGGCGTTGTCCCGCTCGCCGAACACCGCGTTGACACGGGCAAACATGCCGGGGCGCAACTGCAGCTGCCGGTTGTCGATGCAGGCACGCACCGCCACCGAGCGGCCGTTGGCGTCGATCAGCGGATCGATCGCCTGCACCACCGCCGTGTATTTGCGGCCCGGCAGCGCATCCATGTCCACCAGGGCGGTCTGACCGCGCTTGAGCTTGTTCTGAAAACGCTCGGGCAGGCGGAAGTCGACAAACACCGCGTCGATGTCTTCAAGATTGACAATGTCGGCCCCGTCCTTGAGGTAGTCCCCGGGATTGACCAGGCGGATGCCGGCAATGCCGTCAAAGGGCGCGACGATTTTCAGCCTGGCGGCGGTGGCCCTGGCCAGCGACAGCCTGGCCTGCGCCACCTGCAGGTTGGCGGCGCTTTCATCGAGGGAGCGCTGGCTGACAAAGTTCTGCGCGACCAGTTCCTGGTTGCGCTTCTGGTTGGCCTGGGCGATCGATAACTCGGCCAGGCTTTGCTGCACCTGCGCCAACGGCAGCTGGTCGTCAAACTGCACCAGCACCTGCCCCTTGCGCACGCGCTGGCCGTCGGTGAAATTGAGCTGGGTGATGCGGCCGCTGACCTCGGGGCGCAGCACCACGCTGCGGCGTGAACGCAGGCTGCCGACGGCCTGGGCGTCATCCACGAGTTTCACGACCGTCACCCTGGCGGCTTCAACTGTCGGTCGCGCACCGGCTGCCGGCTGCGATGCCCCCGTCGACGCGGCCTTGGCCGGTGCCTTGTTCTGGTACCACCATGCGGCACCGGACAGACCGGCAATGCCGAGCACCGCGACGACGGAATAGATTGCTTTTGATGCCATGGAGGAACAGTTGATGAGGGTCAAAAATCTGACAATGGATCAATGTAACAGCAGGTTGCGCCACCTGCGTCATCAGGGGGAAATCCCGGGCAGAATCGGGGCCAGATTTACGCCGGCTTTACATTGACACCATCAACCGCCGCCACTACGGCAGGGTCAGCCCCTGGACAGCGCCAGAACCACCCCCTTGTTGGCCAGGGCATCGGCCCGTTCGTTGCCGGGGTCGCCGGCATGGCCCTTGACCCAGCGCCACTCGATGGTATGGCCGCTGCTGCTGATCAGGTTATCGAGTTTTTGCCAGAGATCGATGTTTTTCACCGGCTGTTTCGCAGCAGTGCGCCAGCCGCGTGCTTTCCAGCCGCTGATCCACTCGGTGATCCCCTTGCGCACATATTCGCTGTCCAGGTACAGCGTGACGCGGCAGGGACGCTTGAGCGCGGCCAGCGCTTCGATGACCGCCGTCATCTCCATGCGGTTGTTGGTCGTGCCCATCTCGCCGCCAAACAGCTCCTTGACCGTGTCACCGCTGGTCAGCATCGCGCCCCAGCCTCCGGGGCCGGGGTTGCCCTTGCAGGCGCCGTCGGTATAAATCACCACATGTTGGGTTGTGGTCTGTAAATCGTCTGTCATGAATCCGATGTATCCAGGTTCTTGTGGTGGTTGGGATGAAGTGAAAATGTGCCTGGGTGCTGCACCTGGTTGGCAATGACCACCGGGGCCTGGGCGGTGGCCTTCTGCGTTTTCCAGTTGGGTTCGAGCAGGCGCATGCCACGCACACGCTTGACGGCCACCAGAAAATACATCGCGCCGAAAATCGGCCACCAGCGTTCGCCGGCCTTGTCCATCCAGGCAAAACGATCCAGCGATGCAAGCCGGCTCACGGCGGGCCGGTAACAGCCGAACCGGCCGGACTCGACTTCAAAGCTGAGCAGGCGCAGCCAGTCGCGCAGGCGCCAGTAGCCGATGAATTCACCGGCTTCGGGCAAAAAGAGTTCGCCGTAACCGAGACGCCGGTAGAAGTGCGCGCGCCGCTGGCGCAGGCCCCACAGGCTGGCCGGGTTCAGGCCGCTGATCACCACGCGGCCCTCGGGCACCAGCACACGTTCGACTTCGCGCAATGTGGCATGGGGGTCGCTGCTGAGCTCCAGTGTGTGCGGCAACAGCACCAGGTCCAGGCTGTTCTCGGGAAAGGGCAAGGCGGCCGAATGGGTCATCAGGGCCACACGCGGGGAACTTGCGGCAGGTGCAGGGGTCGGACTGGCGTCATCGCCTTCGGCGGCTGGCCCGACGGGAAGCCCTGACTCGGTGCCCTGCAGTGCCAGCCACTTGTGCGGCATGCGGTTGCTGCGCAGCGCGTCGAGCTCGGGCAGGCCCAGTTGCAGCGCATGGTAGCCAAACATGTCGGCCACGGCTTCGTCGAATCGCTCACGCTCCCACGCCAGCAAATACTCGCCGGGCGGGGTTTTGAACCAGTTTGTGAAACCTATAATTTGAGAGCCCATCGAGACTGCTGCATGTACCTGATTCCCATCCCTGCTTTTGACGACAACTACCTCTGGCTGCTGCACGACGGCCGGCGCGCCGTGGTGGTCGATCCGGGCGACGCGCAGCCAGTGCTTCGCATGCTGCAGGACAGGCAACTGCAATTAGAGTCGATTTTAGTCACGCACCACCACCCCGATCACACCGGCGGCGTCGATGTGCTGCGCGAAGCCACCGGTGCGAAGGTGTTCGGTCCGGCCCGCGAGCGCATCCCCCAGCCGTTCATCCCCCTCCAGGACGGCGATACGGTACGGGCACTGGACCTTGATTTCCAGGTGATGGACGTACCGGGCCACACCGCGGGCCATATCGCGTTTTACCTGGCCCCCACGCTTTCCGCTTCGCGTGATGCGCTGCCCCCCGAGGGGGCTCATCCGGCTTGGGGCGGCCCGGCGCCGGATGGCCTCGTCCTGGATGGGCGGCCCCTGCTGTTTTGCGGCGACACGCTGTTTTCCGGCGGCTGCGGACGCCTGTTTGAGGGCACGCCGGCGCAGATGCTGGCTTCGCTGGACCGTCTCGCCGCCCTCCCCGGCGACACCCGCGTCTGCTGCACGCATGAATACACGATGGGCAACCTGCGTTTTGCGCTCGCGGTAGAACCTGACAACCGCGAGCTGATTGGTTACCATGCACGCTGTGCTGCTTTAAGAGACGACGGGGAGCCGACCTTGCCCACCTCGATAGCCCAGGAGTTGCTGATCAACCCCTTTTTGCGTACCCGACAGGCCACGGTCATGGCCGCCGCCCGGCGCTTTGATCCGGCGGCGCATGACGACAACACCATATTTGCCGCCATCAGGCAGTGGAAGAACCAATTCAAATGACCGAGCTGCAGCCAGCGTACTTCACCCTCTCCCCGGCTTTCCCTGACCGTCTTGCACGGCTGCTTTCCCCGCTCAGAACCTTCACCCTGTCCCTGGCCGTGGTCGTGCTCGCCGGCTGTGCCAGCAGCAACAGCAAGCTCGGCATGCCCGGCGATCCGGTCCTGAGCACCTCCCCATCTTCGACACAGCCGGTCTACCCCAACGGCCCCCTGTCGCCCATCCATTCGGCGCAGACCCCCTCCAGCGCCGTGGCCAGCCTGCAGCCACCTGCCGATTTGTGGGAACGCATTCGTCGCGGCTTCGCCATGCCCGACCTCCAGGGCGAGCTGGTGACGGACCGGGAGCAGTGGTACGCCAGCCGGCCGGACTACATCCAGCGCATGACGGAGCGCTCGAGCAAATACCTGTTCCACATCGTTGAAGAGCTTGAGCGCCGCAACATGCCCACCGAGCTCGCGCTGCTGCCCTATATCGAAAGCGCCTTCAATCCGCAGGCCGTCTCCAGCGCCAAGGCCGCCGGCATGTGGCAGTTCATGCCGGCCACCGGCAAGTACTTCGACCTGAAACAGAACGCCTTCCGCGACGACCGCCGCGATGTCCTCGCCTCGACGCGCGCCGCGCTGGACTACCTGCAGAAACTCCACGGCATGTTTGGCGACTGGCACCTCGCGCTGGCCGCCTACAACTGGGGCGAAGGCAGCGTGGGCCGCGCCATCGCCAGAAACAGGAAGGACGGACTGGGCACCACCTACATGGACCTGCGCATGCCCGACGAGACGCGCCTGTACGTGCCCAAGCTGCAGGCGGTCAAGAACATCGTGGCCAACCCGCAGACTTTCCGCGCCGAGCTGCCCCTGATTGAAAACCATCCCTACTTCCAGCAGGTCCAGATCACCCGTGACATCGATGTGGCGCTGGCTGCCAAACTGGCCGACGTGGAAATCAGCAACTTCAAGGCCCTCAACCCGTCGGCCCATCGCCCCGTGATTCTGGCGGCCGGCATGCCCCACATCCTGCTGCCCTGGGACAACGCCAAGATCTTCCAGCGCAACTTCGAGGCCTACACCCAGGGGCAATACGCCAGCTGGACGGCGTGGACCGCTCCCGCCACCCTGAGCGTCAGCGACGCCGCCAGACGCGTCGGCATGAGCGAGACCGACCTGCGCGGTGTCAACAACATTCCACCACGCATGCTGATCAAGGCGGGCTCGACCCTGCTGGTGTCACGCAGCGCAAAAATGGACAACGACGTGACCAGCCATGTCGCCGACACCGCCCAGATGACGCTCGCGCCGGAAATCGTCACGCGCCGCAGCACCGTCAAGGCGCGCAAGGGCGAAACCGTGGCCAGCATCGCCAAACGTTACGGCCAGAGCGTCGCCAGCGTGGCCGAATGGAACAAGGTCAGCGCCACGGCCGGTTTCAAGCTGGGGCAACAGGTGGTGCTGTTCCTGCCGGTGCGCGCGGCCAGCCCGGTGCGGGCGCAAACGCGCGGGGCCGTCAAGGCGGTACCGCGCAGCACCGGCAAAGCCGTGGTCAAGAGCAGAAGACGCTAGTCCGGCCGGCACTTGAAGCAAAAACGGCCACCCCCCTTGTTCAGTCTGTGTAATCAGCTATCAAAATAATAGCAGATCAGATTGCACCTCACATGGCCGTCAGCCCCCCTCGCAAACCAGTCCAGGCCAAGTCATCCTTTAGCTTGCTTTTCCTGATTGGGTTGCTGGCCCTGGCTGCCGGCATCGTCCTGCTGCTCCTGTCGGCGAAAAATCGTACCCTGCTTCCTGTTGGCGGGGCGCTGCTGCTGCTCGGTGTCGTCCTGGCGGGCGGCCACCTGACCAACCGGATCATTTCGGGAATTTATGTCGACCCCCTCGCCTATGAACCGCCGTGGTCCAAGCTGGGCCGGGGTGAAGGCCCTCCCCGACTGCCACCTCCCGGCAGGGCGGCGGCCCCCGAGAGCACGCCCTTTGCCATGGACAAGCTGATCGACTTTCCGGTGGCCAATGCGCCCCGCCGCGCGGAGGCCCCGGTCAGCCAGACCGTTGCAAGCCCGCCGGTGCGTCCAGGCTGGACAGTGGAAATTTTTGACCACATGTCGCCCCAGCAGTTCGACGCGGTGTGTGAAACGCTGTTTGCCCAGAGTGGTCTGGAAACCCGCGCCCAGTCCCATGGCGCAGCCGGCGGCGTCACCCTCTGGCTTCATTCACGCAACGCGCAGCAGGGCAAGGACAGCCCGGTGGCGGTTGCACTTTGCAAGTTATGGCCGGGGCAACCGCTGTCCGTGCGCGACATCTATCCCCTGGTGACATTGATGACCGCGCGTGGGCTCAAGCGCGCCACTTACGCCACCGGATCAAGCTTCACCGAGAACGCCAGCGAGTTTGCGAAAAGCAAGGGCATCAATGCGCTGGACCGGTTCGGCCTGCTCAAGCTGATTGCGACGCGCACACCAGAGCAGCAGCAGGCGCTGCTCGCCATCGCGCTTGGCAAGCGCTGACAAGTCTGAAAACCTATAAACGCAGTGAGCCGCTGCCAAACAGGCCGATCAGCCCAATGACAATCAGGTAAATCGCCACGATGTAATTGAGCAGCCTGGGCATGATCAGAATAAGGATGCCGGCGATCAGCGACACGATGGGGCCGAGGTGGAGCGAGAGATTCATGGTGGTTCCTTGTCATGAGAGCGCCCTTGCCTTGCGCGGTATCCGTGCTGCAGGCGATAGGGGGCGATAGGCTTTTAATATACGTTCAGCCCCGCCGGGCGTCTGTAGGACGGCGCAGCTACTGCAACCCGGCCTGCGCAGCGGTTCGGTCGCTCAGAGTTTCTCGGTCTCGCCGGTACGCGGCTGCCACTTCATGAGCTTGCGTTCGATGCGCCCAACGATGCCGTCGAGCACCAGCGCAAACGCGGTCAGCACCACGATCCCTGCAAACACGGTGTTGACGTCGAAGGTGCCTTCCGCCTGCAGGATCAGGTAACCGACGCCGCGCGCCGACCCCAGGTACTCGCCCACCACGGCCCCGACAAAAGCCAGGCCCACCGAGGTGTGCAGGCTGGAAAAAACCCAGCTGGTGGCACTCGGCAGGTAAACCGTGCGCAGCAACTGCCTCTGGTTCGCACCCAGCATCCTTGCATTGGCCAGCACCACCGGGCTGACCTCCTTGACGCCCTGGTAGACATTGAAAAACACGATGAAGAACACCAGCGTGACCGCCAGCGCCACCTTGCTCCAGATGCCCAGGCCGAACCACATCGCAAAAATCGGCGCGAGGATCACGCGCGGCATCGAGTTGGCAGCCTTGATGTAGGGATCCATGATCGCACTGGCCATGGGCGCCAGTGCCAGCCACAGGCCGCAGGCCAGGCCCAGCACGGTGCCTATGCCGAAGGCGAGTACGGTTTCGAGCAGCGTCGTGCCCAGGTGCAGGTAAATGTCGGCGTTGCCCGGCAGGCCATCGGGAAACAGCAAGCTGGGCCCGAAGCCGAAAGGCATGAACCAGGACCAGACACGCCCCGCCACCTTGACCGGCTCGCCGAGGAAAAACGCCAGTTGCTGGTCGCGCGAGGCAAGCTGCCACAGACCCAGAAAGGCCAATAGCAAGCCGACCTGCCAGTAGCGCAGGTTTTTGTCGGAGGGTTGGAGGACTCTCCACATGGTGGTCATGCAGCCTTCCTGAGTTGCTGCGCATAACCCTTGAGCACCTCGTCGCGCAACACGTCCCAGATCTGCGTGTGCAGTTCGATGAAACGCGGCTGGGTGCGCACCTCGGCGACGTTGCGCGGGCGCGGCAGGTCGATCACGAACTCGCCCATGGGGACCGTGGCCGGTCCGGCCGACAGCACCACCACGCGGTCGCTCATGGCAATGGCTTCGTCGAGGTCGTGCGTGATGAACAGCACCGCCTTCTTTTTGGCCGCCCACAAGTCCAGCACCTCGTTTTCCATGAGCTGGCGGGTCTGGATGTCGAGCGCCGAAAAAGGCTCGTCCATCAGGATGATGTCGGGGTCCAGCGCCAGCACCTGGGCCAGCGCGGTGCGCTTGCGCATGCCGCCCGAGAGCTGGTGCGGGTAACGGTCGCCGAAGCCGCTCAGGCCGACGCGCTCCAGCCAGGCCTGCGCCTGCGCACGCGCCTCGGCATCGGGCACGCCGCGGTACTGCAGCCCCACCATGACGTTGTCGATCGCGCTGCGCCAGGGCATCAGCGCCTCGGTCTGGAACATGTAGCCGGCGCGGCTGTTGATGCCGTTCAGCGGCTGGCCGAATACCTTCACCGTGCCGGAAGTCGGCGGCAACAGGCCTGCGCCGATGTTGAGCAAGGTGGACTTGCCGCAGCCGGTCGGCCCCACCACCGAGACAAACTCGCCGGCGCGTATGCGCAGCGTGGATGCACCGACAGCGGTGTAGGCCTGGCCCGCATCGTCCCGCGAGCGGAAGGTGCAGGTGACATCCAGCAGTTCAAGCGCGTGGTCGGTGGCGGATGGCGGCATGGTTGGATTGTGTACGCGAACGAGGCAGGTTCATTACACGAGAATGGCAAGAGAAGTTGCTGTGGGGCTGCATACCAGCCGGGGCCGCAGGCGCAGCGGCCCCCTCGGGGGGCAGAGAGCTACGCGAAGCGAGCGAACGTGGGGGCCACATTCATGCTTTGAACTTGTCTTTCGCGCGCCGGGCAAACTCGTTGGTGTAGGTCTTGGCCAGGACAATCCTGTCGGCCTTGATGCTCGGGTCAAAACTGGCCAGGGCCTTGAGCGCCGTCTTGGCACCTTCTTCAGGAATCAGGCCGTCCAGCGCGATCGCGTCACGCACTTTGTTGAAAGATGCCAGGTACAGCCCGCGGTCACCGAGCAGGTAGTTCTCGGGCACGGTCTTGATGATGTCGCCGGGCCCGGCGGTTTGCAGCCACTTCAGGCCATGCACGATGGCGTTGGCCAGCGCCTGGCAGGTGTTGGGATTTTTCTGGATGAAGTCCAGCGGCGCGTACAGGCAGGCCGCCGGCATGGGACCGCCAAACACGTCGATCGTGCCTTTGAGCGTGCGTGTGTCCGAGATGATTTTCACCTCGCCTTTTTGCTCCAGCATGGTCATCACCGGGTCGGTGTTGCTCATGGCGTCGATCTGTCCCGAACGCAGGGCGGCCAGCGCACCGGCCGCCGTGCCGACGCCGATGAAACTCACGTCCCCCGGTTTGAGCCCGGCGCGTGACAACACCAGGTTGGCCATCATGTTGGTGGACGAGCCCGGTGCGGACACGCCGATCTTCTTGCCACGCAGGTCTGCCACTGTTTTGTAGTTGGGCATGTTTTTGGTGGACACGCCAAAGGCAATCTGCGGTGCCCGGCCCTGCAGCACAAAGGCCTGGAACATCTGGTTCTTCGACTGCAGGTTGATGGTGTGTTCGTAGGCACCCGACACCACATCAGCCGAACCGCCCACCACCGCCTGCAACGCACGCGCGCCGCCTGCAAAGTCGCTGATCTCCACCTCCAGGCCTTCGGCCTTGAAGTAGCCCAGTTGCTCGGTGATGGTCAGCGGCAGGTAATAAAACGCCGCCTTGCCGCCGACAGCCAGCGCGATTTTTGTTTTCTCAAGCTTGCCCTGCGCATGCAAGGCCGGAAAGGCAAGGGACGCGGCACCGAGTGCGGCCGCACTGGCGAAAGTTCTGCGGTTGACGGTGAGGTGATTCATGGGGCGGGTTCTCTCTCTGATTTTTTTATGGCTTCGGAAAGAGCATAGCCAGCACAGAAAAAACCCGCATCGGTATCATCCCGTGCGGGTTTGTACGGAACGGGCACCCGCCTTGGTTACCAGACGTTACCGGTAGCCCAGAAAAAGAATGCCGACGTTGACCAGCAGCGCCAGGAACCAGATCGCGCTGCGGCTCTTGGCCATGTCGGCCACATACATCATCACGTAGGCGATGCGCAGCACGACAAACACGAACGCAAACACGTCGAGCCGCACCTGCGAGGCCTGCAGCTGGTGCGCAATGATCACGGCGGCAAAGAAGAAGGGCAAGGCTTCGAAGGTGTTGGCCTGCGCATGGTTGGCCCGCGCGCGCCAGTCGGTCTGGCGCGCCAGCCAGGCACGCGGGTTGTGGTTGTCGAAGCCGCCCTTGTTCGCAGGCGTCGTCATCGTGCCCCACTTGGCCAGCGCCGCGCAGGCGATCGGCAGCAGTGCAGCGGCCAGCAGGCACCAGTAGGCCACGGTGAAACGTGCATAAGTCATTGTGAGGTGCCTTTCTGGCTTGCAGTCATGGATGGGCGGGCGTGGTCAGCTATGAAAACAGTAGCAATGAAAATGGGGCGCAGCCGCGTGCTAGCGGCGATCCACCAGCGCATGGGCAATCGTGCCGAGGTCCACGTACTCGAGCTCGCTGCCCACAGGCACGCCCCGCGCCAGGCGGGTGACCTGCACGCCGCGGCTCTTGAGCGCCTGCGCAATCACATGCGCGGTGGCCTCGCCCTCGGCGGTGAAGTTGGTGGCCAGGATGACCTCCTGCACCTCGCGCTCCGCGGCAGCGGGCGGATCGCCCTGGGCGTCCCTGGGCAACACCCGGTCGAACAGCTTTTGCAGGCCGATGTCGTGCGGGCCGATGCCGTCGAGCGGGCTGAGCTTGCCCATCAGCACGAAATACAGGCCGCGGTAGGCCAGCGTGCGCTCCAGCGCCGCCTGGTCGGCCGGAGTTTCCACCACGCACAGCTTGCTGCGGTCGCGCGCCGGATTGGCGCAGGTGCTGCAGATGTCGAGCTCGGTCAGCGTGTTGCACAGCGCGCAGTGTTTGACGCTGTGCACGGCATGCTCCAGCGCCCGCGCGATCTGCAGGGCGCCGGGCTTGTCATGCTGCAGCAGATGAAACGCCATGCGCGCGGCCGACTTCGCACCCACACCCGGCAGACGCCGCAGCGCCTGGGTCAGGCCCTCAAGCGCGTTGGAGTCAGCCATGGGTTTTGAAAGAGACGAAAAGCATGAAGGGCGTAGCGAGCGGGTTCAGGGCAAGGCGCGGGTGTCAGGTCACCGGAATGCACTTGAGGTGCATGAGGATGGCCTGAACGGGACCCGCAACGCGGCCATGGGCCCGCGCAGTAGCCGCCATCAGAAGGGCAGTTTCATGCCGCCGGGCAGTCCCGGCATCCCGGCTGTGAGCTTGCCCATCTTTTCCTGGCTCAGGTCTTCGGCCTTGCGCACGGCGGCATTGAAGGCAGCGGCCACCAGGTCTTCGAGCATGTCCTTGTCGTCGGTCAGCAGGCTGGGGTCGATCTCGACACGCTTGACGTCGTGTTTGCAGGTCATGGTGACCTTGACCATGCCGTTGCCGGACTCCGCCGTGACTTCAATGAACGCCAGCTCGTCCTGCGCCTTTTTCAGGTTGTCCTGCATGGCCTGCGCCTGCTTCATCAGGCCGGCGAGTTGTCCTTTATTGAACATGTCTTTTTTCCTTTAAAACTTGGTAGCAATCATATCGGCTTGCCTGCCACCGGGGCGAGCGGTTTGATGCTGCCCGGGACAATTCTGGCACCCCAGTCGCGCATCATGTCCTGCACAAACGGGTCGTTCTGAATGGTTTCCTCGGCCAGGCGTTGCCGCTCCTGCGCAGCGGCGGCATTGCGCCGGGCCGGCGAGTCGCCGACGGGGCCGAGTTCGACCACGAGAGTCGGTGCCTGGCCGCTCTCAGGCAGCGCGGCCTGCAGGGCCAGCTGGAGTTTTTCACGCGCGGCGGCCTGGTTCAGCGATTCGCGTTCGACGCGCAGGGTCCAGACCCCGTCGGCCTGCGCGCGCAACTCGGACTGCAGCGCCAGTTCGCGCACCAGCGCGCCTATCATTTCGGCGGCCACCATGCGGTTGACCAGCGCCGTCCAGACGTCGCCGAGGGGGCTGTTCATGACCACGGGCGCGGGAGGCGCAGCGGCGGCTGGCGACAGCACCGGGGCGGCGACAGGCGCGGGCGCTGGGGCCGTCGCCGCTGGCAGCGCCGAAGCCGGCATGGGCAAGGCGTCTTCCCATGGCAAGGGCTCCCTCGATGCTACAAAATCAGGAGCTGGTTGCGCCCGCTGCACAAGGGCAGAAGGCCGATTTTCCTCCAAGCTTGGATGAACAGGCGGTGCAGCCACCGGCGGGCGAACCGGCGCCGGGGGCGCGACAGACGCCGCAACGGGACGGGCGGCCACGACGCTGGCCGGCACACTCTCAGGCTGCGGCTTTTTTGGGGGCTCGACGGCGCCCCCCTGTGCGGCGGCCGCCGTCGTCGCGCCCGGGGGTTTGAAGGCCAGCAGGCGCAGCAGCACCATGGTCAGCGCCGCGTAGTCGTCGGGCGCCAGCCCCAGCTCGGCGCGGCCGTGCAGGCACAGGCTGTACAGCAGCTGCGTCTCGTCGGCCGGCATGGTCTGCGCCAGGCGCGCCGTGGCGGCGATCTCGGGGTCGGAGTCGTCGTCCCCGGCATCCATGCCGGGCACCGCCTGCAGCACCGCCATGCGCTGCAGCACGGTGGCCATTTCCTCAAGGGTGGAGGCGGCGCTCAGGCCGTTCAGGCGCAGCACCTCGGAGGTCTCGACCACACTTTTTCCGTCGCCGCGCGCCAGCGCATCGAGAAGCTGGAACACATAACTGCGGTCCACGCTGCCCAGCATCTGGCGCACGCTGGTTTCCTGCAGCTGGCCGGAGCCGAAGGCAATCGCCTGGTCGGTCAGCGACAGCGCGTCGCGCATGGAGCCGCGTGCGGCGCGCGCCAGCAGGCGCAGGGCCTGCGGCTCGGCTTCGATGTTTTCGGCCCGCAGCACCTGCGTCAGGTGTTCCAGAATGGTTTCGGGCGCCATCGGCCGCAGGTTGAACTGCAGGCAGCGCGACAGCACGGTGGCCGGCACTTTCTGCGGGTCCGTCGTGGCCAGCACGAACTTGAGGTATTCCGGCGGCTCTTCCAGCGTCTTGAGCATGGCGTTGAAGGCCGTGTTCGTGAGCATGTGGACCTCGTCGATCATGAAGACCTTGAAGCGCCCCACCACCGGCTTGTAGACCGCCTGTTCGAGCAGCTGCGCGATCTCGTCGACGCCGCGGTTGGATGCCGCGTCGAGCTCGGTGTAATCGACAAACCGGCCGCTGTCGATGTCGGTGCAGGCCTGGCAGACTCCACACGGCGTGGCGGTGATGCCGCCCTGCCCGTCCACACCCAGGCAATTGAGCGATTTGGCCAGGATGCGCGAGATGGTGGTCTTGCCCACGCCGCGCGTGCCGGTGAACAGGTAGGCATGGTGCAGCCGCTGCGTACTCAGTGCGTTGCTGAGCGCCTGCACCACATGCGACTGCCCGACCATTTCAGAAAAATTCCGGGGGCGGTATTTGCGGGCAAGGACGAGGTAGGACATTCCCTGATTCTACGGTTGTGCCAGAGTCCCTCAGTGCGGGTAATCGGCCGAACCCGGCGCAAAACTGATGCGCCGCGTCTCCACCAGGCGCCCGGAGCTGCCGGGGGCCGTCAATACCCGGCCTTCTACCAGTTCATAACCCAGCAAGGCAAAGACCCGGTTGCGCAGAAAGATCGGGCGGGCATTGCCATACCAGTCGGTGCAGGAGGCGCGGCAGCCGTCGTCCCTGCCGACACCCGGCCGCGACGCGAGACTGCCGATACCGGACAGCTTCAGGTGGCTGTTGCGCAGGTACAGCATGCCGGCGGGCTCGTCCCACAACTGGCGGTAGCCGCCCTGCCCCGCACCGCGCACCGGCAGGCCCACCACCCCGGAGGTGGCGTCATCGGGCTTGTAGAAAAAACCGTGGCTGCGCGTCTCGCCCTGCGCCGCCTGCGCCTGCACATAACGCCCGGCCAGGCGCGCCCGGGGTGCCAGTTGCACACTGGAAAAATACAGATCCTGCCCGTCCGTGCCCACCGCAATCGCATCGGCGCCCAGCGCCTCGATGCGGTCCACGCCGTGCGGCAGCGCCAGGGTTTCGGTTCTGGCGCGGTCAGCCAGATGCACCACCTGCAACTGGCCCAGTGTGCCCGGCGCGGGCCGGCGCCAGCCGCTGCCCGCACCGTAAAGCAGGCGCTGGCCGACAAAACGGTTCTGCAGGCTGCCGTCCCCGGCGGCCGGCAACCGTGTGTAGGCCTGCTCACCGGCACGGGTCTGGCCATCGCCGAAATCACGCACCGGCACACGCAGCAGGGACAGGTTGCCGCCGCTGCTTTCTCCGCGCCACATGCCGTCTCCGTTGCCGTTGGCGCGCAGCAGCACGTTCAGGTAACCGTCGTCGCCCTCCAGAAACGACATCTGGTCGATCGGGCTGCCCTGCGTCTTGAGCATGCTGGGCGCCGCGCCGTCGAGCGGCAGGCGAAATACCGCTGAAAGCGATGCGACACGCCCGCTGGCGGCATCGCGCTGGTTGCGCGTGGTCCACACGTACACCGCCCGGCTCGAGACATAAAACACACGGCCGGCCGGTCCCAGCACGGCACTGGACCGGCAGTCCAGTTCAGGCAGGGCCAGGTCGCAGCGCACGATGGTGTGCATCGTGATGCCTTCCTGCGGGTTCAGCGGCTCGTCCGTCCGGTAAATACGTGTTGCGTCGGCGATGCGTTTGAAGTCCGCGGGTGTCGCGCCCGGCTGCCAGCGCCGCATCGCGGGCAGGCGTGCCGCCGGATCGGCATGCCAGACGTTCAGAGGGATGGGGGTGTACAGGATGAGCTCGCTGCCAATGAGGCGGCTGGCATAGTTGCGCGAGGAGTAGTAGTCGCTGGAACGCACATGGTATGTGGCGCGGTAGCTGAGCTTGCCCGCGTCATCGATGCTGAACAGGCCGAGCTCCGTCCCGCCGCGCGAATAGCTGTAGCCGATCACGGCCACCGTGTTGCCGGCCACCATCATCTCGTCGTACCAGGCGCCGGACGGGTTGACATCCGGCGCGTAGGCGTTGATGGACGACACCGGCAGCAGCTGGTGGCGGTCCACATCGACCGTGAACAAGCGCCCCCGGCGCAGGATG
Source organism: Pseudomonadota bacterium (assembly GCA_040389085.1). Lineage (GTDB taxonomy): Bacteria > Pseudomonadota > Gammaproteobacteria > Burkholderiales > Burkholderiaceae_C > Polaromonas. The sequence goes on from JAZKAP010000026.1 coordinate 115,452, forward strand.
ACCAGGTGCTTGCCATGCACCTTGACAATGCCGCCCTCATCCACGCCGGCCGTCTGGTTGTTGGTGATGGACTCGGCGGCGCCGGCCGCGGCAGGCGCCGGCGCTGGCGGCGCCATGGCCATGGCGGTCGGGGCGGGAGGGTTAGGCCGGGAGGCCCAGGTCTTGCCCGGGTTCTCGGCCTCCCATTTTTTCCGGACTTCTTCCTGGCGCAGCCGGCGTTCCTCTTCCTGCCTGCGGCGTTCTTCCTCGCGGCGCTGGCGCTCCACCACAAAGGGCTCGAACCAGGCCTGCAAGGCGGCCTCGTCGGCAAAGGCTGTCAGGTTTTTGGCCGGCGTGAAGGCCTCACCTGGCGCCTGCGCCTGCGCGACAAGCCCTGCACCACACATCGCCACCCCCGTGAGGGCCTTCAACAACCAGGACATGTTTTTTTCCTTGAAAGGCCAGACTATTTTTAAGCTATTCGATGATATTCGGGCCGGGGACGTCGCGCCTCGCATAAAATAGTGAGTGACGGGCCTTCCCGCATGGTGAAGCGGCCAACCGGGTCAGATGGGGAACCAAGCAGCCCTAACTGTCGAGCCAGTGCCGGGGTCGAGGTCCGTCACCTTATTTCAAAAAACAGGGCATCCATGGATGCCCTGTTTTTTTTCGCCTGAGCGCTGATGCAGTGAAAAAATTCACATCCAGCCCCCGCCACGCCAAATTCCTACAAACGGATGCGGCGCCTGCCTGCCGTTTCGGGCTTTCTCCATCGCAAACTTTTCCCTAGAATTTTTTGCATGGATACATTTGAAAAACCAACCCACGAGGAACTGGCCCGCTACCTGAAGGCACTGGGCCGGCTGATCAAGGCGGAGTCACAACGGCTGGAGGCCATCTACGAGTTGTCCAAGGTGGGGCCGGACGACTTCCTGCGGCTGCATGTCGAGTCAGAACGGCTGAACGCCTGGAGCAACTACTTCGAGCGGCGCGAGGGCGTGATCTAGGAGAGGAAGGAGAAGGAGATCAGCCTTCGAGAACCTCTTCAATCGCCGCCGTGGTCTGCAGCGCATGTTCGGCAATCTGCGCCGACACCAGGGCCAGTGAAGCCAGCGCGTAGGTGCCGCTGATGATGCCCTTGTAGGCCACTTCGGCAGCGACGGCGTCCTGCCCCAGCCCTTCGGTGGCGGCCACGATGCAGGCCTCGATGCTGTCCAGCCCGGCGTCGCTGTAAAGTTCCTCGCCCTCGTAGCTGACGCGGTATTCGTACTGGTCCTGCTCCATCAGGTCGATGTGGAAACGCACGATCATGGCAACACCTCTTCAAAAAAAAACAAAAGCTAGATACGCCATCAAATCAATAGCTGTCTGCGCCCGAATGGCGAGGACTAGAGCCCGAAATGGCTTAGAACACCCTGCCCGGCCATACGCCCGCTGGCAAAACAGGCGCTCAGCAGGTAGCCGCCGGTAGGCGCTTCCCAGTCGAGCATTTCGCCGGCGCAAAACACCGGCTGCGCCACGCCCTGCAGCGTCTGCAGGTGCAGCTGTCCATCCATAGCGTCGAAAGATACGCCGCCGGCGCTGCTGATGGCTTCGTCGATGGGACGCGCCGCGACCACGCGCATCGGCAAGGCCTTGATCGCGTGGGCGAGCTGCACCGGATCGTTCATCGCGTCCTTGGTCAGCAACTCGTGCAGCATCGCGGCCTTGATGCCTTCGATGCCCAGCCGGCTCTTGAGATGGCTGGACAGCGAGCGCGAGCCGCGCGGATGCCGCACTTCGACCAGCACCTGTTCGGGTGACTTGTCGGGCAGCAGGTCCAGCGTGAAGGTGGCGCTGCCCTTCAGCGCAATTTCATCGCGCAGCAGGCTGGAGGCCGCGTAGATCAGGCTGCCTTCGACGCCGGTGGCGGTAGCCACGAACTCGCCCTTGCGGCTGAAGCTGCGGCCCTGCGAATCGGTGAAGCTGATGGCCACCGACTTGAAAGGCTGGCCGGCAAAACGGCTGGCAAAGTGTTCGGTCCAGCCCGGCTGCTGCGACGGGCCTTGCCCCACCAGTTCCCTGAAAAACTCGCGGCGGGTTTCGCCCTGTTCGGCGGCCGCCAGCGCGTGCGGCTCGGGGCCCACGTCAAAGCCGCAGTTCGAGGGCTGCAGCGGCGCCACGGCCACGCCGCGTGCGGCCAGCAGCGGCACCCAGGCGCCGTCCGAACCGAGCCGCGCCCAACTGCCGCCGCCCAGGGCCAGCACCACCGCGTCGGCCTGCACCTGCACCGGACCGGTGGGGGTTGAAAACGTCAATGAACCGTCTTCGGCCCAGCCCAGCCAGCGGTGCCGCATGGAGAACTTCACACCCGCGGCGCGCAGGCGCTGCAGCCAGGCGCGCAGCAGCGGCGCAGCCTTCATGTCCTTGGGAAACACGCGGCCCGAGCTGCCGACAAAGGTCTCCACCCCCAGGGCCTGGGCCCAGGCGCGCAGCTCGGCCGGGCCGAAGGCGGCCAGCAGCGGCTGCAGCTGGGCACTGCGCTCGCCGTAACGGCTGAGGAAGGGCTCAGCGGCTTCGGAGTGGGTGAGGTTCAGCCCGCCCTTGCCGGCCAGCAGGAACTTGCGGCCCACCGAAGGCATGGCGTCGTAGACCTGCACGGACAGTGCCGCGCCGGCGCCAGCCAGCACCTCGGCGGCCATGAGCCCGGCGGGGCCGCCGCCGATGATGGCCACACGCCGTGGCGGGGCGGGAGAAGTTGAATCGTTCAAGAAAATGTCCGTCTGCACGTGATGGCAATGTGAAATGGCACAGGAAGCAGGGTATGCCGGCCAGGCCGGTTTGCTCTGTTTTTTATAGCTGGCAGCGCCCGTCCTTCAAGGGCTGCGATGCAAAAAGACATGCAGCCTGGCAAAGGCCCCGGCGCCAGGGCGCTGCGCTGATGCCCTGATTATTGCAGTTCGCCGGAAAGCTCGACGACCGTTCCCCGCCCGGTCAGGAAAGCCGCCTTCACTGGCGCGCCGGGGTAAATCAGCTGCACCGCCGCCCGGTAGTCCTGCAACTGGGCCATCAGCGCAGGCTGCAGCTCCGGCGCGGCTGCCGATTTGTAGTCAAGCACCCACCAGTGGCCTTTATGGCCGGCGTCCTTGCGCTGCACCAGGCGGTCCAGCCGCAAGGCCTGGCCAGCGTAGACCAGGTCGACCTCGTTGCCGTGCCAGGCCACCGCGTCCGGGTGCCAGGCCCAGGCGCCCTCGCCCGCCAGGATGCGCCCGGCCAGCCCGGCAGCCTCGGCCGCCTGCGCCGGGCTCAGGCGAAACTCGCGCGCCGCTGCCTTCACCTGTTCCGCCGACAAGGCACCGCCCCACTCCAGCAGGCGATGCATGGCCTTGCCGATGCGCGCCTTCAGCGAGTCCTCGTCCACCCGCTCCACGGCAGGCGCAGCGGGCGCCAGGGCTTCCGGCAAGGCAGGCAGCTCGGGCAGGTAGAACACGCCGCTATCCGCCAGGTCCGGCCGCGCTGCGGCAGATTCGTCGGCCACCGGCGCAGGCAGCTCGCCCACCAGCGCCTGCAGGCGCTGCCACCAGCTCTCGGTGGTCACGCGGTGCGGTGCTATGGACGAGATGACCAGGGTGTGGCGGGCACGTGTCAGCGCCACATACAAGGCGTTGAGTTCTTCGCGCTTGCGGGCGGCCAGCTCGCTGGCCAGCGTGTCAGCGGCGCACGCCGGCGGCCGGCTTTCGCTGACCAGGAAGACAAACTTGCGCGGTTCGGTTGCCTCGCCGGGCCAGTCGACCAGCACACCCATGCTGTCGGCATTGCGTTCCACGGTGTCGGTGTCCAGCAGCAGCACCGCCTCGGCTTCCAGGCCCTTGGCGCCATGGATGGTCAGCAGCCGGACCGCCTCGCTGCTGACCGCAGCCGGTGCCTGGGTGCCGCCGGCCTTGAGCGCGCGCACAAAACCATAGGGCGTGGCGTAACGCCCGCCGTCGAGGGCCAGCGACACACCGAGCAGCGCGCGCAGATTCGCCAGCACCGCGCTGCGCTGCGCCGCCGGGGCCGCCGCGCCAAAACGCGCCAGCACATCGCCGTCGTCGTAAATGCCCTGGAGGGCATCGTGCGGCGGCAGGCGGTCCAGCCAGCTCTTCCACTTGGTCAAAACAGGCCCCAGCCCTTTCAGGGCGGGCGCAATCAGCTCCTCTTTTTGTAGCAATTCGTACCACGGCTGGTGGTGCTCGCGCTGCAGCAGGGCCAGTTGCACCAGGCCCTCGTCGGCCAGACCGAACAGCGGCGAGCGCAGCGCGCGCGCCAGCGACAGGTCGTGCTGCGGCGACACCAGCACGTCGAGCAGCGCCACCACGTCCAGCACTTCGCAGCAGTCAATGAGCTCGGTTTTCTCGCCCACCTGCGCAGGAATGTGCAGCGCACGCAACTCGTCCTGCAGCGGCAGCAGTCCGGCGCGCTTGCGCGAGAGGACCATCACGTCCTGGGGGCGCAGTCCGGCGGCGACCTGTTCTGAAATCCAGGCGGCGGCCTGCCGCGCTTCGCGCGTGCGCAGGGTTTCTTCCGGCAGCTCGCGCGGCGTCGTCAGGCTGTCGCGCCAGCCGGCGGCCAGCGGCGAGGCTTCTTCCTCGTCCTTGTTGCGGGCAATGGGCGGCAGGCGGCCCACGGCGCCGGCCAGGCCCGAGGCCGTGGTGTGTTCGCGAAAGCCCTCGTAGGCGTCGGTCTCGCGCGCCGTGGCCATGACCGAGTTGACGGTGTCGATCACCGCTTCGGCATTGCGCCGGGTGTGGTCGCAGCTGAGCAGATCACCGCCCAGGCCGCGCACCACAAAAGCCTGAGCGGCACGAAACACCTGCGGCTCGGCACGGCGGAAGCGGTAAATGCTTTGTTTGGGGTCGCCCACCAGGAACACGCTGGGCGCCGAACCTGCACCCGAGTAGCCGATGAGCCAGGCGTACAGCGCCTGCCACTGCAGCGGGTTGGTGTCCTGGAACTCGTCGATCATCAAATGCCGGATGCGCGCGTCCAGCCGCTCCTGCACCCAGCCCGACAGCACCGGGTCGGCCAGCATCAGCAGCGCGGCGCGTTCGACGTCATTCATGTCGACCCAGCCGCGGTCGCGCTTCAAGGAGGTGAACTGGGCAATCAGCACACGCGTCAGACGCGCCATGCGCTGCTGGTACAGCCAGGCGTCGTGCTGCTGGCGGGCCGCCACCACGCGCAGCACCAGGTCCTGGGCCATGCGCACCTGTTCGATACCGACGATTTTTTCGCCGAACTTGCGCGGCGTGCCCTTGTCGGTCAGCAGGGCCGCGATGGCCGCCGGCAAGTCGCCGGCCGTCAGCGCGCGCTCCAGCTCCACCCCCTTGGCCGAAAAAGTCGGTGCGCTCGCGCGGCCCAGCGCCACGGCGGCGTCACTGAGGGTTTGCCGGTGAACGCGGTTGGTGCTGAGCAGCTCTTCCGGTTCATCGAGGCCGCCAAATTCGGTGAACTGCAGGCCAAAAGGTTGCACCGAGCTGTCGATCACACCTTTTTCATCGGCCAGCGTGAACTCGGTGCGCTTGTCGAGCGCGGCCTGCAAGGCCTTGTCAGCCTGGAAACGCCCATAGGCCAGCACCACCGCCTCAAAGTCGGCCTTGAGCGACGTATCAGCCGAAACCGCCGCATAAAACCGTCGCCACACCAGCGCGCGCGCCGGTGCGTCGTCCTCCAGCAGCTCGTAGTTCACCGGCAGTTCCAGGCGCTGCAGCACCGCCACCGGCGCGCTGCGCAGCAGGGCCGCAAACCAGCTGTGGAAGGTGCGGATCTGCACCGAGCGGCCGCTGGCCAGAATGGAGCGATATAAATTTGATAGCTGCTCGCGCACGGCCTGCGCAGACTGCAGGCCTTTTTGGCTTGAGAAATCGACCCGGACGCCGCGTATTTCCAGTTCGCGCTGCAGGGTGGCGTCGTCGGCGTGGGCAAAGGCCTTGAGCCACTCGTCCAGGCGCTCGCGCATTTCGCCGGCGGCTTTTTTGGTGAAGGTGATCGCCAGGATCTCGTGCGGCAGCACCTGCTGACCCGGTGCAGCCGTGGCCCCGTCAAGCAGCGCCCGCACGATGCGCGAGACCAGCATCCAGGTCTTGCCGGCACCGGCGCAGGCCTCCACCGCCACGCTGCGCCGCGGGTCGCAGGCGATGGCGTAGAACGCATCGGCGGAGACCGGCGCGCCGTTGCACTCGTAGGCGGCGGCGTGGGGAATCAGCGTTGGGGTTGAAGCGCTCATACGCCCTCTCCTGCCGTGGATTCCCCGTCCAGACTCCAGAAGTCTTTACGACAGAGTCCTCGGGCAGCGCAGTAATCGCAGGCCTTGCCTTCGCCCAGCGCCGGCAGTTTGGCACCGCGTCCGATACGCGCCATGTCGGTCAGGATGCTGTCGATGAGTTCGTCGCGCAGGCCGACGATGTCGGGCTGCTCATAGGTTTTGGTGGGTTCCTTCTCGCCCAGGTTGACGTAAGCCGCTGCCAGGGTGTCGTCGCTCATCAGGGCGGCATAAAACGCCAGCTGCGTGTCCTCCTGGCCGTTCTTGATGCGCTCGCTCGTGGTGGTGCGCGGCTCGGTCTTGTAGTCAATCACCAGAGCGTGTCCATCGGGCTGGCGATCGATGCGGTCAAGTTTGCCGAGCAGCGTGAGCGTGCCGACGGGCACTTCGCGCCAGACTTCGGCTTCATCGAACACCGCGCCGGTGGCTTCGTGGTCGGCCAGCCATTTCAAATAGCCCTCGCGCACGCCGGGCCAGGCCGCGGCAAAGGGCAAAAACTCGCTGTCGCTGAGTGCCAGCTCGAGCGTGGCGCGCTCGGCCGCTATATTTATCATAGCTGTCCGCGCTGATGCATCGGGCGTTGGCGCGGCTTTGAGTGCTTCATGGAAATGCCGCAGCAGGCTGTGCAGCCAGTTGCCGAAGTCGCGCTTGCCCAGCTCGCTTTCGAGTTCTTCGGGCTCCTGCAGCCTGAGCTGGCGCAGCGCAAAAAAACGGTAAGGGCAACGCCGCAAATCTTCATAGGCGCTGGCCGAAAGACGGTTGACGGGCAAAGCCTCACCGGACGGAAAGGGATGGAGCGTGGGCTGGGTGGCCACGGCACGCAGGCTGCGAGGGTCGGTGGCCATGCCCTGTGCCGCATCCCGGTCCAGCAGCAGCTCCTGCACAAAGCCGCTGGGGATCAGGTGTTCGCCCGATTCACTGGTGCGCCAGAGCACATCGAGATGCGGCATGTGCAGGGCATAGAGCCAGGCCTGGCGCTGGGCGGCGGCAAGCACCTCCCGCGACGGCAGGCCCAGCAACTCGCGCTGGGCGGGCGTCCAGGGGCCGGCAGGCTCCGGCGACACCGGCAGCCGGACTTCATCGCAGCCAGGCAGCACCACCGCCTGCATGGGGCGCCCAAGCAATTGCGGCAGCGGCAGGATGACCACCTGTTCTGCCGGCGGATGTATTGGGGAAAACTTGCCGCCCTCCAGCGCCTGGTTGGCCCACTGCGTGAAGTCATGCAGCCGCATCACCGGCGATGCTTCGAATTCGAGCTCGGCGCCTTCATGCAGGCGCAGCACATCCAGCACCGTTTGCCCGGCCTCGTCCTGCGCCAGCGCATCCCACTGCCCCGCCGATTGCAAAAGGGTGCGCAGGTCGCGCAGCCACACCGCGAGAGGGCGGGCCCGGCCGAATGGGCTGCGCAAGGCGTTGACTTCGCGCGCCAACGGCCCCGTTGCCGCAAAGGCGGTCGGCAGGAGGCCTTCTTCCGGAAAATCCGGCAGGTCGCGCCAGGCGCGCACGCCGGTCTTGCGCAGTTCGGTTTCGGCAGCCGTGACCAGGGCGGCGTCAAATGCCGGCGCGTTTTTCAACCAGTCCAGCACGGCATCCGTCGATGCATCCCAGGGCATGGCGCGCAGCAGGCTCATCAGGCTGGCGGCAGCCCGGGTGGTCGAGAGCTTCCAGCCGGTTTCATCACGCATGGCAATGCCGCACTCAGCCAGCATGGCGCCAACACGGCGTGTGAGTTGCCGGTCCTGCGCAATCAATGCAACCGGGCTGCGGCCTTGCGCCAGATGCGCCAGCACGCAGGCAGCGGCGCGGCCGGCTTCGTCTTCAGCGTCTTGCGCAATATGCAGCGCGGGCGGTGCCGAGGGCAGCTCCAGGGAAAGGCACAGCGGGATGGAAACCGAACGTTCGCCGAAATGCGCCTTGAGGGCTTCAGTGAGCGGATCGCCCTGAAAGCCTTCCAGCACGACAAACAGCTGCGGTTTCGCCTGGAAAAGGCGGTCCGTCGGATAACTTGAAGCAGCAACCCAGGCCAGCGCAATGCGCCCCACGGCCGCCTCGAGTGCCAGCACCGGCGAATCCAGGCCCGCACCCAATGTCAGCGCCAGCCGCTCGCTCCAGGCCCGTCGCCCGGCCGGCACAACGGCAGCGGCCACACCGGCCAGGCTCCAGGCTGCTTCGACCAGCCGGCCGGCCAGCGCATCCTGCTGCGCGCCCAGGCCCGCGCGGCCCAGCAGCGAGGCGGCCGTCAGCATGTCGACCGCCACATCCATGCGCACATCGTCGCCCGAGGGCACATGCAGGCCCAGCGTGCCGCCCAGGCCGCTGGCCCAGTTCATGGTGGTTTCAAAGCGGGGAACAAAAAAAGTCTCGCCCGCCTGCGCAGCCCAGGCACGGCGGGCCTGCTGGATCAGCTGGGCATAGGGCAGCAACACCACGACCTCTGCCGGGTGGACCTCCCGCGCCCGCACCACGGCTGCGAGCTCGCCCATCGCCTGCTGCCAGCACAGCGCATCAGGCGTAGGCAATGTGGTGTCAGCGGTCGGGGCAAGTGGCATGGCGGGGTTTGGGAAAGGCTGTTCGCAGGAAAGGAATGTGCAAAGTCCGTGAAATGAAGCGGGCGCGGTGGCCAAAAGCCGCAAATTGAATAATCGCTATCGGAGCCATAGCTCCGGCGTGTCCGACCCGGCCACTTGCTTTCTGCCACAATGACTGCAACTTCAGCCCCTGACGTATCGTAACCATCCCAACCAGACAAAGGAGCCGCCATGGCGAGCGAACTGATCAAACATACCACCGATGCCACCTTCGAAGCCGACGTGCTGCAGGCCTCCAAACCCGTGCTGGTTGACTACTGGGCCGAGTGGTGCGGCCCCTGCAAGATGATTGCCCCGATTCTGGACGAAGTCGCCACCGGTTACGACGGCCGCCTGCAGATCGCCAAGATGAATGTGGACGAAAACCGCGACATTCCCGCCAAGTTCGGCATTCGCGGCATCCCGACGCTGATGCTGTTCAAGGACGGCCAGCTGGCCGCCACCAAGGTCGGCGCCATGAGCAAGGCGCAACTGACCGCCTTCATCGACCAGCAACTGGCCTGAACGGCCTTGTCCCCAGCCACCGGCGCGCTGTCCCTGCACAGCCTGCCGGTGCGCCATCCGGCATGAAGCGGATCGGCAGGACCTGCTCCCGCACCTCCATCGCCCCGAGAAAACCACCCCCAATTTCCTGTCATAATGGCCCTGTTCGCTGACCGGCTGCTGCCGGCCGGTTCGAGTTCCCGGTTTGTGAAGCGCCTCTAGCTTCCTTTCAGACCTCCCCCGTTTTTTATCTGAACTCCGCGAGGAGTTGACTTCACGCAAGGTTTCCCCATGCACTTAAACGAACTCAAGGCACTGCACGTGTCTGAAGTCCTCAAGCAGGCCGAAGAGCTTGAGATCGAAAACACCGGCCGCATGCGCAAGCAGGAGCTGATGTTCGCAATCATCAAGAAGCGCTCCAAAACGGGTGAAACCATCGTCGCCGACGGCGTGCTCGAAGTGCTGCCCGACGGCTTCGGCTTCCTGCGCGCGCCGGACTCCAGCTACACCGCGTCCACCGACGACATCTACATCAGCCCGAGCCAGATCCGCCGCTTCAACCTGCACACCGGCGACATGATCGAAGGCGAAGTGCGCACCCCGAAAGACGGCGAGCGCTACTTTGCCCTGAACAAGCTCGACAAGGTCAACGACGGCGCGCCTGAAGCCAACAAGCACAAGGTGATGTTCGAGAACCTGACGCCGCTGTTCCCGCGCGAGCAGTTCAAGCTTGAACGCGACATCAAGGGCGAAGAAAACCTGACCAGCCGCATCATCGACATCATTGCTCCCATCGGCAAGGGCCAGCGCGCCCTGCTGGTGGCACCGCCCAAGTCCGGCAAGACCGTGATGATGCAGAACATTGCCCACGCCATCACCGCCAACTACCCCGAAGTGGTCATGATGGTGCTGCTGGTCGACGAGCGCCCTGAAGAGGTCACCGAAATGCAGCGCAGTGTGCGCGGCGAAGTCATCTCCTCGACCTTTGACGAACCCGCCGCACGCCACGTGCACGTCGCCGAAATGGTGATCGAGCGCGCCAAGCGCCTGGTCGAACTCGGCAAGGACGTCGTGATCCTGCTGGACTCGATCACCCGCCTGGCCCGTGCCTACAACAACGTGTTGCCCTCTTCCGGCAAGGTGCTGACCGGCGGTGTGGATGCCAACGCGCTGCAGCGCCCGAAACGTTTCTTCGGCGCCGCGCGCAAGATTGAAGAAGGCGGCAGCCTGACCATCATCGGCACCGCACTGGTCGATACCGGCAGCCGCATGGACGAGGTGATTTTTGAAGAATTCAAAGGCACCGGCAACTGCGAGATCCACCTGGACCGCCGCCTCTACGAAAAACGCGTGTTCCCGGCGATTCACCTGAACCGCAGCGGCACCCGCAAGGAAGAGCTGCTGCTGGCCCCGGAAATCCTGCAAAAATCGCGGATTCTGCGCCAGTTCATGTACAACATGGACGAAATCGAGTCCATGGAGCTGATGCTCAAGAACATGAAAGCCACCAAGAACAACCACGAGTTCTTCGACATGATGAGGCGCGGCGGCTAGATATTGCCCCCACGGTTGCTCGCTTCGCGTAGCGCCCTGCCCCCACGAGGGGGCCGCTGCGCCTGCGGACTGGCAGAGCCAGATCCGCGGCCCCGGCTGGCATAAAAACCTCAGAAATTGCGCTAAGTGGTTGATTCCATGGCATAATGTGAGACTTCACGGAAAGTGCTCAAAACTGGTTTGAGTGGCTCCCGAAACGAACAAGGAAAGATCATGAAAGAAGGCATTCACCCCAACTACCGCGAAGTTTGTTTCCTGGACATGTCCAACAACTTCAAGTTTGTGACCCGTTCCTGCGCCAACACCAAAGAAATGGTGAAGATGGAAGACGGCCGCGAACTGCCGCTGTACAAACTCGATACGTCGAGCGAATCGCATCCGTTTTACACCGGCACACAGAAATCCGTGGACAACATGGGTGGCCGCGTCGAGAAATTCCGCAACCGTTTTGGCAAGACCGCTGCCAAGGACGCTGCTCCAGCACCTGCCGCCGAGTAAGCTGCGAAACAGCTCCGGCCACACGAAAAAGCAGCCTGAATGTCAGGCTGCTTTTTTTTGCCCCAAAATCGGGCCTTCCGTCCAGCCTGACCTCCCTTGAACAAACCCTCGCCAGCCATCATCGCCCAGTCTGCAGTTCGCCGCCTGCCCCGGCTGGCGCTGCTGCTGTTCTGCGTGGCCTATATCCTGCCCGGCTTCCTCGGTCGCGGCCCCTGGAAAAACGCCGACATTGCGGCCTTCGGCACCATGCGCGAACTGGCCGCCGGCAACACCAGCTGGCTGCATCCGCTGCTGCTGGGACAGGTCGGCGAGTTTGAAGCGCTTGCACCCTACTGGATGGGCGCCTTGGCGATCAAGGCCCTGCCCTTTCTCGACCCGGCTTTTGCGGCGCGGATACCGTTCGGCCTGCTGCTGGCGCTGACACTGCTGTGCACCTGGTACGCCGTCTATTACCTGGCGCGCAGCCCGCAGGCCCAGCCCGTGGCGTTTGCCTTTGGCGGGGAAGCCAGCCCGGTCGATTACGCCCGGGCGATTGCCGATGCCGCCCTGCTGGCCCTGATCGCCAGCCTCGGCCTGGCCCAGCTCTCGCACGAAACCACCCCCGCCCTGGCGCAACTCGGTTTCACGGCGCTGGTTTTTTACGCCGTGGCGGCCAGCGCCTACCGCAACGCCTGGAAAGTGATGGGCCCGGCCCTCGGGCTGGTGGTCGGCCTGGCCGGCCTGGCCCTGAGCGGTGCCCCCACGGTGGCGGCCCTCCTGGGCGCCGGCAGCACGCTGGTGGCACTGGGCAACGCGCAAAGCGCACGGCCGGACAACAACCCGGTCCACGCCTGGCGCTGGGTGCTTCTGACCGGGGCTCTGACCCTGGCGGTGGCCGCCCTGTCCTGGGGGCTGGATCTCTGGCGTTGGCGCATTGAAATTCCCGGCCTGGAAAGCCCGGCCGACCGCAAGGAATGGCGCAGCGTCGCACGTCTGCTGATCTGGTTCACCTGGCCCACCTGGCCGCTGGCCGCCTGGACCCTGTGGCGCTGGCGCCGGCAGTTGACCAGCCGGCACGTGGCCCTGCCGCTGTGGTTTGCGCTGGTGGCGCTGGCCGCCACGGTGACCACCACCGCGTCGGACCGCAGCCTGCTGCTGAGCCTGCCACCGCTGGCGGCCCTGGCGGCCTTTGCCCTGCCCACCCTCAAGCGCAGCGTGGCCTCGCTGATTGACTGGTTCACGCTGCTGTTTTTCACCGGCTGCGCCATCATCATCTGGGTGATCTGGATTGCCATGCAAACCGGCATACCCAGGCAGCCTGCCGCGAACGTCGCCAAGCTGGCACCCGGCTTTGAGCCCAGCTTTTCGTGGCTGGCATTTCTGGCCGCAGCGCTGGCCACCCTGGCCTGGGCCTGGCTGGTCAAGTGGCGGGCCGGCCGCCAGCGCGCGGCAGTGTGGAAATCCCTGGTGCTGCCCGCCGGCGGCGCCACGCTGTGCTGGTTGCTGCTGATGACGCTGTGGCTGCCCCTGCTCGACTACGCCCGCAGCTACGCACCGCTGTCTCGACAGGTCGCGGCACGCGTCGAACCCGGTGCCTGCGTCGAGGTGTACGGTCTGAACAGCGCCCAGGTCGCCGCCTTCCAGTACCACGGCCACATGGAACTGCGCCGGGCTGGCGACAAAGCCGTCTGCCCTTACCTGGTGGTGGATGCCGACGCCCAGGACACACTCAGCGACACCGTGAACCTGCCCGAGTGGGCCTACCTGGCCACCCTGCGCCGCCCCACCGACAAAAACGAAAATGTGGCGCTGTACAAAAGAGTCAGCGCGGCGGAACCGGGCGCGGCACCGGCCCGCCAGCGACCGTAAGCCGTCTGCCGCACTGCGCCGGAAGGATGCGCAAGGCACGTTACGGGCAATCCGGCCCTTCTCCTACGGCCCTTTGCGTCAACACCCACTGGCGAAGGCATGTCCGCAGGAGAAAAATGGGGCATGACCAAACTATCCGTTCGTTCGACCTCTCCCGCGGACATTGACGCCTTGCTGAAGCTGCAGGCCCATGTCTACCCCACCATAGCCCCCTGGCGGCGCGATCAGCTGGCCCATCAGCTGGACCTGTTCCCCGAAGGACAACTGGTCGCCACGCTGGACGAGCGCATTGTCGGCTGCGCCAGCGCGCTGGTGATTGCCTGGGACGAATGGGCAGACGAACACACCTGGTCCCAGATCACCGCTGCAGGCACCTTCGACACGCACAACCCGGCAGGGTTCACCTTGTACGGCGCGGAGGTATTTGTCGATCCGCGCCTGCGCGGCAAACGCGTAGGCCACGCCCTCTACGAAGGCCGGCGCCGCATTTGCCGGCAACTCAACCTCCGGCGAATCATTGCCTGCGGCAGACTGCCGGGGTACAGCGTCGTGGCACAGCAGATGTCGATAGAGCTCTATGCCAAAAAAACGCTGTGGGGTGATTTCGTGGATCCCGTGCTGAGCTTTCAGCTGCGCGAAGGCTTCCGCTACTGCGGCATCATGGAAAATTACCTGCCCGAAGACAGCGACTCTCTCGGTCACGCCGCACTGATCGCCTGGGTCAACCCGGACTACGATCCGACGAGAAAACCTGCCCTGCAGCTGGCCGCCAACCTGCACGAGGCAAGCGCATGAGCAGCACCGATCTCGCGCGCGAACCCGCGCACAAACCCCAGCAGACCACGGTACGCATCGCCGCCGTGCAATACCTGCTGCGCGCCATCAGCGACTGGGACGGTTTCGAGAACCAGGTCCGCTTCGTGATGAAAGCAGCCGGTGACTACAAACCCCAGTTCGTGATGTTTCCGGAAATCTTCACCACCCAGCTGCTGTCCTTCATGGACACCAGTGACCTGCGCAGCGCCGTGCGGGAAATGGACAGCTACACGGGCCGCTACATCGCGCTGTTCACCGAGCTGGCGGCGCATTGGGGGGTGCATATCATCGGCGGCAGCCACCCGACCATCACCAACGGACGCCTGCTCAACACGGCCTATCTTTTCACGCCCGGCGGCAAGGTGTTCACCCAGGACAAGATTCACCTGACACGCTGGGAGAAGGAAAAATGGAAGGGGGACCCGGGCAACGAACTGAAGGTGTTTGAAACGCCGTACGGTCGGATCAGCATCCTGATCTGCTACGACATCGAATTCCCCGAACTCTCGAGAAAGGTGTGCGAACAGGGTGCCGACATCATTTTCGTGCCGTCCTGCACCGACGACAGGCAGGGTTTCTGGCGTGTTCGCTACTGCTGCCATGCGCGCGCCATCGAGAACCAGGTGTACGTTGCCGTGACCGGCACCGTGGGAAATCTCGCCGTCGAGGGACTGGGTCTTCATTTTGGCCAGGCCGCGATCATCACCCCGTCCGACTTTCCGTTCGCGCGGGACGGCATCGCTGCCGAGGGTGTGCCCAACATGGAGCAGATCGTGATTGCCGACGTGGACCTGGGCAAGCTGGTCAGCAACCGGGTCAACGGCACCACCATCCCCCTGTACGACAAGCGGGTCGACGTCTACGCCAACGATGTCGAGATCGTATCCACGGTCTGACGCAGCCGGTCAAGGCCGCACCAGCCTGATGAATCAAACGGGTTGAAGCTGGCGCACCCGGGCGGCGGGAAAAACGATGGAGAAGCGCGACCCCTGGCCCGGCTGGCTCTCGATGCGGAGTTCAGCGCCGTGACGCTGCGTGACGTGTTTGACAATCGCCAGGCCCAGCCCGGTGCCACCGGTTTCGCGTGAGCGGCTGCTGTCGACCCGGTAGAAACGCTCGGTCAGGCGCGGGATGTGCTCAGGCGCGATGCCGGGCCCGGAATCCCTGACGGAAAACTCGGCACGACCGTCCGGCAGCCTCTGCCACCTGACCTCGATGCGGCCGCCCGCAGGCGTGTAGCGAACCGCGTTGTTGAGCAGGTTGGACATCGCGCTGAGCAATTCCGCCTGCGAACCGGCAATCTCCTCGTCTGCCGCCTCTTCCACCTGCAGGTCATGCTTTTTTTCGTTTCCGTCGGTAAGCAGGACCGACAAGGCGCGCCCTTCCTGCTCGCACAGCGTCAGCAGGGCACGCACGGACACCCACTCATTGCTTCCCGGTGGCGGACTGCCCTCCAGCCGCGACAGCGTCAGCAGGTCGTTGACCAGCGTCTGCATGCGCTCAGCCTGCCTGGCCATCAGGGCGAGGTAACGGGCGCGCTCCTCGGCATCGAGCGGCAGGGTCTGCAGTGTTTCCACAAAACCGGTGAGCACGGTCAATGGCGTGCGGATTTCATGCGACACGTTGGCCACGAAATCGCGACGCATGGTTTCTGCCTGTTCCAGCGCCGTGACGTCACGCGACAGCAGCAACTTGCGACCTTCGCCGTAACGATGCAAATGCACAGCCAGCCTGACGGGCCGGCTGGACGTGCTGCGCGGACCGATGATGACGATTTCGTGCAGGTAGTCGTCGCTTGCCAGGTAGCCCGCAAAATGGGGGTCCCGCAGCAGGTTGCCGACATGCTGCATGACGTCCTTTTTCGGGTCGAAGCCGAAATGGACCGCCGCGGTTTCGTTGCACCACTCGATGCGGTTGTTTTTGTCGAGCAGGATCACCCCGTTCGGGGAGGCCTGAATGGCGGCCAGGAATTCCTGCAGCCGCGCTTCGCTGTCGGCCACCTTGCGTTCACGCGCCCTCAGCAAGCGCCAGGTCCGGTCGGCCACCTCACCCCACAGGCCATCAACCCTGGCCGGAGCAGCGGTCTCGCCACGCTTGAGCCAAAGCAGCAGGCGGGAACCGCGCCGCAGGTCAATCAGCACCCACAACGCACTCGCCGCCAGCAGACCCAGGATGGCTCCCCGCGCAGGGTTGCCGCCGTCAAGCAGAAACCGGCCCAACAGCGCGCCCGCCAACTGGAACAGGAAAAAGCGGAAAAGGCGCCAGGTCATGCGCGCATTGTGAGGGAAAAACCCTCCCTCACTGGCTTCGGGGATGGGCTGTCAGCCGATAACCCGCGCCGCGCACTGTTTCCACCAGTGATCCGGCAGGGCCCAGGGCCTCCCTCAGACGCTTGACATGAACATCCACCGTCCGCTCTTCGATAAACACATGATCGCCCCAGACCTTGTCGAGCAACTGGCCCCGGCTGTGAACGCGCTCCACGTGTTTCATCAGGTAGTGCAGCAGCTTGAACTCCGTCGGCCCCAGTTTGAGTTCCTGGTTCTGGAATGAAATGCGGTGGGTCGCCGCGTCAAGCACCAGCCCACCGACCGCCACACTGTCGTTGACCGCCTCGGGCGCACGCCGCCTGAGAACGGCGCGAATGCGGGCCAGCAACTCCTGGGTGGAAAAGGGTTTGGTGATGTAGTCGTCCGCACCGGCATCGAGACCGGCGATCTTGTCCGGCTCGTCGCCCCTGGCCGTGATCATCAGGATGGGGATGGCCTTGGTGCGCGCGCTGGCGCGCCATTTCTTGGCCAGCTGCAGACCGCTGTGGCCAGGCAGCATCCAGTCCAGCAGGATGACATCCGGCAACACGGCATCGAGTTCGCGCTGTGCAGCATCGCCGTCGGCCGCCCAGATGGGCTGAAAGCCGTTGTG
Organism: Pseudomonadota bacterium; assembly: GCA_040389085.1. GTDB lineage: Bacteria > Pseudomonadota > Gammaproteobacteria > Burkholderiales > Burkholderiaceae_C > Polaromonas. Next base: position 132,420 of record JAZKAP010000026.1, read on the forward strand.
CCGAAGGTTGACGGCAACGAGCTCGGCGATCGCCGGCTCGTCTTCCACCACCAATACGCGGGGTACAGTCTTCATAAGCAGCGGTCCAAGGTCAGCGGACCACGGACTCTATCGCCTCCATGGAGGTGTGGCGCACATCGGCGCCCTTGACCACGTAAATAATGAACTCCGCGATATTTTTCGCGTGGTCACCGATACGCTCTATGGCCTTGGCCACGAACAGCAGGTCCAGGCTCGGCGAAATGGTGCGGGGATCTTCCATCATGTAGGTGATCAGCTTTCGCACGAAACCGTCGAACTCCTTGTCGATGGCGTCGTCTTCCTTGAGGATGGACACGGCCACGTTGACATCGAGCCGGGCAAACGCGTCCAGCGCCTTGCGAAGCAGGCCGGAGGCCAGGTCGGCGGCGATTCGCAGCTCGGAGGACGGCAAGGTGCGCGTGGCACCGCTGTCGATGATGGAGCGCACCATGCGTGCGATCTTTTCCGCCTCATCGCCAGCGCGCTCGAGATTCGCGGTGGTCTTGGAAATGGCAATCAGCAGGCGCAGGTCGCGGGCCGTGGGCTGGCGACGCGCAATGATCGACGACAGCTCCCGGTCGATATCCACTTCCATGGCATTCACGCGGGACTCCATGTCGGTGACTTCAGTGGCGGCCTCGGCACTGAACTGGGCGAGCGCATAAACCGCAGTGCGAATCTGGGACTCGACCAGCCCGCCCATTTCCATGACGCGGGTGGAGACGCTGGTCAGTTCGCTGTCGAACTGGCTGGACAGATGTTTGTCACTCATGATCAACCAAACCTTCCGGTAATGTAGTCTTCGGTTTCCTGGCGCTTGGGCTTCATGAAGATGTCGTTGGTGACACCGTATTCCACCATCTCGCCCAGGTACATATAGGCCACATAGTCAGACACGCGGGCTGCCTGCTGCATGTTGTGCGTCACGATCAGGATCGTGACCTGGCTTTTCAGCTCGCCAATGAGTTCCTCGATACTGCCGGTAGCGATCGGGTCTAGCGCCGACGTGGGCTCGTCAAACAGGATGATCTCGGGGTCCGTGGCCAGCGAACGTGCGATACACAGGCGCTGCTGCTGGCCACCGGACAGGTTGGTGGCCGACTCGTTCATGCGGTCCTTGACCTCGTTCCAGATGGCTGCGGACTTGAGCGCGGTCTCCACCTTGTCCTCAAGATAACTCTCGGATTTTTCGCCACGCACGCGCAGGCCGTAGGCCACGTTCTCGAAGATGGACTTCGGAAAGGGGTTGGGTTTCTGGAACACCATGGAGATGCGCATGCGCACCTCGATCGGATCCACCCCGTGGTCCAGGATGTCCACATCGTCGGGGTACAGCTCGATCTTGCCGTCATAACGGTGACCGGGGTACAGGTCATGCATGCGGTTGAAGCAACGCAGATAGGTCGATTTTCCGCAGCCGCTGGGGCCAATCAGGGCCGTCACCCGATTCTCGTAAATCGGCATGGTGACGCCCTTCAGGGCTTTGAAGGCACCGTAATAAAAATCGAGGTTTTTCGACTGGGCCTTGAGCGCAGGCGCATTCTCGGGAAGCGTGATGGTCGATGGCATGGTGTTGTGTGTTCTCTGGGAATTACCACTTGATGTTCTTGCGAAGGCGATAACGCAGCCAGATGGCCAGGCCATTCATGCCCAGGGTCAGGAAAACGAGGACAAGGCTGGCTGCCGCAGCATTGGCATGAAAGGCCGGGTCAGGCCGCGATGTCCAGTTGAAAATCTGGATGGGCATGACAGTGAACGGCGAAAACAGCCAGTCAAACATGCCCGCCGCCGGATCGCCGGTGAATGGCACGGGCGGCAGGAACGCGATGAAGGTCAGCGCACCAATCGTGATGATGGGCGCGGTCTCGCCGATCGCCCGCGACAGTCCGATGATGACGCCGGTCAGGATGCCCGGCATGCCATAAGGCACCAGATGGTCACTGACCACCTGCCACTTGGTGGCACCGCAGGCATAAGCGCCTTCACGCACCGTCTGCGGAATGGCCCGAAGCGCTTCCCGCGTTGTCACGATCACGATAGGCAGGATCAGCAAGGCCAGCGTCAACCCGGCCGACAAAATGCTCTGGCCAAAGCCGAAGGTATAGACAAACAGGCCGAGGGCCAGCAGGCCATACACAATGGACGGCACGCCGGCCAGGTTGCTGATGTTGATCTCGATCACATCGGTGAACCAGTTTTTGCGTGCGTACTCTTCCAGGTAGATGGCGCTTGCAATGCCAACCGGAATCGCAAACAGCGCGGTCACAATCATCACGAAAAAGGACCCGACCCAGGCCGACAGGATGCCGGCTTCCCCCGCCCTGCGCGACGGAAAATTGGTGAAAAATCCGGAGGACAGGCGCGGAAAGCCGTCGATCACCATTTCCGTAAACAGGGCCAGCAGCGTCAGGATCGCCAGGGCAATGGCAGCGATGCCCACCAGGCCAAAAATGATGTCCCAGCGCTTGTGCGACTTGATAATGGCCCGGAGTTCTTCCGTGCGTTCAGTGTTGCGGCTCATCAATAGGCCTCCCGATATTTCCGGCGCAGCCAGTGGCCCAGAAGATTGAACATCAGGGTAATGAGCATGAGCGTCAACCCCGCGGCAAAAATGGTCTGGTAGCCCACGCTGCCGTGCGGCAGATCACCGAGCGCCACCTGCACAATGAAGGACGTGATGGTGGCAGCCGGCTCCAGCGGATTGAGCGTCAGGTTGGGCTGCATGCCTGCCGCCACCGCGAGAATCATGGTCTCGCCAACCGCACGTGAAATGCCCAGAATGTAGGCCGAGGCGATGCCGGAGAACGCGGCCGGAACCACCACCCGGGTAGCGGTCTGGAAACGCGTGGCCCCCATGGCGTAGGAGCCCTCGCGCAAGCTCATGGGCACGGCCCGCATGGCATCTTCCGACAGGGAAGACACATAGGGAATGATCATGATGCCCATCACGATGCCTGCCGAGAGGATGTTGAATGTGGGCAGGCCGGGGTAGATCTTCTGCAACAGCGGCGTGATGAACAGCAGGGCAAAAAAGCCGTAAATAATCGTCGGCACGCCGGACAGAAGTTCCAGCACGGGTTTGAGCACCTCACGCAGGCGGTGGTTGGCAAACTCGGAAAGATAGATCGCGATGATGGTGCCCAGTGGTATCGCGATGGCCAGGGCGACCAGCGAACTCGACAGCGTGCCGGAAAGCAGCACGATGATGCCAAAGTGCGCATCATCGAACAGCGGCGTCCACTGCGTATCGGTCAGAAAAGTCCAGAGCGGAACATGGCTGAAGAATGTCAGCGATTCCTTGACCAGGATATAAACGATGGCCAGGGTGGTGAACACCGAAACACAGGCCGCCGAAAGCAGCACGAACTCGATGATGTGGTCCTTGCGCTTGCGTGCGGCCTTGATCTGGGCCAACTCGGCCAGGCGGGCAGCGCCCGTCAATCGTTCAGCGATCACAATGCGGTCCGAAGTGGTGGAAGCACTCATTGTAGGTTTCGTTTCATGAAAAACAGCTCAACAAAAAATCTGCCCGAAGCTTCCGGAAAGCCTGCGGGCAGATCATGTTCATGCCGTCAGATAAATCGACTTACAGCTTCGCTTCGCGTTTGGCCAGCTCTTCGATGCTGATCCCGACTTCGTTTTTGCCGCCGAAGACGCTGCCTTTCCTGACTTCAGCAATGTGCTTCACGTTCGAGGCATACACGCTGGCAGGGAGCGGAACGTACTTGACCTCTGCAGCCATTTTCGCGCCGTGAGTCATGTAGAAGTCCACAAACTTCTTGACTTCAGGCTTGGCCAATGACTTGACGTTCACATAAATGAAGATCGGACGGGCCAGCGGCTGGTAGGTGCCCTTGATCACGGTTTCAGCGCTTGGCGAAACAGCAGGCTTGCCGTCTTTTTCGACGATGGGCAGAGCCTTGAGCTTGCCGGTATTTTCTGCGTAGTAGGCATACCCGAAGTAACCGATGGCATTGACGTCGCCTGCAACACCCTGCACCAGCACATTGTCGTCTTCCGAAGCCGTGAAGTCGCCGCGGCTGGACTTCGACTTGCCGACGATGGCTTCAGTGAAATAGTCAAACGTACCGGAGTCAGAACCTGCACCAAACAGTTTCATCGGCTGGTCTGGCCAGGTCGGGTTGACTTGGTTCCAGCGCATGACTTTGCCCTGCGCAGCCGGTTCCCACATTTTTTTCAGCTCGGCCACCGTGGCTTGTTTGAGCCAGGTGTTTTTCGGGTTGATCACGACGGTCAGCGCGTCAAAAGCCACTGGCAGCTCGATGTACTCGACACCGATTTTCTTGCAGTCGGCCATCTCGGATGCCGTGATCGGACGTGACGCATCGGAAATATCAATTTCGCCGCGGCAGAATTTTTTGAAGCCGCCACCCGTGCCGGACACGCCGACGGTGACTTTCATGCCCTTGTTGGCCTTCTGGAATTCTTCGGCAACCGCTTCGGTCACCGGATACACCGTGCTGGAGCCGTCCACCTTGACGACCTGGGCGATGGCAGCGGCGGGCATGGCGCCCAGAAAAGCCAGCGCAGAGATGGCCAGCAGGGATTTGATCGGGATCGATTTCATGGTTTTTCCTTTCGGGAAATGAGAAACGTTGGACGAAGTTTATGTCTTTAATGTGACAAAACCGTGACAGAGTTCAGACTGCCTTGCAGTTCTTGCCGACAGATTTGCCGTTGTGCATCAGCTCTGCTGCGCCAGGGCCCTGGGTAACCAGTTTCCAGCCCTCTGCCTCATAGACGCCTGCACCTTTGCTGTCCAGCTCGTAACCGCCTTCATGACGCACACGCACACTGGAGCCGTCGGCTGCTGCGCGAGCCTGGAAGCTTTTTCCACCCTCGCAGTTGAAGGTGACAAACTGACCCGCCTTCATGCCCATGGGCACAGCGGGCTTGGTGGCACAGCCGGCCAGCAATGTGATGGCAATGAGGGGGGCGGTAAAAACAAATTTCATGCTGAAATCTCCTGGAAATGAGTTGGTAACAAGGCGTAGTTTCGAGGGCGTGCGTGACAAAGGCGTGACAAAACCGTGAATATTTTCTGCACCGAAACACGCCCTCGTTCGCCGGTCGAACAAGCCGGCCTCAGAGGCCACCGGCCTTGCCCATGCGCACCACCAGATGTGCCTCATAACGGTCCCACAACATCGGAATCACAAACGGGGCGGCGTTGAAAACGGGGGGTGTCACGCCCTCGCCCTGCGTGATCACACGAGGCGGCGAGATGTCCATGCTCTCGCCGAAATGGCGGCGCGCATAACCGGACATCTGGTTGGTGATTTCGCCCACGATGTCCCTGTGGCTGGCGTCCGTATAACTGCTCTCCCCCATGGTCAACAGCACATGCGTCAGCAGCCCGCGAGGCGCCGAAAAGGTGACACTGCCGCGGTAATGCCCGCTCAGATCGATGCGGCCCTGAAAATCATTCCAGACGACCGTTTCTTCGTTACCGAGCATGTAGGCCGTGCGCACAGCCGCCTTGTGTCCGGTGGTCTGCGAGAAGAACGCCATGGCCGCATCGGAAAAAATCTTGATGTCCTCCACCTTGAGCCGGCTTGTCGTCATACCATCAGCTCCTGCAGCGATTCAACCAGCTGCTCATCCGAAAAGGGTTTGAGCAAAAAGCCGTGTGCGCCTTTGGTCATGGCCTTCAGGGCCGTGGCGCGGTCGCTCAGGGCCGAGACCACCAGAACCCGTGCCTCGGGCAACACAGTGCGCAGGGCTTCCAGGCAGGCCGGGCCATCCATTACGGGCATGGTCAGGTCCATGGTGACAAAGTCCGGCTTGTGCAGTTTCGCCTGCTCGATGGCTTCCATGCCGTTTTCAGCCAGCGCAACCACCTTGACACCCGCCAGCCGCTGATCGGTCGCCAGCCGGGCGATCCGGTTGCGAAAAACCATGGAGTCGTCCACCACCATCAGGCTGCGCAATTTCATGACACCACTCCGAACTTCAGTACAAACTGCGTGGACACGTTGGGTTGGGTCATCACCCTCAATCTGGCCCCGGCCTTCTCCACAATCTGCTTGACCAGGGACAGGCCCACGCCGCGCCCTGCGTGCTCGGTCACCTCGCTGGCCGTCGAGAAATGCGGGTCGAAAATGAATCCCAGCACCTGGGCGTCGCTCAACTGCGCCGCGTCGCCTCGAAGTTGCGCGACGCGCTGCCGGACCTCGGGAACCACGATGCCCCGTCCGTCGTCGCTCAAGCTCACCTGGATGGCCCCGTCCTCGGCACGCCCGATATCCAGCCTGAGCTCGCCCACCGGGGGCTTGCTGAGCTTGCGGCGCTCCAGCGGCAGCTCAATGCCATGCACCACGGCGTTGCGGACCAACTGCGGCAGGGCTTCGCGCAGCACCTGCTCCACGTCGGCGGGCAAGACCGCCTCGTTGACATAAGCCGTCAGGCGAACCTGCTTGCCGAGCGAAAGCGCCACGCGCTCCGACAGGGACCGCAGGTTGCTCACCATGGCATCCAGGCGAGGCGGCTCGTCCTTGCCTGGCGGCGAAGGCTGGCCGACCCTTGCAAATACCCGGTGCAGTCGTTCCACCTGGTCCTGCACCCTGGACAGCTCAAACACCACAGGAATCAGATCCTCGCCCGACAGATCACGGCGCTTGAGCAGGGGAGCGAGCGCGTTTTCCATCTCATGACACTGGCGCGAGATGGCGGTCAGGCTGAGCGCGGCGCCCTCGCCCTTGATGCCGTGAATCAGCCGCGCTGCATCGTCCACCAGCGCCTTGTAGGCCTCGGGGCGCCGCCCGACGGTGCGCATGGACTGGTTCAGATCCGCCAGCCTCGCGCGCGCTCCCAGCAGAAAGTCCTGCAACAGCAGAGGTTCCTGCTCCAGCACCCGGATCAGGTCTTCCACATCGCTCCTGGCCGCCTCCTGCGTGGCTGCGAGTTCGCGCTCCAGCTGGACTTTACGCGTGACGTCGAACACCGTCACCAGCAGTTCCCGGATGCGGCCCGCCTCGCGCAGCTGCGTGATCTGGAATGTCAGAAACCGGACTTGGCCGGTCGCGCCGGTGATCTGTACATCCTTGAGGGGGTCCAGTTGCGTCAGCAGGGCCGGCTTGACCTTGGGATCAAACAGCAATTCAAGGTAACTCTGGGCCTCTTCCGCCCGTTCCAGGGTCAATACGCTGCGCAGCAACTGGCGAAAGTCTTCACCCGGCCGGATCTCCCGCATGAAGAGTTTGTGCACGGAAGCCGAGAGCTGCATGCCCACACTGCCATCGGCCCGTACCAGCAACAAACCTTCGGATACGGTTTTCAGGATGTCGTCGGTCTCCTGACGGGCGGCTTCTGCCACGCGGTCGCTGGCATTGAGGCGCCGCAGGAACTTGAACACGATATACACAAAGTTGATCAGGGCGAGAACGATGGCTGCCACCTGGATCTGTCGCATGCGCTCCGTCTTGGTTTTTGCCGCGGCCTCGACACCGGTCGCCAGGTCGTCGCTGAGGGCCATCAGACGGATGTTGCGGGCAACCGACTTGGTGACGGCAATTTCGGTATCCTCCAGCGTGGGGTCCTGCAGGGCAATGACCGGATCAATGCTTTCCTTGAGCGGCAGCCATTCGCGTTCCAGTTTCCGAAGGGTGTCGCGCAAGTCATCCGGGTTCAGCCCGAAGATGGTGAACTCGGTATCCCGGCTCATGGCGCTTTTCAGTCCCGACAGACCTTCCACAAAAGCGCCCGTTCCCTGGGTGAGCTGAGCCATGCTGGTCTGGATCGGAAGTTCGGCTTTTTTTTCGACCTGCAGGGTCAACAGCGACTTGGTGATCTGCTGCGTCAACATACGCAGCTCACCCGCCGTATTGATCCGGCTTGCATCGCGCTCGAGCTGGATGGACGCAAAGAAGTTGAAGAACAGGATACCCAGATCCAGGACAATAAAAAGCAGAATGGCGAACAGCAGATCGCGATACTTGCCCAGGCCCAGCGAAGATTTCATGGTGTAGTCGGAAGTTGGAACACACAATGTTGCAACTTCTTGGTGACCGGGCTGTGACAAGCGGTCACTATTTTTTCATGCAGCCTTCGGTGCACTCCAGCCTAATTGCTCCTTTTTTGATAACTGTATGTGCTTACTGGACGCTTGCTATACCACCTTTTCATCCTGAAATCAGGCCAGTCGCGTTGTCGGGTGCGGGCGTCCTGCAGTTCACTGCCTGCGTCGCCTGCCAAAGACCGCGGCGCGCCTCCGGCAAAGAACTTTCACGGTCCCGTCACAAGTCTGCAGCACACTCACAGACTGCCCATTCCCATGACACGCACAGCACCCGCCAGGCCCACACCGATGCACTTCCAGTGCAGGAGCGTGCCGCGCGAGTGCTATGCTGAGCCTCCTCTCAGACGCTCACACATGCAAAATGGAACCCGCCTGGCTGCCGTGGACCTTGGGTCCAACAGCTACCGCCTCGAAATAGGCCGTCTCGATCACGGCCAGATCCACCGTACCGAATACCTCAAGGAAACCGTGCGCCAGGGCAACGGCCTGGATGAGGATCGCAACCTCACGCCGGAAGCCATGCAGCGCGGCTGGGACTGCCTGGCGCGGTTTGGCGAGCGCCTCGCCGGCTTCAAAAAGGGGGAAGTGCACGCCGTCGCCACCCAGACCCTGCGCGAAGCCCGCAACCGCGATGTTTTTCTGCAGCGCGCCCACAAGGTGCTGGGTTTTCCCATCGACGTGATCTCCGGGCGCGAGGAAGCGCGCCTGATCTACCAGGGCGTGGCGCACCTGCTGCCCCAGTCCGGCGAACGCCGCCTGGTCGTGGACATCGGGGGCCGGTCCACCGAAATGATCCTGGGCAAGGGCCTGGACGCGGTGACCATGGAGTCCTACCGCGTCGGCAGCGTGGGCTGGTCCATGAAGTATTTCCCCGACGGCCAGTTCACCGCGCGGGCCTTCCAGACGGCGGAGGTGGCCGCCAAGGCGGTGCTGGACGAAGCCATCAATCTCTACCGCGGCGGCTGGGACGTGGCCTACGGCTCGTCGGGCACGGTGGGTGCTGTCAGCGACGTGCTGATGGCCGGGGGCTGGCCCCAGGGCCTGGTCACGCGCGAAGGGCTGGACTGGTTGCTGGACCGCCTGCTCAAGGCCCAGAGCGCAGAGCGCCTCAAGCTCGAAGGCATGAAGGACGACCGGCGTGCCGTGATTGGCGGCGGCGTCAGCGTGCTGCGTGCGGTGTTCGAGCTGATGGGCATCAGGCAGATGCAGACCGCCCAGGGTGCCCTGCGCCATGGCGTGCTGTACGACCTGCTGGACCGCGAGGAAGAAACGACCGACCTGCGCTCGACCAGCGTGCAGCGGCTGACCCACAAGTTCGACACAGACACCGCACAGGCCGAGCGCGTGAGCAGGATAGCCCGAGCCCTCTTCGCGCAAGCCAGCACCGGCCTGTCGCCGGCTGAACTGGGGCGTGTTCAGCGCAAGCTCGACTGGGCCGCCCTGCTGCATGAAATCGGCAGCCATATCTCGCACAGCGATTACCACAAGCACGGCGCCTACATCCTGGACAACGCCGACGCACCGGGCTTCACCCTGCAGGAGCTGCACCGCCTGAGCCTGCTGGTGCTGGGCCACCGCGGCAAGCTGCGCAAGCTGGAAGCAGATTTCGAGGACGAGGTTTTCGTGCTGCAGTTGCTCTGCCTGCGGCTGGCGGTGATTCTCTGCCACGCGCGCCGCGACCCCGATGTCAAGGGCGTGCAGATCGCCAGCGCCGGCAACCGCCAGTTTTCGCTGGTCTGCCGGCCGGGCTGGGCCGAGGCCTTTCCCCAATCCGCGCACCTGTTGCGTGAAGAAGTCCTGGCCTGGCAAAAAACGCCGTGGAGTCTGGCACTTGGGGGACTCTGAAGGCCTGCGGGACGGGGCTTGACCTGTTTTTCAGGAACGGTATAAACTGTATATACCGTTTAATCCGAAAGGCATTTCCATGGCAACTGCGAAAAAATCCGGCATCACAGTGAAAACCCGAACCGCCTCCCGCAAGGCGCCCGCCGGGCAAGCTGCAGCACCCGTCAGGAAGGCCAGGGCCTCTACCGCCAAAAAGGCCATGGCCCCGACCCTTCCCGTCAAGAAACAGGCGATCATCCCAGTGTCAGCCGCCTCTTCCGAAAAACCCGAGAAGACCAAGAAACCCAAACTGGTACGCGACAGCTTCACGATTCCCAAGGCCGAATATGTGGTGCTTGACGAGCTCAAGCAGCGCGCTGCCAAGTTGACCCAGCCGGTCAAGAAAAGTGAATTACTCAGGGCCGGCATCAAGGCACTGGCCGCCATGCAGGATGCCGCCTTTCTGACGGCGTTGGCCCATGTGCCGGCGATCAAGACCGGACGCCCGACAAAGTCCTCCTGAAGCAGCGCCGCCCTGTCGGCAGGTGTGGCTCAGAGAAGTTCGGGTGATTGCACCGTGACCACCACGGTCTGCAAGCCCCCTTCGCGTTCACGCGTGCGCAGCCACCAGAGTGCCCCCTTCTTCACGGCGCAATCGCTTTCCTGCAGGCCCAGTAACTGGGCAATGGTTTGCCCCAGCGTCGGCTGATGGCCGATCACCAGAATGGGCAGCTTGTTGACCGGCCATTGCACCAGTTCGAGCAGTTGCGACGGCGGCGCGTCGGGCCCGAGTTCCGCACGGATCTTGTACTTGCGCCCCAGCGCCAGCGCCGTCTGCTCGCAGCGGCGCGCCGGACTCACCAGAATGCGCGCCCGCTCCGGCAACTGCCGGTCCAGCCAGGCTGCCATGCGGGCTGCCTGCTTCTCGCCCCTGGGTGTCAACGAACGTTCGAGGTCGTTCCCGCCCTGCGCGTCGGCAGGCGACTCTTCAGCCTCTGCATGACGCCACAGGATCAGGTCCATCGCTAGGCTGCCATCACGGCGCCGCCAGCCGAATAACGGGCCATCAGCGCAGCCTGCGCACCATGCTGCTCGCCCTGCGGCGATGCACTGGCCCGCAAATAGCTCCCATCGGGCTGCAAATCCCAGGCGTCCTGGCTGTCATGCAGGTAGGCCACCAGGCATTCGTCAATGATGCGCTGGCGCAGCACGGGATCGGTCACCGACCAGGCCAGCTCGACGCGCCGCAGCATGTTGCGGTTCATCCAGTCGGCGCTGGACAGGTACAGGGTTTCCTCCCCGTCACAGCGAAAATAGAACACGCGTGAATGCTCCAGGAAGCGGCCGATGATGGAACGCACGCGGATGTTGTCCGTCACCCCCGGAACGCCGGCAGGCAACATGCAGGCGCCGCGCACCACCAGGTCAATTTTCACGCCACGCTGCCCTGCCCGGACCAGGGCCAGCATCAGGCCCTCGTCGGTCAGGGCGTTCATCTTGGCAACCAGGCGCGTGTCCTTGCCGAGCGCCGCAGCTTCCGCCAGCGCATCGATTTTTTCGATCAGCTTGCGGTGCAGCTGAAACGGCGCCACCAGCAGGCGCTGCAGCCGGGGCAGTTTGCTCTGGCTGGCCAGATGCCCGAAGACGCTGTCGATCTCCGCGGTCAGCGCCGGGTCGCCGGTCAGGTAACTCACATCGGTGTACAGCCGCGCGGTGGTCGGGTTGTAGTTGCCGGTGGAAAGATGGGCATAACGCACCAGCTGGCGTCCTTCACGCCGCGTCACCAGCAGCATCTTGGCGTGGGTCTTGAGCCCGACCACGCCGTACACCACCTGCGCCCCGATCGACTCCAGCATCTCGGCCCAGTTGATGTTGGCTTCCTCGTCAAAGCGCGCCTTGAGCTCGAGCACCACCGTGACTTCCTTGCCGCGACGTACCGCCTCGCGCAACAGGACCATGAGTTCAGAGTCAGGCCCGGTGCGGTAAATGGTCTGCCGGATGGCCAGCACCTGCGGGTCGTTCACGGCCTCGCGCAGGAAGTCGAGCACCCCGTTGAAACTCTCGAAGGGCTGGTGAATCGACACGTCGCCCTGCTTGAGCCGCTCGAAAAACGACTGCCCCGGCACCAGCTGCGTCGGGTAACAGGCCTTGTAGGGCGGAAAAAGCAGCTTCGGGTCGTTAACCAGGTCCACCAGCTGGGTCAGGCGCACCAGGTTGACCGGGCCGTGCACCCGGTACAGCGCTTCGGCTGGCAGGCTGAACTGGCTCAGCAGAAAGTCCGACAGGTGTTTGGAGCAACCCGCCGACACCTCCAGCCGCACCGCCTGCCCGTAATGACGCTGCTCCAGGCCCAGACGCAGCGCGGTGCGCAGGTTTTTCACGTCGTCCTCATCGACCGCCAGGTCGGAATGACGCGTCACGCGAAACTGCGAAAACTCCCCGACTTCGCGGCCCGGAAACAGGTCGACCAGATGCGCCCGGATGATGCTCGACAGCGAGACAAACAGCAGCTTCTTCTGCGAGCCCTTGTCGGGCATGTGGATCAGGCGCGGCAGTACCCGCGGCACCTTGACGATTGCGATGTCGTTTTCGCGGCCGAAAGCATCGCGTCCGCCCAGCCGGACAATGAAATTGAGCGACTTGTTGGCCACCTGCGGAAACGGGTGCGAAGGGTCCAGCCCGACCGGAATCAACAGCGGCCTGACCTCACGCTCGAAGTAGGCCTTGACCCAGCGGCGCTGCGCCGCACTGCGGTCGCCGTGGGAAACGATCCGGATGCCCTGCTTCGCAAATTCAGGCATCAACTCGTCGTTGTACAGCGCGTACTGGCGCGCCACCATGTCGTGGGCGGCGGCAGACAGGGCCTTGAAAGTCTCGGCCGAATAAGGGGCTTTCTGCTCCTGATTGAGCGCAGCCGTCAGGTGCAGCGCGGCGCGCACCTCGAAAAACTCGTCCAGGTTGGAAGAAACAATGCACAGGAAGCGCAGCCGCTCCAGCAGCGGCACGTCGGGCCGCCTGGCCCAGTCCAGCACCCGCTCATTGAAAGCCAGGATGCTGTGATCCCGGTCCAGAAACTGGACGGCTGCACCCGCGGCAGGGGCGCTCACAGCCGGGGGTGAATTGGCAGAAGTTTGAAACATGCGGTCCGAGCTGGTAATTGTCATGAATCTGACTTGTCAGTGTGCGCTGGTTTGATGACAAATGCGTGACAACATCATGTCAAATGTTTCAGGCGGCGGCTTGCGCCGTCACCAGGGGACTGGGGGCCTGGCCACGTACCGGCACCAGATACCCTTCGAACAGCTGGGCGGCATGCGCCCAGCTGAAGTCCAGCGAACGGGCACGGGCCTCATGACGCGGCACCGCCATCGCGCTGTAGCAGGCGCGTTTCAGATCCTCATCGAGCACACCGCCGTGGCGGCTGCCGTCTGGCTTGCCCAGCACCTCCAGCGGGCCGTCGACCGGGTAGGCCGCCACCGGCGTGCCGCTGGCCATGGCTTCGAGCATCACCAGGCCGAAAGTCTCCGACCGGCTGGGGAAAACAAACACATCGGCGGCGGCGTACACCCTGGCCAGCTCGTCGCGCGGCAACACACCGAGCCAGCGTACCTGCGGATAACGCTCCTTGAGCGACGCCTCCAGCGGCCCGACGCCGCAGACCACCTTGGTCCCCGGAATGTCCAGTGCCAGGAAGGCCTCGATGTTTTTCTCATACGACACGCGACCGACAAACAGCGACACCGGCCGCACCAGCGTGCCCATGCGGGGGTAGAGCCGCGCCTCGGGATGAAACGGGAACAAGGCGGTGTCCACCCCATGCGTCCAGCTGCGCAGCTGGCGAAAACCGCGCTGCTCCAGCATGCGCAACACGCCGTGGGTGGGAACCATGACCCCGGAGGAGTACTTGTGGAAATGCCGGAACAGCGCATATCCCCAGGAGAGCGGTATTTTCAGCGCGGCATGAAGGATTTCCGGAAATTTGGTGTGGAATGCGGTGGTAAAACGCAGGCCCCGCTTGCGGCAATAGCTGCGTGCCGCCCAGCCCAGCGGGCCTTCGGTGGCAATGTGGATGGCTTCGGGCGCAAAGGCGTCCAGCCTGGCGGTCAGCAAGGCTTTCGGACGCACGGCCAGGTCGATGCCGGCATACCCCGGGCAAGGCCGCGTTTTGAACAGGCCGGGATGGATGACTTCCACGGTGTGGCCCAGGGCCTGCAGTTCACGCACCAGCTCCACCAGCGTGGTGACCACGCCATTGACCTGCGGCTGCCAGGCGTCGGTAACAAGGGCTATCTTCATGCGGCCACCGTGCCCGCTACATGGCCGCGGCCCTGCGTTTCGTGGGCGGGTGCCCAGTGCAGCAGCTCCAGCTTGCCGTCGTAGTGTTCCACCAGTGCGGTGCGGCTTTCGACCCAGTCGCCGTCGTTGCAATAAAGCACGCCGTTGATGTCGCGCATCTCGGCGCGGTGAATGTGGCCGCAGACCACCCCCTGGTGGCCGCGCCGGCGCGCTTCGTTGGCCACCGCGACTTCAAAGTCGGTGACGTAGTTCAGCGCGCTCTTGACCTTGTGTTTGAGGTAGGCCGAGAGCGACCAGTACGGCAGGCCCATGCGCGCGCGCAGGCTGTTGAGGTGGCGGTTGAGCTTGAGCGTGAATTCATACAGGTTGTCGCCCACATAGGCCAGCCAGCGGGCGCACTGCACAACAGCGTCGAAATAGTCGCCGTGGACGATCCACAGATGGCGACCATCAGCCGTGACGTGGACCGCCTCTTCCATGACCTCGATGCCGCCGAACTGGTGGCCGATAAATTCACGCGCAAACTCATCGTGGTTGCCGGGCACGTAGACAATCCGGCAGCCCTTGCGTGCGCGCCGCAGCAGCTTTTGCACCACGTCGTTGTGCGACTGCGGCCAGTACCATTTGCGCCGCAGTTGCCAGCCGTCCACGATGTCGCCCACCAGGTAGAGGTAGTCGCTCGGGTGCGCCTTGAGAAAATCCAGCAGCGCCGCGGCCTGGCAACCGGGCGTGCCCAGGTGCAGGTCGGAGATGAAGATGCTGCGGTAACGCTTGCGCAGTGCGGCGTCGTCATGCGCATCGTCCCCACCTTGCGGGAGACCGGGGTTGAGCGAACCGAGCTTGTCAAACAGCGTACGCATCAGGCCTCCCTCGCAGAAAAATGCTTGCGATAACGCGGCGGCAGGTCGGCAATGCGCATCATCATGGGCAGGTCGGCCGAGTTGAAGTCGGGGTCCCAGGCCGGTGCACCCAGCACCCTGGCGCCCAGACGCAGGTAACCCTTGATCAGCGCGGGCGGCTCGACGTCCAGCGAGTCGTCGAGCTGCTCGACCGGCAGGGCCAGGCGCGGCGTCACGTGGTATTCGATGGGCGCGAGGTGGCTTTGCCGCACCTGGCGCCAGATGCTGGCCGCGGCATGCCCGCTGCCGTATTCCGGGTGGCCGCTGTGCTGCATCGGAATGCTGGCGCAGCCAATCATGGTGTCGAGCTGGTTGCGCGCCATGAACTCGGCCAGCGCGCCCCACAAGGCCAGGATCACACCGCCGTGGCGGTGGTCGGCATGCACACAGCTGCGCCCCAGCTCGACCATGCGTTCGCGCAGGGCACGCAGGCGCGTCAGGTCGAACTCGGTGTCGCTGTAGGTGCTGCCCACGCGTTTGGCCTGGGTCGGCGTGAGCACGCGGTAAGTGCCAATGACCTCCTGGCTGGCTTCGTCGCGCACCAGCAGGTGTTCGCAGAAATCGTCGAACAGGTCGATGTCGTGGCCCGGCACCGTGCTGGGCAGCGTCGCCCCCATCTCCAGCGCGAAGACCTGGTACCTCAGCCGCTGCGCCTGCCGGACCTCGTCCTGGTGCCTGGCCCAGCCTACCTGGATTTTCCCCGGCGCAGCCCCTTGAACAGCGACCGGATCGGCAGCATGAGAGCTTTGATGAAGTGACCCCCGTGGCATTGCGACTGGCGACAATGCAAAGGTGGGATTGGGCAGTTCTTTCATGATGGACTCCTGGTTGTCTTCTCGCAAATGACTCTCGACACTCAACTCTCGATACCGGCACTCAAAAATTCTGAGAAAAAGCCCCGGAGGTCGGGGCTGTTACTGTTTGGAAACTAGGTCCCGACGATGCCGCCATCCTTGCGCCGGATGACGACGGTGGCCGAGCGCGGCCGCCCGCCCGCCGGGCCGTCCGGCCAATGGCTCACCGCCTTCGGCTGGGCCGGGTCGCTGCGCTCGCTGGCGGTTTCGCCCGGATGCTGGATGTTGATGAACACCGCGCGGCGATCCGGCGTGAAGCTCACCCCGGTGATCTCGCAGCCGGCCGGGCCGGTCAAGAAGCGTTTCGTCTCGCCGGTCGCCGGGTCGGCGCACAACATCATGTTGTTGCCTATGCCCTTGTAAGCACCCTTGTGCATGGCCGAAGTGGAGATATCGGTCTGTATCCACAGCAGGCCACTGGCGTCGAACTGCAGGCCATCGGGGCTGCCGTACATGTCGCCCTTGATGGTGCCGCGGTACTCGGCCTTGTCGGCATTCGGGTCACCTGCCAGGGCAAAGTGCATCCAGCGGAACTCGGTGGCGCTGGCGTCGCCGTCGAGTCGGCTGACAGCGTCGCCCTGACGGCTCTTGCCTTCGCGCCAGCGGATGATGTGGCCCATGATGTTGTCATTGCGCGGGTTGGCCGCGTCGGCCATGCGGCCGTCCTTGCCACGGCTGCTGTTGTTGGTCAGCGTGACAAACACCTCGCCGGTGTTGGGATGCACCGCCACCCATTCGGGGCGGTCCATCTTGGTGGCACCCACCACGTCTGCCGCCTGGCGGCACTTCACCACCACCTCGGCCTGGCTGGCAAAGCCGCTGGCGGCGTTCAGGCCGCCCTCGCCATGCACCAGCGGCAGCCAGCGGCCGTAACCCTGTGCATCAAAGCGCGCCACATACAGCGTGCCGTGATCCAGAATGTCCTTGTTGGCGCGGTAACCACCGGGCTTGACCTTGTCGCGGCTGACAAACTTGTAGATGTACTCAAAGCGCTCGTCGTCGCCCATGTAAACCACCGCGCGGCCGTCACGGGACAGCGTCGTCGTTGCCCCTTCATGCTTGATGCGGCCCAGCGCCGTGCGTTTGATCGGGGTCTGTGTCGGATCCTGCGGGTCGATCTCCACCACCCATCCAAAGCGGTGCGGCTCGTTCGGGTGTTTGGCCACATCAAAACGTTCGTCAAACTCGTGCCAGCGGTAGCCAAAACCCTTGGCGCGCAGGCCGTAACGCGCCTCGTCCGGGTTCGGCTTGTTCTGCGCCGAGAAGTAACCGTTCCAGTTTTCCTCGCAGGTCAGGAAGGTGCCCCAGGGCGTCTGCCCGGCGGCGCAGTTGTTCAGCGTACCCAGCGGGCGCATGCCCTCTGGATCGGCCGATGTTTTCAGCAGCGCGTGTCCGGCGGCCGGGCCGCTGAACTGCATGGGTGTGTTGCCGGTGATGCGGCGCGCATAACGCGAGTTGGGCATCACGCGCCAGACACCGGCGCGTTCCACCACCTCGATCACGCTGACGCCGTGCGCCGCCTGCGACTTGCGCACCTTGTCGGCGGTCCAGGTCTTCATGCCGTCGCTGTGCAGCAAGCCGTCGTCGGTGTATTCGTGGTTGATGGCCAGCAGGCCATGGCGCGGGTTCTTGTCCAGCGGGAAATACTCCATGCCGTCGTGGTGCATGCCCGACTGAAGCAACTGCTCCTGCCAGCTGTTCGACGCGTCCGCACTGAAGGCCGGTGCCGCAGCCCCGGCAATACCGGTCGCGTCACCCCAGCGGTACAGCACCTGGGCTTCGTACTCGGGCGGCACCACCAGCGCGTCGACGCTGGAAGTCGATACGCCGGTAAAACCGAGCGGCTTGCCTTTGGCGGGCGCCGCGGCGCTGGCCGTCAGCGTGTGCGAGCCCATCAGCAGCGCCACCGCCGCCGTCGTGCAACGCAGCACATGGCGCCGCTCGCCGTCTACTTCATGAATGAACGGATTGCACGTCGTATTGACGCCTTCACCCTGCTCATAATCCCTGCCGAAACCTTGACCCATGAATCACTCTCCATCGTGTTTTTGACTGATGCGGTGATTCTGGAAGTCGAGGGTGACGTGTTCATGTCGGTTTAATGGCAGTTTCATGACAGTCGGTCGGTGACTTCGCACACTATGAATTGCGTAGCTGCCTGCGCCCGTCCTTCGCGGGCGGGGGGCTGACTGACTTGAAATCCAGGCGATTTCAGTGAACTGTCAGTTCTGGCTTTGCACCTGCCCTGCAGCAACAAAAGCAGTGACGCCACCAACCCCATGGCACCTTGGGGGAAAATGAAGCGGCTGGCCATCAGTGCCTGAGTAAACCATGTTGAAGAAAGCCGCACCAAATTGTCTGACCGCCGCATGAGCGCTGACCACGACCACGACCATGGGCACGCGCCCGCCAACTTCAACCGGGCTTTTGCCATTGGCATCGTGCTCAACATCGTCTTTGTGGCGATCGAGGCGTTTTACGGCTGGAAGATCAACTCGCTGGCCCTGCTGGCCGACGCCGGGTACAACCTGAGTGATGTCGCCGGCCTCGTCCTGGCATGGGGCGGCGCACTGGCCAGCAAGCTGCGCCCCAACCCGCGCCACACCTACGGCTGGAAGCGCGGCACCATTCTGGCGGCTTTTGCCAATGCCCTGCTGCTCCTGATGGCGATGGGTGCACTGGCCTGGGAGGCGGTGGGCCGGCTCTTCTCGCCCGAGCCGCTGGCCGGTGCCGAAAGTGTGACCATCATGGTGGTGGCCGGCATCGGCATTGTGATCAACACCGCCACCGCCCTGCTGTTCATGCGCGGGCGCGAGCACGACCTCAACATCCGCGGCGCCTTCATGCACATGGCCGCCGACGCCCTGGTGTCCGCCGGGGTGGTGGTCGCCGGGGCGCTGACATTGTGGATGGGCTGGGTCTGGCTGGACCCGGTGGTCAGCCTGCTGATTGCCGGCGTCATCCTGGCGGGAACCGCGAGCCTTTTCAAACAGTCGCTTCACATGCTGTTTGACGGCGTACCCGACAGCGTGGACCCGCAGGCCGTTCAGGAATGTCTGGCGGCGCTGCCAGGCGTGACACGGGTGCACGACCTGCACATCTGGGCGATGGGCACGTCGCAGATCGCGCTGACGGCGCATCTGGTGATGCCGCAGGGACACGCAGACGACGCTTTCCTGAAACACGCGACCGACCAGCTGCACGACCGTTTCGACATCACGCACGTGACGCTGCAGGTCATGCAGCAAGCATTTACCGCGCCTTGCGCCCCACCTGATGTGTGAGCTCCTGGCCCTGTCAACGTCCGGGCCGACCCGGCTGACGTTTTCCCTGCACACCCTGGCTTCGCGCGGCGGCGCGACCGGCAGCTCGCGCGACGGCTGGGGCGTCGCGTTCTACCAGGGCGAAGACGTGGCGCTGTTCCGCGAACCACTGGCCGCCGGGGACAGCCCACTGGTTCGCTACCTCGAAACCCAGGGGCCGAGCACCCAACTGGCCATCTCGCACATCCGCCATGCCACGCGTGGCGCGGTGAGCTTTTCGAACACGCAGCCCTTTGTTCGGGAACTGGGTGGCCGCACCCATGTGTTTGCCCACAACGGCGACCTGCCCGGCATCGAAAGCTGCAAAACGCTGACGCTCGGCGCCTACCGGCCCGTGGGGCAGACCGATTCGGAACATGCCTTCTGCGCCCTGATGGAACGCCTGCGGCCACTGTGGAACGAAGCCGACCCGCCATCGCTGGACGCACGCCTGTCGCTTCTGGCGCCCTTCGCCGCCGACCTGCGCGCGCTCGGCCCGGCCAACTTTCTTTACGCCGACGGCGACACCCTGTTTGCACACGGCCACAAGCGGCTGCAACCCGACATCGGCCATGCCGGACCGCCAGGCCTGTGGATGCTGCAACGGCATTGCCCACCCGAGGAGCCGGCGACGGCCCGCGAAGCCGGCGTCGCGATCGTGCAGGAGGAACGCATCGTCCTGTTCATCGCGAGCGTGCCGCTCACCGACGAGGCGTGGCAGCCGCTGGCCGAAGGAGATCTGGTGGCAGTGCGCCAGGGGGCCCTGCTCGCTACGCGTGGCGCTGTCACGGTTACAGGGACTCCATTTGCTACCAAATAGATAGCTGCTTGCGCTTTCTGAGTATGGGCTGGAGGCCGATTTTGTTCATAAAATCAGCGCCAGACCGGCATCACTGGAGGGGTTACGGTGCGACAGGCTATTGCTGCCGCGCGTAGTGGCTGGGTGCTTGCCCCACATGGCGGCTGAAGGCCGTGCTGAAGGTGCTGGCCGAGCTGTAGCCCACGCGTTCGGCGACCTCGGCCAGTGCGCAGTCGCTGCGGGTCAGCAGATCCTTCGCCATCGCCATGCGCCATGCCAGCAGGTATTCCATGGGCGGCACCCCCACGGCGCGCGAGAAGCGCTCAAAGAAGGCTGAACGCGACAGCGCCGCCGTCTTCGCCAGTTCAACAACCGTCCACGCGCGCGCCGGCTCACCGTGCATGTGCCGCATCGCGGCGGCCAGACGCGTGTCTGCCAGCGCGCGCAGAAGTCCCGGTGGCGCGCCTTCAGTGGGCGCCCCGCGCAGCGCTTCGACAAGCAGCACTTCAATAAGACGCCCCAGCACCAGCTCGCGGCCGGGCCGCTGCGCCAGCGACTCTTCCCTCACGAGCTGCACCAGCAGTGCAAGCCGCGCTATGCCGCGCACGTGCAGCAGGGCCGGCAGCAGCGACACCATCAATGCCGCATCTGGCGAGTCAAAGGCAAAGTAGCCGCCCAGCATGCGCATGTCCGGCGGGCCTGTGCGCGTGCCATGGCGGATTTCCTCCTTGGGCTGCGGCTGCAGCTTGGAGTCAAGAAGAACGGGAGCAGCCGGCGCCAGCCCCGACAGCGTGAAGCCGGGCGTTGTCGGCATCAGTACAAAGTCGCCGGCGACCAGCGTGAGCGGCTCCTGCCCCTGCACCGCCAGAACACATTCGCCCTCCAGCATGGTGCAGAAGCTCGGCTGGCCGAAGGCGGAGTAACGAACGGACCACGCCCCGGCGCCGCTGATCACCTTCGAGTACACCGCGCGCGGCCGAAGCAGCGTGATGACTTCTGCGAGTGGATCGACCATGACCGGACTCCTGCAAATGAACAACGGACTATTGATTGTAGTCAGTCCTGCCTGCGGCCGATATCGTTACGTCACCTTCAACCCACCTCCCAAAGGAAACCGAAATGAAAACCGTATTGATCACTGGCTGCTCGTCTGGCTACGGCCTGGAAACCGCCCGCCACTTCCACGCCCAGGGCTGGAACGTCATCGCCACCATGCGGACGCCGCGCGCCGACGTGCTGCCCACCTCGGAGCGCCTGCGCGTGCTGGCGCTCGACGTGACGAAGCCTGAAAGCATTACCGCCGCCATCAAGGCTGCCGGGCTCATCGACGTGCTCGTCAACAACGCCGGTCTCGGACTTTTCGGCGCCTTCGAGGCAACGCCCATGGCCACCGTGCGCGAGATTTTTGAAACCAACACCTTCGGAATGATGGCCATGACCCAGGCTGTGTTGCCGCAATTCCGTGCCCGCCAGTCAGGGCTGGTCATCAACGTCACTTCAACCGTGACGCTGGCACCCATGCCGCTGGTCGCCGCCTACACCGCGAGCAAAACGGCCATTGAAGGCTTCACCGAATCGCTGGCTCTGGAGCTTGCGCCCTTCAAGGTCCGCGTGAAGCTGGTGGAACCGGGTTACGGGCCGGGCACACAGTTCACGGTCAATGGGGCGCAGCGCATGGAGGGTCTGATTCCTGAGGCCTACGCCTCGTTTGCACAGGCCATTTTTTCAACGCTGGGTCAGCCGGCGGCAGTGACTACCGCCGCCGACGTCGCTGAATCCGTCTGGCGCGCGGCGAACGATCCGGCCGCGACGCTGCGTTATCCGGCAGGGGCGGATGCGGTTGCGCTCGCCAGGAAGTGAGTGATGGCTGGCGCAGACAGCTCAAGCCAAATACAGCAGACCTCATGGCGCAAGTGGTAACTGCCGCCGCGGAAAATTTGATGCGACGGACGTGGAATTTATCTAATGGTTTTTGTTTTTGATGCCCATCTGTTGAGTGTGAAACGGGTCATCTACAGCATGAGGGCGCCCGAGCTCACCTCCGCACCCGATGGTTCACCAATGAAAACGGGCAGACAAATGTCTACCCGTTTCGATACAATGTGGCTAGCCAATCCCAATCTTGGCTAACCGTGGTTAGGCCCTCCTGATGGTTCGTTTCATCACCGATCCTTTCCGCTTGCTCAAGCTCACAAGCTGAGCTGTCCCTACCGGACGTGATTGGAAAGAGGGGCTAGACGGTCGCACGTCTGGCCCTTCGCCTTTGTGACTCATGTTGATGCCACTGGGGCATCCTGCGACAACGCTTGGATGAAGTTGCAAAGTCGCGTTGCCTCCTCCTTCGTTAGATCGCGCGGAATAATAATTTGCGCAAGAAAATTGGGACGCAATGGAAATGGCATCATCAGACTCGTGTCGGTCACTGCGCTGGTGATTTGTTTTGGTTGCTGCGTATCCACCAAGGGCGCGGTTCCGACTGTTGCAATCGCCTTGCTTTCAGGGGTCGACTTTTTCTCCGAAGATTTCCCGTTCGTGGACAGCGGCCGCGAACTGATGCCCTTGTAGGTGGTTGGTGATGCGACGTATTTCGCAAACTCCTGCAAAACTAACAGCACGCGCTTTTGGTACTGATTGAGCGAGTCTGGACTCAATAAACCAGGATGCCGATTGTTGTAACGCAACACTTCCGATTGGACATCTACACCAGTCAGATCATCGTCAGGGCCAAACCCCTCCATAATTTTTGAGAACGCTGCCTTCCATCCGCCGCCGGTGTTGCTATTGACCAGTCCTTTAGCAATGCAGTAATTGATAAATTGAAGTGCGCCTGACTTGGTGTAAGCTTCCATTTGAACCTCCTGTTCCGTCAAATGATACATCCATTTTTAAATAATCAAATGAAATAACCATTTCATCTGTATGTTATTTTCATCCATACCCATCCAAACAGGGTATGAGTTGCTTTCGTGGAAGTTGAGTCTTAGCTTTAGCTGGAGGTCGGAGGGGGATGCTGCCAATTCGTTATCGAAGCTGGTAGCGGTCTACGAAAGTCAATTTGACTCACAACACTCACAGACTCCGCTGATTCACCCGTTTGGACAGCGCCTCCGCACTTTCCTTGCGCTCCCTGTACCTGTCCACCAGGTAAGGCGCCACATCCCGCGTCAGCAGTGTGAACTTCACGAGTTCTTCCATCACGTCAACCACACCGACCACCAACGACTGGTTGGGAATCGTCCACGCTCGCCTCAGTTGATGTCGCCACACATCCCACTTTGGTGTGACTTATTTACATCCCCAGAACCCATGCAAGCGCCCCAAAGCGGACTAGCATGAAACCGAACGCATCCTCCCCAACGTCCATCCGCCCCGGCGTCTGGATCTGTCGATGTGTGAAAGATAAATGCCATGAACCACAAGCGCCTGTCCCGGCTTGATTTGAAGTACCAGGCTACGGCCTGAACCAGGTAGCCATGCGCAGTTTGACCTCTCAACAATTGCAGGCCCTCAAGAAAACCGGTTCCTCCGAACCGGAGCCGCTCCACCTTGCCGACCTGAGCCGTCCGTTTGTTTACGACAGGGCGTTTGGCGTTTTTTACTGCGTTCCGGGCCGTCATCGCGACACGATGTCACTTCTGTACGCGTATGCCAAAGGGTACGAAAGCGGAATTGACGCGGCTGAAGCGCTTGGCCTGGACTTTCCCGAGGAGACGGCCGACAGATGGCTGGAAGAAATCCAGGGGACCGCTTTTCGCAGCTCGGTGGGCCACCGGGTGCAGGTTGGAAAGCGGGCCAACCTCACGATCATCGAAAAGCGCTGGCTGGGTGAGGTGGAGTATTTGTTTGACTGAGGTCTGAGCCATGCTCGCAGCTGGCAAAACAAAGCGCACGGCCATTCGCTACTGATTCAATAGCTGCTTGCGCCCGCCGTCAAAGGGCCAGAGGCCGATTTGACTCATAAAACTCACAGGCTCCGCTGATTCACCCGTTTGGACAGCGCCTCGGCACTCTTCTTGCATTGCTGCACCAGTCCGCCAAGAAAGACAGTCGTTGACAGGGTCAACTTCACGTAATATCATTTATTACATGAAACGAGACAGCAGACTTTCCGGCGTGCTTCACGTCATCCTTCACATGGCTGAGGTGGGCGAACCCATGACGTCGGACGAACTCGCCAAAGTGATGCAGACCCACCCGGTGGTGGTCAGGCGCGTCATGGCGGGCCTGCGGGACTCCGGGCTTGTCCGCTCGGAAAAAGGGCACGGTGGCGGCTGGGTGCTCAGTTGCAACCTCAGTGACATCACGCTCGGCGACATCTACAACGCGCTGGATGCGCCCGAATTGTTCGCGATGGGCAACCGGACCGAGGCGCCGGGCTGCCTGGTCGAAGAGGCGGTGAATGCCGCGCTCGACAGTGCCTTTGCCGAAGCCAGGCAAGTGCTGCTGGACCGGCTCGGCGACGTCACCTTGGCCATGCTCAGCAAAGACTTCCATGCGCGGCTGCAGACGCGCGGCGGCACACCGGCCTCGGCTGCCATGGCGCACACAGCATGACCGCCATGGCCACTGCTTTCTCTGACCCGGCGGCTGTCTCGGCCTATGCCGACGGCCCGCCGCGCATGGTTCCAGGCTTTGCCGACATGCAGCGCATGTGTTTGCTGCTGCTCGCTGAAAGCGCGCCCCGGGATGCCCGCATCCTGGTGCTGGGCGCAGGTGGCGGGCTGGAACTGGAGGTCTTCGCGAATGCGCAGCCGCAGTGGCAATTCGACGGGGTGGACCCGTCGGCCGAAATGCTGCAACTGGCGCAAACCAGAGTACATGCGCATATGCAGCGCGTGCGGCTGCACAACGGCACCATCGATATGGCACCGGAAGGCCCCTTCGATGCCGCATGTTGCCTGCTGACGCTGCACTTCCTCGCACGCGAGGAACGGTGCCGCACATTGGTGGAGCTGCGCCGCCGGCTCAAGCCGGGAGCGCCGTTTGTGGCCGCGCATTTCAGCTTCCCGCAGGACGCAGGGGTGCGCGAGCGCTGGCTGGCGCGCTGCACCGCCTTTGCGATTTTGTCCGGCATAGACCCGGACAAGGCACGCGTCCGCGAAAAGGGGCTGGGCGCGCAACTTCCGATTCTGTCGCCACAGGACGATGAAGCGCTGCTGCGCGAGGCCGGTTTTGCGGGGATAGAACTGTTTTATGCGGCCTTCGGCTTCCGCGGCTGGGTCGCGACCGCCTGAAGAAAGCGCATTGCGCGCCCTGCATCACTTTGACGGATGCGCCACCGCCCGCCTCGCCCGTGGCTTGAGCTGGCCGGCCGCCGCGGAGCGAAGCAGTCGCTGAAAAGTCGGGCACTCGGCGTGGCTGGGCGCCGGGCACACCGCCGCATGCCTGAGCCCGTTGCGCATCGCCTTCAGGCGCTTGATCGTGTTGTCCAGCTCGTCGGCCTTGGCGCTGAGCGACTTCCTGTCGATGCTGGCCTGGCCGTCGGGCGAGAACATGGCGCCGATGTCGTCCAGCGAAAACCCGGCGGCCTGCCCTAGCGCAATCAGCGCCAGCTGGTCCAGCACGCCCGGTGCAAATGTTCGGCGCAAGCCCTGCCGGCCGGCCGAGGTGATCAGCCCTTTTTCTTCGTAGTAGCGCAGCGCGGAGGCAGGCAGGCCTGACTTTTTGGCAACTTCGGCGATGTCCATGAAAAAACCCCTTGACTTCAAGTTGACTTGAACTTGTAGAGTGCCCTCACCGTCACTTTTTGTCAACGAGGAATCACATGAACACATTCACTGCAGGCGCGGCGCACATCCTGCTCATCGGCGTGGGCGCCACCGCGGTCATGGACGCCTGGCTGCTGCTTCTCCAGCGCCTGGGCGTGCCCACGCTCAACTTCGCAATGATCGGCCGCTGGGTCGGCCACTGGCGCAACGGCACCTGGACGCATGCCGCCATCGCGAAGGCCGCGCCGGTGCGAGGCGAACGCGTTTTGGGCTGGTTCGTCCACTACGCAACCGGCATCAGCTTCGCGGGCCTTCTGGCCGGCATCGCAGGTAGGGACTGGGTACACCACCCGACGCTGCTGCCGGCGCTGTGCGTGGGCATAGCCACAGTCGCAGCGCCCTGGCTCGTCATGCAGCCCGCCATGGGGGCGGGCATCGCGTCGTCGCGCACGCCGGAACCGGCAAAAAACCGGCTCAGGAGCCTGGTAAATCACAGCATTTTTGGACTCGGCCTGTACCTGGCCGCCGTCGTCATCGCCTGGATCTCGCGATGAAGACTTTTTTCAGAGATTCACTCACTCAACTTGAACTGGACACCACACCATGAAGAACAAACAACTTGCCGTCATCTATCACAGCGCCCACGGCCATACCGGCCACATTGCCGGGCACATCCTGGCGGGTGCGCGATCCGTTCCCGGCATCGATGTGCATTTGCTGAAAGCCGAAGAACTCACCAGCACGCCCGAACATCTGCTGGACTATGACGGCTTCGTCTTCGGCTCACCCACCTACCTGGGCGGTGTCTCCGGCACCTTCAAGACCTTCATGGATTCGACGGGCCGGCTCTGGAAAAGCCACGCCCTCAAGGGCAAGCTGGCCTCGGCCTTCACCGTGTCGTCGTTGCCGGCCGGTGACAAACAATCCACGCTGCTGTCGATGTTCGTCTTCGCCATGCAACACGGCATGGTCTGGGTCGGCAACGCCATCCTGCCCGAACAACACAGCGGCGTGCCGTATGAAGAAGCCGCCAACCGGCTGGGCTCGTGGTCTGGAATGATGGCGCAGGCCGGGCATTCGGCGCCGGCGGATTCGTTCGCGCCCGGAGACATCAAGACGGCGCGGATGTTCGGCACGAATGTCGCCGAAGCGTTGCTGCGCATGGCAGCCGATGTCGAAGCGGAAGTGACGCCATGATCCCGCGGAAATTCGAGCCCCTTCTGTTCGGCTTCTTTCTCTCTGGCCTGATGTCGCTGCTGGTGGCGGGGATAGCCACGCTGCGCGCCACCGGGGTGGGGCCGGGCTTTCTGTCGCTGTGGCTCACTTCGTGGCTCACGGCATGGTTGTTCGCCTTCCCGGCGGTGCTGGTCGTTTCGCCTTTGGCACGCCGGCTGGTTCGCAGCCTTCTCCAACCGGAGGCGGCAACAGGCTCTGATTCAAAGAGCGACTGACAGACGCTATCAATTCAATAGCTGCTTTCGCCCGTCTGTAAAGGGCCTGAGGCCGATTTGATTCATAAGATCACAGACTCCGCTGGTTCACCCGCTTCGACAGTGCCTCGGCACTCTCCTTGCGCTCGCTGTACCTGTCCACCAGATAAGGCGCCACGTCGCGCGTGAGCAGCGTGAACTTGACGAGTTCTTCCATCACATCGACCACGCGGTCGTAATACGCCGAGGGTTTCATGCGCCCGGCTTCGTCGAACTCCAGGAAGGCCTTGGCGACGGAGGACTGGTTGGGAATGGTGAGCATGCGCATCCAGCGGCCCAGCACGCGCAGCTGGCTCACCGCGTTGAAGGACTGCGAGCCGCCGCTGACCTGCATCACGGCCAGGGTCTTGCCCTGGGTCGGGCGCACCGCGCCCTCGGCCAGCGGGATCCAGTCGATCTGCGATTTCATGATGCCGGTCATGGCGCCGTGGCGTTCGGGCGATGTCCAGACCATGCCCTCGGCCCACTGCGCAAGTTGCCGCAGCTCCTGCACCTTGGGGTGGCCGTCGGGTGCGTCGTCGGGCAACGGCAGGCCGCTCGGGTCGAAGGTTCTGGTTTCGGCGCCCATGGCCTGCAGCAGGCGTGCGGCCTCCTCGCTGAGCAGGCGGCTGTAAGAGCGCTCGCGTACCGAGCCGTAGAGCAGCAAAATACGCGGCGCATGGGCGGACGGCCGGAACGCCTGCAGTGCGCTGGCCGTGGGCAGCGCGAACAGGTCTTTATCTACGTTGGGAAGGTCTTCAAGCGCCGGCAACACGTTCTCCCTTTTCATTCACCACCTGCTCGCCGTCTTCCTTGGTGAAAGCGCCCTGCTGCGGCGCAGGCAGGATGTCGAGCACGGCTTCAGAAGGTCGGCACAGGCGGGTGCCCAGCGGCGTCACCACGATGGGCCGGTTGATCAGGAGGGGGTGGGCCAGCATGGCGTCGAGCAGCTGGTCTTCAGTGAGCGCCGGGTTGTCGAGCTGGAGTTCGGCGTAGCGCTTTTCCTTGCTGCGGATCAGCGCGCGCAGCGGCTGCCCGGTCCGGGCCACCAGCGCGACCAAGGTTTCCCGGCTGGGCGGGTGCTGCAGGTACTCGATGACTTCGGGTTCGGCCCCGCTGTTGCGGATCAGCGCCAGTGTGTTGCGCGAGGTGCCGCACTGGGGGTTGTGGTAAATCGTGATGTCGGCCATTGCTTTTTTTCCTTGCCTAGTTGCTTCAATTCAATTGTTCAATTATATTTGAACAATGGAAACAAAACCTCTCGATGAAACCGGCGCCGTCAAAGCCCTGGCCGCACTGGCCCAGGCGCAGCGCCTGCGCACCTTCCGCGCGCTGGTGGTCGCCGGGCCCGACGGGCTGACACCGGGCGCGATTGCCGAGCAGCTGGAAGTAGCGCCCAGCGCGCTGTCTTTCCATCTGAAAGAACTCGCGCATTCCGGCCTGGTCAGCAGCGAGCCGCGCGGCCGCAACCTGATTTACCGCGCGAACTTCGAGCAGATGAATGCCCTGCTCGGTTACCTGACCGAACATTGTTGCCAGGGCGAAGCCTGCGAGGTCGCTGACGCCGCCTCGTGCGCGGCCTGCTGACCGGGGCGCCGCCATGAACCTCGCCGAGGCCCTGAATCTGGGCTGCCTGTGCCGCACCCTGAACCCCGAGCGCCTGCGCCAGCAGCTGGAAACCGACCCCAGCCTGCAAGGCATGCTGGCCGGGCTGGCCACGACACACCCGCACCTGTTTTCCGAGACGGCGGTGTTTCTGGACCCGGCCATACGCGCGACCCTGGGCCAGGCAATTGCCGCGATTGAAGGCGTGATCGCCCTGCCCGCCTACCAGCAGGCGGCACTGGCCAGCGCGCCCGGGATTGCCCGCCAGAATTTCGGCCCCGCCGGCGTCTTCATGGCGTACGACTTTCACCTGGGTGCCGACGGCCCGCGCCTGATCGAGATCAACACCAACGCCGGGGGCGCGCTGCTCAACGCCGCGCTGGCACGCGCGCACCGCGAATGCTGCGAACCCATGCAGGGCTTGATGGATGTTTCGAGCGACCTGGCTCAGATCGACCAGACCTTTGTGGACATGTTCCGTGCCGAGTGGCAGGCCCAGCGTGGCGCGCAGCCGCTGCGCAGCGTGCTGATCGTTGACGATGCACCGGAGGCCCAATATCTCGCGCCGGAATTCGCGCTGGCACGGCAGTTGTTCCTGGCGCACGGCATCACGGCCGCCGTGGGCGACGCGCGCGAGCTTCAATGGAAAGACGGCGCACTGTGGCACCCCGCCCTGCCCGCGGGCCTGGCGGTGGATCTGGTCTACAACCGCCTGACGGATTTCAGCCTGTCCGAACCAACGCATGAAGCCCTGCGCAGCGCGTATGTGGCCGGTGCGGCGGTGGTCACGCCGCACCCGCGCGCCCATGCGCTGTATGCCGACAAGCGCAACCTCATCACTTTGGGCGACGACGCGCTGCTGGCCTCCTGGGGCGTGTCGGCTGAACACCGGCGCCTGCTGCAAGCCGTGGTTCCGCACACCGAACTCGTTACCGCCGACCATGCGGACGACCTCTGGGCACGTCGCCGGCAACTCTTCTTCAAACCCGTGGCGGGTTACGGCGCCAAGGCCGCCTACCGCGGCGACAAACTTACACGTGGCGTGTGGAGCAACATCCTGGCCGGTGGCTTCATCGCGCAGGCGCTGGTGCCGCCCAGTGAACGCCTGGTCGATGTCGATGGCGTGCCCACCCGCCTGAAGCTCGACCTGCGCGCCTACACCTTCCGCGGCCAGGTGCAGCTGCTGGCCGCACGCACCTACACCGGGCAAACCACCAACTTCCGCACGGCCGGCGGCGGCTTTTCGCCGGTGGTGGTGCTGCCTTCTGCCATGGCGCTTGTGGCCGATGCGAGCCAAAGCCCGCCCTACGCTGACCGACTTCTCTCCCACGCCCCTTGAAACCTCAACCCTGGAGTCCGTCATGAAACGCTTTCATGTCCACATGCATGTCGAAGACCTCGGCAAAAACATCGCTTTTTATTCCGCCATGTTTCATCAGCCTCCCGCCCGCACCGAGGCCGACTACGCCAAATGGATGCTGCAGGACCCGCCGGTCAACTTTGCCATCTCCACCCGCGGCAGCGCCACCGGCGTGGACCACCTGGGCATCCAGGTGGAATCCGACGAAGAGCTGGCCGAGCTGAAGGCGCACGCCAAAGATGCCGACCTGGCGCTGCAGGACGACGGAGAAACCACCTGCTGTTATGCGCGCAGCGACAAATACTGGCTGACCGACCCGCAAGGCGTGGCCTGGGAGCAGTTCCACACCCTGGGCAACATTCCGGTGTTCAGTGAACCGGCACCTGTATCAAATCAGGCGGCAGCGCCCGCCTGTTGTGCGCCACGCGCTACAGAAACAGTAGCATCTTTGCCATCTGCAGCTTCGTGTGCCCAAGCCCCGGCCGCGAAAGCCTGCTGCTGAAGGGATCTGAAAATGAGTGTTCGTCCCCTCAATGTCCTGTTTTTATGCACCCACAACTCGGCCCGCTCCATCCTGGCCGAGGCCGCGCTGAATCACATTGGCAAGGGGCGCTTCCAGGCGTTCTCGGCTGGCAGCAGCCCGCGAGAGAACCAGCAGCCCAATCCGATGGCGCTGCAGGTGCTGACCAATGCCGGCATTCCGACCGAAGGCCTGCGCAGCAAGAGCTGGGACGAGTTTGGCAAGCCGGACTCACCCCACATGGATTTGGTCATTACCGTGTGCGACAACGCCGCCGGCGAGGTCTGTCCCTACTGGCCCGGCCAGCCGGCCACCGCGCACTGGGGTTACGCCGACCCGTCGGAGGTCGAGGGTGATGAGGCTAAAAAACGCGAGGCCTTCCGTCAGACCCTGTTCGCGATCCGCCGCCGCCTGGAGCTCCTGATCAACCTGCCGCCCGAAAAACTGGAACGGGCCATGGTGCAGCAAGCCGCACGGGACCTGGCGCGCTCATGACCCGGTCAGGACCGGGGCCATGGCCTGCCCGGTCTTGCCAAGTCATCTGACACCCCGAACCCCAACCCGACACCCCACAAAAAAAGAGGATTCACGTGCTTGTTGCCCTGCTCATTTTCATCCTCACCCTTGTTCTTGTCATCTGGCAACCACGCGGGCTCGGCATTGGCTGGAGCGCCATGTTCGGCGCCGTGCTGGCTCTGGTCCTGGGCGTTGTCCAGCTCAGCGACATACCGACCGTCTGGCACATCGTCTGGAACGCAACCGCGACCTTTGTTGCGGTGATCATCATCAGCCTGCTGCTGGACGAGGCGGGGTTTTTCGAGTGGGCGGCACTGCATGTCGCGCGCTGGGGCGACGGCCGCGGCAAGCGGCTGTTCGCGCTGATCGTCCTGCTGGGCGCGGCGGTGGCGGCCCTGTTTGCCAATGACGGCGCGGCGCTGATCCTCACGCCCATCGTCATGGCCATGCTGCTGGCGCTGGGCTTCACGCCGGCGGCCACCCTGGCTTTTGTGATGGCTGCTGGCTTCATTGCCGACGTCGCCAGCCTGCCGCTGGTGGTGTCCAACCTGGTCAACATCGTGTCGGCCGACTTCTTCAACATCGGCTTCAACGACTATGCCGCCGTCATGATTCCGGTCAATGTCGTCGCGGTCGCCTCCGCGCTGGCCGTGCTCCTGCTTTACTTTCGCAAGAGCATTCCTGCGCACTATGATGCGACCCAGCTCAAACCGCCCAACGAAGCGATTCGGGATGCGGCCACCTTCCGCGTGGGCTGGGTGGTGTTGGTTCTCCTGCTGGTCGGTTTCTTCGGTCTGGAGCCCCTGGGAGTGCCCGTCAGTGCAACAGCGGCTGCGGGTGCGCTGCTGCTGCTGGCCGTCGCGGCACGCGGA
Organism: Pseudomonadota bacterium; assembly: GCA_040389085.1. Lineage (GTDB taxonomy): Bacteria > Pseudomonadota > Gammaproteobacteria > Burkholderiales > Burkholderiaceae_C > Polaromonas. Next base: position 164,503 of record JAZKAP010000026.1, read on the forward strand.
CACATCATCAGCACGCGCAAGGTATTGCGGGAAGCGCCGTGGCAGATTGTCGTTTTCTCTCTGGGCATGTATCTCGTGGTGTATGGACTGCGCAATCAGGGCCTCACCGGCTACATTGCCCGGTTGCTGGAGTTTTTTGCCGAAGGTGGCGTGTGGGGGGCTGCGTTCGGCACAGGCTTCCTCACCGCACTTTTATCGTCGATCATGAACAACATGCCCACCGTTCTGGTGGGCGCCCTCTCCATCGACGCCACCAACGCGACGGGCATCGTCAAGGAAGCCATGATTTATGCCAATGTGATCGGCAGCGACCTGGGCCCCAAAATCACCCCCATAGGTTCACTCGCCACGCTGCTGTGGCTGCATGTTCTGGCGCGCAAGGGTATGAAAATTACCTGGGGCTACTACTTCAAAGTGGGGTTTGTTCTCACTGTCCCGGTGCTGTTTGTGACACTCGCAGCGCTGGCTGCCCGCCTGAGTTTCGCCGGATGATGGCGAACGTCCAGGCAGCGCCACCCGTTTCTGCAGCCTGATTCGGATGGGCCCATCCCGCAGCGTCACCGTCGCCAGCCTCGGCATCGCCCAGACCCTGGCCTGGGCGTCGAGCTACTACCTGCCGGCCATGCTCGCGAACTCGATGGCGCGCGACCTCGGCGTCAGTACACCGACGGTGTTCCTCGGGTTCTCCGTGGCGCTGGTGGTGTCCGCCCTGCTCGGGCCCTTTGCCGGCAAGGCGATTGACCGTTATGGCGGCCGGCCGGTGCTGGCCGCCACCAGCTTCATCTTTGCCGGCGGGCTGGCGGCCCTGGCCTTGGCGCAGGGACCGGTCGGCCTGTTCGTGGCCTGGGCCATCCTGGGCGTGGCCATGGCCGCCGGCCTGTACGAGGCGGCGTTTGCCACACTGGTGCACCTGTACGGCAAGGACGCGCGCGGCGCCATCACCGGCATCACGCTGCTGGCCGGGTTTGCCAGCACCGTGGGCTGGCCGCTGTCGGCCTGGCTGGAGCTCGAATGGGGCTGGCGTGCCGCCTGCGGAGTGTGGGCCGGCCTGCACCTGCTGGTGGCGCTGCCGCTGAACTGGATGTTGCCGTCCGCGCCCGCCTCATCTGCAGCACCCCCATCGCCGGCCGCCGTGCCGATGGCGCCGGCAACCACGGCCACCGCGCCCGCGCCTGAACATGAACCTGCGCAGAGTTCGGCACGCACCGCGGCGCTGCTGGCCTTTATGTTCGCCGTGACCTGGTTCATCAGCACCGCCATGGCCGCGCACCTGCCGCGCCTGCTGCAGGTCCACGGCGTGCCGCTGGCCACCGCGCTGGTGTTTGCCGGGCTGGTCGGCCCGGCGCAGGTGGCCGGGCGGCTGCTGGAGTACGGGCTGCTGCGCAACATCCATCCGCTGGTTTCGGCGCGGGTCGCCGGGGCGATGCACACGCTGGGTGCCCTGGTGTTCCTGGCTGTCGGCGTGCCGGCGGGGGCCGTGTTCACCGTGCTGCACGGTGCCGGCAACGGCGTGCTGACAATTGCCAAGGGCACACTGCCGCTGGTGCTGTTTGGCGCGAAGGACTATGGCGCGCGCCAGGGCCTGCTGATGGTGCCGGCGCGTTTTGCGCAGGCCCTGTCGCCCTGGCTGTTTGGCCTGGCGATTGACCGCTTCGGCGCGGGCGCGTTGTGGTTCTCCGCCGCGCTGGGCGCGCTGGGCCTGGCGGCCCTGATGCTGCTGCAGGGCCCGCGCGGGACACAGGTCCGGCCCGCCTGACTCAGCGCGCCCTCAGGCCAGCCACTTCTGCAGAAACTGCGCCTGGCCCAGGGCGGGGTCGAGCTGGTAGCCGGCAAAACCGATGCGTTCATACAGTTTGATCGCCTGCGCATTGCCCTGCAGCACTTCCAGCGTGAGTTTGCAGGCGCCACGCGCGCGCGCGATGGCCTCGACCTCGGCCAGCATCAGCTCACCGACACGCCGGCCGCGGTGGCTGGCCAGCACCACCACGTCGTGCACATTGACCAACGGGCGGCAGGCAAACGTTGAAAAACCCTCGATGCAGTTGACCAGCCCGACCGGCTGCGCGCCGTCGAAGGCCAGCACACTGAAGGCCTGGGGCCGCGCGGCAAGTTCCGCCACCAGGTGGGTTTTGGCGAAATCGCTCAGGGGCTTGCCGCCGCCGGCCGTGTCACGCGCGTAGGCGTCGAGCAAGAAGACCAGCGCGTCTGCGTGTGCGGGGTCGCGGTAGTCAGCGCGGCGGATGTGCAGGCCGGAAGCGGCGATAGCGGTCATGCGGAGGAGCCCTGTGAAAAAGTGGATGCGGTGATTCTAAGCAGCGAACCCACGTGCCCGGCGCGGCATCCACTCCTGAACCAGGCATCCAATCAGCCTCCAGCCCAGACAGGGAATGCGCCGGCAGCTATCGAAAACAGAGCAATGTGCGCTGCCAGACAGTTGCCGCCAGCACGTTCCGCCACGGCAGGTGCCAGGCAGCCGCTCTTTACCGGACATTTACGAAGCCCTTTCCGGCGCTACACCTGGGCCTCAAGCCTTGCAGTGATAATTCTTTGGCGAGCTGAAAAATACACGCTGGCAGCGCCAAGGCGCCGCTGGTGACAACACCCATCAAACACAAAAAAGTGCCGCGCCAGACCGCTGGTGCGGTGGGCAACAAGGACAGCTGATGGACCCGAAATCTGAGGCGCCGACCGCCGGCCCCGAGACCCTCCCCCGCAAACGCCTGAGCCGCCGCGCGATCCTGATTGGCAGCCTGATCGCGGTCATCGCGCTGGCCGGCACCGGCTGGCTCGCCTGGCGCCTGACCCATCCCGCGGCAGACGGCAGCACCACCGCCCCGGGCGGCGCCGCCCGCCGCGGCCCGCCGGCCACCACGGTCGGTGTCGCCACCGCCGAGCGGGCCAGCATTCCCATTCTTCTGGACGCCCTGGGCACGGTCACACCGCAAGCCACGGTGAAGGTGCGCCCGCAGGTCTCCGGCGTGCTGCAGAAAGTACTGTTCAAGGAAGGCCAGATGCTGCGCGCCGGCGAACTCATGGCCACCATCGACCCGCGCCAGTTTGAACTGGCCCTGCAGCAGGCCAGCGGCCAGCGCCAGCGCGACGAGGCCCAGCTCGACAGCGCGCGTGTCACGCTGCAGCGATTCAAGACCCTCTTGGGCCAGGACTCGATTGCCCGCCAGGAGGTGGACTCCCAGGCCGCACTGGTCAAGCAGCTCGAGGGCACGGTCGTGATCGACAAGGCCAACGAAGGCGCGGCCCGTCTGAACCTGGGCTACACCCGGGTGGTCGCGCCGGTCAGCGGCCGCGTCGGCCTGCGCGCCGTGGACGTGGGCAATGTGGTCAACCCGAGTGACGCCAATGGCATTGCCCTGATCACCCAGGTCACCCCGATTGACGTGGTGTTTTCCATTCCGCAGGACCAGGTCGGCGAATTGCAGCAGGCGGTCAGCGCCGGCACCGTGATGAAGGTCACCGCGCTCGACCGCACCCGCTCGGGCACGCTGGACACCGGCGTGTTTGCCTCGCTCGACAACCAGATCGACACCACCACCGGCACGGTCAAGGCCAAAGCGCGTTTTGCCAACAGCAAGCTCACGCTGTTCCCGAGTCAGTTTGTCAATGTGCAGTTGCTGGTGCGCACCATCGACAACGCCGTGGTGGTGCCGGTCACCGCCGTGCGCCTGGGCAGCAGCGGCGACTATGTGTATGTTCTCAATGCGGCCGAGCGCACCGTGAGCCTGCGTCCCGTCAAGCGCGGGCCGGCCACGGTGGACAAAATCGTGATCGCCTCCGGCCTGCAGGTGGGCGAACGTGTCATCACCGAGGGTGCCGACCGGCTCAAGGACGGTGCACGTGTGGTGCTGCCTGGCGATGCGCCCGGCGCTGGCCGGGCTGGTGGGCGCAGGCCGCAGGGCGCCGCATCGGCACCGCGCGCTGACAACCCGGCGCCCGGCGCCGCACCGGTACCCCGGCCCGCGGGGTCCGCCCCCGGTGCACCGGCTGCTTCTGCCCCGGCGACGGCAGGCCCGCCGGTTGCGCTGGCCCCACCGGCACCCGCGCCCGCCAGCGCAGGCGCGCCGCCTGGCGCTGAGCAGCGCAAGCGTTTTCTGGAACAGGTCAAAGACGACCCGGAAGCGCTGGCGCGGCGCACCGGCCTGCTCGCAGCGATAGACCGGGGTGATGCCGCCGCGCTGGCGCGCTGGCACCAGATCATGGATCGGCGGCGCCAGGGCGCCCAGGCGCCGGCTCAATGACGGCCCCCAGGCGACTGCCCGCATGAGCCCGTCGAGTCCTTTCATCCAGCGGCCGGTTGCCACCGCGCTGCTGATGGTGGCCATCGTTCTGGCCGGCCTGGTCGGCTTCAAGTTCCTGCCGCTGTCGGCCCTGCCGCAGGTCGACTACCCGACCATCCAGGTGCAGACGCTGTACCCCGGCGCCAGCCCCGAGGTGATGGCGCAGACCGTGACCGCACCGCTGGAGCGCCAGTTCGGCCAGATGGCCGGGCTGCAGCGCCTGAGCTCGACCAGCGCGGCCGGCGTCTCCATCGTCACGCTGCAGTTCGGCCTGGGCCTTGGCCTGGACGTGGCCGAGCAGCAGGTGCAGGCGGCCATCAATGCCGGCGGCTCGCTGCTGCCGGCCGACTTGCCGGCGCCACCGGTGTACGCCAAGGTCAACCCGGCCGACGCACCGGTGCTCACGCTGGCCATCACCTCCGACAGCCTGCCGCTCACCGAGGTGCAGAACATCGTCAACACCCGGCTCGCGCTCAAGATCAGCCAGGTCAGCGGCGTCGGCCTGGTCTCACTCAGCGGCGGCCAGCGGCCCGCCGTGCGTATCCAGGCGGACACGCGCGCCCTGGCTTCTTACGGCCTCGGGCTCGACTCGCTGCGCACGGCGATTGCCGCAGCCAATGCCAACGGCGCCAAAGGCAGCATCGACGGCCCAACACGTTCGTATTCCATCAATTCCAACGACCAGCTGCTGGCGGCCGCCGAGTACAAGAACCTGATCATTGCCTTTCGCAACGGCGCGGCGGTGCGTGTTGCCGATGTGGCGCAGGTGGTGGACAGCGCTGAAAACGTCAAGCTCGGCGCGTGGAGTGGCTTGAAGCCGGCGATCATCCTGAACGTGCAGCGCCAGCCCGGCGCCAACGTGATTGCCACCGTGGACGCGATCAAGGCCCGCCTGCCCGAGCTGCAGGCCGGCCTGCCGACGGCCATGAAGGTCGATGTGCTGAGCGACCGCACCACCGGCATCCGCGCCTCGGTGCTGCATGTTGAGATCGAACTGCTGCTGGCCGTGGTCATGGTGGTGCTGGTGATTTTTGCCTTTTTGCGCAACCTCCGCGCCACCGTGATTGCCAGCCTGGCGGTGCCGATTTCACTGATAGGCACCTGTGGCGCCATGTATTTGCTGGGCTACAGCCTGAACAACCTGAGCCTGATGGCGCTGACGATTGCCACCGGTTTTGTGGTCGACGACGCGATCGTGATGATCGAAAACATCTCGCGCTACATCGAAAAAGGCGAGGCCCCGATGGCCGCCGCGCTCAAGGGCGCGCAGCAGATCGGCTTCACCATCATCTCGCTGACGGTCTCGCTGATCGCCGTGCTGATCCCGCTGCTCTTCATGGGCGACGTGGTCGGCCGGCTGTTTCGCGAGTTCGCGGTCACGCTGGCCATCACCATCCTGATCTCGGCGGTGGTCTCGTTGACCCTTGTGCCCATGATGTCGGCGCGCTGGCTCAAACATGAACCGGACACCGGCGGCAGCCCGACCGGCGCGAAACTGCAGAAGTTTTTCGACGGCGTGATCACGCGTTACGACGGCTGGCTCAGCTGGGTGCTGCGTCACCAGGGCGCCACGCTGCTGGTGGCACTTGCCACGCTGCTGCTCACCGTGCTGCTCTATGTACTGATTCCCAAGGGACTGTTCCCGACGCAGGACACCGGCCAGCTGCAGGCCCGCATCGAGACCTCCCAGTCGGTGTCGTATGCACGCATGGCCGAGCTGCAGCAGGCGGCGGCCAAAGCCATCCTGGAAGACCCCGATGTGGACACGCTGAGTTCCTTCATCGGCGTGGACGCGGCCAACAACACCATGCTGCACACCGGCCGCATGCTGATCAACCTCAAACGCACGCGCAGCACCAGCCAGCAGGACACCATGGACCGGCTGCAACGCCGGGCCGGCGCGGTCGCCGGCGTCACCATGTACCTGCAGCCGACGCAGGATTTGACCATCGATGCCGAAACCGGCCCCACGCAGTTCCGCGTCTCGCTCGAGGGGTCGGATACGGCCACGGTGGCGCTGTGGGCCAACAAGCTGGCGCAGCGCCTGCAGGAGCTGCCGGCGCTGCGCAACATCGCCTCGGACGCCGGTGCCACCGGTGCCTCGGCCTACATCTCGGTGGACCGCGACACCGCCTCGCGCGTGGGCGTGACGACTTCGGCGATTGACGACGCGCTGTACAGCGCTTTTGGCCAGCGCATCGTCTCGACGATTTTCACCGAGACCAACCAGTACCGCGTGATCCTCGAGGCCCTGCCCGATCCCCTGATGACCGCGGCCTCGCTGGGCAGCCTGCCGCTCAAGACCGGCTCGGGCGTGACCACCCCGCTGGCCAGCATCGCCACCATCACCGAGCAGCCCGCACCGCTGCAGATCACCCGCGTGGCCCAGTACCCGGCCACGACGCTGGGCTTCGACACGGCACCGGGCGTCTCGCTCGGCAAGGCGGTGGGCGAGGTCAAGCAGGCGGCCAAGGACATCGCCCTGCCCGCCAGCGTGACCCTGACCTTCCTCGGCGCAGCCGGCGCCTACCAGACCTCGTTGTCCAGCCAGCTGTGGCTGATCCTGGCGGCGGTGATCTGCGTGTACATCGTGCTCGGCGTGTTGTATGAAAGTTATATCCACCCGCTGACAATTCTCTCTACCCTGCCCTCGGCCGGCGTGGGCGCGCTGCTGATGCTGATGATCAGCGGCTCCGACCTCGGGGTGATCGGCATCATCGGCATCATTTTGCTGATCGGCATCGTGAAAAAGAACGCGATCATGATGATCGACTTCGCCATCGACGCCGAACGCAGCGAAGGCAAGTCGCCGCAGGAAGCGATTCACCAGGCAGCGCTGCTGCGCTTCCGGCCCATCCTCATGACCACGCTGGCCGCCCTGTTTGCCGCGGTGCCGCTGATGCTGGGCTGGGGCGAAGGGGCCGAACTGCGCCGGCCGCTGGGCCTGGCCATCTTCGGCGGCCTGATCGTCAGCCAGGTGCTCACGCTGTTCACGACGCCGGTGATTTATCTGGCGTTTGACAGGATGGGACAGAGGTTTGGGCGGAGGGGTTCTTTGTGAATCCCCTCCCCCCGCAGCTTGTCATCCCGGACTGGATCCGGAATCCATGGCGGATGACTCGTGCAGTGGGGGAGTGCCTACAAGCCGGGGGTTGTCCGGCGGCAAGTAACTTTCTTTTGCGTCGCCAAAAGAAAGTCACCAAAGAAAAGG
>JAZKAP010000027.1:0-97978 GCA_040389085.1 Pseudomonadota bacterium
TTCCTTTTCTTTGGCGAGACAAAGAAAAGGGAGTTGCCGCCGGGCAACCCCCGGCCAACAGATGCAGGAAAACCACGTAAACCAGATCAAACACGAGACGCCAGGAAAACCGGCCCGAACGGAAGATCAATGAACACCCCAACAAGACCCCTCGACGGCATCACCGTCATCTCGCTCGAACACGCGATCGCCGCGCCGTTCTGCACCCGACAGCTTGCCGACCTCGGCGCCCGCGTGATCAAGGTCGAGCGCCCCGGTGTCGGCGACTTTGCACGTGCCTACGACCAGCGCGTGGACGGCATGGCCTCGCATTTTGTCTGGGTGAATCGCTCCAAGGAAAGCCTGACGCTGGACTTGAAGCAACCGGCCGCATTGGCCGTGCTCAAACAGCTGCTGGAAACCGCCGACGTGCTGGTGCAGAACCTCGCGCCGGGTGCGGCCGCGCGTATGGGCCTGGGCTATGACGAACTGAGTGTCGCCAACCCGAAACTGATCGTCTGCGACATTTCGGGTTATGGCGACGACGGCCCCTACCGCGACAAGAAAGCCTACGACCTGCTGATCCAGAGCGAGGCCGGTTTCCTGTCGGTGACCGGCACGCCCGACGAGCCCAGCAAGGCGGGCAACTCGGTGGCCGACATCGCTGCCGGCATGTATGCCTACAGCAGCATCCTGGCTGCGCTGCTGCAGCGCGGCAAGACTGGCCAGGGTTCGCATATCGACGTGTCCATGCTCGAGTCGCTGGCCGAATGGATGGGTTACCCCATGTATTACGCCTACGCCGGTGCCACGCCGCCACCGCGCAGCGCGGCCTCCCACGCGACCATTTATCCCTACGGCCCGTTTGCGGCCGGTGACGGCGGCACCGTCATGCTCGGACTGCAGAACGAACGCGAATGGGTGATTTTCTGCAAGCTTGTGTTGCAGCAGCCGGAGTTGGCGACCGATGTGCGGTTTGACAGCAACGCGCGGCGCAACGAACACCGCGAGGCGCTCAAGGCCATCATCCTTGCGGCCTTTGCCGGCATGAGCACCGCCGAGGTGACCGCCCGGCTCGACGAAGCCCAGATTGCCAACGCCCGCATGAACAGCATGGCCGAACTCTGGGCGCATCCGCAGCTCAAGGCGCGTGACCGCTGGCGCCAGGTGGCCTCGCCGGTCGGCGACATTCCCGCGCTGCTGCCGCCGGGCCGCATCAACAGCTTCGACTACCGCATGGACCCCATCCCCGCCGTCGGTCAGCACACCCGCGCCATTCTGCGGGAGCTGGGGCAGGGCGATGACGCCGTTGCCGCGCTGCAGCAGACGGGCGCTATTTAATTGATAGCTGCCTGCGTTGTACCCATAAGGGCTGACGCCTGATTTTGATTTAAAGAGACGGACTCTCCATGAGCAACACACCCACCGCCCAACTCGCTGCCTTCGCCGCCGGCCTGACTTTCGACGCCATTCCTGCGCCCGTCGTGGGCAAGGCTGAAGACCTGCTGGTGGACTGGTTCGGCTCGGCGATTGCAGGCAAAGGCTCGCGCCCGGTCGAGACCATCACGCGTTTTGCCGCCAGCATGGGGCCGACGGGCGGCGCGGCCGAAGTGCTGATCAACCGCAGCCGGACCAGCGCCTACTTTGCCGCCATGGCCAACGCGGCCGCCTCGCATGTGGCCGAGCAGGACGACGTGCACAACGGTTCGGTGTTCCACCCTGCCACGGTGGTGTTTCCGGTGGCGCTGGCGATGGCGCAGACCTTTGGCAGCAGCGGCAGGCAGATGCTGACCGCCGCGGTCGCCGGTTACGAGGTCGGCATCCGTGTCGGCGAGTTTCTGGGCCGCTCGCACTACAAGGTGTTTCACACCACCGGCACCGCCGGTACGCTGGCGGCGGCGGCCACGGCGGGCAGCCTGCTGGGCCTGAGCCCGGCGCAGATGCAGCACGCCTTCGGCTCAGCTGGTACGCAGTCGGCCGGGCTGTGGGAGTTTTTGCGCACCGCCGCCGACTCCAAACAGCTGCACACCGCGCACGCTGCCGCCGCCGGCCTGATGTCGGCCTGCCTGGCGCTGGACGGTTTCACCGGTGCGGCGCAGATTCTCGAAGGCCCGCAAGGCATGGCCGCCGGCATGTCCAGCGACGCCGATCCCGCCAAACTCGTTGATGCTCTGGGTACGCGCTGGGCCACGGCCGAGACCTCCTTCAAATACCACGCGTCCTGCCGCCACACCCACCCGGCGGCCGATGCGCTGCTGCAGGTCATGCAGGCCCATCAGCTGGCACCGGCCGACATCGCCAGTGTGGTCACCCATGTACACCAGGGCGCCATCGACGTGCTTGGCCCGGTGCTGGACCCGGCCACGGTGCACCAGAGCAAGTTCTCCATGGGCACGGTGCTGGCGCTGGTCGCCCGGTTCGGCCATGCCGGCCTGGTCGAGTTCGACAAACATTTCCGCGAAGACGCGACCACGGTCCTGCGCGACCGGGTCACGATGCTGCTGGATGCCGAGGTGGATGCGGCCTATCCGCAGCGCTGGATTGGCAAGGTCACCGTCACCACCACCGATGGCCGCGTGCTGCAGGGCAGGGTGGATGAACCCAAGGGCGACCCTGGCAACACCCTGAGCCGCGAAGAGATCACCGCCAAGGCCCTGCGCCTGGCCGCCTTCAGCGGCGGCGCCACGCCGGGCGACATGCAGGCAGCCGTCGATGCCTTGTGGCAGGTCGCGTCATGGCCGCGCGTGGGTTTGCTGCTGGAAGGCAAGGCATGAGTGTGTCCGCCGGCCGGCCTCTGGCGCTGGCCCGCTCCTTTCTGTTCGTGCCGGCGACCCGGCCCGAGCGCTTTGCCAAGGCACTGGCCTCGGGCGCCGACGCCGTCGTCATCGACCTCGAAGACGCGGTCGCCCCCGGCGAGAAGGCGCAGGCGCGTCAAGGGCTGGCGCAGGCCTGGGCTGGCCTTGCGCCGGCCGGGCGCGCACGCGTGCTGGTGCGTGTGAATGCGGGTAACACGGCCTGGCATGGCGATGACCTGAATCTGCTGGTCGGGCTGGTGGGGTTGGGCGTGGCCGGCGTGGTGCTGCCCAAGGCCGAACATGCGGCCCAGCTCTCGCATGTGGCGGCGGTGCTGGGCTCTGCGTGCGTGCTGGTGCCGCTGATTGAATCGGTTGCCGGCCTCGATGCGGTCGACACACTGGCGCGTTGCCCGCAGGTGCTGCGGCTGGCCTTCGGCAACCTCGACTTCCAGGCAGACGCCGGCCTGGCCTGTGGGCCCGACGAAGCCGAACTGACGGCGGTTCGGCTGGCCGTGCTGCTGGCTTCGCGCCGCGCGCAGCTTCCTTCACCGATCGACGGCGTGACGGCGGACCTGCAGGATGCGGCACAACTCGCGCGCGATTTGCTGCGCAGCCGCCGCGGCGGTTTTGGTGCCAAGCTGTGTATTCATCCTTCACAGGTGGCGGCGGTCAATGCCGCGTTCACCCCCAGTCCGGCCGAGATCGACTGGGCGCGTCGCGTGGTGGCCGCCAGCGAGGCGGCGGGCGGTGGCGTGGTCAGCCTGGATGGCCGCATGGTGGATGCGCCGGTGTTGCGGCTCGCGCAGCGCACGCTGGCCTGGCAGGGCGGCACATGAATCTGAAACAGGGCGCAGCGATGCGTCCTGGTGCGGGTATTTTTCGATGGTGTTGCGGTGAAAGCCGCTGGATATTTTTTTCAACTACATGGAGACAGACATGAACTCAAAATTGAAGATCGCACTGCTGGCTTGCGCCGCAGCCCTCACGCTGGGCGCGGGGACGCAGGCGCACAGCCAGGCCGCTTTCCCGGACAAGCCGGTGGCGCTGGTCGTGCCCTTTGCCGCCGGTGGCCCGACCGATGTGGTTGCCCGCATGATTGCCATCCCGATGGGCAAGGCGCTGGGCCAGACGGTGCTGGTTGAAAACACCGTGGGCGCAGGCGGTACCATCGCCGCCACCCGTGTGGCACGCGCGACGGCCAATGGCTACACCATTTTCATCCACCACATGGGCATGGCCACCGCGCCGGCGCTGTACAAGAAATTGAGCTTCGATCCGCTCAAGGACTTCGAATACATCGGCCAGGTCGTCGATGTACCGATGACGCTGCTGGCGCGCAAGGACTTCCCGGCCGCCAACTTTGCCGAACTGCAGACCTATGTGAAGGCCAACGCCGGCAAGGTCACGCTGGCCAATGCCGGTCTGGGCGCCGTCTCGCACCTGTGCGGCCTGCTGTTCATGAGCCAGATGGGCGTCGAGCTCAACACCATCCCCTACAAGGGCACCGGCCCGGCCATGAATGACCTGCTCGGCGGGCAGGTGGACCTGCTGTGCGACCAGACCACGCAGACCGTGCCGCTGATCAGGGAAAACCGCGTCAAGGTCTTCGGTGTGACCTCGCTGACCCGCCTGGCCGCGCTGCCCAATGTGCCCACGCTCAATGAGCAGGGCCTCAAGGGCTTCGAGGTCAAGGTCTGGCACGGGATGTATGCGCCCAAGGGCACACCGGCGCCGGTGCTTGAAAAACTCAATGCCGCCCTGCGGACCGCCATGCAGGACCCCATGGTCAAGCAGCGGCTGGCAGACCTGAGCTCCGACATTCCGCCTCTGGAAAAAATGACGCCTGCGGGCCTGAAGACCCATCTGGAAGCTGAAATCAGCAAATGGGCGCCGGTGATCAAGAAGGCCGGTATTTACGCGGATTGAACTTTTCTTTAAGAAAAAAGGCCGGTAGCCCTTGTCGGACGGGCGCAGTTAACTACTATTTTTATAGTGGTCTTGCACCTGAATGAAGGGCTCCCGCTTCGGCCCTGATCCCGGTCCCCTGCAACACAGACTACCGGCGCAGGGGCGCAGCCCTGGATGGCGGATCAAACCCGCCACGGCCACCGGGCCTCAGCCCGGCTGCGGCGTTTTCGGTGTGTAGTCGCAATACGGCGCCACCGCGCACTGCCAGCACAGCGGCTTGCGCGCCAGACACACATAACGCCCGTGCAGGATCAGCCAGTGGTGCGCGTCCACCAGGTACTCGGGCGGAATGCGTTTGAGCAATTTCAGCTCGACTTCCAGCGGCGTCTTGCCCGGCGCCAGTCCGGTGCGGTTGCCCATGCGGAAGATGTGCGTGTCCACCGCCATGGTCGCCTCACCAAACGCTGAGTTCAGCACCACGTTGGCTGTCTTGCGGCCCACGCCGGGCAGGGCCTGCAGCGCCTCGCGGCTGCGCGGCACCTGGCCGCCGTGGTGCGCCACCAGCATGCGGCAGGTCTCCATCAGGTGTTTGGCCTTGCTGCGGTACAGGCCTATGGTCTTGATATAGCCCTCCAGCCCTTCCTGACCCAGGTCCAGAATTTTCTGCGGCGTGTTGGCCACCGGGAACAGCTTGCGCGTGGCCTTGTTCACGCTCACGTCGGTGGCCTGGGCGCTCAGCAGCACGGCCGCCAGCAACTCGAACACGCTGGTGTATTCCAGTTCGGTCACCGGCATGGGGTTGGCGGCTTTCAGCGTCGCAAAAAACGGGGCGATGTCGGCGGTTTTCATGCCCTGCAGTGTATGGGCTGCCCGCGAAGGGGCGGAGGAACTGGAGGGTGTTTCAGGTGAAGCGGGGCCGACGTGGCGCCTGAAGGAGTCAGGAGAAACCCTAGGATGCCCTCAACTTTTCACAGGGATAGCCGTTATCCATGGAGACGGCTGTCAATCGGCTGTCAGGTGTGGGTGGCTGCGGTACAGGAACCGTCCTCTTGTCGGAACGAGGCAGACGGGGTGAAGTCCCTGGGGATTGCTTGCAGCGCTTGCGAAAAATGGAGTTTACAAGTCGTCCGGCCGCCCGGATTTTTTAGAGATCAAGGAAATTTAATCATGAAAAAACTGTTCCACGGAATCGTGTTTGGCCTGTTGGCGCTGTCATTCAACATGGGGGCCATGGCTGCTTCGGACAAAGGAACGGCCGAAGAAGCAACCGCGCTTGTCAAGAAGGCTGCGGCGTACATGAAGGCCAACGGCAAGGACAAGGCTTTCGCAGAAATCAGCAACCCGAATGGCCAGTTCAAGGACCGTGACTTGTACATTACCGTCCTGGACATGAGCGGCAAGGTACTCGCCCATGGCGCGAACGCCAAGCTCATCGACAAGAGCCTCATCGAACTCAAGGATGTCGATGGCAAGTATTTCGTCAAGGGCTTTGTCGATGTCGCCGGCAGCAAGGGCAAAGGCTGGGTCGATTACAAATGGCCCAACCCCATCACCAAGGCCGTCGAGCCAAAATCGTCCTACGTCGAAAAAATCGACGACGTGATCTTCATGGGCGGCATCTACAAATAAGAACCGCCAGGCCGCATGACCGGCGCCATTCCTTCGGAAGGCAGCGTCCGTCATGCGGCAGCACAGGTTTTTTTCACAAATTGACAATGGACGGGCGTGGTTGATCGCAACCGCCCCTGCGGCGTTGCATGCCTGCTTCCTGCAGGAATCAACAGTGCGTTAGCTTTGGAGTGATCATGAATTTACGTAGTTTGCGTATCGGCGCGCGCCTTGGCATCGGGTTCGGCATCATCCTGATGATTCTTGTCCTGGTGCTCATCACCAACACCTGGATCGGCCTGAAGAACAGGACAACAATGATCGAGGGGCTGGATAAAGCCAATGCAAAAAGCGCATTGGCCACCACCATGCGCAGCGCCCTGCTCGGAGGCGGGATTGCGATACGCAACATCGCCCTCCAGTCGGATGTTGGCGCCATGCAGGCGCAGGAGGCGCGGGGCAAGTCCGAGCGCAAGCGTTCCGCAGAGGCGCGCGACCAGCTCCTGGCTACCGACCTCTCGGAAGCTGAAAAGAAAATGGTCACCGAGATTGCGCGGCTCGACAAGGAGATCGAGGCACCCTTCCTCGAGGCGGTCGCTCAGGCCCTGGCTTTCGATCCCGAAGGCGCGGCAAAAATCATTGCCGGCCGCATTGACCCGGCGCACCAGAAAGCGATGGTCGAGATCAACAAACTGGTTGAACTGGAGCAGGCCAACGTCGTTGAGACGCTGGATGAGGCCGTCGCCGCCGGAAAGCAGCTGACGGTGCTGCTGTTTGGCCTGGGCCTGGCCGCACTGAGCATCGGCGCCGCCCTGGCCTGGGTCTTTACGCGCAGCATCACCCATCCGCTGCGCGATGCCCTGTTGCTGGCGCAAGCCGTGGCTGGCGGCGACCTGACGTCGCGGGTCAAGGTCACAGGCAAGGATGAAGTCAGTGATCTCATGCAGGCCCTCGCAGACATGAATGGCAGCCTGGCCAAGGTGGTCGGCGAAGTGCGCAGCGGCACCGACACCATCGCCACGGCAAGTAGCCAGATCGCCGCCGGCAACCACGACCTGTCGTCCCGCACCGAAGAGCAGGCCAGCTCCCTGGAAGAAACCGCAGCATCGATGGAAGAGCTGACCAGCACCGTCAAACAAAACGCCGACAACGCCCGCCAGGCCAACCAGCTGGCGGTGACCGCCTCCAGCGTGGCCGTCAAGGGCGGCAGCGTGGTCGCCGAAGTGGTGGGCACCATGGGCGCCATCAACGCCTCCTCCCGAAAGATCGTCGACATCATCGGCGTGATCGACGGGATTGCCTTCCAGACCAACATCCTGGCCCTGAACGCTGCGGTTGAAGCGGCCCGGGCCGGGGAACAGGGCAGAGGCTTTGCGGTGGTGGCTGCTGAAGTCAGAAACCTGGCGCAGAGAAGTGCGGCAGCGGCCAAAGAGATCAAGACCCTGATAGGCGACTCCGTCGACAAGGTCGAAGAAGGCAGCAAACAGGTGGCCGAGGCCGGCAAGACCATGGACGAGATTGTGGACAGCGTCAAACGCGTGACCGACATCATGGCCGAGATCACGGCGGCCAGCCAGGAGCAGACGCCAGGCATAGAGCAGATCAATCAGGCGATCACGCAGATGGACCAGGTGACGCAGCAAAACGCCGCGCTGGTGGAAGAAGCGGCAGCCGCAGCATCCTCGCTGCAGGAGCAGGCCAGCGGTCTCAGTCAGGTCGTCAGTGTGTTCAGGCTGGATCAGGAACAGGTTAACCAGGTGGCGCCACCGCGGCGCGCTGCCACTGCGAAACCTTTCAACCGGAAAGCTTCGCTCCAACAGCCGCCCAAGGCCAAGCCGGCCATTGCCGGGCCGGCAGGCCAGCTGGCCACGGCCGGGGGCAGCTGGGAAACGTTTTAAGGCGCAAGATTCTCCGCCGCAAGGCGGATATCTGCCTGCGGGGAGACCGGTGATTGACGGAATATTGACGCCGATCAAGTCCCGGTCGGGGTGCCGATCCGACACTAAGTATGCATATTGATCAGCCGGTTGGTGAGCAGCAGGCCTTCCGGGGGCATGGTCCGGGGTGTCAAGCGCGTTTGACCGGCTTCCGGAAAGACCCATGCCTTCCTCTTCCATCGACCCCCTGGATCCTGGCGGCAGCACACCTGGCGGGGCAGCGGCCCTGCTGGCGGGCGTGCTGGAATCCGCCATGGACGCCATCATCACCGTGGACGAGCAGCAGCGCATCGTCATGTACAACCATGCGGCCGAACAGGTCTTCGGCTGGTCGCGGCAAGAGGTGTTGCTGCAGCCCCTCGAAAAGCTGATGCCCCAGCGTTTTCGCGCGGGTCATGCCCAGCACGTCGAGCGTTACGGCAACACCGGCGTCACTTCCCGGCGCATGGGCGCGCGCAGGGTCATTCATGGCCTGCGCCGCAATGGCGAGGAGTTTCCCCTGGACGCCTCGATCTCTGTGCTCCAAACCGCCGAAGGCAAGCTGTTCACGACCATTGTTCGCGACATCACAGAGCTCGACCGTCTTCAGCGGGAGCAGGCCGACAACGATGCCCGGCTGCGCGAGAGCCAGCGTCGGCTGCAGGCGGCGCAGAGGCTCGCACGCATCGGCTACTGGCAGATTGACCTCGACACCAACGTGATGTGGTGGTGCGATCAGGCCTGTGAAGTGCTCGGTGTCGAGAGTTCGCAGCTGGACGCTTCCTATGAGGGGCTGCTCCGGCTGATCCATCCCGGCGACCGCCAGGCTTTCGCGGCCCAGCGCGACGCGGCTGTCCGGGCCGGATTGCCGCTCGACGCCGAGTTCCGGGTGATCACGGATTCCGGCGAAGAACGCTGGATTCATCTGCTCGGCTGGATCGAAGCCGAAGGCGAGGGCACGCTCGCACGCCGCCGGACCGGCCTGATTCGGGAGATCACCAACCGCAAGCGTTCTGAAGGGGTGATTGCCCGCAGCCTGGAACTGCTCAACCACACCGGGGCGCTGGCCAGGGTGGGCGGGTGGGAGGTGGTGATGGAGTCCATGGCGACCTATTGCTCCGACGAGATTTTCCGTATCCACGAGATCGACCCTTCGGCCGGCGTCTCCCTGGAGGGCCTTCTCGGGTTTTATGCGCCTGAAGTGCAGCCCGTGATCCGGGCCGCGGTGGATGCAGCCATCCGGCACGCCACCCCCTGGGACCTGGACCTTCCGCTGGTCACCGCCAAAGGCAGGCGCATCTGGGTTCGAACGCAGGGTCAGGCCATCCTGCAGGACGGCAAGCTGGTGCGCCTTTTCGGCGTGTTGCAGGACATCACCGAAATCAAGGCCACCGAAGCGGCCCTGCGCATGTCGAATCATGAGCTCGAGGCCTTTTCGTATTCGGTCTCCCATGACCTGCGCTCGCCGCTCAACAGCATCAACGGCTTCAGCCATTTGCTGGCCAGAAAAGTGGCGGGCACCCCGGACGCGGATGTGAAGCACTACCTGGCGCGCATCCAGGCCGGCACGCAACAGATGGGGCAACTGATCGAAGGCCTGCTCTCGCTCGCCGAGGTCTCCCGCACCTTGTTGGGCAACGAGCTGGTGGATCTGTCCACCATGGCCCGATCCATCCTGGACGATTGGCAGGTGCGCGAGCCCGGGCGCCATGTCGTGGTGCATATTGAACAGGGGCTGCAGACCCGGGGCGACGCCCGGCTCATCCGGGTGGTGATGGACAACCTGCTGGAAAACGCGTGGAAATTCTCTTCGCAGAAAGCCCTGGCCGAAATTGCCGTCGGCCAGAAACCCGCCGCGGACGGCCGGCTGGCTTTTTATGTCAGCGACAACGGGACCGGTTTCGACATGGCCTATGCCAACAAGCTGTTCACCCCATTCCAGCGTTTGCATGGGGTCACGGAGTTTCCCGGCATGGGCATTGGCCTGGCTACCGTCAGCCGCGTGATAACCCGGCACGGCGGACGCCTCTGGGCCGAGGCGGCGCCCGGTCGCGGGGCCACCTTTTTCTTCACCCTGCCGGGCGGTGCGGCTGCGGCAGGTGGTGGTACCAAGGACCCCCTGTAGGCCGGCCCCGGCGGGACCCTGCATGCCCGCAGCGGCCTACAACGGCCGCACCGGCACACACGGCAGGCAGCGGAAAGCGCCGGTTTTTTCGTCCACCACAAAAAGTCGGCCAGCGTCTCGCCCGTCATTGCCTGAAACAGGCGATGGAAGTGCCAGGGCGAAAAAAGCGCCACGTCGGCAAGTGTCTGCAGGTCCAGCGTGTCGTCCAGGTGCGTGCTGATGTGGTCCACCACGCGGTGATGCGGGCGACGTAGGCGCGCCTGTGGTCAGGCGTGTTCATGGCTGCGCCGTAGGGGTTTTGCTGCGACAGGAAAGCATGACGGCGTTCGCAGTTTTCATGGCCTGCCAGTGTAGAACCTGCCGGCGTTACGGTCGCGGGTACGCCGCCTGCTGGCCCGACCCGCTTCCACGCGCGGCAGCCCAGTGCAGGCCCAGCAATCGCACCATTTCGCGGCCGCCGGCCGAGAGCGGGCGTTCCGTGCTGCCCAGGGCATAGGCCTGGTAACGCACCGCCTTCGCCAGCGGCCTGAGCACCAGGCCCGAGTGGGCGAAGCGGCAGGCTGTCAGGTCGTCAACCACCGCCACGCCGTAGCCGCTGGCGGCAACGCTGCAGGCCACATAGGCGTAGCGCACATCCACCGTTGGCATCATGGGCTGGCTGCTTTCGCCCAGCAGCCCGGCGAGCATCTTGCCGTGCGCTGTTTCGGTGCCAAAGGAAATGATGTCGTGCTGCGCCAGCGCGGCCAGGGTGACCCGCTTGCGGCTGGCAAGCGGGTGCGTGGCGGCCATGGCGCACAACACGTCGCCTTCGCCAATCAGCTGCGCGGTAACGGCCGGGTGCTGCGTTTGCACAAAGGCCACCACGCCGATGTCGCATACACCGGCCAGAAGCTGGTCGGTGATCTGGGCATGGGTGGCAATCTCCACCGAAACATGCAGCTTGGGCATGCTGGCCTTCAGCCCGGCAATGGCGCGCGGCACCAGTTCCAGGGCGGTGCTCAGGTTGGTGGCAATACGCAGCCGGTCGGCCACGCCGTGGTGCAACTGCTCGGCGCAGGCCCTGACGCGGTCAATGCTGTGGTACGCGTCATCGATCTCGCGCATCAGTGCCCGCGCCTCGGGCGTCGGGTGCAGGCGGCCGCCGGTGCGGTCGAACAGCACCACGCGCAACTTGACCTCCAGGTAGCGGATCAAGCGGCTCACGGCGGGCTGCGACACATGCAGGGCAAGGGCCGCGCCCGAGATCGAACCCGCCAACATGACCGCCCGGAATACCTCGATTTGGCGCAAGTTCATGGATTAACACGAAGTTATATGAAGCGGCTATTTTGGCATTAGCAGTCATGGCTTGCCAACCCTACACTGCGGCCATGTCACAAGTCCGCCATACCCGCTTTCTGGAGCTCGAGCGCATCGCCGTCTGCGGCCTGGGACTGATTGGCGGCTCCATCCTCAGGGCCCTGCGCGATGCAGGCTTCAAGGGCCATGTGACCGGCTTCGACGTGGACGGCGCCACCTGCGATACCGTGCTGGCGCAGGGTTTCGTCAATGAAATAGCCGCCTCGCCCGACGGGCTGTTTCTGGACCACGACCTGGTGGTGCTGTGCCAGCCCGTGGGCACACTGCTCGAATGGCTGACCCACAACAAGATGCAGATGGCCGCCGGCCATGCGGTGTGTATCGACGTCGCCAGTGTGAAGGCACCCGTGGTGGACGCTCTCCGGGCCTGGCCGCACCACGCTGCCGCGCGATTCGTTCCCTGCCACCCGATCGCCGGCAAAGCCAGCCATGGATGGGCCGCTTCGCAGGGCGACCTTTTCCAGGGAAAACTGTGCGTCATGACACCCGATGCCAACACCGCGCAGGGCGCGTTTGATCTGGCCAGTGACTTCTGGCGCACCCTGGGCGCCAGCACCACCACCATGGCAGCGCCCGAACACGACGCCGTGTACGCGGCCGTCAGTCACCTGCCGCAAGTGCTGAGTTACGCCTACCTGCACAGCCTGGCCTCGCGCGAGGGAACGGCGGCCTGGCTCGCCTACCGCGGCACGGGATTCCAGAGTTTTGCCCGGCTGGGCTCGTCCGACGCCCAGCTGTGGGCCGACATCGCCATCCACAACGCGCAGCCGCTGATTGAAGAGATAGACCGCATCAGCGATTCGCTGGCGCTGTTTCGCCAGTACGTGCGCAACCGCAAGTTCAGGGAGCTGGCCACCGCCTTTTCGTCGGCACGAAACTTCCATGCCCAGAGCGGGCCGATGGACGCCGGCTTCACCCCCTCGGCCTGAAGCTCAAAGAGGCACCATGCATTTCCACCATATCCATCCCGGTGCAAGCGCCGTTTCCCTGAACGGATGGTTATCATTCATGTCGCCAGCCGGGCGCGTTATGGCTCCCACGTTTTCCGCCACCCTCAACTCACCACCTCCCAGGAGATTCTCATGAAGCTAAAGCAGTTTTTTGCCAGCGCGTTGGTTGCCACCCTCGCCATGGGCGGCGCCGTGCAGGCCCAGCAGTTCTTCCGCATCGGCACGGGCGGCACGGCCGGTACCTACTACCCGGTGGGGGGCATGATCGCCAACGCGGTGTCCCAGCCCGGCAAGATCATCGTGACGGCCCAGGCTGCCAACGGTTCGCTGGCCAATGTGAACGGCATTGCGGGCGGCGCCATCGAGTCGGGCTTTTCCCAGTCCGATGTGGCGAGCTGGGCCTACACCGGCACCGGCGCCTTCGAAGGCAAGCCCAAGGTGGCTGACCTGCGCATGATTGCCAACCTCTACCCCGAGAGCATTCACCTGGTGGTCAAAAAAGGCTCGGGCATCAAGAGCGTGGCCGACCTCAAGGGCAAACGCGTGGCGCTGGACGAGCCCGGCTCCGGCACGCTCATCAATGCCCGCATGGTGCTGGCGGCCTACGGCGTGAAAGAAACCGACATCAAGCCCGAATACATCAAGCCCAACCAGGCCGGCGACAAGCTCAAGGACGGCGCACTCGACGCCTTCTTCTTCGTGGGCGGTGCACCGGCCGGCGCCATTGCCGAGCTGGCTTCCAGCGGCACCGGCATTGAACTCGTCGCCCTGGGCGGCCCGCAAGCCGACGCCCTGCGCGCGGCCAACCCCTACTTTGCGGTGGACACCATTGCCGCCAACACCTACAAGGACACCGCGGCCGTGCAGACCCTGGCCGTGGGCGCCCAGTGGGTCACCAGCGCCAAAGCCGACACCGAAACCGTGTACCAGATCACGAAGGCGCTCTTCAACGACGCAACGCAGAAAACCCTGGCTGCCGGCCATGCCAAGGGCAAATTCATCACCAAGGAAAACGCCGTGAAAGCGGTGGGCATTCCGTTTCACCCCGGTGCCGAGAAGTACTACAAGGAAGCGGGCCTGCTGAAGTAATTCCATTTCTAAATCATCCGTGCACTTTGTCGGCTTCGCTAGCCGTACGTCTGTACTGTCGTCGCTTCGCCTTCGCGTTCACGAATGATGTAGAAAAGGAATAGGCAGCGCTTCCGCGCGATGTATTGCGGGCGAGCCATGTCTCGCCCGTTCTTTTTTCTGGAGCTAGCACCATGACCGCACCCGCGATTTCCACCGCCTTGCCCGACGACAAGACCTTGCTGGAGCTGGAAGAAAAATTCGACCCCGAGATGCGTTTTCGCCACTCGGTGCCGCCGGCCACGCAGATCATCAAGTGGCTGCTGGTGGCGCTGTCGTGCTTTCACTATTACACCGCCGGCTTCGGGCTGCTGCAGGAGGTCACGCACCGCGGGGTGCACCTGGCCTTTGTGCTGGGCCTGATCTTCCTGGTGTTTTCGGCCAGCAAGAAGGCGCAGGCCGAGCCGGTTGGCCACAGCTGGGCCAATCCCGGAGGTGTGCCGCTGGTGGACTGGCTGCTGGGCATCGCCTGTGCGGCCAGCGTGCTTTATATCCCCATGGTGTTTTCCGACATTGCCTTCCGCGTCGGCAACCCGAGCACGCTGGACGTGCTGTTCGGCTCCGTGCTGATGATCACCTTGCTGGAGGCCACCCGCCGCAGCATGGGCTGGCCGCTGCCGCTGATTGCCATTGGCTTCAGCATTTACGCCATGGCCGGCCCGATTTTCCCCGGCCTGCTCAAACACGCCGGGGCTTCCTGGTCGCAGCTGGTCAACCACCAGTACCTCACCAGCCAGGGCATTTATGGCGTGGCGGTGGGCGTGGTGGCCACCTATGTTTTCCACTTTGTGCTGTTTGGCGTCATGGCCACACGCATCGGGCTGGGGCAGCTGTTTCTGGACATGGCTTCCAGTGTTGCCGGCCGCTACGCCGGCGGCCCGGCCAAGGTCAGCGTGTTCGGCTCCGCCATGTTCGGCATGCTCAGCGGTTCATCGGTGGCCAATGCGGTCACCGTGGGCTCGCTCACCATTCCCGCCATGATTCGCGTGGGCTACAAGCGCGAGTTTGCCGGGGCCGTGGAAGCAGCGGCATCCACCGGCGGGCAGATCACGCCGCCCGTGCTGGGCGCTGCGGCCTTCCTGATGGTGGAGTTTTTGAATGTGTCCTACCAGACCATCATTGCCGCCGCCATCGTGCCGGCCTTCATGCATTTCTTCGGCGTGTTCATGCAGGTGCACTTCGAGGCCAAGCGCCATGGCTTGCGCGGCCTGACCGAAGAGGAAATGCCCAAGCTGCGCGAATCACTGCGCCAGCGCTGGCCCACGCTGATTCCGCTGGTGCTGATGATCTGGATTCTCGTTTCCGGCCGCACCCCATACCTGGCGGCCTTTGTCGGCATCACCTCCTGCGCCATCGTGGGTCTCACCACGCTGACGCAGGGCAACACCGTGCGCAACTGGGGCCTGCTGGTGGTCCTGCACGGCATTCTGGTGGCCATGGCCTTTGTGGACTGGGGCCCGCAAACCGAATGGATTCGCCTGGGCCTGTTTGCCGTGGGCGGCGTGGTGCTGGGTGCGGCGGCCCTGCTGGGCGGCGTGCGCGGGCGCATTGGCTACCCTGTGATTGGGGAAGCCCTGGAAACCGGCGCCAAGTACGCACTGGCCGTGGGTGCCGCCGCCGCCACCGTGGGTCTGGTGATTGGTGTGGTCACGCTCACGGGTGTGGGCTTCAAGGTCAGCTACATCATCACTAGCGCGGCGCAAAGCATTTCGCAGGTGTTCAGCGTCATCGTGCCGACCGGGCTGGCCAGCCAGCAGGGCATGACCCTGTTTGCCGCGCTGGTCATGACCGGCATGGTCTGCATCCTCATGGGCTGCGGCATTCCCACCACGGCCAACTACATCATCATGGTCACGGTGGCCGCGCCCACGCTGGTGCAACTGGGGGTGGAGCCGCTGGTGGCGCACTTCTTCGTGTTCTATTACGGCGTGCTGGCCGACATCACCCCGCCGGTGGCGCTCGCCGCCTATGCCGCGGCGGGCATGGCCGGCGGCGACCCTTTCAAAACCGGCAATACCGCCTTCCGCCTGGGCCTGGCCAAGGTGCTGGTGCCTTTTGTGTTTGTGTTTTCGCCCAGCCTGCTGCTGGTGGCCAAAGGCTTCACCTGGTACGACTTTGCGGTCACTTTCACCGGCTGCGTGCTCGGCATCACCGTGCTGGCCGCGGCGCTGAGCAAGTTTGCATTGGTGGAAATGAATCGCTGGGAGCAGACCCTGTGTGTGCTGGCCGCGTTGCTGCTGATTGCGCCCGGCCTCACACCCACGCTGCTGGGCGCGGCGCTGTGCCTGCCCGTGCTGCTGCGCCAGATCACCGCCTGGCGCGCGGCGCAGCGGGGGCTGGCACCGGCTTGATGTGGCAGGGGGGCGAGGGGAGGGCGGGAAGGCAGACAGGAGGTGGTGCCGTCGTGAAAGCAGGAATCCTGCGCGCGACGGCGCTACCATCTACACCTGCCTACCCATTCCTTCCAACTCAACGCCACCTGCCATGTCACTTCCCTTTGCCGACCGCCTCAACAACGTTGAAACCTCCGCCATCCGTGAACTGTTCAAGCTGCTGGGCAAGCCCGGCATCATCAGCTTTGCCGGCGGCTTCCCAGACAGCGCCATGTTCGACGTGGCCGGCATTCAGGAGGCCGCCAACAAGGCCCTGACGGAAGAGCCCGGCGCCGCGCTTCAATACGGCGCTACAGAAGGCTACAACCCGCTGCGCGAGCAGCTCGCCGCCTTCATGGGCAGCAAGGGCGTGAGCGTGGAGCCCGACGGCCTGATCGTCACCACCGGCAGCCAGCAGGCGCTGGACCTGCTGGGCAAAACCATGATCGACCCCGGCGACAAGGTGATTGTGGAAGGCCCGACCTTTCTGGCCACCATCCAGTGTTTTCGGCTTTACGGCGCCGACCTGGTCAGCGCCCCGGTGGACGCCAATGGTGTGGACACCGACGCGCTGGAAAAACTCATGGCCGAGCACAAGCCGAAGTTTGTGTATTTGATTCCCACCTTCGGCAACCCCAGCGGCGCCATGCTGAGTCTGGAGCGCCGCAAGAAAGTGCTGGCCCTGGCCGTCAAGTACAACACCCTGATCGTCGAGGACGACCCGTATGGCGACCTCTACTTCAACGCCGCGCCACCCCCCAGCATCCTGAGCCTGTCGAAAGACGTGCCCGGCAGCCGCGAGCTGATCGCCCACTGCGGCAGCATGAGCAAGGTGCTGAGCCCCGGCCTGCGCGTGGGCTGGATGATTGGCCCCGCCGAGCTGCTGGCCAAGGCCACCATGTGCAAACAGTTCAGCGACGCACACACCAGCACCTTCGCCCAGGCGACGGCCGCGCAGTACCTCAAGGCCGGCCGCATGCCCGCCACCCTGGCCCGCGTGCGCAAGGTGTACGGCGAACGCGCCGTCGCCATGGGCGCCGCGCTCAAGCGTGAGCTGGGCGACGCGGTCGAGTTCACACAGCCGCAGGGCGGCCTGTTTTTCTGGGCGCGGCTCACGGGGGCTGGCGGCAAGACGAAAGACGCCGGCGAGTTTGCGAAGAAGGCGATTGAGCAGGGTGTGGCGTTTGTGCCCGGGGCGCCGTTTTACGCGGATGCGCCGGATGTGAGCACCTTCCGGCTCAGCTTTGCTACAGCGGATTTGGCGAAGATCGAAGAAGGCGTGGGGCGCTTGGGGAAAGCGTTGTGATCTATCGGCGACAAGCGGCCGGCCTGCTTGCTACTTTGGCCTTACTGGTGGGTTTGCCGTTGAACGCGCAACCCGCCAAGGGCAACGCTCAAGAAGTGGTCTCACTAATGATGGTCTTGCGACGCGAATCGCGAACGGTGCATAGCTATGTCCAGCTGTATGAAGCTTGCGCCCAAAAGCCAGCAACACCAGATTTTGCTGCCGCGCCCCATGACTCAGCCCTGGCAGGACGCGCTGTGGGACAACTGGGCGCTGAGTGGAACACGCTCCCGGAGGCAGCGGGCAATATGCTGGCCGAGCAATGCAAGCGCCGAATGCTCAAGCTGATGGGGCCGAACGGCACCTACTACACACCGGCGGAATTTGAAGTGATGCGCAAGAGTGGCGGCTTCGACATGGGATTGGCATTGACCAGGCTCGATGGCCAATGGGTAGTGCGGGAGACGAGGGAGGGAAGTCCGGCGGCAGCGGCTGGCCTGAAATCCGGCGACGTGCTTGTCAGTGTGGATGGCAAGACTGTTGCTGGTCTGGACCTCAGCGGACTGGTAGGGTTGCTTCGCCAGCCCGTGGCGAGTCCGTCGCAACTCGTATCGCAGCGCATCGATGAGGCACCCCAAACACGAACCGTCGCCCGGGCTCCCATCACGATGGACAAAACCGTAGTGGTCGAAAAGCTGCCTGGCCATCTCTATATTCGCCTGGCCAGTTTGCTTGACGACACACCGGCCCGCCTGATGGAAGGTTTGCGCGGAAAGGCCGTCGACAGCAATATGGTGCGTGTTCTGGATCTGCGGGGCAACCCTGGTGGCAGCCTTAATGTCATGGAATGGGTGCTGGCGCTGCTGGGCAACCATGGCAGAGCGGGGGCCTGGTATTCAGTGCAGCACCGCGCCGGCAACCCTTATGCCGCACCTTATTCGGCCACCGAAAGCGTGAACAGAGCCAGGACCCCGCCGTCCGCCGGTATTGTGCAACTGCGTGAGTGGCTGGTTCCGGGGAGATGGCAGGTGTTGATCGATAGCGAGACCAATGGCGGTGCCAGCTGGCTTGCCAGCACATTGCGGGAGTTGAATGGGGCGGTCTTGATAGGGCAGCCCCCCGAATCGACTGTGTTTGGCGTAGACGTGGTACAGGACGTGAAAGAGGCACGCGGCACGGCGGGCATTCTTTTAGAAGCGGGCTTGCTCGGCTTGCCGTCGGGCAAGGCCCTTGCGCTTGATAACGTCAAGCCCGGTACCGTGTTGCCCCGCACCCTGAGCACTGTGAAACCGTTGCCGAAGTCTGCCGCCGAGTGGCTGGAGGACCCGGTGTACCTGCAGATCAAGGACGGGCTGAATTAGGAATCCGCCTGGACCGGCCGCATGTCAGCCACCCTGCAACGCTGTGGAATTCACACAACCACAAGGCGGCCTGTTCTTCTGGACCCGGCTCACCGGTGCGGACGGCAAGACCAAAGACGCGGGCGAGGCTGCGAAGAAGGCGATTGTGCAGGGCGTGGGGCGGTTGCCAAGGCACTGTTAGTGCGATAGCGGACGCCTTTATCATTTGAATATCCCTTTTGAGTAGAAAGCTTATATGCGTCTTGTCCGCTTTGCCTTGCCGGTCTCTCTCGCTTTTTTTCTTGTCGCCTGCGGCTCAACCTCTGCCGTCAAACTTTCACCAAAGCTCGCGGTGAAGGCGCCCGAGACCATCGAGTTCAAGTTTCAGGACGAGCGTTCCGCGGAAAATCGCAGTACGCGGGTGGATGAGGATGTGACGGGCGTGAACAAATATTTTGGTGACGACACCCTGTCGCCGGATGCGCCCACGCTTTTCAAAGCCTGGCTGCACAACAACATGGCGGCAGAGATCAAGGGACGGCAGGTCACCTTGAATGAGTTTGTCGTCAATATCTACGACCCGGCCGTGACATTGAGTGAGCCCGGTCTGGCAGCGGCGGGCGGCGGCGTGTTCGCAGCGTTGTTCATCAGGGGAATCGAAAGCGCAAGAAGCGACAAAATCGTGTACGTCCGGATCAAGGGTAAGGTTGACCACGAAGCTTTCTCTGTCGTCGGCACCAACAAGTACCAAGGCCGGGTTTCAGATGAAAACGTACAGACCACGCTCGTTGAGACGCTGGACAAGGCAGTCACTGATGTCCGCCGCGCGGCCGCCGTCAAATAGCACGCTCTGGGTGCCAGTCTTTTTGACTGGAACCCAAGCTTAGGCCGCAGGCTGCTCGTCCTTCTCAGCCGTTTCGCCGTCAGTCTCGGGCTTGGCGATGGTCTCAATGTGCGGCTTCTTGCCGGGCTGAACAGCATGTTCCGCGCCGGGAGCGATCTCTTCGCCGCGATGTTTCTTTTCCTGCTGGACTTTTTTGTCGCGGGCAATGTCGCGTGGGTCGGTCATGGGGGAAAGCAGGGCCTGGGTGAACCTGTACCTTCTCAGTGCGCGTCCTGCAATGCCAACGCTACCGCCGCAACACCTGAGCTTGTGTGGGAGAGGTCCCACGCGACAAGCCAGGGCGACGAGTTGCCCGGCGGGCACATGCGCCACCGAAACCATGACTACCCTCCGTTTGGAGGATGACCTGAAGCGCTTGCACGTCTATCATCAGCCAACTACAAAAAAGGGAGTGTTATGAGTGATTACCCGACAGAGCCTTTCACCGGGCAGGCAGGACGGCACGATCCCGCAGCCGAATATGCCTTTCCTACGCCACCGAAGCTGCATTGGGCTCTGGTCCTGCTGTTCACTGTTCTGACTCTGGGGATATTCCTGGTTGTCTGGATGTTCATCCAATCGAGCTGGGTCAAAAAAATTGACCCGACCTCGAATGCCACGACCCAGTTCATCGCTTACCTGGTGCTCTTTGTTGCCAGCCAGATACTGGGTGCAAGCGGCAGTGACGGACTCCAAAGCCTGAGCGTGTTGCTGACGATTGGTTCCTACATCGTCTTTTACTTCGGCGCCTACTCCATCCGCAGGTCCATGCTGGAGCACTACAACAAAGTGGAGCCTGTCCAGCTCAAGCTTTCGGCGGCGATGACTTTTTTCTTCAGTACGTTTTATCTGCAGTACCACATGACGCGCATTGCGCGATGGAAAGCTGGCGGCACGCTGGCTTCTTAGGCACTCGCGCGATGTGTGGGGAGAAAGGCGCGGGCGGCATGCAACCTGAGTCGCATTGAACGCGCCACTATTCGGCCTAAAGCTAAAAGCTGATTCACCGACATGAGCGGTGGGCGACCTGGATCGCGTCTACCTCGTTCACAGCACCTGCCTTCAAAGCTGGAGGCGCGTCCTGCAATTACTCCTTGATTTCCGCCTCAACCAGCTGCCCCAGCAGCACCAGCGACCGCTGCCAACCCACATAACCCTGATCCAGGGGAACGACGGCCGGGATTCCTTCCTGCACGGCTTGCACTTCCACTCCGGCAGACACGGCCTTGAGGGTGATGGTGGTCTTCATTTCTCCTGGCAGGTTCTTGTCATCAAAGGCGCTGATGTAGCTTATGCGCTCATGGGGTACCAGTTCGAGGTATTTGCCGCCGAAGGTGATCTCGCTGCCGGTGGTGAAGTTGAAGAAGGACATGCGCCAGCTGCCGCCCACCCTGGCGTCCATCTGGTGGACCTTGCCGGTGAAGCCGTTGGGCGGCAGCCATTTGACCATGGCATGGGCGTCGAGAAAGGCGCGGTAAACCCGCTCGGGGGTAGAGCGCAGCACGCGGTGAAGTTTGACGGTGTTGGTGGACATGATGCATTCCTTTTATGAAGAGCAGGACAGGCCCTCTGACCATACGACGATTCGGCGTGCCCGGAATCGACACCAGGCGGAAGAATAGGGCAACCAAAGGCAACAAAGGCTGCACAGCCCATAGTCTCCCGGACGGAAGGCGCTATTGAATATGTAGCTGCTTGCGGTCGCCGATAAAGGGCTGGAGGCCGATTTATCTAACAAATTGGTGCTTGACTAGTTTGTCAGTTCACGATCGTCCGCACTCCTGAGGTGAGCCCGCCGACCGCCCACAGGCGAGGGAGCCTTCACCACGGTCCGCCCACCCGTCCTCGCCTGCCTGGTCACTCACCGGATGTCCAGCGACAGATGCTCGGGTGAGAGCGACGCCAGAAAGTCCCGCGCATCAAAGGCCTCTCCGGCGGTGAAGACGCCGGCTGTTTTGACTTCGCCGCGCAGCACCCGCGCCAGGGCCTCCACGACCAGCGGCGCGGTGAACGCATAGATGTCCCGCCCGCTGGCCACGGCCCGGCGTTCTTCGCTGCCACGGCGCACCACCACGTCGACGACGAAGGTCTGCGATGAGCGGCCGCTGTCGTCGCTGGGCTTGGGCGTCAGCGGGTTGGGCGCGGTCAGGTCCTTGACGGCGGCGACCGTCATGTAGGAGCGGATCTCGGGCGCCTTCATATGGCGCGCGATGGTCACCGTGTCGGCCATGGTGAATTCCGCGATGACCGGCTGCTGGCCCAGGGGTGGGGGAAACGTCCAGTCCGTCGCAGGCGCGGCACCTGCGGCGTACGACAGTTGTCCGTTCGCAAACACCAGCCGGCGGCCGTCACGGCGTTGTCTGGAAACCTGGCCGGCGACCAATGTTCCGGTTGTCGGCCGCCAGCTGTCCAGCCCGTAGGCAATCGAGATTTCATCGGCCGACGGCCAGTCGCCCATGGCCGCGGTGGCCAGCAGATCACCCAGCCCGCCGTAAAACGCCATGGCGTGCACCAGCACCACACCTTCTTCACGGGCGCGGGTGGCGAAGCGCTCGAAGGTGTCGATGTTGGCTTCAATTTCCGCCGCCACGTCCAGGTAGGGAATGTGTGCGCGCAAGGCGGCTTCAATCAGCGGGCCGGCGGTGCTGGCAAAGGGGCCGGCGCAGTTGATGACGGCCACGGCGCCGGCCAGCGTACGGTCGAGTGCGGCGGGGTCATCCGCCGACGCGGCCCGCAGTTCAAGCCCGGGGTAAGCCGCGCCGAAAGCGCTGAGCTTGCCGGCATCGCGCCCGCAGAGAATGGGCGTCCAGCCGCGCCGGCGCAACTCTGCCACCACGAAGCGCCCGGTGTGCCCGTAGGCGCCATAAACCGCTACAGCCTGTGTTGATGTCATCACTAATCCTTTCAATGGAGAGCCGTCTGCCGCAAGACGCTACAGATCTGTACTCTTTGAATCAGTGTAGAGTACAGATCTGTAGCGTGTCAAGCCATGGGTTGGCCGGGTGGAATGCGCGATGTGATTGCAGCCAGGGGAAATGTGATGAAAAAAAGTACTGCGGCGGTGGCCGCCGGAGCTGATGAAGGTGGCGCGCCCAGCGTGCGCGACCGCGTGCTGCAGACCGCGGCAACGCTGTTCTACCAGGAGGGCGTGCGGGCCGTCGGGGTCGATCTGGTGGTGGAGCGCTCAGGCGTCGCCAAGACCAGCCTTTACCGGCACTTCGCCACCAAGGACGATCTGGTGGTGGCTTTTCTCGAGCGCGAGGATGCCGAGTACTGGCGTGACTGGGACAGCGTCGCGGCGCAAGCCAAGGACGATGCCGGTGCGGAGCTGGAGGCGCACCTGCGCTGGATCGCCCGCCACATCGCCGGGCCGACCTACCGCGGCTGCGCCTTCCTCAATGTGGCGACCGAGTTTCCGGCGCCCACGCACCCGGCCCGCGCCGTTGCCGCGCGCAACAAGACCGAGCTGCACCGGCGCCTGACCGCCCTGGCCAAAAAGATCGGGGCGCGCCACCCCGGCCAGCTGGCCGATCATCTGGTGCTTCTCATCGACGGCGCCTATGTGAATGGCCAGTTGCTGGGCAAGAAGGGGCCGGTTCACTCGCTGGTGGCGGCGGGAACGGCGGTGATTCAGGCGGCTGAGCGGCGCTGAGTTTCAGGAGTGAAGCCGAAGCGGGTGGTGGCTATGCTATTGAAGTGATAGCTGTTGCCGCCCATGGGGAAAGGGCTGGATGCCGATTTGATTCATGACCTAGTCTTTGGACCAGACCGCCAGTTCATACCCGTCCGCATCCTTGAAATGAAAGCGCCGCCCGCCCGGAAAGGCAAAGATCTCGCGGCTGATGGTTCCGCCGGCTGCCAGCACGCTGCCGCGCGCGGCTTCGAGTTTGTCGGCGTAGAGGATGACCAGCGGGCCGCCGGCGGGCGAGGGCGGCGCCATCGTCGTGAAGCCGCCTTTCATCGCGCCGTCTGAAAACTCGGCGTACTCCGGGCCGTAGTCGGTGAAGGTCCAGCCGAAGGCCTGGCCGTAGAAGGCCTTGGCTTTGTCGATGTTACGGACGTTCAGCTCGATGTAGTTGATGCGGCAGTTTTCAGGGTGGACTGGCATGCGGCTCTCCAGAAAGATCAATGTGCCTATTTTGCACAGTTGGCGGGTTTGACTGAAGCGTTGTTACGCGGTAGCGCGCGGAGTCAGCGGTTTCGCCATTGCCTCCAGTCGGGTTCGGCTCTAGGATGGGTGCGCACAAGGAGTGATTCAAATGAAGATTCTTCTGAAGTTCTGCTGGGCCGTGGCAATTGTTTCGCTCGGCGTAGCGCAGGGTGCTTCTGCTCAGGCTGTTGGTGACAAGGCCAAGCTCAACAATGTGACCACTTTCGATGGCAAGGCGTTCGATCCCAAGTCGATTGAAGGCAAGCCGACCTTGCTGTACTTCTGGGCCAGCTGGTGCCCCATTTGCCGGCGCGAGATGGTGGTTCTTGAGCAGCACTACCAGACTTACAAGGACAAAGACTTCAACATCGTCGCCATCAACTTCCGTGACGAGGAGCCGAAGGCGCGTGCCATGGTCAACATGGTCAAGCCTTCCTTTGTGGTGGGAATCATTGACGACCAGTGGCGCTCCGATTACCCCAACCTGAAAAGCACGCCCACCTGGTATCTGCTGGACAGGAAGGGCGTTATCCGCAAGATCATCGTCGGCAAGGAAGTCATCTCGGGTGGCTGGCTGGACGGCCTGACGCCGGAGCTGAAAAAGGTTTTCACTTACTAACCTCGATCCCGGTGCCCGCGGGGGTGCCTGCGTACCTGTCAATCACGCATTTTCTTCTGGCCAGTCGCTGAAAGGGAAGGGCAGTGTCTCGGTGGCGAAGGAAACAAAACCCGCAATCTGCGCCAGGTAGCGGCCCACGCTGCGGCCGAAGCCTTGCAGGCGCGGGTTGGGCTGGTCGGTGAAGAGGGCAAAACCCAGCTGCAGCAGGGCAACGGCCACCAGCACCCAGGCGGCCAGCTGGAAGGCCGCACACATCAGCAGCATCAGCAAAGCGCGCAGCCAGAGTTTGCGCGGCGGAACGGTGACGAGGGCGTTGTCTGTCATGGCGGACTCCTTCAGTTGGGGTGGATATGCTGCGCGACGCATGGACGGAAGCGTTTGAGATGCATCAAGCAACTGTAGCGCGCTGTTGGGTCAGATGAGATGAAAGGCAGGGTCATGTACATCGATGGTTTGCGTCGCAGCGCGCGTCCCTGTCCTCGACCGCAGCGGGCAGAATAGCGCCATGTTTGATTCCGCCATGGCTTTCCTGCAGTCCCTGCAGGGCTTTCCCGCTTACGCGCTGCTGTTTGCATTGTTGTTCAGCTGCGGCATAGGCGCCCCCATCAATGAAGACATCCTGCTGCTGGCAGCGGCGGCGCTCACGCTCAAGGGGGTGATGGAGCCGGTGCCGCTGATGGTGGTGGCGTGGTTCGGGCTGGTGGCGGGCGATGCGCTGGTGTTTCACTGGGGCCACCGCTTCGGGGCGCGGCTGCTGCGCCACCGCTACTTTGCGCGCGTGGTGCCCGAGGCGCGGCTGGCCGCCATGCAGGACACCATGCGCCGCTACGGTCCGGCCTACATCTTTGTGGTGCGTTTCATGCCGGGCGTGCGCACGCCGCTGTTTTTTGCGGCGGGTTCGCTCAAGATGCCTTACCGCCACCTCTTTGTGTACGACGGCGCGGCGGCGATGGTGGAGCTGCCCCTGCTGGTGTACGGCGTGCGTTATGTGGGCGGGCGCTGGCAGGAGATTCTGGCGCTGATGCAGCGCTTTCAGGGCGTGTTGCTGCCGGTGTTCATCCTGCTGGTGGTGGGCGTCTGGCTGCTGGCGCGGCGTCGTGCAAAAGTCAAGATTGACGGCAAAGAAGCGGGGCAGCCATGAGCGGCGGCAAGCTTCCGGAGCAGGGCCGGCCGCAGGCCGAGGTGCTGGCCGAGCTCAAGGGCTACGGCGCGCAGGACCCCGACTACAAGGGCAACCGGCTGTGGAGCCTGGTGTATTACCTGGGCGAAGAACACGACGCCTTCATGGGCCAGGCCTACCAGGCTTTTTCGTCGGCCAACGGGCTCAACCCCACGGCCTTCAAAAGCCTCAAGCGGTTCGAGACGGAAATCATCGCGGCCGTGGCCGAGCTGTTCCACGGCACGCCCGAAGTGTGCGGCGTGGTCACTTCCGGCGGCACCGAAAGCTGCCTGCTGGCCGTCAAGACCTACCGCGACATGGCGCGCAGCCAGCGCGGTGTGAAGCGGCCCGAGATGGTGCTGCCCGTCACGGCGCATGTGGCCTGGTTCAAGGCGGCGGAATACTTCAATGTGAAGGTGCGCCTGCTGCCGCTGGACGACCAATTGCACGCCGACGTGCGCAGGCTGCCGCGTCTGCTGAACCGCCGCACAGTGATGATTCTTGGCTCGGCGCCCGAGTACCCGCACGGCAGCATCGACCCGATAGCGGCCATGGGCGCGATTGCGCAGAAGCGCGGCATCCCCCTGCATGTCGACGCCTGCGTGGGCGGCTTCATCCTGCCGTTCATGGCCATGAATGGGCGCACGCTGCCGCTGTGGGACTACCGGGTGCCCGGCGTCACCTCGATCTCGGCCGACATCCACAAATACGGCTTTGCGGCCAAGGGCGCCTCCACCATCACCTACCGCAACCTGGACTACCTGCGCCACCAGATGTTTGTGTATGAAGACTGGCCCGGCGGCGTGTTTGCCTCGCCGGCGCTGCTGGGCACGCGCCCGGGCGGCGCCTATGCGGCGGCCTGGGCGGCCATGCAGCACTTCGGCCAGTCGGGCTACCGCGCGCTGGCCGCGCAGACCCTGCAGGCTTTTGACACGATGCGTGAAGGCATTGCCGCCATGCCCGAGCTGTATGTGATGGGCGAACCCACTGGCCCGCTGCTGGCGTTCGGTTCGCGCGATGCGGCCGTCAATATCTTTGCGGTGGGCGACCAGATGGACGCCAAGGGCTGGACGGTGAATCGCCTGCAAAAGCCCGACGGCCTGCACGCCATGATCACCGCCGGCCACCTGGCCGTGGTGGACGCCTACCTGCACGACCTGAAGGACGCCGTGGCCACTGTCAAGGCCAACCCTGCGCTGGCGCAGGAAGGCAGCGCCGCCACCTACGGCATGATGAGCCACATTCCCCTGCGCGGCATGGTGCGCCAGAAGGTGCTCGACATGTTTGTGCAGATGTACAAGGCGGGCGGGCAGCAGATCGACCTGCACGCCGCGCCGGTCGTGGCGCCCGGGTTCAGGGGCAGGGTGGACGCGCTGGTGGAACGTGTGGCGCGCTGGTATGTGGCGCGCCAGCAGCGCAAGACGCCGGGGCGCTGACGGCCCTCAGGCTTTTGTTTTTGTCTTGCGGGGGTTGTGCGGATAAAAGGTTTCGCCGCGGGCCAGCATCTGCGCAAATTCGGCCACGCGCCGGGCGCGCGTTTCGGGCTTCTTCGCTGTCTGCAGGCGGAACAGCACGGCATAGCGGTTCTGCGCGCTCACCGTGGCCAAAAACGCTTCGGCCCCGGGCAGCGCATCCAGCGCCGCCTGCAGGTCGGCCGGAATTTCTGACCGGCTCGCGGGGTCGTAAGCCGCGTCCCAGCGCCCGTCGCGCCGCGCCCGTTCAATTTCCGCCAGGCCCGCCGGTTGCATGTGGCCGGTCTCGATGTAGCCCTGCGCCTTGTCGCGGTTGACCTTGGACCAGATGCTGCGTGCACCGCGCGGGCTCCAGCGCTGCAGGTAGTAATGCGCGTTGTCGCTTTTGCGCTGGCTGTCGATCCAGCCGAAACACAGGGCCACTTCGAGCGCTTCGGCGTAAGACACGGTGGACGCCGGCGCACCTTTTTTGGCATGGCGCAACCACACCCCCACCGAGCCGGCATGGTTCGCAGTCAGCCATTGCGCCCACTCGGCCTGCAGTGCGAACTGCAGTGGCGTTTCATTTTTGGCGTCGTTGGGCATGATCAGGGTGGTGCTGGTTGAATGACAGGTCAACTGAGGTCAGGGTTCAGAACTTCGCCCTGGTCCAACCGCAAAGCCGATGTCACCATAAAGCTGCGTCACAAAATCCCTTAAGGGAAGGGTGGTGATGCCGTTGTGATCAGGGATGACGTCCTTGAAGGTGCGGACGTTCCAGACAATGCTGTGCGGATCAACCTCCCCATGTCCTACATGGGTTAGTTTCAAGCCGCCGCACATGGGGCGCACCCAGTTGGCATCAAGCTTCACGTTACCGCTTGGATCACGTGCCGCTGAAAAAAAGCGCTCCCTCATTTCCCGCATGTCGGAACGTTGACCCTGCGCGTCAACCACACAGGTGGGCTCCGAATTCGGGTCAACACTCATTCTTGCGGTATCGACCGTCAGCTCATGGGTAATGTACTTGTCGATGTGGCCGTGCGTGTGCTTCATCGCTATGGATTGCTCATCCGACGTTGCCGGATATTGAAAGATTGAGTTGAAAAATCGCGCAATAGGAAACGCGTCTTTGGTTGCGAGGTCTGCGGTCGAAGTGATAGACACCAGGAGAGGCGAATGGTAGTTTTCTATTCTGTAACGGCGGGCTGCGCGCACTACAGGTTCGTACCGCGAGGCTTCAAATGCCGGATTGAGCAAGACTACAAGATCGGCAATTCCACGCTCCCTGACTGTTGTGGGCAGCTCCGTGCCTTTGGGCAGATCGGATGTGCCCGACAGGGTCTCCAGGATGTACGGCGAAGTCGCGGAATACAGAACCCAAGCCCCAAAACTGTGCCCGATCATGACGGTTCTCAACGGACATCTCCTGCCTCCCGACGTCGTTTGCGGCTTTCCGCAGTCCGGCGAGCGAGCAGGGCGATTCCAGTGATTGCGAAGGGCCTTTATTCTTGAGAAAAGATCGCGTACGCTGCCTTCCGATACATGGTGCGCCGCATTCTTGCGCCCCCAGAACGTTGCATTGCTCAACACAGGAATGTCGGATGTTTTGCCATTCCACCCCACATAGAGGCCTACGACCTGGCGTTCGCTCCCTGGACTGCTGGCTTGCGCCTCCAGCAACTCACGGAAACGTTTAAGGTCGCGGTCTCCGTTGTCGGCAGAATGGTTCCATCCGTGGACGTAGACAAACAACCGTACATTGATTCCATTTTCCAGTCTATTTGCAAGATCGGCGATCGCGCAGTCGCTCTGCTCCTCCGAGCTGGAGAGTGCATCGGAGTCTGCGGTTTTGGTATTCTTGTAAGGCCAGCCTTGATCGTCAAATTCAAGGAAGTGCAATGTGTATGGCGGAGCGCGGGAGATCTCGGGTGTCGTCAGGTCTGGCCTGGCACCTGCCGGGATGGCGTGTGCTTTACAGCCTCCCAGATTTTCTGTGATGGCGCGCACGTAAGGTCGGTGCGGCGTGGCGGCGCACCCCATTAACAGAACCGCAAGGCACATAAGAGGATATGTGCGCAGGGAAAGTAGTGAACCGTTCATCGAAGTCACCTCCCAAATCTGTTTGTATCCGGAGTTTGATCGCCTTATCTCGCCTTGTCTGACGGATCGGAAAATTGAAGCACATTGATGGCTGAAAACCAATACAAGCGACTGGATTTTTGAATGCATTTCCTCACAGTGATCTGGTGTGAAAATTCAGCCTGGCAGGCATGACGTATTGATTCACGGCGCAATACCGGGCACCACGACATGAAGCCAGGTGCTGTTTGATAACTGAAAGAGAACGATATGCTGATGCAGCGCTTCATGGAAAACTACAAAAAGGCGTGGGAAACCCGCGACGAATTTCTGCTGGCCTCGCTGTTCACCGAAGACGGCCAGTACCACAACACGCCGTTTGCGGTTCAGACCGGTCATGCGCAGATCCGGCAGTACTGGCAGCGCGTCAAGCTGCAGACCGACATCGTGCTCACCTTCGACATCCTGCATGCCGGGGCGCTGGGCGGTATTGCGCACTGGCACACCACCTACCAGGTCACCTCGGAAGAAATGTTTGCGATGTGGGCCGCCTCCACCGGCACCAGCCAGCTGGCCCGCCAGCCGGGCGACCCCTTGCCGCGCCTGGTGCTCGACGGCGTGGCGGTGGCCGAGTTTGAAGCCGGCGGCCTGTGCCGCGACTTCAGGATCTGGTGGCATTCGGTGGTGGGGTCGTAGGCCCCCGGCAACTGGCCGTCATCCCGGGCTGGACCCGCAATGACAGACGGGGCGGGGAGGCGACGCTACGGTAGCGGACGGCCCGGGCCCTGCGTGCCTTGCGCGCGCGCCGAGAGATAGGCATGGAGATCAACGATGTGGGTGGTCACGATGGGTTCGCCATCCCACGCGGGCATCGTGGGCTTGAAGTTCCTCCTGCGCTCCAGGATATCGTCGATCAAGGCTTCCCGCGCGGCGCCCTCACTGCCGGCTTGAGCCGGCGGGAGATTCCAGTCGTAGCGCTTGAGCACGAGGCTCACGAACTGGCGTGAGCCCATATCCCGAACCCTGGGCAACAGGTCGGGTCCGTTCGCCGTGCCTGTCGCAGCGGCGCCATGACAGCTCGCGCACCTGCTCTGGAAGACGCGCCACCCGATGGAAACCGAACCGGGCGGCCTGGAGAGCCGTGCGACCTCCTGGGCAGCCTGCGTGTTCTCCACTTCCACGGCGCATCCGGCGAGCAACAGGGCCGGCGCGAAGGCGGCGCCGTAGAGGAGGCTGCGGCGTCTCGCCGTCATCGCGTCCCATGCAGGTTTCAGTGCAAACATCGAAATCCTTGCCATGATCATCACCTTTGCGCTTGTAGCGGCCGAGTAACAGCGTCGCGATTCCCGGGTACCGCGCAGGCCTGTGGCGTGTACCTTGTGTGATTGTGGCAGACAAACCAGCGTCTGCGACATCGGTTCTGCCTGAGTGTGAAGCCTGCAACAAACTGACCTGGGCCTGGTGCGCCGCTTGAGCGCAGATTCTTCCTGAAGTGGTGAATCAGCTGACGCCTGACAGCAGCCTGCGGGGAAATCCTGACGAAGTGCCTGGCCAGGGCATCACGGCGCTGGAGCAGTTTTTGAACCGCATGCAGGTGCGCTGAGCCGCTGCCGATTTGCTATTAAAAACGCAGCTGCTCGCGCCCGTCCCTATGGGGCTGGAGGCCGATTTTTTGCCTTGATCTGGCCTGGGTGCCGCCCCCGGCGGCGCGGCGCCCGTGTTACTGGGAAAATAGTCTCTTTTTCCCCGGACCCTTTCCCCCCATGCCACTGCCCGCACCCCAAGCCCGAACCCACCTGCACACACGCGCCGTCGTTTACCGCGGCTACCGGCGCGAGGACGGCCTGTGGGACATCGAAGCCGAAATGACCGATGTGCGTACCTACGAACATGCCCGCTCGGAGCGCGAGGTGCCGCCGGGCACACCCATCCACGGCATGGCCATACGCGTCACGGTGGACGACGGCCTGGTCATTCGCGACATCGCCAGCGCCAGTGACCACGCTCCGTTTGACGAATGCCAGCAGGGCATCGACCCGATGCAGTTGATGGTGGGCGCCACCATGGGGCCGGGCTGGCGCCAGGCCATCGAAAAGGCGCTGGGCGGCATTCGCGGCTGCACCCACCTGCGCGAGATGCTGTTCAACATGGCGACGGCGGCCTACCAGACGGTGCCGGTGTACCGCGGCCATCTGCGCGCGCAGGCCGGCCTCGCGGAGTCCGGCAGCGCCGAGCCGCCTTACCACCTGGGCAAGTGCATCGCCTGGGATTTCGACGGCGCCGTGGTGGCTCGGCATTACCCCCAGTTTGCAGGCTGGCAGCCGCTCAAGCGCCAGCGCTGAGCCGGCGCCGCGCTGGCGATTTTGTTGCCGTGACCGGCTTGAGCGCTTTGACCAGCGCCTGGATCATTTGCGGGGCCACCGCTTCCTTGCGCCAGATCAGGTCAATGCCGTAGTGGTTGTCGCCCTTGGGAAGCGGATGCACGCTGAGGTGCTTGCGTTCCGGAAAGGTGGTGAGCACGCTGAGCGGTACCAGCGAAATACCCATACCCACCACCACGCAGCCGAGCATGGCGTGGTAGGACGAAATTTCAATCGTCTGGGTGGGTGCGCCGCCTTTTTGCGCATACCATTTTTCAAGTCTCGTGCGATGGGGGCACCCCATTTCGAACGCCACCATGGCTGGCGGCAGGGGCCCGTTTTTGCCACCCAAAGGCGCTTGTCCGGCGGCGGCAACGATGACCAGCTCTTCGCTGAAAACAGGAGTTCTTTCGAACGGGCCGTCGGGGAAGGGCCCGGTCACCAGCGCTGCGTCCAGCCGGCCTGCCAGCAAGGCCGTGGCGAGCTGCTGCGGGTTGCCTGTTTTGAGGGTGAGCTTGACGTCGGGGTGGTCGCCAACAAACCGGCTCAGTGGGGCGGGCAGGCGAACGGCGGCCGTGCTTTCCATGGCACCCAGCACAAAGGGCCCGCGGGGCGCGCCGTCACGTACGGCGTTGCGCGCCTCGTCGGCGAGCGCCAGCAGCCGGTCAGCGTAGGGCAGCAGCGTACGCCCGGCCGGGGAAAGGGTCAGTGCTTTCCCCTGGCGCACGAACAGTTCAACCTCCAGTTTTTCTTCAAGCTGGTGAATGCGCGTGGTGACGTTTGACTGCACGCGGTGCAGGCGTTCAGCCGCGCGCGTGATGCCACCGGCTTCAACCACCGTCCGGAATATCTGCAGGTCGCTTAGATTCATGATCTCTTCTTGTGATGCTTTTCATCTTCATTATTCATTTTTATAGATGAGAAATCAAACCTAAGATTCCCGAAGTTCATTCATTCCGGCGCTGCCGGGGCGCCTTCATTCAAGGAGAAAACATGTCAAAAGGCTACTGGATTGTTCGGGTCTCCGTGACCAACCCTGAGGGGTATCCGGCTTATCTGCAGGCGGCCAAACCGGCTTTCGAAAAGTACGGCGCGCATTTTGTGGTGCGCGGTGGTCAGTACGAATGCATGGAAGGCACGGCGCGGGAGCGCAATGTGGTGGTGGAGTTTGCCGACCTGGCAACGGCGCACGCCTGCTACCAGAGCCCGGAGTACCAGGCCGCCAAGGCGGTCCGGCAGCGCCATGCCGAGGCTGATTTTGTGATCATCGAAGGCGCGTGACAGACTGAATTTGCCGTGTATTTGCTACAAAATATGTAGCGCATCACGCCCGAAAGGAAAGGGCCCATGCCTGATTCGGCTCTGCAAACTTGCGGCCTGGCCTGCGCGACCCCAATACGCCGCGTTTGACCTCCTGTCGCCAGTGGAAACCGTCCTACGGACCGGTTCATGCGCAGCGCCTACACTGGCACCCGATGAAAAAACTCTTCGCCCGTTTCCTTGCCCGTTTTCAGCCCCTTGCCGCTGCCTTTGCCGCTGAAATCCTGCGCCGCGTGCGCAACCCCACCCGGCGCGGCGTCGCCCTGACCGTCGCCGCCATTCCTGCGTTGCTGCTGTTGTATGCGCTGCTGCTGGTCCCCTTCACGCCCAGCATCAGCGACCTGCGCAAGGCCAAGGAAGAAAAACCCGCCAGGGTGATGTCCATCGACGGCAAGGAACTGGCCGTGTTCAAGCGCGCCAACCGCGACTGGGTCAAGCTGGCCGACATGTCGCCCAGCGTGCTGGCCGCGCTGATTGCCACCGAAGATCACCGCTTCTACGAACACCACGGCATCGACCTCAAGCGCACCGCCTCGGCCGTGTTCAAGACCTTCACCGGCGACCTGCAGGGCGGCTCCACCATCACGCAGCAGCTGGCCCGCAACATGTACCCCAAGGAGATCGGCCGTTCGGCCACGGTCACGCGCAAGATCAAGGAGGCCATCACCGCGCTGAAGATCGAGGCGGTCTACACCAAGGACGAGATCCTCGAGACCTACCTCAACACCGTGCCTTTCCTGTACAACGCCTACGGCATTGAAATGGCGGCGCGCACCTACTTCGACAAGTCGGCCGACAAGCTCGACGTGCTGGAAAGCGCCACGCTGATCGGCATGCTCAAGGGCACCAGTTATTACAACCCGGTGCTCAACCCCGAGCGCGCCACGCAGCGCCGCAACATCGTGCTGGCGCAGATGGTCAAGCACGGCAAGCTGCCGGAGGCG
Source organism: Pseudomonadota bacterium (assembly GCA_040389085.1). Taxonomy (GTDB): domain Bacteria; phylum Pseudomonadota; class Gammaproteobacteria; order Burkholderiales; family Burkholderiaceae_C; genus Polaromonas. The sequence goes on from JAZKAP010000027.1 coordinate 33,734, forward strand.
AAGTTCCAGGCCTTGAAGAAACGGCCGCTCAAGATCGACTTCGAGCGGCAGACCGAGCCGCTCGGCCCCGCGCCTCACTTTTCCCAGTTTGTGCGCCGCTGGCTGATCGAATGGGCCGACCGCAACGACTACAACATCCATGCCGACGGGCTGGTGGTGCGCACCACCATCGACTCGCGGCTGCAGGCCCAGGCCAACCAGGCGCTGATCCGCCAGGCCGACAGGCTGCAGGGCGTGGCCAACGGCGAATGGGGGCCGCGCACCTGGGCCGCCAAAAAAGACATCGTGAAAGCCTTTGTGCGCGAGAGCGCCGAGTACAAGGCTGCCCGCGAGTCCGGCCAGACCGACGAAGAGGCCCTCAAGCAACTGCAGGCCGACAAGGACTTCATGCTGGCGCTGCGCCAGGACAAGACGCGGCTGCAGGCCGGTTTTGTGGCCATGGACCCGCGCAACGGCCATGTGCGCGCATGGGTGGGCAGCCGCAACTTTGCGCAGGACCCGTTCGACCACGTGCAGCAGGCGCGCCGCCAGCCAGGCTCGACCTTCAAGCCCTTTGTGTACGGCGCTGCGTTTGAAAACGGCGCCCGGCCGACCGACAGCTTCATGGACGGTGACGTGGAAATTCCGCTGGGCAACGGCGCCGTCTGGCGGCCCCGCGACGGCACCCCGCCCAGCTACGCGCCCATGAGCCTGCGCAACGGCCTGGTGTATTCCAAGAACACCATCACCGCCCAGGTCATGCAGAGCGTGGGCCCGGCCAAGGTGGCCAGCCTGGCTCAGGCCATGGGTGTGCGGCAAAGCAAGCTCGACGTGGTGCCCTCGCTGGCACTGGGCACCAGCCCGGTGACCCTGAAGGAAATGGTGTCGGCCTACAGCACCATCGCCAACAGCGGCAGCTACATCGAGCCACTCCTGATCACCAGCGTGGAAGACCGCAACGGCAAGGTGCTGGAGACCTTTCAGACCGCGGTGCCCGAGCAGGCCCTGTCCATTCCCTCGGCGCAGGTGCTGCTGGACGTGATGCGCGGCGTGATCGACAGCGGCACCGGTGCCGGCATCCGCTCGCGCTTCGGCATCCAGGCGGACGTGGCCGGCAAAACCGGCACCACGCAGGACAACACCGACGGCTGGTTTGTGCTGATGCATTCGCAGCTGGTGGCGGGCGCGTGGGTCGGCTTCAACGACAACCGCGTCACGCTCAGCGACTACTGGGGCCAGGGCGCCCACAGCGCGTTGCCCATCGTGGGTGATTTTTTCCAGCAGGCGCTGCGCAGCCGGGTGGTGGACACCAACGCGCGCTTTGACGCGCCGCGCGGCAGCGGCCAGGCCGATCCCGTGGTCGGGCCCGTGGTCGACCAAGTGAGCGACTGGCTGCGCGGGCTGTTCCCGTCCCCGTCGCAGCCGGTCACGCCCCGGCAGCCGCCGGCCGAAGAGCAGGCCATGCCGGCCTACACACCGCCGCCGCCGGTCACTGCGCCACCGCCACCGACCTACAGCCCGCCGGTCTACAACTCACCGCCGGCCACCGCGCCACCCCCGTCGGGCGGCGACCCGCGCTGGGAGTCGGTTCCCGGCGCCCGCCCCATGTCGGGTAGCGGTGGTGCGGCGCAGCCCGGCGTGGTGATCGGCCTGCCGCAGGGCGAACGCGCACCGCAGTACGCGCCCCTGCCGCCCGGCCAGGTTCGGTAGGCGGACGATCCCGCGTTCGCGCGGGTCGCGTCTGTGTGCCAAGCGCGCAGGCCGGGTCCTGCCTACAATGGGCCGGCGCCTGGCCCCATGACGCTTGCAGCGCGTCAACCAACCTCTTCGCTTCGTGACCACCACTCCCGTTTCTGCCCCTGTTTCCGCCCCTTTGTCCGCGGCCACGCGCCGCTCCATCGTGCTGCTGTCGCTGGCCACCTTTGCCAGCATGGCCGCGCAGCGCATCTGTGACGCCATGCTGCCCGAGCTGTCGCGCGTGTTTGCCGTCAGCCTGGGGCAGGCGGCGCTGGTGGTGTCGGTGTTTGCGGTGACCTACGGCGTGGCGCAGCTGTTTTACGGCCCGCTGGGCGACCGCTTCGGCAAGTTCCGCATCGTCACCTTCGCCACGCTGGGTTGCTGCGTGGGCAGCGTTGCGGCCACGCTGGCCACCAGCCTGGACATGCTGGTGTGGGCACGCCTGCTGATGGCGCTGGGCGCGGCCGCGCTGATTCCGCTCACCATGGCCTGGGTCGGCGACACCGTGCCGTCCGACCAGCTGCAGGAAATGCTCACGCGCACCGGCCTGGGCAGCACGCTGGGCATTGTGGGCGGCCAGCTCGCCGGCGGCCTGCTGACCGACGCGCTCGGCTGGCGCTGGGCCTTTGCTTTTCTGACGCTGCTGTTCGGCGTGGTGGGCCTGCTGCTGTGGGGCGACTGGCGCCGGCAGCAGGCGGCCCCGGCCGTGCCGGTGGCGGTGGCAACGCAGCCGCAGGGCGCGCGGCCCGGCTTCGTGAAACAGGCGCTGCTCATCATCACCGGCCCGTGGTCGCGTGTGGTGCTGCTGATGGCGCTGGTCGAAGGGGCGGCAGGTTTTGGCGTGCTGGCCATCTGGGCCTCGCACCTGCACCGCTCGCTGGGCCTGTCGCTGTCGCTGGCGGGCACCATCGTGGCGCTGTTCGGCCTGGGCGGCGTGATGTACATGGCGGTGGGGCGCCACATGATTCGCCGCTTTGGCCAGCAAAAGCTGGTGCTGCTCGGCGGCATTCTGGTGGGGGTGTGCGCAGTGGTGCTGGCCTTCACGCCGCACTGGCTGCCCGCCGTGCCCGCCAGCCTGCTGGCCGGCTTTGGTTTTTTCATGTTCCACAACACCATGCAGGCCAACGCCACGCAAATGGCGCCCGGCGCGCGCGGCACGGCGGTCTCGCTGTTCGCCTCGTCGCTGTTCCTGGGCCAGTCAATCGGTGTGGTGGTGGCCGCCAGCCTGATTGCGCAAATCGGCACCGGCGCGGTGGTGGCGCTGGGCGGCGCCGTCATGGCGGCCGAGGGCGTGTTCTTCGCGTGGGCGCTGCGCCGGCGCGACGCACAGCGGAACGGCTGAAGAAGCAAGCCGGCACTCCTGACCCCGCTGAAGGGTCGTGCCGGACTTGATCCGTGGAAGCCCGTTCGCTGATTCTTTGCATCAAAATCAGCCTCCAGCCCTTGATGTACGGGCGTGACCAGCTATCTATTTGGTAGCGCCCTGGGCAACCGGCCACTTGCCGCATACTTCAGCCACCATGGCTACCGCGCCCCGCAAGACCCCCAAAAAGAAAAGCCCGCCGGCCATAGCGGGCGATGCGGCCGATGCCGCTCCCGCCAAACCGCGCGCCAAAAAACCGCCGCGCACACCGCGCAGCCACCACTACCACGTGTACGTGATCGAGCTGTCCGACGAGGTCTGGAACGTGGGGCGTTTTCGCCGCGCCAACCCCGACTACCAGCTCGGCAAACCCTTTGTGTACGTCGGCATGACGGGGCTGGACCCCGATGTGCGTTTCGACAAACACAAGGCCGGCATCCAGTCCAACGTGTATGTGCAGAAGTGGGGTGTGCGCCTGCTGCCCGGCCTGTACGCGATGTACAACCCGATGCCTTATGAGGGCGCGCGCGACATGGAGGTGGAGCTGGGCATTGCGCTGCGGGAGTTGGGGTATGGGGTTTGGCAGGCTTAGAAGCTGCTGATTCTGCTGAGTGCTGCCGAGTCAATGAAGAAGAATGCGTCTGTCTAGTCTGTTTGTAGGGTGACAGGTTTTTCCGCGAGCTTCATACTGAGTTTCAATTTACTTATAGCCCCCCGTGTTACTCAAACGGGGGGGGAAGGAAGAAACATGGCTGGAGAAAATGAGCTGTTTTCCAAAATGAACCATAACTTGCTAGCTTCGATGCTTTATAAGCCCGAAGTCATCGGGACTTGGTACAACGGAAAAGAAGTGAAATTGGACGGATATAAGTTCAAGGGGTGTCGATTCGATAACTGCAAATTGCATGTTTCGACTACCAACTTCGTTTTGGATAGTTGCCACATAGATGAGCAAAGCGTCATCTACTTTGGTGGTGAGCTGATCAAAGTTATTCAGCTTTTCAACCACAAGAACAATTGGGTATACGTAACGCATCCGGCATTTGCACCGAGGAAGAACCCGGACAGCACGATATCAATTGGTGTATGAGGCAATCATGGACGCAAATCTCGATGCTCAAGTCAAACTACTACCGAGTCGAAGCCAAGTTTTTGTAATCCTCCTAGCACTTCTAAGCGGACTCGCCTTTATCGTTGGGTGCTTATTCCTTTGGCATGAAAAACCGTCGAGCTGGGTGCCTTTCATGTTTGCCTTATTTTTTGGCGTCCCAGCTGGAGCAGCTTGGCTTCTTTCACACAAGAATACGGACCTAGATGGTGCTCATCCAACAAAGGTTGTTCTGACTGAAAATGGAATACAGATAGAGACTGATTCCCGCACTTTAGCGAGCCGCCAACCGTTTCAACAACTGGAAAAGATCATAGGCATTGCTGGGCATCGTGTTCCTTTGCCTGAGCCAGATGGGCTTGTATCGGAATTGGGGTTGCCTATCCCCACGCAAAAAGCTGAGGCAATTGAGCGAGTCAACAGAGCGAATGAAGAGGCAACACGCGCAACAATGTCGGCGGTAAAATTCCTCTGCAACCCCAATGGAGCTTCTGACGAAAACGGAACCATAGAGGCGCCGATGAGTTTACCGGCCAATGTTGCTGCCCTTTCGATGAACAAGCCCGAGGAAGGGCTGAAACTGAGCGGAGCTTAGGCTTTCAATCCAGCCAAAACTCCAATCCCAGTTCTCAGCATTGACCGCGTCGGGGAGCCAGCGCAGGCTCGAACGATCGACGAGGTCGCATTAGTGCCTATGCGAGATTGATCATGACCTTCAGGTGAATTTTTTGTTCGTTGAGGTGCACCGCAGTCAGCCAGCCTTTCGAAGGCGCGATCATCTCAATGACTTGAACACACTAAAGCCAACCATGCGCTTCGAAGGCACCCTCAAAAGCTGGAACGACGACAAGGGCTTTGGCTTCATCAGCCCCAGTCAGGGCGGGCAGGACATCTTTGTCCACATCTCCGAATACCGGCGCGGCGGCCGGCCGGTGCTCAACGAAGCGTTGAGCTTCGAGGTGGCGCTCAATCCCCAGGGCAAGAAGTGCGCTGTGAAGGTGCAGGGTGTTGGTGCGCAGCAGGCCGTGTACCAGCCCGACCGCAGCCATCGCCCCGTGCGGGTCAGCCGTTCGGGCAACTCGCCCGGCAGTGGTCTGAAAGCGGTGGTGGGCTTGCTGCTGGTGGCGGCGCTGGGCTGGCAGGCTTACGCGTATTACCAGAAGGTGGTGCCCGTAAATCGCGCCGCTGAAGCGGCATCCCCTGCAGGCCAGCCCTTGCTGGACATGGCACCTTCGCGTGCGGCGACGACCTCCTATGTCTGCGATGGCCGGCAGCATTGCTCGCAGATGACCTCTTGCGCCGAAGCCACGTACTTCCTGAAAAACTGCCCCGGTACCAAGATGGACGGCGACCACGACGGCGTGCCCTGCGAGGACCAGCTTTGCAGATAGGGTCATCCGTCCGGCCTCAACTTGCTATCAAACTAATAGCTGATGGTGCCCGTCGGTATGGGGCTGGAGGCTAATCTGATCTTCAATGCTGGCGGGCGGGGTGGCGCATTTGTCCGCTGTCCCACACGCGGCGTGTTCACGCGCCTACACACGCGGCGCGCCCTGGTGTTAGATTGGAGACCACGTCCGTTTTTGGGCATCTACAGGGACAGAACCATGGAAACAACCGCCGGGGGTGAAAAGAGGGCTGTGCTGCTTGAGCAACGGGTGGCGCAGCGTTTTGGCGTGGCGGTGCGCCTGACCATCGACGGGGACGAGGGCGCGACCCATGACCTGAGCGCGACCGGGCTGTACTTCCAGTCGGACCGCAGCTACGAGCTTGGCGCCAGCATGGAGCTGGTGCTGGAGTTTCCCGGCGTGGGCCGGACCCACCCGCTGACCTGCGAGGCGCAGGTGGTGCGCGTCACGCCAGCCGGCGACGGCTTCAACATTGCCGTGCGCCTGCTGACGCCGCTGTTTCCCGACCGGGCGTAGCCAGGCAGGCTCAAGCAGCTTGGGGCTGCTCAGGCCAACCCGATGTTTTTCAGCGCGGGTTTCCAGCACTGCGTGGCTATTTTCCTGAAGCCCGTACCCTTGGGGTGCAACTCGTTGGCCCAGTCGCCGGGGCCCAGCGTGCCGCGGCTGTCCACCACGTGCAGGTGGGTGGGGTCCATCTTCGTGATGTTGTCCAGCACCTTGTAGAAGGCGTCCAGCAGGTGGACCACGCAGGCCTGGTGCAGCCCGGGCTTGACGCCGGCGGCGGTCAGCGCGGGCTGCAGCCAGCCGTCCTTGCCGAACACGCCCTTGCCGTCCGGGATCGCGTAGTCGTAGGTGTGCATGACGATCAGGCAGTCCAGGGTGGTGCGGGTGTAGACCACACCGATCAGCTTGCGGTAGTAGGTGTCCATGCGCTCCAGAAACCCCGGCAGGCCCTGCGCCCCGCCGCGAAAGCAGCCGTTGGCGGTGGTTTCGCCCGAGCAGCTGTCCTTGAGCAGCGGCCGCATGTCGTTGAAGCCGGCGAAGTCGTTGCCTCCCCCGCTGAGGAACACGGCCGACAGGCCGGCGCCGTACAGCTTGAGCGCGCTGCGCACGCTGTCGGCGTATTTGCCGTCCACGTAGTCAAAGGCTTCGGCGCCGTTCATGCCCTTGGCCAGGATGACATGGCTTTTGGGGGCCACGATGTCGCCCAGGTAGTTGGTCAGGCTGCCCCCGAAGAAGGGGTACCAGAACCAGGAGTCGCCGATCGCCAGGATGGTCGGGTTGGCGCCGTCGGCCTTCATCTGCGTTTCGTCCCAGTAGTAGTTGCTCATGGTGGTTCCAGTTGATGAAGTGGATGAGGGGGGAAATCGTCGCGCTGGCGCTGCGCCCTGTCGTCCTTCAAATGGAGGAGAAGGCGCATATGTCACACAGACAGCCCTGGCGCCCTCTGGGGGGCCTGGCGGCGCCGCGACTGTCACCCCCGTTGCACGCCGGCCCGGCCGGGCTGGCCTAAACTTGGCTCCATCAACTCAGGAGACTCTTCGATGCTTACCCTTTGCGGCTTTCCCGTTTCCAACTACTACAACAAGGTCAAACTCGCGTTGCTTGAAAAAGGTGTGCCTTTTGCCGAAGAGTACGCCGCCACGCACAGCAAGGACGAGGCGATCCTCGGCGCCTCGCCGCTGGGAAAAATTCCCTTCATCCGCACGGCGCAGGGCGGGCTCTGCGAAAGCCAGGCCATCCTGGACTACCTCGAAACCGCCTACCCGCAGCCGCCGCTGCTGCCGGCCGATGCCTTTGCCGCCGCCAAGGTGCGCGAGCTCACCACCTTCATCGACTGGCACCTGGAGATCGTCGCGCGCCAGCTGTATGGCGCGGCCTTTTTCGGTGCCGAGCCGTTGAGCGAGGGCAACCTGGCCCGCGTCCGCAAGCAGCTGGAGGCCAACATCGCCGCTTTCAAAAAGCTGGCGAAGTTTTCGCCCTACGTGGCCGGCGACACCTTCACCCAGGCTGACTGCGCCGCCTTTGCCAGCCTGCCGCTGGTGGGCATGGCCAGCAAGATCGCGTTTGGCGAAGACCTGCTGCTGGCCGGAGGGGTGGACTACAAGAGTTACGTCAAGTTGATCGGCGAGCGGCCCTCGGCCCAAAAAGTCGTGGCCGACCGCAAGGCCGCACAGACCAAGGCGTGAGTGGTCGCCGCTAAGTGATGATGGCGCTTGAACAGCTGATGGCGCAGGCCGTCTACACCGCCTACCGGCTCGGTGGCTACGCGTTGCTGAATCTGGTGGAAGACCCGGCGCTGCTCGCCATCCTCTTTTGCTGACTCTCAAAATGATAGCTGCTTGCGTCCGTATCTATTGGGCTGGCGCCTGTTTTGGCATGTAATCCTTTGACATGCGGAATCCGGCTGTCGGCGTTAAGCTCGACCCCATGACGCCCGAGCAACTTCTCCACCATTACGACCATGCCGGTTTCTGGCCCGCCGCTTCGGGCCTGGACGTGCCCGAGGCTTACCAGCGCGCGCTGGCGGTGCGGCAGTTGCGCATTAACCGCGGCGAACAGCCGCGCGGCTACAAGGTGGGTTTTACCAACCGCAGCATCTGGCCGCGCTACCAGGTGTTTGGGCCGATCTGGGGCACGGTCTGGGACAGCACCTTGTCGTTTTGCGAAGGGCAGGGCGAGGTGTCTCTGGCGGGAACCTGCCAGCCGCGGCTGGAGCCGGAAGCGGTCTTCGGCATCGCTACTACGCCACCGGCCAATGCCTCGCTTGACGAGTTGTTCGCCTGCATCGCGTGGGTCGCGCCCGGCTTCGAGATCGTGCAGTCGCACCAGCCCGGGTGGAAGTTCGTGGCGGCCGACACCGTGGCCGACGGGGCGCTGCATGCACGCCTGCTGGTGGGCGCGCGTGTGCCGGTGGCCGGGCTGGCCAGCGACGCGCGGGCGCTGGAGGAGCGCCTGGCAGCGGCGCACATCACGTTGTCCTGTGGCGGCCGGCAAGTCGACGAGGGCGTGGGCTCGAATGTGCTCGATGGCCCGCTGCATGCGTTGCAGCATTTCCTGACGGAGCTGCGCAGTTGCCCCGGCGCCCCCGAGCTGCAGCCGGGCGACGTGGTCACCACCGGCACCTGGACGGACGCCTGGCCGGTGGCGCCGGGCGAAACCTGGACGGCGGCGTTTGACGAGCCGCTGGCCGGCCTGACCGTCAGGTTCCGCTGATGGCGGGCGCCGTTCCCCGGCGCATCCTGCCGGTCATCGTGCTGTCGCAGTTTGCCGGCACCTCGCTGTGGTTCGCGGTCAACGCTGTCATGCCCGACCTGCAACGGGCCTGGGGCTTGCCGCCGGGCGCGGTGGGCATGTTGACCTCGGCCGTGCAACTCGGTTTTGTGGCGGGCACGCTGGTGTTTGCCTTGCTGATGCTGGCCGACCGCTTTGCGCCCTCACGCGTGTTCCTGATCTGCTCATTGCTCGGTGCGGCGCTCAATGCCGCCACGGTCTGGGTGCAGGGCGACTTCACGCTGCTGCTGGCGCTGCGTTTTGGCGTGGGGTTTCTGCTGGCCGGCATTTACCCGGTGGGCATGAAGATCGCGGCGAGCTGGTACCGCGAACGCCTGGGTGCGGTGATGGGTGTGCTGATAGGCGCGCTGGTGCTGGGCACGGCCTTGCCCCATGGCCTGCGCGCGCTGGCCGGTGATGCGGGCCTGCCTGCGTTCGCCGGGGGCGGCTCGCCCTGGCAGGCGGTGGTGCTGGGTGTGTCGCTGCTGGCGGCGCTGGGCGGCGTGGCCACGGCCTGGCTGGTGCCCGAGAGCCCGCACCTGGTGCGCGGTGCGCGCATCACGCCACGGGCGCTGGGCCTGATCTGGACCGACCGGCGCCTGCGCGCGTCGGTTTTTGGCTACTTCGGCCACATGTGGGAGCTCTATGCTTTTTTTGTGCTGGTGCCGCTGATCGTGGCGACCCGGCTGGCCGGCACGTCTGTGAGTGTTGCGGCTTTCTGGATCATTGCCGTGGGCAGCGCCGGCTGTGTGGGCGGCGGTCTGCTGGTGCGGCGTTTTGGCAGCGCACGCGTGGCGCAGCTGCAGCTGGCCATCAGCGGCGCCTGCTGCGTGGCGGCACCGGTGATGCTGGCTGCGCCGCTGCCGTGGTTCATGGCCTGGATGCTGCTCTGGGGTGTGACGGTGTCGGGCGACTCGCCGCAGTTCTCCACCCTGACCGCGCAGAACGCGCCGCCTGCGGTGGCCGGCAGCGTGCTGACCTTTGCCAATTGCATCGGCTTTGCGATCTCGGTGCTCAGCATCGAACTGTTCGTGGGGGCCACGCAGGCCTGGCCCTTGCCGGTGGTGTTGCCCTGGCTCGCACTGGGGCCGGCCTTGGGCCTGCTGATGTTCAGGCCGCTGCTGCGCAGGCGCAGTCAGGTTTGACAGCCGCCGAGCAGACTCCTAGCGCGCGATCAGCACCGGTACCGGCGACTCGGCCGCCACCTTGGCGGCCACACTGCCCAGCATGAGCCGGACGATGCCGGTGCGGCCGTGGGAGCCCATGACGACGAGGTCCGCGCCTTCGTCCTTGACGGTCTGGACAATGCCGCTGGCGGCCGACACGTTCTCGGCCATGCGCGCTTCGAGCTGGATCCCCGCGCCCGGCGCACCGCACAGCGCCGCGACCTTGGCATGGGCCTGCGCGGCGTGTTTCTGGGCGGCGGCCATGTAGGCCTGCACGCCCAGCGGGTTGGTCTCGCCGATGCTCAGGTAAGGGTAGGGGTCCACGACATACAGGGCGGTGAGTTTGGCGCCATGCGTGCGCGCCAGGTTGACAGCGAGTTGGGCCGCGTGGGCCGATGCTTCGGAACCGTCGGTCGCCAGAAGAATGTTCTTGAACATGGGTGCCTTGTCGGGTGATGATGAACAGGCCCTTATCTTGCGGAGCTGGGCGGCCGCTTTATTGATGTGCATCAAGCCAGACGCACAGACGCCCCCCTATATTGACAACATGACAATCCATTCTGCCGCGCACGATCCGGACCATTCCAGCGAGCCGCTGACCGGTTTTTCCCAGTGCCATCTGGGCATTCTGTCGAAGCTTCAGGCCTTCGAGGAGTTGCCTGCGCTCCAGGCGGCTGCGGCCCAGGCGCGAACCATCGCCACCGACACGCTGGCCCTGTTCCACCACGCGGTGTACGAGCACCATGCGGACGAGGAGCGCGAGCTGTTTCCCGCCGTGTTGCGCAGCGCCGGCCGGGGCCGGGAGGCCGATGAGGTCCAGGCCATGGTGCAGCGCCTGACCGCGGAGCACCGCCAGATCGAGGCCATGTGGAAAAAGCTGGAGCCTGCCGTCAAGGCCGTGGCCAAGTCCCAGTCTGTCGACCTGGATCTGGATGCCGTGGAGGAACTGGTTCACGCCTATTCCTCGCATGCCCGTTTTGAGGAGGAACATTTCCTGCCCCTGGCCGAAACCATTCTCGGCCGCAACGGCAACCACATGGAGGCGCTGGGCCTGTCGCTTCACCTGCGGCACACCCCGCAGCCGGTGGGGCATATCTAGTAGTCTGCGGTTCTGTGCGCGGCTGAAGCCGTGGCGTTCGTGCGGCGACTAAAATAACGGGCTTGCGGCGCCGCCTGTTCCCCGGCGCCACCAGCGTGGCAGCTGCCCGCGTTTTCCCAACACCGTTGATCTCATGAAAAGCCATTTCCCACAGGGTGGGCTCGTCTATTCGACCGATGCCGGCCGCATGTGCCCGGCTTGCCGCAAGGCGCTCGCCCAGTGCGTGTGCCGCCAGACGCGGCCGCTTGCCCCGTCCGACGGCATTGTCCGGGTGTCGCGCGAGACCAAAGGCCGCGGCGGCAAAAGCGTGACCCTGGTCAAGGGGCTGGCGTTGCAGGACGCGGCGCTGGTGATCGTCGGCAAACAGCTCAAGACGGCCTGCGGTTCCGGCGGCACGGTCAAGGACGGCGTGATCGAGGTGCAGGGCGACCATGCCGCGCTGGTGGTGGACTTGCTCACCAAACAGGGCTGGACCGTCAAGCGCGCGGGCGCATGAAGCCTGAAGACCTGCAACTGCTGGTGACGCGCGAGATGCCTTTCGGCAAGTACAAGGGGCGGCTGATCGCCGACCTGCCGGGCAACTATCTCGCCTGGTTTGCCCGCGAGGGTTTCCCCAGGAACGAGATCGGTCGCCTGCTGGCGCTGATGCTGGAAATCGATCACAACGGGCTGTCCGCGCTGCTGCAGCCCCTGCGCAAGCGCTGACCCAGGGGGCTTGTTTCCGGGCCGCGCCAGGCATACGATGGCCAAGCCGCTGTGCGAAGGGCGCACCGCGGCAGTCTGGACGCAGCCGGGAGGCCTTATGCCGCAATTGATTGCATCGGTCGAGGGTGTCGAAATCAAACACGTCTACCTGCACAAGGACCGCACGACGCTGGGCCGGCGGCCGCACAACGACATTGTGTTCAACAACCTGGTGGTCAGCGGCGAGCACTGCGTGTTTGAACTGGAAGGCCTGGCCAACGTGTATGTCGAAGATCTGGGCAGCACCAACGGCACCTATATCAACGGCAAGATGATCAAGTCACGGCAATTGCTGCATGACAACGACATCATCGCCATCGGAAACTTCAGGATCCAGTACCTCTCGGCCTCCGAAGATTCCGGCTACCACGAAACCGCGGCGATGAAGCTCGATGGCCATGCCGCGCCGGGGGGGAGCGGCGCGCTGCACGCCAGCTTCAAGGTGCTCTCGGGCTCTTCGGCCGGACTGGAGGTGCCTGTGGTCAAGGCGGTGACCACTTTCGGCAAGCCCGATGTCAGTGTCGTGGCCGTCTCCCACCGGCGCTACGGCTACTACGTGGCCCACATGGCGGGTGAGGTCCCGCCGACGCTCAATGGCCAGCCGATAGGGGCCGATGCGGTGCCACTGGCTCACAACGACGTGCTGGAACTGGCGGGAACCAGCATGCAGTTTTTGCTCAAGGACAGCTGATGTCCCGCCTAGGGCCGCCTGCCGGGGTATTCCATACCTTTTGTTGATTAATAAAAAAGATTTACAGGGTTTTGTAGACCTTTTTTTATGTAATTCCATACCCAGATTCTTCAGCAATACCAAGAAGAATCAAGAAGAAGAACAACAGGCTACGCACAGAGCTTGTTTGGAAGGCGCCGCCGCAGCGCCTGTTTCAGGCCCTTTCACGGTCATTAAGCACCGAGGCTGCGTTCCGCGTGAGAGCTAAATTTTCTATCCATAGACAAATTTTCTATCGAGGCCGAGGCCTAACCTATAGACTATGAGCGTTCACACATTAATCAGGGAAGGCCGCAAGCGGCTGGCCATGAGCGAGCAGCAGTTTGCTGACGCTGCAGGCGTCAGCCGCGGGGCCGTACAACAATGGGAAAGACCAGGCGGCACCGCGCCCAAACGTTCCAACCAGCGCAGGGTGGCAGAGCTGCTTGGCGTTTCCGTGGCCGAGTTGATGTCTGGCGGTTCCAACGTCAGCCCGGGCTTTGACGTGAGGGCTGAAGTGCCACTGATCTCGGAAGTGCAGGCCGGAAATTACACGGTCATTGACAACTTCAAGCCCAAGGACGGGCTGGAAATGGTGCCGGTCACCATTGCGATCAAGCGGCACACCTTTGCGCTGCGTGTTCAGGGGGACAGCATGGTGGGTGACAGCCTCGACTCTTTCCCCGAGGGCTCCCTGCTGATCGTGGAGCCCGAAATGCAGGCCCTGCCGGGCGACTATGTGATCGCGCTCAACGGCGAGAACCAGACGACCTTCAAGCAGCTCATCAAGGATGGTGGCGAGCTGTTCCTCAAGCCGCTCAATGTGCGCTATCCCATCCGTCCCCTGGGCACTGCCGAAATCATCGGCGTCGTACGCGAATTCACCAAAAAATTCCGCTAGCCCTGGTGGCTGGCGCCGTCTTCTGAGTTACCACCGGCCCGGCTTCCACCAGGGTCCGGTTGGACGGGACTGGCGTGTTGGGGATAAAAAAAAGTTTTGTTTTAGATAGAAAAATTATCTTTTTTCCGGGATGTGGTTAGACTCCCCCCAAAAGAGGGAGTGCGCGTGTTCAATGATTTGACGGGACCGGTGGGCTTGGGGGTTTTGCTGGTGGTGTCTGCGGCAGGCGTCAGCCTCCTGCTTCGCAGAAAGCATCTGCGGCGCGATGCCCTCCGCAGCATGAGTGCACCCAGCCAGTGGCCCATCACGGCGCGTGAACTGGTCGCGCCAGAAGAACACGAAGTCTGGCAGTGGTTGTGCGGGGTCTTCGCCGACTACCACGTCATGCTCAAGATTCCGCTGGTGCGCTACACCGCGCCCACCACCCCCGCAGAAAGCAAGGTCTGGCACAAGCGCCTGAGCGGCGTCTACTGCACGTTCACGGTGTGCGGCGCGGAAGGAACCGTGATCGGCTGCGTGGACGTCGTGGGGGCGGGCGACGGCGACAGGGCGCACTGGTACGTCAAGGAGACCGTTCTGGGTAAATGCGGCATCCCCTATGTGATGGTCAGCTGCGGCAAGCTGCCGGCGGGGGAAAGCCTGCGGACTGCTTTCATCGGGCAGATTGAATTGAGCGGGATGGACACGAGCGACCCGCTGGCCCTGGAGTCAGGAGTCGGCAGCGGGGCGCTGGCGTTGACCGCCGTGGATTCGCTGGACTCTTCGCCGATCGACAAGGCGCGCAACCATCTGAAGTCCAGCCTGGAGCAGCAGCGCCGGACCCGTGCTTTTCCCCTGGGAGGAGCGATCAGTTCCTGAGCGCCGGCCGGCAGCAGTTGTGAAAGCGCTGCCCGCGGTGCTTCATTTGGTAACCGTTCCGGACGCCATGTTTTGACCGGCGGGGTGTTTGTGATTTATGCTGGCTGCCAGACGCCGGGTTGCATCCGGCAGCGTGCCCACACAAGAAGGAGATACCGTGAACCTATCCACATGGCTGATGACTGCGCTGGGCCTCTTGCTGGGCGTCGGTCTGGGGGTTCTGGCGCACTGGGGCTGGTCACGCCGCCGCGTCGAGGAGAAGCTGCGTTTGCCGGCGCGCTGGCTGCTCAACGCCCGCGGCCTGATGACCAGCGAGGAGCAGGAGGTGTGGAAGTGGCTGCGCACGGCTTTTGCGGACCATGCGGTGATGATCAAGGTGCCGGTCATGCGCTTCACGATTCCGAGCACCAGAAACCGGCCAGACAACAAGGACCAGCACTGGCACGAGCTGCTGGAGGGGGTTTACTGCAGCTTCACTGTCTGCACGCTGGACGGCAAGGTGGTCGGCTGCGTCGATGTGCCGGGCAAACGGGGCCTGACCAGGGCCCAAAAGGACATGAAGGAAAGCCTGCTGCTGGAGTGCGGCATCGGCTACACCACGGTGCGCAGTGGCAGTCTGCCCGCGGGCGGTGCGATGAGGGCGGCGTTTCTGGGCGAAGTTCCGATGTCCGAGGCCGAAGCCGACGAGACCCGCGGCGGCGACAGCAGCTTTCATGCGGCGCTCGACGAATTCACCAGTGAAAAGGTGCGCGCAGCCAAAGCCGCTGCCCTCAAGGAGCTCAAGGACAAACAGGCTGCCGAAACCGATCCCCGGGAAAAGAGCCGACCTGCTGGCTTCAACCCGGACGGCACCGGGTCCTTCGCGACCCGTGACAAGCCGGGCCGTTTCGCGACCCCCTGGGAAGACTCCTTCACCATGCCCGGCAGATAGCCCGCTTCTCTGGAATGTCCAGGCGGCCATGCCATGGCCGCCTTTTTTGTGGCCGCTGAAAGACCCGTCCTACAGAGAGTCGCGTGCGTGGCGCTAACCAGCGGGCGTGATATCCCTCAGGCCGGCCGCGTCCGTCTCCCTAGACTGGGACATCTTTCACCGCTCAGGAGCACAACATGATCAAAACCAACCTCACATTTCGCGCGCGCCACGCATGGGCTGGCCTGGGGCTGTCCCTGCTCATGGGGGCTGCGCTGGCGCAGGCGCCCATCACGGCGACCGGCACCACGGGCATTGATGCCTCGGGCAATACGCAGAAGGAGCGTGCCGCCTGCATGGAAGGCCGTTCCCAGCAGGACCAGGCCACCTGCCTGAGGGAAGTCAACAATGCCGCCGCCGAAAAACGCAGCGGCAAGCTTGACAACAGCGGCGCCCAGTTCGAGGCCAATGCCCGCCTGCGTTGCGAAGCCCTCAACGGCGAAGACCGCTCGGCCTGTGTAGCCCGTGTGACCGGTTACGGCAACGCCAGCGGCAGTGTCGCCGGCGGCGGGGTGATTCGCGAGGTCGAAACCGTGGTCGTGCCGGCCGGCGCCACGTCGGTTCGCATCGAACCGCAGACCAATGCGCCGGTGCTGCTGGTGCCGGTCCCCGTCCCGCAGAAATAGGTAAAGTACGGCATGGCCGGCCGGACCGACATGACCACCGATGAAAGCAGGCGCCCTTGACTGACAAGCCCAGACATTTCTCCATGCTGCGGGAGTTCCACCTCGCGGACTTCCTCACGCTGTGTAATGCGGCCTGCGGGGTCGCGGGTGTTTTCCTGGCCATGTTGTACGCGGTGGAGGGGGCCAAGGCCTGGTTTTATGCAGCGGCGGCGATGGCACCGGCAGCCTTCATTTTTGACGTGCTCGACGGACGCGTGGCGCGCTGGCGCAGCCAGCATTCGGCGCTGGGGCGGGAGCTCGATTCGCTGGCGGACA
Source organism: Pseudomonadota bacterium (assembly GCA_040389085.1). GTDB lineage: Bacteria > Pseudomonadota > Gammaproteobacteria > Burkholderiales > Burkholderiaceae_C > Polaromonas. Next base: position 49,991 of record JAZKAP010000027.1, read on the forward strand.
TCATTTCCTTTGGTGTGGCGCCTGCGGCCTTGGCGTTTGCCGCGGGCCTGCGCGGCGGCTGGGACTGGGTCGCGCTGATCTACTTCGTCTGTTGCGGCGTGAGCCGGCTGGCACGGTACAACGTCACGGCTGAAACCTTGTCGGCAGGGGCCGCCAAGGTGGCCTATTTCGAGGGCACACCGATTCCGACCAGCGTGCTGCTGACCGCCTTGCTGGCCGTGGCGGCCTGGCAGGACCGCCTGGGTGATCAGCTCTACGGCGGTGTCTGGATGCTCGGCCCCTGGGCGCTGCATCCCTTGTCATTGCTGTTTGTCCTGTCTGGCACCCTGATGCTGAGCAAGACGCTGCGTATTCCCAAACTCTAAACCCTGAACCCCGGTTTCCCGGGGTCGACGGCGCTTTTTATGAGGTCGAATTGGCCTCCAGCCCTTTTGGAAATTGCGCGGGTAGCTATCAAAAAGTGAGTTCTGGCCGCCGTGTGTTGCTCGCTGCTTTTCACTTTGTCGGCTTGCGCTGACAGGTCCTTTCAGATTCCGCCTATGGCACACGTTCTGCTTTCGATCAAAAATAAAATCATGTCCAGTTATCCCGATACCCACCCTCACCAGCCAGCCTGGCTGTCCAGCGCACCGCCCCGGCGGGTGTTGGGGTCGTTGATTGCCTATGTGTCGGCGGTGTCTATCGGTATCGCTGCCGTTGCCGCGTTGGCTACTGCAGGGGTTCCGGTGGACGCCTGGGTCGCCCCGTTCTGACCCCCATGTCGGCCACCCATCGCCCCCATCCTTCCGAAAATGGTGAGCCCTTGTCACCTGGCGGGAAAACTGTGCCGGCACCAGCCGAATTTCCGGTCGAACCCGATCTCGGTCCCGTGCCCCCACCGGCGCATCCGGAAGAGCCCGGTACGGTTCAGCCCGCCATTTAAAAAAGACCGGCCATGTCTGCTCCTCTCTCGAAAGCGCAGCAGGCCCTGGCCGACTATGACGAGGCACGGGCTGATTACATGCGCTTTTTGAGCATGGACCCGCCCGACTACAAGGCGGTCAACGACGCAATGGTGGCCATGGACGAAGCCCATATCCGCTTCAAGCTGGCAATGGGCGACTTCGACCCACCGACCCATCTGCGTCCGCTGTAGCAGCCCTGGCGGGCTGTAGCCCATACCCGGCTGATCCCACCGCCTTCTCGCGGGTGCCTACAATCGCGGCACCACGCCACGGCCGTCCGGCCATCTACTGAAAGACCTCCGTGCAAGACTGCTTTGATGACATTGCCAAATTCAAGGCAGTGCTGGCGGACCATGGGGTTCCCGGTGCGCTGGCCTTCCTGAACCGGCGCGCGCCGCACCGCTACACGGCCATCTACAAGCTCCACGGTGACGTGATGCTGAACGTGGGCATCCACGACCGGCTCGGACAGGTGGTGTCCCCCTTGCCACCCACGCCCCGTGACCACTCCCTTTGCAGTTATGTGCAGCCCGGCCAGGACTTCGTCAGCGAGGACGTGCTGACCGACCCGCGCCTGGCCACACATTTCCAGCGCGGGGTGATCAATGCCTATGTCGGCTTGCCGCTGTCGCGCGGTCCCCGACATCTCTACGGCACCTTGTGCCAGATGGACCCCGAGGCCCAGCACCTGCCCGAAGGCGAATACCGCTTTCTGGAAATGATTGCGCCGCTGCTGCTCGACCACCTGGACTGACGCCGTGGCCGTACGGCGGCGGGCGGGTAGGTGGTCTCCGACAGCCGGAGATTGAGTTGGCCTATGCCGCCGCCGCTCCGGCTTGCCCACAATGAGAGGCATGAAGGGGCGGATCAGCCGACCCTGCACTGTGGATCCATCAAGCCGGAGATGAAATGCAGGCACACCTCACCACTTCTCACATGCGCCCCACCGTTGCCCTGGCCGACTACGATTTTCTGCGGGCAACCTACGACATGCTGCTGCGCGCGCCGGTGCCCGACCGACGTGCCATCGACGCGGCCTTCGCAGCGCTGGACGCGGCCCATGCGCGCCTGAAGGCGGCGCACTTGCAACAGGCGTTCGGCCTGCTGAATTAGGATTTTTCTGCGGGGGGCGCCTGCACGTTCGCCAGCACCCAGCCCTGACCCATGGCCCATGGCGGACCAGCCAACTCTGACAACCAAACGCGGAAAAACTCTTGGCGCTCATCACCTATCTTGTCGAGGACAACCAGACCATCCTCGACAACCTGATCGAAACGCTGGAAGAGATCGCGTCGGTGGTCGTGGTCGGTCATGCCGCCACCGAATCGGAAGCCAGGCGCTGGCTCTCGCTGCATGACGGGCAGTGGCAACTGGCGGTCGTCGACATGTTCCTGCGCGAAGGCAGCGGCCTGGGCGTATTGGCTGGTTGCCGCCAGCGTGAGCCTCACCAGAAGGTGGTGGTGCTGACCAATTTCGCCACGACCGATATTCGCCAGCGCAGCATGGCGCTGGGCGCCGATGCGGTGTTCGACAAATCCAACGAACTCGACGAGTTCTTCGCCTACTGCATTGCCGAAACCGCCCGTGAGATGCCGCTGCCGGAGGCCTGATGGCTGAGGCCCGGGCTTGCGGGGCGCGTGTTCACGGTTTCTGCCGAAAAGGCCACGCAGCCCTTTCCCTGCAAGCGCAAGAAGCTATCAAATAAATAGCATTCCGGCCCTCGCAACCCGACGACGTCCGGTTCAGGGATTCAGCAGGATGGTGACCAACAGCGAGGCGGCTGTAGTGGCTTTCAGTGCATGCGGTTCGCCGCCGGGCAGGGCCATCAACTCACCGGCACCCAGCGTGCGCGAAGTTCCGGGGGTGCTGACCACGGCTTGCCCCTCCAGGCACTGGATGGTGATTTCGCCGGGCACCTGGTGTTCGGGCACGCTCTGGCCGGCCGCCAGCACCAGGCGCATCAGCTGCAGTTTTCCGGTCTTGAGCAGGCTGTGGGTTTTGACGTCCTGCAGCTTGCCGGCGAGGGGCTGCACATTGATGATGTCGAGCGGTTGCGCGTGGTCCAGGGCCATGGTGTATTTCCTTCGGGGTCTGTTGTCACACTAACCAGCCCCAGGGGTTTTGTCCATAGGCAGGATTCGCCAGCGCTCGCTGGCGCGTGTGCGGTGGATAATGGGCGCCAAAAAGGGGCTTTCCGCCACGCTCATGCCTGACCTCCCTTGCTTCCGGTTCCTTGTCCGCCCGCGTGCGTGGCTGCGCGGTTTCCCGCTGATGCTGGCGCTGCTGATCTCCCCGCTGCTGCATGCACAGGACGGCGTGCTGATGATCGGCCAGCAGGGCAGCTACACGCTGTCCCGCGCCTTCATGGTGCTGGAAGACCCAGGGGGCCAGCTGTCGCTGGACGAGGTGCTGCAGCCGGCGCAGCAGGCGCGCTTCAAAACGGTTGCCCAGAGCGGGTCAGCCACCAACTTCGGTCTGACCTCGTCGGCCTTCTGGCTGCGCATCACGCTGCAGGCGCAGACCGATACACCGGCGCCGTGGCTGCTGGAGGTCGCCTATCCGGCGATCGACCAGCTGGACCTGTACACGGCGAATCCCCGCGGCGGGTTTGAGCACCAGCGCGGCGGGGACCTGTTGCCCTTTGCCAGCCGTGCCGTGCCGCACCGCAACCATGTGTTGCCGGTGACGCTGCAGCCCGGCACAGGAACCACGCTTTATCTTCGCGTGCAGTCGCAGGGAACGCTGTCGGTACCCTCCCACCTGTGGCAGGCCAGGGCATTGTGGCAGCACGACCAGCGAGAGTACGCGCTGCTCGCCCTCTACTTTGGCCTGCTGATCGGTCTGCTCCTGTACAACCTGCTGCTGTATTTTTCGGTGCGCGACCGGGCCTACCTGATCTATGTCGGTTTTGTCGGTGGCATGGCCGTGTCGCAGGCCGCGTTGACGGGACTGGGCGGGCAGTTGCTCTGGCCTGGACAGACCTGGTGGAACGGCGTGTCGCCACCGGTGGGCATGGCCACGGCGGCCGCTTTCGGCCTTCTGTTCGCACGCAACTTCCTCAACAGTGCCGTGCGCATGCCACGCATCAATCGCGTGATGCTGGCCCTGACCGGCGCCTGGCTGCTGACGCTGCTGGTCGCGCTGCTGCTGCCCTACACGGTTTCATCGTGGATGGTGACCGGGCTGGCTGTCGTCAGCGTTCCCGTGGTTGTGCTGGCCGGCGTGCTCAGCATGCTGCAGAAATTTCCCGGCGCACGTTATTTCCTGACGGCGTGGGCGGTGTTGTTGCTGGGGGTGGCGACCTTTGTGCTCCACAACACGGGCATCCTGCCGACCAACCTGCTGACCTCCAATGCCCTGCTGATCGGTTCGGCACTCGAGATGGTGCTGCTTTCCTTTGCACTGGCCGACCGCATCAATGTGGCGATGGCCGAAAAGGAACAGGCCCAGGCCGCCAGCCAGGCCGACCAGGCCACGGTCGAAGCCCTGCGCCAGTCACAGGAGCGCTACCGCGCGGTGCTGCAGGAGCGCGAAACCATACTCGCCAACTCCATTGTCGGCATTGCGTTCCTGACACCGGAAGGGCGTTTTCGCTGGGCCAACCGGGCCATGCTCGACATTTTTGCCGCTGGCGACCAGCCGCTGACCTCGATGGAGCCGTTTTACCTGTCGCGCGCGGACTACCTGCGCGTCGGCGGCGAGGTGGCGGCCTGCATCCGGGAGGGTCGGGCTTACGAAACCGAGATCCAGGTCCGCCAGTACACCGGTTCACACATCTGGATTTCGCTGTCCGGCAAGGCCGTCAGCCCGCGTGACCTGACGCAGGGCACGGTGTGGGTGATGACGGACATCACCCGGCGCAAGGAGCTGGAAGCCGAACTGGTACGGACCTCGTCGGAGCGGGAAGCCATGCTGAACAGCGCGCTGGTGGGCATTGTGCTGTCCGTGGCGCGCAGGCTGGAGTGGGTCAACGCCAAGTTCGCCGAGATGATGGGCTATCCGCGCGAGGACCTGATCGGCCATTCGGCCCTGCAGCTGCACACGGACACCGCAGCGTGGGAAAACTTCGGGCAGCGCGCGCGCGAAGCCCTGAAAACCGCCGGCAGCTACACCTGCGAGCAGCAGTTTCAGCGGCGCAACGGCGAGCTGTTCTGGGTGGAGGCGGGCGGCAACTGCCTGCGGCCACTTGATCCGGAGGCAGGGGTGATCTGGACTTTCCTGGATATCACCGAGCGCAAGAAATCGGAACAGGACACCCGCGAGGCGCTGGAGCGGCAGCGGGAACTCAACGAGCTGCGCAGCCGTTTTGTGGCCATGACCAGCCACGAGTTCCGCACGCCACTGGCAAGCATCCTGTCGTCGGGGGAAATCCTCAAACACTACGGCGAGCGCCTGCCCGCCACCGAGAAGGCGGAAGTGCTCGACACCATTGCGGCCAGTGTGCAACGCATGACGCGCATGCTCGACCGCGTTCTGCTGATCGGCAAGGCCGAGGCGCAGATGCTGGAGTTCGAACCGCGGCCCCTGGATCTCGAAAAACTCTGCCAGCAGCTGGTACAGGAGGCGCGCACGCTGCACCCTGGCAGCCCGTGCGAGCTGCGCCTGCTGTTTGCGGCCGGCGGCGGGACGGGGCTGCATGACGAAAAACTGCTCAGGCACATCCTGGGCAACCTGCTGTCCAACGCCGTCAAGTATTCGCCGCTGGGCGGGGTGGTGCTGTGCCGTGTTTTTCTGGCGGACCGGCAACTGGTGCTGGAGGTGTCGGACAACGGCATCGGCATTCCCGCCGATGAAATCACCCACCTGTTCGAGTCCTTTCACCGCGCCAGCAATGTCGGTGCCATCCCCGGCACCGGCCTGGGCCTGGCCATTGTCAAGAACGCGGTGGACCTGTACGGCGGCACGATTGAAGTCAGCAGCCTGGTGGGCCCGGCCGGTTCAGGCACCTGTTTCACGGTGCGCCTGCCGCTGCAGGTCCAGACGCAGGACGCGCTGGTGCAGCCCGTCCTGCTGTAGCCCGGCACAGGCCTCGAGATCGCCGCTTCAGGGCTGTTGCGGGGCCGCTGTGCCGGCCGGCTGGCTGAACACTTCCAGAAGGCGGTCGAGCCCGCCCTCGTTGATGGCGACCATGGCCTGTTCGCGCACCTTCGGCTTGGCGTGGTAGGCCACCGAGAGGCCGGCCACCCCCATCATGGGCAGGTCGTTGGCGCCGTCACCCATGGCGATGGCCTGGGCGGGAGGAATGTCGAGCATGGCGCAGGTTTGCAGCAGCATCTTTTTCTTTTCCTCGCCGTCGCAGATGTCCCCCCAGGGCTGGTCCACCATGCGACCGGTCAGCAGGCCGTTCTCGACTTCCAGCACGTTCGAGCGTGTGTAGTCGATGCCGAGCTCGTCACGCACGCGATCGGTGAAAAAGGTGAAGCCCCCGCTGACCAGCAGCACCTTCAGGCCGGCCGCCTTGCAGGCATGCACCAGTTCGGCGGCGCCCGGGTTGAGCTTGAGCCGCTGGTGGTAGACCTCGTCCATGCTGTCGACGCTGACGCCCTTGAGCAGGGCTACACGCCGGCGCAGGCTTTCCTTGTAGTCGGCAATTTCACCGCGCATGGCCGCTTCGGTGATGGCGGACACTTCGGCCTTGCGGCCGGCGGCGTCGGCAATTTCATCGACACACTCGATGTTGATCAGCGTCGAGTCCATGTCGAAGGCGATCAGCTTGAAGTCGCCGAGTTTGAGGTCAGGCGTGGTGAGTTTGACGGCTAGGCCTGGGAGGGTTTCAGCAGGGGTCATGCGGGCGTGGCTTCCGTTGTGGTTTTGGGTTGTCCGAGGGATTTCAATACATCGCGAACCATTTGCGCCCGGTCCTTGGGTTCCTTGAGTTCGCGTTCGATGCGCAGCTTGTCGTTGCCGGCCAGCTTGATGTGTCTGTTCTTCTGGATCAGGTGCATGATGGCCATCGAATCGATGGGCGGGTCCTTCTTGAAGGTGATGTTGATCACGGTGGGCGCGGCATCGACCTTGACCACGCCGTAAGGCTTGGCGATGACGCGCAGGCGGTGCACGTCGATCAGGGTCTGCGCCTGCGCCGGCAGCTTGCCGAAGCGGTCCACGATTTCCTCGAGCAGGCTGTCGATCTGGTCGGTATTTTTGGCGGTCGCCAGCTTTTTGTAGAAACTCAGGCGCAGGTGCACGTCGCCGCAGTAGTCACTCGGCAGCAGGGCCGGCGCATGCAGGTTGATCTCGGTGCTGACGTTGAGCGGCGCCTGCAGGTCGGGCTCGCGGCCGGCCTTGAGCGAAGCCACGGCCTCGTTGAGCATCTCGTTGTAGAGCTGGAAACCAATCTCCATCATGTTGCCGCTCTGGTTTTCACCCAGCACCTCGCCGGTGCCGCGAATCTCCAGGTCGTGCATGGCCAGGTAAAAGCCCGAGCCGAGTTCTTCCATCTGCTGGATGGCTTCGAGCCGCTGGCTGGCCTGTTTGGTCAGACCTTCGATGTCGGGCACCATCAGGTAGGCATAAGCCTGGTGGTGGCTGCGCCCGACGCGCCCGCGCAGCTGGTGCAACTGCGCCAGGCCGAACTTGTCGGCGCGGCTCATCACGATGGTGTTGGCACTGGGCACGTCGATGCCGGTCTCGATGATGGTGGAACACAGCAGCAGGTTGTAGCGCTGCGCCACAAAGTCCTTCATGACTTTTTCGAGTTCGCGCTCCGGCATCTGGCCGTGCGCCACGGCGATGCGCGCCTCGGGCAGCAGGGCTTCGAGTTTTTCACGCCGGTTCTGGATGGTCTCAACCTCGTTGTGCAGGAAGTAGACCTGGCCGCCGCGTTTGAGTTCGCGCAGCACCGCTTCGCGGATCACGCCGTTGCTTTCGCTGCGCACAAAGGTCTTGATGGCCAGGCGCCGCTGCGGCGCGGTGGCGATCACGCTGAGGTCACGCAGGCCCTCGAGGGCCATGCCCAGGGTGCGCGGAATCGGCGTGGCGGTCAGCGTCAGCACATCGACCTCGGCGCGCATGGCCTTCATGGCCTCCTTGTGGCGCACGCCGAAGCGGTGCTCCTCGTCGATGATGAGCAGGCCCAGGCGCTGGAACTTCACGTCCTGGCTCAGCAGCTTGTGCGTGCCGACCACGATGTCGATGCTGCCGTCGGCGATGCCCTTGATCGCGGCGGTGATTTCCTTGCCCGAGCGGAAGCGGCTCATCTCGGCGACCTTGACCGGCCATTTGGCAAAACGATCCACCAGCGTCTGGTAGTGCTGCTCGGCCAGCAGGGTGGTGGGCGCCAGCAGCGCGACCTGCTTGCCGCCGGTGATCGCAATGAAGGCCGCGCGCAGCGCCACCTCCGTCTTGCCGAAACCGACATCGCCGCAGACCAGGCGGTCCATGGGGCGCGGGCTGATCATGTCCTGGATCACGGCGTGGATGGCGGCGCGCTGGTCGGCGGTTTCCTCGAAGCCGAAGTCGTTGGCAAAACTTTCATAGTCGTCGGGCGAATAGCGGAAGGCGTGGCCTTCGCGCGCGGCGCGGCGGGCGTAGATGTTGAGCAGCTCGGCGGCCGAGTCGCGCACCTGTTCGGCTGCCTTGCGTTTGGCCTTTTCCCACTGGCCGCTGCCCAGGCGGTGCAGCGGGGCCTCGTCGGCGCTGACGCCGGTGTAGCGGCTGATCTGCTGCAGCTGGCTGACCGGCACATACAGCGTCGCGTCGTCGGCGTACTGCAGGTGCAAAAACTCGGTGTTGCCCTGGCCCAGGTCCATGTTGACCAGGCCCTTGTAGCGGCCTATGCCGTGGGCGCTGTGCACCACCGGGTCGCCGACATTGAGCTCGGAGAGGTCCTTGATCAGTGCCTCGACATCGCTGACCTGTTCCTGCTTGCGGTTGCGCCGCCGGGTAACGACACCCGCGGCAAACAGCTCGGTTTCGGTGACGAAGTCAATGTCGCCGGCCAGCCAGCTGAAGCCGGTGTTCAGGGCCGCGGTGGCTATGCCGAGTTTTTCGTTGCTGTGCTGGAAGTCTTCCAGCGAATCAAAGGCCGGCGGACTGACACTGCTGGCGCGCAGGAAGTCGAGCAGGCTTTCGCGCCGGCCGTCGCTTTCGGCCAGCAGCAGCACCCGCTGCGGCGTGTTGCGGATGTGTGCCTTGAGCCGTGCGAGCGGATCTTCCGCGCCGCGCACCACCGACATCTCGCCGAGTTTCTGGAAGTTCGCGTTGTCGGCCACGTCCTCGATGGCAGGGCGTATAGCGAGTTGCGCATAGTCGTTGGCGCGGGCGTAAAACTGCTCGGTACCGAGGAACAGCGCTTCTGGCGGCAGGGCAGGGCGGTCCGGCGCATCGCGCACCAGGCGGTAGCGGTCCTTGGTGTCCTGCCAGAAACGCTGGAAGGCCGGCTCCAGGTCGCCGTGCAGCACCACGGTGGCGTCGGTGCCGAGGTAGTCGAACACGGTCGCCGTGTCGTCGAAAAACAGCGGCAGGTAGTACTCGATGCCGGCCGTCGCCACGCCGTTGCCTATGTCCTTGTAGATGCGGCTCTTGGTCGGATCGCCGTCCAGCAGTTCGCGCCAGCGGTTCCTGAACTTGGCGCGTGCATCGTCGTCCATCGGGAACTCGCGGCCCGGCAGCAGCCGCACTTCAGGCACCGGGTACAGGCTGCGCTGGCTGTCGGGGTCGAAGGTACGGATGGAGTCGATCTCGTCGTCGAACAGGTCCACGCGGTAGGGCACGGCCGAGCCCATGGGGAACAGGTCGATCAGTCCGCCGCGTACCGCGTATTCGCCGGGGCTGACCACCTGCGAGACGTGGGTGTAGCCGGCCAGGGTCAGCTGGCTCTTGAGCTTGGCCTCATCGAGCTTTTGTTTGACCTTGAAGTGAAAGGTGTAGCCGGCCAGGAAGGAGGGCGGCGCCAGGCGGTACAGCGCCGTGGTGGCTGGCACGATGACCACGTCGGCGCCGGTCTCCTTGTCGTGCTGGCTGATGCGCCACAAGGTCGCCAGGCGTTCGCTGATCAGGTCCTGGTGGGGCGAAAAAGTGTCGTAGGGCAGGGTTTCCCAGTCGGGAAACAGCGCGCAGCGCAGGGCCGGCGCAAAAAACGCCAGCTCATCGAGCAGGCGTTGCGCGGTGGCGGCGTCCGCCGTGACGATGGCGGTGAGCCGGCCGGCCGCTTTTTCCCTCAGGCCCAGCTGCGCCAGCAACAGGGCGTCGGCAGAGCCGGCGGGTTGCGGCAGGGTGTAGCGTTTGCCAGGGAGCAGTTTGGGTAGATCCATGAAGCAGTCGGAATAAGGTAACAGGAAAGCGGCGGAAAAAAGGAAAACACCCCAAACGGTGCAGAGTGGGGTGTGAACGGCCCTGGCTGGCCTTTGAAGCCCCGATTTTAGAATCTATGATCAAGCCATGACGCCGATCCCGCCGAAATCCCTGGTTCCCCGCTTTTTTGCGCTGATTCCGTGTGCGGGTCAGGGCATGCGCGCCATCGGTGACAACGCGGCGCAGAGCGCAGGCGCAGCCTTGCCCAAGCAGTACCAGCCGATCGCCGGCCTGCCCATGGTGCAGCACACGCTGCAGGCTTTTGCCGGGGTGGCGCGTATCGATTCCTGCCTCGTGGTGGTGGCCCCTGGCGACGATTTTTTCAGCGGGCAGAGCGCCGGCGCTTATGAGGTGGCGCCCTGCGGCGGCGCCACACGTGCCGCCAGCGTGCTGGGTGGCCTGCAGCAGCTGGCTGCCAACGGCGCCGAACCCGATGACTGGGTGCTGGTGCATGATGCGGCGCGCTGCCTGGTTACGCCCGCGCTGATCAACCGCCTGATCGACGCCTGCCACTGCGACCCGGTGGGCGGCCTGCTGGCCCAGCCGGTACCCGACACGCTCAAGCAGGGACGGGACGAACGCGTGACCGCCACGGTGGACCGCTCGGACAAATGGCTGGCCCAAACGCCGCAGATGTTCCGCCTGGGCGCCCTGACGCAGGCCCTGAAGATGGCGCAAACCCTGGGCGAGCCGGTGACTGACGAAGCCAGTGCCATGGAAGCGGCCGGCGTGGCGCCGCAGTTGGTGCGCGGCAGTGCCCACAACTTCAAGGTCACCTGGCCGGAAGATTTTTTGCTGGCCGAGGCCCTGATCAAAAGCCGGACTCCGGCCAAGCCGCGGGTGCGCAAACCCGCCGCACCGAAAGCTGCACAGAAAGTTTTATCTGATGACTCCAGCACCGAACCCAGCTGACTCCAAACGTGGTGAGAGCGTGGGGGCCTCATTTCGCATCGGTGAAGGCTGGGATACGCATGCACTGGTGCCAGGTCGGCCACTGATCATCGGCGGCGTGACTGTGCCGCACAGCGTCGGCCTGCTGGGCCACTCGGATGCGGACGTGCTGATCCACGCGATCATCGACGCGCTGCTGGGCGCCGCCGGGCTCGGCGACATCGGCAGCCATTTCCCCGATACCGATGCTCGCTTCAAGGGGGCGGACTCGGTGCTGCTGCTGCGCGAAACCGGCCGCCTGCTGGCCGAACGCGGACTTCGCATCGGCAACATCGACAGTACCGTGATCGCGCAGGCGCCCAAGCTGGCCAGCCACATTCCGGCCATGCGCGAGCGCATCGCACAAACCCTGGGCCTGGATGCCGGCCGGGTCAATGTGAAAGCCAAGACTGCCGAGAAGCTGGGGCCGGTGGGGCAGGGCCTGAGCATCGAAGCGCGCGCTGTGGCGCTATTGTTTTAGTAGCTGCGTGCGACCGTCAGATAAGGGCTAGAGCCCGATTTAATGCATCATCGCGCGCACCCACCGAACGAGAGGTCCCTTTCAAGCAGGGGCCGCGGGTCCGGTTCTGCCGGCCCGCAGGCGCAGCGGCCCCCTCGGGGGGCAGGGAGCTACACGCAGTGAGCGACCGTGGGGGTCAACCTCGCCTTAGCTTGATATGTGCAGCCAGTCCGCCCGAACTGGTGTTGGCCAGCGCGAACACGCCGCCCATGCGGTGCAGGGTTCTCTCGACAATCGCCAGGCCCAGCCCGGCCCCGGTGGCGGCGGTGCGGGCTGCGTCGCCCCGGAAAAAGGGCTTGGTCAGGTTGTTCAGGGCCTGCGGCGCGACGCCGGTGCCGTGGTCGCGCACCTTGATCAGCACCCACTGGTCGCGTTCCTTGGCTGCAATGTCGACCATGGCGATGCCGGTCTCTGGTGTCTTGCCGTAACGCCGCGCGTTTTCCAGCAGGTTGGCGATCACGCGGGACAGTTCGACCTCGTCGGCCAGCACCACAATCTGGCCCGGCAGCGACACATTGACGCGCATGTCGGCGTATTCGCCCACCGAATAGACCGCTGCGTCGATGATGGCATTGAGCGACACCGACGCCAGCTGCGGCGGGTCGGGCCGGGCGTAGTCGAGGAACTTGTCGATGATGGCGTCGAGCTGGGTGATGTCGGCGGCCATGTGGGCCCTGGCCTCCGGATCGGCCACGCTCATTTCTGTTTCCAGCCGCAGCCGCGCCAGCGGCGTGCGCAGGTCGTGCGAAATGCCGGCCAGCATGATGACGCGGTCTTCCTCGATCTTGGAGAGTTGCTCGGCCATGCGGTTGAAGCCGATGTTGACCTCGCGGATCTCGCTGGTCGCCACCTGCTCGTCGAGCAGGCTGGCGTCGAAGTCACCGTCGCGCATGCGGCTGGCCGCAAACGACAGCTGCTTGAGCGGCCGGTTGATGAGGCGCGCAATCAACGCGGCGCCGACCAGCGACAGGATGGCCGCCGTGATCAGCCAGATCAGCCAGGTGCCGCCCTGCAGGGGCCCCAGCCGCGAAGGGTCGGTCAGCAGCCAGTAGGCGTCGCCGTCGATCTTGAACCCGACCCACAGGCCTGGTTGCCCGTTGACGGATTTGGCCACCACCGTGCCTTCGCCCATGCGGGCCGTCAGTTCGTCGCCAATACGCTCGCTGAAGGGGTCGTTGACAAAGTGCTCGAACTTGTCGCGCGGTTCGCGCGGCGAGATGCGCACACCTTCTTCCTCGGCCAGGGTCTTGATCAGCCAGACCCGGGTGATGGAGTCGGAGTATTTCAGCGCGGCGCGGCTCAGGTTGACCAGCGAGGCGAGCTGCCTGGCGCTTTGCACGGCGCGCGGCTCGAATTCCAGCGCCCGGAAGGTCTGCAGCCAGGCGATGATGCAGCCGATCAGCAGCAGCGACAGGAACAGGAAGGTGCGCCAGAACAGGCTCAGGCCGACGCGCGGACGCATCTCCAGCGGCGCCGGCGCGGTTTCCAGTGCGGCGGGGGCAGTTTCCAGGTGTGCGGCGCGTGTGCCTTGCATTCGAGGACTCGGGGAAACGGGAGAGGTGGGTCGGCCCGGTCAGCCTGAGGGGAGTCTGGCGTCCGGCAGCAAGTGGCGCTTTCGCTTCAGCTCGTACCGTCCGGCACGAAGACGTAGCCTATGCCCCACACGGTCTGGATGTAGCGGGGCACGGCAGCGTCCACCTCGATCAGCTTGCGCAGGCGCGAGACCTGCACGTCCAGGCTGCGGTCGAAGGGCTCGAACTCCCGGCCGCGTGCCAGTTGCGCCAGCTTTTCGCGCGACAGCGGCTGGCGCGGATGCCGCACCAGCGTCTTGAGCATGGCGAATTCGCCGGTGGTCAGGGGCAGCTCCTCGCCGTTTTTCTGCAGGGTACGCAAGCCCATGTCGAAGCTGAAGGGCCCGAAATTGACCACTTCCTGCTCGCTCGACGGTGCGCCCGGCACTTCGACCGCGGGGCGGCGGCGCAGCACGGCATGGATGCGCGCGAGCAGTTCGCGCGGGTTGAAAGGCTTGGCCAGGTAATCGTCGGCGCCGACTTCCAGACCGACGATGCGGTCCACGTCCTCGCCCTTGGCCGTCAGCATGATGATGGGGGTGCGGTCGTTGGCGGCGCGCAGGCGCCGGCAGATGGACAGGCCGTCTTCGCCGGGCATCATCAGGTCGAGCACGATCAGGTCCACGGCGTCGCGCATCATGATGCGGTTCAGGGCCTTGCTGTCCTCGGCCAGGATGACTTCAAAGCCTTCCTGTGTCAGGTAGCGGCGCAGCAGGTCGCGGATGCGGGCATCGTCGTCAAGAATCAGGATCTTGTCAGCGCGGGTTGAATTGCTAGCTTGTGTCATAAGGCGATCGTAATTTGTAACAGAGCCAATTCTGCGGGCTAAAAACGCGGATTCGAAAAATTTCGTGCACTTTGACAGACTGTTACAGAAGTTGCAGTTGCGGGCAAGTGCGATAAGGGAGAGATGCAAGCCAATGGCACGCTTGGGTCTTTGGATGGCAACCATTGGCGGCAGATGCTGACAAGCCGGACATCAAAAACCGCTTATCGTTTCGCCGGTGGCGCGGCTTGTTTCGCGTGCCAGCTGCTTTTTAATTCAACTGAAAGTGATGCCTTGAAAAAAACCACCCACCTCTTTGCCGCCTGCGCGCTCCTGGCCGCAAGCACCGGCCTGTTTGCCCAGACCCAGCCTGGACCTTATGCCCCGCTGCAAAACGTCGCTCAGCTGTCGGCCAGCGCGGCCGTCGAAGTGCAGCAGGACCTGCTGTCCATCGCAATGACGACCACCCGGGACGGCAGCGATGCCGCCACGGTGCAAAACCAGCTCAAGGCGGCCCTGGAGGCGGCGCTGGCCGAGGCCAGAAAAACCGCCCAGCCTGGCCTGATGGATGTACGCACCGGCAACTTCAGCCTGTACCCGCGTCATGGCAAGGACGGCAAGATCAACGGCTGGCAGGGCAGCACGGAGATGGTGCTGGAAGGCCGGGACTTTGCGCGCATCACGGCGGCGGCCGGCAAGGTCCAGACCCTGAGCCTGGGCAATGTCGGTTTTGCGCTGAGCCGCGAGGCCCGTGCCCGTGTCGAGGGGGATGCGCAGGCGCAGGCGATCGAGCGTTTCAAGGCCAAGGCCGGCGAGATCGCCCGGGGCTTCGGTTTTTCCGGCTACACGCTGCGTGAAGTTTCCATCAATGCCAATGACCAGGGCCCGATCCGTCCGCGCGTGATGGCCATGGAAGCCAAGTCCGCGATGTCGGACTCGGCGATTCCGGTCGAAGCCGGCAAAAGCACCGTGCTGGTCAATGTGTCGGGCTCCGTGCAGATGAAGTGACGACGTGCCCCCGGCTGGTGATCCGGGCGGGCTGGACACTCCTGGAAGGGCGTTTGCCTGACAGACGGAAACCGGGCCGGTCCGTAAGCTGGTGGGCATGAATGTTCATTTTCTGGCGCAGGACGCCGCGCGCCGGGGCCCCCTGCTGATTGTTATCAATGCCGGCTCCGGCCACCACAACACCAACGACGAACAGGCCGTGATGGCCCGCGTTTTCACACAGGCCGGCCGCGAGTTCGAGTTCCTGCCGATTGATGCACCCGACCAGATCGACGAGGTGGCGCGCCGCGCTGTCCGCCAGGCCAAGGCCAGTGGTGGCGTGGTGGTGGCTGCGGGCGGGGACGGCACCATCAACGCCGTCGCCCGCGCCGTGCTGGGCAGCGGCTGCCCCTTCGGCGTCCTGCCGCAAGGCACCTTCAATTATTTCGGCCGTGTCCATGCGATCCCGCAGGAAACCGAGGCGGCAGCCAGGGCCCTGGTCGGCGCTAGCGTGTCGCCGGTCCAGGTCGGCCAGGTCAACGGCAGGCTGTTTCTGGTCAATGCCAGTCTGGGCCTGTACCCGCAATTGCTGGAGGACAGGGAAGCCTGGAAGCAGCAGTTCGGCCGCAGCCGCCTGGTGGCTTTTGTCTCGGGCATGGCCTCGCTGCTGCAGACGCGCCGCCAGCTTCAGCTGCAGATCGAATCGGCCGGCCAGGTGGCCGCCTTGCGCACACCAACGCTGTTTGTCGGCAACAACCACCTGCAACTCACGCGTGTGGGCATTGCCGAAAAAGACGCCAATGCGGTGGTGCACGGTCAGCTGGCCGGGGTGGTGGTGCGTCCCATCGGCACGCTGGCGCTGTTCGGCCTGCTGCTGCGCGGCCTGCTGGGGCGGCTCGGCGATGCGGACAACATCCACAGCTTTTCGTTTCGCCGCCTGACCGTCACCCCGCGCGGGCGCCGGCGCGTCAAGGTGGCCACCGACGGGGAAGTCAGCTGGATGGAGGCGCCGCTGGTGTTCGAGGTGGCCGAGCAGCCCCTGCTGCTGATGGTTCCCGCGCCGGCCGACCGGGTGGAAGTGGCCTGATGCACAAGCTGCTGCAGATCTCCGACCCCCATTTCGGCACGGCGCAACCGGCGGTGATGGACGCGCTGGTGGAGCTGGCGCGGCAGCAGCGCCCCGACGTGCTGGTGTTGTCGGGCGACATCACGCAACGTGCGACGGCGGCGCAGTTTGGCGCGGCGAGGGCGTTTTGTGAACGCCTGCAGATTCCGCAGATGCTGGCCTTGCCCGGCAACCACGACATCCCGCTGTTCAACCCCTGGCAGCGGCTGGTCACGCCTTATGCGCGTTACCTGCAGGCCTTCGGGCCCGGCCTGGAGCCGGTGCTGGACACCGCCTGGCTGCAACTGAGCACGGTGAAGACCACACGCCGCTGGCGACACAAAAATGGCGAGGTGTCGGCCAGCCAGATCGAACGGGTGGCCGCGCGCCTGCGCCAGGCCGGGCCCGGGCAGTTGCGCGTGGTGGTGGTGCACCAGCCGGTGTATGTGCTGCGTGCTGAGGACGAGCACGACCGCCTGCGCGGCTGGGAGCCGGCGGTGCGCGCCTGGGCCGCTGCCGGCGCGGACATCGTCATGGGCGGCCACATCCACCTGCCTTATGTCTGCGAACTGTCCTCCTGCGTGGACGGCCTGAAACGGCGCCTCTGGTGCGTGCAGGCGGGTACCGCGCTGTCTTCACGCATCCGGCGCGAGGCGCCGAATTCCGTGAATCTGCTGCTGTGCGATCCCGCCGACCATCCGCTGCGGGGTCGGCTCGAACGCTGGGATTACCGCAGCGCCGGTGGCGCGGGGCGTTTTGAAGTGGCGCACACCAGCGAGCTGGTGCCGGACCGCGCAGCCTGACCGGCCAGGCGTTCAGGCGGCGGTCAGCGCCTTCTTGCGCAGGTGCCGGGCCACGATGATGTCCCGCAGGTGGTCGTAGGTCCAGTTGAAGGCAAAGGTGTAGGGCAGGAAAAACAGCACGATGCCGATGTCCAGCACAAAGGCCTGCCACAGCCCGATGTCCAGCCACCAGGCGGCCAGCGGCACCACAGCCAGGATCAGGCCGACCTCGAACAGCACCGAATGCACGGCCCGCGCGGCCAGCGTGCGACGGAAACCCAGGCGGCGCTGGGCACGGTCAAACACCGCGTTGAACACCATGTTCCAGGCCATGGCGATCAGCGAAATCATCAGCGTCAGCAGCCCCATGTGGGCCAGCGAGTAGCCGAGCAGCCAGGCGCCCAGCGGCGCGCAGAGGGCAATTGCCAGCACCTCGAAACCGAGGGCGTGAAAAAAACGTTCCTTGACGGACTTCTGGAGGCTGGGGTTCATGACGGATTGGTGGGGGCTGCAATAAAGGGATAACTCGATTTTTATCGCTATTTCCAATACATTAAAGTTTTCTAATATCTACAAAATAGATAGATAACCGCCATGCGCCATTCCCCCGAAGCCCTGACCGCCTTTGCCGAAGCCGCCGCACTGGGCTCTTTCTCGGCCGCCGCGCGCAAGCTCGGCAAAAGCCAGTCCACGGTGAGCACGGCGATTGCCAACCTCGAGATCGACCTGGGCCTCTCCCTGTTCGACCGCAGCAGCCGCAAACCCGCACTGACCGAACACGGCCGCGTGATGCTGGGCAAGGTGCAGGAAATCCTGGCCGCCAGCGACCGGCTCGACCTGTCGGCCAGCCAGCTGGGCGGCGGCCTCGAAGCCAGGCTCAGCGTGGTCTGGTCCGACACCTACCAGTCGGACCGCTTCGAGGACATGCTGACCGCCTTCGAGCAACGTTTTCCGGACCTGGAGTTCGAGTGCCTGATCGCCGAACACGGCGACCTGGTGTCGCTGGTGCAGACCGGGCGTGCTCACATCGGCGTGGTCGGCGCGCAGGGGGCGTACCCGCCTGACATCGGTTCGGCCACGATTGCCGAGCAATCGGAGATCGCGCTGTTTGTCGCCACCAGCCATGCGCTGGCCGGCAAAACGGACATCACGCCCGAGCTGCTGGCCCGGCACCGCGAGCTGCGGCTGGACACCTACCTGGGGCGGGCTGACCAGGTCATGCCGGCGGCGCGCCGTTCCTGGTCGGCGCCCAGCTACCTGATGCTGCTGGAAATGGCTGTGCTGGGTTTTGGCTGGGCCGCGATTCCGCGCTGGATGGTCACGCGTTTTGCCGTCGGCAAACTCACCGAGCTGGCCGCGCGCGGCTGGCCGCAACGGGTGCCGGTGGACGCCGTCTGGTCGCGCCAGCGGCCGCTGGGCCGCGCCGGCACCTGGTTGCTGCAGGAAATGCTGGCGCCACCGGTGCCGCCTCTTTTACAAGCAAAATGAGGCTCCAGCCCTTATGGGGTGGGCGCTGGCAGCTCTTTATTTGATAGCAATCGGGGTTCGACCGCGCTGGCGGGCGCGGCCTTGCCGACTTCGCCCAGCAGCCACTGACGGAAGGCGCCCAGCGGCTTGAGGTGGCTGCGCGACTCGGGGTAACACAGGTAGTAACCCATCTCGTCCATGTAGCCGTCGTCCAGCGGCGTGGCCACCAGGCCGGCGGCAATATCGTCCTGCACCAGGCAATGCGGCACCAGCGCCAGACCCATGCCGGCCCGCACCGCGCGTATCAGGCTGTGGTACTGGTCCAGCTGCGGGCCCATCAGCGTGTTGACGCCGCTGACGCCGTGTGCTGCGCACCAGTGGGTCCACGCGTGCGGCACGCTCACATGCTGGAGCAGGGTGAAGCCGGTGATGTCCTGGGCCTGGC
This sequence comes from Pseudomonadota bacterium, assembly GCA_040389085.1. Lineage (GTDB taxonomy): Bacteria > Pseudomonadota > Gammaproteobacteria > Burkholderiales > Burkholderiaceae_C > Polaromonas. The sequence continues at coordinate 68,802 of JAZKAP010000027.1, forward strand.
GCAGCGGCGGTTGCGCCGGCAGCCCCGGCGGGGCGATCAACACGACTTCACGGCCGGTCAGGTAGTCGGCCCGGGCGCCCGGCCAACTGCCTTTGCCGAACAGAATCGCGCAGTCCAGGTCTTCGCGCTGGAAGTCGTAGCCCTGGGCATAGGGCACATAGTGCAGCTCGATCTGCGGATGTTGGCGCTGGAAGGCCGGCAACCGCGGTATCAGCCATTTGGCGCCGAAGGTGGGCAGGGTGGACAGGTGCAGGGCGCCGCCGCCGTCGCCGCTGGTGATCAACTCCAGCGTGGCCGCTTCGAGCTGCGCTAGCACCGGCCGCACGGCGGCCTCGTAACGCACACCGGCCGGGGTCAGGGTCAGGCGCTGGCGAATTCGCTCGAACAGCAGCACGCCGGTGAGCTGCTCGAGCTCGCTGATCTGTTTGCTGACGGCGCTTTGCGACAGGTGCAAGGCTTCGCTGGCGCGCGAGACGCTGCCGAAACGCGCGGTGGTGGTGAAGGCGCGGAGCAGGTGAATCGGCGGCTGGAGGCGTTTCATGGCCCGATTTTAGATCAAGTTCATTCCAATATGGACTGAACCAAGTCGAAGACTTCACCGGTGGCTCCGGCCGTCTGGCACCACTCCTGCTACACAATGGATTCACAAATTCATTTTGAAAAGGTTCACCATGCAAAGACGTCACCTCATCGCACTCGCCGCTACTTCAGTACTCCCGGGAATGGGTTGGGCGCAGTCGAACAAACCGCTGCGCCTGGTGGTGCCGTTTCCTCCGGGCGGCGCGACGGACATCACCGCCCGGGTGTTGTCCGAACCGCTGTCGCGCGTTCTGGGGCAGCCGGTCATCGTTGAGAATCGCGGCGGTGCCGGCGGCTCCATCGGCATGAGCGAGGTGGCCAAGGCCGCGCCAGACGGGCTGACACTCGGCGTGGCGACCCTGTCCACACACGGCGTCAACCCGGCTGTCTACAAAAAGCTGCCTTACGACCCGATCAAGGATTTCGTCGCCGTCACCGAGCTCGTCAAGGCGCCTGGCGTGGTGGTGGTCAACGCCGCCCTGCCGGTCAAGAACTTTGCCGAACTGGTCGCCTACCTCAAGGCCAACCCGGGCAAGCTCAGCTATGCGTCGCCCGGCAACGGCACCATCGGCCACATGTGGGGCGAGCTGTTCAAAAGCACGACCAACACCTTCATGGTGCACATTCCCTACCGCGGTGCGGGCCCGGCCCTCAACGACGTCGTCGGCGGGCAGGTGATGGTGTATTTCGACCAGGTGGCCGCCTCGCTGCCTTTCATCCAGTCGGGCAAGCTGCGCGCGATCGCGGTGTCCTGGGACAAACGCCTGGACGTGCTGCCCAACACGCCGACCTATGCGGAACTCTCGCTGTTTTCCAGCAACGACCCGTCCTGGTTCGGCCTGGTGGCGCCCGCCGGCACACCGGTGGCGGCGGTGAACCGCATCCAGCAGGCCGTGGTCAAGGCCCTGCAGGAGCCGGCCGTGCGCACCAAGCTGGCAGCCCAGGGCCTGTTTGCCTCGGGCACCACGCCGGCCGAGTTTGATGCGCAGATCAAGAAGGAAATCGACAAGATGAAACGCATCGCCAAGTTCGCCAAGATCAGCATCGAATAATGCGGAAAGAGCCGGGCCGCAGCGCCTGCGCGCTGCGGCCCGGCCCCCATGCACCCCCGGCCGCAACGTGGCCTTGGCCACTGGTACTGCAACCCGAAAATATCGAAACATGAAAGCGCGCCTTCGCACCCATGGCGGCGTTGCAATCCTTGCGAAGGCGTACAGCCTTCGCTGCGGCTTGCGGCTTGCCCTGGGCACGAAGTCATCACTTTCATTTTGCTTCGCTACTTCCGGGCTGCAGTACCAGGGCCACCGCAGGGGTGCCGACAGGACCACAATCAAAACCATGACCCCATTTCTCCGCTCTCTGCCCGGCAGCACCGCCCTGGTGCTCGATTCACCGCACAGCGGGACCGACTACCCCGACGACTTCGCCTACGCCTGCCCGCTGCCGGTCCTGCGCCGCGCCGAAGACACCCATGTCGAAAAGCTCTACGACTTCGCCCGCGCTCTGGGCGCAGGTTGGGTCGAGGCCTTTTTCCCGCGCAGCTACCTCGACGCCAACCGCGACACTTCGGAGATCGACGTCGGCCTGTTTGACGAGCCCTGGCCCGACGCCGTATCCACCGACACCAAGGTGATGAGCAAGGTGCGCCTGGGCAAAGGGCTGATCTGGCGCACCACCGATGACGGCGAAGCCATTTACGCGCGCAAGCTCGGCGTGGCCGAAGTGCAGGCGCGTATTGCGCGTTGCTGGGAGCCCTACCACGCGGCCGTGGCCCAGGCCATCGACAGCGCGCACCAGCGTCACGGCTACAGCATCCACCTGAACTGCCACTCGATGCCGGCCATTGCGTCCAGCCACGCGACCGAGTTCCCGGGCGAGGCGCATGCCGACTTCGTGGTCGGCAACCGCGATGGTTCCACCTCCAGCGAGCCGCTGGCCCGGCTCGTGTGCGAACACCTCCAGGGCCTGGGTTACAGCGTTTCCTTCAACCACCCCTACAAGGGCGTGGAGCTCGTGCGCCGTTATGGCGAGCCGCTGCAGCAGCGCCACAGCATCCAGCTCGAGGTCAACCGCAAGCTCTACATGGACGAGCAGACGCTGGCCATGCACGAAGGGGCTGCGCCTCTGAAGGCCAGCCTACAGTCGCTGGTGCAACTGCTGCTGCAAACAGACCCGCGCAAGCTGTAGCCGCTCTGCGGCGTGGCGGGGCTCGCTGATAATCGTTGGCCATGATCACCCTGTTCAGCGACCAACACGCCCTGCATGCGCCCGCCTTCGAATTTTTCCGGGGCGAGCGTGTGCCCTGTTTTGAAACGCCGGCGCGTGCCACGTTTGTCCAGCAGCGCCTGCTGCAGCACGGCCACGTCTTGCGCGAGCCGCATGTCGACAGCCGCGCGGTGCTGGGCCAGGTGCACAGCGCGCGTTACCTCGCGTTTCTCGATCATGCCTGGGACGACTGGCTGAGCCTGGACCCGGGCAACGCGGACCGCCAGCCTTTTCCGTCGGTCTGGCCGGTGCGCACCCTGCGCAGCGACGTCGAACCGGCCAACTTCATTGCACGCCTGGGCCTGTATTCGATGGACAACGGCTCGCCGCTGTCGGCCGGCACCTGGGCGGCCGCCAAGGCCGGGGCCGACGCCGCGGCCAGCGCGGCGGCGCTGATCGGCGAAGGCGAGCGTGCGGTGTTCTGCTGCAGCCGCCCGCCCGGCCACCATGCCGGCGCCGACTTCATGGGGGGCTACTGCTTTCTGAACAACGCCGCCGTTGCGGCGCAGGCCTTGCGCGATGGCGGCGCAGAACGTGTGACCGTGCTCGATGTGGACTACCACCATGGCAACGGCACACAAAGCATTTTTTACGACCGCGCCGACGTGCTGTTCGTCAGCCTGCACGGTGACCCGCTGACCGAGTACCCGTTTTACCTCGGCCATGCCGACGAGGCGGGCGAGGGCGCCGGTCTGGGCTTCAACCTGAATCTGCCGCTGCCCGCGGGCGCGCCGGCCAGCGCCTGGTTCGAGGCGCTGGAACAGGCGTGCCGGCGCATCACTCGGCACGGCGCGCAGGCGCTGGTGGTGTCGCTGGGGCTGGACACCTTCGCGGATGACCCGATTTCCACCTTTGCGCTGCAGGCGGCCGACTTCGGCCGGCTCGGCCGGCGCCTGGCGGCGCTCGGCGTGCCGACGGTGTTTGTGCTCGAAGGCGGTTATGCGGCCGAAGCGCTGGGCAGCAATGCGGTCCAGGTCATCGACGGTTTTGAACAGGAGACGTAGATGGACAGCGTGGATGTGGTGGTGGTTGGCGCGGGTGTGGTCGGGCTGGCGGTGGCCCGTGCGCTGGCCCTGCAGGGGCGCGAGGTGATGGTGCTGGAAGCGGCGGACGCCATCGGCACCGGCACCAGCTCGCGCAACAGCGAGGTGATCCACGCCGGCATTTATTACCCGCAGGGCTCGCTCAAGGCGCGGCTGTGTGTGGAGGGCAAGGCGCTGCTGTACGACTATTGCGCGCAGCGCGGCATCGGCCACAGCCGCTGCGGCAAGCTGATCGTCGCCACCCATGCGTCGCAGATTCCCCAACTGCAGGCCATCATCGCCAAGGCCGCCGCCAACGGCGTGCCTGACCTGGTGCTGCTCACGCGCGAGCAGGCGCGCGCGCTGGAGCCCGAGCTGGAGGGCGTGGCGGCGGTGTTGTCGCCCAGCACCGGCATTGTGGACAGCCACGCGCTGATGCTGGCGCTGCAGGGCGACCTCGAGAACGCCGGCGGCATGGTGGTGCTCAATTCGCGGCTGGCCCAGGCGCACTGTGCGCCATCAGCGATTGTTCTGGTAGCAGAAGACGGCACCGAACTGGCGGCGCAAAGCGTGGTCAATGCCGCCGGTCTGCACGCGCAGGCGCTGGCCAGCCGCTTTGCGGGGCTGGACGCGCAGCATGTGCCGCCCAGCCATTACGCCAAGGGCAACTACTTCACGCTGTCGGGCCGATCGCCGTTCAGCCGCCTGATTTACCCGGTGCCGGAAGCGGCCGGGCTCGGTGTGCACCTGACCCTGGACCTCGGCGGTCAGGCCAAGTTCGGCCCCGACGTGCAGTGGGTGGACTCGCCCGAAGACCTGGTGGTGGACGCGCGCCGCGGCGACGCGTTTTACGCCGAGGTGCGCAAGTACTGGCCGGGCCTGCCCGATGGCGCGCTGCTGGCCGGTTATGCCGGCATACGGCCCAAGATCCAGGCACCCGACGAGCCGGCCAGGGACTTCCTGATCCAGGGGCAGGCCGAACACGGTGTGGCGGGCCTGATCAACCTGTTCGGCATCGAGTCGCCGGGCCTGACCAGTTCGCTGGCGATCGGCCGCCATGTCAGCGAATTGCTCCCAAAAAAATAGCTGCTAGCGCCCGGTACGCGGGCGCTGCAGCCATTTTTGCTTGTAACGATCAGCCGCGTTTGCCGCTCACCATGCGGTAGATGAAGAGCAGCAGCATGGCGCCCAGCACGGCCGCGATGAAACCGGCGGACTCGCCGACCTGGTACAGGCCCAGCGCCCCGCCCAGGTAGCTGGCAAGCACCGAACCGACGATACCGATCAGCACCGTGATGATGAAGCCGGACGGGTCACGCCCTGGCATCAGGAATTTGGCGACCAGGCCCACGATGAAGCCGATAAGAATGGTCCAGAGAATGCCCATGAGTGTGTGTTCCAGAAAAAAAGTTGAAGGGACGGCTGACGCGAAACGCCCGCTCAGTCCCGCAGGTCGGCCGGCACGGTTCCGCCGTTGGCGGCCAGCTTGTTCATGACCTGGCGGTGCAGCCAGATGTTCATGGCGGCGCTGTCGCTGCTGTCGCCGGTGTAGCCCAGTTCTTTGGCCAGTTCCTTGCGCTCGCCCAGGCTGCTGTCGAGGTCCAGCAGTTTCATCAGGTCAACAATGGAGGTTTTCCAGTTGAGTTTTTGCGGGTTTTTCTGTGCCATGTCGTTGAGCAGTGCCTCCACATCGACCTGCGCCATCGGGGCCGGTGCGGCGGTGGCGGCGCCTGCTCTGGCCGCTCCAGCGGCCGCTGCGGCTGCCGCGACGTCATCGCTGGATGGCCCGGAGGAGGCTGGCGGCTGGGCAGCCTGTGCCGACGGGAAAATTTTGCTGAAGATCTTGCCGAGAATGCTCATGGTGGTTCCAGTCGATGAAGTAAAGCGTTCATGATGGCCCGGGTACCCCTCAGGCAGCAGAGGACGCCGGCGTATCTGCGTGTAGGAAATCGGCTGCTATTCGGGCCCCGAACTCGTGTCCAATAGGGGGTATGCAAACCGCCACCGAGATTGAAAAACGCCTGACCGATCTGGAGATCAAGGCCAGCTTCGGCGAAGACCTGCTCGACGAACTCAACCAGGTCATCGTCCGCCAGCAGCAGCAGATCGACATGCTGATGCGCGAAGTCAGCCAGCTGCGCCAGCAACTGCCCGAGGCCGGCGCCACCACCCTGACCCGTGCCGGCGACGAGCTGCCACCGCACTACTGAAACACATCGCATGGCCACCGCAAAAAGCATCACCACCGACGACTACAAGCTTTTTCCGTCGCCGCGCAACCGGCACCGCAGCATCTTCCTGCATCAGGTGTTTGTGCCTTACCCCTACATGCTGATCGACATGGACAGCTACAACTTCAAGGGCAAGGCCAGCCTGTTCGCGGCCTGCCGGACGTCCGACAACAAGATGGGCCAGCTGGTCACGCTGGAATTGCCCGAGGACGAGTTGCGGTTCAAGCAACAGTTTGTGCCCGATTGAGTCGGGCGCGGACGCACGCCGGGGACGGGTGGATGGAACAGCTATCTACGCGCCGCAGCGCCTGCTGAAGTTAAGCAGCCAGCCGCGCTCGGCGGCTGCGGTCGCACCGCCGTTCATGATCAAATCGATCGTCAGCCCATGGTGGACGGTCGCAGGCAGCTATCGAATAGATAGCGATCATGCAGCCGCCAGCCCGTCGCCCCGCACGCCGGCTGAGGCTGGCAAGCGGCCGCTGGCGGTGCTTGTGCGCCTGTCCCCGCCTGGTCCGGGGGATAGCCCACAATACGGCTTGTTTTTTGGGCCTCCTACAATTGGAGGAGAGAATTCACAGACAAGCCATCGTCCATCCAGCAAGGAGATTCCCGACGTGCCCAATATCGCTACTGTTCTCAAAGCCGAAATATCCCGGGTTGCCCGCAAGGACGCCCGCGCGGAAACCCAGCCGCTGAAAAAAGCTTCGTCGCAATACCGCAGCGATATCGCCGCCCTGAAAAGGCGTGTGCTGGCCCTGGAAAAACAGCTGAGCCGCGTGCTCAAGTCCGGCAGGAAGGCGGCTGCACCCGAGGAAGCCGAAGAGGGCGCCGGCAGCGGATTGCGCTTCAGCGCCAAGGGACTCGCCGCGCAGCGGCGCCGGCTCGGGCTGACCGCTGCCGCGACCGCAAAACTTCTCAACGTGTCGGTGCAGTCCGTCTACAAGTGGGAAGACGGCAAGACCCGTCCCCGCGCCAGCCAGCTGCCGGCGATTGCGAGGCTCCGGAAAATGGGCAAGCTCGAAGCGGCAAAAATCCTGGATGGTTTGCCGGACTAGACGCTATCAATTCATGAGCGTGTTCCGACCATCCCTGTTGGGCTGGCGCCTGTTCACACTATTTATACAAGTGTGAACAGGCCCTAGCGGCCTTTCTTGATCGCCAGCGCAGCCTCGGCAACCAGATCCGGCCCCTTGTAGATCAGCCCGGTGTAGATCTGCACCACGTCGGCGCCAGCTTCGATCTTGGAGACGGCGTCCCGGCCGCTCATGATGCCGCCCACGCCGATGATGGGAAAATTTTTGCCGAGCGCCGCGCGCAGCTGGCTGATGACGCGGTTGCTGGCGGCCAGCACCGGCGCACCGCTGAGGCCGCCGGCTTCTTCGGCGTGCGGCATGCCCTTGACGGCCTCCCGGCTCAGCGTCGTGTTGGTGGCGACCACACCGTCCATGCCGTGGCGTTTCAGGGTGGCGGCAATCACCCCCACCTGCGCCTCGTCGAGGTCGGGCGCAATCTTCACAAAAATCGGCACGTGTTTGCCATGCTGCCGGGCGAGGGCTTCGCGGCGCTCGGCAATGCGGCCCAGCAGCGCGTCCAGCGCCTCGTCGCTTTGCAGCGCGCGCAGGTTCTTGGTGTTGGGGCTGGAGATGTTGACGGTCACGTAGTCGGCATGCGGGTACACGCCATCGAGGCAGATCAGGTAGTCGTCCACCGCGTTCTCGATCGGCGTGGCGGCATTCTTGCCGATGTTCAGGCCCAGGAGCAGAGGGTGTTTGACCTTCTGCTTGCGAAAACCGGACTTCTGCACATTGGTGAGGAAGGCGTCCAGCCCGTCGTTGTTGAAGCCGAGCCGGTTGATCAGTGCGTTGGCCTGCGGCAGGCGGAACATGCGTGGCTTGGGGTTGCCCGGTTGCGCTTTCGGCGTGACGGTGCCGACTTCGACAAAGCCGAAACCCATGGCGGCCAGCCCGTCGATGCAGCGCGCGTTTTTGTCGAGCCCGGCCGCCAAGCCGACGCGGTTGGGAAATTTAAGGCCGGCCAGCGTGACCGGATCGTCCACTCGGCCCGAACAGTAGGCCAGCGCCAGCGGCGTGCGCTGCGTGCCGGCCAGCGAGGCCATGGTCAGTTCATGGGCGGTTTCCGGGTCCAGACCAAATAAAAACGGGCGGGCGAGGGCGTAGGGGAGCAGGGACATTGGATAATTCAGGGCCTGTTTACGCTATTTATGCAAGTGCGAAGGTGGTGAAAACAGCGCCAATCTAGGCGCGCGACGACGCTCAGCCTGGCGGGCTGGGCTAGGAGTGCAACAACGAGTGGCGTTGTTTTCACCACCTTCCCTCCGGGTTGCGGCCAAAAAGGCCATGCGCAGCGTTGCAAAGCCTTGCCGGGCTCCAGCCCGGCTGCATTTTGCGCCTCACGCATGACCTTTTTGACTCGCAACGCATCTTGTATAAATAGTGTAAACAGGCCCTAGTTGTTCTGTGCGGCAGGCCCCATTGTCGCAAACCCCATCCACCCCCTTTCATTCCGGACCGACATGACCCAAGACGAACTCAAAACACTGGTCGGCCAGGCCGCCCTGGCCTATGTCGAACCCGGCAGCATTGTCGGCGTCGGTACCGGCTCCACCGTCAACAAGTTCATTGACGCGCTGGCCGGCATCAAGGACACGATAACCGGCGCGGTGTCCAGCTCGGTGGCCTCCACCGAACGCCTGCAGGCACTGGGCATCACGGTGTTTGAGGCGGCCGATGTCGAGGAACTGGCGGTCTACATCGACGGCGCGGACGAGATCGACCGTGCCGGCTACATGATCAAGGGTGGCGGCGCAGCCCTGACGCGCGAGAAAATCGTGGCTGCCCAGTCGCGCAGGTTTGTCTGCATCGCCGACGAGTCCAAGCTGGTACAGACGCTGGGCGACTATCCGGTGCCGGTGGAAGTCATTCCCATGGCGGCGCAGCGCATCCGCCGCCAGTTCGAAGCCCTCGGCGGCACGGTGACCCTGCGCCTGAAAAACGGTGCGCCGCTGGTCACCGACAACGGCCAGCACATCCTGGACGTGACCGGCCTGAAGATCAGCGAGCCGCTGGCCTTCGAGTCCGAGGTCAACCAGTGGCCCGGGGTGGTGACGGTCGGGGTGTTTGCCTTCCAGAAGGCGCATGTCTGCCTGCTGGGCACGGACGTCGGCGTCAAGACCCTGGTGTTTTAACCCCCCGGAAGCGGCGGCCGGATGTTGTAGAGTTGTACGACAAATTTTCCGGATTCCCATGAGCCACCGCTTCCAGTCCATCACGCCCGGCGTTCACCTCTCAGAACAGGTCGCCGAGGCCCTGTCGGCCGAAATTCGCGCCGGCCGGCCGGCGGCGGGCGACAAGCTGCCGACCGAGGCCGCGCTGGTCGAGCAGTTCGCGGTCAGCCGCACCGTGGTGCGCGAGGCCGTCTCGCGCCTGAAGTCGCTGGGCCTGGTGGAGTCGCGCCAGGGCAGCGGGGTGTTCGTGAAGCGGGCGGCCTTTGCGCCGCTGAACTTCGACACCCGTTCGGCTGCGTCCATGCAGGCCGTCATCCAGATGGTGGAGGTGCGCCGCGCGCTGGAGGCCGAGGTCGCCGCGCTGGCCGCCCAGCGCCGCACGGCAGCCGATGTCAAGCGCATCCGCCAGGCGATGTCCGCCCTCGACAAGGCAGTCAAGGCGGGCGGCGACGGTGCGGACGAAGACGTGAACTACCACCGCGCGATTGCCGACGCGGCGCAAAACCCGTTTCTGATCAGCACGCTGGACTACCTGCGCCAGTTCCTGCGCGGCGTCACGCGGGTCACCCGGGCCAACGAGGCGCGCCGGGCCGACTTTGCCGGGCAGGTGCGCGAAGAGCACGAAGCCATCACCCAGGCCATCGAGGCCGGCGACCCCTTGCAGGCGCGCCATGCCGCCGCCCGCCACATGGACAACGCGATCCGGCGCATCGAGCAGGCCGACCCGGCTTTCTGGCAGCAGGAGGGTGTGCAACTGGCCAGCGCCCTGTTGTCCGACGCGGTTCGGCACTGAGCCGCCGGCCGAGCCGATTCGGGAAAACCTGCAGGGGAGTCAAGGGTTTCAAGTTGTATGATGACCATACGAATAAGTCTGCATACACAGGCCTGCTTATTTTCGTAAATCAACATTCAAAAAATGACCCGGGTTGAAGGAGCGATGTGATGAGTCTTGTAGCCGGTGTGATCGGTCTCGGTGCCATGGGCAGCGGCATGGCGCAATCGCTGCGCCGCGCCGGTTATCGGGTGTTTGTGTTTGACGTGCGGCCCGGCGTGGCGCAGGCTTTTGCCGAAGGCGGCGGTGTGGCCTGTGCCTCGCTGGCCGAGCTGGCGGCGGCCTGCGACGTGGTCGTGTCGGTGGTGGTCAATGCGGCGCAGACCGAGTCCGTGTTGTACGGCCCCGATGGTTGTGCGGCGGCCATGAAACCCGGCAGCGTGTTCGTGATGTGTTCCACGGTGGACGCGAACTGGTCCATGGCCCAGGAAAAACGCCTGGCCGAGCTCGGCCTGCTCTACATCGATGCCCCGATTTCCGGCGGTGCCGCCAAAGCCGCCAGCGGCGAGATGACGATGATGACCTCCGGTGCGCCGGCAGCGTATGCCACGGCCGAACCCGTGCTCAACGCCATGGCTGCCAAGGTCTACAAGCTCGGTGACGCGGCCGGTGCCGGCAGCAAGGTCAAGATCATCAACCAGCTGCTGGCGGGTGTGCATATCGCGGCGGCTGCCGAAGCCATGGCGCTGGGACTGCGCGAAGGGGTGGACCCGGCCGCGCTGTACGAGGTCATCACGCACAGCGCCGGCAACAGCTGGATGTTCGAGAACCGCATGGCGCATGTGCTGGCGGCCGACTACACGCCGCTGTCGGCGGTAGACATCTTCGTGAAAGACCTCGGCATCGTGCTCGACATGGCGCGCGCCAGCAAGTTTCCTTTGCCGCTGTCTTCGACGGCGCACCAGATGTTCATGCAGGCTTCGACCGCAGGTTTCGCCAAAGAGGACGACAGCGCGGTGATCAAGATTTTCCCGGGCATCGAACTGCCGAAAAAGCCATGAGCAAGATCAGCCTCGGATGTATTGCCGACGATTTCACCGGTGCGACCGATCTGGCCAACAACCTTGTGCGTGCCGGCATGCGTGTGGTGCAGACGATTGGTGTGCCCTCCGGACCGCTGGGCGCCGAGGTGGATGCCGTGGTGGTTGCGCTCAAATCGCGCACCGTGCCGCCGGCCCAGGCCGTCGCCGAATCGCTGGCCGCATTGGCCTGGCTGCAGGCCCAGGGCGCGCAGCAGATCTATTTCAAGTACTGCTCGACCTTCGACAGCACGGCCCGCGGCAACATTGGCCCGGTGACCGAGGCGCTGATGGACGCGCTGGCCACCGGCTTCACGATCGCCACGCCGGCCTTTCCCGACAACCAGCGCACGGTGTTCAAGGGCTATCTGTTTGTCGGCGATGTGCTGCTGAGCGAAAGCGGCATGCAGAACCACCCGCTGACGCCGATGGTCGACGCGAACCTGGTGCGGGTGCTGCAGTCGCAGACGAAGCGGCGTGTCGGCCTGATTGACCACAAGGTGGTGGCGCGCGGCGCGGCGGCGGTGCGCGAGCGCATGGCGCAACTGCAGGCCGAAGGTGTGGGCGTGGCGGTTGTGGACGCGGTGTCCAACGAGGACCTGCTGCGCATGGGCCCGGCGCTCAAGGACATGCCACTGGTGACTGCCGGTTCCGGCGTGGCCATCGGCCTGCCGGCCAACTTCGGCATCACGCCGTCGCTGCAGGCCAGCCGTTTGCCGGCCGCCAGCGGGCTGCAGGCGGTGGTGTCGGGCAGCTGCTCGCTGGCGACGAACCGGCAAGTGCTGGACTTCATGAAGCAGGGCCACCCGGCGCTGGCAATCGACCCGCTGCGCATTGCCTCGGGCGCCGATGTGGCGGCCGAGGTGCTGGCCTGGGCCCAGCCGCTGCTGGCGCAAGGGCCAGTGCTGGTGTATTCCACTGCCGACAGCGGCGACGTGAAGGCCGTGCAGGGCAGGCTCGGGGTGGAAGAGGCCGGCGCTCTGGTCGAAGCCACACTGGCCGCGGTGGCGCGCGGTCTGGTGCAGCTGGGTGTGCGGCAACTGGTGGTGGCCGGCGGCGAAACCTCTGGCGCCTGCGTGCAGGCGCTGGGCATCACGCAGATGCAGATCGGCCCGCAGATCGATCCCGGTGTGCCCTGGTGTCATGCCCTGTGCGAGCTTGCTCCAAATGAAGGCCTGCACCTGACGCTGAAGTCGGGCAACTTCGGCACCGACGACTTCTTCACCAAAGCCTTTACGATGCTGGCATGACTGCATTGACCGAAAACCAGGCCCGGGAAGAGATCTGCCGCGTCGGCAAAAGCCTGTTCGACCGCGGTTATGTGCATGCCACGGCCGGCAACATCAGCGTGCGGCTCGACGCCTCGGCGGGAGGTGGTTTCCTGATCACGCCGACCGATGCCTGCCTGGGTTTTCTGGACCCGGCGCGGCTGGCCCGGCTCGACGCCGATGCGAAGCAGCTCAGCGGCGACACGGCCAGCAAAACCATCGCGCTGCACGCCGGCATCTACGCGGCAGCGGCCGCATTTGACCCGGCGACGCGCTGCGTGATCCACACCCACAGCACCCATTGCGTGGCGCTGAGCCTGCGTGCCACTGGCGAGGAACTGTTGCCGGCACTCACGCCTTATTTCGTGATGAAGGTCGGCCATGTGCCGGTCATCGACTACCACCGCCCGGGCGACCCGGCGGCGGCGGCGCTGGTGGCCCAGGCCATCACGCGTTACGGCCGGCAGGGCACACCGATACGCGCGGTGATGCTGGCGCGGCTGGGGCCCAATGTCTGGCACCACAGCCCGTCCGCGGCCATGGCCGTGCTGGAAGAACTCGAGGAAACCGCCCGGCTGCTGTGCCTGGACGACGCCCCGGTCCAGCCTTTGACCGCTGCGCAGATCGACGAACTGCGCCAGACCTTCGGCGCCCGCTGGTAGGCTTTTTATTGCCGAATTGGCCTGCAGCCCTTTATTCATAAGCGCCGGCAGCTATCTATTTCATAGTTTTCAAAAACACCACCATGCCTCAATTCGCCGCCAACCTGTCCATGATGTACCCCGAGTTGCCGTTTCTGGACCGGTTCGAGGCGGCCGCGAAAGACGGTTTCAAGGCGGTGGAGTTTCTTTTTCCTTATGCCTTCAGCAAGGATGAGCTGGCCGCGCGCCTCAAGGGCAACGGCCTTCAGCAGGTGCTGTTCAACGCGCCACCGGGCGGCACCGATGCGGCGTCGATTGCCAACGCCTGGGACCAGGCCGGCGACAAGGGCACGGCCACTGTGCCGGGCCGCGAGGCGGAGTTCCGCGCCGGTGTGCTGCTGGCCCTGGCTTACGCCGCGGCACTGGACTGCCCGCGTATTCATCTGATGGCCGGCCTGGTCGCAGCGGGGCAGGAGCGCGAGGACGTGCGGCCGGTCTATGTGGCCAACCTGCGCTGGGCGGCGGCCGAGGCGGCGAAACACGGGCGTGACGTGTTGATTGAGCCGATCAACACGCGCGATGTGCCGCGTTTCTTTTTGAACCGGCAGGACCATGCGCACGAGATCGTGACCGAAGTCGGCGCGCCCAACCTCAAGGTGCAGATGGACCTGTACCACTGCCAGATTGTCGAGGGCGATGTCGCGATGAAAATCCGCCAGTACCTTCCGACCGGGGCGGTGGGTCATTTCCAGATTGCCGGTGTGCCCGAGCGGCACGAGCCCGACATCGGGGAGCTCAACTACCCGTATCTGTTCAGTGTGATCGACGAGGTGTCCGCGGCCTGCGGCTGGGATGGCTGGATCGGCTGCGAATACAGGCCGAAAAAGGGCGGACAGCCCGGCGGCACGTCGGCAGGGCTCGGCTGGCTGCCGCGCTGACCGCCACCGGCGCGGTTTCTTAAAAGCGGATGCCGGCAGGATTGCTGGGAGGGGGTGTCACCGGGGTGGACGGTGCGGCCGGCGTGCCCGGCCGCGCTGCCGCGGTGGTGGCCGGTGCGGGCGTCGGCGCCACCGTCACCAGGGGGGTGGCCGGCGCCTGGCGGTAGCTGGCGGGCAGCACTGACGATTTGGGGTAACCCGCCGCGTCGAGGAACTGCGTCCATTCCGCATCCGAGAACCCCTTGAGTTGCTGGCTGCCTATGGTCAGAAAGGGGAGGGAGTTGTCGCCGCTGATACGCTGCAGCGCCTGCGCGTCGTCGTTGGTCGAGACGGTTTTTTCGGTGAATGGAACACCGCGCGTGGTCAGCAGGGAACGGGCCGAGGCGCAGGGGCCGCAGTTATCGCCCGAATACAGCGTGACCGGGTACTGTCCCGCCACCTTGCGCAACTCAAACGGCAGCGAGGCCGTGGCGACGCCGCGGGCACCATCGGCGCCGGCCGCCGTCACCTTGGCATTGCTTGCGGCGGGTGGCGGCTTGTCGGAAAAGGTCACCTTGCCGTCCGGGCCGACGATGCGATAGACCGGCTGGGCCTGGGAAAGAGAAGAAAATGTGCCGGCAACCAGTGCCACCAGGGCGCCAACCGCTGCAAATTTGATAGCGTGCGAGGTCATACATCACTCCGTTTGAGGTCACTCATGCCATGCCCTGGTGCCGCAGCAGCGCGTCGATGGAAGGCTCGCGGCCGCGGAAGGCCTTGAACGATTCCATCGCCGGGCGGCTGCCGCCGGCTTCCAGAATGGCCTGGCGATATTTTCTGCCAGTTTCCAGACTAACGGGGCTGGACCCGGCTTCGGCGTCGGTGTTTATACCTGCAGGTGTGGCGCTTTGTGCACTTTCCTCGAAGGCCGCGTACGCGTCGGCCGAGAGGACTTCGGCCCATTTGTAGCTGTAATACCCGGCCGCATAACCGCCGGAAAAAATGTGACTGAATGTATGCGCCGTACGGCTGTAGGGCGGCGGGGTGATCACGGCGTATTCCTCGCGCACGCCGGCCAGCAGCGCCATCACGTCGCCGCCCGGTTGCCACTCGGTATGCAGCAGCATGTCGAACAGCGAAAACTCGATCTGGCGCAGGGTCTGCATGCCGCTCTGGAAGTTTTTGGCCGCCAGCATCCGGTCGAACAGGGCGCGCGGCAGCGGCTCGCCGGTGTCCACATGGGAGGTCATGTGTTTGAGCACATCCCACTCCCAGCAGAAGTTTTCCATGAACTGGCTGGGCAGCTCGACCGCGTCCCATTCGACGCCGCTGATGCCGGAGACATCGCGCTCGTTCACCTGGGTCAGCATGTGGTGCAGGCCGTGACCGAACTCGTGGAACAGCGTGGTCACGTCGTCATGTGTCAGCAGGGCGGGCTTGCCGCCCACACCGTCGGCAAAGTTGCAGACCAGATGGGCCACGGGCGTCTGCAGCGTGCCGGTGTCGGGGCGCAGCCAGCGGGCACGCACATCGTCCATCCAGGCGCCGCCGCGTTTGCCGGTGCGCGCCGGACGGTCCAGGTAGAACTGGCCCACCAGCTGGCCGTCGCGCTCGATGCGGTAGAACTCGACGCCGGGATTCCAGACAGGCGCGGTGTCGGGGCGGATCGCCACCTCGAACAGCGTCTCGACAATCCTGAACAGGCCGGCCAGCACCTTGGGGGCGGTGAAGTACTGTTTGACTTCCTGTTCGCTGAAGGCATAACGCGCTTCCTTGAGTTTTTCGCCGATCCAGGTGAAGTCCCAGGGCTGCGGGTCTTTCAAACCCAGCTTTTCCGCGGCGAAGGTGCGCAGGTCGGCCACGTCCTTGAGGCCGTAGGGTTTGGCGCGCTGGCCGAGGTCGCGCAGAAAGCTGATGACCTGGTCCGGCGAGTCGGCCATCTTGGCGACCACCGAGACCTCGCCGAAGTTGCGGTAACCGAGCAGTTGCGCCTCCTCGCGCCGCAGCGCGAGGATTTCCTGCATCACGGCGCTGTTGTCGAAGCGGCTGAACTCCGGCGGTGACTGGTCGCTGGCGCGCGTGCTGTAGGCTTTGTAAAGGGTTTCACGCAGGGAGGAACTGTCGGCAAACTGCATGACCGGCAGGTAGCAGGGCATCTTCAGCGTGAGCTTGTAGCCTTCCTTGCCCTCGGCTTCGGCCTGCGCGCGGGCCGTCTGGACCACGTCGGCCGGCACACCGGCGAGTTCGTCTTCCCTTGCGTAGTAGGCGTAAGCGTCGGTGGCGTCGAGCGCGTTTTCGCTGAATTTCTGGCTCAGTTCGGCCTGGCGCTCCTGGATGGCGGCAAACCGTTCCTTGGCTGCGCCCACGAGTTCAGCGCCCGACAGCACGAAGTTGCGCACGGCATTTTTATGGGCCTGGCGCTGTTCGGGGTTCAACGACGCCACATCGATGGCCTTGTATTTGGCGTAAAGCCGTTCGTCGGCGCCGAGTCGGGTCCAGAACTCGGTGACGCGCGGCAGGGCAGCGTTGTAGGCGGCGCGTAATTCAGGGCTGTCCGCCACGCTGTTGAGGTGGCTGACCGCACCCCAGGCCCGGCCCAGGTTTTCGGTGGCCACGTCCAGCACGCCGGCAATGTCCGCCCAGCGCGCCGGAAACTCCGGCGTGGTGACACGTTCCAGCGCGGTTTCGGCCTGTGCCAGCAACACATCGACCGCAGGACCCACATGCTCGGGCGCGATGCGGTCAAACAGGGGAAGGCCGGAGAAATCGAGGAGCGGGTTGGAGGCGTTCAATGTGGTCAAGGTGGTCATGTCCATCAGTTGTGGGCGCAGGCACCCGATCTAAAGGGGGAAGCGCCAGACAAAAAAGGAAAATGCCTCGCTGGCCGGCCAAGGACCGGTCGGATCACGCCGCCGCCGGCTCAGCCCTGGGCGCGTTTCTTGGCGCTTTGCTGTTTTTTCGGCTTTGCACGTTTGACGGTGCCGCCCGGTGTCAGGCGCTGGTTGCCCAGCACGCGCAGGGTTTTCACTTCGGGGCGCTGGCCGTAACGCGCGCTGTTCTTCAGCACCTTGACGTCGCGCGGGCCGGGCATGCGGTCCTCGTTGACCTTTTTTTCCTTTTCAGGCATCGGGCGCCACAGCACCAGCAGCTTGCCGATGTGCTGGATGGGCGCGGCCCCGAGTTCGTCGGCCAGGGCCTGGAACATGGCTTCGCGCGCAGGGCGGTCGTCCGACTGCACACGGACCTTGATCAGGCCGTGTGCCTTCAGGGCCAGGTCGATTTCCCTTTTGACAGCGGCCGTCAGGCCGTCCGAGCCGACCATCACGACGGGGTCCAGGTGGTGCGCCTCGGCGCGGTGGTCTTTGCGCTGGGCAGGGGTAAGTAGTATTTGAGCCATGCCCCGATTATCCTAGAAGCCGCCGCTGCCGCTGATTTATCGATGGGGAAACCGCGGCGCCGGAAGGCGGTAAGAGGACAATAGAGGCATGAAAGTAAAAACCCAAAGCAAAAAGGTCAACAAAGCGTGGCTGAATGACCACGTTAACGACACCTACGTCAAGCTGGCCAAAAGAGAGGGTTACCGGGCCCGTGCGGCCTACAAGCTCAAGGAAATCGATGAAATGCTGGGCCTGATCAAGCCCGGCTACTGTGTGGTGGACCTGGGCAGCGTGCCCGGCGCCTGGAGCCAGTATGCGCGCCGCAAGCTCTCGCCATCGGGCGCGGCGGCCGGCGAACTCAACGGCCGCATCATCGCGCTGGACATCCTGCCGATGGACCCGGTCGAGGGGGTGGTGTTCATCCAGGGGGACTTCCGGGAACCGGAGGTGCTACAGATTCTGGAGCAGACTTTGGCCGCCGACAAGGGCTTTACCAAGGTTGACGTCGTGATTTCCGACATGGCGCCGAATCTGTCGGGCATTGAATCGGCCGATGCCGCCCGCATCGCCCACCTGGTGGAGCTGGCGGTGGATTTTTCCGTGCAGCACCTCAAACCCGAGGGCGCGCTGGTCGTCAAGCTGTTCCATGGCGGCGCCTACAGTCCCCTGGTCAAGCTGTTCAAGGAGACCTTCAAGGTGGTCAAGCCCATCAAGCCCAAGGCCTCGCGCTCGGAGTCGTCGGAAACCTTTCTGGTCGGCATGGGGCTGAAAAACAGGCCGGCCCAAACGGCCTGAGCTTGCTGAAACGCAATAAATACCGCAATCCCGCTTCAAACCAAGGGATGTCCCGGGCTTGTTAAGCGGCTTTTGCCCTTGAAACGCCTAAAATCAGGCGCATGTGCCTTGTGTTCCTCTATCGGAGACATCCTTGAACAATCAGTGGTTTTCAAAAATTGCAATCTGGCTGGTGATCGCCATGGTGCTGTTCACCGTTTTCAAGCAATTTGATACACGCGGTGGCGCCGGTACGAATTACCTTGGCTATTCGGAGTTCCTCGACGAGGTCAAGGGCAAACGCATCAAGTCCGCGACCATCGCGGAGGGCCAGGGCGGCACGGAAATTTCGGCCGTCACGACCGATGACCGCCGCATCCGCACCACGGCCACCTACCTGGACCGCGGTCTGGTCGGCGACCTGATCGCCAACGATGTCAAGTTCGATGTCAAGCCGCGTGAAGAAGGCTCGCTCCTGATGACCCTGCTGGTCAGCTGGGGTCCGATGCTGCTGCTGATCGGTGTCTGGATCTATTTCATGCGGCAAATGCAGGGCGGCGGCAAGGGCGGGGCCTTCAGCTTCGGAAAATCCAAGGCGCGCATGCTCGACGAGTCCACCAACACCGTGACCTTTGCCGACGTTGCCGGCTGCGACGAGGCCAAGGAAGAGGTCAAGGAAGTGGTCGATTTCCTGAAAGACCCGCAAAAATTCCAGAAGCTGGGCGGACGCATTCCGCGCGGCCTGTTGCTGGTCGGCCCCCCGGGCACCGGCAAGACCCTGCTCGCCAAAGGCATTGCCGGCGAGGCCAAGGTGCCGTTCTTCTCGATTTCCGGTTCTGACTTCGTCGAGATGTTTGTCGGCGTGGGCGCGGCCCGCGTGCGCGACATGTTCGACAACGCCAAGAAAAACGCACCCTGCATCATTTTCATCGACGAGATCGACGCCGTTGGCCGCCAGCGTGGCGCAGGCCTGGGCGGCGGCAACGACGAGCGCGAGCAGACCCTGAACCAGATGCTGGTCGAGATGGACGGCTTCGAGACCAATGTCGGCGTGATTGTGGTGGCTGCCACCAACCGCCCGGACATCCTGGATTCCGCCTTGCTGCGTCCCGGCCGTTTCGACCGCCAGGTCTATGTGACGCTGCCCGACATCCGTGGCCGCGAGCAGATCCTCAATGTGCACATGCGCAAGGTCCCGCTCGGCCAGGACGTCAATGCCAGCGTGATCGCCCGCGGCACGCCCGGCATGTCCGGCGCCGACCTGGCCAACCTCTGCAACGAAGCCGCCCTGATGGCTGCACGCCGCAATGCGCGCACTGTGGAAATGCAGGACTTCGAAAAAGCCAAGGACAAGATCCTGATGGGCCCCGAGCGCAAGAGCATGGTCATGCCCGAGTCGGAGCGCCGTAACACGGCCTACCACGAGTCGGGCCACGCCCTGCTTGGCAAGATGCTGCCCAAGTGCGACCCGGTGCACAAGGTCACCATCATTCCGCGCGGCCGCGCGCTGGGCGTCACCATGAGCCTGCCGGCCCAGGACCGCTACAGCTACGACCGCGAGTACATGCTCAGCCAGATCAGCATGCTGTTCGGCGGCCGGATCGCCGAAGAAGTCTTCATGAACCAGATGACGACCGGCGCCAGCAACGACTTCGAACGCGCCACGGCGCTGGCCAGGGACATGGTCACGCGTTACGGCATGAGCGAGGCGCTGGGCCCCATGGTTTACGCCGAGAACGAAGGCGAAGTGTTCCTGGGCCGTTCGGTCACCAAAACCAACAACATGAGCGAGTCGACCCTGAAAAAGGTCGACGACGAGGTGCGCCGCATCATTGACCAGCAGTACGCCCAGGCGCGTACGCTGATCGAGGACAACCAGGACAAGATTCACGCGATGGCCAAGGCCCTGCTGGAGTGGGAGACCATTGACGTCGAACAGCTCGATGACATCATGGCCGGCAAGGAACCGCGTCCACCGAAAGACTGGACACCCCGCAACCCGTCGGTGGGCGGTAGCGGTGGCCCCAGCGGCGGCACGCCGGCGGTCACGACCGACCCGGCACCCACGGTGGCCTGAGCGCCTCCATCCACATGACAACCGGGGCAAGTCCCCGGTTTTTCTTTGGCTCGACAATACCCCATGATCTGGCAAACCTCGCGCTTTCAAATCGATCTCGGGCAGCCCCGCGTGATGGGCATCGTCAACGTCACGCCTGATTCATTCTCGGACGGCGGCAAATACTTCTCGGCGGGCGGCGCGCAGCGCGCTGCGTTTGCGCACTGCGAGCAGCTCGTCAAGGACGGTGCCGACATGCTGGATATCGGCGGGGAGTCCACCCGTCCCGGCGCGCCGCCGGTGCCGCTGGACGAGGAACTCGCGCGTGTGCTGCCGGTCGTGCGCCATGCGGTGACCCTGGGTGTGCCGGTGTCGGTGGACACCTACAAGCCCGAAGTCATGGCCGCGGTGCTGGACCTGGGTGCCGACATCGTCAACGACATCTGGGCGCTGCGCCAACCCGGCGCAGCCGCCGTCGTGGCCGCGCATCCGACGTGTGGCGTTTGCCTGATGCACATGCACCGCGAGCCGCAGACCATGCAGGCCGCGCCCATGGCGGGCGACGTGGTGCCGCAGGTGCTGGCTTTTCTGGCGCAGGTCGCGGCTGAGCTGCGCGCGCTGGGCGTGGCTGCCGGCCGCATCACTCTGGATCCGGGCATCGGTTTCGGAAAAACCGTGGCCCAGAATTTCGCCTTGCTGGCGCGCCAGCACGAGCTGCTGGCGGCCGGTTACCCGCTGCTGGCCGGCTGGTCGCGCAAGTCCTCGCTGGCCGCCGTGAGCAGCAGTTCCCTGGCCCAGGTGGCCCAGCTCGACATCATCGACCGCATGGTGCCCAGCGTCACCGCCGCCGTGCTGGCCGTGGACCGCGGTGCTCGGGTGGTGCGTGTGCACGATGTGCGCGAAACCGTGCAGGCCCTGAAGGTCTGGATGGCGGCCACGGCGCCGCAGCCTACAAGCGGGCAGCTTGGCGCACCGTAGAATTTCCGCTGGCATTGAAATCGAATCCATAACAACCAGGGACCAGCACGATGACAAGAAAATACTTCGGCACCGACGGCATTCGCGGCACCGTGGGCCAGGCGCCCATCACGCCCGATTTTGTGCTGCGCCTGGCCCATGCGGTCGGCCGCGTGCTGAAAAAGACCGAGGCCCGGCCCACCGTGCTGATTGGCAAGGACACCCGCATTTCCGGCTACATGCTCGAAAGTGCGCTGGAGTCGGGTTTCAACTCCGCCGGCGTCGATGTGGTGCTGCTCGGGCCCTTGCCGACACCGGGCGTGGCCTACCTCACGCGCACGCAGCGCGCCAGCCTGGGCGTGGTGATCAGTGCCAGCCACAACCCCTTTCCCGACAACGGCATCAAGTTTTTCAGCGCCCAGGGCGCCAAGCTGCCGGACGCGTGGGAAGAGGAAGTCGAAGCCGTGCTGGAAGAAGCGCCGGTGTGGGCGGACTCGCCCAACCTCGGCAAGACGCGCCGGCTCGACGACGCCGCCGGCCGCTACATCGAGTTCTGCAAAAGCACCTTTGCCAATGACCTGACGCTCAAGGGCATGAAGATCGTCGTCGATGCGGCGCACGGTGCGGCCTACCACATTGCACCGGAAGTCTTTCATGAGCTGGGGGCCGAGGTCATCGCCATCGGCTGCGCACCCGACGGCATGAACATCAACCACGAGGTCGGCGCGACCCATCCCGAGGCGCTGATCAAGGCCGTCAAGGCCTATGGGGCGGATTACGGCGTGGCGCTGGACGGCGACGCAGACCGGTTGCAGCTGGTGGACGCCCAGGGCCGTCTTTTCAATGGCGACGAAGTGCTGTACCTGATGGTGGCCGAACGCCTGGAGCGCGGCGAAAAAGTGCCTGGCGCGGTTGGTACCCTGATGACCAACATGGCCGTCGAGGTGGCCCTGAAAGCCCGGGGCGTCGAGTTTGTGCGCGCCAAAGTCGGTGACCGCTATGTGCTGGAAGAGCTTGAAAAACACGGCTGGCTGCTCGGCGGCGAAGGCTCCGGCCACCTGCTGGCGCTGGACAAACACAGCACCGGCGACGGCCTGATCAGTGCGCTGCAGGTCTTGCAGGCCTGTGTGCGCAGCGGCAAGACGCTGGCCCAGCTGCTGTCCGATGTGACCCTGTTCCCCCAGACCCTGATCAACGTGCGCTTGCAGCCCGGCCAGGACTGGAAAAGCAGCGCGACCCTGGCAGACATGAGCCGGACCGTCGAAGCCGAACTCGGCGACAGCGGCCGGCTGCTGATACGCGCCAGCGGCACCGAGCCGTTGTTGCGCGTCATGGTGGAGGCGCGCGACGCAGCGCAGGCCCTGGCTTGCGCCGAGCGCGTGGCGGACACGGTCAGGCATTGACCGGTTTTTTGAATGAATAGTGCCTCTGGTCCATAGCGGAAGGGCGCAGGCGGCTATAAAAAACAGAGCATCCTGTTGAGGACGCGGTGCCATCGGGCTCCTGCTCTCTGGCGCATGGATTCATGACCTGGATCAAGTTTTTCCGCAGGGGATTGCGTAAGCTTGCACATTACCCCTGCCGGAGCCATGAACATGCCGAATCTTGAATGGTCTGACGCGCTCGCGCTCGACCTGCCCGCGATGGATGACACCCACCGGGAATTTGTCGACCTGCTGGCGCAGGTGGAAAACGCCGCAGACCACGCGCTGCTGGCCCACTGGCGCGTCTTGCTGGACCACACCGACGAACATTTCAGCCGGGAAGACCGCTGGATGCAGGACACGCGGTTTTCATCGTCCAACTGCCACAGCGTGCAGCACAAGGTGGTGCTGCAGGTCATGCGTGAAGGCCTGACCGGCGGCGAAGCCGGCAACCTGAAAATGCTGCGCGACATGGCGCGTGAACTCGCGCTCTGGTTTCCCCAGCACGCCCAGACCATGGACGCCGCGCTGGCCCTGCACCTGCGCGGCATTGGGTACGACCCCGTCACCGGCGTGGTGGCCATGCCCGCGGCCTTGCCCAGGGACATCATTCACGGTTGCGGCGGCGCCAGTTGCACCGACACCCAGGCGCCCGCAGCCACCGCGCAGGCAGCATGAGCACCGCGCCTGCCGTTGCGGCCGGCGTCATGGGCGTGCCGCACCACCGCCTGCACGAGGATGTGCAGGCCCTCACCACGGGCACCCTGTTTGTGGCGCTGGGCGTGGTCATGTTTGGTCACGCCGGACTGTTGACGGGTGGCACGGCCGGCATCGCTTTCCTGATTCACTACGCCACCGGCCTGAGTTTCAGCCTCGCGTTTTTTATGGTGAACCTGCCCTTTTATTTCTTCGCCTGGCGGCGCATGGGGCTGGCCTTCACCCTCAAGACCTTTGCGGCCGTGGGCCTGCTCTCGCTGTTCACCTGGGTTCTGCCGCAGGGCCTGGCCTTCGGCTACCTGTCACCCGCGCTGGCGGCGGTGCTCGGTGGGCTGCTCTGCGGCGCGGGCATGCTCATCGTGTTTCGCCATGGCGCCAGTCTGGGCGGGCTGAACATCGTGGTGCTTTACCTGCAGGATCGCCTGGGCTGGCGCGCCGGCAAGGTGCAGATGGCCATGGACGGCCTGATCGTGCTGGGTGCGCTGTGGGTGACCGACTGGCAACGGGTGGCGCTGTCGGTGCTGGGCGCAGTGGTGCTGAACCTGGCCCTGGCCATCAACCACCGGCCCGGCCGCTACATGGCGATGTAGCGGCTTTTCTTCAGGGCCGGACCTCGGCCCCAAGGTCTATTTGCCGGCGCGTTTGGCGTCCTGATCCATCTTGCCCATGAACAGCATGAAGAAAAACACGCCCATGCCAATCATGAAGGCAATGCCGATCACGGTCATGATGCCGTAGTCGGTGGAAAACAGGTCAGTCAACAGTTTCATGGTGGTCGCTCCTTGGTAGTGTTGCCACTATGGCCTGTCTGACTGAAACACGTACTGACGCAAGTCAACAATGTGTGCCTGAAGCCGCCCTCCGGGCCTGGGATCCGTGTGGATCTTTATAAGGTTCAGGCCTGCAGCCCAATGAATACCTGCGCAGGATGCTACTGAAAAAGAAGCATGGCCGGATCGCTCAGGGCGACGGCTCCGCCTGCCAGCCGCCGCCGAGCGACTGGATCAGCGCCACCGCCGTGGTCTGGCGGTCCGCCATGGCCTGCACCAGCGCGCGGCGCGCGCTCAATGCGGTGGCCTGCGCGGCAATCACTTCGGTGTAGCCGACCTGGCCGCTGCGGTAGCGGTTGAGCACCTGCTGCTCGACCTGGTCAGCCGATGCGGAGGCCTGGCGGCGCAGCTCCTGCTGGGTGAGCAGCACGCGGGTGGCGGCCAGCTGGTCCTCGACATCCTGGAAGGCGGCCAGCACGGTTTGCCGGTAACGCGCCACGGTTTGTGCATGGGCCGCCTCGCTGCCTTCCACGCGGGCGCCCGTGGCCCCGGCATTGAACAGCACCTGCGCGGCCGACAGGCCCAGCGACCAGACCGTGCTGGACGCGCTGAACAGGTCCGCCACCCGGCTGGCGCCGAAGCCATAGGAGGCACTGAGGGACAGCTTGGGGTAATACGCGCTTTTGGCGATGCCGATCTGCTCGTTGGCGGCCGCCACGCGGCGTTCGGCCGCGGCAATGTCGGGCCGGCGCTGCAGCAGCGTCGACGGCACACCCACCGGAACCTCGGGCACGGAAGGTTTCCACGCCGCCCGGGCGAGCGAGAAATTGCCCGGCGCCTCACCGACCAGCACGGCGATCGCATGCTCGAGCTGCGCGCGCTGCCGCACCAGGCCGGCATCGTCGGCCTGGGCATTGGCGAGCTGGGTTTGCGCCTGCAACACATCGGTCTTGCCGACAATGCCGGCGTTGTAGCGGTTCTGTGCAATTTCCAGTGCACGTTGGTAGCCGGTGAGGGTGTCCTCGAGCAGGCCTTTCTGCGCGTCCAGCTGGCGCAGTGAAAAGTAGTTGATGGCCAGCTCGCCTTGCGCCGAGAGTTTGGCCGAGGCCAGGTCGGCGGCGCTGGCCTGGGCGCCCGCGGTGGCACCATCGACCGCGCGGCCGAGCCGACCCCAGACGTCGGGCTCCCAGCTGCCGCCTATGCTGAGCTGGTAGTTGTTGCCGGTGCGCCCGCCCGAGCTGCCTGTCGTGCTTGTGCTGCTACTGCTGCCACCGCTGCCGGAGCGGGTGGCACCGCTGCCCAGCGTGACCGCCGGGAAAATGGACGCGCGCTGCTCGCGCACTAGCGCACGCGCCTGGGCGTAGGCCGCGACGGCGGCGGCCACATTCTGGTTGGACACCTCGACCCGCGCGGCCAGCTGGTCGAGCACCGGGTCGCCGAACAGAGACCACCAGGGGCCGCGTTCCAGCGCATCGGCCGGTGCGGCGGGCACCCAGCCTTCGGCTTCCTTGTAGCTGCTGACCTCTGGCGTGAGCGGCCGCTGGTAAGTGGGGCCAACGGCGCAGCCGCCGAGCAGGACGGCCAGCGCGGCGGCGATGGGGTAAAGCGTGAGTCTGGATCGCATGGCGGGCCTCATAACAGTTGCAGCGCCGCACCGGGTGGTGGCGCGCTGGCATCATCGGGATGACGGCTCAGGTGGCGCTCGGACGGGCTGCGGCGGCGCAGCTTGTCGAGCAGGATGTAGACCACCGGCGTGGTCAGCAGCGTGAGCAGCTGGCTGGCAATCAGGCCGCCGATGATGGAGATGCCCAGCGGCCGGCGCAACTCGGCGCCTTCGCCAAAACCAATGGCCAGCGGCAGCGCACCCAGGATGGCGGCCAGCGTGGTCATCAGGATGGGCCGGAAGCGCAGCAGGCAGGCCTCGCGCACCGCCTCGACGGCCGACAGGCCGCGCGAGCGTTCGGCCTCGATCGCGAAGTCGATGATCAGGATGGCATTTTTCTTGACGATGCCGATCAGCAGGAAGACGCCGATCAGCGCGATGATGGAAAACTCCATCTTGAACAGCATCAGCGCGAGCACCGCACCCACGCCGGCCGAGGGCAGGGTGGACAGCACCGTGATCGGGTGCACCAGGCTTTCGTAGAGGATGCCCAGCACGATGTAGATCACGATCAGCGCCGCCAGGATCAGCAGCGGCTGCTCGTTTTGCGATTGCTGGGCGCTGAGCGCCGTGCCTGAAAAACTGCCGCGCACATTGCTGGGCAGGCGGATCTCGGCCTCGGCCTGTTTGACGGCTTCCTGCCCGGCGCTGAGCGGGATGCCCTCGGCCAGGTTGAAGGACACCGTGGTGGAGAGCTCGCCGTCTTCATGGCTGATCGATGCGGCCGTCGGGTTTTCGCTGAAGCTGGCAATCGCCGAGAGCGGCACCATGGTGGTGACCGCTGCGCTCAGCGCCTGGCCCGAGGAGGGGTCGCGCAGCGCCGGGTTGGCGACGCTGGTGCTGGTTGACGGGGTTGCAGCGGCAAGTGTCGTGCCGCTGCCGCCGCGTGCGGGAACATAAATGTCCTTCAGCGATTCCGGGCTCTGGATGTAACGCGGCGCCACGCCCATGATGACCTTGTACTGGTTCAGGTCGGCATAAATCGTGGCGACCTGGCGCTGGCCGAAGCCGTTGTACAGCGCGTTGTCCACATCGCGCGAACTGATGCCCAGCCGCGCCGCACTGTCCTTGTCTACGGTGACCATGGTCTCCACGCCGTTTTCCTGCTGGTCGGTGTCCACGTCGGTCAGGGCGGGCTGCAGTTTCATCTGGTCGGCCAGGCGCACGGCCCAGATTTTCAGGTCGTTGTTGTTGTCACTCTTCAGGGTGTACTGGTAGGTGGAGTTGCTGGCCCGCCCGCCGCCGCGCAGGTCCTGCACCGGGTTGAGGAAGATGCTGATGCCGGTGATCTGCGCCAGCTGCGGACGCAGCCGGGTGATCACCGCCTGGCCCTTGTCGGTGCGCTGACTCACCGGCTTGAGGTTGATGAACATGAAGCCGCCGCCGGCGCGCGAGCCGCCGGTAAAACCGACCACGGTGTCGACCGCCGGGTCGGCGCGGATGATGTCCACGATGGCCTTGAGCTTGGTCTGCATGGCCTGGAAGGAAATGCTGCGGTCCGCGCGTATGCCGCCGCTGATCTGGCCGCTGTCCTGCTGCGGAAAGTAGCCCTTGGGAATCGCGACGAACAGGTAGACATTGAGCGCAATCACCGCCAGCAGGCTCAGCATCACAATCGCGCGGCTGGCCAGCGCCCAGTCGAGGCTGATCTCGTAGCCGCGGTGCAGGCGCCTGAACGCTGCCTCGAACCAGCGCGCCACCCGCCCTGGCGGCTTGGTGTGGGCGTCGGGCTTGAGCAGCCAGGCGCACATCATGGGGGTGGTGGTCAGCGAGATCAGCAGCGAGATCAGCACCGCCGCCGACAGCGTGACCGCAAACTCACGGAACAGCCGGCCGGTTTGCCCGCCCATGAAGAGCAGGGGAATGAACACCGCCACCAGTGACAGGCTGATGGACAGCACGGTGAAGCCCACCTCGCGCGCGCCGAGCAGCGCGGCCTTGAAGCGGTCCATGCCGGCCTCGATGTGCCGGCTGGTGTTTTCCAGCACCACGATGGCGTCGTCCACCACGAAGCCGGTGGCCACGGTGAGCGCCATCAGGCTCAGGTTGTTCAGGCTGAAGCCCAGGAAATACATCACGCCGAAGGTGCCCAGCAGCGACACCACGGTGGCCACCGCCGGAATCAGGGTGGCGCGCGCGCTGCGCAAAAACGCGCTGACCACCAGTACCACCAGCGCGATCGAGATCAGCAGCGTGATCTCGATCTCCTTGAGCGAGGCACGGATCGAGTTGGTGCGGTCCGAGGCGATGTGCAGCACCACGTCCTGCGGCAGCTGGGCCTGCAGCTCGGGCAACAGGGCGCGCACGCCGTCCACCGTGGCGATCACGTTGGCATCGGGCTGGCGCGTGACCAGCACGATCACGGCCGGCTCGCCATTGAACAGGCCCAGGGTGTTGATGTTTTCCACACCATCGACCACCTCGGCCACGTCGCGCAGGCGGATCGCCGCATTGTTGCGCCAGGCCACCACCAGGTCGCGGTAGTCGGCCGCCTTGCGTCCGCCGCTGGCCGTGCTGGCGCCCGAATAGATCTGCAGGCGCTGACCGTTGCCTTCTATCGCGCCCTTGGGCCGGTTGGCGTTGGACGCTTGCAGGGCGGCGCGCACGTCTTCCATGCTGACGCCGTAGCGGTTCAGCGCAAACGGCAGCAGGTCCACTCGCACCGCAGGCAGCGAGCCGCCGCCGAGCTCGACGTCGCCGACGCCCGGCACTTGCGCAATTTTCTGCTGCACGAGGTTGGAGACTTCGTCATAGATCTGGCCCGGCGCGCGCGTTTTGGACGTGAGCGCCAGAATGATGACGGGCGCCGCGGCCGGGTTCGCCTTGCGGTAGGTCGGGTTGCTGCGCAGCGTGGCGGGCAGGTCGGCGCGTGAGGCGTTGATGGCAGCCTGCACCTCGCGCGCCGCGGCGTCGATCTTGCGGTTCAGGTCGAACTGCAGGCTGATGCGGGTCGAGCCCGTGCCGCTGCTGGACGTCATTTCATTGACCCCGGCAATTGTGCCCAGCCGCCGCTCCAGCGGTGTTGCGACGCTGCTGGCCATGGTGGACGGGCTGGCTCCGGGCAGCGAGGCATTGACCGAAATCGTCGGAAAGTCGACTTGCGGCAGTGGAGAGACCGGCAGCACGAAAAACGCGCCCATGCCGGCGAGGGCCAGGCCGATGGTCAGCAGCACTGTGGCTACCGGGCGGCGGACGAAGGGTTCGGAGAGGTTCACTTGCCGGTTCCTCGTATCGCCGGCAGGACGGTTGCGCTGTGAACCAGCTTCAATGGTGATGCATAAGCTGGTTGGCCGCGGGGATATCTTTCCGCCGTTCGGGCTGAGCCTGTCGAAGCCTGTGCCAGCTTGCACGGGTGCGAGTCTTCCTGCAAGCCGGGTCTCGCCCCGGCGGGCGAGGCACTTTTCTTTGCGTCGCCAAAGAA
>JAZKAP010000028.1:0-8601 GCA_040389085.1 Pseudomonadota bacterium
CCCCCTCCATCGCCCAGCGGGGCGAGGGAGGGGCTAGGGGTGGGAGTGGGGAGTCCGTCCTACTGTCCATAGCGGACCGCTGGCGCAGCGTGACGCTGGATTTAGCATGAAATATGCCTCCAACCCTTACACAGCAAGCGCTACCAGCTATCAAACAGATAGCACTACAGAGCGCAGGAACGAAACCCGCAGAAAATATCGTCCCGCTCGGGCCGGTAGAAGTTGCGGTACTTCGGAGATTTCATGCGGGCGCGGGTCGCAAAAGAACCGCCGCGCAGCACCTTGTGCGTGCCGAACCAGGGCTGCGAATAATCGGCATACGGGTGCGACTCGAAACCCGGATAGGGCCGGAAGGTGCTGCCCGTCCACTCCCACACATCGCCCCAGCGAAACCCGCGCCGCGCCGCCGTGTGCGCCGCCACCTCCCACTCGACCTCGGCCGGCAGGCGGCGCCCGGCCCAGCGGCACCAGGCGTCGGCTTCCCACCAGCTCATGTGCATGGCCGGCTGGTTGCCCAGCATGCGCATGGGCTTGCCGAAACGGGTCTGCATCACCGCGCCGCTGGCCACACCGATCTGCTCGACATACCGCGGGCCGCGCCGCCCTTCACGGGTCGCCGTGGCCTGCAACCAGTCCCAGCCTTCGCTCTGCCAGAACTCGGGCTGGTCGTAGCCGCCGTCATCGACAAACTCCACAAACTGCGCCCAGCTCACCGGTTGGGCGTCGATCTCGAATTCGGGCACGCTGACCGAGTGTTGCGCCAGCTCGTTGTCGAACACGAATCCCGGCGCCGCGGCGCTGCCGGGCTTCCAGACGGTGGCCGGCACCAGCAGTGGCTCGCGCAGGGTCATGGTGGGCGGCGTGAAGGCCTGCAGCAGCGCCTTGTCGAGGGTCAGGCCCAATGTCTGCGCCGTGTAACTCAGGGCTTCGGCATGCATGTCCTCGTGGAACAGGCAGAGGCGGAAAAAATAAAGCGCATCATCGTCCTCCTCCGTTTTCTCCAGCAGCTCCAGCGTGCTTTCGAGCGTGTCGAGCAAATAGGCACGGCAAGCCGCGACCGGAGGAAGATCCAGCGTCCAGCGCTGGTGGTGCGGCACGTTGCCCGAGTCCCACCAGCGGTCGGCACCCGGCTCGATGGAGGCCAGCCGCGTATGCGCGGGCTCGCAGCGGACACCCCGGGCGCGCTGCATGTTGCGACCTGTCCACCACTCCTGAAACCAGCCGACATGCCCGAGCTCCCAAAGCGGCGGATTGAGAACCGTCAACTCGGGCACCACGAAGTTGACGGCCTCCAGCGCCTGCTGGTACTGGCCAAAGAGCTGCAAGGTGTGGTTGCGCGCATCCATCAGGGCCAGCGACAGCGCGTCCCGTCCGGCGCCGCGTATCAGGGGCGAATCGATCAGGCCGGCCGCGTGGGCAGCCGATGAATGGGGTGATGAAGGGGGTAGCGGATCTGAAGCCAAAACCGTCGTCCTGGTAAGCCGGCTGCAGCATGCCAACCCTGGCAAGTGGCGCACCGCGCATGGGGGGAACCCAGAATAGCAGACGGGCGTCTGTCCGGGACGGCCTTGATCGGCCCGTGTCGCCCGTAAAAAGCCCCGACGGGAGAGGGGCCGGAGTCAACCAGCCAGCCGGCTCATGCGACCGGTTGTCACTCCGCCCTCCGCCGACCATCGCCAGATCGGTTCAACCGGGATAGACTGCGCTAGTTTTTCTAGCCATGCAAGAGTGCTCGCTGGTCGCCTCTTTGGGTTTCGGGTGTGAGCACCCTTCATCAACCGGTCCGCCATTTATGCCATCCACCGAGCTGAATGCCTCTTCCGAAGATCTCGACCTGAGCATCATGGACATGAGTCCCCTGGCCTGGGTGCTCGATGAACTTGGCAAATCACTGGACAGTTCGAGCAAGGCGTTGAAACGTTTTGTGCGGGAAGCCGAGGTGGCCCAGGGCGCCGAGCTTGCCGCGCTCGATGCGAGCCAGTTGCGTATCGCCCGCCAGCAGCTGCATCAGGCGGTGGGCGCGCTGGAGATGGTCGGCATGAGTGCGCCGGCACTGGTGCTCCGGGCGATGGAGGCCGCGGTGCAGAAGTTTGTCCAGACGCCCGGTCAATGCACCCCGGAGGCCGCCAACAAGGTCGAACTGGCCGGTTTTGCCCTGACCGCCTACCTCGAAGATGTTCTGGCGGGCAAACCAGCCTCGGCCGTGTCGCTGTTCCCCCAGTACCGTGATGTCCAGGGCCTGGTTGGCGCGGACCGCATCCATCCGGCCGACCTCTGGGCGTTTGAGTGGCGCTGGATTGAGCCGGAGCTGGCGTCCGGCGCCGACCCCCTGCCCTACGGCGACGCCGCCCGGGAGCTGCTGGACCGGTGGACCCTGAAACTCGTGCGGAACAGCCATCCCGAGGCGGCGCGACAACTCTGCGACATGTGCCTGGGTTTCGCGCAGGCGGAAACGGACAGTGAACCCCGGGCCTTCTGGAAACTGGCTGCCGGTTTTTTTGAAGCCCTGGCCAAGGGCCTGCTGAAAGTCGACGTGTATGCCAAAAGGGCCATTTTGCGCATCCTGCTGCAGTATGCGGCCCTGGCACGGGGCAACGCCCATGCGTCGGACAGGCTCGCGCAGGATCTGCTGTTTCTCTGTACCCAGGCGGTGCCCAAAAGCGCCACGGATGCGCCGGTGCTGTCGGCGGTGCGTACCGGTTATGGCCTGGACCGCTTCGAGCCCATCGACTACGAGGCCATCCAGTTCGGTCGCTTTGCCCCGGCGCTGATCGCGCAGGCCCGCAAGCGCATCAGCTCGGCCAAGGACACCTGGTCATGGGTGACCTCGGGCGACCTCACCCGGTTCAAGATCATGAACGACCAGTTCAGCCTCGTGACGGACTCGCTGGTCAAGCTGCACCCGCCCAGCGAGCCGCTGGCGCGCGTGCTGGCACGGGTGATCGACACGACGGCACGCTCGGGCCAGGTGCCCGGCCCCGAACTGGCGCTGGAAGTGGCGACGGCCGTGTTGTACCTCGAAGCCGCGTTTGACGACCTCGACCCCAGCGACCCGCAGCTCACGGCCCGCACGGCCCGGCTCGCCGAACGGCTGGACGCGGCCCAGGCCGGCGGGCCGTCGCAGCCCCTGGAGCCCTGGATGGAAGAGCTTTACCGGCGTGTCAGCGACAAACAGACCATGGCCAGCCTGGTGGGTGAACTGCGGGTCACGCTAGGCGGTCTGGAAAAATCGCTGGACAACTTTTCCCGCGCACCCCAGGACAAAACGGTGTTGAGTGCGGTGCCCGGGCAACTGGCGCAGATGCGCGGTGTGTTGGCCCTGCTGGGGCTGGATCAGGCCGCGCTGGCGGTGGTACACATGCGCGAACTCGTCGACCACATGCTGCAGGCCGATGTCGATGAACAGCAGCTCCGCGCGGCCGGAACGTTTGACTGCCTCGGCAACAACCTCGGCGCCCTGAGCTTCCTGATCGACATGCTCAACTACCAGCCGGCCCTGGCCAAAAAAGTGTTTGTCTATGACGCGATCAAGGGTGAACTCAAGGCCGACCGGGATGCCGAAGGCGGACCGGCCTGAGGCCTGTTAACCTTGTTGCGGGGAGCTTTCCGGCTCGCGAAACAAGGTGGTCCATGGGTAGCGTGTCCGAAACAAAAACCGTGGTGCTGGTCAGCCCGGCCATGGCCGATGCCAACAACGGCAACTGGCACACCGCCAGACGCTGGGCGCAATGCCTGGCCGGCCACTGTGACACCACCTTGCTGCCGCAGTGGCCGGGATCACCGCCTCCGGCCCCGGCCGACGCCCTGATCGCGCTGCATGCGCGCCGCTCGGCGCCCTCCATCGAAGCCTGGGCGCGGCAGTGCCCCGGCAAACCGCTGATCCTCGTCCTGACGGGCACCGACCTGTACAGGGACATCCTTGCGGACGCCAGCGCGCAACAATCGCTGGCGCTGGCCACCCATCTCGTGGTGCTGCAGGAAGCCGGCCTGCAGGCCTTGCCCGCCGCCCTGCGCCACAAGGCCCGCGTGATTTACCAGTCGGCCCGCGCCTTGAAACCTGCCGTCAAACCGGTGCGGCACTTTCGCGCCCTGATGGTCGGCCACCTGCGGGATGAAAAAGACCCGCTGACCTGGATGCGGGCGGCGGCGCGGCTGGCCCCGGCAAGCGCAAGCCCCCCAGTGCACCTGCTGTTTGACCACATCGGGGACGCCCTCACCCCGGATCTCGCGCTGGCCGTGCGGACAGCGCAGGCCAGCGTCCCCGGCTACCGCTGGCTGGGCGGCCTGCCCCAGGCCCAGACCCGCCAGCACATCAAGCGCGCCCATGTGCTGGTCAACAGCTCACGCATGGAAGGCGGCGCCCAGGTCATCCTGCAGGCCGTCCAGTCCGGCACACCGGTGCTGGCATCACGGATCAGCGGCAACATCGGCATGCTGGGCGCCGCTTATGCGGGTTACTTTCCCGTGGGTGACGACGCTGCGCTGGCGGCGCTCCTGCTGCGCTGCGCCACAGATGCAGGTTTTCTGGCCCTGCTGGAAAATCAATGCAGAGCGCGCGCCCACCTGTTCGACCCCGATGCGGAAAAGCGCCTTGTCTTAAACTTGGTGCTCAGCGCATTGTCTGCCGCACCGCCCAGGAAACCCTCCCCATGAACGCACCCGTCCCACTCACACCTGTCGCCCCTCCCCGCCTGACCAGCCTGTCCCATGGCGGTGGCTGCGGCTGCAAGATCGCCCCGGGCGTGCTCAGTGAAATTCTCAAGAACTCCAGCAACATGCCCGGCCTCAACATCCCGCCGCAACTGCTGGTCGGCATCGAAACGGCGGACGATGCCGCGGTCTACCAGCTCAACGACGAGCAGGCGCTGATTGCCACCACCGACTTCTTCATGCCCATCGTGGACGACCCCTATGACTTCGGCCGCATCGCCGCGACCAACGCGATCAGCGACGTCTATGCCATGGGCGGCACACCCATCATGGCGCTGGGACTGGTGGGCATGCCGATCAACGTACTGCCGCTGGAAACCATAGGCGCCATCCTGCGCGGCGGCCAGGATGTCTGCCGCGACGCCGGCATTCCGATTGCCGGCGGCCACACGATTGATTCGGTCGAGCCGATTTACGGCCTGGTGGTAATGGGCCTGGTCCATCCCTCGCGGGTCAAGAAAAATTCGGGCGCCCGCGCGGGCGATGTGCTGATCCTGGGCAAACCGCTGGGCGTGGGCATCCTGTCGGCCGCGCTCAAGAAAGAAGCACTCGACGCCCAGGGGTATGCCCGCATGATTGCCGTCACCACCCAGCTCAACAAACCGGGCATCGCCCTGGCGGCGATGGAGGGAGTCCATGCCCTGACCGACATCACCGGCTTCGGACTGCTCGGCCACGGGCTGGAACTGGCGCGCGGCGCGAACCTGAAGATGGAGCTGCAGATGGACAGCATTCCGCTGCTGCCCGGCGTGCTGGACCTGGCAGGGCGTGGCATGGTCACGGGCGCCTCCGGCCGCAACTGGGCCGCTTATGGCCATGAGGTGGTGTTGCCGGCGGGCCTGGGTGCAGCGCAACAGGCCCTGCTGTCCGACCCGCAAACCAGCGGCGGGTTGCTAGTGTCCTGCGCGCCGGAGATCGCCGACGAGGTTCTGGCCTGCTTCCACGGCCAGGGGTTTTCGGACGCCCGCGTCATAGGCCGCATGCGGGAGGGTAGCGGCGTGCAGGTCCTCTGAACCCCGGCCTGCCCGCCGCACGGCGCACCTTTTTGGGGTCGAGTCCGCCGCGCCAAACGCCCTTCGCTACGGGATAACACCGTCACGAAGCTGTCAGCTTGGCTTCTATAGTCCTCTATAGAATCCCATCCGCGCCAACCAGTATCCGGCACGCCTTCCCCCAGAAGGCCTGCCGGATGATTTTTATGCGTGGATTCTTTTTTCCTGGAGACAAAATGCGCGCCTTACTGAAGTTTTCCAATGCCGTGGATTGGGTCAATGCCCAGATCGGCAAATACGTGATCTGGCTGATCCTGGCCTCCACCGTCATCAGCGCGGTCAATGCCGTGATCCGCAAGGTGTTCAACATGAGTTCGAACGCCTACCTCGAGGTGCAGTGGTATTTCTTCGCGGCGTCCTTTTTGCTCGCGGCGGGCTACACCCTGTTGCAGGGTGAACATGTCAAGATCGACGTGGTCTCCAGCAAACTGTCCAAACGCGGGCAGATCTGGGTCGACATCATCGGTTTTTCCGTTTTCCTGACGCCGGTGTGCCTGACCATCCTGTATTACGGCATTCCGTTTTTCCTGCAGGGCTACCGCTCCGGGGAAGTCTCGGCCAATGCTGGCGGGCTGATTCGCTGGCCGGTGTACGCCATGATTCCCCTCGGCTTCACTTTGCTGATGCTGCAAGGCTGGTCTGAACTGATCAAGCGCATCGCTTTCCTGAAGGGCCTGATCGAGGACCCGACCGCCAAGAAGGTCGAGAAGACCGCCGAAGAAGAGCTGGCCGAGGCGATACGCCGCCTCGCCGAGTCCAAAACTGCCGGCTGAACAGGAACATCATCATGGAATTTTTCATCGCCAATCTCGCCCCCATCATGTTCATGGGGCTGATCGTCTTCCTGCTGATGGGCTTCCCAGTGGCCTTCAGCCTCGGCGCCTGCGGACTGTTTTTCGGCTTTGTGGGTGTCGAACTTGGTGTGTTGCCCGAGGCGCTGCTTCAGGCCCTGCCGCTGCGGCTGTTCGGCATCATGCAGAACGACACCTTGCTGGCCATCCCGTTTTTCACGCTGATGGGCCTGGTGCTTGAGCGCAGCGGCATGGCCGAGGATTTGCTGGACACCATCGGCCAGCTCTTCGGCCCCCTGCGCGGCGGCCTGGCCATCGCGGTGATCCTGGTCGGCGCCCTGCTGGCGGCGACCACCGGCGTGGTGGCCGCCTCGGTGATCTCCATGGGCCTGATTTCACTGCCCATCATGCTGCGCTACGGTTACGACCGGCGCCTGGCCTCGGGCGTGATTGCCGCTTCCGGCACGCTGGCGCAAATCATCCCGCCATCGCTGGTGCTGATCATCCTGGCCGACCAGCTGGGCCGCAGCGTCGGCGACATGTACAAGGGCGCTTTCGTGCCTGGTTTCATCCTGACCGGCATGTATGTCGGCTACGTGTTTGTTCTGGCCTTCATCAAGCCGCAGTGGGTCCCCGCCCTGCCGGCCGAAGCGCGCACCATCCGCGAAGACAACGGCAAGGCCGGCCTGTTGTCACTGCTGCTGCTGACCATTGCCTCTGCGGGCAGCGCCGTCTACTTTGCCAAACACTACGCCGATGTGCAGACCTGGTGGAAAGGCGAAACCGTCACCTCGGTGCCACTCGATGAAACCATCGTGGTGTCCATGTGCCTGGGTGTGATCCTGGCCTTCGTGATCGCCGTGGTCAACAAGGTCACCCGCCTGGGCCTGCTGTCGCGCATGGCCGAGCGCGTGACCTTTGTGCTGATCCCGCCGCTGCTGCTGATTTTCCTGGTGCTGGGCACGATTTTCCTCGGCATCGCCACGCCGACCGAAGGCGGCGCCATGGGTGCGCTGGGCGCGCTGATCATGGCGTTTGCGCGCCGCCGCCTGAGCTTCTCGCTGCTCAAGCAGGCACTCAACACCACCACCAAGCTGTCGTGTTTCGTGGTCTTCATCCTGATCGGCTCGACCATTTTCAGCCTGGTGTTCCAGGGCGTGGACGGACCGAAATGGGTCGAGCACCTGCTCAGCGGCCTGCCCGGCGGCCAGACCGGCTTCCTGATCGTGGTCAACGTGCTGATCTTCTTCCTGGCCTTCTTCCTGGACTTCTTCGAGCTGTCCTTCATCGTGGTGCCGCTGCTGGCACCGGTGGCCGAGAAACTGGGCATCGACCTGATCTGGTTCGGCGTGCTGCTGGCCGTGAACATGCAGACCTCCTTCATGCACCCGCCCTTCGGTTTTGCGCTGTTTTACCTGCGCAGCGTCGCACCCATCAAGGAATACACCGACAAGGTCACCAAGAAGCTGATCCAGCCGGTCACCACCATGCAGATCTACTGGGGTGCCGTGCCCTTCGTGGTGATCCAGGTCATCATGGTCGGCCTGATCATTGCCTTCCCGGGCATTGTCTCCAGCGGTCTCGACAAGGTCGAAAAAATCGATCTCGACAAGGTCATCCTGCAGGTTCAGGAAGAGCCGGTGGAAGCCGCGCCTGCCCCTGGCAGCGCCGCTGAAGCCGCTGCCGAGCAGAAGCTCGCTGACGACGACCCGATGAAAGCCATGCAGGACTCCATGGACAAGGACAAGAAAAAGTAGGCCGCAGGGCCGGGCACACCCCTTTGAAGGGTGCGCCACATACCAAGCCCCGGCATGCCGGGGCTTTTTTTTGCGTGCCATCCGCAGGCCGCCGTGATGACCGCAGACGCTTTCCATGCGACCTGACCTGCTTCGCCCCGCCCAAGCGTCACTGGGTGGGGCTATGGCGCGCCCGGCACGGCAGTTGTGGACCTCAAGCAGGTCCCAACACCGGCAAGCCAGCCGGGCGGTCTCAAGCGGGATCGAGTAGGGTGAGGGGTTGCCCCCTCAGCCCTCTCACACCACCGTACG
>JAZKAP010000029.1:0-59290 GCA_040389085.1 Pseudomonadota bacterium
CCCCCTCCATCGCCCAGCGGGGCGAGGGAGGGGTTAGGGGTGGGAGTGGGGAGTTACGCCTACTGTCCAAGACAAGCCGGGAACGCAGCGTGACGCCTCATGGTTTCCGGGCAACCCTGCCAAAATCCCCAGATGCAATTTTTCAGAGACCTCAACCTTTCCGCATTCACCGCAGGCTTCGTCGCCGTCCTGGTCGGCTTCACCAGTTCGGTCGCCATCGTTTTCCAGGCGGCGCAGGCCTTCAACGCCACGCCGGAACAGATCAGCTCGTGGATGTGGGCGCTGGGCTGGGGCATGGGGCTGTGTTCGGCGATTCCTTCGCTGTGGCTGAAAAAGCCGGTCATGGTGGCCTGGTCCACGCCGGGCGCGGCGGTGCTGGCCACGGCGGGGCTGGCGGGCGGGTTCTCGATGGGCGAGGCGGTGGCGGCCTTCATGGTCAGTGCCGCGCTGATCACGCTGTTCGGCGTCACCGGGTGGTTTGAAAAAGTCATGAACCGCATTCCGCTGGCGATCGCGTCGGCGCTGCTGGCCGGCGTGCTGGCGCGTTTTGGCCTGCAGGCGTTTGCCGCGGCGCAGACCGCCTTGCCGCTGGTGCTGCTGATGCTGGCGATCTATCTGCTGGGCAAACGTTTCATGCCGCGTTATGCGGTGGTGCTGACCTTGTTCGGCGCCATTGTGTTTGTGGCTGCGCGCGGCGAGATGGCCTGGACGGCCATGAACTTTTCGTTGGCCCTGCCGGTGTTTGTCGCGCCGCAGTTCACGCTGGCAGCCATCGTCAGCCTGGCGCTGCCGCTGTTTGTGGTGACCATGGCCTCGCAAAACCTGCCGGGCGTGGCGGCCATTCGTGCCGCGGGGTACGGGCCGGATGCGCCGGACGGCGGCATTCCGGTGTCCAAGGTCATCACGCTCACGGGTCTGGCGACACTGCTGCTCGCGCCGTTTGGCGCGTTTGCGCTGAACCTCAGCGCCATCACCGCCGCCATCTGCATGGGCCCCGAGGCGCACGAGGACCCGCGCAAGCGTTACACCGCGGCGGTGGCCTGCGGCGCCATCTATGTCGTGATCGGGATCTTCGGCGCGGCGGTCACCGGGCTGCTGACGGCTTTCCCCAAGGAACTGGTGGTCGCGATTGCCGGGCTGGCCTTGCTGGGCACGATAGGCAGCGGCCTGGCGCTGGCCGTGCGCGACGAATCGCACCGCGAGGCCGCGCTGATCACTTTTCTGGTCACGCTGTCGGGCGTGGCCATTGCCGGCATCGGCTCGGCCTTCTGGGGCGTGGTGGCCGGCGCGATCGCGCTATTTGTACAACAATACCGGCAGCGCGCTGCCTGAGCAGTCACCACCCCCTTTACAGATTGACCCGTTCATGAACATTCTTTTCATTGCCGACCCGCTGGCCTCTTTCAAGATCTACAAGGACACCACCTTCGCGATGATGCGCGAGGCGCAGCGGCGCGGCCACCAGGTCAGCGCCTGCGAGCAGCAGGACCTGATGTGGCAGCGCGGCGCACCCGTGATGGCGCATGTGCGCGACATCACGCTGACCGGCGACGCCAAGGACTGGTTCGCCGAGCGCGGCACGCGCCAGGTCGCGCTGAAAGACGTCGACGCCATCCTGATGCGCAAGGACCCGCCGTTCGACAGCGAGTATTTCTATGCCACGCACCTGCTGGAGCAGGCCGAGCGCGACGGCGCCCGGGTCTTCAACAAGCCGCGCGCGCTGCGCGATCACCCTGAAAAACTCGCGATCATGGAGTTCCCGCAGTTCATCGGTCCCACGCTGGTGACGCGCGACCCCGAGGACATCAAGCGCTTCCATGCCGAACACCAGGACATCATCCTCAAGCCGCTCGACGGCATGGGCGGCATGGGCATCTTCCGCGTCGGACCCGACGGCCTGAACCTGGGCTCCATCACCGAAACGCTGAACCGTCACGGCGCGCAAAGCCTGATGGTGCAGAAGTTCCTGCCCGAGATCGTCAAGGGCGACAAGCGTGTGCTGATCATCGGCGGCCGGCCGGTGCCGCACAGCCTGGCGCGCATTCCGCAGGGCAGCGAGGTGCGCGGCAACCTGGCGGCCGGCGGCAAGGGGGTGGCGCTGCCGCTGTCGGTGCGCGACCGCGAGATCGCCGAGGCGCTGGGCCCCGTCCTGCACAGCCGCGGCCTGCTGCTGGCCGGTGTGGACGTGATCGGCGACTGCGTGACCGAGATCAACGTGACCAGCCCGACCTGTTTCCAGGAAATTTTCGACCAGACCGGGTTCGACGTGGCGTCTATGTTTGTGGATGCACTCGAAGCCGCCCTCTGAACTTGATCAAACAGGCCTGTAGCCCGGCATTGACGGGTGTCAGACGCTCCTGTTTTTATGGCAAGTCAGGGGTGCAGCGCACCGCCGACAAAAACCTTGAGCTCGCCCGGCGCAAAGGCGACCCAGTGTTCATTGGTGGTCAGCGGCGCCGTCACCACCACCGCGACACGGTCGGTGGGCTGCGTGTGCTCGGCGAAGTTCACGCTGAGGTCTTCATCGCTGAGCGTGGCGTGTGCAAACGGATGTTTGCGTTCGACGTAATACAGGCTGGTCGAGGCATGGGCCCACAAGGCCTGGCCGTTGCCGAGCAAAAAATTGAAGGTACCGTGGGGCGCAATCTGCGCCGCCAGTTCGCGCAGGGTCAGGGTCAGCTCGCCCACGCTGGGCACACCGGCGTGCGATTTGGCCAGCTCCTGCATGATCCAGCAAAAAGCGCGTTCGCTGTCGGTCGTGCCCACCGGCCGGAAGCTGCCGTGCAGGCGCGGTGAAAAATCCTTGAGGTCGCCGTTGTGCGCGAACACCCAGTAGCGGCCCCACAGCTCACGCACAAAGGGGTGGCAGTTTTCCAGCGCGACCCGGCCCTGCGTGGCCTTGCGGATGTGGGCAATCACGTTGCGGCTCTTGATCGGGTAGCGCCTGATCAGTTCGGCCACGGGCGAGGCGCAAGCCGACTGGTGGTCGACAAAATGGCGCAGGCCCTTGTCGCTGCCATCGCTGACGTCGTTGCTGACGTCGCCATTGCCTTCAAAAAAGGCGATACCCCAGCCGTCCGTGTGTTCGCCGGTGTTGCCGCCGCGTTGCGCAAAACCGCTGAAGCTGAAGGTCACGTCGGTGGGCGTGTTGCAGTTCATGCCGAGGAGCTGGCACATGGCATCAATCCTTGACAACGGGAGGACGAAGCCTCCAGGCTGCGAACAGCGCCAACACACACAGCGCCGCCAGCATCATGAAGGACTCATTGAACGCGGCCAGCCGCGCCGGGTTGGTCGCGGCCTGCGTCAGCGAATCGCCATGCGCCGCGAGCCGCCATTCCAGCACGATGCCGCACAGGCTCACGCCGATGGCGCCGCCCAGCATGCGCACGAAGTTGATGGCGCTCGAGCCTTGCGAAATCAGGCTGGGGTCGAGCGCCCGCAAGGAGCCGAGGTTGAGCGACGGCAAAATGAAGCCGAGTCCGATGCGCCCCAGGATGGCCCAGAGCACCAGCACCCAGATGGCGCTGGTCAGCGTCACGGTCAGCATCAGCGCAAACGACAGTGCCAGTAGCGCCAGCCCGATGCTCACCAGCAACCAGGTCGGGTGGCGGTCGGCCAGCCGACCCACCAGCGCGATGGTGACCGCCAGCACAAAACCGGCGGGCAGCAGGATGGTGCCGACATAAGAGGCCGACAGGCCCAGCCCGAGCTGCATGTAGACCGGCAGCAGGTAGGTGGAGCCGAACAGCGCCGTGCCGTAGATGAAGGCCAC
Organism: Pseudomonadota bacterium; assembly: GCA_040389085.1. Lineage (GTDB taxonomy): Bacteria > Pseudomonadota > Gammaproteobacteria > Burkholderiales > Burkholderiaceae_C > Polaromonas. The sequence continues at coordinate 3,776 of JAZKAP010000029.1, forward strand.
GATGCTGCCCATCGCGAAAGTCCGGTAACCGAACAGCGCCAGGTTCATCAGCGGCTCGCGCCCGGTGGCGGCCATGCGCCGCTGCCAGGCCAGAAAGGCCACCAGCGCCAGCGCCGCGCCGCCCAGCAGCACGGCGGCTTGCAGCGCGGACCCGCCATGCAGCGCCACCATGCCGTTGAGCAGGCACAGGGTGCCGGCGCCGCCCAGCAGCAGGCCGCGCCAGTCCAGGGTGGCGCCCTTGCGGTTAGGCGCCACACCGCCCGGGGCGGTGACCGGCACATAGCGGTAAGCCATCCACAGCGAGGCCAGGCAAAACGGTATCACCATGAAAAAAATCGAGCGCCAGCCGAACAGGTCGACCAGCACGCCGCCCAGGCTGGGGCCGATGGCCGGTGCCAGCACCACGCCCATGCCGAAAATGCCGCTGGCGCGTCCCTGTTCATGCGGCGCAAAAGCCCGCATGATGATGATGGCCGGAATCGGCTGCACCACGCCGGCTGCCAGGCCCTCGGCCACGCGCGCGCCCAGCACCAGCGCGAAGCTGTTGGCAAAACCCCCGACGATGCCGCCGGCCAGCAGCAGCAGCATGGTGCCCACATAGGTGCGGCGGTAGCCGTAACGTGCCAGCAGCCAGGGTGTGGTCAGCATGGAGACCGTCATCGCCACCATGAAGCCCGAGGTGACCCATTGCGCCCGCTCCTGGCCCAGGGTGAAATGCTGGCTCATGTCGGGAATCGCCACGTTGACGATGGTCGAGGACATGATGGAGGCCATCGTGCCAATCATCACCGACAGCAGCAGCAGCCAACGGTAACGCGCGCCGTAACGCGCCTGCATCTCGTCCAGCGTGGAGGGGCTGCTCAAGACCGGCTTTGTTCTGTCGCGGCGGGGCGAAAGGGTCGCAAGGCCATCAGTCGCGCGGTTCGGACCAGAGCTTGCCGCCGGTGGACCAGTTCTCGCGCTTGATATCGGTGATGATCACATCCACCGAATCGGGCGCGCCGCCCAGGATGTCGACACTGACGCGGGTGATTTCGGCGACCAGCTTTTTCTTCTGCTCGATGGTGCGGCCTTCCATCATTTCGACGTGGTAGGTGGGCATGGTTTTCCTTTGAATTGATTTGAACCGGTGCCCCGATGATAAAAGCCCGGCGGGCACATGCCGTTTTTTGTCGGCAAAGACTGACACAAGAACAAGGCGGGCAGGCCCCCGGACAGCGCGACAAACGTGGGAAACTCCAAAGGAAACGGCTCACCGGTCCACCCGCCCATCGCCTTTGTCCACCGCGCCTGGCGCATTGAGAAAACCCCTTGTTCAACGACAGCCCTTCCTCCGCCCCCGCCCATTTGCCGCGTCTGGCCGGGCGTGCCTACCATTGCCATTGCGGCAGCCCCGTTTTTTTCAGGAACAGCACTTGCCTGGCCTGCGGCACGGCGCTGGGTTACGACCCCGCGCAGGCCAGCCTCCTGCCCCTGATGCCGGGCGAGCAGCCCGACACCTGGGTCGCCTGGCAGCCTGAAGACGGCGCCGCGCAGCCGGACACACCGCCGGCGGTTTACCTCCGCTGCGCCAACCTGCACACCCCGGCGGCCTGCAACTGGCTGGTGCCGGTCAGCCAGGACGAACCGCAGCTGCTGTTGTGCCAGGCCTGCCGCCTCAACCGCACGATTCCCGACCTGAACGACCCGGCACACCCCGACAACGGCGAGTTGTGGGGCAACATCGAGCTGGCCAAGCGGCGCCTGGTGTCAGCCCTGCTGGTGCTGGGCCTGCCGGTGGCATCGCGGGCGAGTGAAGACACCGAACACGGCCTGATGTTCGACTTCCTGCGTTCGCCGGACTTCGGCCCGCACATCATGACCGGGCACGACACCGGGCTGATCACCCTCAACCTCAACGAAGCCGACGACGCCACACGCGAGGCCACGCGCAAGGCCATGCATGAGCCTTACCGCACCTTGCTGGGCCACTTTCGCCACGAGGTCGGCCACTACTACTGGGACCGCCTGGTCGCCGGCACGTCCTGGCAACCCGGTTTCCGGGAGCTGTTCGGCGATGAAAGCCAGGACTACCTGGCCAGCCTGCAGGCCAATTACGAACAGGGGCCGCGGCCGGACTGGGCGCTGCATTACGTGAGCGCCTACGCCAGCGTGCACCCGTGGGAAGACTGGGCCGAGTGCTGGGCCCACTACCTGCACATGCGCGACACCGTCGACACGGCCCTGAGTTTTGGCCTGTCGGCCGAAAGCGCCCAGCTGGAATTCACGCCCTTCACGCTGGATGCCTTGTACCAGCCGGACCACCCTGGGGCGCAGGTGTTCCTCGACTTCCTGAACCAGTGGACACGCCTGACCACGCTGCTCAACGAAATGTCGCGCGCCATGGGGCAGCCCGACTTTTACCCCTTTGTGCTGCCGCGCGAGGTGGTGGCCAAGCTGCATTTCATCCACCTGGTGGTGACTGCTGTCCGCGAGGGTGCAGACCCGGGACAACTGCAGGCGCAAGGCCAGAGTCAAAACCAGTCCTGATCAAAAAGCGGAACCAGCCCAATATCCACGGGCGAAAGCAGCTCCTGATTCAGTAGCAAGCAGCGCTACGTCGGGGGTGTCTATTCGAGCGCCTGTACGGACAGGCCGTGTTGTTCGGAAAACGCCTTGAGGATGGTGGCAATCTGCAGGTCCTGCAAGGTGGTCACCAGCTCGACCATCTTGTGGCCGCTGCCCTTGTGGCTGTCGCTGACGGCCACCGTGGCCGCGCTGTCGCTGGCGGCAAACAGCGCCTGCAGCGTCGGGCCCAGCGAGGCCATCAGCTGTGCGCGTTGTGCCTCGGGCGCGCTGGTCGCGGCCGGGTAGTGAATCTCAAAGGAAAAATTGGTTTTCGGGCTCATCCTGATCCTTCATGTCCGGCGGAAAGCTTCCAGTGTGCCTTCGCGCCGGCCCGCTGGCGTGGGACAGGGGCGCGCGATGCCGTCGGCGGCCTGGCACCCCAAGAACAAGTTCTAAGCGTCCCCGGCGAGATCTTTCATTTCCCAGGCGATGCGCCCCAGCTCGGTTTTGAGCTGCAGGCGCCCTGCGTCGTCCAGGCCGGCCAGGCTTTTGGCCAGGTTCACGCGGCGCGGTGAAATGGCCGGGCCGCGGGAGGCAAACACAATCGCGTTGCTTTTTTCTGCGGCCATGACTTCGACCGCGTTCCCGCTGAAACTGCGGTGGATGCGACCGGCCAGCACCGGGTAATCGGGGTGGTCGTGGTGCAGGTTGACCACCAGCACGCCTTGCTCGCCCAGGGCGGCGAAGCAGTCGTCATAAAAACGCTGGGAGCACAGCGCCGCAGGCTGGCCGTCCTGGTCAAAACCGTCGACCAGCAGCACGTCGAAGACCGGCGCGGCGGCCTGCAGGTAAAGCGCGCCGTCGGCGGCGATCACTGCCAACCGTTCGTCGTCCTCGGGGATCTGGAACTCGCTCCGCAGGGCGATCACATGCGGGTTGATCTCGAGCACGGTCATGCGCGAGGCGGGCAACTGCCGGTGGCAGAACTTGGCCAGCGAGCCGCCGCCGAGTCCGATCATGCCGATGTGGGCCGGCGCGGGCTGGAACAGCAGAAAACCCATCATGGTCCGGGTGTAGTCCACGTCCAGCCGCCAGGGCTGGTGCAAAAGCATGCGGCTTTGCAGTTCGCCGAGCGTGAAATGCAGCGACTTCGATGCGCCGTCCTCCCGCACAAAAGGCACGATGTACTGCAGCGACTGAAAATCGTCGGGCGCCAGTGTCACAGCGACCTCGCGATCTTGCGCAGGTCCAGCGCGACGGCCGGCAGGGCCATCGCCACCAGCAACAGGGCAATCGGCAGTGTGGCGCTGAAGCCCATGGCCTTGAAGGCGACGGCGCCAAAAATGCCGCCCGAAAAAAACAGCCCGAGCAGGGTGGCATGGATGAACAGCTTGTCGGTGTTGGCCTGGACAAACTGGATGTTGTTGGCCTTTTTCGACTGGTTCCAGTAGATCAGGCGTCCCAGTTCGATGCCCAGGTCGGTGACGACCCCGGTCATGTGGGTGGTGCGGATCTCGGCGTTCGAGATCTTGGTGATGATGGCGTTTTGCAGGCCCATGATGAAACACAGCAGCAGCACCGCCGTCGGCACCAGCAGGGTGGCAAATGATTTCAGGTTGGCGCCCACCAGACCGAACATCAGCAGCAGCACGGCTTCCAGCAGCAGGGCCAGCGCGTACTTGCTGCGCAATTCCTGGCGCCTGGCCCAGCTGATGAGCAAGGTGGTGGTGATGGCCCCGCCGATAAACGCGGCCAGGCTCACCAGGCCGGCCAGCGCCAGGCCGATGCTGCCGACCACCAGGTCATCGGCGATGGACGAGACGATGCCCGTCATGTGCGAGGTGTAGCGCTGCACGGCGAGAAAGCCGCCGGCATTGATGGCGCCAGCCACAAACGCCAGGATGCCGCCAAACTGCCGGTTGCTGCGGCGCGTGCGTTCCCTGGCGGTGAGTCGAAGCAGAAATTTGAACAAGATGGACCTCTGCCATGCAAGAAACATGACAGTGGACATTATGGTGCGGAGAACCGGGCGCGCCGGTGCCGGCAGCAAGATTTTTTAGTGAAACCGGCTTTCAGCCCCTACCGTCCGGGCGCAGGCAGCTATGAAATTTATAGCTAGCGTTTCCTCGTGCCGTCATCCCGGACTTGAGGAGCCTGCCCTGGACTCCGATCCGGGGGATCCATGCTTGTTGACTACTGGCGTTGTTCTGGCTGTTGTGGTTTGCCTGCAAGCCGGGGGTTGCCCGGCGGCAAGTAACTTTCTTTTGCGTCGCCAAAAGAAAGTCACCAAAGAAAAGGCGACCCGATGGTCTGGGTCCCCTGCGCTGCGCTTCGGGGCAACCTCCGGTGCTCGCCGAAAGCGGGGCCGAGCTCGAACTCGCTTCGCTCAGACAATCGCTCGTCCTGATCCGCTTTCGGCTGCGCTCCTCGGCCCAGCCCGACGGGTGGGGGAAACGAATGCGGGTTCGGGATCGGGTGCGGGGAGACCTGACGCGCGTAGCGCGTCAGGTCGAGATTCGGGGACCGTCATGTGTGCACGCGAGCGCAGCACACGCGGCCAAATGAAGTCCCCCTCCCTCGCCCAGCGGGGCGAGGGAGGGGTTAGGGGTGGGAGTGGGGAGTTGAAACTACTGTCCAGAAAGAACCGCAGGCGCAGCGTGATGCCGTTGATCTGAAAGAAAACGCTGGATCAAACGGAGAGGCGCCCTACGCAGCACTGCCTTGCGGATCCACCGGTGTCGCTTCCCTGACCAGGTTGTCCAGCGCATGCTCCACCACGCCATGGGTTTCGACCGGACGCAGCAGGTGGTCCTTGATCAGGCGCACGCAGCTGCGTTTGGTCATGGAGTGCGGCTGGCCGCCGTGGCTGACGAACATGAACAGGGTGCCGCGGTTGCTGGCCCAGATCAGCTGCGCGCGCAGCCAGCTGCGTTTGGAGTAGAGGTCCACCCAGCTGCCCTCGCGCAGTCCCATCAGGATGTCTTCGGGCTGGCGTCCGCCATCGCCCTCACCATCACCGGCGGTGTCCGCCGGGGCGTCATCGGCGCCGCTGTCGGGCGCTTCGGAGGCCGTCGTGTCGTCCTCCGGCGTGGCGCTCAGCGCCGCCGGCCCGGACGGCAGGGTGTCTTCAAAGCCGGCCCTGTCGAGTTCCTGCGGCGCCAGCCAGGGTTGGCCGGCGGCCTTGGCTTTGCGCTGCTCGGGGGTGGCCGGCAGGAGGTCGCTCAGGTCGGACAGGTCGGTTTCGCCCATGCCCACTTCCAGCGGTGCGTGGTCCGAATCGACGGCGTCGCGCCGGCTGCGCACGCGGCGCAGCTTGAGCACCGGGCGATGCAGTCTTTCCATGGCGTCGAAAAACGCCTCTGTCTCGCCCGGGTCCAGCCCCAGCGATGCCAGGCCGGCCTGCAGCTTGCCCAGCAGGCCGGGAATCATGGCGATGAGTTTGCCCGGGCGCTTGAGCGTGGCTTCGCGCTTGACGCTCCAGAGCAGGTCGGTCACCAGCGAGCCATAACCCTGGGGGTCGATCTGGCGCGCGGTATCGGTCAGCCGCGCATGCGCCATCACCAGCGCCCACGGCCCGAACAGAAAGTCCAGCACCACGCCGGGCACATGGTCCAGGTCGGCGCGCAGGCTCATGTCCAGGGCAATCTGGTCGGCCTGCGCCTGCCGCTCTTCGGCAAACTGCATGGTCTGGCGCATGTTGCCGCGCAGATCGCGCTCGTGCTGGTCCTGTTCGTCCCACAGCGCCTGCAGTTCGGCCAGCGCGGCGCCGAAGGGCCGGGCGTCCTCGATCTCCAGGGCGTTGAGCCCGTTGAAGGCCTCGGTCAGCGAATGAAAAAAAACGTCGAACGCCGGGCTGCGCTCGTCGTTGTACTTGAAGCTGCGCTGCGCCACCCGCTCCATCAGGCGGCGCGCGGGGTGGTTTTCTTCGCTGAAAAAACGCGAGTCCACCATGGCCAGGCGCAGCAGCGATGGCTCCAGCGCCACAATCGCCTCGCGCACCGGCACCAGCAGGCGCGGGTCCTGCGCGACCTGGTTGACGAGTTTTTTCACCACCTCCATGCCCAGCACCTGGCCGACACGGGTGGCGTCTTTCCTGAGCTGCGTGCGCACCAGCGCTCGCTCGCGGGCACGGCCATAGACGCCCCAGACCTGCGAGCTGAGCTGGCTCAGCACGTCCACGATGCGCGACGGGCTGTCCGGCCCCTCGTCGGCGTCCTGCGCCGGCAGCGCCGGGCGGTGCGGGTCGCTGCGGGTGCCGTGGTAGCTGCGGTCGTTATCGTCGATAGCGCCGGTATCGGGGGTGGCCGGCCCGGCCTGCAGCGCCGCCTGTGCCGAGTCGGGCGTGCCCTTGAGCGCGATCAGTTCTTCTTCAATGGTGGCGTAGTAGGCGGGCGCCAACCCGTGATCGGCGTTGCTGCCGCCGCGGAACAGGAAGTCCTGGAACAGCGCGTCCTTGACGTCGTGGTTGGACAGGTCCGCGTACTGCGACGGCACCCGGGTGAAGGGTTCGTCCGAGGCGTAACCGATGCCGACGGGGCCGCCCTGCGCGCCCGGCCCGGTGCCGGGGTTCTCACCCGCCGGGGCGCCAGCTGCGGCGCTGCCCGGCTTTTTGCCGGCGCTGGCGGGCGTCTGCAGCACCCGGTAGCTGGCGGCCCGCACCTTGGCCAGTTCCAGCTCATTGATCAGCCGTTCGTAGATGCGTTTGAGTTCGCGTCCCAGGGGCTCGCCAAGGTGTTTGATCCACAGCGCGCTGATCGTGGGCGCGACCGGCGCGGCCAGCAGCAGGGTGCGCAGTGTCTGCGCATACACCTCGGGCCGCACCGGGTTGGCCTCCGCGCGGACGTTGACCAGCCCTTGCGCCGAACTCATCAGGCCGTCGAGTTCGGCCAGCACCTGCTCGACCATGGGCGCGACCTGCTGCAGCAGCCGCGAGGACTCGATGCCTTCCTCGACCTCGGTGTCGTCGACCAGCGAGAACATGTCGGCTCCCGCCAGCGCAGGCACCGCGGTGCGCGCCGTGACCGGCTGCGCAGCCGGTTTTGCGGGCTGGTTGAAGGCGGCCAGCAGGGCCCCGGGGTATTGCGCACACCAGCCGTCGCGGTGGCGCAGCAGTTCGCGGCAGGCCAGAGCCAGGTCGTCGCGCTCGGTGATTTTCAGGCTTTGTGTCTCCGCCAGCTGCAGCGCCGCTACCGCGTGGTCGATAGAGCGTTCAAGCGCCGGCCTGGCGGCTTTGGCAGCCTCCTGCAGACAGCGGAGTAAGACGTCGGCTTGCGATGCCATGGGGGAAGGGCGAGGTGGCTAACAGAAAGAAATAGGAGTGAAAATGTCAAGTCAATTTTCTGGGGAAAAATTCCGGTTCGACCCGACCCCGAAGTGTGGGCTGAACTGGCGGGATGCTGCTGCAAATGCCGAAGTATCTTGTAACGATTTCTAACTAACTGCGCAGCAAAGAGACGCTGCTTACATTCCACCCGCGTGGCCGTAGCCGCTGGCGCGTCCGGGAGACAGCTTTTCGTGCGGTTGGCCCAGGCGGCGGGATTGTGCAAAAAAATTCGGCATGAGCCCAACAGGGACGGGCGCCTGCAGCTACGTTTTACATAGCAAATCAGGACGGCCTGTGCGAGTGCAGCAGCCGGCTTGCCGGTGTGCCCTGTTTTCGCGCGGCCGGGACCGGACGGATTCAGCCACAACAAACCGTTGCAGTTTGTGGTGGCTTTGCAGGGGCGGGTGCGCCGCCCCCGGGCTCAGCGCAACGCGGGATCAGTTGGGCACCAGCACCTTGTTGACCACGTGGATCACGCCGTTGGACTGGTAGACGTTGGCAATGCTGACCATCGCCGTGCCGCCTTTTTCGTCGGTGACCATCACATTGGAGCCGCTGGCCGTGACCACCAGGGCGTCGCCGCTGGCGGTGGTCAGGGTCGCGCGGCCATTGCCGGCCATCACGCGCTGGCTCAGGGCGGCAGCGTCGAGCTTGCCGGGCACCACGTGGGCCGTCAGGATTTTTGTCAGCAGGGCCTTGTTCTCGGGCTTGAGCAGCGTGGCGACGGTGCCGGCCGGCAGGGCGTCAAACGCGGCATTGGTCGGTGCAAACACGGTGAACGGGCCGGGGCTCTTGAGCGTGTCGACCAGACCGGCTGCCTTGACGGCGGCCACCAGCGTTGTGTGGTCCCTGGAGTTGACGGCGTTGTCCACGATGTCCTTGGTCGGGAACATGGCGGCGCCGCCGACCATGACCGACGGGCCGCCGGACATCTGGCTGTTGGACATGCCACCGGCACAAGCGCTGAGCAGAACGGCAGCACCGGCTGCAATCAGTAATTTTTTCATAGTGAGACTCCTGTTGAGGGTTGTTGGTCTGTGGAATCCGCCACAGCGCGTCGGCGTGGTGTCCGCCTGGAAGGAATACGCCGGGGATGACCCACTGGATTCAAGGGGCAATCTTCAAAAGGCCATGAGCCTGACCGCAGGGAACAAAGCCGGGCCAGGCGGGGTCAAATTTCCTGCAGTGGGCCCCGTTTTTCCCCGCTGTCAGGAGGTGTAACCATGGAGCAACTGAAACACTGGCAAGACCCGGTGAATGCCTTGTTGGGTCTCTGGGTCCTTCTATCGCCCTGGGCGCTGGGTTTCCAGGATGACAGGGTGATCATGCTGAACGCGGTCATCGTCGGCGCGGCACTGGTCACGGTGGCACTGGGGGCGATTTTTGTCCCGCGCGCCTGGGAAGAGTGGACCGAGGGGGCCCTGGGCGTCTGGCTGATCGTCTCGCCCTGGGCGCTGGGGTTCAACACGCACGAGCAGGCCACGCTCAATGCGGTGGTCGCCGGCCTGGCGATTGCCGTCCTGGCCCTGTGGACGCTGCTGACCGACAAGGACTACAGCGGCTGGACACGCGACTGGACCGTGCGCTGAGCGGTCGGCGGCTGGCCGGGGCTGGTTGAAGCCGGTTATGGCCGGCTCCCACCAGTGCGCTGTGGTGGGAGCCGCAGCCCCCAACGAAGGAAACAAAAACGGCGCCCGAAGGCGCCGTGGAGGGCGATTTGTGCATCAAATACGGCCCCGACCCTTGTGGGACGGGCGCAGACAGCTATTGATTTGGTAGTGAATCAGGCGCTGCCGGCCTTCACCTTCAGGCGCCAGGCGTGCAGCAGCGGCTCGGTGTAACCGCTCGGCTGCTCCAGGCCCTTGAACACCAGGTCACACGCCGCCTTGTAGGCTGCTGACGTGTCGAAGCGGCCGGCCATGGGCTGGTAAAGCGGGTCCCCGGCGTTTTGTTTGTCCACCACGGCGGCCATGCGTTCAAAGGTCTCCTTCACCTGCGCTTTCGTCACCACGCCATGCAGCAGCCAGTTGGCCATGTGCTGGCTGGAGATGCGCAGGGTGGCACGGTCTTCCATCAGGCCGACGTTGTGGATGTCGGGCACCTTGGAGCAGCCCACGCCCTGGTCGATCCAGCGCACCACATAACCGAGGATGCCCTGGGCGTTGTTGTCGAGTTCCTGCTGTTTCGCCTCGGCACTCCAGTCGGGTGTGGCCGTGACGGGAACCTGCAGCAAGCCGTTCAGCAGGGCATTGCGCTCCTTGCCGGCGTCGATTTTCTCGAGGTCTTTCTGCACCTTGCTGACCTTGACCTGGTGGTAGTGCAGCGCATGCAGCGTCGCGCCGGTCGGGCTGGGCACCCAGGCGGTGTTGGCGCCGGCCTTGGGGTGGGCAATCTTCTGCTCCATCATGGCTTTCATCAGGTCGGGCATGGCCCACATGCCCTTGCCGATCTGCGCCTTGCCGCGCAGGCCGCAGGACAGGCCCACCAGCACGTTGTTCTTCTCGTAGGCCGCGATCCAGGCGCTGCTTTTCATGTCGCCCTTGCGGATCATGGGGCCGGCTTGCATGGCGGTGTGCATTTCGTCGCCGGTGCGGTCCAGGAAGCCGGTGTTGATGAAGGCCACGCGGCTTTTGGCCGCGGCAATGCAGGCTTTCAGGTTGACGCTGGTGCGGCGCTCTTCGTCCATGATGCCGAGCTTGACGGTGCTGTCGGGCAGGCCCAGCATTTTTTCGACACGGCTGAACAGCTCGGCGGCAAAGGCGACTTCGGCCGGGCCGTGCATCTTGGGCTTGACGATGTAGACCGAGCCCTTGCGCGAGTTCTTGATGCCTCTTTTGCCCTTGCGCTTGAGGTCGTGAATCGCGATCGTGGTGGTGATCACCGCGTCGAGGATGCCTTCGGGGATTTCTTTCGTCGAGCCGTCGGCGGCGGTGTAGAGGATGGCCGGGTTGGTCATCAGGTGGCCGACATTGCGCACAAACATCAGCGAGCGGCCGTGCAGCGTGACCGGTTTGCCCTTGGGCGAGGTGTACTCGCGGTCCGGGTTCAGGCCGCGGGTGAAGGTCTTGCCGTCCTTGGTCACGCTTTCGGTCAGCGTGCCCTGCAAAATCCCCAGCCAGTTGCTGTAGGCCAGCACCTTGTCGTCGGCATCCACCACGGCCACCGAGTCTTCCAGGTCGAGGATGGTGGACAGCGCCGCTTCCACCACCAGGTCGCTGACACCGGCCGCATCGCTTTTGCCGATAGCCGTGCTGCGGTCAATGCGGATGTCGATGTGCAGGCCGTTGTGCTGCAACAGCACGGACGACGGTGCCGAGGCCTTGCCCTGGTAACCGATCAACTGGCTCGCATCGGCCAGCGTGGTGTTTTTGCCGCCCTGGAGGGAAACGACCAGCTTGCCTCCCTTGACCGCATACCCGGTCGAATCAATGTGCGAGCCCTTGACCAGTGGCGCGGTGCGGTCCAGCACATGACGTGCGTACTCGATGACTTTGGCGCCGCGCACCGGGTTGTAGCCCTTGCCTTTTTCAGCGCCATTGTCTTCGGAGAGCACGTCGGTGCCGTACAGCGCGTCGTACAGCGAGCCCCAGCGCGCATTGGCCGCGTTCAGCGCATAACGCGCATTCAGGATGGGCACCACCAGTTGCGGGCCGGCCTGTTTGGCGAGTTCGGCATCGACATTGCCCGTGGTGATGGTGACTTTTTTCGGCGCGGGCACGAGGTAGCCGGTTTTCTCGAGGAAGGCGCGGTAGGCCTTCATGTCGGCAATCGGTCCGGGGTGGGCTTTGTGCCAGCTGTCCATCTCGGTCTGCAGGCGGTCGCGCTCGGCCAGCAGGGCGATGTTTTTCGGGGCCAGGTCCGCCACGATGGCGTCAAAACCTTTCCAGAAGGCGGCGCGGTCCACGCCGGTGCCGGGCAGGACCTTGTCATCGACAAAGCGTTGCAGAACCGTGGCCACCTGCAGGCCGTGAAGCGTTGTGCGTGGGGTTGTTGTCGTCATGGGGGAACCTCAAAAAAGGGCAAAAAGAAGGAAAGAAAAAAGGAAGCTCGAAACAGTGAAGCGGATTATCCCGCCGGGAAGAAACCCAGCACGTCGCGCAGATTGCTGCCGGTGCGCGCCGGCTGTGTGCCCAGTTCCTCGAAGGGCAGGGCGTAACGGTTGACCCAGAGGGTCTGGTAGCCGTACCAGGTCGCGGCCAGCGCGTCCCAGCTGTTGCAGCTGACAAAGGCGATCTGCGCCACGGGCAGCCCCGTGGCCTGCGGCCCGAGCCCATAGGCATCGGGGTGGGTCTTGTATTTGCGGATGCTGTCGACACTGATCACATGGTCGAGCAGGTCCTCGAGTCCGGCGGACTTGACGGCCACGTCCAGCATCGAAGGGTCGCCGTTGGACAGAATGCCGGTGACAATGCCGCGTTTTTTCAAAGCCTGCAGCACCTCGCGGTTTTCCGGAAAGGCCGACAGGTGCCGGTACTGGTTCATCAGCCGATCTTCGCGTTCGGCCGTCAGGTCCAGGCCCAGACGCTTGCACGCGTAACGCAGGCCGGCGCGTGTCAGCTCCCAGAACGGCCGGTAGTGCTCACCGCCATTGCTGGTGGTGACCAGCCGGGTGTATTCAATCTGCTTGTCGCGCCAGAGCACGCCCAGCGCCTGTCCCTGGCCCGGAAACAGCTGTTCCGCCAGCAGGCCGACGCTGTAGACGTCGAACAGCGTGCCGTAGGCATCAAAGAGAACAGCCCGTGGCGCGACGCGCCCGGTTTTGGGTTTTTCCATGGCTAGACTGTATTTGATACTTTGGCAAAGATTAATTGATTAAAAAGCGATTTATCCATGACATATTTGCATGTAATTTCCGGGCGTGACGGGCGCCGCATAATTTGCAGTTCATGAGCCGAGCGGTCGGCCAACCACCGTCTTCCAAGGATTCCACTGTGTCCGAGCCCTTCCCGCCGCCCCCAACGGCTTCTGGCCCCGCCACGCCCCTGCCGCTGGCAGGCCTGCGCGTGATCGAATTCACCCACATGGTGATGGGCCCGACCTGCGGCATGGTGCTGGCCGATCTGGGCGCGGAGGTCATCAAGGTCGAGCCGCTGGGCGGCGACAACACGCGCCGTTTGCTGGGCTCGGGCGCCGGGTTTTTTGCGCTGTTCAACCGCAACAAGAAAAGCATGGCCCTGGACCTGCAGACGGCGCAGGGCCGGGAGATTGCGCTCAAGCTGGTGGCGACCGCCGATATCGTCAGCGAGAACTTCAAGCCCGGCACCATGCAGAAACTGGGGCTCGACTACGCCAGCCTGTCCAGACTGAATGAAGGCCTGATTTATGTCAGCCACAAGGGGTTTTTGCCCGGCCCGTATGACCACCGCACCGCGCTCGACGAGGTGGTGCAGATGATGGGCGGCCTGGCCTACATGACAGGCCGGCCCGGCGACCCGCTGCGTGCCGGAACCAGCGTCAACGACATCATGGGCGGCATGTTCGGTGCCATCGGTGCCATGGCCGCGCTGGCCGCGCGCGCCAGAACCGGCAAGGGCCAGGAGGTGCAGGCGGCGCTGTTTGAAAACAATGTGTTCCTGGTGGCCCAGCACATGATGCAATTCGCCGTGACCGGCCAGCCGGCCGCGCCCATGCCGGGCCGCATCTCGGCCTGGGGTATTTACGACGTGTTCACCGTGCAGGGCGGTGCACAGATCTTTCTGGCCGTGGTCAGCGACACCCAGTGGCAGCTGTTTTGCGACGCTTTCGGGTTTGCCGACCTGCGCGCCGACCCGCGGCTGGACAGCAACAACGACCGCGTGCGGGCACGCGACTGGCTGCTGCCGCAGCTGCGCGAACGCCTGGCGCCGCGAACGGCGGCCGAACTCAGCGCGCTGTTCGAGCAGCACGGCCTGCCGTTTGCGCCCATCACCCGGCCCGAAGACTTGTTTGACGACCCGCATTTGCAGCAGACCGGTGGCCTGGCGCCCTTGACGCTGCCGGACGGGCGGGAAACCCGCGTGCCGCTGCTGCCCCTGACGCTGGGCGGCGAGCGCCCCGGCGTGCGCCTGAACCCGCCCCGGCTGGGCGAACACACTTTGGGATTGCTGCAGGAGCTCGGCTATGGCGAGGCGGACATCCAGGCCCTGCAGGACGGAAAGATTGTTGCGGCCTAAGCCGGCGGCGCTCGCCGGCCCGGGAGCCGCCTGCGCCTCTATACTGCCGAAATGAACCAGTCAGTACATTCCGCGCGTCCGGCGAAGCCGGCGGCCAAAGCCGCGGTTCGTGAAACCACCCGCACCAACGATCCGGCCCGGACCATGGCCGGGATTCTTGAAGTGGCCACCGCAGAGTTCGCCAGCAAGGGGCTCAGTGGCGCGCGTATCGACGAGATTGCGGCGGCCACGCGCACCAGCAAGCGCATGATCTATTACTACTTCGGCAGCAAGGAGGGCCTGTACATCGCGGTGCTCGAGGAAGCCTACCGCCGCATGCGCAGCATCGAGGCCGAACTGCACCTCGAGGACCTCCCGCCCGAAGACGCCTTGCGCCGGCTGGTGGGCTTCACCTTCGACCACCACCATGACAACCAGGACTACATCCGGCTCGTGATGACCGAGAACATGGAGCGTGGTGCCTACCTGGCGCAGAGCAAAAGCATCCAGCAGCTCAACGTGCCCGCGATCCAGGCCATCCGCAAGCTCTACGACCGCGGCGTGGCCTCCGGCGTGTTCCGGCCCGGCCTGGATCCGATCGACATCCATGCCTCGATTTCGGCCCTGACCTTTTTCAATGTGTCCAACCAGCACACCTTCGGCCTGATCTTCAAGCAGGATGCCCGCTCCCCGCAGGCGGTGGCTGCGCGGCGCGACAGCATCATCGAGATGGTCGTGCGCTTCGTCCGCGCCTGAGAGGGCTCGGCTGCTGTCCAGCCCGGCAGCCCTGCCAAGGGTAAATACCGATTTGTAGAAACTAACTAGTTCGTACATTAATGGCTCCAGGCGCCTTTCGCCGCGCCTGCAGGAGACATTCATGGTCCGGAAAGTCATCAACAGCTACTGTCAGCTTCTGTCCTGGCTGATGGTCGCCAGCCTGGCGCTCATGGTGGTGCTGGTGTTCACCAACGTGGTGTTGCGTTACGCCTTCAACTCCGGCATCGCGGTGTCCGAAGAACTGTCACGCTGGCTGTTCGTCTGGCTGACCTTTCTGGGCGCCATCGTGGCACTCCATGAGCGCGCCCATCTGGGCACGGACATGCTGGTGGCACGCTTGCCGGTGCTGGGCAAGAAAATCTGCCTGGGCCTGGGGCATGTCCTCATGCTGTTCATCTGCTGGCTGCTTTTCAGGGGAACCCTGGACCAGGTCAAGATCAACTGGGATTCCACCAGTGCGGCGATGGAAGTGTCCATGGCCCTGTTCTACGGCTGTGGACTGGTGTTTGCCGCTTCGGGTGCGCTGATCCTGCTTAGCGATCTGTGGCGCCTGCTCACGGGACAGCTCACCAGCGAAGAGCTGGTCGGCATCCGGGAGAGCGAAGAAGTGCCCCACGAAGAGCACCAGCCCGCCCGCTAGCCGCAGGAACGCCGCATGACCATCGCCATCTTCCTGGGCTCCCTGCTCGCCGCCATGGCGCTGGGCATTCCCATCGCTTTTTCCCTGCTGCTGTGCGGCGCCGCGCTGATGTGGCACCTCGACATGTTCGACGCGCAGATCCTGGCGCAGAACGTGATCAACGGTGCCGACAGCTTTCCGCTGCTGGCTGTGCCCTTCTTCATGCTCGCCGGCGAGGTGATGAACGCGGGCGGCCTGTCGCGCCGCATTGTCAATTTCGCCATGACACTGGTGGGCCACATCAAGGGTGGCCTCGGTTATGTGGCCATCGTGGCCGCGGTCATGATGGCCGCCCTGTCAGGCTCGGCCGTGGCCGATGCGGCAGCCCTGTCGGCATTGCTGCTGCCCATGATGGTGGCCGCCGGCCACGACAAGGCGCGTTGCGCCGGCCTGCTGGCTTCGGCCAGCATCATCGCCCCCATCATTCCGCCCAGCATCGGCTTCGTGATCTTTGGTGTGGCCGCCAATGTGTCCATTTCAAAACTGTTCATGGCCGGCATTGCGCCAGGCATCATGCTTGCCGCGGCGCTCTGGCTCACCTGGTGGTGGGTGGCGCGCAAGGAAGCCGTGGCGGTGCCGGCGCGCAAATCCCGGGCCGAGGTGCTCGCCGCGTTCCGCGATGCCACCTTTGCGCTGGTGCTGCCGGTGATCGTGGTGGTTGGCCTCAAGTTCGGCGTTTTCACGCCCACCGAAGCGGCCGTGGTGGCTGCTGTGTATGCGCTGCTGGTCTCCACGCTGATCTATCGGGAGCTCAAGCTGAGCCAGCTGTACGGCCTGTTTCTCGCGGCAGCCAAAACCACAGCGGTGATCATGTTCCTGGTGGCGGCGGCGATGGTATCGGCCTGGCTGATCACGGTGGCGCAGTTGCCGGCGCAGGTGGTGACGCTGCTGCAGCCGCTGCTGGACAGCCCCAAACTGCTGATGATGGCCATCATGCTGCTGGTGATCGTGGTGGGCACGGCAATGGACATGACGCCGACCATCCTGATCCTGACGCCGGTGCTGATGCCCATCGTGAAGGCCGCGGGCATCGACCCGGTCTACTTCGGGGTGCTGTTCATCATCAACAACGCCATCGGCCTGATCACACCGCCGGTGGGCACGGTGCTCAACACCGTCGCCGGTGTCGGCAAGGTCAGCATGGACGAGGTCACCCGCGGCGTCTGGCCCTTCATGCTGGCCCAGTTCTCGGTCATGTTCCTGATGGTGCTGTTCCCCCAGATTGTCATGGTGCCCGCGCGCTGGTTCTATGGCTGAACACGTCGCCGCCATGCGTGTTGCTTCGTTGCCTGCGCCGCCGCCGGGGAGGGCGCGGCGCAGATCGTGATTCCCGTGGAGCAGGGCGTGTCTGGTACGCCAGGTCCTGCACCCTTTCTGTTTGCGTACTTTGAATTTTCCCGAGGAGACAAACATGAAACGTCTGATGATCAAAACCCTGGTGGCTGCTGCTGCCCTGGCCGCCTTCGGCCTGGCCTCTGCCCAGGACATCAAGGAGCGCACCCTCAAGTTCGCCCACCAGAATCCCAAGGGCCACCCCATCGTGATGGGCATGGAGAAGTTCGCCGAGATCGTCACCGCCAAATCGGGCGGCAAGATCAAGGTCAACCTGTTTCCCGGCGGCGTGCTCGGCGGTGATGCGCCCAACGTCTCGGGCCTGCAGGGCGGCACCATCGAAATGGTGGTGCTGAACTCCGGCATCCTGGCCAGCCAGGCCAAGGAGTTCGCGGTGTACGACTTCCCCTTCCTGTTTGCCAATGCGAAGGAGGCCGATGCGGTGGTGGACGGCGCCTTCGGCAAGAAGATGCACGACAAGCTGCAGGAAAAAGGCATGGTGGGCCTGGCCTATTGGGAGCTGGGCTTTCGCAACATGACCAACAGCAAACGCGCCATCAACAAGGTGGAAGACCTGGCCGGCCTGCGGATCCGCGTGATCCCCAACCCCATCAACCTGGACTGGGTCAAGGCGCTTGATGCCAACCCCACACCCATGGCTTTCCCCGAGGTCTACGCTGCGCTGGAATCGAAGGCGCTGGACGGACAGGAGAACCCGCTGAGCACCATCCTGGCCAACAAGTTCGCCGAGGTCCAGAAGCACCTGACCCTGACCAACCACGTCTACAACCCGCAGTCGGTCATCATCAGCAAGAAGTTCTGGGACACCTTGAGCAACGACGAGAAAAAACTGTTGGCCGACGCTGCCGTCGAAGCCGGCAAGTACCAGCGCCAGGCGTCACGCGATGCGGCGGGCGCCACGCTGGAAGCCCTCAAGAAGGCCGGCATGCAGGTCACCGAATTGCCGCCCGCCGAAATGGCCAAGCTGCGCGACCGGATGAAGCCTGTGATCGCCAAATACTCCAGCGGTGTGGGTGAGTCCACGGTCAATGAACTGATGGCCGAGCTGGCCAGGCTGCGCAAATAAGAAGAAGGCGCCTGCGCGTCCGGGGCCTGGCCCCGGGCGCCGGGCTTCACCCATGTCCCCTTGTCTGATCTGCATGAACCCTGACCTGAGCGCTTTTTCTGGCTTGCGCGCTGCCTTCTGCGGGAGGCGGACATGATCCGCGGCACCACCACCCTGATTGCCCACCTCGGCTACCCGACCGAGGCGTTCAAGGCGCCGATGATCTACAACCCCTGGTTTGAACAGGCCGGTATCGACGCGGTCGTGGTGCCCATGGGCGTCAAGCCCGAGGACTACCCGCAGGTGCTCAAAAGCCTGTTCAAGCTCACCAACATCCGTGGCGCGTTGATCACCATGCCGCACAAGGTGAGCACCGTGGCGCTGCTGGACGAATGCACCCCGGCCGTGGAAATTGCCGGCGCCTGCAATGCGATCCTGCGCCGTCCCGACGGCAGCCTGCTCGGCGACATGTTCGACGGTGCAGGTTTTGTGCGCGGCGTGGTGCGCAAGGGCCTGGAACTGGCAGGCGCCCGCGTGCTGGTGGTCGGCAGTGGCGGCGTGGGATCGGCGATTGCCGCGTCGCTGGCGGCGGCAGGCATTGGCGCGATTGGCCTGCACGACGTCCACCCGACGTCTGCCGAGGCGCTCGGTGCCCGTTTGCGCAAGTTTTACCCGGCGCTGCAGGTGGGCACCGGCAGCAACGACCCGGCCGGCTACGACCTGGTGGTCAATGCCACCCCTCTTGGCATGAACGACGGGGACGCATTGCCGGTCGATGTGGCGCGCATGGCGCCATCGACCTTTGCGGGCGAAGTCGTGATGAAAAAGGAGATGACGGCCTTTCTGCGCGCCGCGCAGGCACGCGGCTGCAAGGTGCAGGTGGGCTCGGACATGCTGTTCGAGCAGATTCCGGCCTACCTCGAGTTTTTCGGTTTCGGCGCGGCGACGCCCGACGCCCTGCGTTCGGTGGCACGTCTGAGTTACTGACGCAGGCGGGCGGAAAAGCTCCTCATGTTTCGAACTGTTCACCCCCAATGGAGAAGCCCATGAACACCCCACGCCACGCCACAGCCGCCGACCGGGAAGCGATTGCGGAGGCCGCCAACCCGCTCGGGCTGGACGGCATCGAGTTCATCGAATACAGCACGACCCGGCCGCAGGCCCTGGGCCAGGTGCTGGAGATGATGGGTTTCCGGCCGGTGGCCCGGCACCGCTCGCGCGAGGTCCTGCTCTACCGGCAGGGAGCCATCAACGTGATTGTGAATGCCCACACGCCGGCTTTGCCCGCCGCAACAGGACCGGAGGACAAGCCGGTGATCGCCGCCGTGGCGCTGCGCGTGCGCGATGCCGCAGCCGCCTACCGCCGCGCGCTGGAGCGGGGCGCCTGGGCCGTGCCGTCCCGCGTCGAGGTGATGGAACTGAACATCCCGGCGATCCATGGCGTGGGCACCAGCCGCATCTATTTTGTCGACCGCTACGACCGGTTTTCAATTTACGACGTGGACTTCGTGCCGATTCCCGGCGTGGACCCGCACCCGCCGGCGGTGGCGGGGCTGCATTTTTTCGGCGTTGTGCAATACATCGGCAACGACCGCGCCGAGGACTGGTCCGAGTTTTACCGCGAGCTGTTCGGCTTTGCCGAGTTGCCTGCGGAGCAGCGCTTCGGCATTCTGCCCAAGGGCCGGATTCTGCGCAGTCCGTGCCCGCCAGCGTCGCGCTTTTACATCCAGCTGATCGAGCCCGAAGCGGGGGTGCTCGATGTGGAGGACGACGAAACCCTGCAGCGCATCGGCCTGGGGACGGCCGACGTGCTGGCCACGGTGGCCGAGCTCGGCCGGCGCGGCGTGACCTTTGTCGAATCGCGCGGCGTGCACACCGAAGACCGGGGCGCCCTGACCAACACCTGGCTGGGCAGTGTGAGTTTCGAGCTCGTGCACGACGAGCGGGGCTGATCACCATGAGCCACGACAGCGGAAATATCGCCGACTTCGGGATGGACACCATCTCGCTGGCCGGGCCTCTCGAGGCCAAGCTCCAGGCCGTGCGCGACGCCGGGTTCACCCAGATCATGCTGGCCGCGCGGGACCTGGTGGGGCACCCCGATGGGCTGGACGCGGCGGTGGCCGCCGTGCGTGCCAGCGGCCTGCGTGTGACCGGTTTTCAGGTGCTGCGGGACTTCGAGGGCCTGTCGGGACACCTGCACGACTACAAGGTGGACATTGCGAAGTCCATGCTGGAGATGTGTCATGCACTCGGTTGCCGGTTGCTGCTGATCTGCTCCTCGACCTCGGTGCACGCCAGCGGCGAGACGCAAGCGCTGGTCAGGGACCTGCGCAAGCTGGCCATGCTGGCGATTCCGATGAACATCCGGATCGCCTATGAAGCCCTGTCCTGGGGCCGTACCGTCAATGAGTTTCCGCAGGCCTGGGAGCTGATTTGCCAGGCCGACATGCCCAATCTGGGTCTGGGTTTTGACTCGTTTCACATGGTTGCGACCCGGACCCCGCTGGACGAACTCGACATGCTCGATCCCGACAAGATTTTCCTGGTGCAACTGGCCGACTTCATGTGGACCGAGATCAAGTCGGTGGAGGAACGCATCGCCACTGCCCGTCATTTCCGGGTGTTCCCCGGGGAAGGAGTGCACAGCGCCGACCTCGCCGCCCTGGTGAGCCGCTTGCACAGCCTGGGTTATCGCGGCGACTACAGCTTTGAAGTGTTCAACGACGACTACCAGCAGATGCCTTTGCCGACGGTGGCCCAGCGCGCCCGGCGCTCGGCGTTGTGGCTGGGCGAAGAAGTGCTTCGGCGGTCCGTGCCTTTGCCCAACCGGATCCGGCTGAAACGCGGCCTCGATGTCGGTACGACTTGACACACGCTGAGGCAACGACGGTGCAATAAAGACCTTTCATGCGCCATTGCCACCTTTTGTGCCCATAATCGCGGACCATGAGCAAACTCAAACAGATGGAGTCTTTCGTCTCGGTCGCCACGCGCGGCAGCCTGACCGCCGCAGCCAACGCGGAGGGCGTGGCACCGGCCATCATGGGTCGGCGGCTCGATGCGCTGGAAGAACGTCTCGGCGTCAAGCTGCTGGTGCGCACCACGCGACGGATTTCGCTGACCCATGAGGGCAGCGCCTTTCTGGAAGACTGCCAGCGATTGCTGATCGACGTGGCCAACGCCGAGGCCAGCGTGTCGGCCGGCGGGGTCAAGGCCAGCGGGCATCTGCGCATCACCGCGCCGGCCGGGTTCGGTCGCCGCCATGTGGCACCGCTGGTGCCGCTGTTTCGCCAGTCGCATGCCGACGTCACGATTTCGCTGAACCTCAGCGACCGCGTGGTCGATCTGGCTGGTGAGGGTTTCGACTGCGCGGTGCGCGTCGGCGACCTGCCCGATTCCTCGCTGGTCAGTGTGCGCATGGCCGACAACCGCCGCCTGTGTGTGGCCACGCCGGGCTACCTGCAGCGGCACGGCATGCCACAACACCCCACCGAACTCGCGAAATTTGACTGCCTGACGCTGTCCAGCGACGCGTCGCAGACGCGGGGCTGGGCGTTTCGCGTTCCACGCAACGCCCCTGGGCGACAACAGGAAGGCGTCCTCACGGACGCGCCAGGTGACGGCGACTACGAGGTTATTCATCTCAAGCCAGGCGGCCCGCTTGACTGCTCGGACGGGCAGGTGCTGCACGACTGGTGCATGGCCGGCTACGGCATTGCCTGGCGCAGCACCTGGGAGGTCGAGGCCGAAATTGCCGCCGGCAAACTGGTGGCGGTGCTGCAGGACTTCGACGCGCCGCCCAACGGGATTTACGCGGTGTTTCCGCAGCGCAAACACCTGCCGCTGCGTGTGCGCCTGTGGATAGACTTCCTCAAGCACAATTACGGCGAGCCGGCGTTCTGGACCGGCCAGCGCACCGCGCAGCCCTGAACATAACCGCCGGACCAGCCGCGAGACCTCCATGACGCTCGAAGCCCTGCTTTCCTACGCCCACATCCTGGCCATCCTGACCATGGTGGTGTTTCTTGCCAGCGAGGCCGCGCTGTGCCGCAGCGAGTGGCTCAATGCCGCCGTGGTCGAGCGCCTGGTCAAGATCGACCTGATCTACGCCGTGGCGGCGGGTGCCGTGTTGCTGACGGGCTTGCTGCGTGTGTTCCTGGGCGCCAAGGGTGCGGGCTGGTACGGCACCAACCCGCTGCTTTACGTCAAGCTGGCCTTGTTTGTTGTCATCGCCTTGCTGTCCATCCAGCCCACACGGCTGTTTGCCCGCTGGCGCCGGGAACTGCGCGCCACCGGCCGCTTGCCCGATAACAGCCAGGTCACCAAGGCGCGCAAGCTGGTGATGGTGCAGGCCCATCTGTTGCCGCTGATCCCGCTGGCCGCCGTGTTTCTGGCGCGCGGCTACGGCAAGTAGGCAGCGCGGCAACTGCGCCGGCCCGCTTGCCGGCCCGCGCCCGTAAAATCAGCGCATGCTCCTAGTCAAACAAGAATTGCTCGCGGTCCTGGCCGCTGAGCTGGACAAGCTGTCCCCCGGTGCCGGCCAGAAGGCCGCTTTCGAGTCGCCCAAGGTCGCCGCCCATGGCGACTTCGCGTCCACGGCCGCCATGCAGCTGGCCAAACCGCTCAAGCTCAACCCGCGCCAGCTCGCCGAGGGGCTGCGCGAGTCTCTGCTGGCGGCGCCGGCTTACCAGCGCTGGGTCGATGCGGTGGAAATCGCCGGGCCGGGCTTCATCAACTTCCGGCTCAAGCCGGCGGCCAAGCAGGAAACCGTGCGCGAGGTGCTGACGGCGGCCGGCCAGTTCGGCGTCAAGCCGGTGGACAAGGCACGCCGCGTGGTGGTCGAGTTTGTCTCGGCCAACCCGACCGGGCCGCTGCACGTGGGCCACGGCCGGCAGGCGGCGCTCGGCGACGCGATCTGCAACCTGTTTGCCACCCAGGGTTGGGACGTTTACCGCGAGTTCTATTACAACGACGCGGGTGTGCAGATCCACACGCTGGCCACCAGCACGCAGGCACGCGCCAAGGGCCTCAAGCCCGGCGATGCGCTCTGGCCCGAGCCGGCTTACAACGGCGACTATATCGACGACATCGCCCGCGACTTCATCGCAAAAAAGACGGTCCGTTCCGACGACCGTGAGTTCACGGCATCGGGCGACATCGAGGACCTGGACGCGATTCGCCAGTTCGCCGTGGCCTACCTGCGCCACGAGCAGGATCTGGACCTCAAGGCTTTTGCAGTCGGCTTCGACAACTACTACCTCGAGTCCAGCCTGTACAGCTCGGGCCGGGTCGAGGCCACGGTGGCCAAGCTGAAGCAAGCCGGCAAAACCTACGAGCAGGATGGCGCGCTCTGGCTGAAGTCCACCGACTACGGCGACGACAAAGACCGCGTGATGAAAAAAAGCGACGGCAGCTACACCTACTTCGTGCCTGACGTGGCCTACCACCTGGCCAAGTGGGAGCGCGGTTTCACGCGCGCCATCAACATCCAGGGCATGGACCACCACGGCACGATCGCACGCGTGCGCGCCGGCCTGCAGGCCGCCGGTGCCGGCATTCCCCAAGGTTACCCGGACTATGTGCTGCACACCATGGTGCGGGTGATGCGCCATGGCGAGGAAGTGAAAATTTCCAAGCGCGCCGGCAGTTATGTCACGCTGCGCGACCTGATCGAGTGGACCAGCAAGGACGCGGTGCGCTTTTTCCTGCTCAGCCGCAAGCCCGACACCGAGTATGTGTTCGACATCGATCTGGCCCTGGCCAAGAACAACGAAAACCCGGTGTATTACGTGCAATATGCGCACGCCCGCATCTGCTCCGTGCTGGCGGCCTGGGGCGGCGATGTCGCCACGCTCAAGGGCATGGACCTGTCCGCGCTCGACAGCCCGCAGGCGCAGGCCCTGATGCTGCTGATGGCCAAGTACCCCGACATGCTCGCCAATGCCGCAAGCGGGTTTGCGCCGCACGACGTGGCGTTTTACCTGCGCGAGCTCGCTGCCAGCTACCACAGCTATTACGATGCCGAGCGTATTCTGGTCGACGACGAAGTGGTCAAGCTCGCACGCCTGGCCCTTGTCGCCGCCACCGCGCAGGTGTTGCACAATGGCCTGAAGGTGCTGGGCGTGGACGCCCCGCAGAAGATGTAAACCAGAGCCTGACACCATGACGCGTAACCTTTTTACCAAGCACACCGGGCAAGGCATGAACACACAACGAGGCGGGACCCTGCTGGGTCTCATTATTGGTGCGCTGATCGGCCTGGCCGCTGCCTTGGCGGTGGCCGTCTACATCACCAAGGTGCCGGTGCCTTTCATGAACAAGAGCCAGTCGCGCAGCCCCGACCATGACGCGGCCGAGGCCAAGAAAAACCGGGACTGGGACCCCAACGCCCCCCTGTATGGCAAAAACCCGGCCAAGCCGTCTGCGGCGTCGGGCGGACCGGTGACCGATGTCACGCCCCAGAAGCCGGCAGCGGCGCCTGTGACCCCGGCCGAGCCGGTTGCCAAGACCGCCAAACCCGCGGCCGACCCGATCGGCGACCTGGCCAAGGCCAAGCTGGCCGCACCGGCCGCCGCCTCCGGAGCCGACCCGTTCAATTATTTTGTACAGGTGGGTGCCTTCCGCACCCCCGAGGACGCCGAGCAGCAGCGCGCCAAGATTTCGCTGATGGGCCTGGAGGCCAAGGTGACCGAGCGCGAGCAGTCCGGCCGCACGGTGTTCCGGGTGCGCCTGGGGCCTTTCGACAAGAAGGATGACGCCGACAAGGCCAAGGAACGGCTTGACGCCAGCGGCATAGAAACCGCCCTGGTTCGCGTCCAGCGCTGAACTTTCTGGCGCCCGGGTGTCAAACCTGACAGGACATTGGCGTATTAACGGAGAAATGATTGATGCAACGACGTGAATTTTCGATAGCCACCGCTTCGGTGGCAGCTGCCGCCTCGCTGGGCGCCCTGAGCACCCCGGCCCAAGCCCAGGCGCCAGCGCCGCGCGCGGGAACCGACTTTCTGGTGCTGGACAAACCGGCCCCGGTCGAGGCGCCGGCCGGCAAGGTCGAGGTGGTGGAGTTCTTCTGGTACAGCTGCCCGCACTGCAACAGTTTTGAGCCGGCGCTGGAAGAGTGGATCAAAAAGGCGCCGAAAGACGTGGCGGTCCGCCGCGTGCCGATCGCCTTCCGTCCCGATTTCGAGCCGCAGCAGCGCCTTTTTTATGTGCTCGAGGCCATGAACAAGGTCGACGAACTGCACAAAAAGGTGTTTTACGCCATCCATGTGGAAAAGCAGATGCTCAACACGCCGGACCTGATTGCGGCCTGGGCGGAAAAGCAGGGCCTCAACAAGGCGAAGTTTCTCGAGACCTACAACTCGTTTTCGGTGGCGACCAAGGCCCGCAAGGCCACCCAGCTGCAGGATGCCTACAAGATCGACGGCGTTCCGGCGCTTGGCGTCGCCGGGCGTTATTTCACCTCGGGGTCGATGGCACAGACGATGGGGCGCGCGCTGCAGGTCACCGACTACCTGATTGCCCAAGTCAGGAAGGGTTAGCCCCCACGGTCGCTCACTGCGTGTAGCTCCCTGCCCCCCGAGGGGGCCGCTGCGCCTGCGGCCCGGCAGAGCCGGTTCCGCGGCCCCGGCTGGTGGAGAAGCAGCAGCCCCAGTGCTTGTTGCTTCCCATCCCGTTCGTCCTGAGCTTGTCGAAGCATGTCCCTTGGGGGCTATCGAGCCCCGCCCCGAATGGGCGGGTTTTTTATGGGCGTGGCGGTTTACCCGGAGTTGCGTCGCTACAATGGGCCCATACCACCAAAGCAGCAAGATTCGTGCCTTTATGAAAAAAACCGCCTGTGTACTGATGCTGGCCGCCGTCTTCGCGGCTTTTCCGGTTGCGGCTGAAAAGGCCGACCGCGACAAGCCCATGAACGCCGAGGCCGACGCCCTGCGTTACGACGACCTCAAGCAGACCAGTGTTTTCACCGGCAACGTGGTCATCACCAAGGGGACCATCATTGTTCGTGGCGCCCGCGTCGATGTCCAGCAGGACCCCGAGGGCTACCAGAACGCGATCGTGATTGCGGCACCCGACAAGCTGGCCTACTACCGCAAGAAGCGCGAAGGTGTCGATGAATACATCGAGGGCGAGGGTGAAAGAATCGAATACGACAGCCGCGCCGACACCGTCAAGTTCATCAAGCGCGCCGTGTTGCGCCGTTACGTGGGCGCCACCCTGGCCGACGAAACCACCGGCGAGCTGATTATTTACGACAACCCGACGGACGTCTTCACCGTTGACGCCGGCGCCCAGACCAAGACCCCCTCCAACCCGACGGGGCGCGTTCGCGCCCTGCTGGCCCCGCGCAACACGGTTTCAGGCGCCCCCGCAGCGCCCGCGCCGGCCGGGCCGTCTCCTTCCCTGCGGCCCAGCACCACGCTGGGCAATGACAAGAAGTAATCAAACCCCCATGGATGTGTCCCCGGAAACCGCTCCCGTCAGTCGCCTGGTCGCCACCGGCCTGCAAAAATCGTACGGAAGCCGCCAGGTTGTCAGGGATGTCTCCCTCGCGGTAAAAAAAGGTGAAGTGGTCGGCCTGCTCGGTCCCAACGGCGCCGGCAAGACGACCTCGTTTTACATGATCGTCGGGCTGGTGCGCGCCGACGCCGGCGAGATCACCATCGACGGCGAGTCGATCGAGCACATGCCGATCCACAAGCGCTCGCGCCTGGGCCTGAGCTACCTGCCCCAGGAAGCCTCGATTTTCCGCAAACTCACGGTCGAGCAGAATGTGCGCGCCGTGCTGGAGCTGCAGACCGACGACGCCGGCAAGCCGCTGGATGCCGCAGTGCTCAACAAGCGCCTGGATTCATTGCTGCAGGACCTGCGGGTGGACCACCTGCGCGACTCGCCGGCACCGGCCCTGTCCGGCGGCGAGCGTCGCCGCGTTGAAATCGCCCGTGCGCTGGCCACGCAGCCGCGTTTCATCCTGCTTGACGAGCCGTTTGCCGGCATCGACCCGATCGCGGTGATCGAGATCCAGCGCATCATCGGTTTCCTCAAGTCGCGCGGCATCGGCGTGCTGATCACCGACCACAACGTGCGCGAAACGCTGGGCATTTGCGACCACGCGTACATCATCAGCGACGGCCATGTGCTGGCCACGGGAACCCCTTCTGAAATCGTGAACAACGCCGACGTGCGCCGGGTCTACCTCGGTGAGCACTTCAAGATGTGATGGCTCCGACGTGATGGCTCCCCCCCGTTGTCGCTCACTGCGTGTAGCTCCCTCCCCCCTGCAGGAGGCGGCGCCTGCGCCCCGGCAAAGCCGGTTGCGCGGCCCCCACTTGGTTAATACCTCCCAACCCGCGTTGCTGCGCGTTTAGGGGGCGGCATGAAGCAGGGACTTTCCCTTCGCGTCTCGCAGCATCTGGCGCTCACGCCGCAGCTGCAGCAGTCGATCCGCCTGCTGCAGCTGTCGACGCTGGAGCTGAGCCAGGAAGTCGAGCAGATGCTCGACGAAAACCCGTTTCTTGAAGTGGCCGAGGAGGCCGCCCCGCGTGAGGATTTCGGCTTGGGCCAGGTGGACACGCCGGTCAGCCAGGAAACCCGTGAGTTTGAATCCACTACGGATTCCATAGCAGTCTCCGCAGATGATTCGGGGGCTGCGGGCCAAAATGATGCTGAACCGAGCAGCGAGGCCAAACTCGAGGAAAGCTGGGAGGGCGACGGCAGCGTCGACACCGCGCCTGACGACAGCGAGTGGGGCGGCGACGCCACGCCGCGCAAGAACAACAACGACGACAGCGATGTCGATGCCACCGAACTGGCGCGCAGCCATGAGTCGCTGCAGGACCATTTGCACCGGCAGGCCCTGTCGCTGCGCCTGTCGCCCGAGGGCAAGGCCGCGCTGCATTTCCTGATCGAATCGCTCAACGACGACGGCTACCTCGAAGACAGCCTGTCCTCGCTGGCCGCCGGACTGGCCGGCGACGACCTCGAGCAGCTTGAAGCGGTGGAGCATGAGTTCGCGGTGGCGCTCAAGCTGCTGCAACACATGGAACCCGCCGGCGTCGGCGCGCGCAACCTCGCCGAGTGCCTGAGCCTGCAACTGCTCGACTGCAAAAACAACGACGAGACCCGCGCCGCCATCGCGATGTGCCAGCAACCCATGGAGTTGCTGGCCAAGCGCGACGTCAAACGCCTGTCGCAGCTCTGCGGTTTCCCCGAGGCGGTGATCAAGGGCGCGATTGGCCTGATCGGCCGGCTCGACCCCAAGCCGGGCCGCCGCTTTGTCAACGTCGAGCGCAACCTGATCGTGCCCGACGTGCTGGTGGTCAAGTCCGGCCGCGGCTTCAAGGTGTCGCTCAACAGCGACGTGATGCCGCGCCTGCGCGTGCACGACATCTACGCCAACGCCCTCAAACAGAACAAGGGCCAGGGCGGTCAGGCGCTGCAGCAGCGCCTGCAGGAGGCGCGCTGGTTCATCAAGAACATCCAGCAGCGCTTTGACACCATCCTGCGCGTCAGCAGCGCGATTGTCGAGCGCCAGAAAAACTTCTTCACGCACGGCGAGCTCGCGATGCGGCCGCTGGTGCTGCGCGAGATCGCCGACGAACTCGGCCTGCATGAGTCGACGATTTCGCGCGTGACCACCGCCAAGTACATGAGCACGCCCTTCGGCACTTTCGAGCTCAAGTATTTCTTCGGCTCGGCGCTGGGCACCGAGACCGGCGGCAATGCCTCCAGCACCGCGGTGCGCGCGCTGATCAAGCAGTTCGTCGCCTCCGAGAGCCTGAAAAAACCGCTCAGCGACAACCAGATTTCCGAGATGCTCAAGGAGCAGGGCATCGAGTGCGCGCGTCGCACGGTTGCCAAGTACCGCGAAGCGCTGCGCATTGCGCCGGCCAACCTCCGAAAATCTTTATGAACCAACTCCAGTTATTCTTGCCCTGCGCCGCCGGCGTCGAAGAACTTCTTGCCGCCGAGGTCAAACGTATCACCGGCAGCACCGGCAAGGCCTGGCGCGCCGGCGTGCAGGTGACGGGCTCCTGGCGCGACGCGCTGCAGCTCAACCTGCACAGCCGGCTGGCGCAGCGCGTGCTGATCGAACTTCAGCACAACAGCTACCGCAGCGAGCAGGACCTGTACAACGCCGCAGCCGGCGTGGCCTGGGAAATCTGGTTCACGCCCAAGCAGACCTTCAAGGTCGAGATCACTGCACAGCACAGCCCGTTGACCAGCCTGAACTTTGCCGCGCTGAAAATCAAGGACGCCATCGCCGACCGCTTCCGCGACAAATACGATGTGCGCCCCGATGTCGACACCCGCTGGCCCGACGTGCGCGTCTACGCCCACCTGACCACCGACACCGTCACGCTCTACATCGATACCTCGGGCGAGCCGCTGTTCAAGCGCGGCTGGCGCGAGGACAAGGGCGATGCGCCGCTCAAGGAAACCCTGGCCGCCGCCATGCTGGCCGCCAGCGGCTGGAGCGGTGAAAACGGCCTGTGCAAGCAGGGCGTCCCGCTGTACGACCCCTGCTGCGGCTCGGGCACCATCGTCATCGAGGCGGCGCAGATCGCCTGCAACATTGCCGCCGGCATGGGCCGGCATTTTGCGTTTGAAAAATTCGTGCCCTTCCAGCCTCACGTCTGGGAAGGCCTGCTGGACCAGGCCGAGCAGGCCATCACGCCGCCGACCGCACCGGTGTTCGGCAGCGACGTGTCCTTCCGCATGGTCGACTTCGCCGAACGCAACGCTGAACGCGCCGGCGTCTCGCACGCGGTGCAGCTGCGCGGCGGCGACGCGCTGCAGCGCATGCCGCCCGCGCCCTCGGGCGTGATGCTGGTCAATCCGCCCTACGGCGAGCGTATTGACGTGGCCGGTGTGGCCGGCATTCCCGCGCTGCAGGGACGCGACCAGCGCCGCCAGCAGGGCGGCCAGGCGCAACAGGACCACCGCAACCAGCCCATCGACGAGTTCGGCCAGCCCTTGAGCCGTGACGCCGGCGACAGCCGCGACACCCGGGACACTCGCGAAGAGCCCGCCTTCGAAACATCGCGCGACCGCTCGGCCAACCCGGGCCGCGAGCAGGCCGTCAATGCCTGGGGCGAAGAGGCCTCGGACTTCTTTCCGCAGCTGGCCAGCCACTGGAAGAAAAACTACGCCGGCTGGACCGCCCACGTGCTCACGCCCGACATGAAGCTGCCGCAGAAAATGCGGCTCAAGGAGTCGCGCCGCGTGCCGATGTGGAACGGCCCCATCGAATGCCGACTGTTCCGCTTTGACATGGTGGCCGGCTCGGCGCGCGAGAAAAAGCTCGCCGCCACACCTTGAGCTCGGCCGCCATGGACGCCCAGGCGCGGGCCGGCGACTGCGTGGTGCTCGACACCAACATCGTGCTCGACCTGTTTGTGTTCGGCGACCTGGCGGCGCAGGCGCTCAAGAGTGCCGTGATCACCGGGCAGCTGCAATGGCTGGCCACCGAGGCCATGCGTACCGAACTGGCGCGCGTGCTGGGCTACCCGCAGGTTGCCAAACGCATGACGCGCGACGGCCTGGTTGCTGCCCAAGTGCTGCTGGCCTTCGACACCCATGCGCGCACCGTGCCGGCCGGCGGCAAGGCGCCGGTGACCTGCAGCGACGCCGACGACCAGATCTTCATCGACCTGGCCGTGGCGCACAAAGCCTGGCTGCTGAGCAAGGACCAGGCCGTGCTTTGCATGAAAAAAAGGCTGCTGGCCCTTGATGTACGTGCGCAATCAGCTATTGATTTGATAGCTGCCTGAGGTTTTCCGCCGGAGAACGTACGCCGGAAGAACGGCTTCAGCCCAGCGCCTGCACGACCGCAGCGAAGAAGCTCGCAGGCTGAATCGGTATTGTTCCTTTGGGTTTGGGCATGGCGCTCCACTGGGCGATGACCACCTGTTTTGCGGGGTGGATGTACAGGTACTGGCCAAAGATGCCGATGGCAAGATAAGCGCCTTCGTGCACCGCGCCGGCCGAGGCGGCCAGGGGCCACCACATATAGCCGTAGGGCGTCTCGCTGTCATGGCCGCTGTTGCTGCAGGCCTCCTTGATCCAGTCCTGGGGCAGGATCTGCGTACCACCGGCCACGCCGCCGCCCAGCATGAACAGGCCAAAACGCGCGAAGTCGCGCAGGCGTGCGCTCAGGCCGCTGCCCGCCACTTCCATTCCGCCGGGCGACTCCAGCCACCAGCTGGCATCGGCCTCCATGCCGAAGCGGGCCCAGATGCGTTCGGACAAATAGTCGGACAGTGGCCGTCCGACCGCCGCGCGCAGTACGGCGCCGGCCACCTGGGTTTCGCCGGTGCTGTAATTCCATACCGAGCCCGGCGGGCCGGCGCGCGGCAACGCGGCCATGCAGTCCATGAGGGCGCCCGGGCGCTGGCTCAGTTGCGCTTCCAGCAGGCGGCGCCGGTCGGAATGGGGGTCGGTGTAGGTTTCATTCCAGCGCACACCGGAGCTCATTTGCAGGACCTGCCGGATCGTCACGCCCTCATAGGCCGAGCCTGCAAGCGTCGGGACGTAGCGGCAGACCTGCTCGTCCAGGCCGCCGATGTGGCCGTCGTGGATGGCCGCACCGACCAGGGTGGCGGTGATGGACTTGGCCATGGACATCGAGGTCCAGCGCGTCTGCGGTGTATTGCCCAGCGCGTAATGCTCGAAGGCGACCTCACCGTTCTGGAGAACCAGCAAGCCGCTGACACGGTTCAGGGCCAGATAGTCGAAAAGATCCCAGCGGTGCCCCCCATCGTCGAACCCGATCGCGGGCCAGGGCCGGGAACTCACGGGCAAGGCATGAACGTTGGCACCGCGCGCCACGACGCGGGTGGGGAACAGGTGGTCCACATGGCGAAGCGTGCTGACCTGCAGGTCGGGCAGCAGGGCACCATCGTAAAGATCCCGGATGGAGCCGATGGCCTCCAGGCCGGAAGCTGCGCCGGCCGCGGCTGGCTGGTCAGGCATCGGGTGTTGCATCGAAGCCGCTGGCAGGTCGGAATGGATGATGGAGGCAGCCGGAGGCGTCATGCCAGGACGCCCAGACCCAGCGCGAGGGCGGTGTGGCGGATGGGGTACACCGCGTTGATACGGTCAAGCATGCAGGCCTCTGCGAAAGGAGCTGGGTGGGGCGAAAGCGCCGGGCCGGCCCGCGTGGGGCCTGCGGCTACACTGCCCATCATACGAGTTAAACCACCACGGACACCCCATGACAGACGCCGCCGCCCCTGCCGATTCGACCTTCCCGGGCGCCTTGAGCCCCGAGGATTTCGAAACCCTGGACAACATCCTCGACGACCTGCGCAAGCGTGAGGAAGAAACGCCGCAGTGGGAGTTCTGCGAGGGTTTCCTGGCCGCGCTCGCCTGCACGCGGCGCGAGATCCCGTCCGACGAATACATGGCCGTGCTGCTCGACTTCGAGGGGGCCGAAGACGAGGCCGCGGCCCGGCAGCTGTTTGCCAGCGACGCGCAGCGCGCGCAGTTCATGGACCTGTGGGAGCGCCGCTACAAGGACATCTGCCGCGCGCTGGACGCCGACGTGGAAAGCCTGCAGGACGAGCGTGCGTTTTACCCGCAGGTCGGCGACATGCGCGGCATGCTGGCCCGGTTGCCCGAGGAAGAGCGCAAGGGCATCGATATGGACAGCGTGCCCTCGTTTGCGCAAGTCTGGGCGCTGGGCTTCATGTACGCGGTCGAGTCCTGGCCCGACGAGTGGGCGCTCTCGCGCCAGGAAGCCAAGGACAAGCAGGCCGTCGAGGACCTCGACACGGCGCTAGGCGCCATCATCGAGCTGACCGACGACGACCCGGGCCCGATGGAGATGCCCATGCTCGGCGAAGACGCCGCGCCCAGCGCCAGCGAAGTGCGCCTCGAACAGTTCGGCGAAGCCTTATGGGCGGTGTACGACCTGCGCGGCTTCTGGCGCAGCTTCGGCGCCAAGGTGGCGACCATTCATAAAGAGGAAACGCCCGGCCGCAACGATTTGTGCCCCTGCGGCAGCGGCAAGAAATACAAGAAGTGCCACGGGGCGGGGTGACCTAACGCTGCTCGGGCCGCTGTCTCATCAAACGGGACTTCGCCGAAAACAGGAGCGCACGGGAATAAAGCTTGTGAAAGCCAAGCAGCAGGCGAAAGATCAAGCCCAAGCCAGGTGTTTGGGCTCCGGCCCTTGGGGCACGCGCTGGCACCACAGCGGACCCAAAGTACAAACGCGTGCTTGCGGCGCTTTCACCTTCCGCGGGAACGACCATCAACCATGAACGCGTGCGGCCCTGGAAGTCGCACATGAGCAGTTGGTCTTCACACCGTTCCTCGACGCTCCACGCGGCAAACGAATCAAGCGTTCCTGAGGCGAGTTGACTCGCCTGCGCGTCCGTTGAGGGTTTCGAAACGAGCCATGCAAGCAGCAGCCTTTCAAGCTTGAACAAGGGCGTTGTGTAAAAGGCGTTTACATATTCGGCTTGGGAAACGTGTTGCTCCGTCTCCGTGACATAGCAATCCGCATAGGCACCCCCATTCTGATATTTGCTTAGAAGCGCTCCGTTTGGGAGTTCACAAGGGTGAATGGATGGCATGTGGTGGATGTTTGAGGTGGGTGGAATTTTGAGTTCTGAATCGCGCTCTGTCCTTTGCTATTTGCATCTTCGTGACGCCCAACGTTTTACATGAGCGGCGGACAAGAGCGATAGCTCTTGGACGTCCCTCTCGATGGAAGGGCTAGGCCTCAGTGTGCGACTTTGCGTATTCGGCCAACATTTCTGCTTCGACTACTGTAAGCCTGTCTTTCGTAAGGCCAGCCTTCTCTGCTATTGGAAGCGTTAAGTCGTCCAGTTTGTTTGCGCATTCTCGGAATAGATCTCGAATGGCTTCTAGCTCGGCAATCATGCTTTCTCGGCCGCTTGAAAGCGTGAATTGAATAGCTCGATCCGGAAAGTAGCCATGTGCCAACCAATTGCGTTTGACTAATGCATGCCCGAGCAGCCGCTTGATCTCTTCGGTCGGTTGGCCGGCTTCGCCAAGGCGACGAATTAGCTTGCCCATGGTTTGGCTGAGTTCACGCTCTTCGTATTCGTCGAAGTCTTCTGCCCATTGCTCAGCGCTTTTGTACGTGGCTGTCGCTTTGGGGAAGTGCTCGACAAACAAGAGATGTTGGAAGATTGATTGCTCCAAGCATTGCGCCCAGTACAACGCGAGCCCAAAGTAGGCGTAAACATCGCGCACCTGCTCGGACTCAGAATCTATCGGAAGTGGCTCGGTCATTGGTCTGAGGCCT
The DNA here is from genome assembly GCA_040389085.1 of Pseudomonadota bacterium. Lineage (GTDB taxonomy): Bacteria > Pseudomonadota > Gammaproteobacteria > Burkholderiales > Burkholderiaceae_C > Polaromonas. The sequence continues at coordinate 37,913 of JAZKAP010000029.1, forward strand.
AACGTCATTTAGCCCGCAAAACCTGCGATATAACTTGGCGGCTGCGGTTTGACCTAGTCATCAAAATCTCCTGCAAATGGCGTGGCTGTCGGGTTTTACCGCAATCGGCTGCAAATTCATACAGGTATAAAAAATTTGCGAAACACCGCAAATTCCCTTTTTGCGCTTCCTGACGTGCCGGTCACGCAAATTCAATAGTCTTTTTGGGCTCCAGCCCAATGGGGACGGGTGCAAGCAGCTACTTATTTTGTAGCAGGACCAAGGGGCCGCTGGACGTCACAGGTTCATGGCAGGCAGCACCGTCGCGCGGCTTTCAAACCTCCTGCGAATAAACGATGAAGCCCATGTGTTGGGCCACCTTGTCATAAAGAAGCCGGCCGGCTGCATTGGTGGTGTGTGTTTGCCAGTACACCCGTTTGATGCCGGCGGCCTTCGCGCATTCGTACACACCTTCGATCAGCGCGCGCCCGACGCCCTTGCCGCGTGCGGCGGGATCGGTGAACAGGTCTTGCAGGTAGCAGGTGAGCTCAATGCGGGTGGTGCTGCGGTGGTACAGGTAGTGGGTCAGGCCACACAGCTTGCCGTCGCGCTCGGCGACCAGCGCAAAGACAGGTTCGGCCGGATCAAAAAAGCGCTGCCAGGTGATCTTCGTGATTTCCGGGGCCAGCGCGGTTTTGCCCTCGCGGCCGTAAAAGGCGTTGTAGCCGTCCCAGAGCGGCGTCCAGGCGGTGAGGTCGGTTTCGCGGAGCGGGCGAATGAGAACGGCTGAGGCCATGGTGTCCTGAGTCCCTTTTGTTAACGGTTGGGGTTGCCTTCGTAGACGCGCGCCAGCAGCTGTCCGAAAGCGGGCAGGCTGGCGGCCGGCGTGGGGCGAAGCACGCCTTCGGCCTGCAGGATGGCAATCAGCTTTCTGGGAGCCACCTGCTTGTCGCCGACGATCTCGACATGGCCTGCGCCCACTTCGACCCGCCTGGTGCGTCCGTCGGCCTCCACGATGGGGTGGCGTTGCTCTGCCAGTGAAAAAATATCGTCGCCTTCCACACAGCGTCCGTTTTCTTCACGCCGGCAGGTGCCGCGTTCGTCGGTATCAATCTTCAAATGGCTGGCCACTTGCGGGGCCAACGGCCCGGGCTCGCGAATGAAGCGCGACGAATAGGTGATGTCCGCCCACTTCGCGCCAGTGACGATATAGCAGCTCAAGGGCAGCATGCCCAGGGTGAGCGGGTACAGCCAGGCCTTGCCGCAGGTCCTGGCCGAGTCGATGCCGGAGAAGGGCCCCGAAACCGTGACTAACCGCAGATCGACGGCTCGCTCAGGCAGTGCCACGTTTGAAGAGGCCGTCATCGCCTTGCGCGCAATCAGTGCCCCCTGGCTGTGCCCGATCACGGTGATCTGGGGAACGCGCGATTGCGCGGCCAGCTGCTGGACCGCCTGCCTGAGTTCGTCTGCCGCCGTTGCCAACCGGGCACGGTCGTCATAGGTAAAGCAGGCCGTCTGCTGGCCGTGAAATGCCAGCACCTGGGCCAGGCCCCGAAACTGGCCGGAGGAGCCGAAGCAGCCATGCACCAGCACCTGCACCGGCTGGGTCGAATCAAGACGCAAGCTGCGGTCGGCATTGTCTGTGCATGGCCCCAGGCCGGGAATCCGGAGGGTGATGTCAGGCGCGGGCAGGCGGCCTTGTTCCAGATCGACGGTGTTCATCGCCTGTTTTGAAGCACAGCCGCCGAGCAGACCCAACAGGCCAAGCAGGGGGATCCAGCCGGCCCGGCGGTGAAGGCCGCTGCGCGTCGTCACTGCGCGGCTCATGCGAGCGCACCGTACACCGGCTCGCAGCGCACCTCGGTCTTGACCGAGTTGGCAATGAAGCAGGCGTCGTGCGCCTCGTGGTGCAGCCGGTCCAGCTCTGCGCGGGTCGGCTGGTGCTCGCCGGAAAACTCCACGTCGGGCCGCAGCGTCACCAGGGTCATGGCCATCTTGCCATCGGCATTTTTCTCCATGACGCCTTCCGCGGCGTCGAAGTAGCGGTCCACGCAGAACTTGCGCTTCGCCGCAATCGACAGAAACCACAACATGTGGCAGCTCGACAGTGAGGACACAAAGGCTTCCTCCGGGTCCAGCGCCGAGGCGTCGGACATCGGCAGCGGCACCACATGCGGCGACGACGAGCCGGGCACCTCGAGGCCCCCGTCAAAACGCAGCAAGTGGCGGCGGCTGTAGCGGTTGCCCGCGAAGTCGCCTTCGTTGCGCAGCCATAAAACTTCAGCGGTGTAGTGAGCCATGATGTTTACCTGAAGAAAGTATGCAGGGCGTGCGCCGTTTCCAGCGGCAGCTCTTCGGGAATGAAATGCCCGGCCGGCAAGGCCTGGCCGCTGACGATGCCGGCGCATTGCGCCTGCCAGAGGTTCAGCGGCTGGAACAGCTGCTGCACCACACCGCGCTCACCCCACAGAACATGGGTGTCGCAGGCAATCTTGTCGCCGCGCGCCCGGCTCTCGCGGTCATGCACCAGGTCGATGCCGGCGCTGGCGCGGTAGTCCTCGCAGGCGGCGTGGATCGCCTCAGGCGTGCAGAAGCAGCGTTCGTACTCGATCAGCGCCTCGGGCTCGATGTAGCTCAAGCCGCGGCTGCCCCAGCCGCCGAGCTTGGCGTGCAGGTAGGCGACGGCACAGCCGCCAATCATGGTTTCGGGCAGGGGGTTGGGCTGGATCAGGTGGAACCAGTGGTAATACACGGTGGCAAAACGCATGTCGGTGGCGTTGTACATGTCCAGCGTGGGCGCAATGTCGATCAGGCACAGCCGGTCCACGCGCCCGGGGTGGTCCACGGCCAGGCGGTGCGCCACGCGGCCGCCGCGGTCATGGCCGCACAGGTAGAAGCTGCCGCGGCCCAGCGCGTCCATCACGGCCACGGCGTCCTGGGCCATGTTGCGTTTGCTGTAGTTGCTGTGGTCGGGCAGGCCGGCCACCTTGGACGAGTCGCCGTAGCCGCGCAGGTCGGGGAGGACCAGAAAAAAGTGCGCCTGCAGCGCCAGCGCCACGCGGTGCCACATCACATGGCTTTGCGGAAAGCCGTGCAGCAGCAACAGCGTCGGGCCGGCGGCATTGCCGCCGTAGCGGGCGAAGATGGACGTGCCGTTGACTTCGAAGTCGCGCGCCTCGAAGCCTTCAAACCAGCCTGCCGGCAGGGTGGAGGCCATGCTCAGTGCCCGCCCTGTTTGCGGCGCGCCAGGTAGGTGTGGAGGTTGGCCGCCGCCGTCCGGCGCACCTTGCTGCGCAGAAAAGGCGTCCAGCCCAGCAACAGGCCGGGCGTGCCCAGCGCCTGGCGAGCCCAGGCCCAGAAGTCGAAGCGGTCGCGGTGGGTGGCAATCAGCCCCTGCGGGGTGAAGGTGAAGCGCCCGTCGATTACGTTGTGCACCATGCGCCCGGTGGCACTGAAGCGGTAGTGGGCCTCCCAGTGCGCCTGGCCGCCGGCCGCGTCGGCCCTCACTTCGCTGTAGTCGAGTTTCCACACATCGCGCCCCTTGGCCCGGGTGGCGTCGCACAACATGTGCCACATGCCCGTGACCTGCTCGTGCCCGCGCAGTGAAAACGCCTCGTCGTCAAAGGACGCGTCGGACGCATAACACTGCGCCATGGTGTCCGGGTCCAGGCGCGCGAAGGCACTGTAGAACTTCTCCAGGGTTTGCTCGTTGGGGTGCATAAACGCTTTCGGAAGTGAGGCTCGCAGAGATCAACCCGCGAAATCGTACACCGTCCGGCTGCGCCTGCGTTGCGACCTGTCACCGGCGGCAGGCGCCCCGGAGACAGGCGGGGGCATTGATAATGGGCCAACGCGACCCATCTGCTTGCCCATGATCCCATTTTCCGTTCTGGACCTCTCCCCCATCGTGGAGGGTAGCGACGCCGCGCAGTCCCTGCGCAACACCCTGGACCTGGCGCAACACGCCGAACGCTGGGGCTTTCAGCGCTACTGGCTGGCCGAGCACCACGGCATGGCCGGCATTGCCAGTGCCGCCACGGCCGTCGTCATGGCGCATGTGGCCGGCGGCACCTCGCGCATCCGCGTCGGTGCCGGCGGCATCATGCTGCCCAACCATTCGCCGCTGGTGATTGCCGAGCAGTTCGGCACCCTGGAATCGCTGTTTCCCGGCCGCATCGACCTCGGGCTGGGCCGGGCGCCGGGCTCCGACCAGGCAACCGCACGCGCGCTGCGGCGCGACCTGAACGCCGACCCCAACGAGTTTCCGCAGGACGTGGTCGAACTCATGCATTACTTCGATCCGGTGTCCGAGGGCCAGCGCGTGCGCGCCGTGCCCGGCGCCGGCCTGAAGGTGCCGCTCTGGATTCTGGGCTCCAGCCTGTTCGGCGCGCAGCTGGCGGCCCAGCTCGGCCTGCCGTTTGCCTTTGCCTCGCACTTTGCGCCGGCGCAGATGATGCAGGCGATCGAGGTTTACCGCAGCCGCTTCCGGCCCTCGGAACAGCTGGCGCGCCCCTATGTGATGCTGGGTTTCAATGTGTTTGCGGCCGACAGCGACGAGCAGGCACAGTTGCTGTCGTCGTCGATGCAGCAGGCCTTTGTCAATTTGCGCAGTGGCCGGCCTTCGCGCCTGCAGCCGCCGGTGGCCGGTTACGAGGAGCGCCTGACCCCGCCCGAGCGCGCCATTCTGGAACAAACGCTGTCATGCTCGGCCATAGGCGCTCCGACGACGGTGCGCCATGCGCTGGAAGCCTTCGTGGCCCGCACCGGCGCCGACGAACTGATGATCACCTCACAGATCTTCGACCACAAGGCGCGCCTGCGGTCTTACGAGATCACGTCCGGCCTGCAGCAGGGTTGAGGCGCGCTCACTAGCTGTTGTGGGGGCTACTTCTTGACCGACAGGAGCTCGATCTCGAACTGCAGCGTGGCGTTGGGCGGAATCACGCCGCCTGCGCCGCGCGAGCCATAGGCAATCGCCGCCGGGCAGGTGAGTTTGGCCTTGCCGCCCACCTTCATTTTCTGCACACCTTCGGTCCAGCAGGGGATGACGCGGTTCAGCGGGAATTCGGTCGGTTCGTTGCGCTTGTACGAGCTGTCGAACTCCTTGCCGTCCGGAAAGCTGCCGCGGTAGTGCACCTTGACGGTGTCGGTGGCGGCCGGGCTGGCGCCGCTGCCGTCTTTCAGCGAGCGGTAGACCAGCCCGCTGGCCGTGACGGCCGCACCAGCCTCCTTGGCGGCAGCGGCCGCGGCCGCATCGGCTTGCGCCCAGGCGGCGGGCAACACAAACAATGACAAAACGCTGGCACAGAGGATGGATCGCATGAAAATTCCTTGGGTGATGTTCAGAAAGACCGGCCGGGTTCGGCCTGATGCAGCCATGTTAGCGCGGCACGGGCCAACGCCGCCGCCCGCCTTCTTTACCAGCCGGGTCCGCGGGTCCGGCTCTGCCGGCCCGCAGGCGCAGCGGCCCCCTCGGGGGGCAGGGCGCTACACGCAGTGAGCAACCGTGGGGGCCACATTCAGCGCGGCGCGTTGCGCAGCAGGTCCCGGTTGTCGTTCCACCAGGGGTCGTTGATGCCCTCCAGCAGTTTGTCAAAAGCAAAAGCCTTCTGGCTGATCACCAGCCGGGCCGCGCAACGCCGCACGGCGTGAAAGGACTCGTCCGTGCTGTCCAGCGGCGGGCATCGGGCGCTGAGCCTCTGGAAATAGTAGGGCGGCCAGGTGCCGGTAGTGTTGACCTCCTGCCCGGACAGCCAGTACACCCCGTCGGTGCGGCTGGCCCTCCAGCGCTCATACACCGGCGCGGGCAGGCCCTGCTTGAAAAGGTAGCTGCGCAGGTCGGTGGGAGCCTTGCCCGGCGCGGAAGCCGGCGCTTGTTGCAGGCCAATCCGCCCGGCGGGCAACAGGCGCCAGGCGCCGGCCAGCCAGACGATGGCGCAGGCGCCCGCGCAGTCGGCGCTCGTGACCGTGTGCGGGTACAGGGCGGCCAGGGTGTCGGCCAGCAGCAGGGCTTCCGCGGTGTCGCCGCCTGAAATGGCCAGCTCGACCCGCCCCAGGGCATGCCAGGCGTCGGCCGGTTTGCGCCGCACCAGTTCGGTCAGGCGGGCCGTGTCGCCAGGCACCAGCTCGCCGCTGATTCTCAGGCTGCGGGCCACACCGGCCAACGGGCCGTCCGGGAAGGGGTTGCTGTAGCTGAACTCCAGCGCGTGGGCGCAAGGCAGGGCCAGCAAGAACCCCAGCAGCGGCAGCAGCATCGGTGCGGGGCCTTGCACGCGGCCGGTCGCACCGGAGCGGTGCCAAAGCGTCTGGAGCCAGCGGGGTATCAGCATTCAATCCTTGTCAAACCCGTCAGCCGCGCTGTGGGTGCTTCTGGCCAAAAAACAAAACAACTTTACACGTCCCGCCGCTGCGGCGCTGCAGGGCAAGGCCTACTTTACACAGCCCGCAAAAACCCTTCGCCACGAAACCCTGAACGTCGCCGGCCTGGCGTTGATCTGCGGCAAGCCAGCCTGGCGCTCCTGTGCCATCCTGTCGCCATGAACACAGTCACCGCATCTGCTCCGGGTTTTCTTTCTGCCGCCACGCGTTTTCTTTTCTTCACCGGCAAGGGCGGGGTCGGCAAGACCTCCTTGTCGGCCGCGGCGGCCATTGCACTGGCTGATGCGGGCCGGCGCGTGTTGCTGGTCAGCACCGATGCCGCGTCCAACCTCGACGAGATGCTGGGCGTGCCGCTGCGCAACCAGCCGGTGGACGTGCCCGGCGTGCCGGGTCTGGCCGTGCTCAACATCGATCCCGACGCGGCCGCCGAGGCCTACCGCCTGCGCGTGCTCGCACAGCTGGAAGTCGATGCCGGCGAGGACGAACGTGCCACCGTGCGTGAGCAGCTGTCCGGTGCCTGCACCACCGAGATTGCCGCGTTCGACGAATTTGCCGCCTTGCTGGCCCAGGAGGGCGGCGGCTGGGACCATGTCATCTTCGACACCGCGCCCACCGGCCACACCTTGCGACTGCTCAGTCTGCCCAAGGCCTGGAGCGGTTTTCTGGCCGGCAACGACCGCGGTGCCTCCTGCCTGGGCCCGCACTCGGGCCTGAAGATGCAGGAAACGCGCTTCAACGCCGCCCTGGCCGCGCTCAGCAATGCGGCCATCACCACCGTGGTGCTGGTGACGCGGCCCGACCCGCGCCCCATGCAGGAAGCGGCGCGTACTGCCGACGAGCTGCGCACCTTGGGGCTGTCCAACCAGCGCCTGGTGGTCAACGGCGTGTTTCACGCTACGGTGCAGGCGGGCGGCAAGGTGGACCCCACCGCCCGGGCCGTCGAGGCGCTGGGCCTGCAGGCCCTCGCGCAGATGCCCGACGCGCTGGCGCGCCTGCCGCGCGACGAGGTGCCGCTGCGCGCTTTCGATACCGTGGGCCTGCCGGCGCTGCGTGCGTTGTTGGGGGTCGGTCCGATGCCGGTGACAGTCCCCGATGTAGCTACGGGTGTGGCCCCCTTGCCGGCCGAACCGCTGTCCCGCCTGGCCGACGAGCTGGCGGCCCTGGGCCACGGCCTGATCATGGTGATGGGCAAGGGCGGCGTCGGCAAAACCACCATTGCCGCCGCACTGGCCGTGGGACTGGTGCAGCGCGGCCACAGCGTGCACCTGACCACCACCGACCCGGCCGCCCATGTGGCCGAGACGCTGAACGGCAGCCTGCCCAACCTGAAGGTCGGCCGCATCGATCCCAAAACCGAGACCGAGGCCTACATCGCCAAAATCATGGCCACGCGCGGCAAGACGCTCGACGAACAGGGCCAGGCCTTGTTGCTCGAAGACCTGCAGTCGCCCTGCACCGAAGAGGTGGCGGTGTTTCATGCCTTCAGCCGCGTCGTCAACGAGGCGCGCAGCGCCTTTGTGGTGCTGGACACCGCGCCCACCGGCCACTCGCTGCTGCTGATGGATGCCACCGGCGCCTACCACCGGCAGATGATGCAGCAGTACGAGGGCGGCAATAACGCGGCGCACATCATCACGCCGCTCATGCGGCTGCAGGACGCGTCCATGACCCACGTCATCCTGGTGACCCTGCCCGAGGTCACGCCGGTGAGCCAGGCCGCGGCGCTGCAGGACGATTTGCGCCGCGCCAAGATCGAGCCCTGGGCTTGGGTCATCAACAAAAGTGTGGCCGCCACCGGTACCACCGATCCGCTGCTGCAGGCCCGCCTGGCCGGCGAACACCGCCAGACCGCGCGTATTGCCGACGGCCTGGCGCGCCGCACGTTTGTGCTGCCCTGGCTGGCCGAGCCACCGGTGGGGGTGTCGGCCCTGGGCGCGCTGGCAGCGCCTGACGCGGTGTGAACAGGCCCTAAAGAGCCTTCGGCACCGCCTGGCTCAAGAAGTCATACACCGCGCGTATGCGGCGGCTGGTGCGGATCTCGCGGTGCACGGTGAGCCAGATCGGCAGCGGCGGCACCTTGATCATGGGCAGCACGGCGACGACGTCCCTGTCGGTGGCGGCCAGGTAGTCGGCGATGAAGCCTATGCCCAGACCGGCACGCACGGCCTCCCAGTAGGCGATCAGGTCGTCGCAGCGAAACGCAAATGCTTCGCGTGTGACCGGCAGGCCAAAGCCCGCCATGCCCTTGAGGATGGCCTCGTCGCGGTCGCTGCCCACCAGCTCGTGGTTCAGCAGATCCTGCGGGTTTTTCGGCGTGCCGCGCCGGCGCAGGTAGTCGCGGTGGGCGTAGGTGCCCAGCGTGACTTTGGCGATGCGCTTGACCACCAGGCTGGCCTGGTCGGGCTGCACCATGCGCAGGGCAATGTCGGCTTCGCGCCGCAGCAGGTTGCTGACCGCGTTGCTGGCGACCAGCTCGACCTGGATGTCGGGCAGGGCCAGGCGCATCTGCGCCAGGATGGGTGGCAGCACATAACAGGCCACCGGCTGGCTGGCGGTGATGCGTACCGTGCCCGAGATACCCGGCTCCAGGCCCGACACGTTGCGCGCGAGTTCGTTGGCGGCGTTGTCCATGGCGCGGGCCGACTCGGCCAGCTGCAGCGCCGTGGCGGTGGGCAGCAGGCCGCGTCCGGTGCGTTCGAACAGCAGCACGCCGAGCTGTGCTTCCAGCTCGGCGATGTGGCGGCCGATGGTGGGCTGGCTGGCGCTGAGCACACGCGCTGCTCCCAGCAGGCTGCCCTGGTCCAGTGCCGCCAGGAAGGAGCGCACCAGGCGCCAGTCGAAGTTGTTATTCATGGATGAATACCTGATGTGGAGCGTTAGGGGATTGTCGAACAGCTGGCAAATTTCCACAATCACGCCATGTCCACCCCTTTTCTTCAGGAGATATCCATGACGCAGCCTGCCACCGTTCTTATCCTCGGCGCCCGCGGGCGGTTTGGCCTGGCGGCCACACGCGCCTTTGCCCAAGCGGGCTGGCGGGTGCTCGCCCAGCTGCGCCCGGGCGCCAGCGGCCCGGTGATTCCCGGGGTGGTGTGGCTGGCCGCGCAGCCCGGTGACACGGCCCGGCTCGCCGCTGCTGCACACGGCGCCGCGGTGGTGGTGCAGGGGCTTAGTCCGGTGTACACACACCAGGCCTGGCGCCGGGACCTGCCCGGCCTGACGCAGGCCGCCATCGATGTCGCGCGAGAACTCGGGGCCTTGTTGATGTTGCCGGCCAGCGTCTACAACTTTGGCGAATCCATGCCGCCGCTGCTGCGCGAAGACACGGCGCAGGCGGCCAGCACCTTCAAGGGCCGCATGCGCATCGCCAGCGAAGCGCAGGTGCACGCGGCCACACAGGACGGCCGCATGAAGGCGGTGGTGATTCGCGGCGGCGACTTCTTTGGCAGCGGCAGCGGCTCTTGGCTGGACGAGGTGATGGTCAAGGACCTCCAGCGCGGCAGGTTCACCTACCCCGGGCCGATGAACGTGCCGACCGCCTGGGCCTGGCTGCCCGACATGGCGCGCAGCTTTGTGGCGGTGGCCGGGCAGCGGCATCAGTTGCCGACCTTCGAGACCCTGCACTTTGCCGGCTACAGCCTCACGGGGCAGGACTGGGTCGATGCACTGACCGACATCGCCTGGGAGCGCGGCTGGCTGTCCGCCGGCGGCAAGCTGCGTACTCAATCGCTGTCCTGGCCGATGATGCGGGCGCTGGGCCTGGTCATGCCGAAAATCGCGGCGCTGTGTGAAATGCGCTACCAGTGGCACACACCGCACTCGCTGGTCAACACCCGCATGGCCGCCCTGACCGGCGCCGAGCCCCACACGCCGTTTCCCGAGGCGTTGCGCGCGGCCCTGGCAGAGCTGGACCTGTTGACTTCGCGCAAGGAGACGGCGGTGAAAGACGTTAGGGTGACGGCACAAGCCTTTGAACGGAGCGCCTCATGAACCTGAACCGCAGAAACTTTGTGCGCCTGGCCGGCGGCGGCGTGGTGTTGGGCGCCAGCGCCGGACTGGCCGGCTGCTCCTCCGAGCTGCCGCCCGAGGCGATTGCCGCCTGGAAAGGTCCCGCGGCCGATACCGCCGATGTACGGCGCTGGATCCTCAGCTACGCGATTCTGGCGCCGCACTCGCACAACCTGCAGTCCTGGCTGGTGGACCTGCGCCAGCCCGGCGAGATCATGCTGTACTGCGACCTCACGCGGCTGTTGCCCGAGACCGACCCGCAGTCGCGCCAGATCATGATGAGCCAGGGCACTTTTCTGGAATTGCTCGACCTCGCCGCCAGGCAGAAAGGTCTGCGCGCCGACATCACCCTGTTCCCGCAAGGCGAGTTTGGTCCGGCCACGCTGGACAAGCGACCCGTTGCGCGCATCGTTTTGGCCGCAGATGCCGGCGTCAAGCCGGACCCGCTGTTTGCCGACATCCTCAAGCGCCACACCAACCGCGAAGCCTATGAGATGCGCGAGCCCGCGACCGATGCCCTGCAGGCCATTGCCGCCAGCGTCGCGCCCTTTGCCTTGCGCACCGGCTTCGTGGGAACCAGCCAGCCTGACCTGATGCAGAAGCATCGCGCCATTGCCATGGAGGCCTGGCGCATCGAGCTGGTGACGCCGCGCACCGTGCTGGAATCGTTCAAGGTGCTGCGTGTCGGCCCGCGCGAAATTGCCGAGCACCGCGACGGCCTCACCATCAACACGCCCATGGTGCGTGCGCTGACGTTACTCGGCCTGTTCGACCGCAGCAAGGCGCCGGGGCCGGATGACACGGCCACCACCGGCCAGATCAAGGATTTCAATACCAAGATCGCCGCGACGCCGGCGTTTTTCTGGCTGGTGACTGAAGGCAACGACCGCAAGACCCAGGTCAACGCCGGCCGGGCCTATGCGCGCGCGCAACTGGCGGCGACGGCGCATGGGCTGGCCATGCAGCCGCTGTCGCAGGCTTTGCAGGAGTACCCGGAACAGGCCAGACCTTATGCCGACATTCATGCCCTGCTGCAGGCATCGCCGCCACGTTACACGGTGCAGATGTGGGCGCGGCTCGGTTATGCGCCGGCAGTCGGCCCCTCACCACGGCGCGGCCTGCAGTCCCACCTGATCACCGCCGCTTAGGCAGCGGCGAATCGCGGCCTGAGCGTTCGGCGCAGCAAAAACAGCACCACCCCGAAGTTCAGCAGGTTCCAGGCAATGCCGTTGAGAAAAGCAGCGTTGTAGGAGCCGGTGAGGTCGAACACCTTGCCCGACATCCAGCCACCCAGCGCCATGCCCACCATGGTGAACATGATGACGGTGCCGACGCGGGCACCGGCTTCGGCGGCGGGAAAATGCTCGCGCACGATGATCGCGTAGCTCGGCACAATGCCGCCCTGAAACAGGCCGAACATCGCGGAGATCACATACAGCGAGACCATGCCGTCAAACGGCAGGAACAGCAGCAGCGCCACGGTCTGCAAGGCCGAGCCCAGCAGCAGCGTGCGCAGCCCGCCGATGCGGTCGCAGATGGCGCCGGAAATCAGGCGACTCACGATGCCGCAGGCCAGCATCAGCGACAGCATTTCAGCACCACGCGCCGCGCCGAAGCCGAGGTCGGTGCAATAGGCCACGATGTGCACCTGCGGCATGGACATGGCCACGCAGCAGGACAGGCCGGCCACACACAGCAGCGCCTGCGCCTGACCCAGCGTCAGGCCGAAAGGCCGGTCGCCGGCAGCGACACCGCGCACGCTGACCGGCGCCAGAGCGAGCGCCGGCGGTCGCTGCCGCATCAGCTGGGCCAGCCCGAACATCGCCAGGCTGCAGAACACGGCCAGTCCCCAGTAGGTCTGGCGCCAACCCACGCTTTCCACAAAGTGCTGGATGATGGGCGGCCAGAGGGCGCCGCCCAGGTAGTTGCCGCTGGCGCACACCGCCACGGCAATGCCGCGGCGCCGCACAAACCACAGCGAGGTGTCGGCCAGCAAGGGAGAAAACGTGGCAGAGCTGCCCAGCAGGCCGATCAACAAACCGTGCGCCAGCGCAAACAGCCAGATGTTTCCCGACAGGGCGGCTGCGCCGAAACCCAGGCCCATGCCGACAGCGCCCACGCTGAGCGGCAGCGCCACACCGAAACGGTCGGCCAGCCGGCCCATGAGCATGCCGCCCAGGCCAAAGCCGACCATCAGCAGCGTGTAGGGCAAGGCAGCGTCGGCACGGGCCACACCAAAGTCGGCCTGCACCGCAGGCAACACCACGGGCACCACATACATGCCGGCGGCACCCACGGTCATCAGCGCCAGGGTGACCAGCAGGCGGCGCCAGGCCGTCGCGGAGTCAATCAGCTCGGCAGCGGCAGGGGTGGCAGGCATGGCCGCGTCAGCCCAGCAGTTGCACCAGCCGCTGCAGCGCATGCTGCACGGTGGCAAGGCGCACCGCGGCGCGGTCACCGTCAAAGTGCTGGACTTCGCTGCTGAGCCGGCCGTCCACCATGAAGCCGAACCAGACGGTGCCCACGGGTTTGGCCCGGCTGCCGCCGGTGGGGCCGGCCACACCGGTGACGGCGACGGCGACCCGCGCCCGCGAATGCGTGATGGCGCCCTGCACCATGGCGCGCGCGACTTCTTCGCTGACCGCGCCGTGCCCGGCGATCAACGCCGCATCCACGCCCAGCATGTCGGTCTTGGCTTCGTTGGAGTAGCTCACGAAGCCGCGTTCGAACCAGTTGCTTGAACCCGCCAGGTCGGTACAGGCGGCGCTGATCAAACCGCCAGTGCAGCTTTCAGCGGTGGCCAGCAGCCAGCCTTTGTTGAGAAGCAGATCGGCCAGAAGCCCAACCAGGGTGGGCGCAGGCAGCTCACCTTTTGATAGTGATGAAGGGTTCACCAGAAGCTCCAGGCGGCGATCACCAGCAGCGTGCAGAACGCAGCCGCGAAGTCGTCCAGCATGATGCCGAAACCACCGCGCCAGCCGAAACCCTTGAAGGTCCGGTCGGCCCATGCCATGGGGCCGAACTTCACCGCGTCAAAAAAGCGGAACAGCACAAAGGCTGCGAGCTGGCCCCACAGGCCCGCCGGCATGACCAGCCAGAGGATGAGCCAGAAGGCCACGACTTCGTCCCAGACGATGCTGCCGGGATCGGCCACGCCCATGTTTCTGGCCGTGACCGTGCTGGCCCACCAGCCCAGCAGCGTGGCCACGGCAATCAGCAGCCCCATCTGCGGCGTGCTCAGCCAGGGCGCCATTGCCAGCCAGGCCAGCCAGGCCCACAAGGTGCCGGCCGTGCCGGGCGCCACCGGGCTCAGGCCCGAGCCGAAGCCCAGCGCCAGCAGGTGGGCCGGGTGCGCCAGCATGAAGCGGGCCGTGGGCCGGCGCGGCGGCGCCGGGTTCGGCACGCCTGGAAAGGCAGGGGTTTCGTTCAGTGGGGGCATGGTGTGTGGGAAGAGGGTGCGCTGGGGGCGAGGCGATTTTATTTCATGCGTAAAAATGGCACTCAGCCCAATAAGGGTGAGCGCAGACAGCTATGTTTTTCATAGCGTTTCAAGGGGCGAGGCTTTCTTCCAGCACCGCCCGCAACACGGCATCAAAGGCCTGCGGCTGCTCGAACTGTACCCAGTGGCCCGCGTTGTCTATCCAGTGCATGCCGCGAAAATTCGGCGCCGACTGCAGGGCCAGCGCCAGCGCTTCCTGCCGCTCGCGGTAAAGCGCGTCTTCGCGGCCATAAATCGCGTAGACCGGACAGCGCACCTCGGCGAGTGTGCGCGCCAGCACGTCGGTGTAGGCCAGGCGCCGGCCCTTCATGCGGTCGCGCAGCGTGTTGTCGCTGTGTATCCGCAGCGCCAGCGCGGTGATGGCCTCGGGCCGGTAGAGCATCAGCGCGGCGAGGTTCTTGCGGTGCACGGCCTCGCGTTCGGCCGGGTCGGGCAGGTGGCGCCAGGCGGTGAGCGTGACGGTGTTTCTCGACGCCACGCCCAGGCCGGGCGAACCGATGAGCACCAGCCGCGCCACGCGGGCCGGCCACTGCGCCGCCAGAAAGCCGGCGACCATGCCGCCGAAAGAAAACGCTACCAGGTCGCAGGCGGCATCGCCCAGCAGAACCTGCAGGCCCGCTTGTACCGGCGCGGCCAGCGCGTCGGCGTCGTTGCCGGTGGCGGGCGGCGCCGAGTCCCCAAAACCCGGCAGGTCGGCGGCCAGCACCTCGCGCCCGCTGCCCACCAGCGCGTCGATGTTGCGCAACCAGTGGGTCCAGCTGCCGCTGCCGCCGTGCAGCAGCACCACCGGCCGATGCGGCGCACCGGTCGGTGCCGGATCGGGCCGCCAGCGGTGCCAGACCATGCTGCCGCTGCCGCAGGGCGTTTCGAGTCGGGTGGCGCGGTCCAGCAGGCGCCGGACTTCGGGGGGCGGGGCGGTGGACGTGTCGGCTTGCATCAGGGGGTTATACCTGCACCGCGGGCTGAACGCCCTCGGCCTGGGCAAACCACCCGGCCCAGTGGTCCAGGCAGGCCCTGATCTTGGGCAGGCGGTGCCGGCTCGTCAGCGTGACGGCGTAAATCGGGCTGGGCTGCTCGTCCACAAATTCGGGCAGGACGGGCACCAGCAGGCCTTGCCGCACCAGGGGCTCGGCGACCACGGTGGCAAAACGCGAAATGCCCAGGCCGTGCAGCGCCAGCTGCGCGGTGATGCCGGTGCTGCCCGAACGCCACTGCCCCTCCGCCACCACCACGCTCGGCTCGCCTTTGACGATGAACGGCCAGCGGTTGAGCATGGCGACCGCGCTGTTCGTGATCAGGCGGTGCTGGTGCAGATCGTCCGGATGGCGCGGTGTGCCGTGGGCCTGCAGGTAGCCGGGCGTGGCGTACAGCTTGCGGCCCAGCATGCCGAGCTGGCGTGCCACCACCGTGTCGGTGGTCGGCGTGCCGGTGCGGATGGCGATGTCGATGCCGTCGTGCGCCATGTCGACCAGCCTGTCCTCGACCTGCAGTTCCACACAGAGCCTGGGGTGGCGCGCGTGCAGGCTCTCGAAGCTGGGGATCAGCAGGTACTCGGCCACCACCGTGCTGGCCGCCACCCGCACCCAGCCGCCGGCCTGGCGCGACTGGCTGGCAAACTCGCCTTCCAGTTCGTCCAGCGTGCCGGTCAGGCGCCGGCAGTACTGCAGAAAGGTCTGGCCTTCGGCGGTCGGCGCCAGGCCGTGGGTGGATCGGTGGATCAGCCGCGCGCCGCAGGCTTTTTCGATGCGCGCCAGCGCGCGCGAGACCTGGCTCACCGGCACGTCGCGCTCGCGTGCCACGGCAGAAAGTGAGCCGAGCTCGGCCACGCGGGCAAACAGGTGCATGTCGTCGAAGCTGAGGTCGCGCATGGCGCCATGGTAACCAGCCGCGAACTTTTCTGCCTTTGCAGCGAATGCAAAACCCAATTGCACGGCGCGCCGTTTCCCGCGGGGAAGGCCTTGCCTACAGTTGCCTGCACCAGCCACCGCAACGAAAGGACCGACCATGTACAGCGATCTCCACCATGACAGCTACCAGCGCCTGCACGATGCAGCCAGGCGCCAGGCCGAGGCCTTGCGCCGCCAGGCGATCGACGATTTCTGGCGCCAGTTGGGGCAGACCCTGCGCAGCCCGGCAAGGCTGCAACTTCCGCGGGAGGCCTGAGATGCCCACCTTGACACTGAAAGTGACGCCGCCGCAGACCCCGGCCCGCTACCGGGAGCTCGCCCAGGCGCTGACCACGCTGACCGCGCAGCTGCTCGGCAAGCGGCGCGAGGTGACGGCGGTCCTCATCGAGAGCCTGCCTGCCGAACACTGGTACGTGGGTGTCGACACCGTGCAGCGGCCCACCGCGCTGCTGGAGATCAGCATCACCGCCGGAACCAACACGGCGGAAGAAAAAGCCGCATTTGTCAGCGCGGCGTTTGCCGAACTGCAGCGCCAGCTCGGCGAGGGCGGCGCGCTGGAAGAGGCCAGCTACGTGGTGGTGCGGGAACTGCCGGCCACCGATTGGGGTTATGGCGGGCAAACCCAGAAGGCGCGGCAAGTGGCGCGGCTGGCCGCGCCGGCATGAGCGCGCCTTCCGCGCGCGGCGCGGATCAGGCGGCCAGGCGCAGTGCTTCGCGACCGGCGCCGCGCAACACGTCCACCAGCGCAGCGGGATCGGCGGGCACCTGCTTGCCGCGCCAGACCACATGCTGGTCGGCACGGCACAGCACCAGGGCGTGCCGGTAGGCTTCGGGAACGCCCTGGGGGTCGATATCGAGCAGCGTCAGCGGCAGCCTGCGTGCCTGGGCCGCCAGCAGCAGTGCCGAGACATCGGCGGTCGCGTCAAAGCGCAGCAGGGTGTAGCCCGGCCCGAAGGCGTCGTACAGCGAACGTCCGTCCGGCAGCCAGAAGTGCGGCGCCCGGCAACCCGGCACGGTGGATGGTGTGAACTCACCCATGGTGTAGGCCGGTGGCGTTTCACCGTCGTCCGTCATGATGGGGGAGCCGCTGTAGAAGTAACCAAAGTTCAGCCCGGCGCAGCAGAACTGTTGCACGTTGAGTTCATAGGCTTCCTGGCCGATCTCGGCGCGCAGGGCATCGCCCTCGGCGCCGGCCTGCTCGATGTTGGCAGGCACCGCGCGGCGCGCCTTGATCATTTTCTGCGCATGGTCCATCGCAAACTGGGACACCTGCGCGGTGATCGGCTGGCGCTCGGCCTCGTAGGCGTCGAGCATGGCTTCCTCGCCCCAGCCCTGCAGGCGCGCGGCGAGCAGCCAGGAGAGGTTGATGGCATCGGCGATGCCGGCATTCATGCCGTAACCCGCATAAGGCACCCACAGATGCGCGGCATCGCCGGCGATGAACACATGGCGGTCGCGAAAGCGGTTGGCCACCAGACGGCGGCCGACCCAGTCCTCCTTGCTGAGGATCTCGTAACGGAAATCGGGGCCGACGCCGAGGATGTCGCGTATGGACTGGTCGCGGTCCACCGAGTCGAACTCGGGTTCTTCGGCGTTCAGGTGGTTGTGAACCAGCCAGGTTTCGCGGCCGTCAATGGCAAACATGGTGCCGCAGCGCCGCGGATTCATCGAATAGTAGGACCAGGCCGGTTTGCCCGGGATCATGGCCGCCAGCGCGGGCGCGCGGATGAAGGTGGACTGCACTCGCTGGATCACCGCCGTGCCTTCGAGTCTGGCGCCTATCTGCTTGCGTACGGAGGAGCTGCCGCCGTCGCAGCCCACCATATAGCGGCAACGGATGGTGCGCGAAGCGCCGCTGTCGAGGTCGGTCGCCACGGCGGTGACGCCGGCCGCGTCCTGCGCGAAGCTGGTGACCTGCGTGCGGTTGAGCAGCGTGACCTGCGGCAGCGCAGCGGCATGTTCCAGCAGGATGGGTTCGAGGTAGATCTGGTTGATGCGGTGCGGCGGCTCCGGCGTGGGCCACCAGCCATCCGGTCCGGCCGTGTCGGTGTAACGGTCCTGCCGGCATGGAATCGGGATGCGTGTCAGCTCGATGCCGGTGACGCTGGTGCGGAACACCACGTCGTTGGGATAGTCCGGCGGCAGGCCGGCGTCGCGCAGCTTGTGCGCCACGCCGAGCCGGCGAAACTGCTCCATGGTGCGTGCGGCCACATGGTTGCATTTGACGTTCGGCGGTTCGGCATAACGGCGGATCTCGGCGATCACCACGGAGACGCCGCGAGAGGCCAGGTCCATGGCCAGCGTCAGGCCCACGGGGCCCGCGCCGACGATCAGTACATCGGTAGTCAAGTCAGCAGGCATGTCTGTCCTCAGTCAATTTTGGTGCCCGAGGTCTTGATGACCTTGGCCCATTTCACGGTTTCGGACTTGATGTAGGCCTCGAACTCGGCAGCCGTGCCCGGCGCCGGCTCGACGCCGAGGTTGCGCATGCTGGCCTTGATCTCGCTGTCATTGAGCGCCGCCGTGATTTCCGCATTCAGGCGGGTTATCACCGGCGCAGGTGTTCCGGCCGGCGCCACCACACCGAACCAGCCGGTGGAGTCGTAACCGGTGAGCCCGCTTTCGGACACCGTCGGAACATCCGGCAGCATGGGCAGGCGTTGCGGGCTGGTCACCGCATAGGCCACCAGTTTGCCGGCCTTGATGTGTTGCAGGGCCGACGGCAGGTCGACGATGGCCAGGGGAATCTGGCCGGCCAGCACGTCGAGGGCGGCCGGGCCGGAGCCGCGGTAGGGCACTTCGACAAACTGGGCGCCTGACATCTGGCCAAACAGCTGGGCCGACAGGTGCATGGCCGTGCCATTGCCGCCGTGGCCGATGGACAGCTTGCCGGGGGTGGCCTTGGCCAGTGTGATCAGCTCGCGCTGGTTTCTGGCGGCCACGGAAGGGTGGCCGATCAGCACAAAGGGAATCGCGGCCAGCATGGTGACCGGACGGAAATCCCTGACCGGGTCGAAGGGCATCTGGGCATACAGGCTGACATTGGCCGACAGGCCGCCGGCCGCACCGACGCCCAGCGTGTAGCCGTCGGCCGGCGCGCGGGCCACCGCGGTCAGGCCGATGTTGCCGCCGGCGCCCGGCCGGTTGTCCACCACCACCTGCTGGCCGAGTTTTTCGTTGAGCCGGGGCACCAGCATGCGCACCACCACATCGGTGCTGCCGCCGGGCGGGAAGGTCACGACCATGCGGATGGGTTTGTTCGGGTAGTCGGGGGTTTGCGCCTGGCCGGCGCCGGCCAGAACGGTCACACCGGCGGTCAGCGCCAGCAGCGTGCGCATGATGCGTTTCATGGATATCTCCTTGTTGTGTGGGTGTCGGCCTCGACGGGCTGACCTTGTCTCCGACGTCATTGGAGCCCAAATTGATTCATTCGTATAACGATAAATTTCGAATGATTTATGATTTTGATTCATGAATAACTCCTTCACACCCACGGTGCGCCAGTTGCGCGCCTTCGTGGCGGTCTACCGGCTGGGCAAACTCAGCGCCGCCGCCGAACAGCTGTTTGTGACGCAATCGGCCATCAGCGTGCTGATCCGGCAGATGGAGCAGGGCCTGGGTGCGCGCCTGTTCGACCGCACCACCCGTTCCCTGCAACCGACACAGGCCGCCAGGGAGGCCCTGGTGGTGGCCGAACGCATCCTGCGCGACGTCGAATCACTGGGCACCAGCTTCCGCGATCTGGGCGGACTGCGGCGCGGTCGCGTCTGCGTGGCGGTCACGCCCACGCTGGCGGCCTTTGTGATGCCGCCGGTGATCCGCCGTTTTGCCGCGCTGTATCCGGACATCCGTGTGGTGGTGGATGACTGCGCGCCCGACCAGTTCATGTCGCGTGTCATCGGTGAACATGTTGATTTCGGCATTGGCACACCCGAGAAAATGCTGGCCGACGCCGACCTGCAGACGCTGGTGCCTGATCACCTGAGTCTGGTCTGCCGACCCGATCACCCGCTGGCAGGCAGGAAGGTCGTGCGCTGGGCCGATCTGGCCGGCCATCCGGTGATCACGGTGCGACCGGGGTACGGCATACGTCCGATGATCGACGCCACCGCCTCTGGCGCGGGTGTTGCGTTGAACGTGGTCAACGAGGTGTCGTTTCTGTCGACGGCCCTGTGGATGACAGCCAGCGGACTGGGCGCGTCCATCATGCCCTCGGCGTTTGCCACCCACGGCGCCGAGCCGGGCCTGGTCATCAAGACCCTGACGGGGCCGCGCGTGTCACGCGACATTTCGGTGGTCACCAAGCGCGGGCGTTCACTGTCGGCGGCCAGCCAGGCGTTTGTCGATGTGATGCATGCCGTGCTGGGCAAGCCCGGGCGCGCACGAAGTCAGGCAAAGTGATCGAAGGACGCATACCGGCCCGGCACGGCATGGCCCGAGGCGTCGACCAGCCGCAGGCCGGGCGGGTGTTCGATGACACCGATGCGGGTCACCGCTGTCTGCGCCTGCAGCGCGGCGGCCTGCACCGCCGCCCGTGCCGACACCGGGGCGGTGAACGCCAGTTCGTAGTCGTCGCCGCCGGCCAGCACGCAGCGCAGCCGGGTTTCGTGAGAAAAATGGCCTTCAGCCCTTGTAACATCTGCGCCATCAGCTAGTAAATTGATAGCAATCGAGGTATCGATGCGGGCGCCGGTGCCGGAGGCCTCCAGGATGTGGCCGAGGTCGCCGAGCAGACCGTCGCTCACGTCGATGGCCGCGGTCGCGATGCCACGCAGCGCCAGGCCCAGCGCGACACGTGGCGTGGGCTGGTCCAGCCGCGTGCGCGCGGCGGCCAGCCGTTCATGCGGCAAGGCGATGCTGCCGCGCAGCGCTTCCAGCGCCAGCCTCGCCTCGCCCAGCGTGCCGCTGACATACACCTCGTCGCCGTCGCGCGCGCCCGAACGCAGCAGCGCCTGCCCGCGCGGCACCTCGCCGAACACGGTGATGCAGATGTTCAGCGGTCCCTGCGTCGTGTCACCACCGACCAGTTCGCAGCCGTGGGCATCGGCCAGTGCGAACAGGCCCCGCGAAAATGCCGCGAGCCAGGCTTCGTCGGCCCGCGGCAGCGCCAGCGCCAGCGTGAAGGCCAGCGGCTGCGCACCGCAGGCAGCGAGGTCGCTGAGGTTGACGGCCAGTGCCTTGTGGCCCAGCGTGAACGGGTCCACATCGGGAAAGAAATGCCGGCCCTCGACCAGCATGTCGCAGGAAATGGCCATCTGCATGCCGGCGGCCGGCTGCAGCAGCGCGCAGTCGTCGCCGACGCCCAGCACGGCGCGGGTCGTGGGGCGTGTGAAATAGCTCGCGATCAGGTCGAATTCACCCATGAGGGTGAGCATAACGGGTGGCAGCGTTTGTTGTTGGTGTCATGGACGGTTGAGGTGTGCCTGCAAGCCGGGACTCGCCCCGGCAGGCGACTTACTTTTCTTTGCTTCGCCAAAGAAACCTAAGGAAAAGAAAGGCGACCCGATGGTCTGGGGCCCTCCGCTTCGCTGCGGGCAACCTGCGGTGCTCGGCAAAAGCGGGGTCTCGCTCGAACTCGCCTTCGGCTCAGACAATCGCGAGCCCTGA
>JAZKAP010000030.1:0-85395 GCA_040389085.1 Pseudomonadota bacterium
AAGTAACTTTCTTTTGCGTCGCCAAAAGAAAGTCACCAAAGAAAAGGCGACCCGACTGTCCGGGTCCTTCCGCTTTGCTCCAGGCAACCTGCGCTGCTCGATTACGGCGGGGGGCGTCAGAACTCGCCTTCGGCTCAAACAACTGCCGCCCTTGACACCGCCTCCATCTGCGCTGCTCGGCCCGGCCAAACGGGCTTTTGGGGGAGAAGCCGGATTCGGGGAGGCGGGGGCGCGCGAAGCGCGACCCCGCCCGCTCCCGCACCCGACCCACCACCCGTCGGGCTGGGCCGAGGAGCGCAGCCGAAAACGGATCAGGGCGAGCGATTGTCTGAGCGAAGCGAGTTCGAGCTCGACCCCGTTTTCGGCGAGCACCGGAGGTTGCCCCTGAGCGGCAGCGAAGGGGACCCAGACCATCGGGTCGCCTTTCTTTTGCTTACTTTTCTTTGGCGAGACAAAGAAAAGTGAGTTGCCGCCGGGCAACCCCCGGCTTGTTGGCATACCGCAGCAGAACGGGCTATCCAACATGGATCCCGGATCAAGTCCGGGATGACAAGTGAGAATACATCGCTATCAATTTAATAGCTTCTTGAGCATATATAGAAAGGGCTGGAGCCCGATTTGCTTCAGGAATTCAGCCCATGCTCGCGTGAATCATCTCCCTGACACGCGGATAGATCTGCTGGTTCCAGCGCCTGCCGCTGAACACGCCGTAGTGCCCCACACCGGTCTGCACATGGTGGGTTTTCATGAAGGGCCGGATGCTGCTGCACAGGTCCTGAGCTGCCACCGTCTGGCCGACCGAGCAGATGTCGTCGCGTTCGCCCTCGACCGTCATCAGCGCGGTGCGGCGGATCGCCGCGGGGTTGACGATGCGGCCGCGGTAGCTGAGCTTGCCGAGCGGCAGGTCGTAGGTCTGGAACACTTTCTCCACCGTTTCCAGGTAGAACTCGGCCGGCAGGTCGTTGACGGCCAGGTATTCGTCATAAAACAGGCGGATCACGTTGGCCTTGTCCACATCGCCATCGACCAAGTGCTGGTACATGTCCTTGAACGACTTCTTGTGGCGGTCCAGGTTCATGCTCAGGAAGGCGCTGAGCTGCACAAAGCCGGGGTAGACGCGGCGCATGTAACCGGCGTGCGGCAGCGGCACATGGCTGATCAGGTTTTTCTCGAACCACTCGATCGGCTTGCTGGTGGCCAGGGTGTTGACGGCGGTGGGGTTGACGCGGCAGTCAACCGGGCCCGCCATCAGCGTCAGGCTGCGCGGCTGGGCCGGGTCGTCGTCCTCGGCCATGATGGCCGCGGCGGCCAGCGCGGCCACGCAGGGCTGGCACACCGCCACCACATGGGTGCCGGGGCCGATGGCCTGGGTGAAGCGGATCATGTGGGCTATGTAGTCGTCCAGGCTGAAGGGCCCGTGACGCAGCGACACGTCGCGTGCGTTGTGCCAGTCGGTGATGTAGACGTCGTGGTCCTGCAGCAGGGTGCGCACGGTTTCGCGCAGCAGGGTGGCAAAGTGGCCGGACAGTGGCGCCACCAGCAGCACGGCGGGCTGGTGCGGCCGGTCGGGGGCCTCTTCTTTTTTGAAGCGCAGCAGCGTGCCGAAGGGCATGGTCAGCACGGTTTCCTCGGTCACGGCGAGTTCGCGTTCGCCCACCCTGACCGAGCTGATGCCATAAGCGGGGCGCGAATGGGTGACCCGCAGGCGCGAGAACACCTCCATCGAGGCCGACAGCTTGCGCAGCAGGGTGCCCTCGGTTTTGCCCAGCCAGAGGGCGGCGCTGCCGCCCTGGGCCAGCAGGCGAAACGGCGACATCAGGTCGGACTGGGTTTGGTAGGCCTGGTAAAGCATGGGTTTCCTGGCTTGAAGCGGGGCTGGTGGCCCGATGCAGGCATGCAGGCAAGTTGCGGGCCAGTCGGCGTATGCGCCATGCACTTTTCTGGCACAGCCCTTGCACAGGTACTTCCGCGCTGCAGTACCCACGCACTTTCCAGGAGCATCCCATGGCCAAAGCCGTTCTCACGATCAGCAGCAAGAACTACGGCGCCTGGTCCCTGCGCGGCTGGCTGCTGGCCAAACTTGCAGGGCTGGAGTTCACCGAAAAGGTGATTTCCCCCGACGACCCGGCCATGAAGGCCGAAATGCTGCTGCTGGCGCCGTCCATGCTGGTGCCTTCGCTGCAGCACAACGGCGTCAAGGTCTGGGACACGCTGGCCATTGCCGAATACCTCCACGAAATCAAGCCGGGTGCACATCTGCTTCCGGCCGAGGTCAAGGCGCGCGCGCACTGCCGCGCCATCTGCGGCGAGATGCATTCGGGCTTTTCATCGATGCGTTCCTCGCTGCCGATGAACCTCAAAGCGCATTTCCCCAGCTTCAAGGTCTGGTCGCGGGCGCAGGCCGACATCGACCGCGTGATGGAGATCTGGAAGGAGTGCCTGGCCACCTACGGCGGGCCCTACCTGTTCGGCAAGCAGCCCGGCGTGGCCGATGCCATGTACGCGCCCGTGGTCACGCGGTTTTTGACCTACGACGTGGCGCTGGACAAGGTGTGCACGGCCTACTGCAAACGCATCATGGAACTGCCCGCCATGAAGGAGTGGGTGGCTGCCGCGAAGAAGGAGCCCGACGATATTGACGAGCTCGACGCGGAGTTCTAACACCCCCGTCCAGGCTCACTGCGTGTAGCCTGTTCCCCCCTCAAGGGGGCGGCGCCTGCGGACTGGCGAAGCCAGATCCGCGGCCCCTGCTGGAAAGCACCACAAGTGCCGGCGTCGAGATCTCTTTGTCAAACCGGGGCCGCAGGTCCGGTTTTGCCGGCCTGCAGGCGCAGCGGCCCCTTTTCCGGTGCAAGGGGCAGGGAGCTACACGAAGTGAGTGACCGTGGGGCTCTATTCACCAGGGGGTGGGCGGCGGGATGTCGCACACGGGGTCGACGTCTATCGACTTGAAGTCTGCTGGCGAGACGATTTCCAGGTATTCCATGTCGGGTGAATAGTCGAACAGGTAGTGACGTATGCCCGGGCGCTGGTGCACCACGTCGCCGGCCTCGACCAGGGTTTCCTTGTCTTCGTACATGAAGCGGGCCCAGCCCTTGACCATGATGACGATCTGGAAATCCGCCTCATGGCGGTGCCAGCCCGTGCCTGTTTCTGGTGCCATGTTCGCCTTGACCAGGTGCGCAATCACCTTGCCGTGGGTTGCCTCGGCAATGCCGAGGTCGCGGTAGAGGAAAAAATCGCGCAAACCGCCCGAGACAAACTCGGTGTCGCCGGGCTTGACGTGGGAGAAGGTGGTTGTGGTGCGGTCCAGCATGGCGGGCTCCTTCTGGTCAGTGCATCAAGGGATGAATGTTGCATTGCAGCAAGCAGGAAGTGTTCCAGATCATCGTTGCCATGACTTCAGCGCCGGCGCCGGCGCTGACCACAGGTCGGTCGGCTGAAACGCTGAAGACGTGTATGTCCTGCACCGAACCCAACCAGCCTGTACTATCCGTCATGTCACTTGACACCGGCCATTTATCACGAGCGCGACCGCGCTTTACGGAAAGCACCCCTCCATGGCCTCTGTTGCTCCAGCTCTCCCATCTGCCACGTCACCCCGGCACATCCTGATCGTGGAAAACATCGCGGCCCAGGCCCAGATGCTGAGCCATATCCTCGAAGAAGAGGGTTACCAGGTCAGTGTTGTTGACAACGGTCAGTCCGCGCTGGAAATGACGACCCGGCTCCGTCCCTCGCTGATCATCAGCGGGGTGGCCATTCCCGAGATGAGCGGCTATGAGCTGTGCCGGCAGATCAAGGCCGGCCCCGGGCTTTCCCCGGTCCCGGTGATTCTCGTCACCAGTCTGTCCGACCCCAACGAGGTTCTGCTCGGCCTGCAGTGTGGGGCCGACAGCTTCGTCATCAAGCCCTACGAGAGAAGCCACATGCTGGCGCGGGTGGAGCACGCCCTGAGCAACCGGGACATCACCCACATGCCGGAAGAAGGCCCGCCGGCCGAGATTTTTTTCCACGGCGAGCGGCACCAGATCAGTGCCAGCCGCACCCAGATACTGAACCTGCTGATGTCCACCTACGACGCGGCCATGCAGCGCAACAACGAACTCCACGAAAGCCGGCAGCAGCTGCGCGAACGCACGGCCGAGGTGCTGGAGGCCAACCGTTTTCTCGACTCGATGATCGAGCACATTCCGACGCCGGTGTACATCAAGGATGCCGCCCAGCTGCGTTATGTGCGTGTCAACTCCGCACAGGAGAAACTGACGGGCATCTTGCGCGAGGACGCGCTGGGAAAATCCGACCACGATCTGTTCGGTCAGGAGGACGCCGACCGGTTTTCCGCCCAGGACCACCGGGTGCTGGCCAGCGGCATCATTGAGGACATTCCGGAAGACCGGTTTTTCTCGCACAGCAATGGTGTGCGCCTGCTGCACACCCGCAAGGTGCCGGTTTTCGGCGAAGCCGCCGAGCCCACGCATGTGCTGGGGATTTCCGAGGACATCACCCTGAAGAAGGAACTGGAAAAGGTGATCGCCGATCTTCATTCCGCCCTGAAGGTGCGCGCCGGCGAGCTGGAGACCACCAACAAAAGCCTGGAAAGCTTCACCTCGGCGGCCTCGCATGACCTGCGTTCCCCGCTGAGCGTCATTGGCGGTTATGCGGGCCTGCTGGAGAAAAATTACGCCCACTGTCTGGACGAAAAAGGCTTGCACTACCTGTCCGTCATCGGCACCCGGGTCAAAAGCATGGCCAGGCTGATTGACGACCTGTTGTCTTTCTCCCGGCTCAGCCTGCAGGAGGTCCAGAAAACCGATGTCGACATGAACGGACTGGCCGCGCAGGTGGCAGCCGAGCTGCCAGTCAGCGGCCCGGGGGCAAAAAAACCGGTCATCCAGTTCGGTGTGCTGCCATCAGCGCCTGCCGACCCCGGGCTGCTTCGACAGGTGTGGGTCAACCTGCTGTCCAACGCGGTGAAGTACAGCAGCCTGACGGCCAATCCGCAGATCGAGGTCAGTGGACGCGTCGAAGGCGCTGAAGCCGTCTACACCGTGCGTGACAACGGCGCCGGATTCGACATGGCGCACTACGACAAACTCTTCGAAGTTTTCGAGCGGCTGCACACAGACCAGGAGTTCGAAGGCACCGGCGTGGGCCTGGCCACGGTGCGCCGTGTGGTCACGCGCCATGGCGGACGGGTGTGGGCGGAAGGCAAGGTGGACCAGGGGGCAGTGTTTCACTTTGCATTGCCGGTGCAGGGCGGCTGAACCAGACGGCTGAACCCCGATGTTCCACAGGGGCCCGGAAAGACGACCGGCGCCTTCTGATGCGCTCCAGGCTTGTTGGGCTCCACCACCGCGAAGAACATTCACTGAGGGCCCCCAGGCTTGGCCTTGGCAACCTCGACCACACAGGCATTTTTGACCGTCTGCTGTCCGCAGCCTGTGTTCGACGTTCGATCATCACGGCGATCCGGCCTTCAGGCTCGTTTCCCGCACCAAAGCCATCTGGGATAATCTCCCGCATGAGCGGCAACACCTTCGGCACCCTATTCGCAGTCACCAACTTCGGTGAATCCCACGGCCCGGCCATTGGCTGCGTGATCGACGGCTGCCCGCCGGGCATGGCGCTGAGCGAGGTCGACATCCAGGGCGACCTGGACCGGCGCCGGCCCGGCACCAGCAAATACGTGACGCAGCGCAATGAGCCCGACGCGGTGGAGATTCTTTCCGGCGTCTACGAGGGCAAGACCACCGGCACGCCGATCTGCCTGCTGATCAGGAACACCGACCAGCGCAGCAAGGACTACGGCAACATCCTGGACACCTTCCGTCCCGGCCATGCGGACTACAGCTATTTGCAGAAGTACGGCATTCGCGACCCGCGCGGTGGCGGCAGGGCCTCGGCCCGGCTGACGGCGCCCATGGTGGCGGCCGGTGCTGTCGCCAAAAAATGGTTGTTGGAGAAATACGGCACCACGTTTCGCGGCTGCATGACGCAGATCGGCGACATCGCCATTCCTTTCGAGGCCTGGGAGCATGTGCCGAACAACCCATTTTTTGCGCCTGTGGCTGATGTGTCAAAGCTCGAGGCCTACATGGACGAGTTGCGCAAGGCCGGCGACTCCTGCGGCGCGCGCATCCGCGTCACGGCCACGGGCATGCCGGTGGGCCTGGGCGAGCCGCTGTTCGACAAGCTCGACGCCGACATCGCCTTTGCCATGATGGGTATCAACGCCGTCAAGGGTGTGGAAATCGGCGCGGGTTTTACCAGCGTCACGCAGCGCGGCACCACGCACGGTGACTCGCTGTCGCCCGCGGGTTTCAAGTCGAACAACGCCGGCGGTGTGCTGGGCGGCATCAGCACCGGGCAGGATCTGGAAGTGTCGATTGCCATCAAGCCAACCAGCTCCATCATCACGCCGCGCGAGTCGGTGGACATGGCCGGCGCGCCGACCACCGTCGTCACCAAGGGCCGGCACGACCCCTGCGTGGGCATACGCGCCACGCCGATTGCCGAGGCCATGCTGGCGCTGGTGGTGATGGAGCATGCCCTGCGCCAGCGCGCGCAATGCGGCGACGTGGTGTCGCCCATGCAGGCGATCAAGGGCTCCGTGTGAACAGGTCCTGACCATGCCAGAAGCTGCGGCCAGGCGCCGCCAGCTGGTGCCGTTTGCGGCGCTGTCGGCCAGTTATTTTGCGCACATCGGGTTTTTCAACCCCTACCTGCCGCTGTGGCTGCAGGACCTGGGCTTCAGCATCCTGGCGATCAGCCTGCTGACTTCGGTGCAGGCCGCCACGCGGCTGTTTGCGCCCTACGGCTGGGGCGCACTGAGTGACCACACCGGGGAGCGCGTCAAGCTGCTGCGTTACGGCGCCACGGTGGCGCTGATCTCGTCCCTCGGCCTGTGGCTGGACTTTGAATCCACTTACGGCGTCTGGTGGCTCACCGCCGTGTTGCTGGTGATGTTCACCCACACCAGTTCCATGATGCCCATGAGCGAAGCCGCCATGGCGCACCTGATCAGCCAGGGCGGCGCCTTTGACGCGCGGCGTTACGGACGCGTGCGCCTGTGGGGCTCGCTGGGCTTTCTGTTCACCGTGTTTGCCGCGGGCAGCTGGTTCGAGATCTTTGGCATGAAACACTTTCCGGCCTGGACCTTCCTGTCGCTGCTGGCCGTGACGGTCAGCGTCTGGCTGCTGCCGGACCTGAAGGAGGCGGTCAGTGCCCACGATCTGAAGCTGCCGGTGTGGCCGATTTTTCGCCAGAGGGCGGTGGTGTGGTTTTTTGCGTCGGCATTTTTTCATGTGCTGGCGCACATCAGCATCTATGTGTTTTTCTCGCTGTACCTCGACGCGAATGGCTACAGCAAAACCATGATCGGCGTGTTGTGGGCGTTTTCGGTGGTGGTGGAAATCGGCTGGTTCTACACTCAGGGCCGCTGGCTGCCGCGGCTGAGCCTGACCGCCTGGCTGATGGTGTGTTCGGCCGCCATGGCGCTGCGCATGGGCATCACCGCCGTCTGGCCCGGTGTGCTGCTGCTCATGCTGTTTGCGCAGGCGCTGCATGCGCTGACGTTTGCGACCCACCACACGGTCTGCATCGCGTTGTTGTCGCACCATTTCCCCGGACGGCTGCGCGGCCGCGGCCAGGCGCTGTACGTGGTGGTGGCTTATGGCCTGCCGGGTGTGCTGGGGGGGCTGGTCGGCGGGCTGCTGAGTTCGGCATTCGGGCTGGTCAGTGTGTACTGGGCCTGCCTGGCCGCCAGCCTGGTTGCGACGGCCTGTGCCTACCGGGCCTGGCGCGTGCAGCGCAGCCTGGAAGCTGCCGCACCCTGACAAGCCGCAAATTTACAGGCGGTTTATGCCTGCAGCCCTTGTTGAACGGGCGCAAGAAGCTATCAATACAGTAGCGTAAGGCGTTGAACCGTTCAGCGTTCTGGCGGGGCGCGGAAGGGGTTGAAGCCGGTGATCAGCGCGGTGGCGGCCAGCACCAGCACGCAGCCCGGCGCCATGCCCCAGGTGACCGGCTCGCCGAGGAACATGCCGCCCCAGGCGACGCCGAACAGCGGAATCATGAAAGCCGCCGAGGTGGCGGCGCTGGCCGTGATCTCGCGCATCAGGCGCATGCTGATCCAGTACATCAGGCCCGAGGTGAAGATGCCCAGCACCGCCACGGCGATCAGTGCGCTGGGGGTGTAGTAGGCCGAGGGCAGGGCCGCACCGGAGGGCAGCAGCAGGAAAACCGCGGCCGCCACATGCACCACGGCCGAGGCCGGCAGTGGGTCGTGCGCCATGGTTGCGCGTTTCATCAGGATGGCGCCAAAGCCATACGCGGCGGCAGCGGCGGTGCAGGCCAGCGCGGCCAATACGACGCGCGGCGTCACCGCCACCGGCCCCAGCTGCACCAGCAGGGCGACACCGGCAAAACCCACGGCACAACCGAGCAGGCGACGCGACGAGAGCCGCTCCTCGCCCGCCAGCGCAGCGCCCAGCACGCCGAACAGCGGCGCCGTGGCGTTGAGCACGGCCGAATACCCGGCCGGGATCACCAGCGCGGCCCAGTTGAACAGCACAAAGGGCGCAACCACCGTCAGCACACTGAGCAGCGCCAGGCGCGGCCAGGCCGCACGCGGCGGCCAGTGCTCGCGCAGCGCGCGCATCAGTAGCGTCAGCACCAGCGCAGCCAGGATGCAGCGCACGCCGGCCAGCAGCCACGGGCCGAACGCCGGGCTGGCAATGCGAAGCAAAGGGAAGGAGCCACCCCAGAGAGCGGACAGGGCGATGAGCTGGAGGAAGTGTCGGGTGTGCATGAAAGGCCGGTCGGATCAGGGGATTGTCCGGGATTCGGGGCGGGCGTGCAGGGGGAACTCAGGCGTGACTTGGCTCTTGTTCTCTTTTCTGATGTCATGGGTTTGCTGGCAGGCCGGGACTCGCCCCGGCGGGCGAGGCACTTTTCTTTGCGTCGCCAAAGAAAAGTACCCAAAAGAAAGGCGACCCGATGGTCCGGGTCCCTCCGCTTCGCTACGGGCAACCTCTGGTGCTCGCTGTTAGCGGGGGCTAGCTCGGACTCGCCTTCGGCTCAGACAATCGCTCGCCCTGATCCACTTTCGGCTGCGCTCCTCGGCCCAGCCCGACGGGTGGGGGGGAAATGAATCCGGGTTCGGGTGCTGGGAGGCATGACGCGCAAAGCGCGTCATGTCGGAGAACGTGACCGTGAAGTTTGCACGCGAGAGCTGCACACACGGCCAAATGAAGCTCCCCGCCATCGCCCAGCGGGGCGAGGGAGGGGCGGGGGGAGGGAGTGGGGAGTTAGACCTACTGCCCAGGGTGAACCGGCAACGCAGCGTGATGCCGGTGATCCTCCGGTGATGGGCCGAGACCCGGCTTGTTGGTGCTCAGAGAAGGAACGAGGAGGCCACAGACTTGATTCATTCAACAGCAGCGTCTCTTCTAGAATGCCCCATGCCCATCTGCGCCAGCAAGTCCACCACCACGCCACGCGTTAAGGGGGCGGTCCATGGATGAGGCCAGCTTGGCTGTGCGCCTGAATTTTCTCAAGCAGGGTGCCGGAGGCGATAAGCCAGTGGTTGTTCTCAGCCATGCGCTGGGTTGCGACCTCGGCATGTGGGACGGCGTTGCCGCTGCGCTGGAGGACCGCTACACGGTGCTGCGTTACGACCACCGTGGCCACGGCCAGTCGGATGTTGTGCCGGGTCCGTATTCGGTCCATGCCCTGGCCGATGACGCTGCCGCGCTGATCCGGCGCGAGGTTGGCCGGCCGGTGCATTTTGTCGGCCTGAGCATGGGCGGCATGACGGCGCAGGCGATGGCGGCGCGGCATCCGGACCTCATCCAGAGCATCGTTGTAGCGAACGCGACCGATTGGTACGACGACACAGCCCGCGCCCTGTGGCAGGAGCGTGCAGACCTGGTGCACAGGCAGGGCATGGCCGCCGTGGTCGACGGGGCGATGCAGCGCTGGTTCACGCCCGGGTTCCGTGCCGACCAGCCAGCGGGCAGCGCGACACGGGTGGCGCAGTTGCGCGCACGTCTGCTGGCGATGGACGCCCAGGCGTATGTGGACTGCTGCCAGGCTGTCAGCCGCATCGACTTTCGCAAGTCGAACAGGCGCATCGCCTGCCCGGCGCTGGTGATTGCCGGCAGCCACGACGAAGCCACGCCGCTGGCCATGTCCGAGGCGATCCAGGCCGGCATTCAGGGTGCGCAACTGGCGCTCATGGACACCGCGCACCTGAGTGCGGTAGAGCAGCCCACGGTTTTTGCAAAATTGCTGTCGGATTTTTTCAACGCGCAGCGTTCATAAAGCCGCGTCGCCATGCCACCCGTCGTTCCCCTGGAAGTCAACGACGCCGAAGTCGAGATCAGCGCCATCCGCGCGCAGGGCGCCGGCGGACAGAACGTCAACAAGGTGTCCAGCGCGGTGCACCTGCGCTTCGACATCATGGCCTCTTCGCTGCCCGACGACGTGAAGGAACGGCTGCTTTGCCTGCGCGACAGCCGCATCACGCAGGAAGGTGTGCTGGTGCTCAAGGCCCAGCAACACCGCAGCCAGGAGATGAACCGCGCCGACGCGCTGGCCCGGCTCAACGAAATCGTCAATAGCGTCGCCGTACCGCCGCGCGTGCGCCGCGCCACCAAGCCGACCTACGGCTCCAGGCAGCGGCGCCTGGAAGGAAAAAGCCAGCGTTCGGAGATCAAGGCCTCGCGCGGCAAGGGCGGGGTCAGCGAGTAGCTGGTTGGAAACTTCAAGTCTTTTTGGCCTCTGGCCCTTGTGTCTCGTGCGGCGGCAGCTATCGAATAAGTAGCAATTGTTGGGTGCTTGCTTGCGCGTTTTGGGCGTCACTCTTCTTCGAGTGCGCGTTCGGTGGCATCAACCAGGCCTTTTAGAAACCGGATGGCCTTTTCGAGATCTTCTCGCTTCACCAAATGCGGGGCTGGTGCGCCCGCTGTAACTGGCTTCGAACGGTGTACAGCGTCGCCTCGGCGTGCGATGAGTTCGTCCAGCGTCTTCTTTGCAGTGGTCGGGTCGTAGTTCGCCCACCTCCAGCTTGAGCAGACGTCCACTTGCAGGTAATCGAGGAACAGCCTCCTCGTTTTTTCTGAGTTGGGGTTGTGGAAGCGTTTCAACTCTTCAGCCAGCTTGCCGCTTACAAAATTGCCGATAGGGCTACCGTTGACGGCCTTCAAGCGTAGGGACACAGCTTCTTGGGCACGGTCTTCTATGTATGTTTCCCAAGCCGTGAGCGCCATGACAAGCCCTGCGCGTTTGAGTACCTCGGCGGTTTCAGCGTTCTGCTTGTGAAGAATATCGAAGTGAGCGAGGAGCGTGGTGGCATCCTCGATCGAGTTGGTGAAAGTGATTGAGGCACGGGACATGTAGCGGTAGTGAGTTCGTGATACCTCTGGAATGTATACCCATCACCTGCATTTGGGCGGTTGATTCAGTCGGGTTCTTGTGAACAGCCTCTTTTCAGGTCATTCCGCCGCCGCCCAGGCGGGTTTCTCAAACGCGTCTGCAAGAAACTCCACCATGCGCCTGACCTTGAGCGACAGGTGTTGCCGGCTCGGGTACACCGCCTGAATGTCCAGTGTGGGCGCCTGGAAGCGGGGTAGCACTTCTTTCAGTCGCCCGTCGTGCAGGGCCGGCCCGACGATGAAAGTGGGCTGCAGGATCAGGCCCTGGCCGGCCAGCGCGGCGGCCAGGCAGGTGTCGCCGGAGTTGGTGCGCAGGCGTGGCTGAGTGAGCACGTCCTCCTTGCCGTTCGGTCCTTGAAACGACCATATGTCGCCGCCCGACCAGTAGGTGTAGGCAATCACCGTGTGCGCGGCGATGTCTTCCAGCGTGCGGATGGCGGGGTGTCGCTTCAGGTAGCCGGGGGCGGCGCACAGCACCAGCCGCGTGCTTGCCAGGCGCTGCGCGACCAGGCTGGAGTCGGGCAGGCGTGCAATGCGGATGGCAAGGTCATACCCTTCATCGACCAGGTCCACCACGCGGTCGGACAGGGTCACGTCCAGGCTGACCTGCGGGTACTGCTGCAGGAAGCGGCCCCACAGCGGCGCCAGGTGCAGGTTGCCGAAGGTCACCGGGGCATTGATGCGCAGGCGGCCGACCGGCTGCACGGTGTTTGCACTGGCGGCGGCGTTGGCTTCGGCCAGATCGTCGAGGATCTTGAGGCTGCGCTCGGCATACGCCACACCGGCTTCGGTCAGCGACTGGCGGCGCGTGGTGCGGTTGAGCAGGCGCACGCCCAGGCGCGCCTCCAGTTCCAGCACCAGGCGCGACACCATGGCCTTGGAGCTACCCAGCCGCTCGCCCGCCTTCACAAAGCTGCCGCTCTGCACGACGGCAACAAAGGCTTCCATCTGGCGAAACTGGTCCATGGCGGGCTTGGGGAACGTGGGTGCAGGGGGTGAAAAACTGGATTGTCTTACATAATAAGACAATCAATCAATACATCTGATATTTATCTTTCATGGGTAGACAACTACATTGGAAGGGTTCATCCCCGTCGTCAAGGAGTCCTACCGTGTCTGCCCATTCCGCTTCCGCTCTTCCTGCCCTGTTCATCTCGCACGGCGCGCCGCTGTTTGCCACCGAGCCGGGGACGACCGGGCTGGCGCTGACGCGCTGGGGTCAGGGCCTGAAAGAGGCGGCCGGGCCGGGCCTGCGCGGCATCGTGCTCATGTCGCCGCACTGGATGGCGCGAACGCCCGCGGTGATGACGAATCCCGCACCGGCCACCTGGCACGACTTCGGCGGTTTTCCGCAGGCGCTGTATGCCTTGCAATATCCCGCGCCCGGCCATCCGGAACTGGCGCGTGAGGTGCTGGACCTGCTGCACGTTGCGGGCATCGTGGCGCAGGGCGACGACAAGCGGCCGCTGGACCACGGCGCCTGGGTGCCACTGATGCATTTGTTTCCTGAGGCCGACGTGCCGGTGGTGCAGGTGGCGCTGCCGGTGTCTTATGGCCCGGCCGAAACCTATGCCCTGGGCCAGGCCCTGGCCGGCTTGCGCGAGCGCGGCGTGCTGGTGGTCGGCTCAGGCAGCATGACGCACAACCTGGGCGAGTTTTTTGGCGGTGCGCGCGAGTCGGCCCCTTATGTCGTCGCTTTCAGCCGCTGGGTCGAGTCCACGCTGGAGTGCGGTGATTTTTCTGCCATGCTGGACTACCGGCGCCAGGCACCCGACGCGCAGCGCGCGCACCCCAGCGAAGACCACTTCCTGCCGATCTTCTTCGCACTCGGTGCGGCCGGTTGGGGTGGTCCCCAGGGTGCGCGGCCCGACTACCTGAGCCGTGAGGTGATGTACAGCATGTTGGCGATGGACAGCTTCGCCCTTGTCGCGCCCGTGCCGGCGCACTGAAATCAACTGGCCCTGTTGGCCCAACCCGGAGTTCCCTGATGATGATGGATCTGCCGCTTTCCTTTTTGCACCGTCCCGCGGCGGCGGGCACGGCCCAGCCCTGGTTGCTGGTGCTGATGCATGGCGTCGGCAGCAATGAGGACGACCTGTTCGGCCTGGCGCCCCACGTGCCGGCCCACTTCCACGTGTTGAGCCTGTGCGCCCCGAACGTGATGGGTGCCCGCGCCCATGCCTGGTTCGAGTTTGGCGTGACGCCGCAGGGGGACCGTGTCATCAACGAAGCACAGGAAGTCGCCAGCCGGCAGACCGTCGCGCAGACCGTGGCCGCGGCGGCAACGCAACTGGGCATCACGCCCGGGCAGGTGGTGGTCGGCGGGTTCAGCCAGGGCGGCATCATGGCGCTGTCGCTGCTGCTGACCCAACCCGCGCTGCTGCACGGGGCGATGGTGATGCACAGCCGCTTGCTGCCGCAGGTGCTGCCCTTGCTGGCGCCGGCCGAGGCGCTGCAGGGCAGGCAGCTCTGGCTCAGCCACGGCACGCGCGACCAGGTGATTCCGCTGGCGAGTGCGCATGCAGTTCGCGCGCTGGTGGAAACACTGCCGATCAACTTGCGTTATGCCGACTACCCGAGTGCGCACGAGATCATTTCGCAGGAGCTGGGCGAAGCGATGGGCTGGTTGCAGCAGCTCACTGCCGGGGGTTGATGGCCCAGTGACGCAGTGTTGGGCCGGGTGTGCTACTTAAAAGATAGCTGATTGCGACCGCCCTGTCTGGGTTGGAGCCCGATTTGACATGATTTTTGGGTCAAGCCGGTGTCTGCCGGACTCAGAGCCACACGCCGCTGCCGGGCATCTGCATCGGGATGGCATCGGGCCCGCTGCCCACCAGCACGAAGGCGCCTATCACCCAGCTCAACACGGCGATGAAGATGCTGGCAAAAAAAGCCGTCCAGAAGCCCGAGACCTTGAAGCCGCGCACCAGCGCGGAGACCAGCAGAATCATCAGGGCATTGATGACCAGCAGGAACAGGCCGAAGGTCAATAAGGTCAGCGGCAAGGTCAGCACAATCACCAGCGGCTTGACAATGGCATTCGCAAAACCGAGCAGCAGGGCCGAGATGACCAGCGACGAGGTGTCGTCGAAGCTGATGCCCCGAAAGACGCGACTGGCCAGCCAGAGCGACAGCGCGGTGATGGCCCAGTGCAGAATGAAAAGGGTCAAATGGTCGAACATGGCAGATCAGCGGGTGGGTGCATGGCCGGGAATCATACCGGGCTGTCCCTGACCAGTGGCTGCACCTGTTTTTCACCATCGTCTGTGGAAAGGAGCGCTAGCGATGATTTACCAGTTGCAGGCAGACGACTGGGTGGCCACCGGCGCCGAGACGGCGCTCTGCCGGCTGCCCTTCACCGTGGCCCAAGCGGAGCAGCGTTTTTGTCTTGTGTTTACGCCAGGGAAGTCCGCCAAGACCGCCACGACCGACCAACCCGGGCGGTGGCAGGCAGTGATCGGCCACGACGGCCAAGTCTATCTTCTGCAGGCGGCGCGCGAAGCCCCGCCACCCGATCATCTGCTTGAAGTTCTGGCCCGGGGCGACGTTCGTTATCCGGAACCGCTGGTGGCGAAGATCTGCGCCGCGTTTCATCTGGCACCGCAAGACCTGCCATGGGTGTCACCAGACCTGGGCGAGCGCCGCTGGCTGCTCTGGCGACGCGATGACAACAACAACCGCGCGGTCATGGGCTACTTCAAGGACAGGCAGGTGGCCGAACGTGTGGCGCAGAGGTACACCGACCGGGGACACAAGCAGTTCTATGGCGTGGAGGAGGTCCAGTAGTTTTTAGACCTCTTGCCGCGCCGCCTCCATCTCCGCGCGCAGCTCGTCCTCACGGCCTGCATAGCGGGGTGAAAAATGGAAGGGAATCACCAGTTTGGCGCCTGCCGCACGCGCGATGTGGCCGGCCTGCCGTGCGGTGAGATGCAGCTTGCGGGCGCCATGGCCGGCGTCCTCGTCGAGAAACACACATTCGATGAACAGCTGCGTGGCATCGGCCACCAGTGCCGTGATGCGTTGCACGTTGTCCGGGTGAAAGGCGACGTCGGTCACGTAGCAGATCTTCTCGCCCGGCACCAGCCGCAGTACCCCAGCCTTGAGATCGCCCAGAGGCAAAACGCGCTCATGCTCGCCGCTGCGGTCGCGCCAGAAGGCACGCATTGGCGTTGTGTCGGGTGCGCCCTGCATCACCGCCGTCTTGAGGTCCTTCAGCCAGGGCCCGACGGCCAGCCCGAGCCCGGCCAGCCGGTTCTTCCACACGTTGACGTGGACTTTTTCCTCGACGGCAAAGCCGAGGCAGGGCGTGCCATGGTCGAGAAACGCCGCACGAACGCGGAACCCCGGCTCATCGAGCAACACCCCGTCTTGCAGCTGCCGCGGTGCCAACGGCTCCGATTGAAAATGCCGATGACAGCGCAGGCGTGTGCCATGGGCCTGCCATGCGGCATCGACCTCCCAGACATCGATCACGAAGTCGCCGGGATAGTTGTCGACCAGGTTCCAGGTGTAGGCGGCGAGCTTGTGCCCAACTTGCGCCGCAAATCCGGTCGGGCCGTACAGGCGGATGTGCTTGTGGCGGCCCAGGCAGAGGCGAAGCAGCCGGTCGAAACCGTAAAAGTGGTCCATGTGGGTGTGCGTGACAAACACATCCGAGATCCGCAGAATCTTTTTGGCTGGCAGCACGGTGAGATCGCCCAGATCAAACAGCAGCGCCCGCTTCTCGAACATGAAATCAACATACAGCCCGGCATCGTCCAGGGGATTGTTGACGAGTTCAGTGCTGAAGGTGGGGCGCATGGCGGGTGCCTTGGGCTGGAAGCTAGTACTGCAACCCGGAAGTAGCGAAACAAAATGAAAGTGATGGCTTCGCGCCCAGGGCAAGGCGCAAGCCGCAGCGAAGGCTGTACGCCTTCGCAAGGATTGCAACGCCGCCATGGGGGCGAAGACGCGCTTTCATGTTTCGATATTTTCGGGTTGCAGTACTAGGGCCATTATCCCGGTTGTGCACGGCCAGGAGCCCCGATGTCGCGTGGAGAACATCCGGCTTGCGGATGACCGCAAGACCATACGAACGACGCTATCAGCAAGTGACGAGATCGGTATGCCCGAAACCCTTGCTGTAATCCAGAACGGAAATGATCGAGGGCACGACGCGGAAGATGCGGACATCGTCCGGCTCCGGCATCTTCATCGGCAGCGGCTTGGCCTCCGGGTATTTCAGCGGCAGCATGCGCAGGACTTTTTCGGCCTCGGCCCGGTCATGCACCGCATGCGCGTGTGCTGCCATCGACAGGCCGGTGATGGTCATCAAATCCGCCGTGTCGTGATCGATCGCCAGCGAGAGCCGCTTGTCCCGCGCCAGGTTTTTTGCCTTCTGACTGTCCAGCCCGCAGAGAAAATAAAGAGTCAGGCCTTCGTTCACGTAGCCGACCGTCGTTGCCTGCGGCCAGCCATCGGGCCGCAGCGTGGCCACCGTCATGAGGCGATGCTGGTCCAGCAGCGCCAGGATTTTCCGTCTGATGTCGTCGTCCATGGGTCACCTCAACAATTGTCAACAGGGAAAGTTCGACGACATTCTGGGCTTGTCTGGACGCGCGGCCTTGATCGCCGTCAAGGGCTGACGACATCGGATCGGGTCCGCACACCGCCACCCTCCAGGCCAGCGGGTGTCAGGCGTTAGCACGATGGCCGACCAGCCCCTAGGCTATGAAAGAAATTGGCCTGCAGCCCTTGTGAACCGGTGTGAAGCAGCTATGAAATAAATAGCAAAAAGCCCCGGCACTGTTTGCGCCGGGAACATTGTGTGCTTCACGCGTAGTCGACCACCGGCACGCAGCTGCAGAACAGGTTGCGGTCGCCATAGACGTTGTCGACGGAGCCCACGGGCGGCCAGTACTTGACCTGCTTGAGCGTGGCCAGGAGTTCGCTTTTGGTGGGCCCGGCCATCTGCGTGGCGAGCGTTGGGAAGCGCAAGTAGGGCGACGCATTGACGACCGGGCGTACAGGTGCGGGCATACCTGCCTCATCCACGCCATGCACGGCAAAGACCTCTTGGCGAGGTCAATTCCTGCGGTTACGATCGCCGTGATTCCCCTTCCGGATCAGCGGATGAAAAGTTTGTCCTCTCCATCGCGGCGCTTTGTTGCCGTCACTCGCAAGTCTCTGGGCTCGCGGTTCGCCTGGGACGGGGAAGCCTCTTCCCTTCGTTAGTTATCACAAGCTCCATTTCACATGCCTCAGCTTCACCTTATTGAAGGCCCGGTCGGTGCGGGCAAGTCGACCTACGCGGCCGACCTTGCCATACGGATAGTCGGTATTCACATCGCCCTTGACGAGTGGTTCGCGCGACTGTTTTCCCCAGATCGTCCGAATGCCGATGTCATGCCCTGGTATATGGAGCGCAAGGAACGCCTTGCCGATCACATCTGGAGCCACGCTCAGGTGCTGCTCAAGTCAGGGGCGAAACCCATCCTGGAACTTGGCCTTGTTCAGCAAAGGAGCCGGGAAGCCTTCTATCAGAGGGCCCAAGCCGCTGGTATCGAACTGCAGGTCCATGTACTCGAAGCCTCGCGTGAGGTCCGTCGGGAAAGGGTCGCACGCCGGAACATCGAAAAGGGCCCCACGTTCTCGATGCTTGTTCCGGAGCCGATTTTCGAGCTCGCCAGTGACGTGTGGCAAAGCCCGGATGCCGCAGAGATTGCGCAGCACCGGATCGAAGTGATATTCACGGACGCCTGAGCGGTCGGGATGGCTAACCCCCTCAACAGAGGAGGTCACCCGACAAACCGGGCGCCAACTCGCCTCTCAAAGGTTAGGCCCTGCATGCGTGTATTGCGATTTCTTGGTGATATCGCAAGCGCCGTTCTCATTTTCAGTTGGGCATTCTTTCTGGTTATTATTGGCCTCGCGCTGGCTTGCCAACGGGCCCGCAGCCCTTCACGGCCTGACCCATTATTCGAGCGGGACGCCTGACGGCACCCTTCAATCCAAATGTTAGGCATCCAAAGTCCATCCTTTAACGGAATCACCTTCATGTTTGTATCGCAGCCTCCTCAGAACGAAGATGTGACTCGCCTCTATGAGTCGAGCCTCAAGTCGCAGGGTTTCTTGATGAACCTGACCAAGGCGTGGGCCTGGCGACCGGATGTTTTCGACGCATTCGCTGCGCTCCGCACGCAACTGACAAGCAACTCCGGGTTGACCAAGCGAGACCTGGCCGTTTTGGTGAGTGCAACTGCCGCAGCCATTGGTGATTCGTACTGCGCCCTTGCCTGGGGTACCACCCTCGCGCGCGAGGCCAGTCCGGTCGTTGCCTCTGCAGTCCTCAGAAACGACAGCCCTGGCGCCTTGCCGGATCGAGATCAAGCGCTGGCAACCTGGGCCAGAAAGGTCGCCAGTGACCCCAATGGAACAGTGAGCGCGGACGTCGCCAAACTCAGGGAAGTCGGATTCACCGAGCGGGAGATTGTCGAGGCAACCATGTTCATTGCCTTCCGCGTTGCCTTCTCCAGCGTCAACGACGCACTCGGTGTCAACCCGGACTGGGAGCTTGCCGCCGCAGCGCCGCAAGAGGTTGCTCAGGCCATCGCTTTCGGCCGGCCGGTTGCCAGGCAACACGAGTAGCCGCCGTAACGGCCCCACGCTCACGGGCATCACGAGGCGCGTCATTCCGTGTTGAGAAGGCATTGCACGCCATCTGCCCGTTTCTTTTAACCTCTGGCGATAGCTCGATTCCCCACCAACCCCCGGGTTACAAGGAAAATCGACCACCAGCCCTTATGCGACGGGCGCAAGCAGCTATGAAATAAATAGCGAAAAGCCCCGGGTCAGCTTGCCCGCCCGGGCTTTTGCCTCACGCGTAATCGGCCACCGGCACGCAGCTGCAGAACAGGTTGCGGTCGCCATAGACGTTGTCGACGCGGCCCACGGGCGGCCAGTATTTGACCTGCTTGAGCGTGGCCAGCGGGAACGCGCCGGTTTCGCGCGAATACGGCCGGTCCCAGTCTGCGCCCAGCAGGCTGGCGGCGGTGTGGGGTGCGTGTTTGAGCGGGTTGTTGTCCTGCGGCCAGGTGCCGTTTTCAACATTGCGGATCTCTTCGCGGATCGCAATCATCGCGTTGATGAAACGGTCCAGCTCGGCCAGGGTTTCGCTTTCGGTGGGCTCGACCATCAGGGTGCCGGGCACGGGGAAGCTCAAGGTGGGCGCGTGGAAGCCGTAGTCCATCAGGCGTTTGGCCACGTCTTCGGCGCTGACGCCGCTGGTTTCTTTCAGCGGGCGCAGGTCCAGGATGCATTCGTGGGCGACGTGACCGTTCTCGCTCGCGTACAGCGTGGGGTAGTGGTCCTTCAGGCGCGCGCTGATGTAGTTGGCGCTCAGGATGGCCACTTCGGTCGCCTGCTGCAGGCCTTCGGGGCCCATCATGCGGCAGTACATCCAGCTGATCGGCAACACGGCCGCATTGCCCAGCGGTGCGGCCGAGATGGCGCCGACACCGTTGACCGGCAGGCCGGCCGTCGCATGGCCGGGCAAATAAGGCACGAGGTCGGCCACCACGCAGACCGGGCCGACGCCGGGGCCGCCGCCGCCGTGCGGAATGCAGAATGTCTTGTGCAGGTTCAGGTGGCTCACGTCGCCGCCGAACTCGCCCGGGGCAGCCACGCCGACCAGTGCGTTCATGTTGGCGCCGTCCACGTAAACACGGCCGCCGTGGCTGTGCACCAGCGCGCAGAGTTCTTTGACCTGCGTCTCGAACACGCCGTGGGTGCTCGGGTAGGTGATCATCATGCAGGCCAGGTTGGCGCTGTGCTGTTCGCACTTGGCCTGGAGGTCGGCCATGTCTACGTTGCCCTGGGCATCGCAGGCGGTGACGACCACCGTCATGCCGGCCATTTGCGCGCTGGCCGGGTTGGTGCCGTGGGCCGACGAGGGGATCAGGCAGATGTTGCGATGGCCCTGGCCGTTCGCTTCGAGCCAGGCCTTGATCACCAGCAGGCCGGCGTATTCGCCCTGCGAGCCGGCATTGGGCTGCAGGCTGATGCCGGCGTAACCCGTGGCCTGGCACAGCCAGTCGCGCAACTGCTGGTCGAGCTCGGCATAACCCTGCAGCTGGTCCTGCGGCGCAAACGGATGGATGTTGGCAAATTCCGGCCAGGTGACGGGAATCATCTCGCTGGTCGCGTTGAGCTTCATGGTGCAGCTGCCCAGCGGGATCATGCTGCGGTCCAGCGCCAGGTCCTTGTCGCTGAGCATGCGGATGTAGCGCAGCATGCCGGTCTCGGAGTGGTGCGTGTTGAACACTGGGTGGGTCAGGAAGTCGCTGGTACGGCGCAGCTCTTCGGGGATCAGCGGCTCGATGCCTTTCTCGAAGTCGCCCAGGCGCGGCATGGGCTGGCCGGGCTTGACGAAGAAGGACCAGAGCATCTCCAGGTCTTCGCGCGTGGTGGTTTCGTCGAGCGACACGCCCAGGTGGTTGGTCAGCCGGCAGCGCAGGTTGGCTCCCGACTGGCGGGCGCGCTCCGCTATTGAATTGGTAGCATCATCGGTCTTGATGGTGACCGAGTCGAAGGCGCTGGCGTTGGCGATGTCGTAACCCATCTGCTGCATGCCGCGCGCAAAAATCGCGGTGTAGCTGGCCACGCGCTGGGCAATGCGCATGAGGCCCTGCGGCCCGTGGTACACGGCGTACATGCTGGCCAGCACGGCCGGCAGCACTTGCGCGGTGCAGATGTTGGAGGTGGCTTTTTCGCGGCGGATGTGCTGCTCGCGGGTCTGCAGCGCCAGGCGGTAGGTCGGGTTGCCGTGCACGTCGATGCTGACGCCGACCAGCCGGCCCGGCATGGAGCGCTTGAACTCATCGCGGCAGGCGAGGTAGGCCGCGTGCGGCCCGCCGTTGCCCATGGCCACGCCAAAGCGCTGGGTGTTGCCCAGCACGATGTCGGCGTCCCATTCGCCGGGAGGCGCCAGCAGCGTCAACGCCAGCAGGTCGGCGGCCACACACAGGGCGGCGCCGTCCACATGCGCCTGGCCCGCCAGCGGCCGCAGGTCATGAATGCTGCCGGTGGTGGCCGGGTACTGCGCCAGCACGCCGAAGTAGTTGCCCTCGGCCATCAGCTGCGGCACGGTGGCGGCGGCGGTGCTGACCTTGATTTCGATGCCCAGCGGTTTGGCACGCGTCTGGATCACCTCGATGGTCTGCGGGTGGCAGTCGCCGGCAACGATGAAGACATTGCTTTTGCTCTTGACGCTGCGTTTGGCCAGGGTCATGGCTTCTGCGGCGGCCGTGGCTTCGTCGAGCATGGAGGCGTTGGCCATCGGCATGCCGGTCAGGTCGCAGACCATGGTCTGGAAATTGATGAGCGCCTCCATGCGGCCCTGCGAAATTTCGGCCTGGTAGGGCGTGTAGGCGGTGTACCAGGCGGGGTTTTCCAGGATGTTGCGCAGGATGACGCCGGGCGTGTGGGTGCCGTAATAGCCTTGGCCGATGAAACTCTTGAAGACCTTGTTCTTCGCCGCCATGGCTTTGAGTTCGGCCAGTGCCTGGGCTTCCGTGACAGGTGCGGGGATGGCCATGGCCTGGCTGCGGGCAATGCTGCGTGGCACGATGCCGTCGATCAGCGCACGCCGGGAAGCGGCGCCCACTGCACTGAGCATGTGGGTTTCGTCGGCCTCATCGATGCCGATGTGGCGGGCAATGAACTCGGAAGCGTTTTCAAGCTCGCGCAGCGGCTTGGCGGTTGGCATCAGCATGGCAGTTTCCCGGAACAGAGGGATAAAACGGGGCTTCGATCCTTCGACAAACCGAGGACAGCCCGGACGGGGTGAAGAAAGGGGTGTTTACGCAGTCGCGGAAAAAGACGTGTAACTGGTCTCATCCATCAGCGCGGCCAGCTGCGACTTGTCGGCCAGCTTGACCTTGAAGAACCAGCCTGCACCCAGCGGGTCGGTGTTGGCCAGCGAGGGGTCGTCGCGCAGGGCTTCGTTGACTTCGGTGATCTCGCCGCTGATGGGCATGTAGACGTCGGCCGCGGCCTTGACCGATTCGACGACCCCGGCGACTTCTTTTTGTGCCAGAGTGCTACCGACGGA
This sequence comes from Pseudomonadota bacterium, assembly GCA_040389085.1. Lineage (GTDB taxonomy): Bacteria > Pseudomonadota > Gammaproteobacteria > Burkholderiales > Burkholderiaceae_C > Polaromonas. The sequence goes on from JAZKAP010000030.1 coordinate 22,528, forward strand.
AGGCAGGTCCACAAACACCACGTCGCCGAGCGCATCCTGCGCGTGGTGGGTGATGCCGACGGTGGCGACGTCGCCGTCAACGTTGATCCATTCGTGGTCTTCTGTGTACTTGATCATGGGTTTCTCCAGAATAATAAAAACTTCAACCGCGGAAATAGCGATTCGGAACAAAAGGCATGGCGCTGACTTCCATGGGCACGGGTTTGCCACGCACGATGGCGTTCACGCGTGTACCCATGGCCGAGAATTCGGGCTTCACGTAGCCCATGGCCACGGGTTTGTCGATGCTGGGGCCCAGCAGGCCGCTGGTGACTTCGCCAATCGGCGTGCCGTCTAGGCTTTGCAGGGCCGTGTGGTCGCGCACGGGAATGCGCTCCAGTGCGACCAGGCCCACGCGTTTGCGGGTCAAGGTGGCGGGGTCGGCCAGTTGCGCCAGCACCTTGGTTGCCCCCGGAAAACCGCCGGCGCGTGCCCCGCCGGTGCGACGCACTTTCTGGATGGCCCAGTTCAGGCTGGCTTCGACCGGCGTGGTGGTGGTGTCGATGTCGTTGCCGTAGAGGCACAGGCCGGCTTCGAGCCGCAGCGAATTGCGCGCGCCCAGGCCGACAGGCTTGACTTCGGGTTGGGCCAGCAGGGCGCGGGCCAGCGTGTCGGCTTGGGCGGCGGGCACGGAAATCTCGAAACCGTCCTCGCCGGTGTAGCCGCTGCGGGTCAGAAAGCAGTCGCAGCCGGCGACGGTAAAACGCCCGCCGGTCATGAAGACCAGTTTTTCGACGCCGGGGGCCAGGCGCGAGAGCGCGGTGACGGCCTGCGGGCCCTGCAGTGCCAGTAGCGCCATGTCGGGCATGGGAATGACCTGGCAGCGCGTGCCGATTTTTGCCTTGATATGCGCGATGTCGCCGACCTTGCACGCACCGTTGACGATGACGAAAATATCGCCGCCGTGGAGGTAGTCGCGGTTGAAGAACATCAGGTCATCGATGATGCCGCCGTCCTCATTGAGCAGCAGGCCGTAACGCTGTTTGCCGGCGGGCAGGTCGATCACATCGACCGGGATCAGGGTTTCCAGCGCGGCTGCGGCCTCAAGACCGACCAGGCGCAGCTGGCCCATGTGCGAGACATCGAACAGACCGGCGGCCTGGCGGGTGTGGTGGTGTTCGGCCATGAGGCCGGCCGGGTATTGAACCGGCATGGCGTAACCGGCAAACGGCACCATGCGCGCGCCCAGTTCCAGGTGCAGGTCGTACAGCGGTGTTTTCAACAGGACAGGATCGGTGGCGGACACAGGCGTTCTCCGGGGGCAAGTCGTTATCCATGAAAAATCATGGGCTGCCCCTGCTGTCCTCTTTACCTGAGAGATTCGCCTGGCGATGCAGGTTTGCTCCTTCGGTGGACCACCTCGAAAGTGGCCTCTCTCCAGTAGGGAACGCCGCCCGGAAGATGTTCGCCCGGGTGGCGGTTGCCAGTCCTTTTGCCTGAGCGTTCAGAGCACCATTGGGGTGCCGCATGCGCCTTCGGCGGTTTTCGCGAGGAAAACTCTCTCCTGACTGCGTAAGTGTAGCCCAAGGCCCGGGGCGCCCAACGCCAAAGACCCGGAAGCAGGCTCTCCTTCTTCACCAGCAGGGGCCGTGGATCTGGCTTTGCCAGTCCACAGGCGCAGCGCCCCCTCGGGGGGCAGCGCATTACACGCAGTGAAAAGCGTGGGGGCCTTATTTCGTATAGACCAGATCACGCAGGGTCAGCGAGATGGCCGGAAAATAGGTGATCACCATCAGGCAGGCGATGATGACCAGCACGAACGGAATCAGGTGCCCGACGATCCGGTCCAGCGATATTTTTGCGACCGTGCAGGCCGCAAAAAGATTCACACCGAACGGCGGCGTGATCATGCCCAGCGCCAGGTTGACGACCATCACCAGGCCGAAATGCACCGGGTCGATGCCGAAGTGCATGGCCACGGGGGCCAGGATGGGCGCCAGCACAATGATGGCGGCGCTGGTTTCGATGAACATGCCGATGATGAACAGCGCGGCGTTGACACCCAGCAGGAAGAGGGCGGGTGACTGCAGCACGGCCTCCAGCCAGCGGCCAATGGCGTCCGGCACGCCGGCGCGCGTGATCAGGAAGGCAAACAGCCCGGCATTGGCAATGATGAACATGATGACGGCGCTGGAGATCACCGACTTGCGCAGCACCAGCACCAGTGTCGGCAGCTTGATCTCGCGGTAGATCACCCCGCCGACAATCAGCGCGTAAAAAACTGCAACAGCTGCCGCCTCGGTCGGCGTGAAGATGCCGCCATAGATGCCGCCAAGAATGATCACCGGCATCAGCAGGGCCCAGCCGGCCTGCCAGGTGGCCTTGAAGAAGCTCAGGCGCCCGTCGCCGTCGTTCTTGCCCCAACCCTTGATCTTGCAATACACATAGACAAAAGCCATCAGCGCGATGCTGATCAGGATGCCCGGTCCGACGCCGGCGATGAACAGTTCGCCGATCGAGACCTCGGCGCTGACGCCGTACAGGATCAGCGGAATCGAGGGCGGAATGATCACGCCCAGTTCGGCGCTGGTGGCCTGCAGGGCCGCGGCGTAGCTGGTGGGGTAGCCATGTTTGATCAGGGCGGGAATCAGGATCGCGCCCACCGCAAACGTGGTGGCCACCGACGAGCCGGAGACGGCGGCAAAAATCATGCAGGTCAGCACGCAGGTCATGGGCAGGCCGCCCTGGACGCCGCCGACAATGCTTTTCGCAAACTCGACCAGACGGCGCGAAATGCCGCCGGTCTCCATCAGGTTGCCAGCCAGGATGAAAAACGGAATGGCCGCCAGCGGAAACTTGTTGATGGCGTTGAACATCTCCTTGACGGAGATCAGCATGTGGGCGTTGGACGCCTGGATGCCGAAGATGGAAGCCAGTCCGATGGACACGGCTACGGAGATCGTCAGTGCGAAACACACGATCATGGTGGTCAGCATGACGGCGGTCATTGGGCGATCCCCGGGAAAAAGTTGTTGTCAGTGGTGTTGATGATGCAGCTCATGTTGCCGTCTCCAGTTCCTCGCGCTGCGGATCCAGCAGGTTGCCGATGATGCCGATCACGCAGAACATGCCACCTATCGGCATGGCCACATAACCCCAGAACATGGAAATGGACTCCAGGCCCGCCATGGACTGCACCTGCCCGCGGATGGCGTAGTCCCAGCCCCACCAGATGATGACGGCGATCAGGGCGAGGGCGGCCAGGCAGACCACCCAGTCGAGGATGCGTTTGACCTTGATCGGGCTCCAGCGGTAGAGCACATCGACACTGACCATGGCGCCCTGGCGGAAGGCGGCCGGTATGCCCATGAAGACCATCCAGATCAGCGACAGGCGAATCAGGATTTCGGTCCACTCGGCAGGCTGCTCGAGCACGAAGCGCGTCACGATCTGGAACATGCCCAGCGAGGAGGCGATCACCAGCATGAGGCAGGCCACCAGCGTGGCAAACCCGGTGGTCCAGCGTTCGAGGTTGAGAAAGGTGTTTTTCATGGGAATACCGGTTCTACAAGGAAAACGCCCGCCAGCCTAATGGCTGCGGGCGTGTTCAGCTACAAAAAGTGTAGTGAACGGGGCAGCTTACTTGACGCTGCGGATCTTTTCGATGTTGGCTTTGCCGAACTGCTTTTCAAACTCGGCGTTCACGGGTGCCAGGGCGGCGACGAACTTGGCCTTGTCGACGTTGTCGATCACGGTCATGCCCTTGGCGCGCAGGTCGGCCACGCCTTTGGCATCGTCTTCGTCCACGCGCGCGCGGTTGGCCTTGGTGCCTTCGGCGGCTGCTTCGAGGAAGGCCTTCTTGTCGGCAGCGCTGAGTTTGTCGAACACGCCCTTGTTCATCACCCAGATGCAGGGCGAGTAGACATGGCCGGTCAGCGACAGGTGTTTCTGGACCTGGTCGAACTTGGCGGAAATGATGACCGACAGCGGGTTTTCCTGGCCGTCAACCGTGCCCTGTTGCAGGGCGGTGAACACCTCGGGGAAAGCCATGGGGGTGGTGATGATGCCGAAGCCCTTGTAGGCTGCGATGTGCACCGGATTTTCCATGGTGCGCATTTTCAGGCCCTTCAGGTCCTCGGGCGCCTTCACGTCGCGCTTGCTGTTGGTCATGTGGCGGAAACCGTTTTCGGCCCAGCCCAGCGCCTTGAAACCCTTGGCTTCGAACTTGACGAGCAGGTCCTGGCCGATCGGGCCGTCCAGCACGGCACGTGCGTGGGCCTTGTCACGGAAGAGGAAAGGCACGTCGAGAATCTTGGTTTCCGGCACGAAGTTGGGGACCGGGCCGGTGGAGGAGAAAGCCAGTTCCTGGGTGCCCAGCTGCACGGCCTCGATGGACTCGCGCTCGCCGCCGAGGGAGCCGTTGTAGAAGGTCTGGACTTTGTAACGGCCGCCGGTGCGTTTTTCCACTTCCTTGGCAAAGGTGTCGATGGCCACGCCCTGGTGGGAGTTCTGCGACGTCGAGATGCTGATCTTCATGGTCGTCTGCGCAGCCGCGCCGGCCACCAGGCCCAGTGCGAGCGTCATGCCCAGGGCGAGTCGGGTCAGCGTGGGTTTGAAAAAAGTCATGGAATGTCTCCTCGGGGTGAAAAAAGGGGTGGAGGGAAAAGTTGTCATACAACTTGTAATTTTCACCTCCTGGTGCGTTGCGCCGCCTAGGGGTTTTCTCTTAAGTACTCTCCGATGATGGCGTCGAAACTGCCGTCGGGCAGCAAGCCCAGCCGGCGTGCTCGCGCCGCGTCGATGTGGGCCGGCCAGCTGGTCACGATGCTGGCAATCGCGGCATCCGGCGTCCAGTCGATCAGCGCGGCAACCTCCTTGCCTGCAAGGCGCTCCAGCGCCGCCGCCATCTCGCCGGGTGTTGTCTTGAGGGCCGGCAGGTTGATGGCGGTGCGCGCGCCCCAGTCGGCGTCGCTGGCCTCGACGGCCCGGATCAGGCCGTGGATGGTGCGGCTGGGCGAGGACAGCGCCACCGGTGTGTCGGGGGTCACCGGACAGACCGCCCGCACGCCGGCCAGCGGTTCGCGGATCATGCCGCTCAGGAAACTGGAGGCTGCGCCGTTGGGTTTGCCGGGGCGCACGCTCACGGTCATCAGGCGCACGTTGCGGCCGCGCACAAAACCCTTGCGCGCATAGTCGGCCACCAGTTGCTCACCGATGAATTTCTGGATCCCGTAGCTGTTCTGGGGCGTCGGCAGGGTGCTGTCTTCGATCACCGCGGGCAGGGGCTGTTCGGGTGAATTGCCGAACACGGCCAGTGAGCTGGCAAACACCACCGTCGGCGCGGTCTTCAGGCGGCGGCAGGTCTCCAGCAGGGCACGCGTGGCGTCGAGGTTGCTGCGCATCCCGAGGTCGAAATCGGCTTCGCATTCACCGCTGACCGCAGCGGCAAGGTGAAAAACCACGGCTGTGTCCCTGGCGATCACGGGGCTGGCGGCCGGGTCTGCGTTGAGCAGCACGTTCAGGTCCCCCTCGACCGCGCGAACACGGTTGTCGGCCATCAGATCGGCCGGTGGAGCGGCCCGGTCGACCAGGGTCACACGGGTGAGGGGTTGGGCGGGGCTGCCGGCCAGGGACAGCGTGCCTTGTTGGAGCAGTTCGCGGGCCAGGCGAACGCCCAGGAAACCGGCGCCGCCGGTAATGACAATGTTCATGGGAGTTGGGGTCTTCTCTGGACGTTGGTCGGAAATTATGTGGGGCTGACATCACCCGGGCGACGCGGCGGGTGAAGGTTCGGACCCGCCCCGCATGGCCCTACATGCCGCTGTAGTTGGGGCCGCCACCGCCTTCGGGTGTGACCCAGACGATGTTTTGCGTCGGGTCCTTGATGTCGCAGGTCTTGCAGTGCACGCAGTTCTGCGCGTTGATCTGCAGGCGGTCGCTGTTGTCGGGGTTCTTCACGAACTCGTAGACGCCGGCCGGGCAGTAGCGCGACTCCGGACCGGCGTAGGTCGCCAGGTTGATGTTGACCGGCACGCTGGCGTCCTTGAGGGTCAGGTGCGCCGGCTGCTGCTCTTCATGGTTGGTGTTGGAGACAAACACCGAACTCAGCCGGTCGAAGGTGATCTTGTTGTCGGGCTTGGGGTAAACAATCTGCGGGCACTCGGCGGCCGGTTTGAGCATGGCGTGGTCGGCCACCTTGCGGCGCAGCGTCCACGGCGGGTTGCGGATGCCCAGCTTGGGCAACAGCCATTGTTCGATGCCGGTCATGAAGGCGCCGACATACATGCCTTTCTTGAACCACTGCTTGAAGTTGCGTGACTGGTTCAGTTCGGCATGCAGCCAGCTTTTGGCAAAGGCTTGCGGATAGGCGCTCAGTTCGTCGTGCTGGCGGCCTGCGGTCACGGCGTCGAAGGCGGCTTCGGCCGCCAGCATGCCGGTCTTGATGGCAGCGTGGCTGCCCTTGATGCGTGCGGCGTTGAGGTAACCAGCTTCGCAGCCAATGAGCGCGCCGCCGGGGAACACGGTTTTGGGCAGGCTGACCAGCCCGCCGGCCGTGATGGCACGCGCGCCGTAGCTGATGCGTTTGCCGCCTTCGAGGTAGGCCTTGATGCTGGGGTGCGTTTTCCAGCGCTGCATTTCCTCGAACGGGCTGAGCCAGGGGTTGCTGTAGTCCAGGCCGACCACCAGGCCCAGGGTGACCTTGTTGTCTTCCAGGTGGTACATGAAGCCGCCGCCGTAGGTCTGGCTGTCCATGGGCCAGCCGGCGGTATGAACGACCAGGCCCGGCTTGTGTTTGGCCGGATCGATTTCCCAGAGTTCCTTGACGCCCAGCGCATAGGCCTGGGGGTCTTTGCCCTCATTGAGTTTGAACTGCGCCATGAGCTGGCGGCCCAGGTGGCCGCGCGCGCCTTCGGCAAAGATGGTGTACTTGCCGTGCAGTTCCATGCCGAGCTGGAAATGGTCGCTTGGCTGGCCGTCCTTGCCGACGCCCAGGTTGCCTGTGGCCACGCCCTTGACCGAACCGTTGTCGTTGTAAAGCACCTCGGCGGCTGCGAAGCCGGGGAAAATTTCCACACCCAGGTTCTCGGCCTGCTGCGCCAGCCAGCGCACCACATTGCCGAGGCTGACCACGTAGTTGCCTTCGTTGTGAAAACACTCGGGCACAAAAAAGGCCGGTGTTTGGGTCGCGCCTGTTTCGCTGAGGAACAGCACCTCGTCGCTGGTCACGGGCTGGTTGAGCGGGGCGCCGAGTTCTTTCCAGTTCGGGATCAGTTCGGTGAGGGCCTTGGGGTCCATGACCGCGCCGGAGAGAATGTGCGCGCCGGGCTCGGAGCCTTTTTCAAGCACTACGACGGAAAGCTCCGCGCCTTTTTCTGCGGCCAGCTGTTTCAGGCGAATGGCCGTGGCCAGACCGCCGGGGCCGCCCCCAACCACGACCACGTCGTATTCCATCGCTTCGCGGGGGCCGAACTGGGCCAGTATTTCTTGGTTGTTCATCGTGGACTCGCTGATAATGAATTTCAGGAACGGCTGTCCGTCGGTTGACGGCTGCAGGTCTTGCGTGTGATTTTATGTCGTGAATACAGCGGATCGAACGGTCGTTCGTACCGCTGCGTGGAATAGAGAGGAGTCCCTCATGGCTTACAGCCTGGATCTTTCAGGGCGTGTCGCGCTCGTGACCGGTGCATCCGGCGGCCTGGGTGCGCAGTTTGCCAAAACCTTGAGCCGTGCCGGCGCAGCGGTGGTACTGGCCAGCCGCAGGATGGACAAGCTCAAGGACTTGCGCGCGCAGATCGAGGCCGAAGGCGGTGATGCGCATGTGGTGTCGCTCGATGTGACGGACCACGCCAGCATCAAGTCGGCGGTGGCGCACGCCGAGACCGAGGTCGGCCCCATCGACATCCTCGTCAACAACTCCGGCGTGAGCACGACGCAGCGCATCCAGGACGTGGGCGAGGATGACTACGACTTCATTTTCGGCACCAACGTCAAGGGCGCTTTTTTTGTGGCGCAGGAAGTCGGCAAACGCATGCTGGCGCGCTCGCGCGGCGCGGCGCCGGGCTCTTTTTCCGGCGCGCACATCATCAACATTGCCTCCATGGCCGGCCTGCGCGTGTTGCCGCAGATCGGCGTGTACTGCATGAGCAAGGCGGCGGTGGTGCAGATGACCAAGGCCATGGCTCTGGAGTGGGGCAAGTTCGGCATCAACGTCAACGCCATCTGCCCGGGCTACATCGACACCGAGATCAACCACCACCACTGGGAAACCGAGCAGGGAAAACGGCTGGTGCAGATGCTACCGCGCAAGCGCATCGGCAAGCCGGAGGACCTGGACGCGCTGCTGGTGATGCTGGCCAGCGGCCAGAGCCACTTCATCAACGGCGCTGTCATTGCGGCGGATGACGGCTTCGGGCTTTGAGGCCTGCGCCGCCGGGCGCTTGTCCATCGGCCATCTCTCCTCACATTTGTCCTTCTTTTTCGACTCTCCTCGTCTTCACAGCGCCATGAAAATTGAAATTCCCGACATCAAAAAACTGGTCTTCGAAATGCGTGTCCCCATCCGGTGGGGCGATATGGACGCCATGGGCCACGTCAACAACACCAGCTATTTCCGTTACCTGGAAACGGTTCGCATCGACTGGATGCATTCCATCGGCTGTGTGCCCGACCCCCTGGGCGAAGGCCCGGTCATCGTCAATGCGTTCTGCAATTTCTACAAACAGCTCGAATACCCGGGCGACGTGCTGGTCAAGATGTATGTCAGCGACCCGGCACGCACCACCTTCGAGAGCTGGGGAACGATGGAGCGCGCCGACCAGCCCGGTGTGATCTATGCGGCCGGTGGTGCCACGACGATCTGGGTCGACTTTCCGAGCCAGAAAGCCGCCGCCTTGCCCGACTGGATGCGCCAGCTGGTCAGCTGAGCGCAAAATCCGGCCATTCTTCCCCCTTGCCGGAACCCGCCATGCCTGTCGCCAAAGTCCTCCCCGCTGATCTGCGTCTTGCCATCGATCCCGTGCTTTTGGGGTTTGCGGACACGTCCGAACTGCTGGACCAGCCGATGCACTGGATCGGCCAGGAGCGTGCCGAAACCGCGGCCCGCTTCGGCCTCGCGATGGCGCAACCCGACTACAACCTTTTCGTGCTGGGCGAGGTGGGCACGGGAAGATCGACCCTGCTGCTGCAGATGATGAAGACGGCGGCGGCCAGCCGGCCGGTGCCTCCGGACCTGTGTTATCTCAACAATTTCGAGGCCCCGGAGCGGCCCCGGGCCTTGCGCATGCCCGCAGGGCAGGGCCGGCTGCTGCGTCAACTGATGCTGCAGTTGACCAAAACGCTTCAGGCGGAAATTCCCAAACGCCTGGCGGACCAGGATTTCCGCACGGAAAGCGAACGCATCGAAAAAAGTTACAAGGCAGAAGAGGACCCGGCCTACGCGGAGCTGGACGCGTTTGCCGAGGCCCGGAGCTTTTCACTGTTTCGCGAGGCAGGCCATCTGGTCTTCACCCTGAGGGATGACAAGGGCCGGGCCTTGACTGAAAGCGAGGCGCTGGCCCTGCCGAAAGAGCGGCGTGTGGAGATTGACCGCGCCGAGCAGGAACTGCGTGCTGAAATCGCCCGGTTTCTCGATAAAACCCGGTCCATGGAACGGGTCCTGCACGAAGGCCTGGCAGCCTTGCGCCGCCAGGTGGTCAAACCGATGCTGGAGCACGAACTGCAGGAGATCCGCAACGAGCTGCGCAAACAGATCAAGGACTCCGTCAAGCTGGGCAACTACCTGGACCTGGTCATGCACGATGTGCTCGAAAACCTGGAGCTGTTCCAGGCGGGCGACACCGAAGAGGAGGTCCGGCTCGAGGCACTGGCTTCCGTGCTGGGCCGTTACCGGGTCAACCTGGTGGTGGACAACCACGGCCTGACCGGCGCGCCGGTGATGGTCGAGGACAACCCCCTGCTGCGCAGGCTGTTTGGCAGCATCGAGTACCAGTCCGACAACGATGTGCGGGTCACGGATTTCTCGCGCATACGCGCGGGCAGCCTGCTCAAGGCGCACGGCGGCTTTCTGATGCTGCACCTGCACGACTTGCTGGCCGATGATCTGGTGTGGGAAAAGCTGCGCCGCTTCCTGCGCAGCGGCCGTGTGCAGATCGAGGAGTCCGGCATGACGTATTCACCCATGGCCGCCGTGGCACTGGAGCCGGAACCCGTCGATGCGGATGTCAAGATCATCCTGATCGGATCCGTCGAGGAGTACTACCTCCTGCAGGAGAGCGATCCGGAATTCACCCGCCGTTTTCGCTGCAAGGTGGACGTGGCCGAGAGTTTTCCGGCCAATCCGGAAACCCGCCGGGCTTCGGCGGTTTTTGTGGCGCACACCTGCCGCAAGATGGGCTTGCCCCACTTTTCCGCAGCGGCCGTCGCGCGTCTGCTGGAAGATTCCCACCGCGAGGTGGACGACCAGACCCGCCAGAGCGCCATCTTTTCCCGCACCGAGGCACTCGTGATGGAGAGCGCCTCCATGGGCCGTGCGCGGGGCGCGACCCTGGTGGATCTGCAGGACGTCGAGGCGGCACTTCGTGCCCGCAATTACAGGCACGATTACCCCGAGCAGCGCCAGCAGGAAACCATTGCGGACGGGGAACGGTTGCTGGTCCTGACCGGCGAGAAGGTGGGGCAGCTCAATGCCTTGACCGTGATTGACCTGGGCGACTACCGTTTCGGTTTTCCGGTGGGTGTCACGGCGCGCACCTACGCCGGCGACGAGGGCCTGCTCAATGTGGAGCGCGAGGTGGAGCTTTCCGGCCCCATCCATGACAAGGGGGTGCTGATCCTGCACAGTTACCTGTCGGCGCTGTTTGCCCACATTGCGCCGCTGGCGCTGAATGCGGCCATTGTTTTCGAGCAGGAGTACCACGGCGTCGAGGGCGATTCCGCTTCCTGCGCCGAACTGTATGTGCTGTTGTCGTCGCTGTCAGGGCTGCCGCTGGAACAGGGCGTCGCCGTGACCGGGGCAATCAACCAGCATGGCGACATGCTGCCGGTGGGCGGGATCAACGAAAAAATCGAAGGCTACTTCCGCAGTTGTGAAATTGTCGGGCTGGACGGCAGCCAGGGTGTGCTGATTCCCCACCGCAACCGGCGCCACCTGATGCTCGAGCGCAAGGTGGTGGAGGCGGTGGCCGCGGGACGGTTCCACATCTACACGGCCGAACATGCCAGTGAAGGCCTGGAACTGCTCACCGGCACGCCGTTCGGCGAGTTTGGCGCGTCGGGCGATTACCCGGAGGACAGCGTGCTGGGCCGCGCGCAGAAAACCCTGCAGGATTTCCGGCGCTCCTGCCAGCGTGCGGAGCAGCACAAGCCCGAACGCAAACCCGGAAAACTGCGCTGACCGGGGCCTGCGACCCCTGTTTCCCTATTTCTGCTTCGGCAACCGGCCCATCAGGTAAAACTCGGGGTTGGGCATCATGCTGGAAAAGCTCGCGATGCGGTTGGACAGCCCGAAGAAGGCGGTGATCGCGGCGATGTCCCAGATGTCCTCGTCGTTGAAGCCGTGGGCATGCAGCGCGGCAAAGTCGGTTTCTTCCACCTCGTCCGACTTCTGGCAGACCTTCATCGCAAAGTCCAGCATGGCGCGCTGGCGCGGCGTGATGTCGGCCTTGCGGTAGTTCACCGCCACCTGGTCGGCCACCAGCGGCTTTTTCTCGTAGATCCGCAGGAGCGCGCCATGCGCCACCACGCAATACAGGCAGTGGTTGGCCGCACTCGTGGTGGTCACGATCATCTCGCGGTCGCCTTTGCTCAGGCCCGACTCCTCGCGCAACATCAATGCGTCATGGTAGGCAAAGAAAGCACGCCACTCCGCCGGGCGGCGCGCCAGTGCCAGAAACACATTGGGTACGAAGCCGGCTTTTTCCTGTACCTCCAGCACTTTGGCCTTGATGTCATCGGGCAGGGTGTTGAGGTCGGGGAGGGGGTATCTCGTGGTCATGGCTTGTCTCATGGCGGGTGAATGTTGGGGCAATGATACGTTCAGAGTGAGGGGACTTTGGGGGTTGGCCCTGTCGGCGCAGGTTGATAGGAGCGTCAGCGGCTATGCTGGTGATTTTCCCAGGAGCACCTGACCCATGGATTCCCAATTCGACAAAGGCCTCGCCACCCGCAAGCAGGTGATGGGCGAAGACTTCGTAAGCAATGCTTTCGCCAATGTCACCGATTTCACCCGTCCCATTCAGGAGCACATCACGGCCAAAGCCTGGGGGGATGTCTGGCAGCGGCCGGGCCTGGAGCGCAAGACGCGAAGCCTGATCACCGTGGCCATGCTCACGGCGCTCGGCAGGCAGCACGAACTCAAGGCGCATGTGCGCGGTGCGCTCAACAACGGCGCAACTTCTGCGGAGATTCAGGAGGTGTTGCTGCACGCCGCCGTCTATTGCGGTGTGCCCACAGCGGTAGATGCCTTCCGCAGCGCTGCCGAGGTGATTGACGGCAAGTAGGACGGGAAACCGCCGGCCGGCATGGCGGGTTTTTCTGCGCATGGGCTCGACATGACATGATCTTCCGCAAAGTTTCTGTTGGGCCGGCTGCCCATAATGATAGGCATGATGTGGTTCATTCATGCCATCCAGCGGGTCGTCCGCCATGCGATTGTGTTGTCGCTCTCGCTAGGGCTGTTCATGCCTGTCTGGGGCGCTGGCGGATCGCAGGCGCTCGGACCTGCCGCTTTGCGGGCCAAGCACCTTGCCTTGGGCCCTCAGCTTGCCAGCAACCAATTCCAGGGGCCCCTGTACCTGGCATCGACTGAAAGTGCCCAGCAACTGGAGGGTGACGTCTACGCCCTGGTCAAGCACCCGTTCGGGGCGGTCAGTGCGGCGCTGAGCGACCCCGGGCACTGGTGTGACATGCTGATCCTGCATCTGAATGTCAAGTTTTGCCGTGCCAGGACTGCCGCGGGGGCTCCCCAGCTGGATGTGCGGATCGGTCGCAAGCATGACCGGCCCTTGGCTGAGGCGTCCACGGTTCTTTTTTCCTACCGGCGGGTGGCTGTAGAGCCGGACTATCTGAATATCGAGCTTGAAGCTGCTGATGGTCCGCTGGACACACACGACTACCGGATCCTGCTGGAGGCCGTGCCGGTTGCGGAAGGGCAAAGCTTCATTCATATGCGGTACTCGTTTGCCTATGGGCGCGCGGGTCGCGTCGCCATGCAGTTTTATCTGGCAACCCTTGGCCGGGGAAAGGTCGGGTTCACGCCGACCACAGCGGGCAGTCCCGGTCAGCCTCCGGAACTCATTGGCGGGGTGCGTGGCGTGGTGGAACGAAACACGATGCGTTACTACCTCGCGATTGAGACCTACCTCGATTCGCTGTTGGTGGCGCCGCCGCAACGGTTCGAGAAAGGCCTGGAGGGCTGGTTCGCGGCGACCCAGAAATATGCCCGCCAGTTGCATGAGGTCGATCGTGTCGACTACCTCGACATGAAGCGCAAGGAGTACCAGCGGCAGCAGACGGCGCCTTAGGCGAAAAGCCGCATGTCCGCCGTGGGCGGTTCTGATTCATGCAGTCCAGTTGATAAATCTCAAGTTCGGAATAACAGTAGCATGAAATACTTAATTTTCTCGTTCATCAACCTTCTCGGAGATTTCTCATGAAAAAACTGTTGCTTCCCCTGAGTCTCGTTCTTGCCCAGATGTTGGCCGTGAGTGCCTTCGCCCAGACCAAAGGGGGCGAAGCCGACGCCGAACAATCCAAAGGCCAGACCCTGCCCAAGGCAACGCCCGCTGAAAAAGCCACGGCCAAAACTGCTCGCAAAGCCGAAGGCGCTGCTGTTGCCGCCCAGCCCGTCAAGCCCCTCGCAGCTGAGGAAAAAGGTGTCGGCACCGCCAAGGCAGCCACCAAGCAGGAGCGCGATGCGGCCCGAGCCAAGCGCAAAGCCGCTGCCGCTGCCGCCGTCAAGAAAGGTGAGATCGCTTCCGGGGAAAAATGATCCAGCCTGGCTGGTGAGAGAAAGACGGGCCCTTCGGGGTCCGTTTTTCATGATGCCACCTTCAACGGTGTGCGCCCGGTTTTTTGCAGTGCCTGCAAGCAGAAAGACCGCCTGCTGCCGGCAGACGGCGCTGAGAAAACGTTGCGGATTTTTACTCGCCCTACTTGGGCGGGGGAATGCGGACTACACGCCATCAGGCGGGCGGGGCGCACAATGAATTTCCAGTCGCCGCCGTGTGACTTCATGGCAGTCCGGCCTTCATGCCGAACGTTGCCGACGCTGAAAGGAAAAACGATATGCAGGTTCAAGTCAACTCCAACCACACCATTCACACCGGTGAGTCTTTTGAGCGGTGGGCGAGCACGGAACTCAACGCGTCGCTGAGCCGCTTCAAGGATGACATCACCCGCGTCGAGGTGCACATGAGCGACGAGAACAGCGACAAGGTCAGCACCGACCACAAGCGCTGCATGATCGAGGCGCGGCTCGCGCACCATGAGCCGCTGGCCGTCAACCACCACGCCTCCAGCCAGGATGAAGCCTTCCGGGGTGCGAGCGAGAAACTCAAGCGGGTGCTCGAACACACGCTGGACAAGCTGCGCGACCACCGTTCGCGGGAGTCCATCCGCCGGGAACCCGATGCTGGCGTCCTCTGAGCCTGCCGGCAGCCAGCGCCTTTCCGGAAAACAACTTCTGTTCTGTAGTGGTTTCGGCCTCCAGCCCAATGAATACAAGCGTAGATAGCTATTGATATGATAGCTATCCGCCCGGTATGTGTGGCCGTTCATGGCGCGCTGACGGCATTACGGCTGACATAAGCCGGCCTGTTCCCGATTGCAAGCCTCGCATCAGGTTCAAGGCCGATGATGTGCGCAACGACCTATGAAAATTGCCCTGCTGTCCGACATTCATGCCAACCTGCGCGCGTTTGACGCCTGCATGGACCACGCCGTCGCCCAGGGTGCGCAGCGCTTTGCCGTGCTCGGCGATCTGGTGGGTTACGGGGCGCAGCCTGCGCAGGTGGTGCGGCGGGTGCGTGCGCTGGCGCAGGATGGCGCCATCGTCCTGCAGGGCAACCACGACGCGTTGGCAGTGGCTCCGCAGGGCCAGTCCGGCACGATGGACGCGGGTGGTGCGGCGTGGACCCGCTCGCAACTGGAGCCCGTCGACCTGGACTTCCTCGCCGGCCTGCCGCTGACCGCCACCGACGACGCCATGTTTCTGGTGCATGCCAGCGCCGACGAGCCGCAGCGCTGGCTGTATGTCGACAGCGGGCACCGGGCGGAGGCAAGCCTCCATGCGGCCTGCACGGACACGCGTGTGCGTTATGTTTTTGGCGGCCACGTGCACCAGCAGACCCTGTATTTCCGGGGCGCGAGCCAGAATCTCCTGCGTTTTGCGCCGACACCGGGCGCCACCATTCCGGTACCGCCCCATCGCCGCTGGATTGCCACCGTGGGTTCGGTCGGACAGCCGCGTGATGGCGACACCGACGCGATGTATGCAATTTTTGATGCAGTCCGCGCTGAACTGACCTTTCACCGGGTCGCCTATGACCATCTCGCGGCTGCGGCCGATGTCCGGGCTGCAGGACTGCCGGATGTTTTCGCGAAACGGCTGGAGCAGGGCTTGTGAAGCTGCTGGACCCCGGGACCTTGATTGACGGCTTTCAGGTAGGCGACTGCCTGCATGCCGGCGGCATGGCCCACATCTACCAGGTTGTTTATGCGGGCGCTGTGCAGCGCGAGCCATTTCCCATGGTCATGAAGGTGCCGCGCATGACCGAGGGCGACGGCGCTGAGAACATCGTAGGGTTCGAGGTGGAGCGGCAAATCCTCTCCGTACTTACGGGGCCGCATGTGCCGCGCCTGGTGGCCGCCGGCGACCTGGCGAAGCTGCCTTACCTGGTCATGGAACACGTGCCCGGGCGTACCCTGCAGCAATGGCTGGACGATGATGCCGCGCCGCTGCCGGCTGAAGAGATCGCGCGGCTGGGTGCGGCCGTGGCGCAAGCCGCACACAGCCTGCACCTGCAGGACGTCTGCCACCTGGACCTCAAGCCGGCCAATGTGCTGATCCGGCCGGACGGCCTGGCGGTGCTGCTCGACTTTGGTCTGTCCTGCCATGCGCACTTTCCGGACCTCCTGGCCGAGGAATTGCGCCCCGCGGTGGGCTCGCCGACCTGGATGGCGCCCGAGCAGGTGGTGGGCATGCGCGGCGACCCGCGCAGCGACATTTTTGCCATCGGTGTCATGCTCTACGAACTGGCCACGCGTGAGCTTCCTTTTGGCAACCCGCAGACCACCGGCGGACTGCGCCAGCGCCTGTGGATGGACCCGGTGCCGCCGCGCAAGTGGCGTCCGGAGCTTCCCGAATGGCTGCAGGAAGTGATCCTGCGCTGCCTGGAACCGGAGGCTGCGCGGCGTTATGCGTCTGCCGCGCACCTGGTCTTCGACCTCTCCCATCCGGAGCAGGTGCAGGTGACCGATCGTGGGCGCCGCGTCCGGGCGACAGGGTTTTGGGCGCATCTGAAACGCTGGGTGCGCGCGGCCGGCATGCACTACCAGCCGAGCGCGCTGCCCTCACGGCAGATTGACGAGGTGCCCATCATCATGGTGGCCGTTCCCAACCGTGACGTCAGTGATGCCACCCTGTACTCCCTGCGCGGCGCGGTGTCGCGTGCCCTCGGTACCGTGCCCGGTGCACGGCTGGCCTGCGTGAGTGTGATCAACCCGGGTGAAACGCCGGGCCACGATGCCGCCTCCAGCGAGACCACGGTTCACCGCCGCTACCTCGGCATGCTACGGCAATGGGCCGAGCCGCTGGACCTGAGCGGCCAGACGGTCTCCTTCCACGTCCTCGAAAACGGTGACGTTGCCCAGGCCCTGCTGCGTTATGCGCAAGGCAACCATGTCAGCATGATCGTGATGGGCGCGGCCACCCACGGGCTGCAGATGCAGCGGCTGCTGGCCACGGTGCCGATCCGGGTCGCCATGGCCGCGCCGTGCACCGTGGTGCTGGTCAAGCAGGCCCTGCCGTTCGACCAGCTGGCCGCGACGGGCGGCCCCGAACAGGATAATCTGGACGAAAGGCCCGCACGTGTTTCCAGGGTGATGATCTAGGAAGTCGCCAGCCCTTTACAGGAAAGCGGAAGCTGCTATCAATAAAAGAGCGTCCGGCTCAGCCCGCCATCAGCTTGTGCACCAGGTCGGCGGTCGTTGATGCCTTGTACTTGCGCATCAGACGGGCGCGGTAGATCTCCACTGTGCGGTGGCTGATGACGAGGGCACGGCCGATTTCCTTGGACGTCAGTCCGTCCATCAGGTGCGCGGCCACCTCACGTTCGCGCGCGGTGAGTTCGGCCTTGACGGGCCGGCGTGAACTGAGGTCTTCGAAGGTCCAGATGCCGGACTCGTGCGGCGCAGCCCGATTCAGCGCGCGCCCTGTCACATGGCACCAGAAGGTCTCGCCCTTGAGGCGGCCGTCCACGCGTTTCATGATGCGGTCGTCGGCGTAGTGCCCCTTGGCATTGAGAATGGGCAGCATGCGCGCGCCTATGCGCTCATACTCGTCCGCGCTCGGGTAGAGGATCTGGAACGACTGGCCGGTGAGTTGCTCGCGCGTGGCCCCGAACATCTCGCACAGATGCTGGTTGCAGTCGACAATGGCCCGGTTGCGCGAAAGCACCAGACCCACGGGGGCCATGTCGAATGCCAGGCGGTAGTCAATGTCCATGGTGGTGCAGATGAGCCGGGAGTGCGGGTTTGACTTTAGGGATAACTACGTATCCGGATAGGTAGTATCGTAAGGCTTTTGGAGTTCGTGTCGAAGCTCTGCAGGAGATTTCTGTGAATAAAATTTTCCCCTCCGCTGATGAGGCCCTCAAGGGCGTCGTCCAGGACGGTCAGCTGATGGCTGTCGGTGGTTTTGGCCTGTGCGGCATTCCCGAAGCCCTCATCGAAGCGCTCAAAGCCAGCCAGGTCAAAAACCTGACCGTGATCTCCAACAATGCCGGTGTCGATGGCTTCGGCTTGGGCAAGCTGCTCGAGACACGGCAGATCAAAAAAATGATTTCCAGCTACGTGGGCGAGAACAAGGAGTTCGAGCGCCAGTACCTGGCCGGTGAGCTGGAGCTGGAGTTCACGCCGCAGGGCACGCTGGCCGAGAAGCTGCGCGCGGGCGGCGCCGGCATCCCGGCTTTTTTCACGAAAACCGGTGTCGGCACCCTCGTCGCCGAAGGCAAGGAACTGCGCGATTTCGATGGCGAAACCTACCTGATGGAGCGCTCGCTGGTGCCTGATGTGGCACTGGTCAAGGCCGACATCGCCGACCGTTCGGGCAACCTGCGCTTCAACCTGACGGCGCGCAATTTCAACCCGGCCGCCGCCATGGCGGGCAGGATCTGCATCGTGGAGGTGGAGCGCATCGTCGCCACCGGCGAGCTGGCGCCCGACGACATCCACCTGCCCGGCATCTATGTGCACCGCATCGTGCACAACCCCACGCCCGAGAAGCGCATTGAAAAGCGCACCACCCGCGACCGTAAAGTTTGAGGAGCACGAACATGGCATGGACCCAGGATCAAATGGCCGCACGCGCGGCGCAGGAACTCGAAGACGGTTTTTATGTGAACCTCGGCATCGGCATTCCGACGCTGGTGGCCAACTTCGTGCCCGACCACATCGAGGTGTGGCTGCAAAGCGAAAACGGCATGCTGGGCATTGGCCCGTTTCCATATGAAGACGAGGTGGACGCCGACCTGATCAACGCTGGCAAGCAGACCGTGACCACCATCAAGGGCTCGTCGATTTTCGGCAGCCACGACAGCTTTGCCATGATCCGCGGCGGCAAGATCAACCTCAGCATCCTGGGGGCCATGCAGGTCAGCGAACACGGCGACCTGGCCAACTGGATGATTCCGGGCAAGATGATCAAGGGCATGGGCGGCGCCATGGACCTGGTGGCCGGCGTCAAGCGGGTCATCATCCTGATGGAGCATGTCGCGAAGAAAAAAGACGGCACGGAAGACCTGAAAATCCTCGAAAAATGCACCTTGCCCCTGACCGGGGTTGGTGTGGTGGACCGCATCATCACCGATCTGGCCGTGATGGACGTCACGCCGAAGGGCCTGAAAGTGGTTGAACTGGCACCCGGGGTCACCCTCGAAGCCCTGCAGGCCAAGACCGGCTGCAAGCTGCTCTAGGCAGCCCTCCGTCGTCAGGCGCGTTCACGCCGTCTGGCGACAACAACAAATTTCCCCACCCACCTTCTGAGACTGGGCGCGCGCCGCCCGGGCAGGCGCTGGCGCGCAACTGGCGCCGGCCGGCCCGGCCGCCTGTGCCACTCCAGCCTTAAATATTGGCGTCCTCGGGTCAGTCTCTGGGGCGCCCGGATGCCCTTTTCATGAATGCGCACGGCCAAGGGTGGTCGACCCGCTGCCGCGCCCGGGATTCCCGGAAAGCAACAGTCGCCCCCATCGGGCGTGTAACAATTTCTTGCATTTTTGGTTTCAAACGCATAATCCTTGATACAGCCGCCATTGAAAAAATGACCGCGCACAACTTGAGCATTCCTTAACAAGTATTTGAAAACATGAGTGTTCTTTACCTAGATCACTTCGGCTTGTCGACGGATCCTTTTCGCATTACACCCGACACAGGACTCTTCTTTACCGGAGGCCAGCGTGGCGACATCCTCGAAGGATTGATCGTTGCTTCCATGCATGACGAGGGAATCGTGAGTGTGGTGGGTGAAATCGGCATGGGCAAAACCATGCTCAGCCGCATGTTGCTGGAGCGGCTGCGGCCCTTGCCGTCGGACACGGTTTACCTGGCCAACCCGGTTTTTGACCGCGACGAAATTCTGGGCGCCATTGCCCGCGACCTGATGCCCGAGCCGCCGCAGGGCAACCGGGCGCACATGCTCGCGGCGCTGGAATCCGTCCTCATCGAGCGTTACTCCCAGGGCCGGCGCGTGGTGGTCGTGATCGACGAGGCGCACAGCATGCCGGCGACCACGCTGGAGGAAATCCGCCTGCTGTCCAACCTGGAAACGACCCAGAACAAACTGCTGAAAATTGTGCTGTTTGGCCAGCCCGAGCTGGACGAATTGCTGGCCGCACCGCAACTCAGGCAGGTCAAGGACAGGATCAGCCACCGGTTTGAACTGCAACCGCTCGATGCCCAGGACGCGTCGGCCTACCTGATGTTTCGCCTGCACAAGGCCGGGTGGAAGGGGGGCGAGCTGTTTGACGCCGCAGCTTTGCGCCTGCTGGTTCAGGCCTCCGAGGGCCGTACCCGCAAGCTCAACATGCTGGCCGACAAGTCCATGCTGGCGGCGTATGCGGAAGGTATGCCGCAAGTGGGTATTGACCAGGTGCGCCGCGCGGTCGGCGACAGTCTGCCGACCACCAGGCGCGCCACGCTGTTTGCCGCAAACATAGCCAGCGGCAGCTCCGCTGGCCTGTGGCGCAGGTTTGCGCCGGCAGGCTTCGGGGTGCTGGTCGCCTTGGGTGTCGGGTATCTTTTGGGCAGTGGACGCGGGCCGGACAGGAGTGAGCGCACGGCGATGACCCAGCCGGTGACGCCGCTGGTGCCCGAGGCGGCTTCGCGTCCGTCCGATAGCTTGCCGCCATCGGCATCGAAGCGCGTCCCGGCCGATCAGGCGGCTCCCGGCCCTGCCTTGGCCGCTGCTGTTGCCGCTGCCCCGTCCAGCAGCCCGGTCCCTCGCGCCGTGTCTGCTGCCCCGGATTCCTCGCCGTCCGTGGCCAGAAATACGTCGATCGCGGAGCCTGCGCTGGTTGCGAGGCTGAGGGACAACGCCCTGGCCGTTCGCATGCAGGCCACGGACGAGTTCATGGCCAAGTCCTCCAGCAAGGGGTTTACGGTTCAGCTGTTGTCCCAGCGCGCCCCGCGGGATGCCGAAGTGCTGGCCATGGCCAATGAGGTTCAGGCAGCGCTGGACGGCGCCGCGCAGCCCGCCGTGCCGGTGCTCGTCCACAACCGGCTCTACCAGCGTCAGCTCTCTCACGCCCTCTATGCAGGGCACTTCGAAACCCGCGCGGACGCCCTGGAGTTCATACAATCAGCTCCTGCTGCCATCAGGCGCTATAACCCGGTTGTGCGCAGCCTCGACGCCATCCGTAAGGAACCTGTCCCTTGAAAACCTACTGCCCCGCCTGGAAGCTGGTCTTGCTGGCCGCACTGGTGCTTGCAGGCTGTGCCACACCGCCGCCACCCATGTCCAAAGGACACCTGGTCGAGGAACCCGGCACGGTTCCGCCGCTCGCCCAGCCGCCTGGCGACGTCGTCAGCATCCCCCCGCTTTCGGCCGGCGCACCGCGTCTGCCTGCTCCCCGGGCGGTCAAACCGCAGGAGACCTACAGCGTGGTGGTCAGCAACGTCAACGTTCAGACCCTGCTGTTTGCATTGGCCCGCGATGCCAAGCTGAACCTCGATGTTCACCCGGGCATCACCGGCACCGTCACGCTCAATGCGCTGGACCAGACGATTTCCGAACTGCTGGATCGCCTTGCGCGGCAGGTCGACATGCGTTACGAGCTGGACGGCAAAAACCTGTTCGTGCTGCCCGACACGCCGTTTCTGCGCCTGTACAAGGCCGACTATCCCAACATCTCCCGCGATTCGGTCAGCAGCACGGGTTCCGAGTCGCAGGTTGCGACCACCGGGCAGGGCACTGCGTCGGGCACGGGCAACTCCTCGTCCGCGTCGATTCGCAATACGTCCAACAACCGGTTCTGGGTCACGCTCACGGAAAACATCCGTGATTTGCTCCGTGAAACCGACAAGGTCATCGAAACAACGCCTGCTGCTGCACCTGCTGTAGTGCCCGCTGCGCCAGCGCCTGTGGCCTCTGTGGCCGGGGCGCTGGGTGCGGCCGCCCGAACCATCACCGGCGCCGCGGCGCCGACGGCTGCTGCAGCACCACAACCGCTTTACCGCGAGGCCGCATCGGTGATTGCCAATCCGGAGACGGGTGTGATCAGCGTTCGCGCCACAGGCAAGCAACATGCACGCGTGCGCGAGTTTCTGGACCAGGTGGTTGGCAATGCCAGGCGCCAGGTGCTGATCGAGGCCACGATTGTGGAAGTGGCGTTGAGCAACGACTACCAGCAGGGAATTAACTGGTCGTTCGTCCGGAACGCGGTCTCCACACCGCTGAGCCTGGTGATGGCCGCCGGCGGCGGAACAGCCCTCTTGACGGGCGTCAACCCGGCTTCTCTTGGTACCTTTACCGCCCAAAAATCCTTCGGAAAAACCGACATTTCTGCGACCGTACGCCTGCTCGAATCATTCGGCAAGACCCGCGTTCTTTCCAGTCCCAAGGTCAGTGTCATGAACAACCAGGCCGCGCTGCTCAAGGTGGTGGACAACAAGGTGTATTTCACGATCTCGGTGACACCGGGCACGCCAGGCTCACTTGGTGTGGCCCCCACTGCAGCGGTTTACACCACCACCATCAACACCGTGCCGGTGGGCTTTCTGATGAACGTGACGGCCCAGGTCGGCGACGACGACGAAATCACGCTGAACCTGCGTCCGTCCGTGTCCCGGATCATGAGTTATGTCAATGATCCGAGTCCCGCCCTGGCGACAGCCGGTGTGACCAACCGGATTCCTGAAATACAGACGCGCGAGTTCGAGTCCATCATGAAGGTACGGGACGGCGAGACTGCGGTGCTGGGTGGCCTCATGCAGGACGACCAGAGCAACGCCACGGACCAGCTTCCCGGCGTGGGCAATGTGCCGGTCGTCGGCGAACTGTTCAAGCTCCGCAGCAACCAGTCCAACAAAAGCGAACTGGTCATTTTTCTGCGTCCCACCATCCTTCGCGACTCGAGCATTGATGGCGACGCCTCCTTTATCCGGAGTCAGCTTTCCATCGGTACACCGGTGCCTGTGGGGCGCCGGCCATGAGCTTGTTGCTCGACGCGCTCCGCCGGGCAGAGGAGGACTCCCGCAAGCGCAAGCTGGACGCGTCTGCGACCGGCGCCAGCCCTGCGTCCATGGCGCCCGTGGCGGACACGCCTGAGGACCAGGCGCAGACATCCGCCGCCGAGTTGACCTTGCAGGCGCAGACACCGCCCTCGATACCAACCCAGGAACCGACCGGTGAGGGTGTGCAGGCTTCCACGGCGTCACAGGCGCCAGCGCCCGAGACAGATTTCCCCGACCTGACGCTGGTGTCGGACGAACCCGCCTCCGCACCGTTGCCGCAAGCTGCGTCCGTGACCGCGGTTGCCGATTCCCGGACCCCGACGCAGCCCTATGGACGTTATGCCAGGCCAACCGGCGCCGAAGCAGGCCAGGGTGCGGGGGCTGTCGCCGGGGGCTGGGCCGCCGCCCAGGCGGCACGCGAACCGGTGCGCCCTTCAACGGGCCCCTTCGCCGGTCGAGCTCCCGTGTCCCAAGCCCCCGAAGCAACCCCGACCGTGGCGGGGTCCGTGGACCGTGTTGCGGCCGTTTCGGGAACCACGCAGCGCCAGGCGATCTCGGCAGCGAGCGCGATGGCGGGTGTCGGCGTTCGCAAGGTGCCGAACAAGCCGCAGCGACGGCAATGGTTGCTTGCCGCGGTGGCGCTGGTGGTGGCACTGCCCCTGGCCGCTTTTTTGCTGTTTGGGGATGCGCTTTTCGGGTCCTCCAGCACACTGCTTGCGAGCAGGCCCATCGCGCCGGTCGTGGCCCCGCAGGTCGCTGCGCCCGAGGCATTCCCGGCACGGCCATCTGATGCTGCTGCGCCCGGCAATCTGCCCGTTGCGGCCAGTGAAACGATGAAGGCTGCCGGGGCGGACAAGAGTGCCCCAGCCGCCGCACAGCCGGTTGCCGGCCCGGCGCCGGTGACGTCGCGTCCCCGCGCAGTGGCGCAAAATTCTGCACGCAACGCCGCGGCCAGGCAGGCTCCAACCGGCGGTGACAGCCGCCTTGGGTCGGGTGTCGCCCCTGGCGGACCGGGCGTGGCATTGCGTCCCAATGCCGCAAAACCTGCTTCGCTCATGGACGCTGCGTACGCGGCCTACCAGGCGGGCAAGACCACTGAAGCCACCCGGCTCTATCAGGACGTTCTCAGGGCCGACCCGACTCAGCGTGATGCCTGGCTCGGCCTGGCCGTCATTGCACATGCCGCCAATCAGCGCGAACCGGCCATGGATGCCTACAAGCGGGTTTTGCGCCTGGAGCCGCAAAACGCCACGGCGCTCGCCGGCCTCAGCAGCCTGATCACCAACGCGGGCGAACCCCAGCAGGAATCGAGGCTCCGGGAAATGCTGGCCCGGTCGCCGCAGGAGGCCGATCTGAACAATGCCCTGGGGCTGGTCCTGTCCGGCGAAAAGCGCTGGTCCGAGGCGCAACCCCTGTTTTTCAAGGCGCATTCCGCAGCGCCCCAGGAGCCGCAATTCGCCTACAACCTGGCGGTTACGCTGGACCACCTGAGAAAGTCCGGCCTCGCGGCGCAGTACTACGAAACCGCGATCGGGCTGGCCCAGGGACGGGCCTCGGGGTTTGACGAAGCCAGCGCGCGCACCAGGCTGGCTGCATTGAAGGCGGGCGCGGCTGCGGGGGCGTCCCGATGAACGCCAAACTCGACGTCTACAACCCGACGTCGTTTTACCTTGAGCTCGAGCGCAGCGGCCTGATCACGCACGACCAGGCCGAGATTGCCTGGACCGAGCGGGAAAAGCGTGGAGGCTCTTTCGGAGACATCCTGGTCAGCCTGGGCATGTTGTCACTCGATGACCTCACGGCCATCATGGCTGCGGCCAGTGCCACAGAGGCGATCCGTCTCGACGACATGGTCCCCGACGACGGGGCGATCAAACTCATCCCGAAAACGCTGGCGCAGAACTACGACGTTTTTCCGGTCGGTTTTGACGACGAGAGCCGTCAGCTGACGGTCGCCATCAGCGACACCAACGACGTCGTGGCCATGGACCAGTGCCGCTCCGCCGTGCCTGCCGATATTTCGCTGCGCTGGCGGCTGGCGTCCAAGGCCGACATCAAGGCCGCCATCGACCGCTTCTACGGTTATGTGCTGTCCATCGACGACATCCTCAAGGGGCTGCGCACCGGCAAGATGGACGACAGCGCACTGTCCATGCGAGGCGCGGAGGCTTTTGCGCACCCGATTGTCCGGCTCATCGATGCACTGCTGGCCGATGCCGTGCTCGAAGGTGCTTCCGACATTCACTTCGAACCCGAAGAGGGTTTTTTGCGAATTCGCTACCGTATCGACGGCGTCATGCGTCAGGTGCGTGTGCTGCACAAGCAGTACTGGCCGGCATTGTCGGTCAGGCTCAAGGTCCTGTCGGGCATGGACATCGCCGAGACGCGGGCACCCCAGGACGGGCGTATTTCCATGGTCATACGTGGGCACGACGTTGACTTTCGCGCGGCTGCGCAGCCGACCATCCATGGCGAGAACTTCGTGCTGCGTGTGCTCGACCGGCGCAAGTCCATCGTGCCCATGGACAAGATGGGGCTGCCTGCCGACCGCATGAACACCTTGCGGCTGATGCTGGCGCGGCCCTACGGCATCATCCTTGTGACGGGACCGACCGGCAGCGGCAAGACCACCACGCTGTACTCCATCCTCAATGAGATGAATACCGAGAGCGTCAACATCATGACGCTTGAGGACCCGGTCGAATACCCGATGGCGCGTATCCGCCAGGCCTCCGCCGCCGACAACCCCAAGATGGACTTTGCCAACGGCATCCGCTCCATGATGCGGCAGGATCCGGACATCATCCTGGTCGGCGAGATCCGCGACCACGAGACGGCCGAGATGGCTTTTCGTGCCGCCATGACGGGCCACCAGGTGTTTTCAACCCTGCACGCCAATTCAGCGGTGCTGGCCATTGCCCGGCTGCTGGACCTGGGCATTCCCGTGAGCGTGATGACGGGCAACCTGATCGGCATCGTCGCGCAGCGCCTGGTGCGTCTGCTGTGCCCCAAGTGCAAGGCTGCCTACGAAGCCGGCGATGTTGAGAAGTCGCTGCTGGGCGTTGCACACCATCTGCCGCTGACCCTGTACCGCGCCGTGGGGTGCGCCCACTGTAAAAACCAGGGTTACAAGGGGCGAACCAGCATCATGGAGCTGCTGCGCTTCGACATGGGCCTGGACGACCTGCTGTCGCGCAACGCGCGTACGCCCGAGCTGCTGGCTCACGCGCGCAGCAACGGCTTCACCACCATGGCCGAGGACGGGCTGGGCCGCGTGCTGGCAGGCACGACCTCGCTCGAAGAGGTGGCCCGTGTGGTGGACCTGACCCGTCTGGCCAACTGATGCTGGAGTTCAATTACCGCGCGATCACGGCCGAGGGCCGGACCATCTCGGGGCGCCAGTCCGCCACCAGCGAGTCGGACCTGGAAGCGCGCCTGGGCCGCATGCAGCTGGAGCTGCTGAAAGCCACGCCGGTACGGGCTGCCACGCTGTTTGCCCGCAAGAAGCTGGAGAGCAAGGAGCTCATCAACATCTTCATCCACTTGCAGACGATGAGCCATGCGGGTGTGCCCTTGTTTGAATCGCTGATCGATTTGCGCGACTCTGCCGATACACCCACCGTGCGGCGTTTTATCTCGGACCTGGTGGATCGTATCGAGGGTGGCGCCAGCCTGTCGGAGGCGCTCGAGCAGTCGCCTGCGGGCATCGACAAGGTCAACGTCAACCTGATTCGTACCGGCGAAGCCACCGGCAAGTTGCCGGAGGTGCTGGCCGAGCTTGTGGAAAGCCTGAAGTGGTCGGACGAGATTGCTGCGCAGACAAAAAAGCTGTTGATGTATCCCGTCTTTGCCGGCACCGTGGTGCTCGGGGCCGTTGGCTTTCTGATGATCTACCTCGTGCCACAGTTGCTTGGTTTCATCAGGAATCTGGGCGGTACAGTGCCCATCCAGACACGGGCACTGGTGGCTTTTTCCGGCTTTCTGGTCAATTACTGGTACACCATTCCCCTGGTGATTTTTCTGGTTGCCGCCTTGTGGATCACGGCCGTGCGTCTGTCTCCGGCTGCCAGGCTCTGGGTCGACAGTGCCAAATTGCGGGCGCCCATCTTTGGTCCCATCCTCAAGAAGATCATCATGGCGCGTTTTGCCAAGTCCTTTGGGCTGATGTACAAAAGCGGTGTTTCGGTGCTCGATGCGCTCGGGTTCTGCCTGAGCCTCTCAGGCAACGCGGCTTATCGCAAGGCGATCAGCGGCGCCGCGCTGAGCATTTCCCAGGGACAGAAAGTGTCGGACTCCTTCGCTGCAACCACGCTGTTTCCTGCATTGGTGGTACGCATGATCCGGGTCGGCGAAAGCACCGGTGGCCTGGACAAGGCGCTTGAAAACGTCAGTTATTTCTACACCCGCGAAGTCAACGATGCCATTGAAAAACTGCAGGGGCTGATACAGCCTGTGCTGACGCTGGTGCTGGGCGGCATGATTGCCTGGATCATGTCTTCCGTGATGTTGCCCATCTACGACCTGATTTCCAAGGTCAAGTTTTAGTAATGACTGAATTTGCCATTGTCATCGCGCAGCAGTCGGTTCACCTGTACCGGCTGAGAGGTACCAGCGCTGAGCCTGTTGCGGCAGCGGGTGTGGATGTTGATCCCGTTGCCTGGATCGCCGCCCACATGCCGGCGCGCGGCAACTGCTCGCTGGTCAGCGACATCATGGACGAGGCCTACATCCGCAACGTCCTGCCGCCTATCTGGCTGGCCGGTACCCGACAGCAGTTGCTGCAACGCCGGCTATTGCAGCAGATGCGAGACAACCCCTATCGCGCTGCCGTGCTGGTTCCTTCCGGCTCATGGCGGCCGCCGACCCGTGTCAGCCTGATCGGCATGGGGCAAAGCGAGCGCATCGCCCAATGGCTGGCTGCCCTGACGGCGCATCACATTCGCGTCAAGGGCTTGTGGCCGCTGTCGGCCTTGATCGCGCTGGAGGTCAGGCAGAAGTTGCCCCGACGACCGCGCACCGACCCGTTGCCAGGCCAGGCGCCGGTGGCGCCGGAGCCCGCCAGCCTTCGGCCCACGCTGGCCCTGGTGGCCACCCCTGCCGGGTTGCGGCAGGTGCTGGTCCGCGGCAAGACGCCGCTGTTTTCGCGGCTGGCCCTGAGTGTGGGTGAAGGCAGCCTGTCGGCGGCCTTTGTGCTGGCCGAAGCGCGCAGAACTGTCCAGTACCTGATTTCCCAGGAATGGCTGGGCAGCGCCGACCAGCCGGTGGCCACGCAGATGTGGTTGCCGTTTGACGACGAACAGGCACTCGCAGATGTTGGCACGGACCCTGCGCTGGACGTGCAATTCATTGAGGGCGTGACCGACGCTTATGCCCGGCTGCTGCCGCGGCTCAAGTCGGCCTCTGCGCAACTGCAGTTTTTGCCGGACGAATCACGCACGCAATGGCGCGCTGCCCAGATCGCTGCCGGTGCGAAGTATGGCGGCATGGCCGTTCTGGCCGTGGCCGTCTTGTGGTCGGCGGACTTGTTGTGGCTGTCCTGGGGCAAGCGCAATCTGGCGCAGGAGCAACTGGCGCGCGCTGCAGTCATCAACCAGCAGGCCAGCCAGGAAGTCCTGCGCGCCAAGGGCGACCTGAGTCAGGCCGGCCTTGCGGTGGCGTCGGTACAGGCCTGGCAGCAAACCCTCGCGACGCAGCCCGACCAGTTTGCCGGTCTGCAACATCTGGCCGGCGCATTGAAAGGTGCACCGGGGGTGGAAGTGCAAAAAATCAGCTGGACACTGCCGCGTCTGCAGGTGCAAGCCGCCGGCGCGCCTCCTGCCCCTGCCCAGCCCTTTGGATGCCCCAAGGCGGTTGATGCCGCTGCGGCAGCGGCCGCACCTGCTGCAGAACCGGCCAAACCGGCCCTTGCCTTGCTGAGCTTCACCGCGGCGCTTCCGCTGGCATTGACACAGCGACAGGCGTTGCAGCTGCAGGACGGCTTGCTTGCCGGTTTGAATTCCGGTGGATGGTCGGCCTTTCTGCTCAAGTCCACAGTGACGCTGGACCCGGTGCAGGTTCAGACCGGCACGCTCGGCGAGGTGGGCGCACGCACGCTGGACCTGTGTCTGGAGAAGGTTGCACCATGACTGACCTGCAAAAACCACGCAGCGTCTGGCGCATGGCCGCCCGGCCGCTTGTGCTGGGTGCGATCATGTGTACCCTTGCTGCTGCGCTGGTTGGTGGCGCAAGCTGGTGGGCCCAGAGCATCGCGCAGGAGCAAAGCAAGGCTCAGGCAGCACTGGGCGCCGCCAACCTGTCGCTGGAGAACACCCAGTCCGACCGGGCCAGGCTGGAGGAGAATCTGCAAATGTTCGGCAAGCTCAAGCAGTCACGCTTTGCTCATACGCCCGACAGGCTGGCCATGCTGGAAGCGTTGGAAACCGCCGCCCGCGACCTGCACAAAAGTACCTTGGTGTGGGAGCTGGGCGCGCAGGAAAAAATCAAGCCCCTGAACGACGACAAGACCGGAGAGACCGTGGCCCATCTGGTGCGTGTGCCCATGAAGCTCATTGCCGGTGGTCTCCATGAGGAAGAGTGGATGAGCCTGCTGGCACGCCTGCAGGGTAGCAACGCGGGTTACTTCACGGTCGACAGCTGCGTTTACGATCAGAAAATTTTCACCGGTGCAGGCCGTTCGGTTCCAGCGGTCGATGTACGTTGTGAATTGTCGTGGTTGTACGTGGTGGCCGAAGGCGCAGCGCCTAAATTGCCATGAAGAGGGAGCCAGTGATGAAACTCTCCCCAACGGTTGTCAAGGCTCCGCGGTTCGGGGGCCGGGTTGTGGCGCTTGGCCTGACGGCGCTGACTGCCTGTGCAGCCATGGCGCAGACGGCTGGGCCGGCGCTGACCGTTCCTGGCGTTGCCCCGTTGTCCCGCGAACTTGGGGCGCTGATTCTTTCGCCTGCGCAGCGCCGAAATCTTGAATCGGCACGCAACGCTGCCGAACATGCAGACGGCGGGGTGCAGGTACTTCCAAAGGATGCATCAGGGGAAGCCGCCACGGGCTTGCCGGATACCCTGGTCGTCAGTGGCGTGGTGGTCCGTTCAGGGAACCGCAGCACGGTGTGGGTTAATGACCAGCCGCTTTATGGACGGGCCGCAGCCAATCCCTTGCGCTCTCTGGCAGGGCAGGCGGGTGTGTTGCAGCCTGGGGGCCAGGACATGCAACTCAGAGCAAGGCCGGGGCAGGTGATTGATGTGCCTTCGGGGCAGGCAATCGATTTGTTGCCGCCCGGCGCGATCCGCATCATTCCGCCAAAAGTGATAGAGCGGTGATGGCAAAACGTGAGGAACGATATGAGCAACGACGCTAGAAAAATGATCCCATATTCACGCGAATGTCGCACCCCCAGGAAAGCTGAGGGCCGGAGCCTCTCTGCAAAAATCCGCCAGTGCGGATTCAGTTTGATCGAGATCGCTTTAGTCCTGGTAATTGCGGGGCTTGCCCTCGGGGCGGGAATGGCTGCGCTGGGTCCTCAACTGATAAACAAGAAATTTTCTGACACCCAACGCCAATTGCAGGATGCGAGCGACGCTATTGTCGCCTTTGCCATGGTCAACCGGCGCCTTCCCTGTCCAGCTACTGCAACGAGTACTGGAAGAGAAAGTTTCTGTACAAATCCGAATCCAGCAGCAGCTTGTGGACCAGAAGTGTTTGTGACTACTACTGCTGGAGGGGGAGCCGAGCGTGGCCGGTGTTTTGTAATGGCAAATCCAAATACGGGTTTTGTGCCAGCTGCTACGCTGGGAATGGCAGGGCAGGATGCGAATGGCCTCGTCATTGATGCCTGGGCTCGTCCATTGCGCTATATCGTGCCGTCCACGGTGAACACCACCACAAACAACGGATCCATCACCTTGGCTATCACGCCGGCGACTTGCAACATAAATGCCTCTACTTGTTATCCATTTACGCATGCGGACGGCATTCGTAATCGGTACTACAACCCCACCGCCACTCCCGTCAGCGATGTCCGCGTGTGCGATTCAATTGGGGCCGCCAATTGTGCTGGTGGTCGGCAACTCGCAAACCCTGCGTTCGCCGTGTATTCATATGGCGCAAACCTCAATGCTGCTCCGCCAGCCCTCAGCGTGGACGAAGCTGCAAATGTCAATAACGACAGGATTTTGGTGTCGCATCAGCGGAACGAGGCCACGACGCCTGTCAACACATACTTCGATGATGTAGTGGTCTGGCTGACAGTTGATCAGCTCATACAGAGAATGCAGGGAAATGGCGTCTTGCCCTAGTGGGGGAGGGGTAGATCTGCTTAGTCACTGCTGCTTGGCCCATTTCACGACATAACCTTGTAATCATGGAAGGTCACCCCATCGTTCTCTTTGTCGAAGACGACGCGTCCCTGCGCGACTGGTGGTGCGGCTCGCTCGAAGACATGGGTTACAGCGTGCTTTCGGCGGGCTCTGCTGCTGAAGCGCTGGTGATTGCCCGGCAAGCACAAGCGCCGTTTGACCTCGCCGTGCTCGACTTGGGTCTTCCACCTCACCCGAACGACCCGACTGAGGGCCTGGAGTTGCTCCGCCTGCTCATCCTGGAGCGGCCTTCGCTCAAGGTGGTGGTGCTGACGGGCCAGGATGAACCTGCGGTCGCACTCACGGCGATCGGACTGGGAGCTTTTGACTTCCTGAACAAACCCGCCAGCAGCCAGCGACTGCGCGAGGCTTTGGCTCGTGCCGTGTTATTCCTGCAGGCCGAAAAGCAGCTCAGCACCGACGGGCAGGCCCGCATGACGCTCACCGCTCCGATTGCGGAAGGTGTCAGGGAGTTCGGCGAGGCTGCGCAGGAAAAACTGGTGCGTTCCGTGCTGGCCGACAGCCAGTTCAATGTGGCCCAAGCGGCCCGCAAGCTGGGCCTGACCCGTGAGCACTTGTACTACTTCATGAAAAAGTTCGGTATAGAAAGAGCGGCGTCGTGACCGACCTCTACGACGCCGCGGTGGCTTTGGTGGTGGCGGGCCTGAGCATCGGCTTCACGATGCTGTGGCTGCGCCACTTGAGCCGCCTGCATCGCCAGCGCATGGACCAGCTACTGGCCTTGCGCGAGGCCTTGCATGATGACTTGCTGGGCACGCTGGTCCTGCATCAGCGTACGCTTGCCAAACTGGGTTTGATCAGCATGGATTGGCGGGGGAACTGGTATGGCTCGCCGGTCTTCACCCGGATGGGGCCGCCCATTCCGGCCATCGTGCATGGGGCGGCGGCGACCGATGCGCGGGGCCAGCGGCGGTTTGATGATCGCGTCCTTTGTCAGAGCTTCCAGTTTGACGATATTTCTCTGGACTTTCGCATTGGGCTCAAAGGCTTGCGTGGTGAGCGCCACCTGTTTGCCGTGCAGGCTGCGGAAGTTCTTTTTGCCATGATCCAGGGCGCCTTGGCGGCGCGGCAACTGGCGCTGGTGGCCGCATCCAGCCAGCGCGCCAAGGTGGGCGTGTTTCTGCAGCACGACATGCGCAATCTGGCGCAATGGGTACAACTGGTCGCCGAGGATTTTGGATCTGCGGAGAACGACACTGAACTCCTGGCGCGCGCAAAACGCCTGCGAAAAAACGCTGCCCTCGCCACCAATCGGGCGGAGCGCATGAGCCAGGCCTTGCTGAACCCGGCCTGGCAGGCCTCCGCCTCCGCACCTCTGGAAGTGCATGAAGCGCCAGGTCTGGAGTCGCTTGATCTGGCGGAGCACGTCCTGCAGGCTGCCGAGCTGCATCAGGTTGTTGTTGAACTGAGAGGTGCGGCGCGGGTGGATTGGGACAGTCATGCGCTGATGGCTGTTTTGGACAATGTGCTGGGCAATGTGTCCAGCCTCTCCCGTGAGCGGATGCTCCCTGCCAGTTGCCGCATCGTGATCGAACAAGAGGCAAAAAACACCCTGGTTTGCGTGGAGACGAGGCAATTGCGACTGGAAATTCCCCTGGAAAAGCTGTTTGAACCCTGGTCCAGTTCGGGGTCGGTCAACAAGGGCTTGGGCATGTACCAGGCGCGCAAACAGGCGCAGGCAGCGGGGGGAGAGCTTTTCGCTGAACCTCTTGGCGACGGCATCCGGGTGGTGCTGTCCATCCCCTGTAAAAAATCCTGACTCCCACATTTTTAAAACAAAAGATACATTTTCTTACCGGTGCAGTTCGCGCCGTCTAATTTGGAGTCAATGAATGAAAACGTTCAAGAAACAAGCCGGTTTCACATTGGTGGAAATCGCAATCGTGCTGGTGATTGTGGGTTTGCTGTTGGCAGGCGTGCTTAAAGGTCAGGAACTGATTGAGAGCAGCCGGGCGAAGAATCTGGGTAAGGACATGGACGCCATTGCGGCGGGCATGATCAGCTACACCGACCGGTTCAAGAGAACACCGGGTGATGATGGCCCTCTCGCTACGCTGACGGCTCGTGGGGGCAACTGGGCGACTGTCACGGCCTTTGGAAACAACGATGGCATTCTCACGATCACCCAGGCCAATACTTTTGCCGCCGGCGGTGAGACGGTCGCATTCTTCCAGCATTTGAAGGCGGCCGGTTTCATTACCGGGAACCCCGCTGACGCTGGTGTTGCCGCCTTGCCTCGTAGCGCCTACAACGGCCTGATCAGCGTCGGTCCTGGCGTGACCGGCATGACTGGAAGCTCTGTGTGCGCATCCCAGGTTCCCGGGAAAGCAGCCCGCGCACTGGATACGATGCTGGACGACGGAGTTACCGATGGTGGTTCGTTTCGAGCTACTTTGGGTGCGGTCGCCGCAAATACCGCGCCGGGCGTAGCGGTATTGGCTGCAACCGGGTACATCGACACCAACATCTACACAGTCTGCAAGACGATGTAATGCGCCTTTTGAGGCAAAACGAAACGGGCCTTGAGCCCGTTTTTTTATGATGATATGGCCGGATTCTCAGCTTCAGTATTAGATGTAATGCTATCAAAAGATGAGCATGACTTAGGTCGCTAAAAGTGTTACTTTTCCCCAAAAAAGACATGCACATGCTAGACTGATTTCACGATGTTTCGCATGCCCCGTTCGCCCCAGGTCTTGCTGACTCTGGTGAGTCGGCTGATGGCGGGCATGACCATTTTTTTGGTCATTGCTCTCTGGATTTTTTGCACCAGTCCGGTGCGTGCCGCCCCCGACACCAAACCACCCGAACGCGTCACCCTGCAGCTCAAGTGGCTGCACCAGTTCCAGTTTGCCGGTTATTACGCGGCCCTGGCCGAGGGCTTTTACCGCGATGAAGGTCTGGACGTCACGATTCGTGAGGGCGGTGCAGACCGGCCGGTGATTGCCACGGTTCTCAAGGGCGATGCGCACTACGGCATTGGCGATTCGGACCTGTTGATCGACCGCATCAACGGGCGGCCTCTGGTGGCACTGGCGGCGATATTCCAGCACTCGCCTTACGTCATCATGAGCCGGGCGGACCGCGGGATTCGCTCACCCAGCGACCTGGTCGGCGCCAGGGTCATGCTCTCCGAGGGTCAGGGCAGCATCCAGCTGCGTGCCGTGCTCAAGCGCGAGGGCATTGACCCCCAGCGCGTCAACATTCTCCCCCAGTCCTGGAAGCTCGAGGACCTGATCGAGGGCAGGGTGGACGCGGTGTCCGCCTATTCGACGGTGGAGCCCGCCATGCTTCGCGCCCGCGGCGTGGCGCCTGCGACCATGCGCAGCCTGGACTATGGCGTTGATTTTTATGGTGACATCCTCTTCACGACCGAGACCCAGGCAGAGAAAGCGCCCGAGCGCACGGCCGCCTTCCTGCGGGCCACCCGCAAGGGTTGGGAATATGCTTTCACCCACGAACAGGAAATAGCCGACCTGATCATCGGCATGCAAGGTGTGCGCCAGCGAGGGCTGACCAGCGAGGCCCTGTTGGGCGAGGCGATGCAGATGCGGCCACTGGTGTTGCCCGATCTGGTGGAGATCGGACATCTGAACCCCGGTCGGCTGGAGTCCATCGCGCGGACGCTGGCGAGCCTGGGCATGGTCAAGGCGGATTACTCGCTGGCGGGGCTGATGTTCGAACCGAGGACGGGCCTGCCTCCTTCCGCCGTGCGATGGCTGGCCGGCGCGGTTTTTGGTGTCGTCGCCCTGATGGCCCTGGTGCTTCTCTGGAATCTGCAGATGCGCCGCAGTGTCCGCGAGCGCACCTGGCAGCTGCAGACCGAGGTGTTGCGGCGCACCGAAGTGCAGCAGCAGCTCAAGGTGAGCCAGGATATGGTTCAGCTGATGTTCGGCACCGCTGCAACAGGCATTGTGATGAACACGCCCGACGGACGCTTCCTGATGGCCAACCCGGCTTATTACGCCATTGTGGGATTCACCGAAGCCGAGCTGCAGGCCATGGACACGCGCGAGTTGACCCACCCTGACGACCGGGTGCGCTACGCCGCGCAGAGGGACCGGATGCTGGCCGGCGAGCTGGAAAGCTTCTCGGACGAAAAGCGCTATGTGAAAAAGGATGGCTCCGCGGTGTGGGTTCATTCCACGGTGTCCATGGTGCGGTCCGCGTCGGGGTCGGCCACACACATCATCTCGGTGACCGAAGACATCACGGAGCGCCGGGCCATCCAGGACAAGCTGCGCCAGAGCGAAGCCTTGCTCAGGATTGCAGGGCGCACCGCGCGGATAGGCGGCTGGATGCTGGATTTGCCGGCGGATCATGTGGTCTGGTCCGACGAGGTCTGCAATATCCACGAGGTGCCGCCCGGAACCAGTCCCTCCCTGCAGCAAGCCCTGGAGTTTTACGGGTCGCCCGGATGGCGGGCGAAGATAGAAGCAGTCATGAAAGCCTGCATCGACAGCGGAACGCCCTTTGATGAAGAAATGGAAATCATTGTTGGCAGCGGACGCCGGGTCTGGGTCAGGGTCATTGGCGAGGTGGTGCGTGATGACAGCGGCAAGGTCATCCGGCTCCATGGCTCGACCCAGGACATCACCGAGCGCAAGCAGGCCCAGGAAAGCATCCTGCGCCTCAATGCAGAACTGGAGGAGCGGGTGCGGCAGCGCACCTCGCAGCTCGAGGCCGTGAACCGCGAGCTCGAAGCGTTTTCGTATTCCGTTTCACACGACCTGCGTTCCCCGCTCAACACCATCGACGGATTCAGCCAGCTGATAGAACGCATGGGATCGGAAAAAGTCGGCGCCCAGGGCAAGCATTACCTCAGCCGTATCCGTGCCGGCACCCGCCAGATGGGCGAGCTGATTGAAGGCCTGCTTTCGCTCGCCAAGCTGTCGCGGGACCCGCTGCGTGCGGGAACGGTGGATCTGGCAAGAATTGCTACACAGGTGGTCCAGGCCTGCCGCGAGCGCGAGCCGGAGCGCGAGGTGGACATCCACATCCAGGAGAACCTGCTGGCGCTAGGCGATCCGCTCCTGCTGTCGGTGGTGATCCAGAACCTGCTGGGCAACGCCTGGAAGTTCACGTCCCTGCAGCCGTCGGCGCGCATCGATGTGGGGTGCAAAACGGGGGAAGACGGCGAAGCCATCTATTTCGTCAGGGACAATGGCGCCGGCTTCGACATGGCCTACGCCGACAAGTTGTTCGGAACCTTCCAGCGGCTTCATTCCTCCACCGACTATGCCGGCACCGGCATCGGGCTGGCTACCGTCAAGCGCATCATTGACCGGCATGGGGGCAGGGTATGGGCCGAGGCTGCCGAAGGGCAGGGCGCGACCTTTTACTTCACCCTTGGCGTGGTGGTGGACAGTCCGGCGGTCGCCGTGTGAGCGTCACACCGGGAGAAGGCCGGGGTGGGGAGAGGGGGAAATGTGGAGCGGGTGATGGGAATCGAACCCACGCTATTTGCTTGGGAAGCAAAAGTTCTACCATTGAACTACACCCGCATTCAGGCTGAAAGCTCAGCCCGATTATAAAAGTGAACGGCTGGCGAAAAACGTTCAGGGCCGCAAATAAGCCCAGCCTTCGCCCTGTTTTTTCATGATTTCGGTCACGCCGGCCGGCACGTAGCTGATGCCGGGCTGCATGTCGTCCCTGGTCAGTTTTGCGCCGCGCATGGTGTTTTCACAGGCCACCACGCGCACATTGGCTTTCAGGGCTTCGGCAACACGCGCGCCGACCGGCGACTCCAGCTTGAGCATGCCTATGCCCGGACCGTAGGCGACCAGGGTGATGTCCACGTTGGCGGCGCCCACGTCGTCCTGCACGTTCTTGGCGTTGTTCAGCGCCAGGTTCCATTTGGCCGGGTCGTTGTCACTGACCTGGATCACGAGTTTGTGGCGTTTTTGGCCTGTAGCCCCCGTGCCCTGTGCGCCAGCAGCTATTAAAAATGTAGCGCCTGCGACGGCGATACCGGCATGGATAAAAAGTCGGCGGTTCATTTGAGGATGTCTCCCAGGCAGAGGTATTTCATTTCCAGGTACTCTTCCATGCCGTGGCTGGAGCCTTCGCGGCCCAGGCCCGACTGCTTGACGCCGCCGAAAGGCACGTGTTCAGTGGCGATCACGCCGGCGTTGATGCCGACCATGCCGTATTCCAGCGCCTCGGCGACGCGGTAGATGCGGCCGATGTCGCGGCTGTAGAAGTAGCTGGCCAGGCCGAACTCGGTGTTGTTGGCCGCGTCAATGGCTTCCTGCTCGTGCTTGAAGCGGAACACCGGTGCAAACGGGCCGAAGGTTTCTTCCCGGGCGCACAGCATGTCGCCGGTCGCTTCCGAAATCACGGTAGGCTCGAAAAACTGGCCGGCGAGCTTTTTGCCGCCGGCCATCAGCTTGCCACCCTTGGCAATCGCGTCGTCCACATGGCGCTGCACTTTCTCCACGGCCGCGTCCTCAATCAGCGGGCCCTGCACCACGCCGTCCTCGAAGCCGTTGCCGACCTTGAGCAGCTTGACCTTGGCGGCGAATTTTTCGACGAACTGGTCATACACGCCGTCCTGCACATAGAGGCGGTTGGCGCAGACGCAGGTCTGGCCGGCGTTGCGGTACTTGCTGGCCATGGCGCCCTCAACGGCCGAGTCGATGTCGGCATCGTCGAACACGATGAAGGGCGCGTTGCCGCCCAGCTCCAGCGAGAGTTTCTTGATCGAGGGCGCGCTCTGCGCCATCAGGATGCGGCCGACTTCGGTGGAGCCGGTGAAGCTGATGTGGCGCACCACGTCGCTCGCGCAGAACACCTTGCCGGCGGCGATGGAGTTGTCGCTGTCGGCCGTCAGCACGTTGAGCACGCCAGCGGGAACGCCGGCGCGCACGGCGAGTTCGGCCGCGGCCAGGGCCGTCAGCGGCGTCAGTTCGGCAGGCTTGATGACCACCGGGCAGCCGGCGGCCAGGGCAGGCGCCACCTTGCGGGTGATCATGGCCAGCGGGAAGTTCCAAGGTGTGATCGCGGCACAGACGCCGATCGGCTGCTTCAGGACCATCAGGCGGCGGTTGTTGTCGAACTGGGGCAGGGTTTCGCCGTTGACGCGTTTGGCCTCTTCGGCAAACCACTCGACAAAACTCGCGCCATAGGTGACTTCACCCTTGGCCTCTAGAAAAGGTTTGCCCTGCTCGGCGGTCATGATGCGGCCCAGGTCCTCGACATTGGCCATCAGGAGCTGGTACCACTTGAGCAGGATCGCGTGGCGTTCCTTGCCGGTCTTGCTGCGCCAGGCGGGCCAGGCGGCATTGGCGGCGGCAATCGCGGCTTCGGCCTCCTTGGCGCCGAGGTTGGCCACGTCGGCGAGTTTGAGGCCGGTGGAGGGGTCGTTCACGTCAAAACGCGAACTGCCCTTGACCCACTGGCCGTTGATCAGGGCGTCGGTCTTGAGCAGGCTGGGGTCTTTGAGCAGCGAAATCGGGGAGGTTTTCATGTCCATGAGGGTCTCTTTCGGGGGTGCCGCTGCTGCGCGGCTCATTGGTACAGCCTGCAAGCATAGCGCGTCGGGCGGTATTACGCAGAGCGGGCGGGCGCTTGGTCCGCGAAACTTATAATCAAAGGTTCAGGCAAATCAAGCATCCAGGTGCGGTCGGCCGCTCCGGGTCCCTGGCCTGGCCGGCGCCGGCGTCACCAGCAACTACCAAAACATGAGCACACCCACTATCACTGTCGCCGACATCCGCAAGACCTTTCTGGACTTTTTCGCGTCCAAGGGCCACACCGTGGTGGCGTCGAGCTCGCTGGTGCCGGGCAACGACCCGACCCTGATGTTCACCAACTCGGGCATGGTGCAGTTCAAGGATGTGTTCCTCGGCACCGACAAACGCTCCTATGTGCGCGCGGCCTCGGTACAGGCCTGCCTGCGCGCGGGCGGCAAACACAACGACCTCGAAAACGTGGGCTACACCGCGCGTCACCACACTTTCTTCGAGATGCTGGGCAACTGGAGTTTCGGCGACTACTTCAAGCGTGAATCGCTGAAGTGGGCCTGGGAGCTGCTGACCGAGGTCTACAAGCTGCCGGCCGACAAACTCTGGGCCACGGTCTACATCGACGATGACGAGGCCTACGACATCTGGACCAAGGAAATCGGCCTGCCGCCAGAGCGCGTGGTGCGTATCGGCGACAACAAGGGTGCCAAATACGCCAGCGACAACTTCTGGATGATGGCCGACACCGGTCCCTGCGGTCCCTGCAGCGAGATTTTCTTCGACCACGGTCCCGAGATCGCCGGCGGCCCGCCGGGCTCGCCCGAGCAGGACGGCGACCGCTACATCGAGATCTGGAACAACGTGTTCATGCAGTTCGACATGCAGCCCGATGGTTCGGTCAAACCCTTGCCCGCGCCCTGCGTGGACACCGGCATGGGCCTGGAGCGCCTGGCTGCCATCCTGCAGCATGTGCACAGCAACTACGAAATCGACATCTTTGACGCGCTGATCAAGGCCGCCTCGCGCGAGACCGGCGAGAAGGACCTGGACAACAAGTCGCTGCGCGTGATTGCCGACCACATCCGCGCCACCGCCTTCCTGGTGAGCGACGGCGTCAACCCGTCCAACGAGGGCCGCGGTTATGTGCAGCGCCGCATCATCCGCCGCGCGATCCGCCACGGCTACAAGCTCGGCAAGAAAACACCGTTTTTCCACAAGCTGGTGGCCGACCTGGTCAGGCTGATGGGCGAGGCGTATCCCAAGCTCAGGAGCGACGAGGCGCGGATCACCGCCGTGCTCAAGGCCGAGGAAGAGCGTTTCTTTGAAACGCTGGAAATCGGCATGACCATCCTGGACACGGCCCTGGCCGGTGGCGCCAAACTGCTGCCCGGTGACGTGGCCTTCAAGCTGCATGACACCTACGGCTTTCCGCTGGACCTGTCGGCCGACGTCTGCCGCGAGCGCGGCGTCGAGGTCGACGAGGCCGGTTTTACCGCAGCGATGGACAAACAGAAAAACCAGGCGCGTGCCGCTGGCAAGTTCAAGATGGACCGCGCGCTCGAGTACACCGGTGAAGGCAATGTGTTCACCGGCTACGAAGCCCTGGAAGCCAGCGGAAAAATTGTTGCCCTGTACGCCGACGGCCTGCCGGTGGCGGCGCTCAAAACCGGCCAGCAGGGTGTGGTGGTGCTGGACAACACCCCGTTTTATGCCGAAAGCGGCGGCCAGGTTGGCGACCAGGGCGAACTGGTCAGCGGCTCGGCGCATTTTGCAGTTGGTGACACCCAGAAGATCAAGGCCGATGTGTATGGCCACCACGGAAGCGTGGCGCAGGGCACGCTCAATGTGGGCGACCATGTGTCGGCACGTGTCGACCTGGCCGTGCGCGCCGCCACCGTGCGCAACCACAGCGCCACCCACCTGATGCACAAGGCCTTGCGCGAAGTGCTGGGCGACCATGTGCAGCAAAAAGGCTCTCTGGTTGATGCCGAGAAAACCCGCTTCGACTTCGCGCACAACGCACCGGTGACCGACGAGCAGATCCGCGAGATCGAAGCGCGCGTCAACGCCGAAATCCTGGCCAACGCCGCGACCGACGCCAGCGTGATGGACATGGAAGCCGCCCAGAAAACCGGCGCCATGATGCTGTTCGGCGAGAAGTACGGCGACAAGGTGCGTGTGCTGAGCATTGGTTCGAGCAAGGAGCTGTGCGGCGGCACACATGTGGCACGCACCGGCGACATCGGCTTTTTCACCATCACCGCCGAGGGTGGCGTGGCCTCCGGCGTGCGCCGCATCGAGGCCGTCACCGGCCTGGCGGCGCTCAACTATGTGCAGACCATGGAAGCCACCCTGGGCGGTGTGGCCGGAACGCTCAAGGTCACTCCGCATGAAGTGCCGGCCCGCGTCAGTGGCCTGCTCGAGCAGATGCGCGATCTGGAAAAGGAAGTGGCGGCCATCAAGGGCAAGCTGGCTTCGGCGCAAGGCGACGAGCTGATGTCGCAGGCGGTTGATGTCAAGGGCCTGAAGGTGCTGGCCGCGAAGCTCGAAGGCGCCGACGCCAAGACCCTGCGCGACACCATGGACAAGCTCAAGGACAAGCTGAAAACCGCGGTTATCGTGCTGGCCGCTGTCGACGGCGACAAGGTGCAGATC
The DNA here is from genome assembly GCA_040389085.1 of Pseudomonadota bacterium. GTDB lineage: Bacteria > Pseudomonadota > Gammaproteobacteria > Burkholderiales > Burkholderiaceae_C > Polaromonas. The sequence continues at coordinate 63,942 of JAZKAP010000030.1, forward strand.
GCGGCCGGCGTGACTGCCGACAGCGTGGGCAAGGTCAAGGCAGGCGAACTCGTCAACTTTGTGGCCCAGCAGGTCGGTGGCAAGGGCGGCGGCAAGGCCGACATGGCCATGGCCGGCGGCACCGAGCCTTCCAAACTGCTGGATGCGCTGGCTTCGGTGCAGGGCTGGGTGGCCGAGCGCGCCTGAGCGCAAGCTGTCACAGCCTCGCTGCCAACCGGCGGCTTGGCAGGTTCAGGCTGCTGCCAGCCCTGTCAGTTGCCGCAAACTCGCGACCGTGCGCAGGCAGGCTTGCGCCACCTCGGTGCCTTTGACCACAAAGTGCGCGCTGAAGAAGCGGCGATGCTCTTCATGCTCGTGGAAATGGTGGGGTGTCAGCACCGCCGAAAATACCGGCACACCGGTGTCGAGCTGTACCCGCATCAGGCCGCTGATCACGGCATCGGCCACGAACTCATGGCGGTAGATCCCGCCGTCCACGACCAAGCCGCAGGCCACGATGCCGGCGTAGTGGCCTGAACGGGCCAACTGTTGCGCGTGGAGCGGGATCTCGAAGGCGCCGGGCACCTCCAGCAGGTCGATGTCCTGACGCGGCACGCCCTGCCTGGCCATCTCTGCCAGGAATGCATCGCGGCCCTGGTTGACGATGTCGGCGTGCCAGCCGGCCTGGATGAAGCAGAACCTGACGGTGTGTTGCTGCGGCGGCAAGGTGGCAGCCTGGGGATCTCTCTGACTCATGGGCTTCTCCTGAAAACGGTAACCGGAAATCAGGGCGCACGAGCCGGTGGCCCCGGCAGGCCGGCGCGCAGGCGCCAGCCCACGGCGGAGCCATGGACTTCGCGCTCTCTTTCATCCGGACTGTGACCGTCGGCTTCGGAGTTGAACCGAATCTGCTGACCCCGGCTTCCAGGAAGAAGCCGGGCGCTCGCGGGCTGATGCGTTTGCACGCAAACACCGCCGGTGGGGAATTTCGCCCCGCCCTGAGAACGCTGCCCCGAATCGCTTCGGGGCCAAATTATTTTAAGGCCGGGAAAGGCAGCCGCTGTCGCCGGCTTGACCGCGGGCGAAGCGGGGGCCAGCTGTCAGGCGACTTCGGCGATCAGCTCGATCTCGACGCAGGCGCCCATGGGGATTTGCGCGACACCAAAAGCGCTGCGTGCATGGCTGCCGGCAGGACCGAACACCTCGCCCAGCAGTTCGCTGGCGCCGTTGGTCACCAGGTGCTGCTCGGTGAAGTCGCCGGTCGAGTTGACCAGGCTCATCACCTTGACGATGCGAGTGATCTTGCCGAGGTCACCGACGGCGGCATGGAGTGTGCCCATCAGGTCGATCGCAATGGCGCGTGCCGCGGCCTTGCCTTCCTCGGTGGTCATGCTCTTGCCGAGCTGGCCAACCCACGCTTTGCCTTCTTTTTTGGCAATGTGGCCGGAGAGGAAAACCAGTTTCCCGGTCTGCACAAAAGGTACGTAGGCCGCTGCCGGCGTGGAGACCGGTGGCAGGGTGATGCCCAGGGTTTTCAGCTTGTCGTAGATGGGGCCAGTGGCTTGGGTCATGAAACGCTCCTGAAAGAGGGTGGGTCGAAAAAAATGAAAGAAATAGGCTTCGAGCCCTTATGTGGTGGGCGCAAGAAGCTATGAAAAAGATAGCGACTACGGGTGGCTTCCAGCAATTTTAGCCCGCGAGGCGCTGGGCATGCAGCGGCCCGGCAGGCGAGCGGCGTTCACTCGGGCTCGGTCAGCTTGGCGATGGGTGTCATCGTCACGGCCACATCCAGCACGTGGCGCGCGCCGCCGCGTATCACGCCGCGCATTGGCGAGACGTCCAGGAAATCGCGGCCCGTGGCCAGCGTGACATAGTCCTCGCCGGGCGCGCGGTTGTTGGTGGGGTCGAAGTCCAGCCAGATGCCCGGGCTTTGACCTTCCGCCAGCGCCAGGCCGCCGGCCTCGCTTTCCACGGGGCAATAGACCGAGGCCCAAGCATGGGAGGCATCGCTGCCGATCAGGCGTGGCTGGCCCGGTGCCGGCGTGGTCAGCAGGTAGCCGCTGACGTAACGCGCCGGCACGCCCATGGCGCGGCAGCAGGCGACCATGATGTGGGCAAAGTCCTGGCACACACCTTTGCCCAGTTGCAGCGCTTCCAACGCCGGTGTACCCACCTCGGTGCTTTCGCTGTCATAGACCATGCCGGTGTGGATGCGTTCCATCAGGTCCTGCGCTGCTTCGGGCAAGGGCCGCCCGGGGGTGAAGCTGGGTCGGGCGAATTCCGCAAACGCCTCGTCGCGCGGAATGTAGGGCGAGGCGAACAGGAATTCGCAGGCACTGTCATAGGCGGCGCCGGCGCGGTAGCGGAACTGCTCACGCACCTGCTCCCAGGGCAGGCCTGCCGGCGCGTCTTCGGGCGTTGCGGCGAGCGCCAGGGTGGAGACGATGCTGTCGGCGACCACCGTCAGCTTGTCGTGCGGCGTGTGCAGCGAGAAATAAGTGCGGGTGTTGCCGTACACGTCGGTCCGTTCCTGCAGCCGTGCCGGTTGCGGGCTGATCGTCAGCTGGTGGCGCAGCAGTTGCTGGCCGGCGTGGCTGGCCGGCTTGAGGTGCAGCACATGGTGGGCACTTTCGACGGTGGGGCTGTACGCATAACGCGTTTCATGAACAAGGTGAAGCAGCATGGCGGGAGAAAAGGGAGGCACCAGGCGCTCAGGCGCCCAGGCTGTGTTCGTCCGGGGCCACGTGGCTGAAGTAGCGCCGGCTCAGCGTGTCCGAGAGCTCGAAGGCGGCACTGCAGCACAGCTCGAGCTGCGCCAGCAGGCCCGCGTACGGTTCGCTGTCCTGCGCGCCAGCAGCAGGGGTGCACAGGTCACTGAGCAGCCAACTGCCAGGGTCGGGCAGGGCGGGAGTCAGGTCGGGCACCGGCTGCGGTGCGCCCACGGTGTTTTCGGCCAAGCGCGCCAGGCGGCCGCGCAGCGTCTGGGTGACCCAGCCGAGCGAGCGCGGGTTGTCGCGGTCCAGCACCAGCAGGTCCAGCAGCGCCGGCACATCGCGCTGCTGCTGGTACTGGGCATGGAAGGTGATGGTGCTGTCGAACAGCGCGAGGATGGCGCCGAAGCCGCCCTCGTCATACACGGCGCCGGTTTCAAAGCCGAGGATCAGTGCGGACGCCAGCGTGTTCAGCCGCTCGATGTGGCGCCCCGTGCTGAGCAGGCGCCAGCCGTCGTCGCGGCTCATGCGGTCGGTTTGCGCGCCTGTCATGGCGGCCAGGAAGCTGCTGGCCGACTCCAGCGCGGCCAGCGCTTCCACCGACGAGTATTCGAGCGCCTGCGACGCGGGGTGTGCGGGGCCGCTGAAGGCTTTGCAGCGTGAGAAAAAATCAGCCTCGGCCCGCATGATCACGTGCCACTGCTCCTGCGACAGCCGCTCGCGCACCGCCGAAGCCGCGCCCTTGAGCGCACGCAGGCTGTAGCCGACGCTGGCGGCCTGATCGGTATCGGCCAGGCTGGCAATCAGTGAGCGTTCGAACACGCGGCGCGACTGCGTCGCAGGCGGCACCGTGTCCATCACCAGGCCGTTTTTCACTGCCAGCTCGGACAGCCAGGCCAGCAGCGGTTGTGAAGTCTGGTATTCACCGTTGAGGGACTGCAGGGTCAGCTGGGCCATGCGGATGGCGTTTTCGGTGCGCTCGGTGTAGCGGCCCAGCCAGAACAGGTTTTCTGCGGCGCGGCTGGTGACCGGGGGCTTGTGCCGCACAGGGGTCGCCGCTCGGGGCTGGGCGCCCGGTTCCGCCGCCAGGCTGACGGCCGACGGTGAGCCGTTGTCGGTGGGGGAGCCCGTGGCGGCGCCGGTCGTCGCCTTGCGAGGCGGTGCAGATTCGGCCAGCGCCCACACATCGGCGCTGCTGCCGCCTTGCTGCATGGAGGCGATCTTGTCATTGGGGCCGGCCAGCCGCGCGAGCCCGCCAGGCAGGACCTGCCAGGAGCCCGCGCCGTCGGCCACCGCAAACACACGCAGCATGGTCGAGCGCGGGGCAATCCGCTGCCCCTGCCAGGTGGGCGTCTGGGACAGTGGCAGGTAGGCCTGCACTGTGTAGTCCTCGCTGCGCCGGACCAGGCGACCGGCCCATTCATCGAGTTCGCGGCGGGACAGGGTCTGCCCAATCACCGATTCAATGCCGGACTCCGGATAGGTGCCCTTGATGACACATTCCTTCAGGCGCGGCAGGACCGCCTGCAGCGCGGCCTGCTCGCCGCACCACCAGGTGGCCAGCGAAGGCAGGGCCAGCGGCTCGTCGAGCAGGTGGCGCGACAGGGCCGGCAGAAAGCCCAGCAGCGCGCTGGATTCGAGAAAGGCCGAGCCCGGGGCATTGGCCACCAGCACGTTGCCTGCACGTATCGCCTGCAGCAGGCCGGGCACGCCGAGCGTGGAGTCCGAACGCAGCTCCAGCGGATCGAGAAACTCGTCGTCCAGGCGCTTGAGCAGGCCGTGCACGGGCTCCAGCCCCTGCAGGGTCTTGAGGTAGAGCTTGTCGTCGCGCACCAGCAGGTCGCTGCCTTCCACCAGGGTCAGGCCGAGGTAACGCGCGAGGTAGGCATGTTCGAAATAGGTCTCGTTGTAGGGGCCGGGGGTCAGCAGCACGATGCGGCTTTCCTCGCCGCGCGTGCGCGCCGGGCTGGCCGCCTTCATGCCGTCGACCAGCGCCTTGTAGGAGGCCGCCAGACGCTGCACCTTCAGTTCGCGAAAGGCCTCGGGAAAAAGCCGCGAGATCGCCAGCCGGTTTTCCAGCAGGTAACCCAGGCCCGAGGGCGCCTGGGTGCGTTGCGACACCACCCACCAGCGCCCGTCGGGGCCGCGCGCCAGGTCAAAGGCGGCGATGTGCAAAAAGGTGCCGCCGGCCGGCAGCACGCCGTGCATGGCGCGCAGATAGCCGGGGTGGCCCTGCACCAGCGCCGCAGGCAGCAGGCCCAGCGCCAGCAGTTGCTGCGGGCCGTACACGTCGGCCATGATGCGCTCCAGCAGCCGGGCGCGCTGCTGCACACCGGCGGCAATCTGCGCCCAGTCCTGCGCGGAAAGGATCAGCGGAAACAGGTCCAGCGACCACGGCCGCTGCGGGCCGTTGGCGTCGGCATAAACGTTGTAGGTCACGCCGTTGTCGCGGATCTGGCGCTGCAGGTTGGCGGTACGGTGGTTCAGGTCGTCAAAACCGTCGCCACCCAGAAAGTTGAAGAACCTGGTCCAGTCGGGCGCCAGGCTGGTCCCCGGGGCAGCGGTTGGGACGGGGCCGGGCGCTGGAGCGGGCGCCGCAGTGGCACCCGCCAGCTGCAACATTTGCTGGGTCTGGTTTGTCTGGCTTTGGCTTTGGTTGGCCAGGGGGGTGGCCTTGTCCAGGGTCCGGCCGTGCAACTCGTCAAAATGACCGACGGAAGCCGGCAGCGCCAACGCTGCTGCCAGGTCGCCAGGTACTTCCAGCGCGGCGGCTGCAAAAAGGGAGGGGTTGTTTTCCACGGTGGCCCAAGTATGCCTTTATGCCTAAGGAAGCGCTGAACAAGTCCCCTGCGGCGCGCGATCAGCCGGGCTCGGGCGGTCTGCGGCGTTGAATTTCTTGCCAATAGTCAGCTATTGGCTGCGAAATCCGCCTTGCATTCCATCCTGATCCGGCTGCCGCGCATCCGCAAGGACTTCTTCAGCGCTTCCCTAACGCGCGGGCAGGTCCGCGGCCTATTGTTCAGGCCCGGAGCACACGGTGGCAGCGTAAGCGGTCACCTATGTTGCAGCCATAAGACAATTTCCGGGTGACCCCGCGGCCAGCGGGGACGCACCTGTCAAAAACCGCGCCATCCTCCCCATGCGGTGTACAGAGCCCCCAGCACCAGCACTGCGCCGACAGCCTGACCCGCCTTGACCTGACCTTCAGGATGGCCGCGCAGCCAGTCCCGGGCACCCGCTGCGCCCAGGGCCAGGGCGCCATATACCCCCGCCTGTGTCAAGGCGATGATCAGCCCCAGAACCACGGCCTGCAGCCAGACCGGCCCGTACTCGGGCCGCAGGAATTGCGGAAAGACGGCGAGCATGAAGACATAGGCTTTCGGGTTCAGCAGGCAGGTCAGCAGGGCGCGGCCGAAAGTCGCCGGCAGGGAGCGGGAGCGTGTTTCTCCGACCTCGCCAAGCGCCGAAGCGCCGCGCCACAGTGACAGGCCGATCCAGGCGATGTACAGGGCCCCGGCCATCAGCATGACGTTGAACGCCGCCGGGAACAGCTCGAGTACCACGCCGATGCCGATGGCGCCCAGGGTCACATGCACCGCGCCGCCGGCCACGATGCCCGCGACCGCAGACAGGCCGGAGCGGCGCCCGTCCATCAGCGAGCTGGCCATGACAAAGGCCATGTCCAGGCCCGGCAGCACGATGATGCCGAGCACCATGGCAAAAAACAGCCACAGGTGGGCGGTCTGGGTCAAAACGGGCATGTCCATGTCAAGCTCGCGTGCGTGTGAAAGACATGACCCAGTTGTTCTCCCAACTGATGCCTTCATCGGCCGAGTACGCCTGTTCCCATTGCGGTGTGTCACCGCTTGTGTTGGACCAGGTGTAGCGAACGCGCACCGGCCGGCCGTCATGAACGTCTGTGCCTTCAAAAATGCCGGTACCCCCCGAAAATGCTCCGCGCACGGGGGGCTGCAGGAGACCGTCATGCGGGGCGACCCAGTAGATCACCCACTGCCGGGCCTGCAGGTCAAACAGGCGCAGTGAAACTCCCACAGGCCCCGCCGCGTTGCGCATTTCGTCCGTGTTGCCGAGGCCGTCCAGCAGGGGCTGGCAGTATTGCGCGGCTTCAAAGCTGTCCCATTCGGTGCATCCCAGAAGGCGTTGTCGCAGGCGCCTGTTGTGCACCCGCCAGTGGCCGTGCAGGAAATCGAAATCATGCCGTCCCCCTTCTTCTCCTTTATGGCGGGCGGTAGCGGTCTGGATGGCGATGCTCATGGATATTTCCTCGTGGTCTGAGGCCGGTCATCGGCCCCTGAGGAATTCAATGTAAAAGTGTAATAGGGCGATATTGGCCCTGATTAGGTTTTAAACTCGTTCGCATGTATTCGCCCACCACCCGCGTGCTCACGGTGCTGGAGCTGCTCCAGACCCATGGGCGCCTCAGTGGCGCCGAACTCGCGCGGCGGCTGGAGGTGGACGGCCGCACCTTGCGCCGCTACATCGCCAGGCTGGAAGACCTGGGTATTCCGGTGCTGGCCGAGCGTGGCCGCTACGGCTGTTACCGGCTGATGGCCGGCTTCAAGCTTCCGCCCATGATGTTTACCGATGACGAGGCCCTGGCCCTGTCGGTCGGCCTGGTGGCGGCGCGTGGCCTGGGCCTGGCCGAAGCGGCGCCCGCGGTGCAAAGCGCCCAGGCCAAGCTGGAGCGCGTGATGCCGGGCAAGCTCAAAAACCGCATCCGGGCTCTGGGCGAGACGGTGAGGCTGGATATGGCCCGTTCAGTCGCCCCGGGCGACAACACCGCCTTGCTGGCCCTGAGCAGCGCTGCCCACGGCTGCCAGCGTGTGCACCTGGCTTACCGTTCTGCCGATGGTGTGGTCACCGAGCGGGATCTGGACCCTTATGGCCTGGCCCACCGCGGGGGGCGCTGGTATGCGGTAGGCCTGTGCCATCTGCGTCGGGATCTGCGTTCCTTCCGGCTGGACCGGGTGCTGGAGGTGCAGGCGCTCAACGCCGTGTTCACGCCGCCGGCAGACTTCGATGCGGTGCAACATCTCGCGCTGGGAATCGCCACCTTGCCGCGGGCCTTCAGCATCCAGGTGCTGCTGCGCGCCGGGATTGAAAACGCGAAGGATGAATTTTTTGAAGGCGTCGGCGTGTTCCAGCCTTGCGAAGGCGGCGTGCTGTTGCACGCGCAGGCCGATGACCTGGACTGGTTTGCGCGCCAGCTGGCCCGGCTGTCGTTTGACTTCGAGATTCGCCAGCCGGCGGAACTGCACGGCGCATTCAGGGCCTGCGTGGACCGCCTGCGCGTACTGGCCGGGGGCGCTAACGCAGATCCAGCGTGAACGGAAACTCCCGGCTCGGCTGCGCCGGCTGGACGCGCATCTTGCCCGCGGTGTGGCCCATCTGAAAAAAGCGGTTCAGGCGCCGGCTTTCGGCTTCGTACGAATTGACGGGCAGGGTGTCGTAGCTCAGGCCGCCCGGATGCGCCACGTGGTACTGGCAACCGCCCAGCGAACGTTCCATCCAGGTGTCGACGATGTCGAAGGTCAGCGGCGCATGCACGCCGATTGACGGGTGCAGGGCCGAGGGCGGGTTCCAGGCCTTGTAACGCACGCCAGCCACGTATTCGCCGACGGTGCCGGTGCTTTGCAGCGGCAGCGCGCGACCGTTGGCGGTGATCACATAGCGGTTGTCGTTGAGGCCGGTCACATGCACCTCGACGCGTTCCAGCGAGGAATCCACATAACGCACGGTGCCGCCGGACGAGCCTTCTTCGCCCATCACATGCCAGGGCTCCAGCGCGCTGCGCAGGGTCAGCTCGATGCTGTTGGCTTTCACCTGGCCAATCATCGGGAAGCGGAACTCGAAATGAGGTTCGAACCAGGCCATGTCGAAGGCGTAGCCGGCTTCGTTGAGTTCGGTCAGCACGTCGGCAAAATCCATGCGCACAAAACCCGGCAGCAGGAAGCGGTCATGCAGCTCGGTGCCCCAGCGCGTCATGCGGCCGTGGTAGGGCTTGTTCCAGAAACGCGCGACCAGCGCGCGCAGCAGCAACTGCTGCACGATGCTCATGCGGGCGTGCGGCGGCATTTCAAACGCGCGCAGCTCCAGCAGGCCGAGCCGGCCGGTGGCCGAATCGGGCGAGTACATCTTGTCAATGCAGAACTCGCTGCGGTGCGTATTGCCGGTGACGTCCACCAGAATGTTGCGCAGCGTGCGGTCGACAATCCAGGGCGGCATGTCCTGGCCGTATTTTTCGCGGTTGGCGGCGATTTCCCGCAGCGCGATCTCCAGCTCATACAGCTGGTCGTTGCGCGCTTCATCCACCCGCGGCGCCTGGCTGGTCGGGCCGATGAACATGCCCGAGAACAGATAACTCAGCGACGGGTGGTTGTGCCAGTAGGCGATCAGGCTGCCCAGCATTTCCGGTTTGCGCAAAAACGGGCTGTCCGGCGGCGTGGCGCCACCGAGCACAAAGTGATTGCCGCCACCGGTGCCGGTGTGGCGGCCATCGGTCATGAACTTCTCGGCCGACAGGCGCGTCTCGTCCGCAATCTTGTAGAGGAACTCGGTGTGTTCGACCAGCTCGTTCCAGTTGTAGGCCGGGTGGATGTTGACTTCGATCACACCGGGGTCGGGCGTGACCTGCAGCATCTTCAGGCGCGGGTCACGCGGCGGCGGGTAACCCTCGAGCACGATCTGCAGGCCAAGGGCCTGCGCACTCGCCTCGACGGCCGCCAGCAGGTCCAGGTAGTCCTCCAGGCGCTCCAGTGGCGGCATGAAGATGTAGAGTGCGCCGGTCTCCGCCTTCGCGCCTTTTTCCTTGGGCGCTGCTTTGGGTTTGTCCTGGGGGCCGTTGGCGCGCGTCGGGTCGCGTACTTCCACACAGAGCGCGGTGCGGGTCAGCCACGCGGCGGACTCGCCGGGTTTGGGCATGCGGGCGTTGTCATCAACGGGCCCAGGCGCCGGCCTGGCCGTCACGGCGGGCGTTTTGGCGCTTTGGTCGAAGCGCGCGTCGGTGCTGACCGTGGCCGGCCTGAACTGCAGCAGGCGGCTGGCTTCGTTGCGCGGGCCACTGGCGGTCATGTAACGCGCCATGTACTGGGCCAGCATGGTCGCGCTGTTGTGGCCGGTGGCGGGCGCCGCCGCAGCTGGCGCGGGACTTGGTGCGGCTTGCCCGGTGGCGGCGTTGTAACGCGCGGCCAGGGCAGCGGTGGAGGGCAGCTCGTCCCGCGGCGCAAACGGGTCGGCCTCGGTCATGTAGGGGAAGTCGGTTTTCGACACCCAGGGCACCGAGTCCAGCGGCAGGCGGTAACCCATGGGCGAGTCGCCCGGCATCAAATACATGCGTTCGTCGCGGAAAAACCAGGGGCCGGTGGACCATTGCGGGCCCTGGCCTTGTGCTTTTTCTTCTCTGACCTTGAGCGGCAGCACATAACCCACCACCGCATCCAGACCCTGCGAGAACACGCGGCGCAGGCGCGCGCGCTCCATCGCATCGTCGAGCTTGGTGTCGAACGGGTCTACATTGACCGGCAGCCGGCGCTCGCGCCACAGGTAGTACCAGGTGTCTTCGTAGCCCGGCGTGATGTGTTGGGCGGACAGGCCCAGCTTGCCGGCCAGCGTCTCGGTGAAACGGCGCGCATCGTCACTGGTGTAGCTGCAGGGCTGGCGTTCGTCGGTGAACAGCGCCGGGTTCTGCCAGACCGGCTGGCCGTCCTTGCGCCAGAAAATGCTCAGGGCCCAGCGCGGCAGTTGCTCGCCCGGGTACCACTTGCCCTGGCCGAAATGCAGGAAGCCGCCGTTGCCGTATTCGGCGCGCAGCTTCTGCACGAGTTCGGTCGCGTAGCCGCGTTTGGTCGGGCCGAGCGCGTCGATGTTCCATTCGGCGGCATCGCGGTCCTGCGTGGCGACAAAAGTCGGTTCGCCGCCCATGGTCAGGCGCACATCGCCGGCGAGCAGGTCCTGGTCCACCTGGTGGCCGAGCTTGAGCACATCGGCCCACAGCGCGTCTGTATAAGGCTGGGTCACGCGCGGCGATTCGTAAATGCGCTGCACACCCATGTGATGGGCAAATTCCACTTCGCTCTTGTCCACGCCGCCTTCAATCGGCGCCGCGCTCGAAGGTTCGGGCGTACAGGCCAGCGGGATGTGGCCTTCGCCGGCCATCAGCCCCGAGGTCGGGTCCAGACCGACCCAGCCGGCGCCGGGCAGGAACACCTCGCACCAGGCGTGCAGGTCGGTGAAGTCGGCCTCGGCGCCGCTGGGGCCGTCGAGCGACTTGACGTCGGCCTTGAGCTGGATCAGGTAACCCGAGACAAAACGTGCGGCCAGCCCGAGGTGGCGAAACAGCTGCACCATGAGCCAGCCGGTGTCGCGGCAGGAACCGACGGCCAGCTGCAGGGTTTCTTCCGGCGTCTGCACGCCCGGCTCCATGCGGATCGCGTACTTGATGTCGTGCTGCAGCTTCTGGTTCAGCCCGACCAGGAAGTCGATGGTGCGTTTGGGCGTGCGGTCGATGCCGGCCAGATAACTCTTGAGCAGCGGTGTGGCCGGTTCGGTGGCGAGGTAGGGCGCCAGTTCATGCGCCTGTTCCTTGCTGTACTTGAAGGGGAACTCCTCGGCTTCAGGCTCGAGGAAGAAGTCAAACGGGTTGAACACCGCCATTTCGACGACCAGGTCCACCGTGACCTTGAACTCGCGCGTCGGCTCGGGAAACACCAGCCGTGCCTGGTAGTTGGCAAACGGGTCCTGCTGCCAGTTGATGAAATGGCCTTTGGGCTCCACCGTCAGCGAATACGACAACACCTTGGTGCGGCTGTGCGGCGCTGGTCGCAGCCTGATCACCTGCGGGCCGAGGCGAACCAATCGGTCGTATTGGTAGTGGGTGATGTGACTGAGGGCAACGTGAATGGACAAGGCAATCTCGCTTTTCGAATATTTCAGGAGCTGTGTTGGCACTATGCCGCAGAAACAGCACGCTGGTCGCAACCGGCGGCCGAATAACGGTTTTAATGCGGTCCGTACAAGCAAGAGCTGCGCCAAAGGCCGACATGGCTGTCAGCGCAAGACCTGAGTTCTCCGTTAAGTACGGAATCGGAAACCGCAGGGCAGAAAAAACAAGGGGGGCGTTTGGTGAAAGTGATATCAGCCGCGATGCCTCCCGGGGCCAGGCTGCTGGGCCCGGTCCTGGTCGGCTTTGTGGCGGGCGCCGCCCTGCAGCTGCAGCAGCGCGGGCTGTGGGATGCCGGCCAGTATGCCGGCATCGCCGGCGCTGCTGCCGTGCTGGCCGGCCTGGTGGCGACGGCAACCTCCCCGGCCAAGGCGGCCTGGTCCGCGCGCAGTCTGGCGACGCTGGTGCTGGCACTGGCGGCCGGGTTTGCACTGACCGGCCTGCGCGCGGCTGCTTTCCAGAGCGGCGCTCTGGCCCCGGCGCTGGAAGGCAGGGACATCGTGGTGACGGGCCGGGTGTTGGCCATGCCCCAGCGCAGCGACGACGGCCTGCGTTTCCGGTTCGCTGTGCAGAGCGCCCGGCTGGACGGGCAGCCGGTGGTTTTGCCGCCGCAGCTCTACCTCGGCTGGTATGCGGGTTTTGGCAGCCGGGAAGCCGTGGAGACCGAAAGCCTGGATGCCCCTGCAGCGCTGCTTGCCCTGCAGCGTCAGCCGCAGAACCTGCGCGCCGGCGAAACCTGGCGCATGACGGTGCGCCTGAAGGCGCCGCACGGCAACAGCAATCCGCACGGCTTTGACTACGAGCTCTGGCTGTGGGAGCAGGGCCTGCAGGCCACCGGGTATGTGCGTGCCGGACCGCGCGATGTGCCGCCCCAACTGGTGGCCGACGGCTGGCGCCACCCGGTCGAGCGGGCGCGGCAGTGGATGCGTGACGCGGTGTACGCGCGCGTGAGCGATCGCCAGCTGGCTGGTGTGGTGTCAGCCCTGCTGGTCGGCGACCAGAACGCCATCGAACGCGCCGACTGGGACGTGTTCCGGGCGACTGGGGTGGCTCACTTGATGTCCATCTCAGGATTGCACATCACCATGTTTGCCTGGCTGGCCGCGCAGGCCGTCGGCTGGCTGTGGCGGCGCTCGGCACACTGGAGCCCGGCCCTGTGTCTGGCCTTGCCGGCCGCCAGCGCCGCAGCCTGGGGCGGCCTGCTGCTCGCTGCGGCTTACGCGCTTTTTTCCGGCTGGGGCGTGCCGGCGCAACGCACGGTCTGGATGCTGGCGGCCGTGGTGCTGCTGCGCCAAAGCGGCAAACGCTGGCCCTGGCCGCAGGTGTGGCTGCTGGCCATGGCGGTCGTGGTGGCGCTGGATCCCTGGGCCCTGTTGCAGGCCGGCTTCTGGTTGTCGTTTGTGGCGGTGGGAGTCTTGTTTGCTACAGATTCAGGAGCTGGTCGCGCTTATGCAGTAAGGGCTGGGGACCAAAATGACGTTCAAACTTCGCGCTGGACGGCCTTGTTGCCCGTCTGGCTGGGCGCTGCAGCAACGTCCGTGCTTCGTTCTGCCCGCGAGCAATGGATCGTGACATTGGCGCTGGCCCCGCTGTCGCTGTTGCTGTTCAACCAGGTCTCGCTGGTCGGCCTGCTTGCCAACGGGCTGGCGATTCCGTGGGTGACGCTGCTGGTCACGCCCCTGAGCATGCTGGGGGTGCTCTGGGCGCCGTTCTGGGACCTGGCGGCCGCTGCGGTGGCCGCCCTGATGGTGTTTCTTCAATGGCTGGCGCGCTGGCCCTTGGCCAGCATCAGCGCGGCGGCCGCGCCGCTGTGGGCAGCGGTGGCCGGTGTGACGGGTGGTTTGCTGCTCGCCATGCGCCTGCCCTGGCACTGGCGGGCGTTGGGCCTGCCGCTGCTGCTGCCGGTGCTGCTGTGGCAGCCGCTGCGGCCGCCGACCGGCGAGTTCGAGCTGATCGCCGCCGATGTGGGGCAGGGCAATGCGCTGCTCGTCCGCACCGCCGGCCACACGCTGGTCTACGACAGCGGGCCGCGCTTTTCGCGCGAGAGCGACGCCGGGCACCGGGTGCTGGTGCCCCTGCTGCGCGCCCTGGGGGAACGCGTGGACACGCTGATGCTGAGCCACCGCGACAGCGACCACATTGGCGGCGCGCCGGCGGTGCTGGCGATGCAGCCGCAGGCGGCCCTGCTGAGTTCCATCGAAGACGGCCACGAGCTGCAGGCGTTGCGCCCGGCCACCCGCTGCGTGGCGGGCCAGCGCTGGCAATGGGATGGCGTCGATTTCGAGGTCCTGCATCCCGCCGCCGGCGACTATGCAACGCCGACCCGCTCCAACGCGATGAGCTGCGTGCTGCGCCTGACCAACGGCCGGCGCAGCGCCTTGCTGGCCGGCGACATCGAGCTGGCGCAGGAGCAGCGCCTGGTGGCCGCAGGCGCGCTGTTGCGGGCCGACGTGTTGCTGGTGCCGCACCACGGCAGCAAGACCTCGTCCAGCGCGGCGTTTCTGGATGCCGTGCAACCCACGCTGGCACTGGCGCAGGCCGGTTACCGCAACCGTTTTGGCCACCCGGCACCGCCGGTGCTGGCGCGTTACCGCGAACGCGGGATTGCCGTGGTCACCTCACCGCTCTGCGGCGCCGCCACCTGGGCCAGCCAGCACCCGGCCGAGATCCGCTGCCAGCGGCAGGCGGCGCTGCGTTATTGGCAGCACCGGATGGACGCGCCGCGCTAGAAATCCGCACAAATAGTGATTGGCCTACGAACGGCTGGCGCATTACTTGCTAAGCTAGCTGCATAACGATCCATTCGTAAACCTGCTGGAGACCAAGCCGATGAGCCGCCCCATGTTTGATGAGATGAATGCAACGGCGTCCAGCGTCCGCGAGCACTACCAGGCTTACCAGCGCTGGCTGGCCAGGCAGCCTGATCCGGTGATGCAGGCCAGGCGTGCCGAAGCCGAGATGATTTTCCGCCGCGTCGGTATCACCTTTGCCGTGTATGGCGACAAGGACGACGGCAACCCCGACAACGGCGGCACCGAACGGCTGATTCCGTTTGACCTGATCCCGCGCATCATCCCCGCGCACGAGTGGGCCAGCATGGAAAAAGGGCTGGTCCAGCGTGTCACCGCGCTGAACCGCTTCATCCACGATGTCTACCATGACCAGGAAATCATCAAGGCCGGCGTGATTCCGTCCGAGCAGATTTTCCAGAACGCGCAGTTCCGCCCCGAGATGATGGGTGTCGAGGTGCCCGGCAACATCTACTCGCACATCAGCGGCATCGACATCGTGCGTGCCCCGAACGCGCAGGGCGAGGGCGAGTACTACGTGCTGGAAGACAACCTGCGCGTGCCCAGCGGCGTGAGCTACATGCTGGAAGACCGCAAGATGATGATGCGGCTGTTCCCCGACCTGTTCAGCGAGAACCGCGTCGCCCCCGTCGCGCATTACCCCGACCTGTTGCTCGAAACGCTGCGCGACAACTCGCCCGCGCACCGCGCCGAGCCGACGGTGGTGGTGCTGACGCCCGGCATGTACAACTCGGCCTATTTCGAACACGCCTTCCTGGCCCAGCAGATGGGTGTCGAGCTGGTCGAGGGGCAGGACCTGTTTGTCAAGGACAACTTCGTGTACATGCGCACCACGCGCGGCCCGAAACGTGTGGACGTGATTTACCGTCGCGTTGACGACGACTTCCTGGATCCGCTGGCTTTCCGGCCGACCTCCACACTCGGCTGCGCCGGGCTGCTCAACGTCTACCGCAGCGGCAATGTGGCGCTGTGCAACGCCATCGGCACCGGCGTCGCCGACGACAAGTCGATTTACCCCTACGTGCCGAAGATGATCGAGTTCTACCTCGGCGAAAAACCCATCCTGAAAAACGTGCCGACCTACATGTGCCGCAACGCGGACGACCTCCAGTACACCTTGGCCAACATGAAAGACCTGGTCATCAAGGAAGTGCACGGCGCGGGCGGTTACGGCATGCTGGTCGGCCCGGCAGCCACGCAGGCCGAGATCGAGGACTTCCGCAAAGCCGTGCTGGCCAACCCGGCCGGCTACATCGCCCAGCCGACGCTGAGCCTGTCCACCTGCCCGACCTACGTCGAAAGCGGCATCGCGCCGCGCCACATCGATTTGCGGCCGTTTGTGCTGAGCGGCAAAACCGTGCAGATGGTGCCGGGCGGGCTGACGCGCGTGGCGCTGAAAGACGGCTCGCTGGTGGTCAATTCCTCGCAGGGCGGCGGCACCAAGGACACCTGGGTGCTTGAAGACGGGGACGGCAGCGCGCCCTCCCAGTCGCAGTCGCAATCGCAGTCCGGGCAGTCCCAGACACAGTCACTGGCCTCCAACTGAAGGGAAAGGGAATCACCATGCTTTCAAGAACCGCTGATCACCTTTTCTGGATGTCCCGCTACACGGAGCGCGCCGAAAACACCGCGCGCATGCTGGATGTGAACTACCAGACCTCGCTGTTGCCGCAATCCACCGCCGTCGCGCAAGTGGGCTGGAAGGGCCTGCTCAGCATCAGCGAACTCTCGGCCGCCTACGAAAGCAAATACGGCGGCGTGAACGCGCGCGACGTGATGGACTTCATGGTGCGCGACGAGAAAAATTCGTCGAGCATCATTTCCTGCCTGAAAAACGCCCGCGAAAACGCCCGCGCCGTGCGCGGCACGCTGACCACCGAGGTCTGGGAAACGCAGAACCAGACCTACCTCGAGATTTTCCGCATGCTGCGCAACGGCGACTTCGAGCGCGACCCCAGCCAGTTTTTTGAATGGGTCAAGTTCCGCTCGCACCTGTCGCGCGGCGTCACCGTCGGCACCATGCTGCAGGACGAGGCGCTGTACTTCATGCGGCTGGGGACCTTCCTCGAGCGCGCCGACAACACCGCGCGCCTGGTCGATGTGAAGTTCCACGCGGTGCAAAGCGACTTCTACGGCGCGGCCAGCGTGAAAGACCAGGAGTACGACTTCTACCACTGGAGCGCGATCCTGCGCAGCGTCAGCGCCTTCGAGATCTACCGCCGGGTTTACCGCAACGTGATCAAGCCCGAACGTGTGGCCGAGCTGCTGATCCTGCGCGCCGACATGCCGCGCTCTCTGGCCGCCAGCCTGCAGGAGGTGGTGAGCAACCTGCAGAAAGTCACCGACGACCAGACCTGCGAAACCGTGCGCCGCGCCGGCAAGCTCAATGCCGACCTGCAGTACGCACGCATCGACGAGATCCTGGCCACCGGCCTGCACGCCTACCTGACCCAGTTTCTCGACCGCGTGAACGAACTCGGCGCCCACATCAGCCGCGACTTCCTGGTTCCGGCGACCGCGTGAAGCACCACCGCGCGGGCTCTTCAGACCAGCCGGGGCCGCGGGTCCGGCTTTGCCGGCCCGCAGGTGCAGCGCCCCCTCGGGGCTGGAGCCTGCGGCTCCAAAGCTGCTTGAGCAGCTTTGGACAGGCGACAGAAGCGAAGCCTCCGGCGAGCGGCGGCCTGCAAGGCCTCGAGAGCTACGCGAAGCGAGCGAACGTGGGGGCCCTATGAAATTACACGTCCGGCACACCACGCGTTACCGCTACACCGAGCCCCTGCGTTATGCGCTGCAGACGCTGTGGCTGACGCCGAAGTCCGGCCCCTCGCAAACCGTCCTTTTCTGGACGCTGGGCGCCCCCGGTGTGTTGCACGAGCAGCACGACGGCTGCGGCAACAGCATCCACTCCTACACCTTTGTCGCCGAAGCGGCGGCCCATGTAACCGGCAGCCTGGTCAACGCGGCGGGGCAGGTGGACACGCTGGGTGTGGCCGAATTCACCGACGACGCGGCCATGCCGCACCCGGCCTTTTTTCTCAGGCCGACGGCGCTCGCCGCGCCGCATCCTTCGCTGGCCGAGTTCGGCCGCCGCTTTGTGCAGCCGTCCACGCAGGCCGGTGTCACGGACTTGAGCATGCTTTTGGCCCTGAGCCAAGGTGTGGCGGTCGCTGTCAGCTACCAAAAAAATAGCACCAGCGTGACCACCACGGCGCTGCAGGCCTTTGACGCCGGCGCCGGTGTCTGCCAGGACCAGGCCCATGTGATGGTGGCCGTCTGCCGCAGCCTGGGCATTCCGGCGCGTTATGTCAGCGGTTATTTCTACGCCGCCAACGAGCCCGACCTCGCCAGCCACGCCTGGGCCGACATCTGCATCGACGTGGCGGCCCGGCGCTGGGTCAGCATCGACGTGACCCACAGTTGTCCGATCGACCAGCGCCACGTGCGTCTGGCCGTCGGCACCGACTACAACGCCTGCCCGCCCATCAAGGGCATACGCCATGGCGGCGGGGAGGAAGAGATGTTGGTGGATATCACGATTGAACCGGTCTGAGCCCGGACAACGTCCGCTGTTGGCTCACCTTACCCGCGCCGCCACTTCCCGTCCCAGCTCAATCACCGCCATCGCGTAATAACTGCTCCAGTTGTAGCGTGTGATGGCGTAAAAATTTTCCGTGCCCGCGACGTAACTCGGCGCGCTGCCGCCGTTGTTGGGGTCGCCATTGAGCAGCTCGATCAGCGCCAGCGGGCCGGTGTGGTTCAGCGCCAGGCCTTCAAGTACTGCGCCCTTGGCGGTGAAGCTGGCCATGCTGAAGGTCGGCAAAATGTCGGGGGCCATCAGCGTGTCCATGTCCAGCGTGGCCGCATCAAAACGGACCGGGTAATGCGTGGGCATGCCGGGTTGCCAGTTGAAGGCCTTGAAATAACTGGCGACCGAGCCGATCACGTCGGCGGGGCTGTTCCACAAATCCACCTTGCCGTCGCCGTCGAAGTCCACCGCGTATTTGACCCAGCTCGAGGGCATGAACTGCGGCATGCCCATGGCGCCGGCGTAACTGCCGCGCGGCGTCAGCGGGTCGCTGCCCAGGCGGCTCTGGTGGCTCAGGAACTGTTCGAGCTCACCCTTGAAAAACTCGCTGCGTTCGCCGGCCCGCGGATGGGCAGACGGGAAGTCGAAGGCCAGCGTGGTCAATGCGTCCAGCACGCGGAACTTGCCGGTGTCGCGGCCGTAAATGGTTTCCACGCCGATGATGCCGACGATGATTTCGGCCGGGACGCCATATTCCTGTTCAGCGCGGGCCAGGCTGGCCTGGTTGTCCTGCCAGAAAGCTGCGCCGGCTGCGATGCGCACCGGGTCGATGAAGCGGCTGCGGTAGACGCGCCAGTTCTTGGTGAAGGTCTTGGCCGGCGGCTGCATCAGCCGCACGATGGTGGGGCTGAAGCGCGCCTGGCCGATGGCGTTGCGCACCCATGACACGTCGAGGTCGCGCCGGCTGGCCATGTCTTCGGCAAAACGCATGGCTTCGGGGCGGCTGGCGTAGGCGGTGTCCTGCCCGGCCGCCTGCTGCACCTTGATCCTCCGGGGTTTGAGGTCTTTTGCGGTGCTGGCGCTTGCTGTACCTGCGCCGACAGCTATCAAAAGCAGAGCGGCCAGGAAGCGGGGCGAGGCGGGGGGATAAAACGGGCGGGCAATCATGCGGGAGGGGCAGGTCCAGAAAAACGGAAAGAAGGCCGGGCAGGCTGACAGTATGGCGCCAAGCGCATACCCCACTGAGCCAGGCGGGAAAGTCAGGCTGGCCAGTTCAGTCCGGCATATTGTTTTTTCAGCAGGCCCAGCGGGAAGGCGGCGGCGCCGGTGGGGGCGGCATAACGCTGGGCTTCCAGTTGCAGCAGCCAGTCATGCACGGCCTGGCCCTCCATGCCGTAACGTTGCCGGACCTGCAGCGCCAGCTCGCGCGGGGAGGTGGCGGCATGGCTGGCCAGGCCGGCTTTGGCCAGCTGTTTGCGTGCCCGGCCCAGCAGGCGCAGCCACGGGTCGTGCTGGCTGCGGTCCCACAGGGTCCAGGCCGCACCGGCCAGGCTGAGCGCCACGACGATGCCGATCAGGACATAGGCCAGGTCTTCCCAGCTCGGGGATTCAAAACCGATGTCCTTGAGCAGTTGCAGCTGCTTGCCCTGCGTGTAGTTGAGGATCCACTGGTTCCAGCGGTTGTTGACCGCTTCCCAGGTGGCGCGCAACTGCGCCGCCAGCGTGGGACTGAAGGTGCCCAGGGCCTGCCCGACCAGCCCTTGCGGTGCCGCCAGCCGCTGGAAGGCGCCGGTGCGCCCGGGCGACACGGCCGAAGTCGGGTCCACGCGCACCCAGCCCTGGCCTGCCTGCCAGACCTCGGTCCAGGCATGGGCATCGCTCTGGCGCAGCACCCAGAAGCCGTCGACGGCGTTGATCTCGCCGCCCTGGTAACCAGTGACGATGCGGGCCGGCACGTCCATGGCGCGCATCAGCACCACAAAGGCAGACGCGATGTGTTCGCAGAAACCTTCCTTGCGGTCAAACCAGAACTCGTCGGCGGTGTTGGCGCCGTAGACGCCGGGCTCCAGCGTGTAGGTGTAGCCGCCGGTGCGCAGTCGCTCCATCACGGCCTGCACCAGCGCCTCGGTGCCGGCGCGCGCATAACGCGGGTCGCGCCGGATTTCGGCGGCCAGCGCCAGCGTGCGTGGGTTGAAGCCGGGCGGCAGCTCGACAAACTCCTGCAGACCCACTTCCTGCCGGTCGGGCCCGTGCCTGAACACCGGGTGGCTTTTCACCTGGTAACGGATCAGGTCGGTGATGGGACGGTCGGTCAGCCATTGCAGGTCGCTGCTCATGCGGGTCTGGTAGCCCGGCAGGCGGGGGCTTTCGGCCGCGGCCTCCATCACAAACAGCCAGGGCCGGCTGGTGGGCTCCAGCGTGACCTGGTAGGCAATGGGCGCGCCCTGAACGCTGAGGTTGTCGGCCAGCTTGTAGCGGGGCGGAAACCCCGACCGCGACGAGGGGCGCCACTCGCGCCCGTCGAAAGCCGAGAGCACGGGCCCGCGAAAGTACAGCTCGCGCTGCGGCGGCGGCCGGCCTTCAAACGCAATCCGCATGGCGATGCTGCTGTCGAGTGCCAGGCTGGCGATGGTGCCGACCTGCATGGTGGCGCTCAGGCCGCTGCGGCCCGTCATGGCGTCCGAGGGCACGCCCCACAGCGGCGCCAGGCGCGGAAACAGCACAAACAGCAGCACCATCACGGGCGCACCGAGCAGCGCCATCCATCCGGCGGTTTTTGCTGCCTGCAGCAGCGGCGGCTTGCCGACCGGCATGTGGGCGTTGACCAGGGCCGTCAGCAGGCCCAGCAGGCCCAGCAGCATGCTGAAGGCCGTCAGCAGCGACTGGGAGTAGAAAAAGTTGGTCAGCATCGTGAAGAAGCTCAGGAAAAACACCACAAAGGCGTCGCGCCGGGCGCGCAGCTCCAGCGTCTTGAGCGCCAGCAAGATCACGATCAGCGTGACACCGGCATCCCGGCCCAGCAGCGTGCGGTGGGTCGCCAGCGTGGCGGCGATGGAAACGGCCAGCAGACCCAGCAGCCACCATCTGTTCGGCAGCGGTTTGTTGCCAAAGGCCAGCCGGCCGCGCCACAGCAGCATACCGGCCGCGAGCGCGCTGCACCACCAGGGCAACTCGCTGACTTGCGGCAACAGCACCCAGGCGATGACTACCAGCAGGAAGAGGGTGTCGCGGCTGTCGCGAGGCAGGGTTTGGAGGCGGGCTAGCATGTGGCTTTCCCGCAGGTGCTTGGGCGTGCCTGCGACCGTTGGCCGGGGGTTGCCCGGCGGCAAGTAACTTTCTTTTGCGTCGCCAAAAGAAAGTCACCAAAGAAAAGGCGACCCGACAGTCTGGGTCCCTCCGCTTCGCTGCGGGCAACCTGCGGTGCTCGGTAAAAGCGGGGTCTCGCTCGAACTCGCCTTCGGCTCAGACA
>JAZKAP010000031.1:0-9391 GCA_040389085.1 Pseudomonadota bacterium
ATCAGGGCTCGCGATTGTCTGAGGCGAAGCCGAGTTCGAGCGAGACCCCGCTTTTACCGAGCACCGCAGGTTGCCCGTAGCGAAGCGAAGGGACCCAGACCATCGGGTCGCCTTTCTTTTGGGTACTTTTCTTTGGCGAAGCAAAGACAAAGTGCCTCGCCCGCCGGGGCGAGTCCCGGCTTGCCGGCACACTGCAGCAGCTTGGGCAACAGAAGGCTTGTACAGGCACGGCCCGGACGATTACCCGTATAACCGTGCTTTACCCGCGCTTCACCCACCCCAATTAAAATAAGCCCATGCTGGCCCAAAGAACCCTCAAATCCCTGACCAAGGCGGTCGGCGTCGGCCTGCACAGCGGTCAGCGGGTCGAGCTGACCTTGCGGCCGGCTGCGCCGGACACGGGCATTGTGTTTCGGCGCGTGGATCTGCCGCAACCGGTGGACATTCCCATTTCCGCGCAGGCGGTGACTGACACGCGCCTGGCTTCCACCATTTCCAGCGGTAGTGCCAAGGTGCACACGGTCGAACACCTGATGTCGGCCTGCGCCGGCCTGGGCATCGACAACCTGTATGTGGACATCACGGCCGAAGAGGTGCCGATTCTCGACGGTTCGGCCTCCTCGTTTGTGTTTCTGCTGCAGTCGGCCGGCATTGAGCTGCAGGCAGCACCGAAACGTTTTATCCGCGTGCTCAAGCCGGTGGAGGTACGGGAAGGGCAGGGCGCCAGCGAGAAATGGGCGCGCCTGTCGCCCTACAACGGCTACAAGCTGGGGTTTGAAATTGACTTCGACCACCCTGCGGTGGATTCCACCGGCCAGCGTGTGGAGTTCGACATGGGCAGCGGCTCCTACAGCCGTGACATCGCGCGCGCGCGCACCTTCGGTTTTACCAAGGACGTGGAGATGATGCGCGCCAACGGGCTGGCGCTCGGCGGCGGCCTGGACAATGCCATCGTGATGGACGACTACAAGGTGCTCAACACAGACGGCCTGCGTTACAACGACGAGTTCGTCAAACACAAGATCCTCGATGCGATGGGTGACCTGTACCTGCTCGGCAAGCCGCTGCTGGCCGCCTACACGGCCTTCCGCTCCGGCCATGCGCTGAACAACAAGCTGCTGCGCGAGCTGCTGTCGCACGAAGATGCCTGGGAAGTCGTCACCTTCGACGATGAAAAAAAAGCGCCCCAGGGTTTTGCGACCCTGGCGCGGGCCTGGTAGCTGCCGGGCCGCACGCAGGAGGACGAATGCCGGTTTTTCGTGTCGCCATTTTCCTTCTGCTGTTCGCGGCCGGTGCGTCCTTTGCGCTGTATGCGATCACTTCCCAGGTCCGCTACAAGCGAGCAGGGCTCGCCATCCTCAAATGGACCCTGGTGGCCGCCTTCGTCTTTTTTGCCATCCTGATTGCAGACCGGGTGATCTGAGCCAGGCGCCTCAGTAATGCCGGCCGTCCTTGAAGGACGCAGTGGATTTGCGCTGCAGCGTCGCGGCGCGCGCCAGGATGGCGGCGGAGCCTCCCACATGGGCATGGGTGATCGCCAGGCCCAGAGCGTCGGCGGCGTCCTTGCCCGGCAGTGACGGCAGTTTGAGCAATCTCATCACCATCTCCTGCACCTCGGGCTTGCCGGCCTTGCCGTAACCCGCCACCGCCTTTTTCATCTGCAGTGGTGTGTATTCGGCCACCTCGATGTTGCAGCTGACCAGGGCGGTGACACAGGCGCCGCGCGCCTGGCCCAGCATCAGCGTGGCCTGCGGGTTGACGTTGACAAACACGATCTCGCAGGCCGAGCTGTCGGGTGTGTAGCGGGCGGTGATTTCGCAGATGCCGTCGAACAGCACCTTGAGCCGCGCCGGCAGGTTGCCGCGATCCAGGTGGGTGGTCTTGATGGTGCCGCTGGCGACATAGCTCAGCGCGTGGCCCTCCACGTCGATCACGCCGAAGCCGGTGATCTGCAGGCCCGGATCAATACCAAGAATACGCATTTGCTCTGCTTTTAATAGCTGTTTGCGCCCGCCGGTATTGGGCTAGAGCCCGAAATACCATCGAACCGAATGAAAGAACACCGGCGCGGCAAAACACAGGGCATCGACACGGTCCAGCAGGCCGCTGGCGCCGGTGACCGACCGGCCTTCGCTGCCCCAGTTGGTGATGCCGCGGTCTCGCTTGAGGGCTTTCATCACCAGGTGACCCAGTGAGCCGGCCACGCAGGCGATCAGCGCCATGGCCACGGCCTGGGCTGGCTTGAAGGGCGTCAGGCCCGACATCAGCCCGCCGACAAACCCCCCGACCATCAGCGCGATCAGCCAGTTGCTCCAGTGAAAGCTCTGGCTGACCTGGGGCGCCGTGGGCGGGCGCGGCCACTTGCGCGCGGCCAGGTGCTGCACCAGCATGCCGGTCTGCACGACAAACACCAGAAAAAACACCAGGAAGGCGTTTTTGCCGCTGTAGCCCGGAAAGTCCAGCAGCAGCAGGGCCGGCACATGGCTGATGCCATACACACAGACCATGATGCCCCACTGCAGCTTGGCGTTGCGCTCCAGAAAGCGCTGCGGGTCGTTGGCCAGGGCGCTGACCACCGGTATCGCCAGGAACACATACACCGGGATGAACACGGTCACCAGGTCAAAGCGTTCGGTCATGACCAGCCAGAACTGGACCGGCAGCACCACAAAAAAAGCCAGCACCAGGCTGCGGTGGTCGCCGCGGCGGGTCGGCGACAGCGTGATGAATTCGCGCAGGGCGAAAAAAGCCACCAGGGCAAACAGCAGGGTGGCGACCGTCTCGCCCAGGGCCCAGCCGATCCAGAACACGGTACACATGATCCACGAGGTGTTGAGCAGGCTGCTGAACTCCTTGATGTCCTGCGTGCGGATCTCGTCCTCGCCGCTGTCGCGCAGTGACATGATGAGCGCCGCGATGCTGGCCACGATCAGCAGACCGAACACCACGACAAACAGCAGGCCCACTTGATGGGAAGGGCTCAGGTTGCGCAGAAAGCTGCTCATCAGCTTTCCCTCAGCGCCAGCACGGCATCACGCGCACGCGCCAGGAAGGCGCCGCGGTCCTCGCCTTCCTGCAGCGCCATGGGCGCACCGAAGGTGACCGAACACAGGATGGGCACCGGCACCACTTCGCCCTTGGGCATGACGCGCTGCACGTTGTTGATCCACGCCGGCACCAGCACCACTTGCGGAAATTTCTGCGCCAGGTTGTACAGGCCCGACTTGAAGGCCTGCGGCTCTTCCTGGTTGCCGCGCGTGCCCTCCGGAAAGAGGATGATGGAGTCGCCGCTTTCGAGCGCATCGATCAGCGGCTCCAGCGGGTCCTGGTCGCTGGTCTTGGCGCGGTCCACGTAGATCGCGTTGAACACGGCGGTGGTGAGCCACTGCTTGAAAGGCGTTTTGGTCCAGTAGTCCTTGGCGGCGATGGGTCGCGTGATGCTGCGCAGCTCGCTGGGCAGGGCGGCCCAGATCAGCACCAGGTCGGCGTGGCTCTGGTGGTTGGCAAAATAAATGCGCTGTTCGGCCTTGGGCGGGCAACCCTGCCAGCGTGCCTGCGCGCCTGTCAGCGCACGGATCAGGCCGAGCAGGAACAGGCTCATGATTTTTGCGGAGATGTTCACGGCACCTCCACCCCGCCCATGCGCGCGGCGATGGTGGAAGCGCGCGACGCGAGGTAGCCCGAGCCCGGTCGGGTCTCGAAGTACTTGGGACGCGGCAGCATGACGGCCAGGCGTGCGGCCTCGTAGGCGCTGAGTTTGGCGGCGGGTTTGCGGAAATAGTGCTGGGCGGCGGCTTCGGCACCGAACACACCTTCGCCCCATTCGACATTGTTGAGGTAGATCTCCAGGATGCGCTGCTTGCTCAGCAGGGCTTCGAGCAGCAGGGTCAGCACCAGCTCCTGGCCCTTGCGCATCAGGGTGCGTTCGCCCGAGAGAAACAGGTTTTTGGCCAGCTGCTGGGTGATGGTGGAGCCGCCCACAATTTTGGGTGGTTTGGCGGCCTGGCCAGCGCCCGCCGGCGCGGCGCGGCTGGACAGCCTGCCGGCGGCCTTTTCGGCGCGCTGCTCGGCCTGGGTGTTTTTCTCCCAGGCCTTTTCGAGGGCTTCCAGGTCCACCCCTTCGTGCTCGACAAAGGTGGCGTCTTCGGACGCGATGACCGCACGCTTGAGGTTGGCAGACAGCTCGGCATAGGGCACCCACTGCTGGCGCCATTTGAGCTCGCCCTTTTCCGTGGCCAGGCGGTACGCTTCGGAGCGCTGAAAGGCGGTGGACTGCGGATCCACCACGGCCATCAGCGCGATGCGGCCGACAAAATAAAGCTGTAGCGCTACGGCAGCCAACAGCACCAGCAGGATCCAGCGCAGCACGGCTTTCATGCCGGGGCCTTTTGCTGTTGCTGCATTTCCTTGAGCACCTGGGCAGAAGGCGGGCGCACACCGCGCCAGAACAGAAAGGATTCGGCAGCTTGCTCCACCAGCATGCCGAGACCGTCGCGCGGCACCGCGCCGTGCGCCCGTGCCCAGTCGGCAAAGCCCTGGGCAGCAGCGCCATACATCATGTCGTAGGCCAGCGCGCCGGGCTTGAGCAAGCGCGGCGCCAGCGTGATGGCCGCGCCGCTGAGGCTGCTCGCCGTGGCGTTCACAATCACATCAAAATCAGCCTCCAGCCCTTGCAGTTCCTGCGCAACCAGCTCTGTTTTTTGTAGCAATTGTTGCAGCGAGGCATGGCTGGTATGGCGCGCCACCAGATCGACCGCGCGCGCGTGCGTGCGGTTGGCGACCACCAGGCGGCGCGGACCGGCTGCCAGCAGCGGCCCCAGCACGCCGGCCGCTGCTCCACCGGCGCCGAGCAGCAGCAGGTCACGTCCGGCCAGCCGGACGCCTGCATTGTTCTGGATGTCATTGACCAGGCCGATACCGTCGGTGTTGTCGGCTTCGATGCGGCCGGCCTCGAACTTCAGCGTGTTGGCGGCCTGCGCCAGCTGGGCGCGTTCGGTGGCGACGGTGGCCAGCTGGAAAGCCTCGAACTTGAAGGGCACGGTCACGTTGCAGCCGCGTCCGCCGCTGTCTATCCATTGCTGCAGCGTCTGGGCGAAGTGGTCCAGCGGTGCCAACAGCTTGCAGTAGTCCATGGCCTGGCCGGTCAGCTCGGCAAACCGCGCGTGGATGGCGGGCGACTTGCTGTGTTCCACCGGGTTGCCGAGGACGCCATAGTGATCCATGGGGCCGCTCATCGCTCGGTGAGTTTGGTTTCAAGCGTTTCGTCGCGCGTGAACCTGAAACGCGAGACCACCACGATCTGGTCGGCCTTGCGGCGCATGGCCTCGCTGAAACGGTCAAACGGGCCGGTGCTGCGCGCAATGCTGAGCGCGCGCCGGTCCAGCGTCAGGTTGCCCGAGGTTTCGGCCACTTCGGTGGACAGGATGCGGCCGTCGTGGTTCACCGTGAGCACCATGGTGAGTTCGCCATACAGTTTTTTGCCAGCCTGCTCAGGAAAGTTCACCGTGCCTTTTTCCTCGATCTTGCGGCGCAGCGTGTCGTAGTACACGGCATACACCTCCTCGCGGGTGGCGGGGCTGATGTAGCGCTTTTTGGGCCGCGCGTTTTCTTCGTTGATGCGCCGTTCGATTTCGGCCAGGATCTTGATCAGCTGCTTGCGCTTTTCCTCGCGTTCGGCCTGGGCCGGGTCGGCGGACGGCACCTTCGGGTCAGGCGGCGGCATGGCCGCGAGCTGCTTCTTGATCTGTGCCAGCAGCATGGTCTGCTGCTCCTGCATGGTCTCGACCTTGCGCTGCGCATCTTCGCTGGCGTCGCCGAGCTCGGTCAGCGCCGAGGGCGGCAGCGGGCTGGTGGCCCGGCCTTTTTCCGCCTCGCCACCGCCGGCCAGCGAGGCCTGGGCGATCGCCTTGGCCTGGTCAGGCCGCTCATTGCTTTTGGCGTTGACCAGGATCACTTCCAGCGGCGTGTCCTGGAAAATGCGGTTGAAACGTTCCGGATCGACAAAACGCACGGTCAGGAGGACCGCATGGACGGCGAGCGATACGCCCAGGGCGATTTGCAGGGTGCTGGGGGACTTCACAGGACTGGATTATCGGGGCTAAGCTGATTCCGCAGCAGCGGCGTCGTCAGCCGGCTCGTTCAGATCGACGGCGATCGAGATCGGACCGGCGGCGATTTCCGATTCGTTGTCTTCCTCGGCCACCTGCTCGGTGTCGGCTTCGTCCACCACGGCGTCCAGGCGTTCAATCACCGTGCTGTGGATGTCGAGCGTGATCTCGTCGATGTCGCCCAGCCGGATGCGCACCTTCGCGCCGCGCGGCAGCCCCTGGGCCCCGGCGGCCGGCAACACCAGCGGCAGGTCGTCGGCGCGCACCAGGTTGTCCTTGAAGGCTGTTGCCGTGAGCTCGGTGATCTGGTTCTGCTGCAGGTATTTGAGCGTCCAGTAACGCTCGATGCCGGCCTGGAAACCGTTGTAGGCGCTGTAGGCACCATCAAAGCCCGAGATGATGGAAAACAGCTCCGCGTCTTTCGGCTTGAAGGGCGCGGCCAGCGCGGCCGTGCGCCCGTGTTTGACGCAGGCGATGATCTGCCACTGGTTGACCAGATCGGTGTAGCGGCGCAGCGGCGATGTGGCCCAGGCGTAACTCTTGACGCCGATGCCGGCATGCGGCAGGGCCTTGGTGCCCATGCGCACCTTCACGCCCGGCAGCAGGCTGGCCTGGCTGCGGTAAATGCCGGGCACGCCATGCGTGGCCATCCACTCGCCCCAGGTGCTGTTGGCCAGGATCATGGCCTCGGCGACGATCAGGTCCAGCGGCGCGCCGCGTTTGCGGATGCTGATGCTGACCGTCTCATTGCCTTCCGGCTCCTTGCCCGGCGCGATGTCGAGCGAGAAGTTGTAGTCGGGCCGGTTGAAGTTTTCCGGCTTGCCGCGCACCACTTCGCGCTGGGCCTTCAGGTGCATGGCCAGCCGGTGCAAAAAAGCCAGTTCCACGCCCCAGGGGACGCCGGCCGGCGGCGTGGCCTGAGCCGCTTCAAAGAAAGCTTCGTTGAAGGTTCCGTCGAGCTTGTCGTGGCGCAGGTTGCTCACGATGGGCACCTGCTCGAGCCGTGTCACCGACTCCCTGGCCTCAAGCGTGGTTTCGTCGAACGTGACATACAGCGACAGGGCCGGGCAGTTGCGCCCTTCCTGCAGCGTGTAGCTTTGCACCACCTCATCGGGCAGCATGGTCAGCTTGTAACCCGGCATGTACACCGTGGACAGGCGCGCACGTCCCAAGGCGTCCACCGGGCTGCCCGGCAACACCGCGAGGCCGGGTGCGGCGATGTGGATGCCCAGCGTGACCGTGCCGCTGCCCAGGCCCTGCACCGACAGCGCGTCGTCGATCTCGGTGGTGCTGGAGTCGTCGATGGAAAACGCCCGGACGTCCGCAAGCGGCAACTCGTCGCTGATGGCGGGGGCCTGCACGGCCGGAAAACCCGTTCCTTTCGGGAAGTTCTCAAACAGAAAGCGTTTCCAGTGAAACTGGTAGGGCGAGGCAATCGCGCCGGATTGCTGCAGCAGGTCGAGCGGCGCCTTGTGCGCCGAGCGCGAGGCCTCCACCACCGCCTTGTATTCGGGGCTGTTCTTGTCGGGCTTGAACAAGATCTTGTAGAGCTGCTCGCGCACCGGCGTCGGGCACTGGCCCTGGACGAGTTCTTCGGCCCAGGCGCTGATTTGCGCGACGACCTGTTTTTTCTTTTCGATGGCCGCCAGCGCCTGCTGGAGGATCTCGACCGGCGCCTTGCGAAAGCGTCCCTTGCCGGCACGGCGGAAATAATGCGGCGCCTCGAACAGGCGGAACAGGGCCGCGGCCTGCTGCTCGATGGAGGCCGGTTTGGCCGGGTCGGCGCTGAAGTAGTCGCGCGCCAGATCGGCAAAGCCGAATTCCTCGTCGCTAGCAAATTCCCAGGCCAGGTCCAGCTCGATCTCCGCGCTCAGGCGCTGGCCGGCGGCGACCAGCTCGGCCGGCGCGGGTTTTTCGAATTTCAGCAGCGCGTTGGCGGCCTTGACCTTGACCCGTTTGCCCGAGTCGAGCTCCACCTGCAGCGAGGTGTCCGCTTCGGACAAGATGCGGCCGGCCAGAAACTTGCCGGCCTCTTCAAACAATACAAACAAAACGACATCCTTTGGTTACTCTGGTACTGCAAACCGGACATCTCGCTACGTCCGGGCTGCGGTACTGGCTAGTGTAATCAGCCGCCCTGGGCCGGCCTCAGGCGAGTTCCAGGAAGTCCATCACCTCCGGCAGGTGGCGCTCGAAGTCGCTGATGGCGTGGTCGCCGCCTTCGAGCAGCCGGATGTGCGCGCCCGGGTAGCGGCCGGTCATTTCGCGCCAGTCCAGCACCTCGTCGCCCTTGGCAATGAGGGCGAAGTAGTTTTCCGGCTGGGACACGGCACCGCGCTCCAGGGCGCGCAACTCATCCACAAACCGCGGCTCGAAGAAAAAGTGTTCGTTCGGGTCATGCCACGCGGTCTGCTCGCCGATGTACTTCGCCAGGTCGCGCGCCGGATTCACCGCCGGGTTGAGCAACACGGCCTTGCAGGTGCAGGTTTCGGCCACATGCGTCGCATAAAAACCGCCCAGCGACGAGCCCATCACCGCCATGGTGTCGCGGGGCCAACCGGCGATGCCCTGGCTCACCATTTCCATTGCTTCCCGCGGCGAAGGCGGCAGTTGCGGGCACCACCAGACGACGTCGGGGTGGCGGTTTTGCATCCACGTTGCGACCTGCCGGGCTTTGGCGGACTGGGGGGAGGAGCGGAAACCGTGGAGGTAGAGGAGGTGGGTGGTGGGCATGGTGCGATGGTAAATCCGCAGGCGGCGGTGGTGGGTGGTGTTTTGCCTGTTCTTGTGATGAAAAGTGCTGCTGGCCCAATAAGCACGAGCGCGAGCAGCTATTGAATTTATAGCGAATGCAACCCGCCGTTCGGGCTGAGCCTGTCGAAGCCGCCTTTTCCTCCTGCGCTGGGGTTCGCCAACAAGCCGGGACTCGCCCCGGCGGGCGAGGCACTTTGTCTTTGCTTCGCCAAAGAAAAGTACCCAAAAGAAAGGCGACCCGATGGTCTGGGTCCCCTGCGCTGCGCTGCGGGGCAACCTGCGCTGCTCGACTCCGGCGGGGGTCGGCAGAACTCGGCTAGCGCCTCGGACAACTGCCGCCCTGATCCCGCCTCCGCCTGCGCTGCTCGGCCCAGCCCGACGGGTGGGGAAGAAAGCGGGAGCGGATGCAGATACGGGGAGACATGACGCGCGGGGCGCGTCATGTCGGACTCAACAGACCGTCATGTTTGCACGTGAGCGCAGCACACGCGGCCAAATGAAGCTCCCCGCCATCGCCCAGCGGGGCGAGG
>JAZKAP010000032.1:0-27461 GCA_040389085.1 Pseudomonadota bacterium
CACTGGGTGTGGCCAGGGCTGGTACTTACGGCAGCGTCACACTCAACGCCGACGGCACCTACTCCTACGTCGTGAACAACGCCAACGCCGCGGTCAACGCCTTGAGGACGGCTGCCAACACCCTGACGGACACCTTCAGCTACACGATGCGGGACGCGGCCGGAGCGACGAGTACGGCCAACCTGGTGATCACCATCCAGGGCAGCAACGACGGCCCGGTGGCTGTCGCCGATACGGGCACGGCAGTTGAAGCCGGCACCGCCGCGGGAAGCAACGCCACGGGCAATGTGCTCACGAACGATACCGACGTGGACAGCGCCGACACCAAAGCGGTGTCGGCGATCACGGGCGGCACACTGGGTGTGGCCAGGGCTGGTACTTACGGCAGCGTCACACTCAACGCCGACGGTACGTACACCTACGTCGTCAACAACGCCAATGCAGCGGTCAACGCACTGAGGACCAGCGCCAACACCCTGACGGACACCTTCACGTACACCATGGTGGATGCAGCCGGAGCGACCAGCACGGCCAACCTGGTGATCACCATCCAGGGCAGCAACGACGCTCCGGTGGCTGTTGCCAATACGGGTGCTGTGAATGAGGATGCCACCTTGACGGTGAATGCCGCAAGCGGTGTTCTGACCAACGACACCGATGTGGATACTGGCGACACCAAGACGGTGTCGGCGATCACCGGCGGTACGGTAGGCAGCGCCGTCAATGGCACCTACGGCACCATCACGCTGAGTGCTGATGGCAGCTATTCATACGTGGCCAATCGTCCGTCGGCTCAGGCGCTGGCGGCCGGGCAGACCGCTGTTGACACCTTTACCTACACCGTGAGCGACACAGCGGGCGCCACGAGCAATACAACGCTTTCCATCACTGTGACGGGTGTCAATGACGCGCCGGTGCTGGCCGATACCGCCGTGGTCATGGCTGCTGTCAACGAAGACGCAGGCGCTCCATCCGGCGCGGTGGGTACGCTGGTGTCTTCGCTGCTCGGCGGTTCAACAGACGCAGATGCCGGCGCTGCAAGCGGCATTGCCATCACGGCAACCGACGCCACAAACGGCACCTGGTTTTATTCAACCAACGGCGGTACCAACTGGATTGCAGTTGGAGCAGTGAGTAATGTCAGCAGTCTTTTGTTGGCCTCTAATGCAAGCACCCGTGTGTATTTCCAGCCCAATGCCAACTACAACGGGTCCGTCGCCACGGGCCTCACGATTCGGGCATGGGATCAAACCGCCGGCACGGCGGGTACCAAGGTTGATACATCCGTCAATGGCACTACAACCGCGTTCTCAAGCGCTACCGACACGGTCACCATCACCGTCAATGCGGTCAATGACGCACCGGTCAACACGGTTCCGGTGGCCCAGACCAGTACCGAAGAAGCCAGCAAGGCCATCACCGGATTGAGTATTTCGGACGCCGCCGACGGAAACAGTGGCTCCATGACGGTCACTCTCGCCATGACCAACGGCACGCTGACCGTCACTGGTGGAGGCGCGACGATCACCAACAGCGGGACCAGCAGCGTCACTCTGACAGGCACTGTGGCGCAGATCAACGCGACACTTGCATCCAACGTTACCTACGTGCCCACTGCCGACTTCAATGGCAATGCAACGCTCACCATGACCACCAGCGACAACGGAAATGTAGGCGGCGGTGCGCTGACTGACGTGGACACGGTCGTCATTGCTGTGTCTGCTGTGGCAGATATTGCCAACGATAGCGCGACGACGTCTGAAGATGCGCCCGTCACCATCAGTGTTCTGGCAAATGACAGCTTTGAAAATGCAGGCCAGACCATCACCGCCGTCAACGGCTTGGCCCTCACGGCGGGTGGCGCGTCGGTTGCAGTTGCAAACGGAACAGTGGCACTCAACCTCAGTGGCCAATTGATCTTCACGCCAACGCTCAACTACGTCGGTGCGGCATCCTTTACCTATACAGTGACATCTGGTGGCGCCGACGAGACGGCAACTGTCAGCACAACCGTTACAGCGGTCAACGACGCGCCGGTCAACGTCGCTGGTTCGATCGCGGTTGTTGAAGACGTACCAACCGCCATCACGGGCATCAGTGTCAGCGATGTGGATGTGGCCTCTGGCACCATCACCGTGACCTTGATCGTCCCGGTCGGAACCTTTACGGCGGCCAGCGGCGGCGGCGTAACGATTTCTGGTTCTGGCAGCGCGACCTTGGTGTTGTCGGGTACCCAGGCCGACATCAACAGCTTCATTGCGGCATCGGGTGTGATCTACACCACCGCTGGCAACGCCAACGGTACGGTGGTGATGACCATGACCACCAATGACGGCGGAAACACAGGTACAGGCGGCCCGCTGAGCGATACGGACAATATCGTCATCAATATCACGCCAGTCAACGATTCACCCGTCAATACCGTACCGGTTGCGCAGACGACCAACGAGGACACCAACAAGGCAATAACCGGACTGGCCATCTCTGACGCTGCAGACGGCAATACCGGAACGATGACGGTGACGCTGACCGTGGCCAACGGCACGCTGCTGGTCAGCGGTGGCACTGCCAGTATCTCCAATAGCGGCACCGGCACGGTTACGCTGACCGGTACCGTGGCCGAGATCAACGCAACGCTCGCGTCCAACGTCACCTATGTGCCGAACGCCAATTACAACGGCGCAGATGCATTGACCATGACAACCAACGACAACGGCAACGTAGGCGGAAGTGCTTTGACCGATGTGGACACAGTCGGGATTACCGTCGTTGCCATCAACGACGCCCCGGTCAACACTGCGCCTGCTTCCATTGCAGTCACGGAGGATGTCGCGACTGTTGTCACTGGCATCAGCATTGGTGATGCTGACGCAGCGTCCAGCACGATGAACGTTACCTTGAGTGTTCCAACGGGTACCTTGACAGCAATTTCCGGTGGCGGGGTAACAGTAACCGGATCTGGCTCTGGCAGCGTGGTTCTGGCTGGAACACAAGCCAACATCAACGCTTTCATTGCGGCCTCCAACGTGACCTACCTGACGGCTGCCAACGCGAACGGCAGTGTGGTCCTGACGGTTACCACATCTGACCTGGGTAACGCGGGTACAGGCGGCACCTTGACCGATGTGGATACCGTCACCCTGAACATCACGGCGGTTAATGATGCGCCAACCTTGAGTGCCACGGCTTCCAATCCAACCTTTACAGAGGGGGCCGGTTCGACGCAAGCTGCGGCTGTCTCTGTGTTCAGTGGTGCGACGGTCAGCGCTGTGGAGGCCGCCCAATCAGTCGCCGGGCTTACTTTTACGGTCAGTGGCTTGCTTGACGGTGCCAATGAAGAGATTGTGGTGGATGGAACATCCATTACCCTTGGCGCAAACACATCAGGCACCACGGCCACCAATGGTGTGACGTACAGCGTCACCATTGTTGCAGGCACGGCGACCGTGGTGTTGAGCGGCGGAACGCTGACCAATGCCGAGGCGCAGACCCTGGTCAACGGCATCACTTACCAAAATACCAGCGTAGATAACCCGACCAATGGAAATCGGGTGTTTACGCTTACGCAAATAACCGATGACGGGGGAGTTGCAAATGGTGGCGTGAACACGACGTCACTTTCCATTGCCTCGACGGTTAATGTCAACCCCGTCAATGACAGGCCGGTCGTGGATCTGGATGGCAGTGCGACCGGAACAGGGTACAGCACCGTTTATTTCACCGGGGTCGATACACCCGTGCGGGTTGCGGATCTGGACAGGATCGTCACCGATGTGGATAACGATACTCTTACCGGTGCTACGTTGTCCTTTTCCTCGGGCGGGCGGGCTGGCGACGTGCTTTCTTTCACCAACACAGCAACCATCACCGGTTCTTACAATACGACCACGAGAGTATTGACCTTGTCGGGTACCGACACCGTTGCAAACTATCAGGCTGCTCTGAGTGCAATCACCTTCACCGCCACCTCAACCAACACGACAGCCCGTGTAGTTGCGATAACGGTGACAGACGGTGCTCTGTCGAGCACCGTTGCGTCTACAACCATCAATATTTCGACCTCCACCAGTGCACCTGTTGCCATCGCAGCCAGTGCGACCGGAGACGAGGATGATCCTGCGGGAATTCCGATCACCCTCAACGCAAGCGATCCGAACGGAACGATCAACAATTTCAGGGTGACGGCGTTGCCCGCCAATGGCACGCTCTACACGGATGCGGCCATGACGCAGGCCGTGGTATTGAACGCAAACATCGCTGTGACGCCATTGGCGACTCAAAGCCTGACTTTGTATTTCAAGCCCAACGCAAACTACAGCGGAGTACCGACGTTCTCTTACAGGGCGCTCGATAACGCTGGAAATTTGAGTACCACCGTTACCGGCACGATCACAGTGACCGCCGTCAATGATGCGCCCGTCAACACCGTGACTGCGGCATTTGCTGGAACCGAAGATGCAAATCGAGCCATCACTGGCTTGTCGATTTCCGACGCTGCAGACGGAAATACCGGAACGATCACAGTAACCCTGACTGTGACCAACGGCACCATTACGGTGGCTGGGTCCGGGGCCACCATTACGAACAACAATACCAGTACGGTGACCCTCACTGGTACCGTCGCCAACATCAATACCCGGTTGAGTGCGGTGACTTACGTGCCAGCGGCGGATTTCAATGGCGCTGCTGTGCTGACCATGACTACCGATGATGGAGGAAATGTGGGCGGGGGTGCCTTGACCGATGTTGACACGGTGACTATCACCCTGGCAGCAGCTGCAGACATCACCAACGACACCGTCACCACCGCCGAAGACACCCCCATCGTCTTTAACGCGATTACAGGTACGGGCGGCGCGACCGCAGACACCTTCGAGAATGCCGGAAAAGTGGTTACAGCGGTGACCCAGGGCGCCAATGGCACAGTGACCTTCACAGCTGCGGGGGAGCTGACCTACACTCCGAATCCGGAGTACAGCGGCAGCGACAGCTTTACGTACACTGTCACCAGCGGTGGCGTCACTGAGACCGCTACCGTCAATGTGACGGTTAACGCCGTCAACGACGCACCAGTCAACGCCGTACCAGGCTCGATAACCGTGACTGAAGATGTGGCATCGGCCATCACGGGTATCAGCGTCAGCGATTCAGACACCACTTCGGTCAGCGTCACGCTGAGTGTGCCCGCAGGCACATTGGTCGCGACCACCGGCGGCGGAGTGACCGTGTCAGGCTCGGGTACCGGCAGCCTGGTGTTGTCCGGCACGCAGGCGAACATCAACAGTTTCATTGCAGCCAGCGGAGTCAACTACACCACAGCCCCCAATGCCAACGGCACGGTTACGATGACGGTCACTACCAGCGATGGCGCTTTGACCGATGTGGACACCACTACGCTCAACATCACCGCCGTCAACGACGCGCCGGTGCTTGACCTTGATGCCAGCGCGGGTGGCACTGGGTATGTGGCCGCCTACACTGAAAACGGTGTTGGGGTACAGATCACCGATTCAGACCAGGTGTTGACGGACGACGCGACCAATTTGGCTAGCGCCACCGTTACCCTGACCAACTGGCAGGCTGGCGATGTGCTGGCAATAGGCTCCATTCCTGCAGGCATCAGCTACACCCTGTCTGGCCCGAACAGCAATATCCTGACGCTCACGGGTGCAGCCTCGGTGGCAGACTACAAAGTGGCATTGCGGGCCATCACCTACGCCAACAGCTCTGACAACCCCAGCACAACACCGCGCAGCATCACGGTGGTGGTGAACGACGGCCTGGTCAACAGCAATGTAGCGACCACGACCGTCAATGTGACCGCCGTGAACGATGCACCCACACTGGATCTGGACGGCAGCACCGCGGGAACCGGTTTCTCGACCTACTTTGTGCGCAGTGGGCCTTCTTCCACCGCCATCGCCATTGCCGACATTGACCGCGTCATTTCTGACGCGGACAGCGCCAACATGACCAGCGCCACCGTCACTCTGACCAACTGGTACACCGGCGACGTGTTGTCGGTGGGCAGCCTGCCCGGCGGTATCTCGGCGGTGATCTCCGGGGCCAACAGCAACATCGTGACCTTGTCGGGCTCTGCCTCTGCGGCCGACTACCAAACGGCGCTCAGCGCCATCCGGTTCAACAACCTCAATGGGGCGGCTAACACGACGGCCAGAGCCTTCACCGTCACCGTGACAGATGGCGCCGTGGTCAGCAACACGGCCAATGCGACGGTCAACATCGCCACCTCTGCGGCGCCGATCGCCTCTGCGGCCAGCGCCACCGGCAATGAAGATGCGGCTGGGGGCATCCCGGTCACGTTGACCGCGATCGATCCCAACGGAACGATCAGCACCTTCACCCTGAGCAGCTTGCCTGCCAACGGTACGCTGTATACCGATGCGGGAATGACGGTGGCCGTGACCGCCAGTACGGCTTACGCCGCCACGGGTGATAGCCTGACCCTGTACTTCAAGCCCACCACCCATTGGGCAGGCAGCACGACCTTCAACTTCTTCGCGACCGACAATTCGAGTGCCAACAGCACGGGTGCAGTCGCCACGATCAACACCACAGCGGTGGCGGATGCGCCGACCCTGTCGGTGGGCAACTCGTTCACGCAGGTTTTCAACACCACCTGGGAATCGGTAGGCTCCCTGACTGCAACGGCAGATGACACCAACAATGCCACGCACGCAAAGGGAACCGCGCCGATTGAAGGATGGTCACTCACGACCCCGGCAGTTGCGGACACGGTGGGCAGCTCGGGCGGTACCCAGGTCAGCCAGTTCTATTTCAATGCCGACGGCGACCAGATACTCAACTCGAACAACGCCACCCTTTACACGGCTGCCGGCATGCTGGGCAGCAGCACGGGTGGCGATGCGCAGAGCGTGTTCCTGCATCTGGACAATGCGGTTAACGGCACCGTGCCCAGCCCCAACTACCAGACGCCGGCCATTACCCGAACCATCAACGTGACTGATATCACCAATGTCTATCAGTTGAGCCTGAATTACGCACCCGATGCGGCGCCAACTGCCAATACCGGCTTCCAGGTGCTGGTCGATGGCGTGGTGGTTGGCACCTACACGGCGGGAACTGCAAATTCTGCGCTGGTCTGGCAGGCAGTGCGCACCGGATTCAACTTCGCGACGACGGGCGACCACACCATCACGATTCAGACCACCTCGCCAGAGACAGGCACCGGTGTGGGTGGCTACTTCGACGACATTCGCCTGGTAGAGGCCCAGGGTGCCCTGCAGGATAACTACAACTCGGTCAACAACACCTATGTCAACAACATCGGCAACGTGACGCGTATCGCCCTTGCGGGGGAAATCACGGCGGCTCTGGTGGATGCTGATGGCTCTGAGACGCTTTCTCTGGTAATCACCAACATGCCTGGCGGATCGCGCATCGTGTCCGGGGCAACCACGTACAGCCCGGTCAATGGCCAGGTGACGATCCCCTACAGTGCACTCTCCACGGCCTTTGTGATGTTCCCTGAAGATTACTCAGGCCGTGTCGATCTGGGTGTGACCGCCACATCGACCGAGAGCCTGAATGGTGCGACCGCCAGCAGCTCGCAGACGTTGACCTTCCATATCTTCCAGCAGGGTATGTCGTCCGGCAATCCGCCGTTGATGGCAGTGGTCAATGACACCACCATCGTCGAAGGTGACTACGCGATGTTCGATATCCGGCTGGGTGCCCAGACTGCCAACGATGTGACGGTCACACTGCAAACCACCACTGGCAC
This sequence comes from Pseudomonadota bacterium, assembly GCA_040389085.1. Classification (GTDB taxonomy): domain Bacteria; phylum Pseudomonadota; class Gammaproteobacteria; order Burkholderiales; family Burkholderiaceae_C; genus Polaromonas. The sequence continues at coordinate 7,766 of JAZKAP010000032.1, forward strand.
GGCGACCGGTACCGACTATGGCGCAAGTTTGCAGTACTCGGTCAATGGCGGTACCACCTGGATGGACTACACCGGCAGCATGGTTGTGTCGTCAGGCAAGACCAGTGTTCTGGTGCGCACCACCACCACCGTCGATGGAAGTATCGAAGGGTCGGAGAGCTTCACGCTGACGGCCACGGTGTCTTCCGGTCCGGTGATCAATTCGGTCGCCGTAGGAACCGCCACCATTCTCGATCTGGACAGCGCCCCCATTCTCCAGGTGCGGCCAGTCGGCCAGTGGACGTTTGATGAAGGTTTTGGCGTCCCTGCGCTCAACGAATACCGGAACATCATTGGCACCCTTTCAGACGCGAACACCACCAATGGCAATGCGACGCCAACGTGGATTACCGGCCACGCCGGTACGTCAGGGACCGCCATACAGTTCGACGGCAAAGGTGCGTCGCTCTCGGTGGATCCGGCCGAGCTAGATCCCATCACCGGCTCCGCTACCATCAGCTTCTGGATCAACACGACACAGAAGCTGTCTACCGATGCTGCCCAGTTTGGCGGTACCGATATCGGCTGGAATCGCCCCAGCGTCATTGGTTCAGAGCAAAACGGCGCGGTCAACGATGCCCAGTGGGGATGGCTCGACAACAACGGCCGCATTGGTCTGAACGTCGGCGACACTGCGGGCGCCAAGAGTACAACCGTTATTTCGGACGGTACATGGCACTTTGTCGCGATGACCCGGAATGCGACCACCGGTCAGACCCAGTTGTGGGTGGATGGTGTGTTGGAGAGCACGGTCACTGCTGGCGGCCTGGCCGGAACCATCACCAACGTGTTCGGCATCGGCTTTACCAACGGCGTCGAGGGGAATTTTGATCGCAAAATAGTCAACGACAAATACCTCAATGCGGGAATTGATGATCTGCGCATTTACGACAGTGTTCTGACCAATGAGCAGGTGCGTTCCATCTGGGATACCGAAATCAATCACCACGATGTTGGTATCGCCAATGACGGTAGTAGCTTCCAGTTGGAGATCACGGCGCGCGCTTTTGACACGCTGACGGTGTCCGGGCTGCAGACTGGCTGGGTGATCAGCGACGACGCCGGCCACAGCGCCACCATCACCACCGGAGTCACGCAATCGGTCGATATCTCGACGTGGAGCTTTACCGGACCATTGACCGTGACGGGGATTACGACGGCGCAATCGGCGATGATTGACGTCACCGCCACCAAAGGCGTTCATCAGATCGATCAGGTTCTGAATCTTGTCAGCATCTCCAGCGCCTACGAAGGAACCAGCGGAAACAACACATCGGCCCTGACCGCCAACTCCGACTTTGCTTTCGGCAACGACGGCATCGATACTTTGAGTGGTGGCGCAGGTGATGACCGGCTGGATGGCGGCGCTGGCGCTGACATTCTGAACGGAGGCGACGGCCGCGACCTGATTATTGGCGGTCAGGGCGCTGACAACCTGACGGGTGGATTGGGCTCAGACATCTTCGCCTGGGAGCTGAACGACGGAGGCACCGCTGGTGCACCCGTGACCGACACCATCACCGACTTTGACCTGGCAACCCGGTCTGCAGGTGGTGATGTGCTGGACTTGCGCGACCTGCTTGTCGGGGAGGCCTCCGGCACCCTGCTGGGGCAGGACAATCTGGCGAATTTCCTGCACTTCGAAAAGTCGGGTGCGGACACGATTGTCCACATCAGCAGCACAGGCGGCTTCTCCAGCGATCCGCACGCCGTGGGCGCGCCCTCGGCTACTGTGCTGGGCGCCGTTGATCAGAGGATTGTGCTGTCCGGTGTCGACATGATTGGCGTGTACACCACCGACCAGCAGGTGATTCAGGACTTGCTGACCAGAGGCAAACTCAATACAGACTGACGCGCCCGGGCGCTGACAAAAAGAAGCCGCCGGATCTTTTTTGATCCGGCGGCTTCTTTTCAGGGCGGTGGCTTGATGCGTGTCAGGTGGGTTCTTTGACAGCGGGCCCGGATGCCCCGTCGAAGCCCGCCCCTTCCAGGGCTGCCAGTTCTGCGCGGTCGATCACGCCGTCGGCATAAACCTGCATGCCCATTTTGTGGGCCACGCTTGCCACGCTCTTGAGGAAAAGCTGGTTGGCAGTGCTGTGCTGCAGGCCCCGGACAAAGCTGGAGTCGACTTTGAGGAAATCGAGCCCGAGGTCGTGCAACGCGTCGACCTGGCTGAAATGCCTGCCAAAATGACCCAGTCCCACCCGGCTGCCGGTTTTTCTGACGTCAGCGACGAATTCGCGAAAACTTTCGAGGTGCTGGACGGCCGTGGCTTCTGGCACTTCCAGCCACAGGCGACGGGCCGCTTCCTGGTTGCCCCTGAGCAGGTCCAGCAAATGCGAGCGAAAATCCTTCTCGCTGACGGAGAGTGCCGACAGGCTGACCGCCAGGCCGGCCAGGCCGGCCAGGCCCGGCTTGTTGCCCAGTTTTCCAAGTGCCAGCCGGATGGCCGACAGGTCCATCAGCGGCATCAGTTGAAAAGCCTCGCCTATTTGCCGGAAGTGCCGGGTGGGCTGCCAGTCTGGTGCGCCATCCAGCATCAGTTCCGTGATGCAGTCCCGGTGGACGAGATGCCCTTTCAGGTCAAGGACGGGGAACGAAAGCTGTCGGACCTGGCCGTTGGCAAGGGCGTGTCTGATCAGGTCGGCTGTTTTCTGGTCATCTTCGGCGGGGGGTTCACCGTCAGCCTCGCGGATGGCGTTGTCGCCCGTCGCCTCGGCCGCCACCATGGCGCCCGAGACCTGGGCCATCAAACCCGCCATGTCCTGTCCGTGCTGCAACTTGCCCATGCCGATGTAGGCAGCGGGCCCACTTCCGGTCAGGGGGGCGCTCGCTTCCACCAGCGCCGCCAGCAGCTTGCTGGCCACATCGTGCGCACCGGTCGGGTCTGGCACCAGCAGCGCAAAATCGGATTCACCGATGCGTGCTGCCACGGCGTGGGCCTGCGCGGCGTGCTGGTCAAGCACCGCAGCGAAGGTTTTCAGGAGCTCATTGACAGCCGGCGTTCCCAGGCGCTGATGATGCAGGGAATAATTGGCCAGACGCACCAGCAGCAGCGTGCCGCCCGCCGTATCTTCGGTGTCGATCGAGTCCAGCAGCTGGGTCAGAAAGAAGGTCCGGTTGGCCAGGCCCGTGAGCGGGTCGTAATTGGCGCTGGTGCGAAGAACCTCCAGGCGTTGAGCTTCTTCGGCAAACATGGTCTTGAGGCGGGTGACCGTGCTGTTCATGGCCAGGGCAAGTTGCCGGAGTTCTGGCACTTCCGGCACATCAATCAGCACAAAGCGGCGTTCGCTGATGTCGCTGGCCTGCTTGATGACCCGCTGCAGCGGTTCGCGGAGGCGCCGCAGGATCATGGCCCCCAGGAAGCCACCCAGCAGTCCTGACAGGCCGAGTGCGACCACCAGTTGCACGACGCTTTTCCACAGCGCCAGATAGGCGAAATGGCTGTCGCTGACAAGGGTCAGGGTGCCGAGCTGGGTCCAGCCGCTGCTGATCTGCGCCTGTCCGGGTGTTGCGTTCAGCGGCAGCGCCTGGACAAACCAGGCGGGTACGGTGCGTGTCGTGGCCGGTGCGACCCGCTCGACAATGGTTTTTCCAAGAGGGTCTACAACGCGTATCAGGGCATAGTGGCCGCTGTCGAACAGGGCAGAAACCGTCAGTTCCACCATGACCGCATCGGCACGCTGCTGGCTCAGCGCCAGCGCCAGCGCGGTGGCGTTGTCGGTGTTTTTGGCGCTGAGCTGCTCAGTCAGGTAGCTTCGGGCGTTCAGCGTGGACGCCAGCAGGCCACCCAGCAGTGCCAGCAGCGTGCTGAGAATGATTGCGAGCCACATTTGGCGGTACATCGACATGGAAGATTCCCCTCGGAACAGTTCTTTATAGCGGTTTCTAAATGAATTCAATCAAAACCTTCGGCGCGCGCGCGTCTGAGCAATTCCTGCCACCGGGTCAGGTTGGTCGGGCCTCCGGCGCCTCGTGCACCCGAGGCCCCTTGCCAGAGTCCCTGGCTGTTGAAGCTGAACACCGGCTGCAGATCCGGGCGGCGCGAGGCAGGCAGCAAGTCATCAATCAGGTTGTCGAGAATCAGGGGTTCGGCCTCTGGGGACGGGTAATAGGCCAGCACCATATGGGCCTGGGTGATGCTGCTGTTGACGCCGCCAAGACGGGCCTGCACATAGATCAGGCGCAATTTTTCGTCAGGAATGTTGAGCAGCAGCAGCGTGAAATACTTGGCAATGGCAAAGTCTTCACAGTCGCCCGCACCTTTGCCCAGGGTTTCCATCGGGGTGGCCCAATAGTCGCTTTGACCCCAGATTGGCTGGTCATCCCCGAACCTGATCCGGCGGTTGTAGAAGTCGTTGACCCGTCTGAGCTGGGCGGGCGCCGCCTGGTCCGCGCTGCTATCCAGGAGCTTTCGCCAGTCGCGGAACGATTCGCCGCTGGCTGGGCCAAAGCGCTGGGTCAGGGCGCTTTGCATACGGTCAAAATCAACCGCGGCAACCTTCATTGCCCCGAGAACGAGCAGCACAACAATCAGGGCGGCTTTGGGAAGATGCTTCAAGTGTTTCGTTTTCGCCGCAGTGGTGAAATTCGCCCGGATATTAATTGCTCTTCGGAAAATCCTGCGTTAATATGAAAATATCTATATAAAACAGTAACTAACGGTGATTTGTTAACCTGATTTCGAATGATTTTCCATTGCTCAGGTTCATGGCCAGATCATTCCGCAGTCTGCACAGTGCGCGTCCCTTTGTAGCAACGAGTAAGAAAGAAGATGCCTGAAAAGCAACCCAAAAGCTTTGCCATGCTGACTCCGGCGGCCATTGCCTGCGCGTCGGTTTCTGTCAGTGTAACGGCGAAGCCGTGGAACGCATGAACATGCGAGAGTCCATGCTGGCCTCTCTTGTGGCCGGCACTTTTTCGCACGGACAGCGCGTTGCCGTGCCCTGTCGCCTGAAAAACTCCCTGGCCGCGCTGATGCTTGCCGGTGTTGGGTTCGGCGCCCTCGCGCTTGTGTTTCCGGCTCCGGCGTTTGCCCAGGCAACAGGCAAACCGCTGACGCTGAAGGAAGCCGCACAGAATGCGGTGCTGAACAATCCCGAAGTTCTCGCGCGCTGGCACACCATCAAGGCTGCCGACGGCGAGCGTGACGTTGGTGCCGGTGCCTTGTTGCCCAAGGTCGATCTTGCAGCCGGCAGCGGCGCGGAGCGGCGTAGCACCCCGACCACGATTGGCACCCGCTTCGACCGCAATTCGGCGTCCCTGACCATCACCCAGCTGCTTTACGACGGTTTTGCCACGCGCAACGACGTCAAGCGGCTTGACCATGCCCGTCTGGTGCGTCTGTTCGAGTTTTTCGACACGTCGGAGAGTGTGGCGCTCGAGGCGGTGAAGGCCTATTACGATGTCTTGCGTTACCGGGAGCTTTTGCGCCTCGCTGAGGATAATTTTGTCCAGCATCGCTCGGTTTTTGACCAGACAGAGCGCCGTGTCAAGGCAAAAGTGGCACGGGCCGTCGATCTGGAGCAGATCTCCGCACGTCTGGCCATGGCCGAGGCCAACCTCCTGACCGAAACCTCCAACTTGCACGACACCACGGCGCGTTTCCAGCGCATTGTGGGCCTGATGCCAACGCAGGACATGCCAGTGCCTGCGCCGCTGCTGCGGGATATTCCAGAGGACGCGTCCGGTGCCGTACGCAGCGCGCAGCAGCGCAATGGTGCCTTGCGCGCATCGATTGAAAACGTGCGTGCGTCCAATGCAGCTCTGGCCTCTCGCAGCGGTGCGTATCAGCCGCGTTTCGATCTGCGTTTGCGCCGCGAGCAGGGCGCCAACCTGAACGGTGTTGCGGGCAATACCGACGCCACCGTGGCGGAAGTCATCATGAGCTGGAACCTGTTCAACGGCTTCAGCGACCGGGCGCGGGAGCGCCAGTTTGCCGAGCAGCTCAATGTGGCCAAGGACTTGCGCGACAAGACCTGTCGCGACATCCGGCAGACGCTGCTGATTGCTTACAACGATGCGCGCAAGCTCAAGGAGCAACTGGGCTATCTTGACCAGAACAAGGTGTCTGTCGAGAAAGCGCGCAATGCCTACCGCCAGCAATTTGACATCGGTCAGCGTACGCTGCTGGATTTGCTGGATACGGAAAACGAACTTTTCCAGGCCAAGCGTGCGGTGGCCAACTCCGAGCAGGACCTCAACATTGCTTACGCCAGAACGCAGGCGGGTCTGGGCACGCTGTTGGCAGCCCTTGAACTGTCCAGAATCGAAACCGGCGGCTTTCCCGGGCTGGACCAGTGGAACGACGGTGAAGACGCTTCGCAGCACTGCCCGGCCGAGCCTGTCAGCGTGTATGTGGTGGACAAGGGGGCCTTGATCCAGCGGGCCGCCGATCAGGTGAAGGAGACCGCACTGTTCAACGCGCGCGAGCGCGCTGTTCAGGAGGTTTTTGCACCCGCCGCGACGCCTTTGCCCCCTGTCGGTGGTCGTCCGGCGCCAGTCCCTGCACCGGTGGTGACACCGGTCAAACCGGCCACTCCGGTCGCGCCGGTGCCTGCACCGGCGGCACCGCCCGCTGGTTCCGGGAGCAGCGAACTCCGGCGGACGCTGGAACAGCAGACCGCCCTGGCCAATGCCCGCGAGCGTGCCGCGCAGCAGGCCCTGGCGTCTGCGCCGGCCGCCAGGCCCGCGATGCCGCCGACACCACCCTCGGTAGTGCCCAAACCGGCGCCCGTTGCGGAGCCCGTGCCGTCCGCGATGCCAGAGGCTGGCAGCAGCACCGAGATCAGCAATGCCCTGGAAGGCTGGCGCGCGGCCTGGTCCAGGCGGGATGTGGATGCTTACCTTGGTTTTTATGCGCCCGGTTTCGTGCCATCCAACGAGGGTAGCCGGGACGCCTGGAAAGAAAAGCGCAAGGCGGTTCTGGGGCGCGCCGTTGATATTTCTGTGGAAGTGAGCGAACTGTCGGTCGCCACGCCCGATGCCACCCACGCAACGGCCACCTTCCGGCAGACCTACCGCTCGGCCAACTACCGTGACGTGGTGACCAAAACCCTGCAATGGGAGCGGGTGGGCGACCGCTGGCTGATCGTGCGCGAGAGCTCCGTGACGCCGGTGCAGGGCATTCAGTAATTCCCGGAGCCGCCCGCTGACGGGTGGCTTTTCAGCTGGGTGGATGCGCAGGCGCCGGTTGGGGCACGCGCAAAAAAGGTCTTATTCCGTTTCTAAATCACTCGTGAACGCGAAGGCGAAGCGACGACAGTACAAACGTACGGCTAGCGAAGCCGACAAAGTGCACGGATGATTTAGAAATGGAATCAGCCCAGATCGGTATCGGCTGCCACCCGGTCGAGTTCGTCGAACACCTTGTCAAAGTCCACCGGCTTGGTCCAGTAACCGGCAAATCCTGCCTGCTCGGCAAGAATCTTGTGCTCAGGCTGGGTGTCGGCTGAACACATGAAGGCCGGCGTTGCCCGCAGGCCCGGGATCTCCCGCATGCGCTTGAGCAGGTCAATGCCATGGGTGTCCGGCAGGCGGCCATCGAGTACCAGCACATCAGGCAGCCAGTTGCCGGCCACCTCAAAGCCCTGGGCACCGTTTTGGGCCATGCGGACCTCGACGTCTTCGCGTGTCCGCATCACGTCGTCGAACAGCATGAGGTTGTACATGTTGTCCTCCACATACAGCACCCGCATTTTTCGCTGCAGGCCCTGGCTGGCGGCCTTGGTCGTCTGCAGGGGTGCCGACAAGGTGTCCGCCGGTTCGACGCCTTGTGCCGAGGCGGGCTGTTCCCAGTACCCATCGGTGGCAACCTGGTCCAGTGCCCGGCACAGGCGCGCGGACTGAAGCAGGGCGTTTTCCACCCGTTTGCGTTCGGTGACGTCCAGGCTCATTTCGATATAGGCCAGGGGGCGGCCCTGGGCATCGGACTCGAGATAGAGCAGGGCATGCACGTCCACCAAGCCACCATCGGGGCGGATGACGCGGTAGTCCAGTTCGATGGCCCCCGGGGTCTTGCGCAGCTGGTCGCGCGCCCGGACCAGCAGGTCCAGGTCGTCCGGATAAACCAGGCCCATGGCTGCTTCCAGCGTCATGGGGGTGCCCGCAGGCATGCCGAACAGCTGATAGGCACGCGGGTTCCAGCTGAGCTGCTGGGTATCCAGATGGAAGACGGACTGGGCCACCCCGGTCATTTCCATCAGCTGCTGCTGCATTCTCCGCTGGGCTTCGGCCAGGCCGAATTCGGGCTCGGGCGTGATCTGCTTGAAACCGGATGTCTGATCAGCCATGAAATGCAAGCCTGTTGGGGGGTCGGAGGGGGTTCATGTAGATCTCCAGAGACGTCGGCAACGATGCCGCCAGTCTGGCTCCATCTTATGCCAGAAAAGCCCTGGAACACAGTCACCAGGCCTGCGTCCTTGCCCGCTGTGGGAGGCAGGAGTTACCTGCTCAGTCTGGCAGGACGGCCGTCACTTCAATTTCGATGCGGGCCCGCTCTTCCACCAGGGCGGAGACTTCCACACAGGTCATGGCCGGAAAGTTTTTGCCCATCACCTCGCGGTACACCGTACCCAGCTCCTTGAGCCGCGCGATGTATTCCACACGGTCCACCACGTACCAGGTCATGCGTGCCATGTGCTCCGGCCCCGCGCCGCCGGCCTGCAGCACGGCCAGGATGTTCTGCAGGGCCTGGCGGGTCTGGGCGATGAAGTCATCGCTCTCGAACTTCTGCTGCGCATTCCAGCCGATCTGCCCGCCGACAAAAATCAGTGCGCCTCTGGCCATCACGCCGTTGGCATACCCTCTGGGTGCCGCCCAGCCGTCCGGCTGCAATAGTTTCATCATGACTTGTCTTCCAGTGGGGTTTGCAGATAAGGCAGCATCGCTTCGCGCCATCCGTCAGGAATGCGCAAAGCCTTGCCGTTGGGGATTTCGGCGCAGACGACCACCGAATTTGCACGCAATTTAAGGGTCTGGCCCGCTTCCTGATTGCGCGATGCGCTATGAATTTCATAGTGCATGCCGATGCTGGTGTGGCCCAGCCGGGTCAGGCTGAGCTCGATGTTGACCTCGTCGCCATAGCGGCACATACCGAGAAACTCGGTCTTCATGTCCACGATGGGCACGCCCAGGCCGCCGGCAATCATCTCGTGCTCGGGAAAACCGATGTGGGCCAGAAAATCTTCCTGCGCCTCATGCAGCAGGTAAAAATATTGCGGGTAAAAAACAATGCCGGCCGGGTCGCAGTGGTGAAAACGGATCAGCTTGTGGGTGGTGAATTTCATGTCTGTCTCAGGGCTGGCGCAGCTTGAAGCGCTGGAGTTTTCCGGTCTCCGTGCGCGGCAGGCTGCCCACGAATTCAATCCGGCGCGGGTACTTGAACGGCGCCAGCGCGGCTTTCACATGGTCCTGCAGCAGCCGGGTCATGGCCTCGCCGGCTTCCTGGCCGGGCTTGAGCACGACAAAGGCCTTGACGACCATGCCGCGCTCGTCGTCGGGCTCGCCGATCACACCGCATTCGGCCACCGCCGGGTGTTTGAGCAGGGCGTCTTCCACTTCGGGGCCACCCACGTTGTAGCCTGAGGTGATGATCATGTCGTCGGCCCGGGACTGGAAGAAGAAGTAGCCGTCGGCGTCCTGCAGGAAGGCGTCACCGGGGTAGTTCCAGCCGTTTTTCACATAGTTCGTCTGGCGCGCATCGTCCAGGTAGCGGCAGCCGGTGGGCCCGATGACCGCCAGCTTGCCGATGGTGCCACGCGGGACTTCCCGGCCTTCGTCATCCACCACTTTCGCGGTGTAACCGGGCACCACCTTGCCGATGGCGCCGCGGCGTACATCGGCCGGTGCAGCGGAAATGAAGATGTGGAACATCTCGGTCGCGCCTATGCCGTCGGTCATCTCGATGCCGGTCGCATCCTTCCAGAGCTGGCGCGTGGCGTCGGGCAGGCCCTCGCCCGCGCTTACGCAGATGCGCAGCGTCGGCACGCCGTGCTGCTTTGCAAAGGCGGCCATCTGGCGGTAGAAGGTGGGCGCGGTGTAGCAGATGGTGGCGCCCACTTCGTTGATGAGCTTGACCATGGCTTCCGGGGTGTAGGGGATGCCGGGGTAATACACCGAGGCGCCCGCCCACATCGGGAAGACCAGCATGCCGCCCAGGCCGAAGGTGAAGGCCAGCGGGGGTGAGCCCATCACGATGTCGTCCGGCGTGGCCTGGAGCACATGGCGTGGCCAGGCCTCGCAGGCGGCGAGTACGTCGCGGTGGGTGTGCACGGCCGCTTTCGGCGTGCCGGTGGTGCCGGAGGTGAAGGCCATCATCGCGATGTCGTCGGCCGAGGTCCGGCAGGGCGCGAACTGCCCGTCCTTGCCGGCGGCACGCACGGCGAGTGAATCGGGCTCGTTCAGGTTGAAAGGGACGATGGTCGTGAGTGTCGGGTCCAGGTCGCGGGCGGCCTGCAGTTCGGCCAGTAGGCCGGCATCACACAGCGCCACCGTGGCTTGGGACTTGGCGATGATTTCACCGAGCTCCTTGGCGCGCAGCAGCGGCATGGTGGCCACGGCCACCAGCCCGGCCTTGACCACACCCAGCCAGGCCAGCGCCATGCCGATGGTGTTGCCGCCGCGCAGCAATACGCGGTTGCCGGGCACCAGTTGCAGGTCTTCGGTCAGCACCTGGGCGATGTGCTTGACGCGTTCGTGGGCGTCGGCATAACTCAGGATGATCTTGTCGGAGCGCAGGAAAGGCCGGTCCGACAGGCCGCGCTGGTCAGCACGCTCGAACAGCACGTCCACCAGGTTGGCCTGCGCGGGAATCTGCAACTCGGGCAGCTCGTAGCGCATCTGCGGCCACTGGTCCGGCGGCGGCAGGCGATCGTGCACGAAGCGGTCGGTCTGGACGGAGGGGTGAGAGGGGGTGCTCATGATTGCAATACCGCCTTGCCAATGATCAGTTGCTGGACTTCGGTCGCACCTTCGTAGATGCGCAGCGAGCGGATGTCGCGGTACAGGCTTTCGACCTTGGTGCCGACCTTCACGCCCAGGCCGCCGTGCATCTGCAGGGCCATGTCAATCACGCGCTGGGCATTTTCCGTCGCCGCCATCTTGGCCATGGCCGCCTCCGCGGTGATGCGTTTGCCGGCGCCGTGGGCTTCGCTGTCGTCGCGCAGCCAGGCGGCGCGGTAAGTGAGCAGGGCGGCAGCATCGATCAGGGCCGCCATCTCGCCGATCTTGGCCTGCGTGAGCTGGAAGTCGGCCAGGGTCTGGCCGAACATCTTGCGTTCGCGCGAGAAACGCACCGCCTCGAACAATGCGCGGCGTGCCATGCCCAGCGCGGCAGCGGCGACCGAGGCACGAAAAATATCGAGTGTCTGCATGGCCAGTTTGAAGCCGCCGTTGAGCGCACCCAGTTGCGCCTCGACGGGAAGCTTGCAATGGGCAAATTTCAGCGTTGCCAGCGGGTGCGGTGCCATCACCGCGATGTGTTCGCTGCTGTCCAGGCCGGGGTTGTCGGCGTCCACGATGAAGGCGGTGATGCCGCGTGTGCCGGCTTCGCGGTCGGTCTTGGCGAAGGTCACGTAAAAGTCGGCGATGTCGCCGTTGCTTATCCAGGTCTTGCTGCCATTGAGGGCCCAGCCGTCCCCGGAAGCGTCGGCACTGGTGGTCATGGCGCCCGCGTCCGAGCCCGCGTCGGGTTCGCTCAGCGCAAAGGCCGCGATTTTGTCGCCACGGGCGACGGCGGGCAGGAAGGCCGCCTGCTGCGCCGGGGTACCGGCCAGCGTGATGGCGCCGCTGCCCAGACCCTGCATCGCAAACGCAAAGTCGGCCAGCGGGGAGTGAAAGGCCAGAGTTTCGCGCAGGATCACCAGCGCGCGCGAGTCGAGCTTGTCCATCGCCCCGCCGGCGCTGGCGGGCACGCAGTAGCGCAGCCAGCCGGCATCGCCGAGCAGGCGAACCCATTGCCTGCAGGCGTGGCGGTCGTCGCTTTCATCCACCTGCTGCGCCGGCGCCCAGGCTGCGAGTTGCTCGCCCAGTGTTCGGTGCGCATCGTCGAAAAAAGGCAATGCCAGATGTCGGGTATCGGCTTTCACATCAGTCTCCCTGGAACACCGGTTTCTGTTTGCTGGCAAAGGCCTCATAGGCGCGCGTGAAGTCTTTCGTCTGCATGCAGATCGCCTGCGCCTGGGCTTCGGCTTCAATCGCCTGGTCCAGGGTCATCGCCCATTCCTGGTGCAGCATAGTTTTTGTCATGCCGTGTGCAAAGGTCGGGCCGGCGGCCAGATCGGCGGCCAGCGCCTGCGCCTTGCCCAGCAGCTCGGCCGGCTCGTGCAGGGCATTGAAAAAGCCCCACTGCAGGCCTTCTTGCGCCGTCATCGCGCGGCCGGTGAACAGCAGCTCGGACGCGCGGCCCTGGCCAATCAGGCGCGGCAGCAGCGCGCAGGCGCCCATGTCGGCGCCGGCCAGGCCCACACGCGTGAACAGGAAAGCGGTTTTGGCTTGCGCCGTGCCCAGGCGCATGTCGGCGGCGAGCGCCATCATCGCGCCGGCACCGGCGCAGATACCGTCGATCGCGGCGACGATGGGCTGCGGGCACAGGCGCATGGCCTTGACCAGGTCACCGGTCATGCGGGTGAATTCCAGCAGTTCGGGCATGGCCATTTTGGTCAGCGGGCCGATGATTTCGTGTACATCGCCGCCCGAGCAGAAGTTGCCGCCGGCGCCGGTCAGCACGATGACCTTGACGTCGGTGGCGCTGTTGAGCGCACGAAACAGGTCGCGCAGCTCGGCGTAGGAGTCGAAGGTCAGCGGGTTCTTGCGCTCCGGTCGGTTCAGGCTCAGGGTGGCCACACCGTTGTCGAAGGCATAGGCAAAGTGGCGCGCCTGGTAGCCGGCCAGCGCATTGAACTGCGCGTGCATGGGGTTGCTGGGGCCAATGTAGTGTTTCATGCGTTTTCCATTTCCTGGTTCAGATCGGTCTGGTGCTGTTTGACTTTGCCCAGCAGCTTGTGCAGGGTGTCGATTTCGCGCGGCGACAGGCCGCCGAAGGCCTGGACAATCCAGCTTTCATGCTGGCGCGCCATCTCGTCAAAGGTCTTGCGGCCGCGTGGGGTCAGGCGCACGCGGTAGGCGCGGCGATCGCCTTCGACGTCCATGCGTTCGACCAGGCCTTCGGCCACCAGCTGGTCGGTGATGCCGGTGACGTTGCCGCCGGTGACCATCATGCGGCGCGACAGCTCGTTCATCTTCAGCCCGTCGGGGTTGCGCTCGAGCTGCGCCATCAAATCGAAGCGCGGCAGGGTGGTGTCGAACTGTTCGCGCAGTTGCCCGCGCACCTGCTTTTCAATCAGCTGGGTGCAGGTCAGCAGGCGCAGCCACAGGCGCAGCGCTTCCGGGTGTTCGCGGTGGCCTCGTGCTTCCATGTCCATGGCATCTCTCCTGATTGACTATTGATTTGATAGCTGTTGGCGCTTGCCAGACAAGGGCTCAGGCCTGTTTTTGCTTTGAAAGTTCGCGGTACATCTGGTCCCGGCCGCTGAGGTAGGGTTTTGGCCAGCTCACCGCCCGGCTTTGCAGCTTGGCCGCTTCGTGCAGGGTCCAGGCCGGGTCGGCCAGGTGCGGGCGCGCAATCGCGCACAGATCGGCGCGCCCGGCGGCAATGATGCTGTTGACGTGGTCCACTTCCGAAATCGCACCGACAGCAATCGTCTGGATACCGACTTCGTTGCGGATGCGGTCGGCAAACGGTGTCTGGTACATGCGGCCATACACCGGCTTGGCGACGCGGGTGGTCTGGCCCGAGGAGACGTCGATGAAGTCGCAGCCGGCCGCCTTGAACAGGCGCGCGATGGCCACAGCGTCGTCGGCGGTGTTGCCGCCCGGCGCCCAGTCGTGGGCCGAGATGCGCACGCTCATGGGCCGGTCCGCGGGCCAGACCGCACGCATGGCCGCAAAGACTTCCAGCGGGTAGCGGCAGCGGTTTTCAAGCGAACCGCCGTATTCGTCGCTGCGATGGTTGGTCAGTGGCGTGATGAAACTCGACAGCAGGTAGCCGTGCGCGCAATGCAGTTCCAGCCAGTCGAAACCGGCCTGCGCCGCATAACGGGTGGATTGCACGAACTGCGCCTTGATGCGGTCCATGTCCTCGCGTGTCATCGCCTTCGGAGCGGCATTGGTCGGTCCGTAAGAAACCGCGCTGGCCGCCAGCAGCGGCCAGTTGCCCGTCGGCAGCGGCTCGTCGGGCGCTTCCCAACCCAGCTGCGTCGAACCTTTGGGGCCGCTGTGGCCCAGCTGCATGCCCATGGCCACGCCTTCGCCCGAGCGGTGCGCGAAATCGACAATGCGTTTCCAGGCCAGCATTTGTTCTTCGTTCCACAGGCCCGGACAGCCCGGTGTGATGCGACCCTCGGGGCAGGGAGCGGTCATTTCGGCAAACACCATGGCCGCGCCGCCCAGCGCGCGCGCACCCAGGTGCACCAGATGGAAGTCCTGGGGCAGGCCATCAACGGCGCTGTAGGTCGCCATGGGCGAAACCACGATGCGGTTTTTCAGGGTGAGTTCGCGCACCTTCAGCGGCAACAGCATGGGCGGCGGCGCTGGCTTGTCGCCACTTCTGGCCAGCCACTGCTCGTAACCCTGCAGCCAGGAGGCGTCACGCACACGCAGGTTCTCGTGGCTGATGCGCTGCGACCGCGTCAGCAGCGAGTAAAAGAACTGTTCGGCGTCCAGCCCGCTGTAGCGGTCCACATTTTCAAACCATTCGGTCGAGTTGCGCGCCGCGTTCTGGATTTTCAGCACCTCCACAGAGCGCACGGCTTCGTAAGCCTTCAGTGCGTCGTCCGCGGCCGGGTGTTGCGCAAAACAGCGGCTCAGCTCGATTGCGTCTTCCAGCGCCAGCTTGGTGCCGCTGCCGATCGAAAAATGGGCGGTGTGCGCGGCGTCACCCATCAGCACGATGGGAACCGGTTTGCCGTGGATGGTTTCGTGGTGAACCCAGCGTTCGCAGACTACGCGCGGGAAACGGATCCAGATGGCCGAGCCGCGCACGTGTGTCGCGTTGTTCATCAGGGCGTTGCCGTCCAGGTATTTGGCGAACAGCTGTTCGCAGAAGGCGATGCCTTCTTCCTGGCTCATCTGGTCCAGGCCATGGGCTTTCCAGACCGCCTCGGGCGTTTCGACAATGAAGGTGGCGGTGTTGTCGTCGAACTTGTAGGCGTGCGCCGCGAACCAGCCGTGTTCGGTCTGCTCGAAGGCAAAGGTGAAGGCGTCGAAGGTCTTGTGGGTGCCCAGCCAGACAAAACGGCAGGCGCGCAGGTCGATGTCGGGCTTGAAGGTGTCGGCGTAGCGGGTGCGGATGCGGCTGTTCAGGCCGTCGCTGGCGATCACCAGGTCGGCTTGGTACTTTTCCGTGATGGCCTGGTCGTTCTGCACGTCGGTTTCAAACACCAGCTCGACGCCGAGGGCTATGCAGCGATCCTGCAGGATGTTGAGCAGGCGCTTGCGCCCTATGCCGCAAAAGCCGTGACCGCCCGAGCGCACCGAGCGGCCCTTGAAAAACACCTCGATGTCGTCCCAGTGGTTGAAGGCGTCGCCAATCAGCTGCGCGCTGACGGGGTCGGCCACCTGCAGGTTGCCCAGCGTCTGGTCCGACAGCACCACGCCCCAGCCGAAAGTGTCAAACGGGCGGTTGCGTTCCACCACCGTGATCTGGTTGGCCGGATTCTGCAGCTTCATCAGCACCGCAAAGTACAAACCGGCGGGCCCGCCGCCCAGGCAAAGAATGCGCATGGAAAGACCGTTCAAGTTGATTGATCGAGTCTTAATTGTTTAGGTTTAAACTATTTTCGTCAAGCGGTTTTCTATGGGAGTGCGTCATGGTTAACGCTGACCCGGCGGAGTCCGAACTGCAATGGCCGAGTCATCTCCTTTCAAGCAGGGGCCGCGGGTCCGGCTTTGCCGGCCCGCAGGCGCAGCGCCCCCTCGGGGGGCAGAGAGCGACACGCAGTGCGCGAACGTGGGGGCTCTATTTCTAGGGGGACTGAAAGTCACCCGCCCGGTAAGTCAGCACCAGCGTGTCGCGGTAGCCGTCCCGCGCCGCATCGTCGAACGGCAGGATGGGCGTGGTTTCATGGATCACCCGGGCGTCGTCCAGCAGCAGCGTGGTCAGCGGCTCCTGCATGAGAAAACGCAAGCCGTGCGGACCGTTGGCGTCGAACACCCGGCTCTCGCCGCCCTTGACGCCGCGGCGCGCCACCAGCATCACCACCACGAAGTCAACGCCGTCGCGGTGCGCGCCCTCCGGCGTCGGGCGGCCCACGCCGCCTGCGGTGTCGATGCGGAACTGGTGGGCCTCGATGTACCAGCGCGCCACCGGACGGACCTGGGCAAACAGCTGGCCCAGGGCGCACAGCAGCGCCGTCCAGGCCGGCGCGGCGGCGACGGCCGGCTCGACCGGTTCGAACCAGCGTTCAAAGCCGCCATGCAGGGCGTTGTAGTCGGTGGGCTGCCAGTGGGCGCGGTGCGGCGTCTGTTGCAACTGCCCACCCGGCAGCTCCTGGACAAAGCAGCTGTGCCGGCGCCGGCGGTAGTGGCCGCCATCCTTGAGATGGGTATCGGGCGGCAGCTTGTCCCAGGAGGCGGCCAGACCAGACCATTGCCCGGCCCAGCCAGGCGGCAGGGACAGGGTGGCCGGCAGGTCGGCGGGTGACAGCAGGCTCAGGCCGTCCTGGCTCAGTCCTTGGGCGGCGGGCTTTTGAACGGTGGGGATATTGAACATAGCTGTCTATTTTGCTTCACCGGGCCCGCGCATGAACGGGCAAGCTGCCTACAGGCGCCCGTCGAAGACGCGCTCATAATCATCCTTGTTCATGCAAAAAAGGAGCTGCCATGCTGTACAAATTCAAGTCCAAAGCTTCCGGTGACCTGATCATGCTGGAGGCCAATGGCCGGCGGGTGCTGGAAATCATCGGCAAGGAAGCCGGTCCCAAGGGCATCATCCTGCCCGAGCAGATGCCAGCAGCCATCGCCGCGCTGGAAGCCGCGATCGTCCTTGAGGAAACCCACGACGAGGAGGCGCCTGAGCCCGTGCCCGGCGAAGGCCTGGGTTTGCGCCAACGGGCCTTGCCCTTCATCGAGATGCTGCAGCGCAACCACAAGGCCGGTCACGAGGTGGTCTGGGGAGTCTAGTAGAGCCCCCACGGTCGCTCACTGCGTGTAGCTCCCTGCCCCCCGAGGGGGCCGCTGCGCCTGCGGGCCGGCAAAGCCGGACCCGCGGCCCCTGCTTGAAAAGAAACCCGCTCGCGGCGCCCGTGAGCCCGCAGGTTCGTTAATCGACCTTCGCGCCGGAGGCCTTGACCACCAGGGCCCACTTGGTGATTTCGGCGTCGATCAGCTTGGTGAATTCCTGCGGAGTGTTGCCGCTCGGAATGGCGCCCTGCGCGAGCATTTTTTCCTTGATGGCCGGCGTGGCCAGGGCCTTGGCCACTTCCTGCTGGATGCGGCTGACCACGTCGGGCGGCGTGCCGGCCGGTGCCAGCAGGCCAAACCAGCTGCTGGCCTCAAAACCCTTGAGCTTGCCGGCTTCCTCCACCGTGGGCAACTCGGGCATGGCCGTCGAGCGCTGGGCGCTGGTGACTGCAAAGGCCTTGAGCTTGCCGCCCTTGATCTGCGGCATGGCCGAAGGCAGGTTGTCGAACATGACGTCCACGTTGCCGCCTATCAGGTCCAGCAGGGCCGGGCCGGAACCGCGGTAGGGAATGTGTGTCATGAAAATCCCGGTTTGCGATTTGAACAGTTCGCCGGCCAGGTGAATCGAGGTGCCGTTGCCGCTGGACGCCATGCTGAACTGGCCGGGATGGGCCTTGGCATATTTGACAAAATCAGCCACGGAGTTGATGCCCAGTTTGGCGGCTTTTTCGGCGTTCATGACCATCACGTTGGGCACCCCGGCCACCAGCGTGATCGGGGCAAAGTCTTTTTGCGGGTCAAAAGGCATCTTGCTGTAGAGCGACTTGTTGATGCCGTGCGTGCCCACCGTGCCCATCAGCAGGGTGTAGCCGTCGCCAGGTGATTTGGCCACGAGGTCGGCGCCCACATTGCCGCCGGCGCCGGCCCGGTTGTCCACGATGAAAGGCTGGCCGAAAGCCTTGGTGAGCTCGGGCGCCACAGCACGGGCCAGGATGTCGGTGGTGCCGCCGGGCGCAAACGGCACGAC
The DNA here is from genome assembly GCA_040389085.1 of Pseudomonadota bacterium. Lineage (GTDB taxonomy): Bacteria > Pseudomonadota > Gammaproteobacteria > Burkholderiales > Burkholderiaceae_C > Polaromonas. The sequence continues at coordinate 26,010 of JAZKAP010000032.1, forward strand.
GATGCGTACCGGCTTGGTCGGCCAGGCGGTTTGCGCTGTCACCGGCAATGCTATAAAAAAAGTAGCTGCCAGCGTAATACTGGAAAGGGCCAGGCGGCGATTTTTCTTGAAGTTGGGCATGGTGCGGGGTTCCTGTTGGAGTGTGTCAAAGCGATGGAGCTATCTTGGCGTTTCGGAGCGGGTGCTTCAATCGGGGCAATCCCGGCCCGCAACAAAAAAGCCGCCGGGCTTGCGCCCGGCGGCTTTTTCTTCAGGCGGTGCTGCGGAAATCAGTCGGCGAACTTGCCGGCCGCTTCGATCACCGGCTTGAGCTTGGCAATTTCCGAGGCCACAAAGGCCTTGTGTGCCGCGGGTTCCACGCGTTTGTCGGTCACGACGATCGCGCCCAGGCCTTCCTGCTTCTTGATGAAGTCGGCATCTTTCAACGCAGCTTTGAGCGTTGTGTTCAGCTGGGCCAGGACGGCCGGTGGTGTGCCTTTAGGGGCATACAGTCCGTGCCAGATGGTCAGGTCAAAGCCCTTGAGGCCCATTTCCTGCAGCGACGGGTAGTCTTTGAGCAGTTTGTGCTTGCTCAATGGCTTGGCGGTAGTCACGGCAAAAGCCTTGACGCGGCCGGCTTCAATCTGGCCGGTGGTGTTGGTGGTCTGGTCGCACATCAGGTCCACCTGGCCGCCAACCAGCGCATTCATCGCCGGGCCGGTGCCACCGAACGGAATGGTGGTCATGGCTTCCTTGGCGTTGACCGCCGCTTGCCACATCAGGCCGCACAGGTGCGAGGCGGATCCCAGACCGGCATGCGCAATATTGAGCTTGCCGGAGTTGGCCTTGATGTAGCTCTCGAAGTCACGATAGGTGTTGGCCGGCAACTGGGGCTTGCCAATCAGCGTCATCGGCACTTCGTTCACCATGCCCAGATACTCGAAGTCTTCCAGCGGCTTGTACTGCAGCTTGCGGTACAGGGCAGGTGTCGAGGCCATGCCGATATGAAACAGCAGCAGGGTGTGGCCGTCCGGATTGGCTTTGGCCACCTTGGTGGCGCCAATCGTGCCGCCGGCACCGTTGACGTTTTCCACAACGAAGTTGGAACCAGGCATGTTTTTGCGCATGGCTTCGGCCAGGTCGCGGGCCACACGGTCGGTCGGGCCGCCCGCTGCAAAAGGAACCACGATGGAAATTGGTTTGGAGCCGGGATAGGTCTGGGCATTGGCGAACAGCGCCGTTGCGGCAGCGGCGAGGACTAACAGGCGTTTCATAAAGTCTCCTTTGAAATGGACCTCGCCAGTGTAGGAGCCGGCGGGGCCCCGTCCATCGCGGGAACTACGTAAGGGCAAGTCCTCAGGCCCCTCGGGGCCGCGGGTCCGGCTCTGCCGGCCCGCAGGCGCAGCGCCCCCTCGGGAGCAGAGAGCGACACGCAGTGCGCGAACGTGGGTGGTTTTTCTTTACCAGCAGGGG
>JAZKAP010000033.1:0-37223 GCA_040389085.1 Pseudomonadota bacterium
GAGCACCGCAGGTTGCCCCGGAGCGCAGCGCAGGGGACCCAGACCATCGGGTCGCCTTTTCTTTGGTGACTTTCTTTTGGCGACGCAAAAGAAAGTTACTTGCCGCCGGGCAACCCCCGGCTTGCTGGCAAGCCACACCAATTCGAGATCAAAGAGGACTGCCCCCCGCCCTGCCCGAACGGTCTCATAAGAAACAGCGCCTCCGCCCAATATCCACGGGCAAAAGCAGCTATCAAACAGATAGCAACTACGACCCGGTCACTCGACCCGGACAATACCCGTCGGCTTGAAGCCCAGGTCGGCCGCCTTGCCCTTGCGCCCGCGTGCGGCTCTGGCATTGTTCAGACTCCGGATCTCCAGCGTCTCCTCGCGGTCCTTGCCGCCGCGGCCTATGCCCTCGATCTTCACGCTGCGGGTGTACGCCGCCGCGCCGGCCAGGGTGTCCTTGGCATCGAGGTCGATCAGCATCAGGCCGCGGCCGCCGGCGGCCTGGGTTTTGAGTTCGCTGATCTCGAAGGTCAGGATGCGCCCGCCGGTGGAGGCGCAGGCCACATGGGTCGCCGGGTTCAAAGGCGCGGCGCCGCTGTTGCCCGAGACATGCGAGGGCTTGCAGATGGTCTCGCCTTCACCGCAGCTGATGAAGGCCTTGCCGGCCTTCAGGCGCGACGTCATGTTCTCGATGGTGGCCAGGAAACCGTAGCCGCCGCTGCTGCTGAGCAGCAAGGTCGCGCTGGCCGGTCCGGCGAAATAATGCGCCGGGTGTGTCCCGGTTTCGAGCTCGATCAGTGTGGTCACCGGCTGCCCATCGCCGCGGGCGCCGGGCAGCATGGCCACCGGAATCGAATACACCCGGCCCGTGCCTTTGGTCGCCGTGCCGAATACCAGCAGGGTATCGACGGTGCGGCATTCAAAGGTACCGTACAGGCCGTCACCGGACTTGAAGGCAAAGCTGGCCGCGTCGTGGCCATGGCCGCTGCGTGCACGCACCCAGCCCTTGGCGCTGACCACCACAGTTACCGGCTCGTCCAGCACCTTCACTTCCAGCACGGCTTTTTTCTCGGCCTGGATCAAGGTACGGCGCGGGTCGGCAAACTGTTTGGCGTCCGCCTCGATCTCCTTGATCATCAGGCGGCGCAAGGCGGCCGGGCTGCCGAGGATTTCCTCGAGTTTGCCCTGCTCTTCGCGCAGGCTGCCGAGCTCCTGCTCGATCTTGATGGCTTCCAGCCTGGCCAACTGGCGCAGGCGGATTTCAAGAATGTCTTCGGCCTGCCGGTCGCTGAGTTTGAAACGCGCAATCAGCGCCGCCTTGGGCTCATCGGATTGGCGGATGATGGCAATGACTTCATCGATGTTGAGCAGCACCAGCTGCCGGCCCTCGAGGATGTGGATGCGGTCCAGCACCTTGTTCAGCCGGTGCTGCGAACGCCGCTCTATCGTGGTCTGGCGGAAGCTGATCCACTCCTGCAGCATCTGCCGCAGCGTCTTCTGCGTCGGCCGGCCGTCCAGCCCGATCATGGTCAGGTTGATGCTGGCCGAGCTTTCCAGGCTGGTGTGCGCCAGCAGGGTGGTGATCAGTTCGGACTGCTCGATGCGGCTGGTCTTGGGCTCGAACACCAGGCGCACAGCTGCGTCCTTGCTCGACTCGTCGCGCACCACATCGAGCACGGCCAGCACGGTCTGCTTGAGCTGGACCTGGTCCAAGCTCAGCGCCTTCTTGCCTGCCTTGATTTTCGGGTTGGTGATCTCTTCGATTTCTTCCAGCACCCTTTGGGTACTGACGCCGGGCGGCAGCTCCTGCACCACCAGTTGCCACTGGCCCCGCGCCAGGTCTTCAATTTTCCAGCGCGCGCGCACCTTGAGCGAGCCACGACCCGTGCTGTAGGCGGCGGCGATGTCTGCGGCGGTGGAGATGATCTGCCCGCCGCCCGGGTAGTCGGGCCCGGCGATCAGCGTGTACAGCTCGTCGTCGCCGAGCTTGGGGGTCTTGATCAGTGCGATGCAGGCATCGGCCACCTCGCGCAGGTTGTGGCTGGGAATCTCGGTGGCCAGGCCAACGGCAATGCCGCTGGCGCCGTTGAGCAGCGTGAACGGCAGCCGCGCCGGCAGTTGCTTCGGCTCCTCGAATGAACCGTCGTAATTCGGCACGAAGTCGACCGTGCCTTCGTCAAGCTCGTCGAGCAGCAGGGTGGTGATTTTCGCCAGCCGCGCCTCGGTGTAACGCATGGCCGCGGCGCCGTCACCGTCACGGCTGCCGAAGTTGCCCTGACCGTCGATCAGCGGGTAGCGCTGGCTGAAGTCCTGCGCCATGCGCACCATCGCGTCATAGGCCGCCTGGTCGCCGTGCGGATGGTATTTGCCGAGCACGTCACCGACCACACGCGCACTCTTGACCGGCTTGGCGCCACCGGCGCCGGAAAAACCCAGCCCCATGCGCGCCATGGCGTACATGATGCGGCGCTGCACCGGTTTCTGGCCGTCGCAGACATCGGGCAAGGCCCGGCCCTTGACCACGCTGAGTGCGTATTCGAGGTAGGCACGCTGGGCATAGGCGGCCAGCGATTCCTGGTCAGGGACGTCGGGAGGGGAAGGCGGGGCAGGCGTAAAAAGATCGTCCATCGGGTTTCAAACTGGAAAAAAGGATCGGAGTCAGAAGGAGTGGCCGGACCGCGAGGCCGGCTGGCCGTCGCAGGGAATTATGGCCTCACGCGAAACGGCGGTTCCACGTCAGGACTAGTCGCGCTCGACCCGGAACTCCGGTGCGACCGGGCTTTGCACGACCAGGGTAGGCAACTGGTTGCCGCGTCCGGTGGCGCCGCCGGCGGGCGGGCTGGACGAGATTTTGGCGCCGCCCATCATTTCCATCCTGACGCGGCCCGAGCGCCGTGTCTCACCGATCATGCTAGGCGGTTTGAGGTGGCTGTAAAGCTGCATCACGGTCTTGACGTAATTTTTGGTCTCGGGATAGTTGGGGATCTTGTTGCCGTAGCGCTGGACCGCGCCTTCGCCGGCGTTGTAGGCTGCCACCGCCAGCTCCAGCTGGCCGGGAAACAGGTCGATCAGGTAACGCAGGTAACGCGAGCCGGCCCCGATGTTGGTTCTCGGGTCGGTCAGCTTTTTCTCAATCGGGGAATTTTTGTCGCCACGCACGCCGTATCGCTGGGCCGTGGGTGGCATCAGCTGCATCAGGCCCACCGCGCCCTTGGGCGACACCGCGTGGGTGTTGAATCCCGACTCGGTGGCAATCAGCGCCTGCAGCAGTTCGTAGTCGATGTCCTGCGCCACCGAAGCTTCGCGCAGCAGATGCTTGACCGCCTTGTAATTGGGAGACACGTCGAAAAAGGCCAGCAGCTTGGGCGGAGCCCCAGGCATGCCGTTGCCATAGGCCCCCGCGGAAGCGTGCCCACCGCGGCTGGTGTCGAAACTCTCGCCACCGCGGAAAAACAGCTGGTAACGCTCGTCGAGCCGCTCGGCCGAGAAATGCGCCACCCCCTGGCTGTCCACATAACCCCAGACATCGGCGCGGGCAGGCGTGCCGGCCAGCAGCAGGGCGGCAGCGGCCATCAAAAATGATAGCTGCCTGCGCATTGCCCACAAGGGCTGAAGCCATTTTTGACGTATGAAATGGCTCATGCCGTGCAGATCCACAGGTTGCGCATGGTGTCCTTAAATATCGATCTCCACGGCATCGCCGTGCAGTTCCATCAGTTCGCGCCGCGCCGCGGCTTCGCCCTTGCCCATCAACTTGGTCACCAGACTCTCGGTCTGCACAAAGTCGAAGTTGCCGAGTTGCACCGGCAACAGCCGGCGGGTATCAGGATTGAGTGTGGTTTCCCACAATTGTTCCGCATTCATTTCGCCCAAGCCCTTGAAGCGGCTGATCGCCCAGGCCCCTTCGCGCACGCCTTCCTTGCGCAATTTATCCAGAATGGCCGTCAACTCACCTTCATCGAGCGCGTAAGCCTTCGATGCAGGCTTCTTCCCGCGGGCCGGGGCGTCCACCCTGAAGAGCGGTGGCCGTGCCACAAAGATGTGCCCTGTCGCAATAAGTTGGGGGAAATGCCGGAAAAACAAGGTCAGCAGCAGCACCTGAATGTGGGAGCCGTCCACGTCGGCATCACTGAGGATGCAGATCTTGCCGTAACGCAGGCCGCTGAGGTCCGGGGAATCGTTCGGGCCATGCGGATCAACACCAATGGCCACCGCGATGTCGTGAATCTCGGTGTTGGCAAACAGCCGGTCGCGCTCAACCTCCCAGGTGTTGAGCACCTTGCCGCGCAGCGGCAGGATCGCCTGGCTTTCCTTGTCGCGCCCCATCTTGGCGCTGCCGCCGGCGGAGTCACCCTCGACCAGAAACACCTCGTTGTGCGCCAGGTCCCTGCTTTCACAGTCGGTCAACTTGCCCGGCAACACGGCCACGCCCGAGCCCTTGCGTTTTTCCACCTTCTGGCCGGCCTTCTGGCGGGTTTGCGCGGCCTTGATCGCCAGTTCAGCGAGTTTTTTGCCGTAATCGACATGCTGGTTCAGCCACAGCTCCAGCGTCGGGCGCACAAAACTCGAAACCAGGCGCACCGCGTCGCGCGAATTGAGCCGCTCCTTGATCTGTCCCTGGAATTGCGGGTCCAGCACCTTGGCTGAGAGCACATAACTGGCCCGGGCAAACACGTCTTCCGGCAACAGCTTGACGCCTTTGGGCAGCAGCGAATGCAGCTCGATAAAGCTCTTGACGGCCTGAAACACGCCGTCGCGCAGGCCGCTTTCATGCGTACCGCCGGCGCTGGTCGGGATCAGGTTGACGTAGCTCTCCCGCACCGGCTGGCCATCCTCGGTGAACGCCAGGCACCATTGGGCACCTTCACCCTCGGCGAAACTGTCGTGCGCCGCATCGGCGAAACCCTCGCCCTCGAACAGCGGAATCACCGGATCGGCGTTCAGGGTCTGCATCAGGTAATCGCGCAGGCCACCCTTGTAGACCCAGGTCTGCACCTCTTTGGTCTTCTCGACCACCAGCGTCACGGTCACGCCGGGCATCAGCACGGCCTTGCTGCGCAGCAGGTGGGTCAACTCGGCCATGGGCAGGGCCGACGCTTCGAAATATTTGGCATCCGGCCAGGCCCTCACCGTGGTGCCGGACTTGCGGTCACCCTCAGCCGCCTTGCGCGTCTCCAGCGGCTCGGCGACGTCGCCAGCCTCGAACACCAGCCTGGCCACCGTGCCGTCACGGTAGGACGTGGCCTCCAGGCGTTTGGACAGGGCGTTGGTCACGCTGACCCCGACGCCGTGCAGGCCACCGGAAAAACTGTAGGCCCCGCCCTTGCCCTTGTCGAACTTGCCGCCGGCATGCAGGCGGGTGAAAACCAGCTCGATCACCGGCGCCTTTTCTTCCGGGTGCAGGCCGTAGGGAATGCCGCGGCCGTCGTCTTCAATGCTGACGGAACCATCGTTGTGCAGCGTGACCTTGATCTTCTTGCCGTGGCCGGCCAGCGCCTCGTCGGCCGAGTTGTCCAGCACTTCCTGGATGATGTGCAGCGGATTGTCGGTGCGCGTGTACATGCCCGGCCGCTGCTTGACGGGCTCCAGGCCCTTGAGCACGCGGATCGAGCCTTCGGAATAGTCGTTGGGTAGTTTGGTCGCCATGGGAGGGTGGATTGTAGTCCCGGATGATTTTATAACTGGATAAATATACAGCCTTCGACCAACACACTCTGAAACCCATGCCTGGCGCTCATCAATGGCGCGAAAAACTTTCAAAAGCAGAACGCGGCGCCATTGGGTACATTCTCCGGATGCAATCCCCAAGCCGAAATCTCTCCATGGCCCAGGTGCTCATCTGCGGCGCCGCCATCGTCACCCTGTCCATGGGCATACGCCACGGCTTCGGCCTGTGGCTTCAGCCGATCACCCAGGCCCAGGGCTGGACACGCGAAACCTTTGCCTTTGCCCTGGCCGTGCAAAACCTGTCCTGGGGCGTGTTCGGCATTTTTGCCGGCATGCTGGCCGACCGTTTCGGCGCCTTTCGCGTCATAGCGGGCGGCGCGGTGCTGTATGCGCTGGGACTGGTCGGCATGGCGCTGTCGCCCACCGGCCTGATGTTCACGCTGACCGCCGGCATCCTGATAGGTGCGGCGCAGGCGGGCACCACTTATGCCGTGATTTACGGCGTGATCGGCCGCAACATTCCGGCCGAAAAACGCTCCTGGGCCATGGGGGTGGCGGCGGCGGCCGGCTCTTTCGGCCAGTTCCTGATGGTGCCGGTGGAGGGTTTCCTGATCAGCGGCCTGGGCTGGAAGGAGGCGCTGCTGGTGCTGGGCGCCGCGGTGCTGCTGATCGCCCCGCTGGCCTTTGGCCTGCGTGAGACCCGCTTCGGCCCCGGCCAGGCACCACCGCGTGAACAGACCATCCTGCAGGCGCTCAAGGAAGCCTTCAAGTACCCGAGCTTCCAGCTGCTGATGGCCGGCTACTTCGTCTGCGGCTTCCAGGTGGTGTTCATTGGCGTGCACATGCCCAGCTACCTCAAGGACAAGGGGCTGTCGCCCCAGGTTGCCAGTTATGCGCTGGCCCTGATCGGTCTGTTCAATGTGTTCGGTACCTACGCTGCCGGCACGCTGGGCCAGCGCCTGTCCAAGAAAAACATCCTGGCCTTCATTTACCTCGCTCGGGCCGTCGTCATTGCCGTGTTCCTGGCCGCGCCGCTGAGCCCCCTCAGTGTCTACATTTTCGCCAGCCTGATGGGCCTGCTGTGGCTGTCCACCGTGCCGCCGACCAACGCCGTCGTGGCGCAGATTTTCGGCATCCAGCATCTGTCCATGCTCAGCGGCTTTGTCTTTTTCAGCCACCAGATCGGCTCCTTCATGGGGGTCTGGCTGGGCGGCGTGCTCTACGACCGCACCGGCAGTTACGACATCGTCTGGTACATCACGATTGCGCTGGGCGTGTTTGCGGCGCTGATCAACCTGCCGGTGCGCGAAGCGGCCATCCACCGGCCGGCGGCGGGCCGCCTGCCCCAAGGCGCCTGAGACATGGCACGCAAGCTCGCCTTGTCCTTGTATCTGCTCGCCATCACGGCCACGCTGGGCGTGTTTACGCTGTATTTGCGGCCCGATTTTTTGCTGACGCTGGCCGACCAGCTCTGGGCCTGCTTCTAGACGCTGCCTCACTCCTCGTCGCGTACCCGGTACTGCCCGGCCAGTTGCTGCTGCACCGCCGGCGGCACGACCTCGTAGTGGCTGAAGGCCAGCGTGTAAGCCCCCTGGCCGCCGGTCAGCGCATTGAGCCGCGACTGGTAGGCGGCCAGTTCGGACAGCGGCACCTGGCCCAGCACCGCCAGCGTGCCAGCCTGCAGCCCGCGCGTGCCGCTGACCTGACCGCGGCGCGCCGACAGGTCGCCGGTGATGTCGCCCATGACGGCTTCGGGCGCCGTGATCTCGACGTTGACCACGGGTTCGAGCACCACCGGCGACGCGGCGCGCACGGCCTCGATCACCGCCTTGCGTCCGGCCGTCGCGAAGGCAATGTCCTTGCTGTCCACACTGTGGTGTTTGCCGTCGTACACCACGACCCGCACATCGCTGACCGGAAAACCCGCGATCACCCCGCCGTCGAGCGCCTGACGCACGCCTTTTTCCACGGCCGGCATGTACTGGCCGGGAATCGTGCCGCCCCTGACCTGGTCGACAAACTCGATGCCGGCGCCGCGCGCCAGCGGCTCGATGCGCAGGAAGACCTCGCCGAACTGCCCCGCGCCGCCGCTCTGTTTTTTGTGGCGGTGGTGGCCGGCAGCCGGCGCGGTGACCGTCTCGCGGTAGGCAATACGCGGCGGCCGCGTGTTCACCTCGCACTTGTAGACCTCGGTCAGCCGCTCGATCAGCGTGCGCAGGTGCAGCTCGCCGAGGCCGTACACCACGGTTTCGTTGGTCTGTGCCACATGCTCCAGCCGCAGGCAGGGATCTTCATCGACCAGTCGCTGCACCAGGTCCCACATGCGCTGCTCGTCGCCGCGGCGTCTGGGCTCGATGGCCAGCCCGTGCACCGGCACCGGAAAGTCCAGCGGCTGCAGATGGAGGTGTTCGTCCTCGGCGGCATCGTGCAGCACGGCGTCGAAGTGGATCTCGTCGACCTTGGCCACGGCACACAGCTCCCCCGGCCCGGCACTGGCGATTTCCATGTGGTCCTTGCCCTGCAGGCGGAACAGGTGGCCCACCTTGAAGGGGCGCCTGCCGTCGCCGACGTAGAGCTGGCTGCCCGGGGTCACCGTGCCCTGGTGCACCCGGAAGATGCCCATCTTGCCGACATAAGGGTCCACGCTGACCTTGAAAACATGGGCCAGCACATGGCGCGCCGGGTCGGGCTCGGCCCGCACCGGAACAGCGGCGGCACCCTCGCCGCGCAGGAACTTCGGTGGGTTGCCCTCGGAAGGATCGGGCAGCAGCCTGACCATCACGTCCAGCAGTTCGGCCACGCCGGCGCCAGTGCGCGCCGACACAAAACACACGGGAATCAGGTGCCCCTCGCGCAGCGCCTGCTCCAGCGGCGCATGCAGCTCCCGGGGATCCACGTCGCCTTCGTCCAGGTAACGCTCGACAAAAGCCGGATCGACCTCGACCACCTGCTCGACCAGCGCGCGGTGCGCCAGCGCCACGCTGGAAAAATCGGATTCTCCGGCCGGATTGAAAAAGCAGTCCACCACCCGCGTGCCCCCGCCGGCGGGCAGGTTCAGCGGCAGGCACTCCTTGCCGCAGGCGGTCTGGATGGCAGCCAGCAGGCCGGGCAGGTCAATGCCCAGCGCGTCGATCTTGTTGATGATCACCATGCGGCACAAGCCGCGGCCGGCGGCCCAGTCCATCATGCGGCCGCTCATGAGCTCCAGCCCGCTGGCGGCGCTGACGACCAGGGCTGCGGTTTCCACCGCCTCCAGCGCGGGCAGCGACTGCCCGAGAAAGTCCGGCGCGCCGGGCGTGTCGATGATGTGAATGCGCGTGTCCTGGTGCTGCAGGTGGACCAGCGCCGAATGCAGCGAATGCTGGGCGCGGCGCTCCAGCGGATCGAAGTCGCTGACCGTCGTGCCGCGCTCCAGGCTGCCTGGCGCACCGATCGCCCCGGCCTTGTGCAGCAGGGCCTCGACCAGGGTGGTTTTGCCGCTGGCTGCTGCGCCCACCAACGCCAGCGTGCGCAGGGCCGCGACGGCCGACGGAACCGGATGCATGGATGAGGACATGGCGCGCTCCTGGGTGCCGGGCGTGGCGTCTGCGCCCGAGGGATTGGCCTGACGCCTGAATCAGACGTACAGCGTAAGGGATAGCCCGCACCGGGGCAAGAGGCCGGTGCAGACATCAAACGGTGGTAGTCTTTCGCCTCCACACACGCAGGGGACAGCAGGGCCATGAAAACCATCGTTATCACCGGGGCTTCCGACGGCATAGGCGCGGAAATGGCGCGTCAGCTGGCGCAGCGCCATGGTGCGGCGGTTGCGCTGGTGCTGGCGGCGCGCAACGAAGCAGCGCTCAACGGCGTTGCCGCCCAGTGCCGGGCCAGCGGGGCCGCGGCGCTGGTGGTCCCCACCGATGTGTCCGATCCGGCCCAGTGCCGCGCGCTGATCAGCACGGCCGCCCGGGCGTTCGGCCAGATCGACGCCCTGATCAACAACGCCGGCATGTCGGCGCAGGCCCTGTTTGAAGATGTCAAAGCCGACGACCTGGGCTGGTACGAAAACCTGATGCGCATCAACCTCTGGGGCAGCGTGTGGTGTACCCATGCCGCCCTGCCCTACCTGAAACAAAGTCGCGGCAGCCTGGTGGCGGTCTCTAGCCTCGCCGGGCTGGTGGGCGTGCCGGGGCGCACGGCCTACAGCGCCAGCAAGTTCGCCATGACCGGCTTTTTTGAAGCCCTGCGCGCCGAACTGAAAACGGCCGGTGTCAGCGTCACCACCGCTTACCCCGGCGTGGTCGCCACACAGATCCGCTACCGGGGCTTCAACGCCGTGGGCGCGCCCGCCGGCGCCAGCGGCCTCAAGGAAGACGATGCAATGAGCGTCGAGACCTGCGCCCGGCTGATTCTCGACGGCATGGACAAACGCGCGCGCGAGGTCGTGATGACGCCCAAAGGCAAACTCGGTCGCTGGCTCAAGCTGCTGGCGCCCGGGGTCGTGGAGTCGATGGCGCTGGCAGCGCTCAAGGACGAGGTCAAACCCCATTGAAAACCGATACGACTCCTGTCCATGCCAGCCTCGCCCCGTCGGCCTGGGTCCGGCGCTGGTCCCACCTGGTGCCCCCCCAGGGCCGCGTGCTCGATGTCGCCTGTGGCCATGGCCGGCACGCTTACTGGTTTCACCAGCGAAATCACCCCCTGACGCTTGTGGACCGGGCGCAGGATGCTATTGAATCCATAGGAATTTCGGCGGCCTCCCGTGAAGCCGTGGTGGCCGACATTGAAAACGGCCCCTGGCCTTTTTCGGGCCGGCAGTTCGACGCCGTGGTGGTCACCAACTACCTGTGGCGCCCCCTGCTGCCCACGCTGCTGGCCAGCCTGGCGCCGGGCGGCGTGCTGATTTACGAAACCTTTGCCCAGGGCAACGAAACCGTGGGGAAACCCTCGCGACCCGATTTCCTGCTGCGCCCCGGTGAGCTGCTGGAGGTCTGCCAGGGCCTGCGGGTGGTCGCCTTTGAGGATGGCTTCCAGCAAGACCCCGACCGCTTTACACAGCGGATTGCAGCGGTCCGGGAACTGCTGTCGCCGGGGACAGTCCCACGCCACTTGATCGACCAGCGCACTGGGTAGAATGCTGAATTGGCTTTACCGCAGCATTGACCCCGGCCAGCGTGCCATCCTTGATACAAAGACATGAAAACCATTACCGGCAGCATCGTTGCACTGGCGACCCCCCTGCATGAAGACGGCAGCGTTGACTACCCGACCCTGCGCAAGCTGGTGGACTGGCACATTGCCGAGGGCACCGACTGCATTGGTGTGGTGGGCACCACCGGCGAGTCGCCCACCGTCAGCGTTGAAGAACACTGCGAGATCATCCGCGTCTCGGTGGAGCAAGCCAAGGGCCGGGTGCCGGTCATGGCCGGCTGCGGCGCCAACTCCACCGCCGAAGCCATCGAGCTGGCACGTTTTGCAAAAACCGTAGGCGCCGACTGCCAGTTGCAGGTCGTTCCCTACTACAACAAGCCGACCCAGGAAGGCCAGTACCGGCACTTCACCGCGATTGCAGAAGCGGTGGACCTGCCCATGGTGCTGTACAACGTCCCCGGCCGCACCGTGGCCGACATGCTGCACGCCACCGTGCTGCGCCTGGCGCAGGTGCCCGGCATCGTGGGCATCAAGGAAGCGACCGGCAACATCGAACGCGCGCAGTGGCTGATCAAGGAAGTGCCGGCTGGTTTTGCCGTCTATTCCGGCGACGACCCGACCGCCGTGGCGCTGATGCTGTGCGGCGGTCAGGGCAACATCAGCGTGACGGCCAATGTGGCGCCACGCCTGATGCACGAGCTCTGCGTAGCCGCCATCGCGGGCGATGCACGCAGCGCGATGAAAATCCAGCTCCAGCTGCTGCCGCTGCACAAACACCTGTTCGTGGAAGCCAACCCGATTCCGGTCAAATGGGCCATGGCCCGCATGGGCCTGTGCGGCGGCACCCTGCGCCTGCCCATGACACCGCTTGAAACGGCCAACGAGGCCACGGTCGAAAACGCCCTGCGCGTTTGCGGTCTGCTCTGATTTTTAAGGAAACCCCAGTGATGACATTGCACACGCCCAGCGCTTCCGGATTTGTATCTGCACCACGGCTTGCCGCTGCCCCGCTGCTGGCACTCGTCGCCGCCCTCCTCCTATCGGGTTGCTCCTCGTTTGATGCCCTGCAGGGCGACAAGGTCGATTACAAAAGCGCCGGCAAGGCGCCCTCGCTGGAGGTTCCTCCCGACCTGACACAACTGTCGCGCGATACACGTTACATCGTGCCCGGCAGTTCCGTGACGGCCAGCGGCTTCCAGGTCGGCCAGACCACCCAGTCCGTGCCGACGGCAGCCCTCGCGGTCGGCGATGTGCGCATCGAGCGCGCGGGCACGCAACGCTGGCTGGTGGTCAACCGTCCGGCCGACAAGCTGTGGGGCCCGGTGCGCGAGTTCTGGCTGGAAAACGGGTTCCTGATCGCCACCGAGCAGGAAAACCTGGGCATCATGGAAACAGACTACGCGGAGAACCGCGCCAAGCTTCCACAGGACTTCATCCGCGCCACCCTGGGCAAGCTGCTCGACAGCCTGTACTCCACCGGCGAACGCGACAAGTTCCGCACCCGCCTGGAGCGCACGCCGACCGGTGGCACCGAGATCTACATCAGCCACCGCGGCATGGTGGAGATGCTGACGGGTTCGGTCAAGACACCGCAGAAAAGCGATGGCACGGTGTGGCAGCCACGCCCGGCCGATCCGGAGCTGGAAGCGGAATTCCTGCGCCGCCTGATGGTCAAGCTCGGTGTCAGCCAGGAGCAGTCCAAGGCGCTGATCGCCACCGGCCCGGCGCGGCAGAGCGCACGTGTCGCCAATGTCAACAACATGCCGGTGGTTCAGATCGACGAAGGTTTTGAGCGCGCCTGGCGCCGCGTCGGTCTGGCCCTGGACCGCACCGGTTTCACCGTTGAAGACCGCGACCGCGCGCAAGGCACTTATTTTGTGCGCTACGTCGAGCCTACCGGCGACAAGAAGGAGCCCGGCTTCTTCAGCAAGCTCTTCAGCAGCTCCTCGGCAGGCCCGGCCCCCCTCAAATACCGGATTGCCGTACGCAGCCAGGGCGAAGCAACCACCGTGTCTGTGCTCAACGCCCAGGGAAATCCCGAAGCGTCGGCCAATGCCCAGCGCATCGTGCAGGTCATTGCCGACGACCTGAAATAAGACGTCGCGTGGAGCCTGTCCGGTGCTGAGGTTCAAAAGCCTGGGCAGCGGCAGCACCGGCAATGCCACGCTGGTGGAGGCGACCGGGCTGCGGCCCAAGCGGCTACTGGTCGATTGCGGCCTGGGGATCCGGCAACTCTCGGTGCGGCTGGCCGAGGCCGGTGTGGCCGACGGTGATATCGACGCCATTTTCATCACCCACGAACACAGCGACCATATCGGTTGCGCGCGCCAGTTCGCCCGGCGCCACCGGATCCCGGTCTGGATGAGCCGTGGCACCCAGGAGGGCATCGGCCTGCCCGACTTCGACGGGCTGCTCAACACCGCACGCGATGGAGAGGCGATTGACCTCGGCGAACTGCAGCTCATGCCGTTCACGGTTCCGCACGACGCGCGTGAGCCCCTGCAGCTCACCTGCACGGATGGCGCTTCCAAACTGGGGCTGCTGACCGACCTCGGTCACGCCACCGCCCACCTGCTGGCCCACCTCGCGCACTGCGATGCCCTGCTGCTCGAGTGCAACCATGACAGCGAGTTGCTGGCCCAGTCAGCCTACCCGCCTTTTCTCAAGCGGCGCGTAGGCGGCATGTATGGCCACCTGTCCAATGCTGCGGCGGGCGAAATTGCCCGCTCCGTCGCGCACGGCGGCCTCAGGCAGCTGGTGGCGGCCCATTTGAGCCAGCAGAACAACCGGCCTGAATTGGCGCACCAGGCGATGGCCGAGGCCCTCGGCAACAGCGCCGAGCTGGTGATTGCCGACGCCGGTACGGGCACCCCCTGGCTGAGGCTCTAAGGCAGACCCCAGACTGCGCTGTGCCCTGTTCCCAACGAAAAAAGCCGCCCGGAGGCGGCCTTTGAGGAGCGAAAAGAATTATTTCGCAGCGCTGGCAGGCGACATGGCTTCAGCAGGCACAGGGGCCGACGAAGGCGCAGGTGCGGATGCGCCGGCTGCAGGCGCAGAAGCGGCCTCAGCGGGAGCAGGAGCTGGCGTGACGACGACAGGAGCAGGTGCAGCCGCTTCTTCTTTTTTACCGCAGGCAGCCAGGGCAACCGCAGCGACGATGGCGGCCAAAACGAGGGACTTGTTCATATCGAGATCCTTGATGAATGAGAGAGACAACTTATAAATCCGTCAAAAAAAAACCCAAACCTGACGATTCGAGTTTTTCGACGTGAGGGCGAGTGACGCGAGCTCAAACTGCCCTAGGGAGGAGTATATGCGGGTTTTCACCGCCGTAAAAACCCTCGATTCACAAAAAAACAACTTGAAACCCCTGCCAGACAGCCCCTTTCACAAGCTTGGCGCCCTGCGGCATCGCCCCGCTGCGTCAAATCCCCAGTGTGGTCGCCGGGAAAGCCGGACTGCTGCGCAGCAGCTTTTCCGTCAGCCTTTCCCTCAGGGCGACGCGACGCGCAGCTTCAGATCCCGCCACACCGGTGCTGCGCACCAGATCCAGCCGTTCGAACACCCAGCCCGGGCTCCAGAAGGCGCTGGGCAGATCGCTGGCCGCCACCGCACCGCTGCCGCGACATTCAACAATGTGCGACCAGGTGCGGCGCCAGGTCACAAACCGCGCGTGCCGGCGCGTCACTTCGTCATAGTTCTGGGCCAGCATGGTCAGTGTGCGGCCCGATGTTGACCAGTCGTTGAGGGATTGCGCGACACTGCGCTCGCCCAACGGCCAGTCCTCGAACGTGGCATCGCAAAGAATGATTTCACGCCAGCCCTGAGCGGCCGCTGCCGCGAAGGCTTGCCGGACCAGATCGGCAAAGGCCGAGCGGCCCTCGAAGCGCCCCTGCAGCAATGCGGGCGAAGCAAATGCGGGCGAAGGATGGGGATCATTCATCATCGGCTCCTTGAAGGCATGAAACAGCAGGTCTGGCGCGTGGTTCAGCAAGCTTCCGGATGAGCCACCCAGCCGGCCGCATGCCAGTCTGCCAGCAGGTCCAGCGCCGACGGGCCTGCGCGGCGCAGGTCGGCGGCAGCGAGCCGGCGCTGGTCGGCCAGGCGCCGCATCAGGGTCGCGTCGGCCCCTCTGGCGCGATAGCTTTCTCCATTGATGAACACATGCTGCGCGTCGTACATCATGCGGGTGCGCGGATCCAGACAGAGACCCTCGGCGCAGCGCGGGTCCCAGCGTCCCGACGGGTCGTCAAACCAGACCGAGGCCTTGGGTTCCGTCAGGCATTCACCGAGCGCACAGGCCAGTGCCAGCGGATCTTTCAGGGCCTCATGCACCGCCTTTTGGGCAAAGGCGAGCAGGCTTTCGGGCAGGGCCGCGGGCGTTGACGTTGCGGCCTGCGATGGATCGCGGTACATGCCCTGGCTGACGGCACCGTCGTCCTCATCATCACCGGCAAAATCCGCCAGGCGCTGCAGCAGTTCACCCGCCAGCTCGGCGCGTTTGGGCGCCCGAAAACCAATGGAGTACGTCATGCAGTCCTGCGCCTTGCCGTCGTCACCCGGGCAGGGTTCTGCCAGCCCGTCATGGGCATAACGCGGCGGCAGGTAAAGCATGTCGCCGGCCTCCAGCGCAAACTCCTGCTCGGGCTCGAAGTTCTGCAGGATCTTCAGCGGCACACCTTCCTGCAGCGTCAGGTCTTTCTGCCGACCTATCTTCCAGCGCCTGCGGCCGCTGGCCTGGAGCAGGAACACGTCGTAACTGTCAAAGTGCGGACCCACGCCGCCGCCCGGCGTGGCAAATGAAATCATCAGGTCATCGAGCCGGGCATCGGGTACAAAGCGGAAGTGCTGCAGCAGCTCATGGGCCCGGCGGTCATGCAGGTCCACGCCCTGGAGCAGCAGGGTCCACTGCGGCCGGCTCAGGGCCGGCAGGCTGCGCGGCCCGAACGGCCCCTGCTTCATGCGCCAGCCGGTGGGCTGCTGCACCACCAGGCGCGACTCCACTTCCTTTCGCGCCGCGAGGTCGAACAGCTCCCTGCGGCTGAGCAAGGGCTTGAAACCGGGCATGGCCTGGCGCACCAGCAGGGGCTTTTTCTGCCAGTGGCGACGCATGAATTGGGCCGGGGTCAGACCGGCGAGAAGGGCAAGGGGTTGATTGACATCCATGGGACAATTGTCTGATGAAAATCACCCCGCAATGCGTTGTTGCCCTGACCTGGACGCTGAAAGATACCCTGGGCGAAATACTGGACGAACTCGACGAGCCTGTGGAGTTTCTGCTGGGCGGCGATGACTTGCTGGCCAAAATCGAGGAAAGCCTGCAGGGCCATGAGGCGGGTGCCACGATCGACCTGCATCTGGAGCCTGAAAACGCATTTGGCGACTACGACGAAAACCTGGTTTTTCTCGAAGCCCGCAAGCTGTTTCCGGCCGAACTCGAGGAAGGCCTGACCTTTGACGGCGCGGCCCTGCCCGCGGGCGTCAACCCCGACACGCCGCCAGACTGCATCTACACGGTGACTGAAATTTATCCCGAACATGTGGTGCTCGATGGCAACCACCCGCTGGCCGGCATCGCGATCCGCCTGAACCTGAAGGTCGAGTCCGTGCGCGAGGCCACCGAGGCGGAAATCGGCCAGGGCTCCATGGGGACCGGCTTCTTCAAGCTTGAATCGCAAGCTCCCGGCAACAACACACTGCATTAAAGTCGCCCAAGAAAAAGCCGGCCTGCTCCAGAGAGCAGGCCGGCCTGAGCAGACGCCGCAGTGGCTTAACGCATGCGGTACAGCTGGTTGTTCTCGATCTTCACGCGGTCGCCAATACGCAGCTCGCCGTAAGAAGGCACGTCATAAGCACGTGTGCCGCCGTTGTCCAGCTGGACAGACACGCGGTAGGTTTCATTGACAGGCTGGGTGTTGCGGTTCTTCTCGACGGCATTGCCGGCAACGGCACCGCCGACAGCGCCAAGCACGGTGGCGGCCGTGCGTCCGCTGCCGCCGCCGATCTGGCTGCCCACGGCTGCACCGGCCACGCCGCCGATCACGGCACCCAGGCCAGAGGTCGAGGCCTGTTGCTGCGTACGCAGGACTTCCACATTGCTGACACGGCCGTATTCAATGTAGTTGCCCTGCGGGTTCTGCGCAGGGTAAGTGGATGCGGGGTAGGTCGCGGCCGGGTAGTTCGAACCCTGGGCCGGCTGGCTCATGGGCGCAGCGCAGGCGGCAAGCCCGGCGACCACAACCACGGATGAAATGACTGAAATGAAACGGGAAGCTTGACGCATGGAAATCTCCTGTGTGTGAATATTCAGAGGACCCGCTACATCCCTGCCGTTGAAGGACAAGTTGCCTGAGGACCCTGCTGCATTGATTACACCCACACCGCGCCGTCGGACAGGTGGGGTCCCAGGCTGTCCCGGCGTGGGAGCCCACTGCCGGCAGGTGTAGGAAAAGCCTGACGCTGCGGCTTCTCTGCTCACGCCTTGCCGGTCGAGCCGTAGCCGCCTTCACCGCGCTGGCTGGCTGCCGCGAAATCATCGACCACGTTGAACTCGGCCTGCACCACGGGCACGATCACCAGCTGGGCGATGCGCTCCATGGGCTCTATCGTGAAGGCCACATCGCTGCGGTTCCAGGCGCTGACCATGAGCTGGCCCTGGTAGTCGCTATCGATCAGCCCGACCAGGTTGCCCAGGACGATGCCATGTTTGTGCCCCAGCCCCGAGCGCGGCAGGATCATGGCCGCGTAACCGGGGTTGTGCAGATAGATCGCCAGGCCGGTCGGCACCAGTTGCCAGGCATTGGGCTGCAGGGTCAGCGGCGCGCCCAGGCAGGCGCGCAGGTCCAGCCCCGCGCTGCCGGTCGTGGCATAGGCGGGCAGGTTGCCGCGCAGGCGCTCGTCGATGATCTTGACGTCGATTTTCATGTCACTTGCCTTGTTTGAATTCTTTGGCGGCCTGTTCAGCCAGCGCACGCAAGCGCGTCTTGAGCAGTTCCGGCGAGTATTTTTTAAAACGGTAAATGGCCCATGCGGCAAAAGCGATCAGTAGCGGCAGGGCCATCATGCCGGCGCGCGGAATCACCGCAGAGACCAGCTGCAGCGCGATCCAGGCGAACAGCACCCACTTGCCCACCGTCCACAAGGACGGTCCGGTGGGCCGGCTCGACGCAGCGTCACTGGCGACTTCCTGGCGTGCCGGCGTGGCGGCCCCAGGCATCAAGCCGGTGCCCGGCTGGGCGTCAGCCTTCGCCTGCCTGGCAAGGACAGCCGCCGCCGCGGTGGCACTCAGTTTTTCCACATACCGGGCAAAGTCGCCGTCGGGCGGGGTGTCGGAAGGCAGTTGCATGCAGCCTCACCCTGCCCGCTTGATCCGGCTGGCGATCTCTGCCACCAGCTGCCGCGCCAGCGACAGCTTGGAGGCACGCGCCAGTTCCCGGCTGCCCTGGGCATCGACCAGCAACAGGGCGTTGTCGTCACGGCCAAAAGTGGCCGGGCCGATGTTGCCCACCAGCAGCGGCACGCCCTTGCGCTGGCGCTTGGCCTGCGCGTTGTCCTCGAGGTCATGGCTCTCGGCGGCAAAACCGACGCAGAACAGCGCACCCGATACGCCGCGCGGCGATTGCGCCAAGGTCGCCAGGATGTCGGGGTTCTCGGTGAAAGCCAGCTGGGGCGCCTGGCCCGAGCCGTCCTTCTTGATCTTGCGCTCCGCGCTGCTCGCCGGACGCCAGTCGGCCACCGCCGCAGTTGCTATGAAAACAGTAGCTTCCGGCGCTTGCTGCATAACGGCTTCAAGCATGTTTTGTGCTGATTTGACGTCGATGCGCGTGACCCCACGCGGTGTGGGCAGGCTGACCGGCCCGGCCACCAGCGTGACCTGCGCGCCGGCCTCGCGCGCGGCGCGGGCCACGGCAAAACCCATCTTGCCGCTCGACAGGTTGGTGATGCCGCGCACCGGATCGATGGCCTCGTAGGTCGGGCCTGCCGTCACCAGCACGTGCTGGCCGGCCAGCACCTTGGGCGTGAAAAAGGCGACGATGTCTTCGAGCAGCTCCGGCGGCTCGAGCATGCGCCCGTCGCCGGTTTCGCCGCAGGCCTGGAAACCGCTGCCCACCCCGAGGATGGTCGCGCCATCGCTGGAGAGCTGCGCCATGTTGCGCTGGGTGGCGGGATGGGCCCACATTTCACGGTTCATCGCCGGCGCGATCAGCAGCGGCACGGTGGCGATGGGCCGGGCCAGGCACATGAGGCTGAGCAGGTCGTCGGCACGGCCATGCAGCAGTTTGGCCATGAAGTCGGCGCTGCAGGGCGCGATCACGATGGCATTGGCCTCGCGGCTCAGGTTGATGTGCGCCATGTTGTTGGCCTCGCGGCTGTCCCACTGGCTGGTGTAGACCGACCGGCCGCTGAGCGCCTGCAGCGTCACCGCCGTGATGAACTGCTCGGCAGCTTCGGTCATGACCACCTGCACGGTGGCGCCCTGCTTGATCAGCGCGCGGCACAACTCCGCCGCCTTGTAGCAGGCAATGCCGCCGGACAGGCCCAGCACGATGTGCCGGCCGGCCAGATCGCCGGCTGCTTCGATGGCTTCTTCGTTTGCTTGCTTCGTCATGCTCCGCAATGTACAGGATATGTCCCGAACTTTGACGAAGGGAACCGGGGCGGGCGCAGACTCACCCGTATAATCCCCGTTTACCACCTAAGCGAACTTGCGGTTCGTACCTGACATGACCAAATTTGTCTTCGTCACCGGCGGTGTGGTGTCTTCCCTGGGCAAGGGAATCGCCTCAGCCTCCTTAGCAGCGATCCTTGAATCGCGAGGCCTCAAAGTCACTTTGATCAAGCTGGACCCTTACCTCAACGTGGATCCCGGCACGATGTCGCCGTTCCAGCACGGCGAGGTGTTTGTCACCGACGACGGCGCGGAAACCGACCTGGACCTGGGCCACTACGAGCGTTTTGTCGAAACGCGCATGCGCAAGGCCAACAATTTCACGACCGGCCAGATCTACAAAAGCGTGCTTGAAAAGGAACGCCGCGGCGACTACCTCGGCAAGACCGTGCAGGTCATTCCGCACGTCACCAACGAAATCCAGGAATTCATCAAGCGCGGCGCCGGTTACGACACGCCGCAGGCGGTGGATGTCGCGATTGTCGAAATCGGCGGCACGGTGGGCGACATCGAGTCGCTGCCTTTCCTCGAGGCGGTGCGCCAGATGAGCCTGCGCCTGGGCGCCAACAACACGGCTTTTGTGCACCTCAGCTATGTGCCCTGGATCGCTGCCGCCGGCGAGCTCAAGACCAAGCCGACCCAGCACACCGCCAAACAGCTGCGCGAAATCGGCATCCAGGCCGATGTGCTGCTGTGCCGCGCCGACCGCCCCATCCCCAGCGAAGAGCGTGAAAAGATTTCGCTGTTCTCCAACGTCCCCGAGTGGGGCGTGATTTCCATGTGGGACGTGGACACGATTTACAAGGTGCCGCGCATGCTGCACGAGCAGGGCCTGGACGGGCTGATCTGCGACAAGCTGCGCCTGAACACGCCGCCGGCCAACCTCAAGCGCTGGGACGACCTGGTTTACGAAACCGAACATCCGAAAAATGAAGTGCACATTGCCATGGTCGGCAAGTACGTGGACCTGTCGGACAGCTACAAGTCGCTCAACGAAGCGATTCGCCACGCCGGCATGAAAAACCATGCCAAGGTCGTCATCGAGTATGTCGATTCGGAAACCCTGACGCCGGACAACGTCTCGCGCCTGGCCAAGTTCGACGGCATCCTGGTGCCCGGCGGTTTCGGCAAGCGCGGCATTGAAGGCAAGATCTGCGCGGCGCGTTTTGCGCGTGAAAACAAGGTGCCCTACCTCGGCATCTGCCTGGGCATGCAGGTCGCCACCATCGAGTTTGCGCGGCATGTGGCGGGCCTGAAGGACGCCAACAGCACCGAGTTCGAACCGGACAGCCCGAACCCGGTGATCGCGCTGATCACCGAGTGGAAAGACGAAGACGGCACCATCAAGACGCGCAACGAACAGTCCGACCTCGGCGGCACCATGCGCCTGGGCGCGCAAAGCTCCGACGTGGCCAAGGACACCCTGGCGCACAAGATCTACGGCGACGTGGTCACCGAGCGGCACCGCCACCGCTACGAGGCCAACGTTCACTACCTGGACCGGCTGCGTGAGGCCGGCCTGGTGATCTCGGCGCTGACCCAGCGTGAACACCTGACCGAAATTGTCGAGCTGCCGCAAAACGTGCACCCCTGGTTCATCGGCGTGCAGTTCCACCCTGAGTTCAAGTCCACCCCTTGGGCAGGCCACCCGCTGTTCAACGCCTACGTGAAAGCCGCACTGGACCACCAGGCGGCCGGAAAAACATTGAAAGTCGTGGCATGAAGTTATGTGGCTTCGACGTGGGCCTCGACAAACCGTTCTTCCTGATCGCCGGCCCCTGTGTCGTCGAGTCCGAGCAACTGCAGATGGACACGGCGGGAACGTTGAAGGAAATCACGGCCTCGCTGGGCATTCCCTTCATCTTCAAGTCCAGCTACGACAAGGCGAACCGCTCCAGCGGCACGACCTTTCGCGGCCCCGGCATGGAAAAAGGCCTGGAGATCCTGGCCAAGGTCAAACGCGAGCTGAACCTGCCCATCCTGACCGACGTGCATTCGGAGTCCGAGATTGCCGCCGTGGCGGCCGTGGTGGACGTGTTACAGACGCCGGCCTTCCTGTGCCGCCAGACCGACTTCATCCGCGCGGTGGCGCAATCGGGCAAACCGGTCAACATCAAGAAGGGCCAGTTTCTCGCGCCCGGCGACATGAAAAACGTGATCGACAAGGCGCGCGCGGCAGCGCGTGAAAAAGGCCTGAACGAGGACAACTTCATGGCCTGCGAACGCGGCGCCAGTTTTGGCTACAACAACCTGGTCAGCGACATGCGCAGCCTGGCCATCATGCGCGAGACCGGTGCGCCCGTGGTGTTTGACGCCACCCATTCCGTGCAGTTGCCCGGCGGCCAGGGCACCAGCAGCGGCGGCCAGCGCGAGATGGTGCCGGTGCTGGCCCGCGCCGCCGTCGCGGTCGGCATTGCGGGCATCTTCATGGAAACCCACCCGGACCCGTCCAAGGCCATGAGTGACGGTCCGAACGCCGTGCCCCTCAAACACATGAAGGCCTTGCTGGAGACGCTGCTCGAGCTCGACCGCGTCACCAAGAAAAACGGTTTTCTCGAAAACAACTTCCAAGCCTGATCATGACCAGTGCCTACATCATTGCCAACGTGACAGTCACCAACCCGGTGCAGTACGAGGAATACAAGAAGTGGTCCAGCGCCGCCATGCAGGCGCATGGTGCCGAGGTCTGCGTGCGCGGCGGCAAGGTCGAGGTGCTCGAAGGCGACTGGGCGCCCGAACGCCTCGTCATCCTGAAGTTTCCGACGTTTGAAGCGGCGAAGGCCTTTGACGCCTCCCCCGAATACGGCAAAGCCCGGGCCGCGCGGCAAGGCGCGGCCATCATGCGGATGATCATCGTCGAAGGTGTCTGACCCTTCGCCTGCCAGTTTTTAATCTTGATTTGAAAGACCTCCATGAGTGCAATTGTTGATATCGTTGGCCGCGAAATCCTGGACAGCCGGGGCAACCCCACCGTCGAATGCGACGTGTTGCTCGAATCCGGCGTCATGGGCCGCGCCGCCGTGCCTTCGGGCGCTTCCACCGGTTCACGCGAAGCCATCGAGCTGCGCGACGGCGACACCTCGCGTTACCTCGGCAAGGGCGTGCTCAAGGCCGTCGAATACATCAACACCGAAATCTCCGAAGCCGTGCTGGGCCTGGACGCCAGCGAGCAGGCCTTCCTGGACCGCACATTGATCGACCTGGACGGCACCGAAAACAAATCGCGCCTGGGCGCCAATGCGATGCTGGCCGTCAGCATGGCCGTGGCACGCGCCGCTGCCGAGGAAGCCGGCCTGCCGCTGTACCGCTACTTCGGTGGCATGGGCGCGATGCAGATGCCGGTTCCCATGATGAACGTGATCAACGGCGGCGCCCACGCCAACAACAGCCTGGACCTGCAGGAGTTCATGATCGTGCCGGTGGGTGCGCCCAGCTTTCGCGAAGCCCTGCGCTGGGGCGCCGAGGTGTTCCACGCGCTCAAGAAAATCCTGCACGACCGCGGCATCAGCACCGCCGTCGGCGACGAAGGCGGCTTTGCGCCCAGCGTTGAAAACCATGAAGCAGCCATTGCCCTGATCCTGGAAGCCATCGACAAGGCCGGCTACACCGCCGGCGACCAGATCGCCCTGGCCCTCGACTGCGCCGCCAGCGAGTTCTACAAGGACGGCCTGTATGTGCTCGAAGGCGAAGGCGGTCTGCAACTCAATGCCCAGCAGTGGACCGACATGCTGGCCACCTGGTGCGACAAGTACCCCATCATCAGCATCGAAGACGGCATGCACGAAGGCGACTGGGACGGCTGGAAAATCCTGACCGAACGCCTGGGCACAAAGGTGCAACTGGTCGGCGACGACCTGTTTGTCACCAACACCAAGATCCTCAAGGAAGGCATTGACAAGCACATTGCCAATTCCATCCTGATCAAGATCAACCAGATCGGCACCCTGACCGAGACCTTTGCCGCGATCGAGATGGCCAAACGCGCCGGCTACACCGCCGTCATCAGCCATCGCTCCGGCGAAACCGAAGACAACACGATTGCCGACATCGCCGTCGGCACCAACGCCGGCCAGATCAAGACCGGCTCGCTGAGCCGCTCGGACCGCATGGCCAAGTACAACCAGCTGCTGCGCATCGAAGAAGACCTGGGCGACATCGCGACTTATCCCGGCCGCGATGCTTTTTATAACCTGCGCTAAACACAACTAGTTGATCGTGGGTAACCGCGTTGTCCCCGCCCTCCTGATTGCGCTGCTGGTCATCGTGCATGCGCAACTCTGGATCGGCCGGGGCAGCCTTCCCAGCGTCAGCGAGATGCAACGCAGGCTCAGCGAGCAGACCATCAAAAACGCCCAGGCGCAGGCTGACAACGAACGGCTGGCCGCCGAGGTCAAGGACCTGCGGGAAGGCCTGGAGATGGTCGAGGAAAAAGCGCGCCAGGAGCTGGGCATGGTCAAGCCCAATGAAATTTTTGTGCAGATTGCGCGCTGACCGCAGCCCGCTCGCTCGCCTCCCTTTTGTTCTGCTTTTGATAGCTGCCGGTGCTTTACTGATAAGGGCTGGAGCCTGATTTGGCTCATGATTTGACCACCCCGCTTGCCCACGGGCCTGCTCCGCGCCACATCGCGCTGCTGGGCGCGGCGGGTACCGGCAAGACCCGACTGGCTGGCGAACTCATGGCGGCGCTGGACAGCCGCCCCTCCCCGCACCCTGCCCTCCTTTCCATCCTGGTTGTCGACAACCCGCCGCTGGCGGTTGTTTGTCAGGCCCGTGCCGGCGCACCGACCGAACCGCGCGGCTTCGGCTTTGATCAGGTCCTGCTCATGGGTCTGGATCTGCCTGCGCCAGCCGGTCTCGCGGCGACACAGGAGGCGGCTGACCGGCAGCTGCGCCTGACGCTTGCCAACGCCGACCTGCCCTACACCGTGGTTTACGGCCAGGGGCCGCAGCGCCTCGCCCATGCACTGGGCGCGCTGCAGGGGCTGCTGGGCGGCGGCGAGCCGTCTGCGCTGGCGGCCGACGGCCGGGAGCGCAGCCCCTGGGTCTGGGCCTGCGACACCTGCAGCGACCCGGGTTGCGAACGCCGCCTGCTCAGCGACCTGCTG
The DNA here is from genome assembly GCA_040389085.1 of Pseudomonadota bacterium. Taxonomy (GTDB): domain Bacteria; phylum Pseudomonadota; class Gammaproteobacteria; order Burkholderiales; family Burkholderiaceae_C; genus Polaromonas. Next base: position 24,562 of record JAZKAP010000033.1, read on the forward strand.
GAACGCCGGTCGCGCTGAGGGCAGCAGGCACGGCGACTACTGCACGGTAGGCGCAGGCGGCAGCTGGCTTTCCTGGCGGGTGAAAATCTGCGCGGCATCGACCGGATCAAAGCCGTACTGCGCGCCGCAGAACTCGCAGCCCACGTCGATGCGCCCCTGCTCGGCGATGATGCTTTCCACCTCGGCCGTGCCCAGGCTGCGGAGCATGCCGCTGACACGCTCCTGCGAGCAGCTGCAGGCAAAGGTCGGTGTGCTGGGCACAAAACGCGTGACTTTTTCTTCCCAGAACAGGCGGTGCAGGATGGTGTCGGCGTCCAGGCCCAGCAATTCCTCCCGCTTGAGCGTGCCGGCCAGCATGGCAATGCGTTTGTAGTCTTCGTTGCGGCCGATCTCGTCTTCGTCGGCGCGCTGGCCGCCCTGCAGGTTGCCCTGGCCCTGCACCGGCAGGCGCTGGATCAGCAGGCCGGCAGCGACCTGGCCGTCGGCCGCCAGAATCAGCCGGGTGTCTAGCTGCTCGCTTTGCAGCATGTAGTGCTCCAGCACCTCGCTGAGGTTCTCGAGCTTTTCATGCTGGTCGCCAAACAGCGGCACCACGCCCTGGTAGGGCTGCTGGCCCGGCAGCCGGTCTTTCGGGTCCAAGGTGATCGCGCAGCGGCCCTGGTTGTTGACGTTCACGAGACGGCTCAAGGTGTTGCCCGGCAACACCTCACCGGTCACGGTGGCGGTGGCCCGCAGGCTCAGGTCGGGCTGCACTTCGGCCACGGCCAGCTTGACCGGGCCGTCCCCGAAGATCTGCAGGACCAGCGCCCCGTTGAACTTGATGTTGCCCTGCATCAGCGCCCCGGCGGCCGTCATCTCGCCGAGCAGCTGCATGACTTCGGGCGGGTAGCCGCCGCCGGCCTCGCGCCGTTTGAGGATTTCCTGCCAGGCGTCCGTCAGGCGCACCAGCATGCCGCGCACCGGCAGGCCGTCGAAAATAAACTTGTGTAATTCAGACATCAATCAATCTTTTTGAAGCCGGCTCTGTAACGCCGCGCATTCTCTACATAGTGCCGGGCGCTCATTTTTAAACCCTCGATCTGCTCGGGCGTCAGTTGCCGCACGGCTTTGGCCGGGCTGCCGAGAATCATGGAGCCGTCGGGAAACTCCTTGCCTTCGGTCACCAGCGAGCCGGCGCCCACCAGGCAGTTCTTGCCGATTTTTGCGCCATTGAGCACCACGGCCTGGATGCCGATCAGCGAACCGTCACCGATGGTGCAACCGTGCAGCATGACCTGGTGCCCCACGGTGACGTTGTCGCCGATGGTCAGCGGCATGCCCATGTCGGCATGCAGGACGCTGTTGTCCTGGATGTTGGAGCCCCTGCCCACGCTGATGGTTTCTGTGTCGCCGCGAATCACCACGCCGAACCAGACACTGCTGTCCTCGGCCAGCGACACCTTGCCCATGACCTGCGCGCTGTCGGCGACCCAGGCGGATTCATGAACAGCAGGGGTCAGGTCGTCGAGTTGGTAGAGGGCCATGGTTCTTTGTAAAGTCGGGGGGGAAGGGCCGCCTGGCGCGGCGGGGCGCGGCGGGAAGAGCCCCAATTGTAGGCAGGCATCCGCACCCTGTCTTTGCCCGGCGCTGCCCGCATATTGCACGCTATCGCCGACAATCCAGCCATGACGGCGACACCCGCACCCCCCGAACTGCGCCAACAGGCCCTGCAGGCGCTGAAGGAACCCGATCCACAACAAAAAGTGCTTCTGGCCCAATCCCTGTGGGCGCAAGCCGCTACTCTTTCGATAGCATATCAACACCCTCCCGAGGCGCCCGCCGGCCTGCCCGGCTGTCCGGCCCGGCCCGAGCTGCGCTCCCACCTCGATGTGCCCAAGCGTTCTCCCTTCACCCCGCAGGGCCTGGCCGCCCTGCTGCATGCGGTGACACACATCGAATTCAACGCGATCAACCTGGCACTCGACGCCGCGTGGCGCTTTGACGGCATGCCGCGGGCCTATTACCTCGACTGGCTCAGGGTCGCCGCGGAAGAGGCCCACCACTTCAGCATGCTGCGCGAGCACCTGCAGACCCTCGGTTATGACTACGGTGACTTTCCCGCCCACACCGGCCTGTGGGACATGACCGAAAAAACCGCCGGCGACGTGCTCGCGCGCATGGCGCTGGTGCCGCGCACGCTGGAAGCCCGGGGGCTGGACGCCACCCCCGCGATGCAGGCGAAACTGCGCCGGGTCGGCAGCCCCGCCGCCCTGCGTGCGGTGGCGATTCTGGACATCATCCTGCGCGACGAGATCGGCCATGTCGCCATCGGCAACCACTGGTACCGCCACCTGTGCAGCGAGCGCCAGCTTGACCCGGTCGCCACCTACGCCGAGCTGGCGACCCGGTACGAAGCGCCCGCGCTCAGAGGCCCGTTCAATCTGGACGCGCGCCGGGCCGCCGGGTTTGACGAAGCCGAGCTGGCGCAACTAGGTTCTCCACGCAGCACTTCGGCGACATTCTCTCGATAGTCAAGCACCTCAGCGGGAATAAAACCAAAGCCAGGACAATCCCATTGCGGCCAGCGAACAAATCAACAACGCAACCACGAACAGACAAGCACCGACGGGGTGCTTGTCCATTGTTGCGATCAGCTTCGATGGACTTGGCAGGTTTTGAAATTCGATATTCATAGGCCAAAGCGTAAAGCACCGGATTATTTTTTCGGTGGATAAAGTTGTGAATAAGCGCGGGAAATGCGGTGCAAAACCGCTCCATAGGTGGGGACAAAGCCCAGTGCTGCCAGCGAATACCTAGAAATGGCTTTGCTAGGCTCATTTTTTGTGGATAAACAACGCTGCTTTAACTTGTCACTACGTCGCCACGATATTCGTTGATTGCCATGCTCTCAACCCCGAGGAGGTTCTACAGGTCATTACTTTCAACCCAAGGGCCGTTGCCTCCCCTTTGATGCACCTCAATACGCCGGGGTACGGGGAGGCTGACACTGATTCGGGAATTTTTCCCACGGCGCGAGGGCACGGGACACCGGCAAGCTGGCGCAGGATTGAGTAATATTTCAGCTTCAGACCGTCAAGTCTCAGGTTTCAGAGGAGGGTTTGCAATGATCCGGCATCTCGTTCCCCAGATTGAGTCGCAACTCGTGCGCCTGCCGTCGCCGATGGCCGTGCAGTTGCCCGCAGGCCAGGTGCTTGGTCCGCCCGGCGCCCCGGTCAAGATGTTGTTTTCCCACTGGTCCAGCCTGACCCGGCTGCGCGGCGGCCAGATCGGCGCGCTGGCCGAGGAGTTTGTCGAGGGCAAGCTGCATCTGGAAGGCCGCATGCGCGACGTGATGGCCGTGGCCGCCAGCCTGCTGCCGGCCAACCCGGTCCACATCGACGCCGGCTGGTGGACCACCCTGCAGCGCCAGATCCGCGCGCTCCGGGCGCATACACCGGAAAAAGACGCCGAGCAGATCCAGTTTCACTACGATGTGTCGGACGACTTCTACGCCCTGTGGCTGGACCCGCGCCGCGTTTATTCCTGCGCCTACTACCGCGACGACGGCATGACCCTGGCCCAGGCGCAGGAAGCCAAGCTCGACCACATCTGCCGCAAGCTGATGCTGCAGCCGGGTGAGCGTTTCCTCGACATAGGCGCGGGCTGGGGCGGCCTGCTGCTGTGGGCCGCCGAACATTACGGTGTGGATGCCACCGGCATCACGCTGTCGAAAAACCAGCATGCCCATGTGCAGAAAATCATTGAAGACAAGGGCCTGCAGGGGCGGGTCCGCATGGAGTTGCGCGACTACCGCCACCTCGATGAAAGCCAGCCCTTCGACAAGATCTCATCGGTGGGCATGTTCGAACATGTGGGCCGCGCCAACATGACGGCCTACTTCGGCAAGATCCGGCGCCTGCTGGCACCGGGCGGGCTGGTCATGAACCACGGCATCACCGCCGGCGGGCCGGACAACGACCAGCTCGGCGCGGGCATGGGTGACTTCATCGAGAAATACATTTTCCCCGGCGGGCAATTGCTGCACGTCAGCGACGTGCTCAACCACATGGCGCGCGGCGGGCTGGAGATGGTCGATACGGAAAACCTGCGCCCCCACTATGCGCGCACGCTCTGGGACTGGTCCGATGCACTGGAAGCCCGGCTGGACGCCGCGCAGCAGGTACTGGCCACGGGCAGCGGTGGTAGCGAGCGCGGCGAAAAAATCCTGCGCGCCTACCGCCTCTACCTGGCCGGCAGCGCCATGAGTTTCGAGCAGGGCTGGCTCTCGCTGCACCAGATGCTGGCCACCCGCCCGGCTGAATCCATGGCAGACGAAGCCATCAAGGGCGCGCAAAGCCGCTTCCCCTTCCGGCGCGACTACATGTATGCACCGACTGCCAGCGCGGGCAACACGCCGGGCTGAACCGGTCGCCTTCCGGGAATTATCAATAAAATTGGCCTCCAGCCCTTATATGACGGACGCAGGCAGCTATTGAATCAATAGCAATCCACACCCCGGACTTCAGTCGACCTTGATCTGCGCCGCCTTGATGATGCGGGCGTTGTTGTCGGACTCCTGCGCAATCTGCCGCCCGAACTCGGCGGCGCTGCCGCCCGTCGGCACGTTGTCGGCGCCCAGCAGGCGCTTGCGCAACTCGGGTGTCTTCAGGGCCAGATTGATTTCGGTATTCAGGCGCGTCAGCACGGCCTCGGGTGTTTTTCCGGGCGCAAACACGCCGAACAGCGAGCTCAGGTTGGCCGGTGCAAATCCGAGCTCGGCAAAGGTCGGCACCTGCGGCAGGGCCTCCACCCGCGCCGGTGCACCGACTGCCAGCGGACGCAGCTTGCCGGACTGGATGTGCGGCATCACCGCGCCGCTGAGGTTGGTGGTGATCACTTCAAACTGCCCGCTCAGGGCGTCGGTCAGTTGCTGGCCGCCGCCTTTGTAGGGGATGTGGGTGATCTCCACTTTGGCACCGTGCTGGACCTGCTCGAGCACGATGTGGCCGACCGTGGCCAGCCCCGAGGTGGACCAGCGCACGCTGCCGGGTTTGGCCTTGGCCGCTCCCAGCAGGTCCTTGAAGTCCTTGCCTTCAAACGCAGAAGTGGCCAGCAGCACCACCGGCGAATACATCACGCTGGCCACCGGGGCAATGTCCCGGGCCGGGTCATAGGGCAGCTTGCCCAGGTGCGGGTTCAGCGCCAGCGGGCTGATCGAGGAAAAGCCGATGGTGTAGCCGTCCGGCGCGGCCTTGGCCACGACGTCCATGCCGATGCTGCCGCCCGCACCGGCCCGGTTTTCCACCACCACCGGCGTGCCCAGCTGCGCGGCCAGCTTGTCAGCCAGCGCCCGCGCAATGTTGTCGCTCAGGCCGCCCGGCGGGTAGGCCACCACGATGCGGATGGGGCGTGCCGGCCAGGGGGTCTGCGCGATTGAAAACGAAGGAAGCGCGGCGGCGCACAGGGCGAGCAAAGGCAGGGCCAGCAGGCGGCGGCGCGGTGAGGTCAATGACATGAATTTTCCTGAGGTGAACGTTGCCGTATTTTGCGACAGACTCAGGATGATTGGTTCGTAGCCACCGACGTGGACTCTCTTTACCAGCAGGGGCCGCGGAACCGGCTTCGCCGGGCCGCAGGCGCAGCGCCCCCGAGGGGCTGGAGCCAGCGGCTCCAAACCTGCTTGAGCAGGTTTGGACAGGCGACAGAGGCGAAGCGTCTCGCGAGCCGCGGCCTGCAAGGCCTCGAGAGCTACACGCAGTGAGCGACCGTGGGGGCCTATCCTCTCGGGTGATGGTGCGCGTGCAGCGCCTTCAGCCGTTCGCGCGCCACATGGGTGTAGATGGTGGTGGTGGAGATGTCCGCATGGCCCAGCAGCATCTGCACCGCGCGCAGGTCGGCGCCGTGGTTGAGCAGGTGGGTGGCAAAGGCATGGCGCAGGGTGTGCGGCGATAGCGGCGAGGTGATGCCCGCCCGCAGCGCATGTTTCTTGACCAGCATCCAGAACATCACGCGGCTCATGCCGCTGCCCCGGCCGGTGACAAACAGGTCGTCGGTCTGCTGGCCGCCCAGGATCGCGGGGCGCGCTTCGGCAAGGTAGTGTTCGATCGCCTGCCGCGCAACCTGGCCGAAGGGCACCAGCCGCTCCTTGCTGCCCTTGCCCATGACGCGCAGCACCCCTTCGTTCATGCCGACATGAAAGGTCTTGAGCCCGACCAGCTCGCTCACGCGCAGGCCGCTGGCGTACATCAGCTCCAGCATGGCGCGGTCGCGCAGGCCCAGCGGCGTGTCGCTGTCGGGCGCGGCCAGCAGCAACTCGACCTGGGCCTCCGACATGAGTTTGGGCACACGCAGGGCCTGTTTGGCCGACTGCAGTTTGAGGGTCGGGTCGGCGTGGATCAGCCGCTCGCGCAGGGCCCAGCGGAAGTAGCGCTTGAACACCGTCAGACGCCGGTTCGCGGAGGTCGCCCGGGTGCTGGCGTGTCGGACCGAAAAATAGGCGTTCAGGTCGCTCTCGGCGCTGTCGTCGAGCTTGCGCTCGCCCTGCTCTTTCGCCCCCAGCCAGAGCGCATACAGCGACAGGTCGCGCCGGTAGGCGGCCAGCGTGTTTTTGGACAAGCCGTCTTCCAGCCACATGGCGTCGACAAAGGCATCAATGCTGGACTGGCTCTGGGGGTTCATAGGCGCAACGATAACAAACTGACCCAACGGACCCCCTGCAAAAAAAAGAGCCCCGCAAGCTCGGGGCCGGCGGGGCTGACGAAAAACGCGGGAAAGGCGATCAAACCGCCCTCGCCGGCGCTTAGTCGAGTGACAGCTTGGAGGTGGTCACCACCTTTTTGTAGACCTCGTACTCGGCCTTGATCTGGGCGGTGAACTGCTCGGGCGTGTTGCCGACGATGATGGAGCCGGTGTCCTCGATGCGCTTGCGCACCGCCGGGTCCTGCAGGGCCTTGAGCGTGGCCGCGCTGACCTTGTCGACCACCTCTTTCGGCAGGCCCTTGGGGCCGAGGATGCCGTAATACGCCATGCGGTTGACCGGCTCAAGGCCGACTTCCTTGAAGGTCGGCACGTCCGGCAGAACCGCCAGACGCTGCGGCGCGGCCACCACGATCGGGATCAGGCGTTTTTGCTGGATGAAAGGCAGGGCCGAGGGAATGTTGTCAAAAATGATCTGCACCTGGCCGGCCACCGTGTCGTTCAGGGCCGGGCCCGCACCGCGATAGGGAATGTGCGTGATGAAGGCACCGCTCAGGCTTTTGAACAGCTCGGTCTGCAGGTGGCCGATGCCGCCGGTGCCCGACGAGGCGTAAGAGTACTTGCCGGGGTTCTTCTTGATCTCGGCGATGAACTCCTTGTAGTTGCGCGCCGGAAAGCTCGGGTGCACCGCAATGATGTTGGGCGTGGCCGCAATGTTGATGATGGGCGTGAAGTCCGTCAGCGGGTTGTACGGGATCTTGGTGTTGATGGCCGGATTGGCCGCCGTGGTGGACACCGTCGCCATGCCCAGCGAATAACCGTCCGGTGCGGAACGCACGGTTTCCAGCGCGCCGACCACGCCGCCGCCGCCGGCCTTGTTCTCGATGATCACGTTTTGACCCAGGGCCTTGCCCAGCGGCTCGGCGACCACGCGCGCGACGATATCGGTGGTGCCGCCCGGTGCAAAAGGCACCTGCAGCTTGACGACCTTGTTCGGGTAGGACTGGGCCAGGGCAGAACCTGCCGCGGCCGTGGCCAGCGTCAGTGCAGAAAGGGTGAGCAGATAACGACGTTGCATAGCGATTTTCCTTGCAATAGAAAGTGAACAACCCCTATCGTAAGCGCAAGCACCGTGCCACCTTGTTGTGGAATACGCATAAGGGCAATCCCTAGGCTTTACGGTTATTCTTGTGGGGGTGAATTACGCCCAACTTCTCTTCCCGGATTTTTCCCTCATTCTCTGCGGCTACCTGGTGTGCCGTTACACCGCCCTCAACCGCACGGTGTGGCAGCAGGTGGAAAGCCTGGTCTATTACTTCCTGTTTCCGGTCCTGCTGTTCCAGTCCATCGTCAAAAGCCCGCTGGATCTGGGCGCGGCGTCCAGCCTGATCGCGGCCGGGCTCAGCATGGGGGTGTTCGGTATTGCCCTGGCTTACTCGCTGCCGCACCTGCCCTGGCTGGGGGCGCACATTGACAGGCGGGAGCACGCGGCCAGTGCGCAGGTGGCTTTCCGCTTCAACTCCTTCATCGGGCTGGCGCTGGCAGAACGGCTGGCCGGTGCCGAAGGCCTGCTCCTGATTGCCGTGCTGATCGGCGTCTGTGTGCCGCTGTTCAATGTCGGCGCGGTCTGGCCGATGGCGCGCCACGCCAACAGCGGCTTCCTCGGTGCGCTGGTGCGCAATCCGCTGATCATCGCCACCGCCACCGGCCTGGCCGCCAACCTGGCGGGTTTCCAGATTCCGGTCTGGCTGGAGCCCACCGTGACCCGCATCGGTGCGGCCTCGCTGGCGCTGGGCCTGATGGCCGCCGGCGCCGGCATGCAGTTCGGCCGGTTGGCCAAAGCCAAAACCCTGGCGGTGGCATTGCTGGCCATCCGCCACCTCTTCATTCCGCTGATCGCCCTGGGTCTTTCCTGGGTGTTTCGCCTGTCACCGGTGCAAACCACCGTGCTGCTGGCGTTTTCGGCCCTGCCCACCGCCTCGAGCTGTTACGTGCTGGCGGCCCGCATGGGTTACGACGGCGCCTATGTGGCCGGCCTGGTCACCTTGTCGACCCTGCTCGGCATGTTCAGCCTGCCGTTTGCGCTGGGTGTGTTGAGGTGAAATAGGGGCCCCCACGTTCGCTCACTGCGTGTAGCTCTCGAGGCCTTGCAGGCCGCGGCTCGCGAGACGCTTCGCCTCTGTCGCCTGTCCAAACCTGCTCAAGCAGGTTTGGAGCCGCTGGCTCCAGCCCCTCGGGGGCGCTGCGCCTGCGGACCGGCGGAGCCGGTTCCGCGGCCCCTGCTTGTAAAGAGCAGCGCCTCCGGCCGGTTATCTCGTTGCGTTCGGAAAGAACAGCTGCTCGCCGCCAATCTTGTAGCTGGCAATCGCCGCCTGGCCGGCCGGCGAGATCACCCAGTCCACGAATTTCTGCGCCTCGGCCACTTTGACTTTCGGGTGTTTGGCAGGGTTGACCACCATCACGCCGTACTGGTTGAAGAGGCGTGTATCGCCTTCCACCAGCACCGCCAGATCAGCGCGGTTCTTGAACGCCAGCCAGGTGCCGCGGTCGGCCATCACGTAGGCGCCCGAGCTGGCCGCGATGTTCAGCGCCGGACCCATGCCGCAGCCGCAGGCCTTGTAACCGGCAAACTGCGGGGAGTCGACACCGGCATTTTTCCAGTAACGCAACTCGGCGGCATGGGTGCCACTCTTGTCACCGCGCGAGACAAACGGGGCGTTGGTCGCACTGATTTTTTTCAGTGCTTCAACAATGTCCTTGCCTTTGGTTTTCGCCGGATCGGCGGCCGGTCCAATCAGCACGAAGTCGTTGTACATGACCGGGTAGCGTTTGATCGCAAAACCTTCGGCAATGACTTTTTCCTCGGCCACCTGGTCGTGTACGAACAGCACGTCGGCATCGCCGCGGCGGCCCATGTCGATGGCCTGGCCGGTGCCCAGGGCCACCACCTTGATATCGATGCCGCTGGCCTGCTTGAAGGCCGGCAGCAGCGTGCCGAAGAGACCGGACTGCTCGGTCGAGGTCGTCGAGGCCATCACGATGGTGTTTGTCTGCGCTATCGAAACAGTAGCTGCCAGCGCAATCGGTACAAGGGCTGCAGCCCGAAAATATTTGAACATCCGGGACAGGGCGGGGGTGGGTTTCATACAAGTTCTCCTTTGACAAACATCTCGGCTTCCAGCGGCAGGGGGCCGTTGAAAAAATCATGGGTGGGCCGGTCGGCCAGCAGGCGACCGTGCTCGAGGTAAATCACGCGGCTGGCCAGGCGTTTGACCTGGCCCAGGTTGTGGCTGCTGAACACCAGCGTCATGCCGGCGTCGGCAAACTCGGTCATCAGCGCCTCGACGTCGCGTTTGGCACCGGGGTCCAGGCTGGCGGTGGGTTCGTCGAGCAGCAGGACCTGGGGCTGCAAGGCCCAGGCGCGCGCCAGCGCCAGCCGCTGTTGCTGTCCGCCTGACAGGGCCTTGGCATTGCGGTGCGCAACACCCGACAGCCCGACACGCGCCAGCGCCGGCAGGGCCTGCGCTTTGGCGTGTTTCCAGGGCACGCCCCTGAGCCACAGACCCAGCGCCACATTGTTCAAGGCACTGGCACGCAGCATGTAGGGCCGCTGGAACAACATGGCCTGGCGCGCCGATGTATCTGAAAATACCGTGCCGCGCGTCGGCGGAACCAGCCCATGCAGTGTTCTGAGCAGCGTGCTTTTGCCGCTGCCATTGGCCCCCACCAGGGCCACCCGTTCACCGGCGTGAATGCAAAGCGCGCACCCGGCCAGCGCGCGGGTCTGGCCGAAGTGCACATCGACCGCTTTGAGTTCGAACAGCGCGCTCATGGCTTGACCGTTCCGGCCTCGGGGACCAGCAATTGGGCCGTTTCGGGCAGCCCGTCATCGAGCCGCTCGCGCCAGCGCCGCACCAGCGCGATCAGCACGTTGAGCAGCAACACCACGGCCAGCAGCAGCAGGCCCAGCGCCAGCGCCAGCGGCAGGTCGCCCTTGCTGGTTTCCAGCGCAATCGCCGTGGTCATGACGCGCGTGAAGCCGTCGATGTTGCCGCCCACCACCATCACCGCGCCGACCTCGGAGATGGCCCGGCCGAAGGCCGCGATCAGCACGGTGAGCAGCGCATAACGCTCGTCCCACAGCAGCAGCAGGCTGCGCATGCCCTTGCCTGCGCCCAGCGACTGGAACTGTTCGCCGTGCAGACGGTCGGCGTCTTCAATCGTCTGGCGCACCAGCGCTGTCACCACCGGCAGCACCAGCACGGCCTGCGCCAGCACCATGGCCTGGAAGGAAAACAGCCAGCCGAGAAAACCCAGCGGGCCGGAGCGCGACAGCAGCAAATAAACCACCAGCCCGACCACCACCGACGGCAGGGCCAGCAGCGTGTTGAGCACGGTCAGCAGAATGCCGCGGCCGCGAAAGCGCGCCACGCCCAGCCAGGCCCCGAGCAGCAGCCCGGCGCTGCAGGCGATGGCACAGGCACAGGCGCTGACCGCCAGCGACCGGAACACGATGCTCGCCAACAGGGGATCGAGGGAAACGATGAGCGAGAACGCCGTGCCGACGCTGTCCGAGAAGGTGTTCATGCAGGAAAAAAGTTGTGACCTTATCGTAGAAGCGAAGGCCGTGGGTCGCCATCGGGAATCACGAGCTATGAAGCAAATTGCATAGCAACGACGCGCCCGGCCTTGCGACCATAATCAGCACACCCTTCTGCCACCCCATGCACAAAGTCGAACTCTCCTACCTGTTGACGCCCGAGCGCAGCAAGGACACGCTGATCCGCAATCCGCTGATGGACCTGCTGCACGCCGTGCGCGAGCAGGGCTCTATTTCGAAGGCGGCGCGCGCGCTCGACCTGTCCTACCGCCATGTCTGGGGGGCGCTGAAAAAGTGGGAGCTGACCCTGGAGCGGCCGCTGATCGTCTGGGACAAGGGCCAGCGCGCCCAGCTCACCGAGTTTGGCGAGAAGCTGCTGTGGGCCGAGCGCCAGGCCCAGGCCCGGCTGGCGCCGCAGATCGAGGCGCTGCGCGGCGACATCGAACGGGCCTTCTCCACCGCCTTTGACGATGAGGCGCACGTGCTCACGCTGTATGCCAGCCACGACAGCGCGCTGAGCGCACTGCGCGAACAGGCCGGTGCGCGCGGCCTGCACCTGGACATCCGCTTCATGGGCAGCGTGGACGCGATTGCGGCGCTCAACGCCGGGCGCTGCATGATGGCCGGCTTTCACACCCTGGAGCAGCCGGGCACCAAGTCGGTGGCGGCGCTGACTTACCGCAGCCTGCTCAAGCCCGGCCTGCACAAGCTGATCGGTTTTGCGCATCGCCAGCAGGGCCTGATGGTGGCGAAGAACAACCCGCTGGCCATCACCAGCATGGCCGACCTGAAGCGGCCGGGCATCCGTTATGTCAACCGCGCGGCAGGCACCGGCACGCGGGTGCTGCTCGACGAGCTGCTGGCGCAGGCCGGCCTGAACGCGGACGGCATCGAGGGCTACACCACGCAGGAGCCCTCCCACAGCGCGGTCGCGCAGGCCATCGCCAGCGGCGCCGCCGATGCCGGCCTGGGCATCGAGGCCGCAGCGCGTGAAAAAGACCTCGGCTTTGTGCCGCTGGTCCAGGAGCGTTACCACCTGGTCTGCCTGAAGTCCGAACTGCCGCAACCCCAGGTACAGGCCCTGCTCAAGGAGTTGCAGAGCAGCGACTGGCAGACGACGCTGGCCGGACTGCCCGGCTACAGCGGCGAGCACGCGCAAAGCGGCAAGGTGCTGTCGCTGCGGGCCATGTTGCCCTGGTGGAATTACCGGAAAGCCAAGGCGTCTCACTCTTGAGGGTGATTTTTGGCTCCAGCCCTTGGTGTGCTTGCGCTGGTAGCTACTTGATTCATAGCAAATCCTGGGTTCTCTCCAGCCTGCGGGTGTGCCTGCTGGCCGGGTCTCGCCCCGGCGGGCGACTTACTTTTCTTTGCTTCGCCAAAGAAACCT
>JAZKAP010000034.1:0-66690 GCA_040389085.1 Pseudomonadota bacterium
GCCGAAGGCGAGTTCGAGCGAGACCCCGCTTTTGCCGAGCACCGCAGGTTGCCCGTAGCGAAGCGGAAGGACCCAGACCATCGGGTCGCCTTTCTTTTGGGTACTTTTCTTTGGCGACGCAAAGAAAAGTGCCTCGCCCGCCGGGGCGAGACCCGGCCTGCTGGCGAACCACCACCCATGGAATCAACACACGGGTTTCGACAAGCTCAGCCCGAACGGCTCAAAGGTTCAAAACTAAGCCGCTGCCGCAGCCTTCTGAATCTCCACCCGCAAATTCTGCTGCTGGCTCAGATGCCGACCCTGCCGCCGAGCCCCGTGTAGCTCCGCCGCTGCCGAAAGCGCTTTCTGCGGACCGCCCAGCACCGCCGCCAGACACTGCGGCCGCCCTCGCGCACCGCTGGCCTGGTAATCCGCCAGCAAGGCAGCGCACACCCGCTGCGGGTCGAGCAAACGCACCTGCGTCAAATGCGCAAACAGCAGGTCCACCAGTTTTTCCAGCGCGAACTCGTGCGTCTTGCCGGTCGTCTGCCAGAGCCAGTCGCTGAAGGCCAGGAAATGCCCGAAGGCCGAGCCGAGCGCCAGCAACAGATCGAGGCTCACGGCAAACCGCCCCGAGTTGGCGACCATGTCCCAGTAACGCGCAAAACGCTTGATGCGCTGCATGGTCGCAAAATCCACCGTCGAATTCTGCAAGATGGTGTAGGGCGTGTGCGGGTCGTAAGCCATTGCAAACTCTGCCGTGTGACGCGTGATCGGTGTGCCGCGCAGGCGTTTCAAAATGCCGAACTGGATTTCATGTGGAGCCAGCATGTACAGGCGGTCGAAGCCCTCCGCAAAACTGGCCAGCGTCTCGCCGGGCAGTCCGAAGATCAGGTCGGCATGCACATGGGCGCGACTTTGCGTGACCAGCCAGCGCAGGTTGTCAGCGGTCTTGCCGTTGTCCTGCTTGCGCGAGATGCGCTGCTGCACCTCGGGGTTGAAGCTCTGGATGCCGACCTCGAACTGCAGCGCGCCGTCGGGGAATTGCGCGATCAGCGCTTTCAGGCGGTCCGGCAGGCTGTCGGGCACCACTTCGAAATGCACAAACACATCGGGTGCCTGCGCAATACGGTCCAGAAAAAACTGCAGGATGCGCACCGAGTTGTCGATTTTCAGGTTGAAGGTGCGGTCCACAAACTTGAAGTTGCGCGCGCCGCGGCGGTACAGCGCTTCCATTTCCGCCATGAAGATGTCCAGGTCAAAGGCCCAGGCGGTTTTGTCGAGCGAGCTCAGGCAGAACTCGCACTTGAACGGGCAGCCGCGCGAGGCCTCGACATACAGCAGGCGCTGCGCCAGGTCCTCGTCGCTGTAGTCCTGGTAGGGCAGTGCCAGTTCGTCGAGTGCTGGCTGCTCCCCGGCGATGATCTTCATCAGCGGCTGCGGGCCGTCCAGCAGCGCGCGGCACAGCTTGGGAAAACTCACGTCGCCCCAGCCGGTCACCACATGGTCGGCCAGGCGGCAGATCTCCTGCTCCCCCACCTCATGGCTGACCTCAGGTCCGCCCAGCACAATCTTGATGTCGGGCCTCAGGGTTTTCAGCAGGCGCACCAATTGCGTGGTTTCCACCACGTTCCAGATGTACACGCCAAAGCCGATCACCTCGGGCTGCAGCGCCAGCAGCTCTTCCACCATGCGTGTCTCGGGCTGGCCGATGACAAACTCGCGCAGCTGTGTCTGCGCACGCAGGCCCACGCCGCCGTGGGTGTCCATGTTGGCCAGCAGGTAACGCAGGCCCAGCGAGGCGTGGATGTATTTGGCGTTGAGCGTGGCCAGGACAATACGCGCCCCGCCCTGCGGCTCAGGGAGAAGGGGCGAAGGCGCGAGGGAGTTCATGCCGGTATTATCAAACCATGACGCAAACCCTGTTTCGTGATGACGCTTATCTGGCCGAATGCAGCGCAACCGTGACCGCGGTGACCGAGCAGGGCCTGGTGCTGGACCGCACGGTGTTTTACCCGCTGGGCGGTGGCCAGGCCGGCGACACCGGTGTGCTGGTGCTGGCCGACGGGCGCGAGATCCCCATCGCCGACACACGCAAGGGCAAAAACGCAGAAGGCCAGTTCACCGCGGACATCTGCCACCTGCCGGCCTTGCCCGACCCGGCCACGTCGGTGCTCGACCACCTTTTGCGCATGGGCGTGAAAGCCGGCGATGTGGTGATCGCCCGCGTCGACTGGGCACGCCGCCACCGGCTCATGCGTTTTCACACCACCACCCACCTGCTGTGCCACCTGGTGCCGCAGCTCGTCAACGGCTGCTCGATCACGCCCGACTATGCGCGGCTGGACTTCAATATGACGGACCCGCTGGACAAGGACGTCCTGAGCGCCGGCATCGCCCGCCTGGTGGCCGCCGCGCATCCGGTGGCCGTGGGCAGCATCAGCGACGCGGAGCTCGACGCGAACCCGGCCCTGGTCAAAAGCATGAGCGTGCAGCCGCCGCGCGGCAGCGGCCAGGTGCGCACCATCCGCATAGGCGGCGCCGGGGCAGACGCCATGATCGACTTCCAGCCCTGCGGCGGCACCCATGTGGCCAACACGTCCGAGATCGGCGCGGTGGTGGTCACCAAAATCGAGAAGAAGAGCGCCACCACGCGCCGCGTTGTGCTGGGTTTCGCCGCCTGATCTTTGCCCCGATGCGACCGAGAAACATCACCGGCGACTCCTTTTTTGCCTGGGACGGCGAGGTGCTGGTGGTCAACATCCTGGGCAAACCGTCGGCCAGCCGTGACGCGATCGGCAAACCCAAGGGCACCCAGCTCAAGGTCAGCGTGACCGCGGCGCCGCAGGCCGGCAAGGCCACCGACCACATGCTGCGTTTCCTGGCGCCGCTGTTCGGCGTGGCGGTCAGCGACATCGAAGTGGTTTTCGGCCGGGAAAACGTCAACAAGCAGTTGCGCATACGCGCGCCGAAAAAGCTGCCAGCGGTATTTGCGCAGCCCTCGCTGCTGCCCGGGCCGGATTGAACCCCGCTCAGGCCTGCCCCCGGGCTCTGCCGGACAATAAGGCCTGCGGGCACCGTCCCAGGAACTAAAGGCCAGCGTGCCGCTCACACCATGACCATGATTTTTCACCGCTTCGCATCCGCTCTGTTTTTGATAGCTGCCTGCGCAACAACGACGGGCGCTACAGCCCAAATCAGCTTCACGAACAAGACCTCGGCGAATGCCGTGGTGAGTACCGACCAGGTGCGTGCCGAACTGCTGGCCTGGGCGCCTGATGGCGTGGAGCCGGGCAAACCGGTCTGGGTGGGCCTGCAACTGGCGCACATTCCCGAGTGGCACACCTACTGGAAAAACTCCGGCGATTCCGGCCTGCCGACCCAGCTCGAATGGACGCTGCCGGCCGGCGTCACGGCTGGCGACATCGCCTGGCCCACGCCGAAAAAGATACCGATTGGCACCCTCGCCAACTACGGCTACGAAGGCACGGTGCTGCTGCCGGTGCCGCTGACCGTGGCGCCCGGCTTCAACGCCGCCAACCTGAACATCCGGCTCAAGGCCAGCTGGCTGGTCTGCAAGAAGGAATGTATTCCGCAGGAAGGTGATTTTTCCCTGCAGATCCCGGTCCGGAGTTCGACCGGCAGCAGCAGCGGCTTGTTTGCCGCCGCCTTTGCCGCCGGCCCGCAACCGCTGGCCGCAACCGGCAGCGAAGTGCAGGTAAGCGCCAAAGCCATCCAGGTGACGCTCGCAGGCCTGCCCGCGCGCCTGCAGGGCAAGACCCTGGACTTTTTCCCTGAGACCGGCAGCGTGATCGAGCCCGCCGGCGCCTGGCAGCAAAAATGGCAGGGCGCGGTGTGGACCGCGCAGTTGCCGCTCTCGAGCCAGCGCAGCGAAAGCCCGCGCGTGATGCCGGTGGTGGTGGCGCTGGACAAGACCGCCTACCGCATCGAGCTGCCGGTCAAGGGCGACTGGCCGGCCGTGGCCGCCGCGGCCACGGTGTCGCCCGCGCTGGAAGCAGCGCTCAAGGCCAATGCGGCGCTGGGCGCAGTGCCCACCGGCAACAGCGCGCCGCCGCTCACGCTGGTCGCCGCCCTGCTCGGTGCGCTGCTGGGCGGGTTGATTCTCAACCTCATGCCCTGTGTGTTTCCGGTGCTGGCCATCAAGGTGATGAGTTTCGCCAAGGAAAAAAACCGCGCAGCACGTCTGAGCGGCGGGCTGGCCTACACGGCCGGCGTGGTGCTGTCCTTCCTGGCGCTGGGCGCCCTGCTGCTGGGCCTGCGTGCCACCGGCGAACAGCTCGGCTGGGGCTTCCAGCTGCAAAGCCCGGCCGTGGTGGCCGCTCTGGCGGTGCTGTTCACGCTGATCGGCCTGAACCTCGCAGGCCTGTTTGAATTTGGCAGCTTTGTACCCGGCAAGGTCGCCGGCCTGCAGGCCAAAAACCCGACGCTCAATGCCTTTCTGACCGGCGTGCTGGCCACCGCGATTGCCTCACCCTGCACCGCGCCTTTCATGGGGGCGTCGCTCGGTTACGCCGTGGGCCTGCCGGCCGTCCAGGCGCTGGCGGTGTTTGGTGCCATCGGCCTGGGCATGGCCCTGCCCTACCTCGCGGCCAGTGCGGTGCCGGCGGTGGCACGCGCCCTGCCGCGACCGGGCGCGTGGATGGTGACCTTCAAACAGTTGATGGCGTTTCCGATGTTCGCCACCGTCGCCTGGCTGGTCTGGGTGCTGGGCCAGCAAAGCGGCATCGACGGCGCCGGCGCCCTGCTGGCGCTGCTGGTGCTGATGGCGCTGGTGTTGTGGTCGCTGACCCTGCGGGGCCGGACCCGGACCGTGGCCGCTACGCTTTCGATAGCGCTTGGCGCTTTCGGGGTGTGGGCTGTAGGCCAAAACATCATCAAGCCGCTGGAGACCTCCAGCGTCGCCGCAACAGCCTCGGGCCGCTGGCAGGCCTGGGAGCCCGGCCGCGTGGACCAGCTCGCAGCCCAGGGCCAGAGCGTGTTTGTCGATTTCACCGCCGCCTGGTGCGTGACCTGCCAGTACAACAAGAAAACCACGCTGGCCAACGCCGACGTGCTGGCCGACATGGATGCCAAAAACGTCGCGCTGCTGCGCGCCGACTGGACGCGCCGCGACCCCGCCGTGACCGCCGCGCTGGCGCAACTGGGCCGCAACGGCGTGCCGGTGTATGTGATTTACAAGCCCGGCCGCGCGCCAGTGGTGCTGTCGGAAATCCTGTCGGTTGCCGATGTGCGGGCCGAACTGGCCAAGCTCTAGTCCTGCAACCTGTCCGTCACTTCATTTTTCTGAAGGAGATCAAGCCATGTTGAATCACCCTGTCAACCGCCGCCTCTTTTCCGGTGCCCTGCTCACCGCGCCGTGGGCGGCGACCTTGACGCCGGCCGCCCACGCGGCCACGGCCGTCGGCCAGGCCGCGCCGGACTTTTCCGCGCTGGATACCGCCGGAAAACCCCATAGACTCAGCGACTACAAGGGCAAGCTGGTGGTGCTGGAATGGACCAACCCCGGCTGCCCGTTTGTCCAAAAACATTACAGCGGCAACATGCAGGGCCTGCAGAAAGAGGCGGCTGGCAAAGGGGTGGTCTGGCTGGCCATCAACTCGACCGAAACCGGCAGCGGCGACTACCTGGCGCCCGCCCAACTTGCCGGCTGGATGCGCAACAAACAGGCGGCGGCCAGCGCCACCCTGATGGACGAGTCCGGCAGCATCGGCCAGCTCTACAGCGCCCGGACCACGCCGCACATGTACATCATCAGTCCGCAAGGCCGGCTGGTGTATGCCGGGGCCATCGACAGCGTGCCCTCCGCCCGTTTGGACGACATCCGGACTGCGACCAACTATGTGCGACAGGGCCTGAACGAAGCTCTGGCCGGCAAGGCCCTCAGCGTGGCGAGTAGCCGCGCCTACGGCTGCTCCATCAAGTACAAGGCATGAGCCCCGGCGTGACCCCGATTCCGCCGGCAGAACGTCTGCCCCATATCCTCACCCACTGCCGCACGATTGCGGTGGTGGGCCTGTCGCCCAAACCGCATCGCGCCAGTTTCGACGTGGCGCGTTACATGCAGGGCCAGGGGTACCGCATCATCCCGGTCAACCCGAATGCCACCGAAGTGCTCGGGGAAAAAGCCTATGCCAGCCTGACGGAAGCCGCGCAGCACGAACCCATCGATTTGGTGAACTGCTTTCGCAACAGCGAGGACATTCCGCCCATCGTCGACGAGGCGATCGCGATTGGCGCCAAGGCCGTCTGGATGCAGCTCGGCATCCGCCACCCGGCCGCCGCCGCCCAGGCCGAAGCAGCCGGCCTGCTGGTGGTGCAGGACCACTGCCTCATGGTTGACCACAGGGTGCTGAAGTCGCGCGGCCTGCTGCCGGCCCACGGGGGCTGACGGTCCGCGGCGCTTGCGCCCTGCGGCGGCTCCGGGATAATCGCCGCATGCCCTCCCCGCGCCGGCCTCTGCTGTTGTCCCTGTTCTGTCTGCCGGCCTTGCTGCTGCTGGGCGGCTGCCTCCAGACGGCCCCGACCCACCGCGGCGAAACGCCGGTGGCGCCGCTGACCTCGGGCGAGCTGGCGCAGTCGGACGTGAACCGCATGGCCACCCTGGGCATGCGCGACAACCTGGACAGCCTGTACCGTCTGCTCGACAAGCTGTACCGGCGCAACCCCGCCGAGTGGCGCAAGACCGGCAGCACCAGCCGCGAGGCGGCGGTCCAGCGTGTGCGCAGCGCCATCGACAGCCGCACGCCCTGGCCGGAGCTGCAGGGCAAACGCGACATCGCCGCCCTGTCGCTGGCCCTGAGCCCCGACTTCCGGGGCGACCGCGTCGCCGCTTTTGTGTACGCCAGCGCCGACATGCTCATCGTGGCGCACAACGGCAAGACCGACTTCTACCTGGTCGACAGCCTCGATGCGCAATACATCTACAACGCCGCGCGCAACATCGAGTCGGCCGTCTGGCTGCTGGCCTCGCGGCGCAACCCGGCCGGCCAGCCCCTGCTGCTGGCCGACGAAATCTCCGACCGCGAACGCAACCTCAGTTTCGAGCGCGAGTTCGGCAAGGTGATAGGCCGGCTCGACCTGCTCTCCGAAGTCCTGACCGAGAAATACCGCCGCGCCGTGATCACCTATGTGCAGAGCCTGGCGGGTGCTTCTTTCCTGCAGTTCCTGCCGGTCAGGTAGTGGCCCCCACGGTCGTTCACTTCGTGTAACTCCCTGCCCCCCGTGGGGGCCGTTGCGCCTGCGGGCCGGCAAAGCCGGACCCGCGGCCCCTGCTTGACTCAAAACTCCGCCGCGCCGCCACGCGGGCACAAGATCGGCCCGCGCAGTAGAAAGATTCACGGCTCTGAGACAATGGAGCCATGTTTGCCCCCCTCCAAAACGACACCTTTTTGCGCGCCTGCCTGCGTCAGGCCACCGATTACACCCCCGTCTGGCTGATGCGCCAGGCCGGCCGCTACCTGCCGGAATACCGCGCCAGCCGCGCCAAGGCCGGCAGCTTCATGGGCCTGGCGACCTCACCCGACTACGCCACCGAGGTCACGCTGCAGCCCCTGGAGCGTTACCCGCTGGACGCGGCCATCCTGTTTTCCGACATCCTGACCGTGCCCGACGCCATGGGCCTGGGCCTGTCGTTTGCGCTCGGCGAGGGTCCGCGTTTTGCGACACCCGTCCGTGATGAGGCGGCCGTGGCCAAACTCGAAGTGCCGGACATGGAAAAACTCCGTTATGTCTTCGACGCCGTCACCTCCATCCGCAAGGCGCTGAACGGCCGGGTGCCGCTGATCGGTTTTTCCGGCAGCCCCTGGACGCTGGCCTGCTACATGGTCGAAGGCGCCGGTTCGGACGACTACCGCCTGGTCAAGACCATGCTGTACCAGCGCCCCGACCTGATGCACAAAATGCTGGCCATCAATGCCGACGCGGTAGCGGCTTACCTGAACGCCCAGATCGAGGCCGGCGCCCAGGCGGTGATGATTTTCGACAGCTGGGGCGGCGTGCTGGCCGACGCGGCCTTCCAGACCTTCAGCCTGGCCTACACCCAGCGCGTGCTGAGCCAGCTCAAGCGCAGCCATGACGGCGTGGTCATTCCGCGCCTGGTGTTCACCAAGGGCGGCGGCCTGTGGCTGGAACAGATGGCCGGACTCGACTGCGAGGTGCTCGGCCTGGACTGGACCGTGAACCTGGCCCAGGCCCGGGCACGCGTGGGCGATCGCAAGGCGCTGCAGGGCAACCTGGACCCGAATGTGCTGTTCGCCAACCCGGCGCAGATCGAGCAGGAAGTGGCCGCGGTGCTGGAGAGTTTCGGTACCCCGCATGCGGACACCCGCAGCAGCGGCCCGACCCACATCTTCAACCTGGGCCACGGCATCAGCCAGCACACCCCGCCCGAAAACGTGGAGGTGCTGGTCCGCGCCGTGCACGCTTACTCACGCCGCATGCGCACGGGTACCCCGCATTGATGCGGGTTTTGCCGTCTGATAGCACAAATTCCAGCTCCGCAGACCCGACTTATTCACAAAATTTGTGCTGCGGTGCCGCATGAAGCTGTAACAAGTCGGTCTCCCGCTATCAAAGCCATAGCGCTTCTAAGTGCTTGATTCATATAGGATCTTTAAACTGCTTTTTTTGCGGGCAATTTAAGAAAAGCCTTGATTTATAAGGCCCGGACGCGTGCCGGGGCAATCTATCAACAAAGTTATCCACAGAAACCTTGGAAGACCGCCAAAGCTTTTTTAAATCAAGCACTTACAGCGATGTTCGCAAATGTATCTTAGGACTATCTGGTTAACTATCCCCTCTGTTCTCCCTATCCATCCACCCCAAAATGAGGTACTGGCTCAGCATTGTTGTCGCCACCCCCGCCCACAGCAGCGTGGCCGGGCCGCTGACCTATCGGAGCGAGTGGCCGCTTCCGCCGGGAAGCCTGGTGCGCGTTCCGCTGGGCAAACGCGAAGTCCTGGGCGTGGTGTGGGAGGTCTTGCCGGACAGCGGCGACCTGCCGGAAACCCAGGCCAAAGCAGTGCTGGGCGCGCTGGACGGCCTGGCGCCCCTGTCGGCCACCTGGCGGCGGCTGGTCGGTTTCACCGCCAGCTACTACCAGCGCTCCATCGGCGAAGTGGCCCTGGCCGCCCTGCCGCCGCAATTGCGCGAACTGAGCACCGTGCAGCTGGCACGCCGGCTCAAGCGGCCGGTGGCCCCCGCGCCGGACACCCCGGACACTACGGATTTAATAGCACTCAGCGCAGAGCAGGAAAGGGCTATCGCCGAATTTGATGCCGATACCCGGCCGACCCTGCTGTTTGGCGCGACCGGCAGCGGCAAGACCGAGGTCTACCTGCGTGCCGCCGCGAAAGTGCTGGCCAGCGACGCCAGCGCCCAGGTACTGGTGATGGTGCCCGAAATCAACCTGACGCCGCAGCTGCAGGCGCGTTTCGAGGAACGTTTTGCCCACCTCGGCAAGGCCCAGGTGGTGGCGCTGCACAGCGGCCTGACACCCGCGCAGCGGCTCAAGAGCTGGCTCGCCGCCCATGCCGGCCAGGCGCGGCTGGTGCTGGGCACCCGCATGGCGATTTTTGCCTCCCTGCCCAATCTGCGCCTGATCGTCGTCGACGAGGAGCACGACCCGAGCTACAAACAGCAGGAAGGCGCGCGTTATTCGGCGCGCGATCTGGCGGTTTACCGCGCCATGATCGAAAGCTCGCCGGACAACGCCGCGGAAAGCGCCGATGCCAGGGCGACGCAAGAAGGCAAGCCGGCCGGCATGTGCCGGGTTTTGCTGGGTTCTGCCACGCCTTCGCTGGAAAGCTGGCAGGCCACCGTGGTGGGCCGCTACCAGCGCCTGACCATGAACGAACGGATAGGCGGCGCGGAACAACAGGGCAGCCTGCCGGCCGTCAGGCTGGTGGACATGAACCACCAGCCCAAACACTGCACGATCGCGCCGCCGCTGCTGGACGCGATAGCCCAGCGCATCGCGCGCGGCGAGCAGTCGCTGATCTTCCTGAACCGGCGCGGTTACGCCCCGGTGCTGGCCTGCCACGACTGCGGCTGGAAAAGCGAGTGCCCGCACTGCAGCGCTTTCCGCGTCTTCCACAAGATAGACCGCACCTTGCGCTGCCACCACTGCGGCTTCACCGAACGCGTGCCGCGCGCCTGCCCGGCCTGCGGCAACATCGACATCGCGCCTGTGGGCAAAGGCACGGAGCGGCTGGAGGAACACATCGCCGAGCTGCTGGCGGGGGTCACGCGGCCGGAGGGCAGCCCCTTGCGCATCGCCCGCATCGACGCCGACACCACCCGCCTGAAGGGCGCGCTCGAATCGCAGCTGGCCAGCGTGCACGCGCGCGAGGTCGATGTGCTGGTCGGCACGCAGATGATTGCCAAGGGCCACGACTTTCGCCACATCACGCTGGTCGCGGCGATCAACCCCGACGGCGCGCTGTTCTCCAGCGACTTCCGCGCGCCCGAGCGCCTGTTCGGCCTGCTCATGCAGGCCGCCGGGCGCGCCGGGCGTGATGCCGACCATGGTGAGGCCAGCGAGATGTGGGTGCAGACTTTCCATCCGCAACACCCGCTGTTCGCTGCGCTGAAAAAACACGACTACCCGGCGTTTGCGGCGCAGGAACTCAAGGAGCGCGAAGCGGCCGGCATGTCGCCCTTCGGCTTTTCAGCCCTGGTACGCGCCGAGGCCCGGGACCAGGCCGTGGCCCAGGATTTTCTGAATGCCGCGGCAGCGGCCGCGCAGACGCAGCAACTGCCCGGCCACGATGCCGTCACGCCTTACCCGGCCGTGCCCATGACCATCCAGCGGGTGGCCAACATCGAGCGCGCGCAGATGCTGGTCGAAAGCCCCTCGCGCGCGGCGCTGCAGCGTTTCCTGGCGGCCTGGCAGCCGCTGCTGCACCAGACCCGGCAACAGGGCGACTTCAAAAGCCTGGTGCGCTGGGCCATCGACGTGGATCCCCTGGCAATATAGCCCCCACGCTTGTCGCTTCGCGTACTGCGCGAGGCCTTGCAGGCCGCCGCTCGCCGGAGGCTTCGCTTCTGTCGCCTGTCCAAACCTGCGCCGGCAGGTTTGGAGCCGCAGGCTCCAAACCCTCGGGAGCGCTGCGCCTGCGGGCCGGCGGAGCCGGACCCGCGGCCCCGGCTGGTCTGAAGAGGCTTCTGCGGGAGCCTCAGGTCAGCAGTGCGACGGCGCCTGAAAAAGTGAAAAACGCCAGCACCGTCGACACCAGGATGATGCGCGCGATGCGCCCGTTGTTGGCGCCAAAACGTTCGGCCAGCAGCGACACATTGCTGGCGCTCGGCAGGGCGGCCACCAGCACGATCACCGTCAGGGCAAAAGGCTGCAGCGGCACGCCCAGCTGGATGGCGCCCAAGCCCATCAGCCCGACCAGCAGCGGGTGCAGCACCAGCTTGATCAGCGCCACCGGCACATAGTCCCTCAGGGGGATGGTTTCCACGCTGGTCATCTGGGAGCGCGCCAGCACTGCGCCTATGGTGAACAGCGCGACCGGCGAGGCGGCATCGGCCAGCAGGACCACTGTCTGCAGCACCGGGGCCGGCAAGGCCAGCCCCAGGCCGGACGACAGGGCGCCCAGCAGGATCGCCCAGGGCATGGGGTTCAGGGCCACGCCCTTGAGTGCGTTTTTTGCCGCCACCTCCGCGCCATGGATGTCGGCCGAGTCCAGCCGGGACAGGGCGATACACAGCGAACTCGTCACCAGCAGGTCCACCACGATGGTGACGATGGCCGGCCCCGCCGCCTGCGCGCCCAGCAGCGCCACCAGCAGGGGCACGCCCATGAAACCGGTGTTCGGGAAAGCCGCGACCAGCGCGCCGAAGGACGCATCGTTCCAGCCGATGCGCCGGTTGCGCGTCACGGCAATCGTGAACGCCACCATGATCAGCGCGCACAGCAGGTAGACCGCCACCAGCCCGCCGTCGAGCAGTTGCGCCACCGGCGTGTTCGCGCCAAAGCGGTACAACATGCAAGGCAGCGCGAAATACAGCACAAAGGTGTTGAGGCCGGGAATCGCGGCCTGCGGCAGCAGCCCGCGCCGCGCCGCCAGGTAGCCACACAGCACCAGCGCGAAGAAGGGAAAGGTGACCAGGAGAATGCTTAGCACAAACCGTATTGTCACCGCCAACGGGGCCGCCCCGCTGACTGGCTATGATGGCCCGCTTGCGTCCACTTTTTCAGCCGGCCCCGTGGCGGGCAGTTGTACCTGCTTGGTCCTTCCCTGCCTGCCCCCTTCACTGCATGTCATCCACCCCGCCCTCCGCATCGCCCCCGGCCCACGGCCTCAACCTCGCCCAGCAGGAAGCCGTCAACTACATGCACGGCCCCTGTCTGGTGCTGGCGGGCGCGGGTTCGGGCAAGACGCGGGTGATCACGCACAAGATAGGCCGCCTGATTCAGGCCGGTTTGCCGCCGCAGGAGATCGCGGCCATCACGTTTACCAACAAGGCCGCGGCGGAAATGCGCGAACGCGCCAAAAAACTGATCGGCCAGCCCGCCCGGGGCGTGTTGATCTGCACCTTCCACGCGCTGGGCGTGCGCATGTTGCGCCAGGACGGCGAGGTGCTGGGGCTGAAAAAACAGTTTTCCATCCTGGACAGCGACGACGTGACCAGCATCCTGAAGGACGCCGGCGGCAGCACCGACGCCGCCACGGCGCGCCAATGGCAGTGGACCATCAGCGCCTGGAAGAACAGCGGCCTGAACGCGGCCCTGGCCGAAGCCCAGGCGGCCAGCGACGAGGACCGCCTGGTGGCCCGCGTCATGGCGCGTTACGAAGAGCGCCTGACGGCCTACCAGAGCGTGGACTTTGACGACCTGATCGGGCTGCCGCTCAAGCTGCTGCGCGAGCATGACGCCGTGCGCGACAAATGGCAGGCCTCGATGGGCCATGTGCTGGTCGACGAATACCAGGACACCAATGCCACGCAGTACGAGGTGCTCAAGCTGCTGGTTGGCGCGCGCGGCCGCTTCACCGCCGTGGGCGACGACGACCAGTCGATTTACGGCTGGCGCGGCGCCACGCTGGACAACCTGAAAAAGCTACCACAGGACTACCCCAACCTGAAAGTCGTGAAGCTTGAGCAGAACTACCGCTCCACCAGCGCCATCCTGCGCGCGGCCAACAACGTGATCGCGCCCAACCCCAAGCTGTTTCCGAAGACGCTGTTCAGCGAGCTGGGCGAAGGCGAGCCGGTGCGCGTGGTCGATTGCGACAGCGAGGAGCATGAAGCCGAACGCGTGGTAGCGCGCATCCAGAGCCTGCGCGCCGAAGGCACGCTGCAGGCCGTGGGCGGCCAGCACAAGGAGTGGGGGGACTTCTGCGTGCTGTACCGCGCCAACCACATGGCCAAGCCGTTTGAAAAAGCCTTTCGCAAGGCCAACATTCCCTACAAGGTCTCGGGCGGACAAAGCTTTTTCGACCGCGCCGAGATCAAGGACCTGTGCAGCTGGATGGTGCTGATGGTCAACAACGACAACAACGCGGCCTTCATCCGCTCCATCAAGACCCCCAAGCGCGGCATTGGCCACACCACCCTGGGTGCGCTGAGCACCTTTGCCGAGCAGTACAAGCTGAGCCTGTTCGAGTCGCTGTTCAGCAACTCCCTGAGCGCGGTGCTGCCGGCCAAGGCGGTCGGCTCGCTGCATGAATTCGGCCGCTACCTCAACGACCTGGAATACCGCGCCAGACGCACGGTGGGCGCCGAAGACGCGCGCGCTTTCCTCACCACCTGGCTCAAGGAAATCGACTACGAAAAACACATCTACGACAGCGAGGACAGCGAGAATGTCGCCGCCGCGCGCTGGACCAACGTGATGGATTTCTGCGACTGGATGGCGCAGCGCTGCGGCGGGCAGATCGACGACACCTCCGGCGCGGTGGTGGCCGCCGAAACCAAAACCATGCTGGAAGTGGTGCAGACGATTGCCCTGCTGTCGACCATCAGCGAACGCGAAGGCGACCAGAACGTGGTGACGCTGTCCACGCTGCACGCCGCCAAGGGGCTGGAGTGGCCGCATGTGGTGCTGGCCGGCGTGAACGAGGGCCTGCTGCCCTTCAAGCTCGATGACGACGACGGCACAGATGCGGCCAGGACCGAGAACATCGCGCAGCGCCTCGAGGAAGAGCGCCGCCTGATGTACGTGGGCATCACCCGGGCCCAGTACACGCTGGCGGTCAACTGGCTGCGCCGGCGCAAAAAAGGACGCGACACCGTCGCCGGCATCCCCAGCCGTTTTATTGCCGAGATGGGTCTGGACAAGGCCACGGTCAGGGAAGACCCGCGTGAAAAAATCAGGGCCCTGCGCGCCGAATTCGCCAAACGCGCCGCCGACAGCGCCGAAGCGAACCAGCTCGCCGAGGCGGCCCGGGACGCTGGTTAAGCCCCTCTATTGCACACCCGATGAAAAAATCACCTTCGCTCACATTTGCTCTGTTTTTTATAGCTGTCAGCGCCCTTTCCATGAGGGCCTATGGCCAAAATGACACGCGACAACAGTCTGGACCGGCCAGTCCGGCGGTTGCGGCCTCCTGCCCACCCGTCCAACAATTCAAGCCGGCGCAAATCCATGGGACATGGCGGGCCCGGTTCACGCCTGCACCGGTGGGTCTGCCCGCTGACGCCACCCTGCAACTCCAGCGGCACGCCGAATTCAGCGAGAGCGTGGCCGGCTTCGTCAACCGCGAGCTGGCCCCCACAGCCGGCAAACCCGCCCAGGGCGGCCACGCCGCCAGGGCGCAGCTGGCCGGCGATCTGGAAGACGGGCACCTGACCCTCGACGAGTCCTCCAACGGCATCAGCATCACCGGAGCCTGGAACGGCAAAATGGTGGAAGGCACATGCGGAAGAAAAATCACGGGTACCTGGAAAGACATGAGCAGCAGCGCGCCGCCCGACGCGCCCGATGTGCCGTTCACACTGGAAAGGTTGTCCGGATGGTAGTCATCATCACACCCGAACGCAGGCGCCTTGCCGCACCGTGGCTGTATGCCGCGCTGCTGGTCGCGGGCGCGGCGCAGGCCCAGACCGGCAGCACCGGCCCCACCGTGCAGGAGCGCAACAACCGCCAGGGCTGGCAGGCCTGCCACGCCATGAGCGGTGATGCCGCTGCGCAACTGGCCTGTTTCAAGAACTGGGCGGTCTCGCAATTGCCGTCGGACACGCCGCCGCCCAGCCTGACCACCGCACCGGCCAATGCCGACACCGGGCAAAAGTCCGCCGAGGTCCTGCTGCTGCCGGCCATGAACACCGAAGCCCCGGATGGCAAGAAAATCGGCTGCCGCAACACCAGGTACTCCGAGTTGTCCCGCTTCTGGGAGCTCCAGCGCGGCAGCGACTGCGACACCTTCGGCCTGCGCGGCTACCGCCCCATCAGCGTGATGTGGTCGGGATCGAACAGCGTCAACAACCAGCCGAGCTCGGAGGCACCGGGCTACTCGGCGAGCACGCCCTCCAACTACAGACGCAACGAGACCCGGCTTCAGCTGTCAGTCCGCACAAAACTCGCCAAGGGCATGCTGGCCTCGGGCGGCGACGATGAATCCGGCATCGATTCGCTGTGGTTCGGCTATACGCAGCAAAGCTACTGGCAGCTGTTCAACAGCGCGGCTTCGCGGCCGTTCCGGACCACCGACCACGAGCCCGAGCTGGTGTACATCTATCCGCACCAGATCGATCTGGCCGGCGGCTGGAAGTACCGGCTCAGCGGCCTCGGCCTGAACCACCAGTCCAACGGCCAGGGTCTGCCGCAGTCACGCAGCTGGAACAGGGTCTACCTGATGGGCGCAGCCGAAAAGGAACTGGGCGGCGACAGCCGGCTGGACCTGCAGGCACGCGTCTGGCAACGCGTGCGCGAACGCTCGGGGCAGGACGAAAACCCCGGCATCTCCGACTACATCGGCCGGGCCGAGCTGGCCGGGCACTGGCAAATCAACCGCACGCATACCCTGGGCCTGACGCTGCGCCATTCGCTCAAATCCGAAGCGCGCGGATCGGCCCGGCTGGAATGGATGAAGGCGTCCACCTCGATTGCCGACAGCGCTGCCCTGCGTTACCACGTGCAACTGTTCAGCGGCTACGGCGACAGCCTGGTCGATTACAACCGCCGCCGCACGGTGCTCAGCGTCGGTCTGAGCCTGGTGGACTGGTAGCGGGCGGACCTGGGGCGGGCGCGCTGCGGCCCGCATGCAGCAGCTGCGGGGTGATGCTCTTTGTCAAATCAGCCTCCAACCCAACAGGGACGAGCGCATACAGCTATTCATTTAATAGCAAAATGCCGCCGTCGGGTGATGAACCACCGCAACTCAGTCGTTTGCGATTGATCAAGGGGCGCGTCGCGCAGCAGGGCTAAGCTGGCCAGAGGCTCAGCGGGAGCCGTCCTTGAAGGGGAAGGCCGTGGAAAGACCCGAAGTCATCCGGAAGACGGCGCGCGATCTGCGCGTGCCGCCCAACCTGTCCAGCTACGACGCGCAATGCCGCGACTTCTCCTGGGACGCGGCCCGGCGGGCGTTGCAGGGCCTGCCCGATGGTGGCCTCAACATCGGCTTCGAGGCCGTGGATCGCCATGCCACAGGCAGCCTGCGCGACCACATTGCGCTGCGTTTTGTCGCGCGCAACGCCCCGGCGCTGGACCTGCGTTACGGCGAACTCGCGCGGCAGACCAACCGCTTTGCCAACGTGCTGCAGGGCCTGGGCGTCGGCAAGGGCGACCGCCTGTTTGTCATGGCCGGGCGTATTCCGGAGCTGTACATCGCGGTGCTCGGGGCGCTGAAAAGCGGCACGGTGGTCACGCCGATGTTTTCGGCCTTCGGGCCCGAGCCGATGGCCACACGCATCAACATCGGCGCCGGCCAGGTGCTGGTGACCACCGACCTGCTCTACCAGCGCAAGGTCAGGGCCATGCGCGAAAAGATGCCGACGCTGCGCCATGTGCTGCTGGTGTCCGAAGACGGCGGCATCACGAACGAGCCGGGCACGCTGGACCTGGCCACGCTGATGCGCAACGCGTCCGATGCCTTCACCACGGTGGCGACCCAACCGGAAGACCCCGCGTTGCTGCATTTCACCAGCGGCACCACCGGCACGCCCAAAGGGGCCATCCATGTGCATGGCGCGGTGGTCGCCCACCATGCCACCGGAAGTTACGCCCTCGACCTGCACCCCGGCGACCGCTACTGGTGCACCGCCGACCCGGGCTGGGTCACCGGCACGTCCTACGGCATCATCGCGCCGCTGCTGCATGGCGTGACCTCGCTGATTGACCGCGAGGAGTTCGACGCCGAGCGCTGGTACAGCCTGCTGGCGCAGGAGCACATCAGCGTCTGGTACACCGCGCCCACGGCGATTCGCATGCTGATGAAGTCCGGCCTGGAGGCAACGCCAACGCACAGCTTCCCCGACCTGCGTTTTGTCGCCAGCGTCGGCGAGCCGCTGAACCCCGAGGCCGTCTGGTGGGGCAAGCAGGCGCTCGGCCTGCCGATTCACGACAACTGGTGGCAAACCGAAACCGGCGGCATCATGATCGCCAACACGCCGGCCTTCGACATCAAGCCCGGCTCCATGGGGCGGCCGCTGCCCGGCATCACGGCCTGCATCGTCGAACACCTCGAAGCCGAGGGCGAGCCGCCGCGCGTGCGCGTGGTCGACACCCCTGATACAGAAGGAGAACTTGCACTCAAGGCCGGCTGGCCGTCGATGTTTCGCGGCTACCTCAACAACGAGGCGCGTTACCGCAAGTGTTTTGCCGGCGACCTCTACCTCACGGGCGATCTGGCACGGGTGGACGCCGACGGCTACTACTGGTTTGTGGGACGCAGCGACGATGTCATCAAGTCGGCCGGCCACCTGATCGGCCCCTTCGAGGTCGAGAGTGTGCTGATGGAACACCCGGCCGTGGCCGAAGCCGGCGTGATCGGCAAGCCCGACCCGGTCGTCGGCGAGGTGGTCAAGGCTTTTGTGTCGCTCAAGAACGGGCACGCGCCCGACGAGGCCCTGCGCATGGACATCCTCGCGCACGCGCGCAGGCGACTGGGCGCAGCCGTCGCCCCCAAGGAGATTGCCTTTTTGACTGTGCTGCCGCGCACCCGCAGCGGCAAAATCATGCGCCGTCTGCTCAAGGCGCGTGAACTCGGCCTGCCCGAAGGCGACATTTCCACGCTGGAGGGGGGCGCATGAACACGCGCGCCGCCGGGCCGTCTGCCGGGATGAGCATCCCTCAAGTACCCGCACCGCCCAGCGGCCCGGTGCCCTGGGACAAGGCCTTGTCCCTGAGCATGCTGGCCGACATGCTGCGCATCCGCCGCATGGAAGAGAAGTGTGCCGAGCTTTATGGCCAGCAGAAGATCCGCGGCTTTCTGCACCTGTACATCGGCGAGGAGGCGGTGGCCACCGGTGCCCTGCACGCACTTCAAGCCCAGGACAACGTGGTGGCGACCTACCGCGAGCATGGCCATGCGCTGCTGCGCGGCGTCCGGATGGACGCCATCATGGCCGAGATGTATGGCAAGCAGGAAGGCTGCTCGCGCGGGCGTGGCGGCTCCATGCACTTGTTCGACCGTGGGCGCCGTTTTTATGGCGGCAACGCGATTGTGGGTGGCGGCCTGCCGCTGGCGGCAGGGCTGGCGCTGGCCGACAGGATGCTCCCGCGCCAGGCGCTCACCGCCTGCTTCTTTGGTGAAGGCGCGATGGCCGAGGGTGCTTTTCACGAAGCGGTCAACCTCGCCGCGCTGTGGCAGTTGCCGGTGCTGTTTTTCTGCGAGAACAACCTGTACGCCATGGGCACGGCGCTGGCGCGCTCCGAATCCCAAACCGACCTGTGTGTGAAGGCCGAATCGTATGGCATGACCACCGTGCGTGTTGATGGCATGGATGTGGTGGCCGTGTACGAGGCGGTGCAACGCGCCGCGCAGCAGGTGCGCACCATGGGCCGGCCGGTGTTTATGGAACTGCAAACTTACCGCTTTCGTGCCCATTCGATGTTCGACCCCGACCTGTACCGTGACAAGGCCGAGGTCGAGGCCTGGAAAACGCGTGGGCCCATCCACACCTTCACCGCGCGCCTGAAGGCCCAGGGCAGCCTGACCGAAGAGGAATTTCTGGCGCTTGATGCTGCGGCCCAGGCCGAGGTCGATGCGGCCGTGGCTTTTGCCGAGGCCGGCAGCTGGGAGCCGGTTGAAGATCTGCTGCGTGACGTGCACACGCCCGAAGGAGCCGTCTGATGGGCCGTCGTATCACTTACCGCGAAGCCTTGCGGGAAGCATTGCGCGAAGCCCTGCAGGGCGACCCGCGCGTCTTTTTGATGGGCGAAGACGTGGGCCGCTACGGCGGCACCTATGCGGTGTCCAAGGGGCTGCTCGACGAGTTCGGCCCCGAGCGCATCCGCGACACGCCGCTGTCCGAACTCGGCTTCGTCGGCGCCGGCATAGGCGCCGCGCTGGGCGGCATGCGCCCGGTTGTCGAGGTCATGACGGTCAATTTCAGCCTGCTTGCGCTCGACCCCATCGTCAACACGGCGGCCATGCTGCGCCACATGTCGGGTGGGCAGTTTTCGGTGCCCGTCGTGATCCGCATGGCGACCGGCGCCGGTCGCCAGGTGGCGGCCCAGCACTCGAACAGCTTCGAAAGCTGGTATGCCCATGTGCCGGGCCTCAGGGTGCTCGCACCGGCCACGGTGGAAGATGCGCGCGGCATGCTGGCGCTGGCGCTGGCCGACCCGGACCCGGTGCTGATCTTTGAGCACGCGCAGCTCTACAACCTGGAAGGCGAGTTGCCGGACGATACGGCACCGGCGCTGGACATCTGCAGCGCGCGGGTGCGCCGCGCCGGCACCGACGTGAGCCTGATCACCCACGGCGGCAGCCTGCCCAAGGTGCTGCAGGCGGCGCAGGAGCTGGCCGGCCTCGGGATTTCCGCCGAGGTGATCGACCTGCGTGTGCTGCGCCCGCTCGATGACGCGACACTGATGGCCTCGGTCCGCAAATGCCGCCGCGCGGTGGTGGTGGACGAAAGCTGGCGCTCGGGCAGCCTGGCGGCCGAGGTGATGGCGCGCATCATGGAGCAGGCCTTTTTTGACCTCGATGCCCCGCCGGCGCGTGTGTGCAGCGAGGAAGTGCCGATTCCGTACGCCCGCCACATGGAAGAGGCCGCCCTGCCGCAGGTGCCGAAGATCGTGGCCGCCGCACGCGCCTTGTTCGGGAGCACCCCATGATCGACTTCAAGCTGCCCTCGCTGGGCGCCGACATGGATGAAGGCACGCTGCTCACCTGGCATGTGAAACCGGGCGATGCCGTCAAGCGCGGCCAGGTGGTGGCCGTGGTGGACACCTCCAAGGCGGCGGTCGATGTCGAGATCTGGCAGGACGGCGTGGTGACCGAGCTGCTGGTGCAAGCCGGCGAGAAGGTGCCGGTGGGCACTGTGTTGGCCAGGCTGCTGGCGCCCGGCGAAGTGGCCGCACCTGCAGGGGCCCAGCCACCTGCAGCCGGGCCGATTGCTGCACCCGCCACTGTGCCGCAGCCAGCAACACCACAGGTGCAGGAAGCTCCGCAGACAACCATGACGGCGCGGCATCCAGTGTCACCTGCCGCGCGAAAACGTGCGAAGGCGCTCGGCCTCGATCCTGACACCCTGAGGGGCAGCGGGCCACAGGGTGCGGTCACCTTGGCCGACATCGAGGCCGCAGCAGCGGCACGTGTGACGCCCGCACCGCCTGCAGGCGCACCAGATCGCCAGAAGGACATGCGCAAGGCCATTGCTGCGGCCATGAGCCGTTCCAAGCGAGAGATTCCGCATTACTACCTGAGCGACACCATTCCGATGGCCACCGCGCTCGCCTGGCTGCAACAGCGCAACGAGGGCGTGGCGATCACCGAACGCATGTTGCCCGCCGTGCTGCTGCTCCACGCCGTGGCCGTGGCCTTGCGGCGCGCACCGCAGCTCAATGGTTTTTACCGCGACGGTGCGTTCCAGCCCTCCGCGGCCGTGCATGCCGGCGTGGCGATTTCGCTGCGCGGCGGCGGGCTGGTGGCGCCTGCGATCCACGACGTGGGCGCCAAACCGCTGGTGCAGCTCATGCACGAACTGGCCGATCTGGTCCGGCGCGCGCGGGCCGGCTCGCTGCGCAGTTCGGAGATGAGTGATCCGACCCTCACCGTGACAAATCTGGGCGACCAGAGTGTGGAGACGGTCTTCGGCGTGATCTACCCGCCGCAGGTGGCGCTGGTCGGCTTCGGCCGCCTGGACGTGCGGCCCTGGGTGCAGGACGGCAAGGTGTGCGCGCTGCCGCTTCTCACGGCCACGCTCGCCGCCGATCACCGGGCATCGGACGGCCACCAGGGCGCGCTGTTCCTGGCCGAACTGCGCGAGCTTTTGCAGCAGCCCCAAACGCTGGCTGACACCATCGCGCCAGCGGCGAACCAGGAAGGAAGCAACCCATGACAAACGACCGCCCGGCCCTGGCCGCCACCGTCTTGGGCATCCTGCGCTCGATTGCGCCGGAAGTGGAACCCGACGCCCTCGACCCCACGCGCCCGCTGCGCCATCAGGTCGATCTGGACTCCATGGACTGGCTCAACTTTCTGGTGGCGCTGCATGAGCGCCTGGGCGTCAACATCCCGGAGGCGGACTACGCCCAGCTGGTGACCCTCGACAATGTGCTCGACTACCTGCTGGCCAAGCTTGGGCCGGCAAGTGCCTGAGACACCGGCCCGGAAACGAAAAAGCCCCTGAATCCGTTAGGAATCAAGGGCTTGCGCATCTGGCGGCCTGGGGCGGAATCGAACCACCGACACAAGGATTTTCAATCCGTTCGATAGGTATGCGTTAGATATGCATTGCCTTATGAATCAAGGACATAGCGTGCAATAGGTCGCATTACCCCGCTGTTATCTTGCTATGCCGTTGACATATTGTTGACGTACTAGGCCGGGCGTTTTGAGAGCAGCCACTCAGAAAAGACATTTACCCCAATGCCTCCAAAAATGGCAGGGAACAGTGCAAGCCATGAAGCTGACGAGGACTTGATTTTTTCGTGCTCTTGTTGAATTCCGCTGAAGTCTGACCCGAGTTTTGGTCAGACTTCAGCGCAATTCAACACTACCGTGGAAAGATCCTGGCTTGTCGGCCCCAACGGGGTGAAAATGGCCGATTGTTAGTCACCATCGTATTATCGAAAATCCATGGATATCCGACAACTCCGCTACTTCGTCAAGGTTGTCGAGCTGAAGAACATTACCGCGGCCGCTGAAGCCCTGTTCATCGCTCAGCCATCTCTGAGCCAGCACATGGCTAATCTGGAGGATGAGCTCGGGGTTAGCCTGCTGGGGCGCAGCGTGCATGGAACCCGGGCAACCGCCATGGGTGAACTTCTCTATCGACATGCCAAGATCATCTTGCGGCAACTCGAAGAGGCACAGTCGGCGATCCGGAACGAAACTGCGGCGCCGTCGGGTCGAGTGGCCATCGGCCTTCCCACGAGCACTTCGCGGATCGTTGCAGCGCCCCTCCTCGAACAACTGCGGCAGCGCTACCCTTTGATCGAACTTGAGCTGGTTGAAGCATCCAGTGGCGATCTTGTCGGTCAAGTCGCCGCCGACCGGCTTGCGCTGGCGGTCACGATGGACGCCAGACCCGATGCCCGGCTTCACATCGAACCCCTCCTTGAAGAGGAACTGTTTGTGGTTGTCGCCGCGGCCCGGCGGACTCCCCGCACCCTGGATGTCCAGGCCTTCGCGGCGCTTCCCCTGCTACTGCCCACACACCCGAATTCGGTGCGGGTGGCCACCGAAAGATTGCTTCATGACCGCAAACTGCCCTTCCGCCTGGTCGCGGAAACCAGCGCGGTTGAAATCCTGATCCTGGCCGTGGAACGTGGACTGGGTGCGACAGTGCTGCCTAGCGCAGCCTTCGCGCTGGCCCAGCGCCATGGCAGGGTCCGCGGCGTGCCGCTGACCGGGCGGCCACTGGTCAGGGAGTTGTCATTGAGCACGTGTCTTGCCGCAGCGGCAAGCCCAGCTGTGCAGTGTGTCCGCGATGCCTTGTTGCGCGTCATCGAAGAAGAGGTGGAGCAAGGTCGCTGGCAAGGCGTGCGCCAGCTTATTGACGCCTTAAAACCGCAAGAAAAGCCGGCAGTGCCAGCTGCGCCCAAGCCTCAATCCGTGGCAGGTCGGCCTCGCCGTAGTGCCCCTCAGCGTGCAGCAGATTGACGGTGCCGACCACCTCGGTGCCCCAGTGCACCGGCAAGTTGACGACGCTTCCGCAGCCTATCGCCAGCAGCCGCGCGTGGTCGGGGTAGTTATCCACGATGGCCTGCCGCGTGTGACCGATGAACGGGATTCCCGAGGCCAGTACCTGGCGCATGCGCGGTGCCTGCTCCAAGGTCTTGCGACCGTTCAAAGGGTATTCGTCGGGGCGGCTGCTGTAGGCGCGCTGCGACTCTCCGTGGTCGCCGAAATACACCAAAACAGTGAGCAAGCGATGCCCAGGCGTTTTCCTCAAACCGGCATCCATCGCCTGAAATAGCGCCAAGCAGGGATCGTTCGCGCGTTGCGCCGATGTCACGACAGCGAGTGCCTCCGCCCACACAGCCTGCACGATGCCGTGCTCTGTGACCGGCTCACGTCGGGCAACTGGCGCGCCATCATCGATGGGCATCGCGCTCAGTCCGGTTTCGCGCCGGAGCGCTCAACCACTTTTTTCCAGCGCACGATTTCGCCTTGGATACGTGTGCGAAATTCCGCGGGCGAGCTTGCGATGACCGGGCCGCCCTGAGACTCCAGCGTCGCGCGCATTTTGTCACTTCGCAGCACGGAGCTGAAGTCGCGACTCAGGCGGTCGATCACCACCTGTGGAGTGCCTGCCGGAGCGAACAAGCCGTACCAGCCCAGCACCTCAAAGCCCGGATAGCCCTGTTCTGCCACGGTGGGCACATCCGGCAGCAGCGGCGAGCGCTTCAGGCTTGTAATGCCCAGCGCTTTGAGTCGACCGGCCTTGATATGCGGCAACGACGTTAGAACCACGTCGAGCATCAGATCCACGTGACCTGCACCAACATCCGTCAGTGCTGGGCCGGAGCCCTTGTAAGGAATATGAGTGATGAAGATGCCGGAAGTGGCTTTGAGCGATTCGGTCGCCAGGTGATTGGAACTCCCCGAGCCACTTGAGGCGTAGGTCAGCTTCCCTGGCTCGCGCTTGGCCAGGGCCACCAGATCGGCCAGCGTACGCACGCCGGCCAGCCGCATGTTCCGCGGGCTTGCGACGATCAGATTCGGAATGGCGGTGATCTCGGTGATGGGAATGAAGTCCTTCAGCGGGTCATACGGCAGCTTCGGATACAAACCGACGGCCGTGGCGTGTGAACTGATCGTTCCGAGGAGCAGCGTGTAGCCGTCGGCCGGTGCCTTGGCCACGAAATCCGCACCTATGGTGCTGCCGGCGCCCGGCTTGTTGTCCACGACGAAAGGCTGGCCAGTGCGCGCACTCATCTCCTGCGCCACCTGCCGTGCCACGAGGTCGGTGGAACCTCCGGCGGAAAATGGCACGATCAACTTGACCGGTTTGGCTGGATAGGCGACCGGCGCGTCTTGCCCCACGGCGGCAGAGCCGATGCAAACGAGTGCAGTGGCACAGAAAAAGGCGAAGCGTCTTTGCATGATGGGTCCCGCTATTCCACGCGGATATTGTTCTTGCGGATGAACTCGCTCCAGAACACCAAGTCAGCAGCAGCGCGCTGGCGCATTTCGGCATCGCCACCCGTCATGGGGGACAAGGACAGCTCCAGCAAGCGCGCTTTGACGGCGGGGTCCGCAATCACCTTGTGCAGCGCGGCGTTAAAGACAGAGACAATCTTCGGATCGAGCCGGGCCGGGCCGGCAATGGCATACCAGCCCGGCATGGCCGGCACGTTGAGACCGGCTTCCTTGAGTGTCGGTACCTGTGGCCATTGCGGCACGCGGCTCGTGCCAAGCACGACTACCGCTTGGGCCTTGCCTGCTTGCACCTGTGGCAGCGCCGGACCGACCACACTGGTCATGGCGTCTACTTCTCCTGCCAGAACCGCGGTCAGCGCGGCGCCTGAGCCCTTGTAGGGTATGTGCATTAGTTTCACGCCAGCATTGGCGGCGATCAGTTCCATCGCAATGTGCGTAGAGTTCCCTATACCTGCGCTGCTGAACGTCAATTCGCCATTTTTCTTCTTCGCTTGCTCCAGGAATTGCGCGAAAGTCTTGATGCCGCTCTTGTTGCTCGTGACCAACACGAAGGGCGTGTCTGCCACCGGGGCAAGGTAGGTGAAGTCTTTTTGGGGGTCGTAAGGCAGGCTCTTATAAAGAGCTGGGTTGAAAGCCATCTGGGACACGCCCGCTAGTACCAGGGTGTAGCCGTCGGCCGGCGCTTTGGAGACGGCGCCGAGCGCTACGAGGCCGTTGGCCGCTGGGTTATTTTCGATCACCACAGGCTGACCAAGGTATTGCGCCAGCCGGTCGTTCAAGAGCCGTGCGATCACATCGGAACCGGAGCCGGCGCCCTGAGGGACGATCAGTTTGATCGGTCGGCTAGGCCAGGCGATCTCCTGGGCCAGAACATTTTGAGTTGCGAACAGAATCGCGAAACTGGTCATCGCAAGAACGGCGAACGAAAGGCGTGTTAAGTAGGGCATATTGAATGGCTCCTTCCATGGGGTTGACGTAACAAGGGGAAAATAGACTCACAGTTGCGCAGCGCGAAGCGGAAACTCGAACCAGGTTGCATCGCCTCCGCGCAGCACGTCAAGGAGCGGGGGTCTGCCATGCGGCACCTGCGGGCCGTGGCCCGCATCACTGCCTCCTATAGATATGCGGATGCGGCTGCCTGCAGCAAATGTCCAGGACACGGGCAGCAGTGCAAAGGTCAGCCGCGCGGGCTCACCCGGCACTAACAGTCTGGCCGAGGCACGGTCGTATGTATTGACCGGCCAGCTTGCCACGTAGTCGGGTGATTGCGACAATCCTTCGCGATGCAATGCGCGCAGCAGGCCTTCGGTGACATAGCGGCAACGGCCGTCGGCCAGAACCTCGGTGAGGTAGACGTAGACAGCGGCATCTGCCTGCGATGAAGCCAGCAAGAGACTGGCGGTCACGTGGCCGGTCAATTCCGTTGCTTGCGAGAGTGGCTCACCGGTGTAGTGCAAGTATTGCGCCTGCCGCTCGCTCCAGTCCGGATAGTAGGTTTCGACCGCGGCGGCGCCCAGGCGTTCCAGCCGCGTCTGCATGCCGGTGGAGACGGAAAAGTCAACTTGGTAAGAATCCCTGCCGGTTTCTGCCGAAGGGATGGCTACTAGGGACCCGTCTGCGCCGGGGTAGAGGCGGGTCCCTTGGGTCACTGGTGGCCAGTTGGTCGCCGCCTGCCACTTTTCATCGTGAATGGTGAAGTAATGCACTGGCGCTTCACTGTCCAGACCAGTGGCGATTCCGCGCAGGTGGTGATCGAAGAAGCGCAGCACCTCGGCCAGCAGGGGAAACTCGGACTCGGTTTGTGTGCGCCACGGCGACACATTGCTGCGTGCTCCATGGTCCCAAGGCCCCAGCAAAAGCCGATGCTTGTTTCTGGGCAGC
Organism: Pseudomonadota bacterium; assembly: GCA_040389085.1. GTDB lineage: Bacteria > Pseudomonadota > Gammaproteobacteria > Burkholderiales > Burkholderiaceae_C > Polaromonas. The sequence continues at coordinate 26,604 of JAZKAP010000034.1, forward strand.
GTGAGAAATCGAGTGATGGCCGAATTGCTGTAGCCCGCGCCATCGTACCAGCCGGAGATTGAGTAGATGGCTACGTCTTCGGGAATCTGGCGTGCATAGTAACCAGGACTGCAGACATCCAGCGTTAGTGTGGGGTCATGGAGCACCGCATCGTGTTGAAATGGAATTTCGCCCGCCATATCGCTCAGGCGGCAGTTGCTGCGATGTTGTTGCAAAGCCTCCGCCAGAAGGCGACCGTCGGAATCCTCGTCGACAGGCTGTGGCCCAGAGAATAGAGGGTTGCCATAGTAGGCAAATTTGGAAAGCGCAGGCCGATCGTCCTGATCCAGCGCCACCATCAACTCGTCGTACCGCCCGGTCCAGATGCTGGACAGCACACCGCCCACATACAACTGGTCGGTGTAAATATCGGTCACCGCAAACAGCGGCGCGATAGCTTTGACCGAGGGGTGGCGCGTACTGGCCAGAAACACTGCGGCGGCGCCCAGATAGGATATTCCTGTCGCGCCTATCGTGCCATTGCTCCAGGGTTGCTGCACGATCCAATCGGCGACTTCGTAATAATCGTCGCGTTCCTTTGGTGAGCGCAGCGCATCGCGCGTCCCAAAGCTGGCACCCGTTCCCCGAACATCCACCACTACCACCGCATAACCATGAGGCACGAAGAAGTCACGGTACCGGCCGCAATTCGGGCTGGCATCAATGTCGATGCTACGGGTAACGAAGCGCCGGTAATACGGGGTAAAAACAACAATGGCCGGTACGCGGGCAGGTGCAGGACCGCTGCTGCCGGGCTGCGGCAGATAGACATCGACCGCGATGCGGCAGCCGTCGCGCATGACGACGTAAAGCGACTGGGGATGCGTCGGCAGTAGGTAGTGCGCTGCGTGGCCCGCAAGGTAAGCGCTAGGCGGGATGTTCCACGCGCCGGGCGTGGTGTCGCGGTCAGACATGGTGCGAAGTGCTTTCATCATGCAAAGGCCGCGGCGCGGCCATGTCGTGATTCTGGGAGAGGTTCTGTTGGCAGAAAAATGCGAAATTGCAATTTCTCCATAGGTTGAGCCTATGGAAGGACGCGCGGTCTGTCGGCACCGGTACTGGCGGTTCTTCGTCTGCCGCGCCGTTGTACCGTTGCGTCTGTCGGCGTAAACCAGTGTGGAGTTAGCATGCGGGGACGAGACGGAAATGATCACTCAGTAAAAGCACGGTGCCGTCTGCATGACAGTCCGAGGTCCGGCAGCCCAGAGACTACCCACTCAACTTAGGGCGGGTGCACCGCTGCGCGGGTGCTCTGGGGTGCCGATCCGGAATGGTGCCTTCATCGTAAGACCGCCTTGGCCGGCGAAAGCATTTGCCAGGCCCTCCTGGTCTCCGTCGAGCGAAGCGCTCTATCGCAAAGTATCCTGAGGAGCCTGGCTGACGTCCGGACGGGGCGCCAGTGCAGCCACCGCTGCGTCCGCGATCTCGGGGGCGCGCCCAATGTGTCGTGTGACGTCCAGCAATTCCGGTCGCTCGGCGAGCAGAGCGCCGAACGCATCGCTGTCGCGCAACATATCCAGCAACGAGCAGCCGCACTCGCGCGCAGCGTGGGTCAGGTCCCGCATCGCGGCATGGGCCGTGTGCTTGCCAACGCGCTCGGCTAGCGCGAAGGTGATGGACTCGGACAAGATCATTCCCTGACTGCGCTGCAGGTTCGCCTCCATGTTCTGGGGCAACACGGCCAGTGTATTCATCAGTTGCTGCAGGCTGTGCAATAGGTCGCCCATGCCCACACAGAGGTCGCGCAGCACGTCCCCGTGCTGGGCTGAATCCCGGTCGTAGACGATCAGAATCCACTCCAGCAACGGCTGCAGGCGCGCACTGACTTCGCGCGACCGGGACACCACCTCGATACACAGTATGGGATTCGTCTTGTGCGGCATGGTTGACGAGCCGACCGCTCCGTTGACCTCGCGCACTTCGTCGATGTCGTCGCCGCCGAGCAGAAAGATCTCCTGGGCCACATGGCCGCAGGTGCGGGCAGCCAGCGCCACCGCGCAGCCGAACTCGGCGAAGCGATCTCGGCTGCCCTTCCAATCCACCGTCTCGGGGGCGTCGAGCCCGAGTTCGGCCATCACTTCGCGTTCGATCGCAGGCCCATGCTCACCAAGAGCAGCATAGGTCCCAACGGCGCCGCTCAAGATGCCCGTCCGATAGCGCGCCAGCCAGGACTGCAACCTTTCGATACTGCGGCCGTGTTCGGCCAGCCAGGTACCGACCTTCATGCCGAAGGTGATAGGTTGCGCGTGACGTCCCAGCGTGCGTGCGACCATCGGTGTCGCGCGGTGCGCAGTGGCCAGCGCGGCGAACCGCCGCTCGATCTCACGCATGTGCGCGACCAATAGCGAGCCGGCCTCCTGCAGTTGCAGGATGAGCACCGTATTGAAGAGGTCCGCCGTGGTGGCGCCATAGTGCAGCCATTCCCGGCTGCCCGGCACCAGCTGCGTTGCCCAGGCTTCGAGTACTGCGACCAGCGGGTGCCCCACGAGGACTCTTTGCCGCGCCCACTCGTCAACGGGAAACAACGCGACTGAAGCCTTCCCGCTGATGTCCTCGGCGGCAGCCGGTGGGATGAGGCCCCGGCGTGCCTGCGCCCTGGCCAGCGCGGCCTCGAAGGCCATGATGTGGGCGATGCTGGCGCGCGCCGCGAAGGTATCGCGCAGCGCCTGGCCGGCCGGTGTGGCGGCCATGTCGTCGGAGAGGCAGATCATGTGTTGCTCTTTGCCCAGTCGGTCTGTCAGCGCTCAAGCTTAATCGTGGCAGTCACTTTTCGGTAGCGCGCATCCTCGCGCGCCAGTAGCTGACCGAATTGCGCAGACGTGCCGCCGGCTGGGCGGAAGCCGAGCTTGACCAGGCCCTCGCGCACCTCGGGTTTGTTAAGCGTCTCGTTGAGCGCCGCGTTGAGCTTCTGCACGATGGACGGGGATGTCTTCGATGGCGCCAGCAGGCCCAGCCACGCGTCCGTCGTGAAGCCCTTGATCTCACGTCCTTCGTTGATTGTTGGCAGGTCCTTGAAGCGCTCGTCGCGCTGCAGGCTCATCAAACCCAATGACTTCAGCTTGCCGTCCTTGATGTACTGGATCGCCGAGGGCAGCGTCACCACTGCCAGGTCAATCTGGCCACCGAGTAAGTCGACGGTCAGCGGGGCCGCACCCTTGTAGGGTACGGTGGTCCATTCGACTTTGGTCTGGTTGGCAAGCATCGCGACGGCGATGTGCTGCAGCGTGCCCACGCCCGGGATACCGACATAGACCGTACCCGGACTCTTGCGCAGGGAGACGAGCAACTCGTCAATCTGCGTGGCAGCGACTTTTGGGTTCGCTACCAGGACGAAAGGCGTGACACCGATCTCGCCGATGGGTGCCAGGTCCTGGTGCTTGTAGGCCGACTTGGGATTGACGAGGGGTGCGAGCACCACGTCGTTGATCGTGCCGGCCAGAAGTGTGTAACCGTCCGGTGCGGCGCGCACAACTCTCTGTGCCGCGATGGCGCCAGAAGCGCCGCTTACGTTCTCCACGGTCACCGGCTGGCTCAGTATCTGCGCCAGATGCGTGGCGACCAGGCGTGCTGCAGCATCAGTCGATCCGCCTGCGGGAAACGGGACAACCAGGCTGATCGGCTTGGTGGGGTAGGTCTGGGCGTAAGCCATACCGGAAGCGGCGGCTGCACCAAGCAGGGCTGCCACATGAATAAATCGATAGGAACGATGTAGCAAGGTGTCAAAACCGATAGCGAAGCGCATGGCAACTCCAAAATGTGATTGGGAAGAGGCCGATTTTTGAGAATAGAAGTGAAGGTAGCAATCCACAGATTTGTATAAGCTATAGGTTTTTTCAATATCGACTGTCTATGCCACAAGCTTCCAACAACGCTTCTGCCGCACTGACTCGGCGCCTGCTGCATTACGCCCGGCCTCGGCAGTTGCTGCTTGTGGCTCGCATGGCAGAGCTTGGAGCGATTCAAAAGGCGGCGCTCGCCCTCGGCATGAGCCAACCGTCCGCGACGCAGGCGCTCACTCGGCTCGAAGCACTGCTGGGCGTCACGCTGTTTGACCGCCACGCACGTGGCATCCGCCTGACGCGCGAGGGGGCGTTGTTGATGCCCGCGGTGCACCGAGCGATTGCCTCGATGGAAGACCTGGCCCGGGATGCGGCCAACGTCGGGCTGGGAGCGAACGGACTGGTCCGTATCGCCGGTATCCCGGCTGCGAGCGTGGCCATTGTTGCACCGGCCCTTCCGTCGCTGTGCGCCGCGCAGCCGGAGCTCTGGGTCGAGTACCGGGAGATCGATGCCGCGCAGATCCCGGCCCTGTGCATTGACCACGGGGTCGACTTGCTGCTGTGCCGCGCATCTACCGAGGTGCCCGAAGGGTATGCGTTCGCGCCCTTGCGGCCGGATTGGTTCGGGGTCTATTGCGCGGACGATCACCCGCTGGCCGCCCGACGCACCCTGACATGGCGCGCCTGCATTGGGGCCACCTGGTTGCTGCCACCCGACGAGTCCCCACCGCACCGCGCTTTCGTGCAGTTGTGCGAAGAGCAGGCCCTGGCGCCCAAGCTTGCGCGCATCAAAACGCGTTCGCTTGCCGTCAGCATCGCGCTTGTGCACGAGTTGCAGTTGCTCTATGTCGGGCTGGAGAGCCACCTGGGTCCCTTCGTGGAACGAGGTCAATTGCGGCGGCTTTCTCTTGTGGTACCAGGCGCTCCGGACCACATCGGCTTGCTTCGCCGTCGCGACGAACACTCGGCCGCGGTGGAACTTGCAGTCCGACACTTCGTAGATTGGGCTAAACATTGACTGGCTCCGCCTGATTGTTGAATTCCTCCGAATCCTGACTCACGCTTGAAATAATAGGCTGAACCGGCGGTTCGAGCACGACATCACGCCGCAGCAGTTCCTCCGGGCGTGAGACCGCCGTCGCTCCGTTCTGGACATCCTGCCCCGTCTTCCAGCTCCCCTGCTCTGGCTCTCGGTGAAACCGAATTGCCAAATATGGGGGGGTCCTTTGCCCATGACTGGTCTCCATCGCTGGCCTTTCAGCAAACCTCATCACAAGCCTGAGGCGAGGTTCGTGTAAGCAGGCTTGATGAGGCATGCCTGTGCCGCCGGGGCTTCCAGTTTTCGATCCCACCCATACGCCATCCGACAGTTTTGCCTATTAGTATAAGTACTATAGCTAAGTAACTTAGCTATGTTACATTGCAAATAACGCATGACAGGCACAGCGTTGTGTCATGTGCTCTGGGGGCAGGTTGGTTTTCCGCCCATCCATTTGCAAACTGGCCGCGCGTCGCGGCCTCACAAGGAGAAGCTATGAATTGCGCAGCAAAGTGCTTCAGGAGTTTGGCCTGCGCCGCGGCGTTGGGTCTGGGCGTTAGCGGCATTTGGGCCCAGGGAACGGGCGGCCCTGTGAAGGTTGGTGTTCTGACGGACATGACCTCCCTTTTCGCCGACATCGGCGGCCAGGGCTCGGCTGTTGCATTGAGAATGGCCGTCGAGGACTTCGGCGGCAAGGTTCTGGGCAAGCCCATCGAGGTGCTGACGGCGGATCACCAGAACAAGGCCGACATCGCCGCCAACAGGGCGCGCGAATGGTTTGACGTGCAGGGCGTCGACATGATCACGGACCTGCTCCCGTCTTCGGTGGCGCTCGCTGTATCTGATGTGGGCCGTCAGAAAAACAAGGTGGTGATCGTGAATGGAGGCGGAACGTCGCGCTTGACTGGTCAGGCCTGTTCGCCAAACACCATTCACTACACCTACGACACCTATGCTTTGGCCACCAATACGGTGAACGCACTGATGGCGCAGGGCCAGGACAGCTGGTTCTTTTTGACGGTGGACTACGCGCTGGGCCACTCGCTGGAGGACGACGCCGTGGAAGCGGTTAAAGCCCGCGGCGGCAAGGTCCTCGGCGCAGTTCGCCATCCCATCAATGCGTCCGACCTAGCCTCCTACCTGCTGCAGGCGCAAGGCTCCAAAGCCAAGGTGATCGCTTTGGCCGACGCGGGCGGCGATTTTACCAACGCCGTGAAGCAGGCCGACCAGTTCGGTCTGCGCAAATCCGGCAAGCAGGTGCTGGCCGGCCTGCATGTCTTCATCTCTGATATCCACAGCCTGGGCCTGGAGCAGGCGCAGGGCATGGTGCTGACGACAGGCTTCTACTGGAACCAGAACGAAGGCACCCGGGCATGGGCGCGCCGCTTCTTCGAGAAGACAAAGCGTATGCCCACCATGGTCCATGCCGGCGTGTACTCCTCCACGCTGCACTACCTGAATGCCGTGAAGGCTGCGGGCACCAAAGCGCCGGATGCAGTCCTTGCCAAGATGCGCGAGACCCCAATCAACGACTTCTTCGCCGCGAATGGCCGCATTTTGCCCAATGGCCGCATGGTGCACGACATGCTCCTGGTGGAGGTCAAGAAGCCCTCGGAATCGAAGGAGCCCTGGGACTACTACAAGGTGAAGGCCGTCATTCCGGGCGCAACCGCATTCATGCCGCTGAGCAAGTCCAACTGCAAGCTGTAACTCATTAATCAAAACGGAACAAAGACATGGTCAAGACTGGAAAACAGCATCTCGAAAGCCTGCGCGACGGCCGCGAGATCTACATAGACGGAAAACGCGTGGAGGATCACGTGGATCATCCGGCGTTTCGCGAAGCGATCCGCTCCGCTGCGGGGCTGTTCGACTACCAATCCAAACCGGAGAATATCGAACGCATGACGTTCACTTCGCCGACAACCGGCGGGCAGGTGAACCGCATGTGGCAACTGCCGACATCCTATGCGGAGCTCGTTGAGCGGCGTCGGGCGTTGGAGGCATGGGCTGAACAAAGTGGCGGCTTTTTGGGGCGATCGCCTGACCATGTGGCTTCCTGCCTGTCTGGCATGGCCATGGGACTGGACGTCTTTGAAAAGTACGACGCCGCGCGCGCCAAGGCACTGTGGAGCTACTACGAGTACGCCCGCGACCGGGACTTGTACCTGACGTACGTCATCGTCAACCCGCAGGCTGACCGGAGCAAGGACCCCGGACAGCAGTCGGAGGGGTTGGTGGCGAGCGTGGTTGATGAAGATTCGGAGGGAATCACGATCAAAGGCGCGAAGATGCTTGGAACCGCTTCGCCCATGGCCAATGAGGTCTTTGTGGGGGCAATCCAGCCCCTGAAGGCGGGCGAAGAAAACATGAGCTTCACGGCGTGCATCCCTCTTAACGCACCGGGTGTGAAGCTGTTCTCGCGCAAATCGTATGAAGCGTCTTCAGTGTCGGTTTTCGACAATCCTCTGGCCAGCCGCTTTGACGAGAACGACGCCATCATCTACTTCGACGAAGTGAAGGTGCCCTGGGATCGCGTGTTCGTACACAACAATGTGCAGATGGCCCACGCTCAGTGGCATGTGGCGCCAACCCACGTTTATCAGAACTACCAATGCCAGATCCGGTTCGCCGTGAAGTCACGATTTTTGCTCGGGCTGGCCAGGAAGCTGACTGAGGTCAATGGCGTGATCAAATTTCCGCAGGTGCAGGAAGCCCTGGGCCAGATCGCCTCGGAAGTGGCGATGGTTGAAGGTCTCCTCCACGGCATGGAAGTTTCAGGATCGCACTACGGGAAATATTTCATTCCCAACCGCCAGATGCTGTATTCAGCCATGGTTATCACCCAGCAACTCTATCCCAGGCTGCTCACGCAAATTCGGGAACTCGCCGGCGGCGGCATGATCATGCTGCCCTCGTCATACAAGGATTTCGAAAACGACGAAATCGCGCCATACATCGCGAAGACGCAGTGTTCGCCGGCGACCGATCACATCGGCCGGGTGAAGTTGTTCAAGCTGGCCTGGGACGCGGTTGGCTCGGAATTCGGTTCCCGGCATCTGCAATACGAGATGTTTTATGGCGGTGCGAACATCGTCACTCGCGGCCACGCATTCCGTTCCTATGACTGGGATCGCGCAGTCGGTCAAGTCGACTCCTTCCTCGGGGGTTATGGCCTCAAGGCGTCAGCGCCGCTCAAGCGGGCGGCTTGACAAGCGACGCTGCATGGAGGCCACGATGAGTAACGCCCTGGATCCGCGCTCGCTGCGTAATGCGTTCGGCTGCTACACGACGGGTGTTGTCGTTGTCACGACGATGGGGCCAGCCGGGCAAAAGGTGGGCGTAACGGTCAACTCGTTCACCTCGGTCTCGCTTGACCCACCTCTGGTTCTGTTCTGCCTTCTCAACAGCGCGAACGCCTACCCCACTTGGGAAAAGGCAGAACACTTCACGATCAACATCCTCTCGTCTGGCCAGCAACGCGAGTCGAATGCCTTCGCCCGACCGTCCTCCAATCCGTGGGAGGGAATTGGCCATACCCTGGGCGCGAATGGCTGCCCTCTGCTGGATGGCGCTTCCGCAGCGCTGGAGTGCAAACGGTTTCATCACTATCCCGGGGGGGATCATCTGATCATCGTCGGACAGGTGACTGCTGTTCGCAGTCCCAGCCAGCAGCTTGGCCCCTTGACTTTTCATCGTGGCAAATACGGCACCTACTGGGGTACTGACTATGGCGCGCCACCATCGGACAGCAGTCTGTCGGACATGGTTCTGGCCGGATTCGGCTAAGAGCACGAGGCTGTGATTCACCCACTTCTTGGAGAAAGCTATGAATGCCATCTTTGATGTGGCGGGGACCCAGATCCCCGCTGATATCTCAACTGTAATTATTGCCGGCTGGACGGGTCGCGACTCGGCAGCCGTCGAGCACCATATCGCGGAACTCGAGGCGCTAGGGGTTGCCCGACCGCGAACTGTGCCTATGTTTTACCGTGTATCCGCATCGCTGCTCACGCAGGATTCCGCAATCGAGGTCGTTGGTCCTGCGTCCAGTGGCGAGGTGGAGTTCGTGATCGTCAACATCGGAGGAGTCCTGTATGTCGGTGTCGGCTCGGACCATACCGATAGAGCCGTGGAGACCTATGGCGTGACGGTCTCGAAACAGGTTTGCCCCAAGCCCATCAGCAAGAGCCTTTGGCGCCTGGATGCGGTCCGTGAGCACTGGGATCGGCTCATTCTCCGGTCATACGTCACACGCGACGGCAAGAGAAGTCTCTATCAGGAGGGCGCTGTGACACGCATGCTTGATCCGGGTGATCTGCTGGCCAGGCTGGGCGGTGATCATGCTGCCTTGCCGCAGAACACGTTGATGTTCTGCGGAACCCTTCCTGTCATTGGCGCCCTCGAAGGTGGCGAACTCTTCGAAATTGAGCTCGAAGATCCTGTGCTCGGCCGCACGATCCGCCATCAATACGCAGTGCATTCGCTCACCATCGTCGACTGACTTTACTCCCACCATCAAAAGGACCTGCCATGAAGATCAACAAAACCCACGCGGAATTCTTCCCCGTTGATATGAATACAAAAGGCTGGGAGGTTCCCCCTGGCTATCCGCAGGGGATAGAGCAGAAGATTCTGTCCGGCGACCTTGATGAAGAGAACAAGCAGGGTTTTCGTACGCGGTTGCTGCGCTTCAAGCCCGGCGTATTCACCACCGACCCGTTCGTGCATGACTATTGGGAAGAGGTTTACCTCGTTGAGGGGGATCTGACCGTGGGCAATGACAGGCAGGGAAATGGCGGCATTTCCTTCGCTCCGCACACCTACGCGTGCCGCCCTCCCGGAGCAGCACATGGCCCGTTCAAGTCGAACAAGGGTTGCGTTCTATTGGAGCTGCACTACTACGAAGAGCCGCAAGCTCCCCGTGCGCGCTGACGCGCATACCTGCGAATAGCAATAGAAGGCAAACGAGGCAATGATGAAAACAGTGAGGCAAGCGGGTGCGCAACTGGATCAGGCCGGGCTATCGGCCCGGGATCTGGCGCTACAGGCGTTCTCAAGCATTCGCGCACCGGACGGTGAGGGCGCGCGGGCCTTCGTGCGCGTGTACAACGATTCAGCGCTCGCAGCCGCGCAGCAGACCGACGACGATCTGCGAACTGCGGGAAAACGGAGAAGTCCGCTGGCCGGCATCCCGGTGTCTATCAAAGATCTCTTCGATGTGGCGGGAGGGCGAACATATGCCGGCTCTCGCGTGCTCGCTCAAACGCCGCGCGCGGAAGAGGACGCAATCGTCGTGCAGCGTTTGCGGGCCTCAGGTGCGGTAATCATGGGGCGGACCAACATGACCGAGTTCGCGTACTCCGGGCTGGGCATCAATTCTCACTACGGCACCCCACTCAATCCGTACCGCAGGCACGAGGCCCGTATCCCGGGGGGATCATCCTCCGGCGCTGCGGTATCTGTCAGCGACGGCATGGCGCTTGGGGCGGTGGCAACCGATACGGGTGGGTCCGCACGCATTCCCGCCGCATTCTGCGGCCTCACGGGCTTCAAGCCCACGGCGTCGCGCATACCGTTGGCAGGCGCTTATCCACTATCGCCCTCGCTGGATTCGGTAGGCTCCATCGGAGCTACGGTGGAATGTTGCGCCCTGCTGGATGCCGTCATGGCCGGGATTGCCTGGCAGGCACCTCGCCAGTCGAGCGACGGTGCTTCGTTGCGGCTGGGTATGGTGATGAACTATGTGATGGACGACCTTGACCCGCAAGTCGCCAAGGCGTACGAGAACGCGATGGCCACGCTCTCACACAATGGTGTGCGCATTGAACCGGTGCATTTTCCGGAACTTCAGGAGTTGCCGGAGATCAATCGCCAGGGTGGCTTTCCCGCGTACGAAAGCTACCGACACCAAGCCGGGCTCGTTGCCTCGCATGCGCACGAGTATGACCCGCGTGTTCTGTCTCGAATTCTGCGCGGCCAGGCGATGTCCGATACCGACTACATGCGTCTGCGGAAGCAGCGAAGCGATCTCATCGCCCGGACACACAGCCGCTTTGAGGGGTTCGATGCGCTGATTTCGCCCACCGTTCCGATAGTTGCCCCGCTGCTTGCCGATTGTGAGGATGACGACAATTATTCCCGCTTGAATCTCCTGACATTGCGCAATCCGTCCATTGTCAACTTCTTGGACGGTTGTGCGCTGTCCCTGCCGTGCCACGAGCCTGGCCTCGCTCCGGTTGGCCTGATGCTTTTTCAGCAAGGTGGATTCGATCACCAGCTCTTGACGGTGGCCTACATCGTAGAGCGGATTCTCCATTTCCATAAACCCCCTGCGGATGCGCGCTAATGGCCATGCTAACTGACAACGTGTTGGAGACTAAAGGGCTGCGTAAAGAGTTCAACGGGTTTGTCGCCGTCAACGGCGTCGACTTGAAAGTCAGGCGTGGTCACATTCATGCGCTCATCGGAGCGAACGGCGCAGGCAAGACGACCTGCTTTAACCTGCTGACAAAATTTCTGCAACCGAGCTCAGGCAGCATCTTTTTCGACGGCGAGGACATCACGGCGACAGCACCGGAAGACTTGGTTGAGCGCGGGCTGGCGCGCTCCTTCCAAATCTCTTCAGTCTTCCACAACCTGACTGCGTTGGAAAATGTGCGCCTGGCATTGCAGCGGCCGATGGGACTGACTTATCGATTCTGGCGTCACCAGAAAGTCCTTGATGCACTTAACGGCCGCGCAATGCGCGCGCTGGACGAAGTTGGACTCGAGGCGCAGGCCCACGTACGCGCGGCGGACCTGCCCTATGGACGCAAGCGCGCGCTGGAGTTGGCGACGACGTTGGCTGTGGAGCCCAAGGTGATGCTCCTGGACGAGCCGACCCAGGGGATGGGACATGAAGATGTCGGACGTGTTACTGCGCTCATCAAGAAAGTCGCGGTCGGCCGAACTGTCCTGATGGTCGAACACAACATGAAGGTTGTTGCGGGAATCTGCGATCGCATCACGGTGATGCAGCGCGGCGAGGTCTTGGCAGAAGGTACTTACGAAGAGGTGGCGAGCGATCCGCGCGTGCGCGAATCCTATATGGGTCAATCCCGCAAAGACAGGAGGACTGGCCATGCATGAACCCATGCTTCATGTCCAGAGTTTGCACGCGCACTACGGAGAATCGCACATCTTGCACGGCGTTGACCTCGAGGTGCGTCGCGGAGAGTTGGTCACTTTGCTCGGCCGCAATGGTGCGGGGCGCACGAGTACCCTGCGCGCGATTCTGGGGCTGACTGATTCGAGGTCGGGATCGGTCCGAATACAAGGCACCGAAACAATCAACTTGCAGACGTTTGAAATCGCCCGCTGCGGCATCGGCTATTGCCCGGAGGAAAGGGGCATCTTCGCAAGCCTCACCGTCCAGGAAAACCTTTTGCTACCTCCTCGGCTGCCGGGAAGCACGCCCATGTCGATGGACGAAATCTTCGATTTGTTTCCAAACCTTGCTGATCGTGGGGCCACCCAAGGTACCCGGCTCTCGGGAGGCGAGCAGCAGATGCTCGCGCTTGCCCGCATTCTTCGAAGTGGTTCTCGGCTGCTCCTGCTGGACGAAATCTCGGAGGGGCTGGCGCCCGCCATCGTGGATCAAATCGGCGTGGTCATGGAAAAGCTCAAGGCCCGCGGCTACACGATATTGCTCGTGGAGCAGAACTTCGAGTTCGCCGGCCCGCTGGCAGACCGCTTCTACGTAATGGAACATGGGCAGATCATTGCGCAGTTCCCGGCCGCTGAATTGAGCCAGAAGACCGAGATGGTCAGTGCATTGATTGGGGTGTAAATGATGCAGGAAATTTTTGATATCCCCGTTCAGGTGCTCGCTAGCCAAGTGCTGCTTGGACTGGTCAATGGCGCGTTTTATGCGGTGCTCTCGCTGGGGCTGTCCATTGTGTTCGGTCTTTTGAACATTATCAATTTCGCGCACGGCGCGTTTTATATGCTGGGAGCCTATGCGGCCTTCATGGCGCTCACCTACTTCGGTGTGAACTACTGGGCTGCGCTGGGGTTCGCACCTCTCATCGTTGGACTATTGGGAATTGCATTCGAGCGAACGATGCTTCGGCGGCTGTACAAGCTTGACCACCTCTACGGTCTGCTGCTGACCTTTGGGCTGACCCTGGTGCTTGAAGGTGCGTTCCGGACTGCCTATGGTGTTTCTGGACAGAACTATCCAATCCCAGATCTCCTGGGTTCCTCGCTAGACCTGGGATTCATGATGCTGCCCGCCTACCGTGCCTGGGTGGTGGTGGCCGGCCTCGCAATGTGCGGCGTCACATGGTTTTTGGTGGAGCGCACGAGACTTGGCGCGTTGTTGCGCGCCGGGACCGAAAACCCCAAGCTGGTTGAAGCTTTCGGAGTGAACGTGCCGCGAATGGTAATGCTCACCTACGGCTTTGGTGCAGCGCTTGCTGCATTTGCTGGAGTGCTTGCCGCGCCGGTGCTGCAGGTGAATGCCCTGATGGGGTCAAATTTGTTGATCATCGTGTTCGCCGTCGTCGTGATCGGAGGTTTGGGCTCTACGCTCGGGACCGTTGCAACCGGTGTCGGTCTCGGAATCATCGAAGGCATGACGAAGCTGGTGTATTCAGAAGCTTCTTCCACGGTAGTGTTTTTGATCATGGTCATCGTGCTGCTGCTTCGCCCAGCGGGCCTGTTTGGTAAGGAGAGCTGAAATGAAATGGACTTCTGCAATGGTGCTCCTGGCGCTGATCGTCGGTGTGCTGGCACCAGAATTCATCTATCCGGTGCTGTTAATGAAATTGTTGTGTTTCGCTCTTTTTGCCAGTGCATTTAACCTGCTGCTTGGCTTTGGTGGGTTGCTTTCGCTAGGTCATGCGGCATTCTTCGGCGTCGCGGGTTATGCCACAGGCTATTCACTCACGACGTGGGGCCTGCCTTTCGAGCTCGGCTTGCTGGCGGGAGTCACGTTGGCGGCAGGCCTAGGATATGTCATCGGCAGCCTTGCGCTGCGCCGGCAGGGCATCTATTTCGCGATGATAACTCTAGCTCTCGCGCAGCTGGTGTTCTTCTGTGTGCTGCAGTGGAAGGTGTTGGGAGGAGAAGATGGCTTGCAGAGGATTCCCCGAGGAACATTGTTCAGTGTGATTGACTTGAGCAATGACAAGAATCTGTATTACTTGTACCTCACCGTATTTGCACTCGCCCTCTTTCTCATCCATCGCGCGATCCATTCGCCATTTGGACAAGTTCTAGTGGCGGTACGCGACAACGAGCAGCGTGCTACCTCGTTGGGGTACGACGTCACACGGATCAGGAAAACGGCGTTTGTGCTTTCCGCCACGCTTGCAGGACTCGCAGGGTCCATGAAAACTGTACTGTTTGGGGTGGTCACTCTGACGGACGTGCATTGGCATTTGTCCGGACTGGTGGTGCTCATGACCTTGCTCGGTGGGCTCGGAACGGTATTTGGTCCCGCTGTCGGCGCCTGCATGGTCGTTCTGCTGGAGAACGAATTGGGGGCAATAGGGGCAAAGCTCGCGGAGCTGACGGGCATCGCGTCATTCAACCTTCTCGGCGACTCGGTGGCCACGGTGACGGGCGTCGTCTTCATGGTTTGTGTTCTCGTCTTCCGCCGAGGTGTTGTTGGGGAATGCAAGGAATTGGTGACGAGATGGCGTTCTCGGCCCCACCAAAAGGCGGCGGGCGATGTGTCCAGCGCATCATTCTTGTGTCCGCCGCCGTAAGCGTGCTTCTTTTTAGTGCGGCTGGGGAGCTGCTCAATGCGTGTTGAGTATCATGTACGAATGAATCGCCGGAACACCCTAGCCACACCCTCACGTTCAAGAAAAAGCGAGCAATTGCAAACTTCAGCTGAGACCATTCGCTCTTCGAAACGTCGAAAGGCCTTTATGCTGTTGCCTACGGTTTCATTGGCAGCTGTGCTCGATGGTACTGGTGGGGGTGATCGTTCCTTTCGTCAGTTGCTCTATGACATCTCCATCGCCGCTTCGCATCTGGAGTCGGCTCGCGCATACTTGGCCTCCAACCTTGGTGTCACCTCGCCACAATACAACATGCTCATGGTGGTCGCGCAGTATGAGGGCAGCGAAGGAATCAGCATCAATGAGATCGCTGATCATCTGCATGTCAGCAACACCTTTATCACCACGGAGCTAAAGAAGCTGGTTCGGGATGGACTGGTCGTGAAAGATCCGAACCCGTCCGATGCACGCAGCGTCTTGGTTCGTCTCTCTACACAGGGGGAGGAAAAGGTACGCGCATTGCATCCGGAACTCCTCTTCGTTAACGATCACCTGTTCCAAAATCTTTCCGCTTCAGATTTCAAGGCCTTGTCTCGGATCATTGCCTCTCTCATTGGTGATTTTTCGCAGACAGTGGCGATGCTCCAGGTCGTTTCCCAGTCGCCGAAGCGCGACAAAACCCGCGACGATATTGGCCAGGCGATTCATCGCGGGATTCAGCGAAGCCGCTGAGCCCCGGTGCATTCGCGGGCAAACGATTCCGCAGTTAGAGGCTCACTCCCTTGACTATGAAGGGGAATTTCTTATTGTCTAGAATATAAGTAGCTTATATAAGTAAAAAATATAAATGTGGACAGCTTTTGCCTGCGCTGTCTGGCGTGCATTGATTTTTGGAGTTCTAGATGACACCGCATTTCCCCATCTATCTTGACCATGGCGCGACGACGCCGGTCGACCCCCGCGTGGTGGCAGCCATGGTGCCGTGGCTTGGGGAGAACTACGGAAATCCGGCCTCACGCACGCATGCCTGGGGATGGCGAGCCGAGGAAGCCGTTGAACACGCCCGAGAGCAAGTCGCTGCATTGATCGGCGCCGACCCACGTGAAATCGTATGGACTTCCGGCGCCACGGAGTCAGACAACCTGGCAATTAAAGGGGCTGCGCACTTCTATCAAGCCCGCGGTAAGCATCTGGTGACTGTCAAGACCGAACACAAGGCCGTGCTGGACACCATGCGTGAGCTCGAGCGACAAGGTTTTGAGGTCACCTATCTGGACGTGCAGGAAGACGGAATTCTTGACCTCGAGAAATTCAGGTCGGCCCTGCGCCCTGACACCATTCTGGCTTCGGTCATGCTGGTTAACAACGAGATCGGCGTGGTACAGGACATCCAGTCCATTGGCGCAATCTGTCGCGAGAACGGGACTGTCTTCCATGTGGACGCCGCGCAGGCCACGGGGAAGGTAGCCATTGATCTGCGGACTTGGCCGGTTGATCTCATGAGTGTCACCGCTCATAAAACCTACGGTCCCAAAGGCATTGGGGCCCTTTACGTACGCCGCAAGCCTCGAATTAGGATCGAGGCTCAGATCCACGGCGGCGGGCACGAACGGGGGATGAGATCTGGAACCTTAGCCACCCATCAGATCGTGGGCATGGGGGAAGCATATCAAATTGCCAAACAGGAAATGCATCAGGAGGTGCCTCGGATTCAACGACTGCACGCTCAACTAGTCGCCGGACTCCAAAGCATGGAGCAGGTTTTTGTCAACGGGCATTCGCTCCGGCGGGTGCCTCATTATGTGAACGCCTCTTTTAACTTTGTCGAAGGAGAATCTTTGATCATGGGCATTAAGGGGATGGCTGTCTCCTCCGGATCAGCGTGTACTTCGGCTAGCCTTGAGCCGAGTTATGTGCTGCGAGCACTTGGCCGCAGTGACGAACTCGCTCATTCGAGCTTGCGAATTACCATGGGGCGCTTCACCACGGAGATGGACATTGAGCAGGCCGTTTCGATGCTCAGGACCCGCGTTGACAAACTGCGCGAGTTGTCGCCTCTGTGGGAAATGTTCAATGATGGCATCGATATGTCTGCAATAAGCTGGACGCCACACTGATCTTGGATGTCGTTCTCGGCTACCTCACGCATCACCGCTCGTATAGAGGATAAGCATTGTCCAGTTCACTTTGTAGGTCGCAACTGTTGAGTTCCGTCGAAATCTGACCCACTTAGCGCAGTAATTTCCATCCAAATCTGACCCACGTAGGCACTACCCTGCTTGTTTTAAAAGCAGGAGAAATTAGGAGTGATAGACGTGGCGACATTGAATGTCATCAGGCGATGGGCATTGCGAGATCAGATGTCCATCCGCGAGATCTCAAGGCGTACAGGCCTGGCTCGCAACACAGTGAAGAAGTACCTGCGATCAGATGAGACTGAGCCCAGCTACGAAAGGCGGGGCAGCTCAAGCAAGCTCGATCCCTACGCCGAGAAGCTGGCCACCTGGCTGGGAATCGAGGCAACAAAATCGCGGAAACAGCGGCGCACTTTGAGGCAGATCCACACAGACTCAACCCAAAAAGGAGAAAACCAAGAACTTATCCACATCGTGAGCACCTTCTGCTCATAAAGAGTGTGGGTCAAGATTCGATGGAAAACTCGGGTCAGACTTCGGCAGAATTCAACATATTCGGGCCAAAGCCGCGACCGATACAGGCGATTTGGCGCACTCACAGACACTCTTGGGACACAAAAACCGAGAGATGACCGAACATTACGTAAAGTCCCGTGTTGGGGACCGTGTGAAGCCGTTGCGTTAGCAAAGCGGCGATGCGAGCAACTGCAATTCAGGTGGGAGCAAAATGACTTTAATTGTCGCGCGAGTTATCGGTGAAAAAATTCACATCCTCGGGGATACGGCACTGAGCTATCAGAACCGTCTGAATTCGAATGCATTCATTGAGGGGTGTCTAAAACAATACCGCGTAAATGATCGTCTAGCGGTTGCGTTTGCGGGCGATTCATCGAGCTTTGAACTTCTTTGCGGAAAATTTCTTTCTTGTGATTATGGGCATCAAGTTATTGAAGTTGCCCTGCAGAATCCGACGCACATCGTCAATCTCGACCTGCTGATAGCGGAAGTGGGAGTGAATGAAATCACCTTTATAAAAAAGGGGGTCGTGACCTCAGCAGCCGCAGGATTTATTGGAGACGCGCTGGCATACGACAAGTTCCAGCTGGCATACCACGGCGGACAATATTCGACGCCATCTCCAGAAAACGCTATCCACGCAGGTCACCTGCAAATTTTGCGGATTCCCGAACCAATTGATGAGGGCGATCTCTACACCCGGATTTTCAACGCACTAAACGCGGTTGTTAATGACCCGGATGTCCCCTCCGTAGGTGGCGTGATAGTCCCTCTTTGCACAGATCGAGGGGAATTTCGTTACATAAACTACATCGGCTCTTCCATGTTTCATCCCGCAACTGCGAATCAAGGTGGGCACGCGATGGAATTTGGAACTGTTCAAGCGGGTGGTTATTCATTCGACTTCAGCGATGACAAAGGCAGAGGCGGACGGGGCGACGAGATTGGGTTTTACTTACTGCAGGCGGGGTTTGGAATCATTTTTCCCGCCGATTCTTCGGGCTTCCGGCGTGCGGATCTCCTGCGAGCGCCCACTCCAACCCACTGGGTTCTGAATACCATGAAACGATTCGGACATGGGTTCGATTCCACCTACATCGATCCAGTTCAATGCGGAATTGTGGGTCAGTCTTTTCTCAAGGAAGAAAACGCTGAAGACGCATTGTTCTGTTTTGAACTGGGCAACCTAGCTCTCCTAGAAAAAGAGAACCCGCACATCATGGACCGATACCAAGCATCCCACGCCGTAGCGCTGCTCTCCACAGGCCAGCAGAACAAGGCAATCGATCTTCTCGAGGCGGAAATTGCCAAAAATCGGCCTGCCCCGGTGTGCTCGGAAGTACGTCAACAAATCAGGGAAGATTTTGGAGTCTAAGCGCCGGCCTGCGCGACGTGCTCTCGGCGAATTGTAGAAATTCAGCCTGAATTGTAGAAACGCCCCAGAACCCGAAAAGGGCGCTGGGGCGCATGAATGCTGGTGGCCTGGGGCGGAATCGAACCACCGACACAAGGATTTTCAATCCTCTGCTCTACCGACTGAGCTACCGGGCCTGCGCCTTAGATTATATATCAGGCGGCGCGCTTGCCCCGGGTCAGGTCCACGCCGAGTTGTTTGAGTTTGCGGTACAGGTGGGTGCGCTCCAGCCCGGTCTTTTCTGCCACGCGGGTCATGGAGCCGCCTTCCTTGGCCAGGTGAAACTCGAAATAGGCTTTTTCGAACTCGTCGCGCGCATCGCGCAGCGGCTTTTCGAGCAGGAAACTCTGGGTGGCCTGCGGACCGAGGTCCACCGCCGCCGGCATGACCAGGCCGGTCATTGCGACCTCCACCGTCATGTCCACCGCATGCAGCAGTGCGGCGGGAGCGGCCAGCGGTTTGCGGCCTGCCGATTTGAGCAGGCCCTGTTCAACTGCCTTGAGCAGCTTCTGCAGTGTGATGGGCTTTTCAAGAAACGCGATCGCGCCGATCTTGGTGGCTTCCACGGCAGTGTCTATGGTGGCGTGGCCGCTCATCATGATCACCGGCATGCTCAGAAGGCCGCTGGACGACCATTCCTTGAGGAGCGTCACACCATCGGTGTCCGGCATCCAGATATCGAGCAGCACGAGGTCGGGCCGGGAGCGGCCACGCGCGGCGCGGGCCTGTGCGGCGTTTTCCGCGAGTTCGACCTGATGCCCTTCGTCGTTGAGAATTTCAGAGAGCAGGTCACGTATGCCCAGCTCGTCGTCCACTACCAGAATGTTTGCCATGTTGAAACGCTACCCCTGCCTGCAGTTGTCAATTCTGCGGTGCCCACCTCCGGGTCCGCAGTGTTGTTATGTCACAACTGCGAATGATAACGATACTTGGGCCCCCTGCACGATGCCGTCAACCACGCGATTTGAAATATCAACCCGTGCGCCGTGTTCATCGGCGATTTTTTTGACGACGGCCAGCCCCAGACCGGTGCCCTTGATTTTGGTCGTGACGTAGGGCTCAAACGCCCGTTTCAGGATGTGTTCCGGGAAGCCCGTGCCGTTGTCGCGCACTGTCAGGCGCACCCGCTTCGAGGTCTCGGAGTACTCGGTTTTGAGCAGCACGCGCCCTTCCGGCCGGCCCTCCTGGGCATCCTGAGCGTTTTGCAACAAGTTGTGAATAACCTGCCGTATCTGTTGCGAATCTGCCTTGATGGGGGGGCAAACCGGGTCGAGCTCGGTGTAAACCGGCACCACGGCGTTCTCGCTGGCATACAGCTGCATGACGTCGTTGACCAGGGCATTGAGGTCCACGGGCTTGAGTTCGGCGGCCGGCAGGCGGGCATAGTCACGGAATTCGTTGACCAGGCGTTTCATCGCATCGACCTGGTCGACGATGGTCTTGACCGATTTGGTCAGCAGGATCTGCTCGGGCTCGGCCACCTTGCCGGTGAGCTTCATCTCCAGCCGCTCCGCCGACAGCTGGATGGGGGTCAGCGGGTTCTTGATTTCATGGGCCAGCCGGCGCGCCACTTCGCCCCAGGCCTGGGCACGCTGGGCCGAGACCATTTCGGACACGTCGTCGAACACCAGCAGGCATTCGCTGCCCGGCATCTTGGCGCCGCGTGCGATCAGCGTGAGGGCGTTGTCGGGTGCGCCGGGCTGCGCGGCGTTGAGTTCGAACGACTGCTGCCAGTGCTCCACGTCGTGCAGCTGGTTCTCGCCAAAGTAGGCGTCGAACTGGGCCTGCACGCCTTGCGCAAAAACCTCCAGCCCGGGGATGTCGCTGAGCGAGCGCCCTTGGTAAGCCGCCAGCGGCACACGCAGGATGCGCGTGGCGCCCGGGTTGCTGGTCTGGATGCGCCCCTTGAGGTCCAGCACCATGACGCCGGCGGTGAGGTTGTCCAGGATGGTCTGCAGATTGGCACGCGCGGCGTCCACCTGGTCCATGCTTTTCTGCACCGCGCCGCGCGCGTCGGCCAGTTGCTGGGTCATGTCGGCAAAGGAGCGGGTCAGCCCGCCCAGTTCGTCCTTGCCCTGCAGGGCCGCCTTGGGCGTCAGGTCGCCCTGGGCCACCTGGCGCACCCCTTCGGCCAGCACCAGCAGGGGCCGGGCCAGCTGGTTGCCCAGCAACACCGCCAGCAACACCGCGCCAAACACCGCCAGGAACAAACTGAGCGTGAGTGTGCCTATGTACATTTTGCGCAGGCCACCCCGGGCCAGCGCGCGCTCCTGGTACTCCCGGTTGGCTTCCTGCACGGCAATGGCATTGGCCACCAGGCTGGCCGGCAACAGCTCGGTCACCTGCAGGAAGCGGATCTCGCCGAGCAGGCCGACATTGGGGTTGTTGATCAGCGCCAGGGCCTTGATGCGCGGCGGTGTCGCACTGCCTGCGGCGAGGCTTGCCGCGCTGCCGGGCGGCTCGGCGCCAGGCAAGGCCACCTCGTCGAGCCCCTCGATCTGCGTGGCCACGCGCTGGTTGCGGGCACTGCGCAGCAGTTGCGCCGGCGGCCGCTCGGGCTTGAGGGAGTAACGCGAGTCGCCGGCACTGGCAATCATCTGCCCGGAGGCCGACCACAACACGACGTCGCTGACGGCCAGCTGTTCACGCAGGCGCTCCAGTGCCAGGCCCGCCGAGGCATCGGGCGTCTGCGTCAGCTGCCCCGCGGCCGCGCGGGTTTTGTTGCCCAGCTCGGTGGCCAGCGTATCGAGCGTGACCCGGCCGAGGTTCAGGCCGGCGTCCAGCGCGCCCTCGACCTTCACGTCAAACCAGCTTTCGATCGAGCGCGAGACGAACTGGTAGGACACCACGTAAATCATCATGCCGGGCAGCAGGCCCACCAGCGCAAAAATGGCGGCCAGCTTGACCAGCAAGCGGCTGCCGAACTTGCCCTTGCGCAGGCGCAGGATCAGGCGCAGCACGATCCAGCTGATGACCAGCAGCAGCAAGGCGGCCACCGCCACGTTCAGGCCGAACAGCAGGACGTAGTTGCGTTCGTAGAGCTCGCGGTTGCCGGTGGCCTGGGTCAGCAAAAAGAGCAGCACCAGACCCAGCGCGGCCATGGTGCCGACGCCGACACCCACCGTCCAGCGAAAAGCCGGACTGCTTTTCAGCGACGACACATTGCCCTTCAGGTTCACTTTTCCGCCTCTTTGCCGGCTTCCCTGGAGAGGTCTTTGGTGGCGTCCCGGGACAGGTCGCGAATCGGTTCGGCGACCAGGTCGCGGTTGGTCTCGACGGTGATGGCCCAGTCTTTCTGCCCCGCCACGCCGATCTGGAAGGGGCGCGGCAGCTGCGAGAGGTCGAGCCGGAAGCGGAAATCGACGTTGTGCCGGACACCGGGCTCGACTTCCGCCGCATCGGCGATCCGCCAGCGGGAAAAGCGCTGGATCGACGCCACGGCATCATCGAGATTGTCGTAATTCTGGCTGAAGGAAGCGCGCAAGCCGGTGACGCTGATGGCGCCGGGCAGCACATTGAGACGCCAGCGCCGGGTCAGAGGCTGAAACGCCAGGCGCATGGTGCGCGTCGCCGTCGTGATGCGTTTGTCGTACCAGTACCAGCGGCTGCGGTAGATGTCGGCCTCGGCCACGAAAAACATGGGAATGCCCTTGAGCAGCGCGTCCTCAACGGCAGGCGGCAGGTCGAACTGGATGCTGGCCGACAGGTACACACCCTCGTCGGAACGCTCCATCTTCAGCTGGCTCACCTCGGCCGCCAGCGCCGCCTGGCCGGCAAACGCCATCACGGTGCACACCCAAAACGCCAGAAGCCGCCGCAGCACCGAGTCAGGCTTTGCGTTTTTCAAAAACTGCGTAAAAGAAACCGTCGTGCTCACCTTCCAAATTGTCCGGGAAGACGGTCTCCAGGGCGCCACTTTGGGGTAGCAAATGACCGGGTGATGGCATGAAATGAGCGTCTTTGTGGTGCGTAACAAACGTTTGGGCCTGCTGCTCACCTTCCGCCCTGAAAACCGAGCAGGTGCAGTACAGCAGCCGGCCGCCCGGCCGGAGCAGCGGCCACAGCGTTTCCAGCAGCCGCGCCTGCAGCGCGGCCAGCTGGGCGATGTCGGTCGGCCGGCGCAGCCAGCGCACGTCCGGGTGGCGCCGCACAATCCCCGATGCGGTGCACGGCGCGTCGAGCAGGATGCCGTCATAAAGCCGGCCGTCCCACCAGCCATCGGGGCGTGCGGCATCACCCACCCGAATGTCCGCTTGCAGGCCCAGGCGCTGCAGGTTCTGCGTCATGCGCTCGCAGCGCCGCGCGTCAATATCGAGCGCCGTGACCTCGCAGTCGGCGAGTTCCAGCAGGTGCGCCGTCTTGCCGCCGGGCGCGGCGCAGGCATCCAGCAGCCGCAAGGGTGCGCCACCGGTCGGGGTCAGCCCATCCAGCAGCAAGGGAGCCGCCATCTGCGCCGCGGCATCCTGCACCGAAAAATGCCCTTCGGCATACCCGGGCAGTGCCGTCACCGCGCTCGGCGTCGCCAGCATCACCCCCTGCGGGCCCACCTGATTTGCTATGATATTCATAGCTGCCAGCGCTTTCAGGTATTGGGCTAGGGTCGTTTTTCTTGTATTAACTCGAAGGATCAGGGGTGCTTTGGCATTGTTGGCATGCAGGATGGCCTGCCAGCTGTCCGGGTGGTCCTTGCGCACCCGGTCTATCCACCACTGCGGGTGGTTCCAGACCGCCTGCGGATGTTTTTCAGTCGCAGCCATCAGGGCGTCGCGCTCGCGCAGGAAGCGGCGCAGGCAGCCGTTGATGAAGCTGGCCTGGTGCACGGTGGCCTCGTCGCGCTTGGCAGCCTCCACGGCCTGGTCCACCAGCGTGAAAGCGGTGTAGCGGGGGCCCTCGCCTTCCGGCAGCCGGCGGGCGGCAGCTTCGTCTGAACCGCTTTCCGTACAGGCCAGCGCCAGAGCGACACACAGCAGGGCGTCGGCCTCCGGCGGCGGCGGCCGCTGGGCCAGTTGCTGGCGCAGGGCTTCGGCCCGGCCGAGCCAGCGCAGCGCATGAAAACCCAGGGCCTGCACGCCGGGCCGGAGGGTGGCGTCGATGTCTTCGAGCGCGGCGGTCATGGAGCGGCCGCCGCGGACGGCCATCAATAGAAAAGCCGCCCCCTGCAGCTGGCGCCACAGAGGGATGGGGGTGGTCTTGTTGTCTTGCATCGATCCTGTGACGGCAGGCCCCTGGGGGGCCGCCGTTTCAAGCCGCCCGGAGGCGGGCGGCATGGCACCTATTAGACCAGCCTTGGCGCCCGGTCAGGCGAGCGTGTCCGCCCAGATGTTGCTGGCCCAGTTCATCGCGTAGACCCCTTCCTGCGCAGTGGGGCCGGCACTCACACCGCCCGAGCCAGCGACGGTCTTGAAGGTTTTCTCGGCCGCCACGTACTCGTGCACGCTGGCGACGTGGATCACGTTGGTGTTGTCGACAAAGCTGTAGCAGGTGTTGGTCAGCATGGGCGCGGGGTTGACCTCCCAGCCGGACAATTGCGCCACGATGGCCGCTGCCGCGACCTTGCCATGGTTGTTGGCCATGTGGCCGCTTTTGGGCATGGCCGGCGCGATCTGGATCGAATCGCCCAGCACAAACACGTCTTTCGCCGCGGTGGACTCGAAGGTCTGGTAATTGACGCCGCACCAGCGGTTGTTGGCCATGTTGTTCAGCCCGGTCTGCACGGCGATGGCGCCGGCGCGCATGGACGGCAGCGCATTGATGACGTTGGCCTTGACGTCGTCCTGCACGTCGAACTTGATGACACCGGCCCTCGCGTCCACCGCCGTGGCCTTGTGCTGCCCACGGTATTCAATGATGCCCTTGTACTGCTCGGCCCAGACTTTCTTGAACAGCGGCCCCTTGGAGGTGACATCCGGGTTGGCGTCCAGGATCAGCACCTTGCTGCGCGGCTTGGCGGCCTTGAAGTAGCCGGCGATGACCGATGCGCGTTCGTACGGGCCGGGCGGGCAGCGGTAAGGCGCCTCGGGAATGGTGATGGCGTAGACGCCGCCGTCGGGCATGGCTTCGAGCTGCCTGCGCAGCGCCACGGTCTCGGGGCCGGCCTTCCAGGCCTGCAGGATCTGGCCGGCGGCCTGCGCCTGTTGCAGTCCTTCGATGCTGCCGTACATCAGGTCGACACCGGGGGACACCACGAGCTTGTCATAGGCAATGGTCGCGCCGCCGCCCAGGGTCACGGTTTTCTTTGCGGTATCGATGGCGCTGGCCATGTCCCGGACAACGGTGACGCCATGGTTCCTGGACAGTCCGGTGTAAGCCGTGGTGATGTCACCGATCTGCTTGCTGCCGCCCAGCACCAGGTTGGAAATCGGGCAGGAGACAAACGCAGCTTGCGGCTCGATCAGAACCACGTCGATTTTGTGGTCCGACAGCAGGCGCACATATTTGGCGGCGGTTGCGCCGCCGTAACCACCGCCAATCACCACCACCCTGGCCTTGGCGGGAATGGAGGTGGTGGCACAGGCGCCCAGGCCAAGCAGGCTCAGGGCAGCGGAAGACTGGAGAAAGGAACGTCGTTGCATGGATGCTCTCCTTATTTCTTCTGGGCGGCAAAGTAGCCGGCGAGGACCTCGATCTGGGCGTCGCTGTAGCCCTTGCTGATCTGGTGCATGACGGTGGCCGGCCGCGCGCCGGACTTGAAGGCCCGGAGCTGGGCCGCGATATAGCTTTTCTCCATGCCGGCAATGGACAGCAGGGCGGAACCCGGCACGGCCTTGCCGTCGGTGCCATGGCAGTTGGCGCAGGTGGCGGCGAGGCTGCGGACATACAGCGCCTGGGCCGGCGGATTCTGGGCGTAACTCAGGGACGGCGCAGCAAGCGTACAAAACGCCAGCGCCAGGGTGGACAGGGCAATCTTCACGGCTTCTCCTCACGGTTGTTACAGCAACTCAATTTAGCGCACCGCACCGGGCGGGCCATAGGGAGTATCCAGTACGCCAAGCCTCGGGCACCGCCCTGCGCTTCGAATCTTTTGTGATGTGCTTATCCGCAGTTGCCGCTCAAAACAGGGCGTCAGGGCGAGTCGGCGTGATCTCGTCGTCAGCCAGCCCCGGCATGGCGCGGCCGTAAATCCGGCGGATACGCTCGGCCAGCGGGGGATGCGAGTCCAGCCAGTGCGCCTGGGCCTGATGGCCGACCAGCAGCATGTGCTGCACCGCCGGATGAAAACTCGCGCTGCCGCCTGCACCCTGCTGGCTGGCCACCTTGCGCAGCACTCCCCCCAGGCCATCCCGGCTGCGCGTGAACTGGACCGCACGCGCATCAGCCAGAAACTCGCGCTGGCGCGACACCGCCGCCTTCAGGGCGCGGCCCGCCAGCCAGCCGAGAAAACCGGCCGCCAGGATGGCCAGGCCCGGCAGCGCCAGCACTGAGCGCCGGCCGTTCTCGTCGGGCTCACACATGCCGGCGCCCAGGTTGAAGATCAGCTCCAGCCCGAACACCATACCCGCCAAGCGCATGTTGAGCCGGGTATCGCCTTCGCGGATATGGCTCAACTCATGGGCCACCAGACCCTGCAATTCGTCGCGGTTCAAGCCGTCGAGCGCACCGCGCGTGACGGCGATGACCGCATCGTCCTCGTCCCAGCCGGCGGCAAAGGCGTTGATGCTGCTCTGGCGCTCCAGCACCATGACCTGCGGCACGCGCATGCTGGCGGCAATGGCCAGCTCTGCCGCAATGTTGCAAAGCTTCTGCTCATCGAGCCGGCTGGCGGGCCAGGCTTCACGGGCGCCCACACGCCGCGCCAGTTTTTCACCGCCGCCCTGCAGGCTGGACGTTTCCAGCCACCAGCCACCCAGCACAAAGAGCAGGGTCATCCCGGTGTTGACGCTGAAAAAATACGCCGGGTAACCCGTGACACCCGGCGTCAGCAGATACCAGGTCAGGGCCAGCGCGGCATTGACGGCCAGCACCAGGGAGGCCACCGTCAAGGCGAACAGCAGCAGCAATTGCCGGGTTTCGGCGCGAGCCTGCTCCTGGTGCTCAAAAAAACGCATGTTGGCCTGTTGCCGCTACCCTACATCTGGATGCGCACCGCTTCACGCTCGGCGGGTGTTTCCGTGGCCCTGAGCATGGCCGATGCGGCAAAACCAAACAGGCGGGCAATCAGCAATGCCGGAAATTGCGCCTGCGCATTGTTGTAGTCGAGTACCGCATCGTTGTAGGCCTGGCGCGCAAACGCCACCTTGTTTTCGGTGCTGGTCAGCTCCTCGCTGAGTTCGCGGATGGTGTCATCGGCCTTGAGTTCGGGGTAAGCCTCGGCGAGTGCGAACAGCCGCCCCAGGCTGCCGCTGAGCGCCTGTTCAGCGGCAGCCAAAGCCAGCACCTCCGGCGCGTGGGTGGGGCGGCTGCGCGCGGCATCGCTGGCCGAACGCGCCTGGTTGCGCGCCGCGATCACGGCTTCGAGCGTCTCGCGCTCGTGCAGCAGGTATTTTTTGGCGGCCTCCACCAGGTTGGGAATCAGGTCGTAACGGCGCTTGAGCTGCACATCGATCTGCCCGAAGGCATTGGCGATGATGTTCTTCAGGCGCACCAGCCGGTTGTAGGCCCCCACAGCCCAGAACAGCAGCAAGGCAAACACAACAATCAAAACCAGGGACTGGGTGGACATGAGGCCTTCTTTCTATCAACAGCGACAGCCGCGAACCGGCACGGGCGACTTTAGCCGACAAGCCGGGCGGCTGTACAGCATGCCGGCACGCCCGCGCAGGGCGGCGGCTCGTCAATTCTGGATCTTCAATGAAAAAGCGCCTCGGGCCCTTATTAACAGGGCGCGAGGCGCTACGCTTTTTATAGCGTCAAAAAGCAGCAATTACTCGCTGGCAGCACCTTCGCTGGTCTGCTCGGGCATGGCTTCGAGCTCGGCCGCTTCGGCTTCGGCAATGGCACGGCGCTCGGCGTCGTCCATCTGGTCCTTGGCTTTGCGTGCCTCGTGGTAGGCCATGCCGGTACCGGCGGGGATCAGGCGGCCAACGATCACGTTCTCTTTCAGACCACGCAGCTCGTCGCGCTTGCCCATGATGGCAGCCTCGGTGAGCACGCGGGTGGTTTCCTGGAAGGAAGCCGCAGAGATGAACGAATCGGTCGACAGCGATGCCTTGGTGATACCGAGCAACAGGTTGCTGAAGGTCGCCGGGATCTTGCCGTCGGCGCGCAGGGCGTCGTTGGCATCCAGAATGACCGAGCGCTCGACCTGCTCGCCAGCGATGTAGCTGGACTCGCCGACGTTTTCAACGACCACACGGCGCAGCATCTGGCGAACAATCACTTCGATGTGCTTGTCGTTGATCTTCACGCCCTGCAGGCGGTACACGTCCTGCACTTCATCGACGATGTAGCGCGCCAGCTCTTCCATGCCCAGCAGGCGCAGGATGTCCTGCGGATCGGCAGGACCGTCGACAATCGACTCGCCCTTGTTCACGACCTGGCCTTCGTGCACGAGAATGTTCTTCTCTTTGGGCACGAGGTCTTCCCAGACCTTGCCTTCAGGATCGGTGATCTGCAGGCGGACCTTGCCCTTGGTCTCCTTGCCGAACGACACGGTACCGGTCATTTCTGCCAGCGTACCCTTGTCTTTCGGCGTACGGGCCTCGAACAGCTCGGCCACACGCGGCAGACCGCCGGTGATGTCGCGGGTCTTCTGGCCTTCGACCGGAATACGCGCGAGCACCTCGCCGGGGCCCACGTCCTGGCCGTCACGCACCTGGACCAGCGCGCCAACCTGGAAGCCGATCGTCACCGAGTGATCGGTGCCGGGGATCTTGACTTCGTTGCCGGTCGCGTCGATCAGCTTGACCTGGGGACGGATCACCTTGGTCGCACCGCGGCGCTTGGGATCGATCACCACCAGAGTGGACAGACCGGTCACCTCGTCGAGCTGCTTGGCCACCGTCACGCCTTCTTCCACATTCTCGAAGGCCACCTTGCCGGCGAATTCGGTGATGATGGGGCGGGTCAGAGGATCCCAGTTGGCCAGAATCGCGCCAGCCTTGATCGTCTGGTCGGCTTTCACCGACAGGATCGCGCCATAAGGCACCTTGTGGCGCTCGCGCTCGCGGCCATGCTCGTCGTGGATCACGATTTCGCCGGAGCGCGCGATCACGACCAGTTCGCCCTTGGTGTTGGTCACATAACGCATCGGTGCGTTGAAACCGATCACGCCGTTGGACTTGGCTTCGACGCTGGAGGCAATCGCTGCACGCGAAGCCGCACCACCGATGTGGAAGGTACGCATGGTCAGCTGGGTGCCGGGCTCGCCGATCGACTGGGCGGCAATGATGCCGACCGCTTCGCCGATGTTGATCAGGCCGCCGCGACCCAGGTCACGGCCGTAGCACTTGGCGCACAGGCCGAAGCGGGTTTCGCAGGTCAGTGCTGTACGCACCTTGACTTCGTCCACGCCGGCTGCTTCGAGTTCGTCGATCAGGTCCTCGTCCAGCATGACGCCGGACTTGGCCAGTACCGAGCGGTTCTCGGGATGCAGGATGTCTTCGACCGCGGTACGGCCGAGGATACGGTCGCGCAGCGATTCGATGACCTCGCCACCCTCGACGATGGCGCGCATCAGCGAACCGTCGGTCGTGCCGCAGTCGTCTTCGGTGACCACCAGATCCTGCACCACGTCGCACAGGCGGCGTGTCAGGTAACCGGAGTTGGCGGTTTTCAGCGCCGTGTCAGCCAGGCCCTTTCGGGCACCGTGGGTGGAGATGAAATACTCCAGCACGTTCAGGCCTTCACGGAAGTTGGCGGTGATCGGCGTTTCGATGATGGAGCCGTCCGGCTTGGCCATCAAACCACGCATGCCAGCCACCTGGCGAATCTGCGCGGCGGAACCGCGGGCGCCGGAGTCGGCCATCATGTAGATGGAGTTGAAGGACTCCTGCTCGACTTCCTTGCCGTGGCGATCGATGACTTTCTCTTTCGAGAGCTGGGCCATCATCACCTTGGACACTTCGTCGCCCGACTTGCCCCAGATGTCCACCACCTTGTTGTAACGCTCGCCGGAGGTCACGAGACCCGAGACATACTGCTGCTCGATCTCTTTGACTTCCTTCTGGGCGCGGGCAATGATGCTGGGCTTTTCCTTGGGGATCAGCATGTCGTCGATGCAGATGGAAATGCCGGCCTTGGTCGCCAGGCGGAAGCCCGACTGCAGCAGCTTGTCGGCAAACACCACCGTCTCTTTGAGTCCGCACTTGCGGAAAGACACGTTGATCAGCTTGGAGATTTCCTTCTTCTTCAGCGCCTTGTTCAGGTTGGAGAAAGGCAGTCCCTTGGGCAGGATTTCGGACAGCAGTGCACGGCCGCCAGTGGTTTCCCACAGCTTGGTCGATGGCACGAACTCGCCGGTTTCCTTGTTCTTGGTGTACTCGGTCAGGCGCACGCTGATGCGGGCGTTCAGGTCGAGCTCCCCCGCGTCAAAGGCGCGGCGCACCTCGCCGGTGTCGGAAAACACCAGACCTTCGCCCTTGCCGTTGGTGCGGTCGCGGGTCGTGTAGTACAGACCCAGCACCACGTCCTGCGAAGGAACGATGGACGGCTCGCCACTGGCGGGGAACAGGATGTTGTTCGAAGCCAGCATCAGGGTGCGGGCTTCCATCTGCGCTTCCACCGACAGCGGCACGTGCACAGCCATCTGGTCACCGTCGAAGTCGGCGTTGAAAGCCGAGCAGACGAGCGGGTGCAGCTGGATGGCCTTGCCCTCGATCAGGATGGGCTCAAAGGCCTGGATACCCAAGCGGTGCAGCGTAGGCGCACGGTTGAGCATCACCGGGTGCTCTTTGATCACCTCTTCCAGGATGTCCCACACCACTGGCGTGCCGGATTCGACTTCCTTCTTGGCGGCCTTGATCGTCGTCGCGATGCCCATGGCTTCGAGGCGCGAGAAGATGAAAGGCTTGAACAGCTCGAGTGCCATCAGCTTGGGCAAACCGCACTGGTGCAGCTTGAGCGTCGGGCCCACGGTAATGACGGAACGGCCCGAGTAGTCGACGCGTTTGCCCAGCAAGTTCTGGCGGAAACGGCCCGACTTGCCCTTGATCATGTCGGCGAGCGACTTCAGGGCGCGTTTGTTGGCGCCCGTCATGGCCTTGCCGCGGCGACCGTTGTCCAGCAAGCTGTCCACGGCTTCCTGCAGCATGCGCTTCTCGTTGCGGGCAATGATTTCAGGAGCCTTCAATTCCAGCAAACGGCGCAGACGGCTGTTGCGGTTGATGACGCGGCGGTACAGGTCGTTCAGGTCGGAGGTCGCGAAGCGACCGCCGTCCAGCGGCACCAGCGGACGCAGGTCCGGCGGCAACACGGGCAGAACGTCCAGCACCATCCAGTGCGGCTTGATGCCGGACTTCTTGAACGCTTCCATCAATTTCAGACGCTTGGCGTTCTTCTTGATCTTGATTTCGGAACCGGTCAGGTCGTTGCGCAGCTTGTCGATCTCGACGTCGAGGTCCAGCCCTTCGAGCAGATCCTTGATACCTTCGGCGCCCATCTTGGCGGTGTACTCGTCACCGTATTCCTTGCGCTTGGCGTCGTAGTCGTCTTCCGACATGATGCTGAATTTCTTCAGCGGGGTCATGCCGGGGTCGGTCACCACATACGCTTCAAAATACAGCACGCGTTCGATGTCGCGCAGCGTCATGTCGAGCACCAGGCCCAGACGCGACGGCAGCGACTTCAGGAACCAGATGTGCGCGCACGGTGCGGCCAGGTCGATGTGACCCATGCGCTCGCGGCGAACCTTGGTCTGCGTGACTTCAACGCCGCACTTCTCGCAGATGACACCGCGGTGCTTGAGGCGCTTGTACTTGCCGCACAGGCATTCGTAGTCCTTGATGGGGCCAAAGATCTTGGCGCAAAAGAGACCGTCGCGCTCTGGCTTGAAGGTACGGTAGTTGATGGTTTCAGGCTTCTTCACTTCGCCGAAAGACCACGAACGGATCTTTTCTGGCGAAGCCATGCCGATCTTGATGGCATCGAAATGCTCATCCGGCGTGAATTGCTTGAACAGGTCGAGTAATGATTTCATGTGTTAAATCCTTTTCTTTCCTGTTGATTAGCTGCGTTCGAGTTCGATGTCGATACCGAGCGAGCGGATTTCCTTGACCAGCACGTTGAACGACTCCGGCATGCCGGCTGTGATCGCGTGCTCGCCCTTGACGATGCTTTCGTAGACCTTGGTACGGCCCTGCACGTCGTCGGACTTGACCGTCAGCATTTCCTGCAGGGTGTAGGCCGCGCCGTAGGCTTCCAGTGCCCAGACCTCCATCTCGCCGAAACGCTGTCCACCGAACTGCGCCTTGCCGCCCAGCGGCTGCTGCGTGACCAGCGAGTAAGGGCCGGTCGAACGTGCGTGCATCTTGTCGTCCACCAGGTGGTGAAGTTTCAGGAAGTGCATGTAGCCGACGGTCGTCGTGCGCTCGAAAGCGTCGCCATTGCGGCCGTCGTACAGCTGCGCCTGGGTGCGCGTGGCCGTCAGCCCCTTGCCCTTGGCGATGTCGTCCGGGTAGGCCAGTTGCAACATGCCCATGATCTCGGCTTCCGAGGCACCATCAAACACCGGTGTGGCAAAAGGCACGCCGCCCGTCAAGTTGCCGGCCATCTGCAGAATCTCGCCATCCGACAGTTTGGACAGGTCTTCCGCACGGCCCGACTTGTTGTACAGCGTGTCCATGAACTTGCGCAGATCGGCCACCTTGGCCTCGGCCTGCAGCATGTCGCCAATACGCTGGCCCAGGCCCTTGGCGGCCCAACCCAGGTGCACTTCGAGCACCTGGCCAACGTTCATCCGCGAAGGCACGCCCAGCGGATTGAGCACGATGTCGCACGGCGTACCGTCGGCCATGTAAGGCATGTCTTCGACCGGGACGATCTTGGAAACCACACCCTTGTTGCCGTGGCGGCCAGCCATCTTGTCGCCGGGTTGCAGGCGGCGCTTGACAGCCAGGTAGACCTTGACCATTTTCAGCACGCCGGCCGGCAGCTCGTCGCCCTGCGTGAGCTTCTTGCGCTTTTCTTCAAACGCCAGGTCAAAGCTGTGACGCGTCTGCTCCATCGAGTTCTTGATGCTCTCGAGCTGGGCAGCCACTTCGTCGTCCGCGGGGCGGATGTCGAACCAGTGGTATTTCTCGACGTCGGTCAAGTAGGCCTTGTCGATCTTGGTGCCTTTGGCCAGCTTTTTCGGGCCGCCGTTGGCGACCTTGCCGGTCAGCAGTTTTTCGATACGGTCGAACGCATCGGCTTCCACGATACGCAGCTGGTCGTTGAGGTCCAGGCGGAAGCGCTTGAGCTCGTCGTCGATGATCTGCTGGGCGCGCTTGTCGCGCACGATGCCTTCACGGGTGAAGACCTGCACGTCGATGACCGTGCCCTGCGAGCCCTGGCTCACGCGCAGCGAGGTGTCTTTCACATCGCTGGCTTTTTCGCCGAAGATGGCGCGCAACAGCTTTTCTTCCGGGGTCAGCGTGGTCTCGCCTTTGGGCGTGACCTTGCCAACCAGCGTGTCGCCCGGCTGGACTTCGGCGCCGACATAAATGATGCCGGACTCGTCAAGACGATTGAGTTGCTGTTCGGACAGGTTCGGGATGTCACGGGTGATCTCTTCCGCACCGAGTTTGGTGTCGCGCGCCATGACCACCAGTTCCTCGATGTGGATCGAGGTGTAGCGGTCTTCGGCGACGATGCGCTCCGAGATGAGGATCGAATCCTCGAAGTTGTAGCCGTTCCAGGGCATGAAGGCGATCAGCATGTTCTGGCCGATGGCGATTTCACCCAGGTCAGTCGATGCGCCGTCGGCAATCACGTCACCCTTGGCCAGCTTGTCGCCGATCTTGACGATGGGACGCTGGTGGATGTTGGTGTTCTGGTTGGAACGCTGGTACTTGATCAGGTTGTAGATGTCCACACCCACTTCACCTGCCAGGGCTTCCGCGTCGTTGACGCGCACCACGATGCGGGTGGCATCCACATAGTCCACCACGCCGCCGCGGGTGGCGGTCACGACCGTCCCCGAGTCGATGGCGGCCACGCGCTCGATGCCGGTACCCACCAATGGTTTTTCCGGACGCAGCACAGGCACCGCCTGACGCGACATGTTGGCGCCCATCAGCGCGCGGTTCGCATCGTCGTGTTCGAGGAAGGGAACCAGCGAGGCCGCCACCGACACGATCTGCGCAGGAGACACGTCCATGTACTGGATGCGTTCTGCGCCGACCAGCACGGATTCGCCGTTTTCACGGGCCGACACGAGGTCGCCCGTCAGCTTGCCGGCATCATCAAGCAGGGCGTTGGCCTGGGCGATCACGTATTTGCCTTCTTCGATGGCAGACAGGTAGTCGATCTGGTCCGTGAGCTTGCCGTCCATCACGCGGCGATACGGCGTTTCGATGAAACCGTATTCGTTCAGGCGCGCATACAGGGCCAGCGAGTTGATCAGGCCGATGTTCGGGCCTTCAGGCGTTTCAATCGGGCAGACGCGGCCGTAATGGGTCACGTGCACGTCGCGCACTTCAAAACCGGCACGTTCGCGGGTCAAGCCACCGGGGCCAAGGGCCGAAACACGGCGCTTGTGGGTGATCTCGGCCAGCGGGTTGGTCTGGTCCATGAACTGGGACAGCTGCGAAGCGCCGAAGAATTCCTTCAGGGCGGCGGAGATCGGCTTGCTGTTGATCAGGTCGTGCGGCATCAGGGGCTCCTGCTCGGCCTGACCCAGACGTTCCTTCACGGCTTTTTCGATCCGTGCCAGACCGGTACGGTACTGGTTCTCGGCCAGTTCACCGACACAACGCACGCGGCGGTTGCCGAGGTGGTCGATATCGTCGACCTGGCCGTTGCCGTTGCGCAAGTCCACCAGGATCTTGACGACCGCGAGGATGTCTTCGTTGGTCATGACCATGGGGCCGGTGGAGGTATCGCGGCCCACGCGGGCGTTGAACTTCATGCGGCCGACCTTGGAAAGATCGTAGGTGTCCGGGTTGTAGAACAGCCGCTGGAACAGGGCCTGGACGGCGTCTTCTGTCGGTGGCTCGCCGGGACGCATCATGCGGTAGATGGCCACGCGTGCGGCAAACTCGTCGGCGGTTTCGTCGGAGCGCAGGGTCTGCGAAATGTACGCGCCCTGATCGAGTTCGTTGGTGTACAGCACCTGCAGGTCCTGCACGCCGGCAACCCGCAGCTTTTTCAGCAGCACATCGGTCAGCTCGTCGTTGGCCTTGGCGATGATCTCGCCGGTCTCGGCGTCAACGATGTTCTTGGCGACCACACGGCCGATCAGGAAGTCTTCGGGAACGCTGATGGTGGAGGTGCCGCTTTGTTCCAGCTCGCGCGTGTGGCGAACGGTGATGCGCTTGTCCTTGGCAACAACGACCTTGCCGTTCTTGTCGGTGATGTCGAAACGGGCCACCTCGCCGCGCATGCGCTCGGCGACGAATTCCATTTGTGCGCCGCTGTCCATCAGGCGGAAATTGTCGAACACGAAGAAGTTCGCGAGGATGGACTCGGGGTTCAGGCCGATGGCCTTGAGCAGGATGGTGACCGGCATCTTGCGGCGGCGGTCCACTCGGAAGTACAGGATGTCCTTGGGGTCGAACTCGAAGTCAAGCCACGAACCGCGGTAAGGGATGATGCGGGCCGAGAACAGCAGTTTGCCCGAGCTGTGGGTCTTGCCCTTGTCATGCTCGAAAAACACGCCGGGTGAGCGGTGCAGCTGGGACACGATCACACGCTCGGTCCCGTTGATGACGAACGAGCCCTTGTCGGTCATGAGCGGCACTTCGCCCATGTAGACTTCCTGCTCCTTGACTTCCTTGACGACCTTGGACTGCGATGTCGACGACTCGCGGTCATAAATGATCAGCTGGACCTTGGCGCGCACGGCCGACGCAAAGGTCAGGCCGCGGGTCTGGCACTCGCGCACGTCAAAAGCGGGCTTGGCCAGGTTGTACTCAAGGAACTTCATCTCGACAAACCCGTTGTGCGAGACGATGGGGAAGGCGTTTTCAAACGCAGCCTGCAGGCCTTCGACCTGGCGCTTTTGCGGCGCGCGGTCGGCTTGCAGGAACGCCGTGTAGGCATCTTTCTGCATTTGCAACAGGTAAGGGACTTTCAGCACGCTCTCGCGGCTGCCGAAACTTTTGCGAATTCGCTTGCGTTCGGTATAGGAATAGGCCATGAGTTCTCCGCTTTGATGGGACACAAACCGGTACGGGCAACCGGCTTGTTAAGCTCTGGCGACTGTCTTGAATGAATACACCACGTAATCAAACAGACTTGGTGGTTGGCCACTACCAACCATGGCGGACGGCAACGCATTGCACGTTGCCCGAACCAAGGCGTTTCCTGCAGTCGGGGTCAGGAAGCACTGGCAAGAAGATTTTCCGCAAATCTGCTTGCCGGTGATTCCAGGGAGGCTGAAAAACGCGCTTGCATGGCGTTCGACCAGCACTCCTTGAAAGCACGAAAGGCTGGAAGCCGAACCCGGTCTTCCAGCCTTCGCGAAACACAAGAATTACTTGAGTTCGACTTTCGCGCCGGCGTCTTCGAGCTTTTTCTTGGCAGCTTCGGCATCGGCCTTGGGTGCAGCTTCCTTGACAGCCTTGGGTGCGCCGTCGACCAGATCCTTGGCTTCCTTGAGGCCCAGGCCGGTGATTTCGCGCACGGCCTTGATGACGGACACCTTGTTGGCGCCGGCTTCGAGCAGCATGACCGTGAAGTCGGTCTTCTCTTCTGCAACTGCAGCAGCACCGCCGCCGCCAGCAGCAGGCGCAGACATCGCTGCAGCGCTCACGCCAAATTTCTCTTCGATGGCTTTCACCAGGTCGTTGAGTTCGAGGACCGTCATGCTATCCAGCGCGGTCAAAAATGCGTCTTTATCGAATGCCATTTTGATTTCCTAAAAAAAGTTGGTACAGGTTATGCCGCTGCAGCTTCTGCTGCGGGCTCTGCGGCTACGACTACATCGTTGCCGCCGCCTTTTTGTTCCGCCAGCGCGGCCAGCACTCGTGCCGTACGCGAAATGGGGGACTGCATCAGGCCCAACAGCTGGGCGAGCAGCACTTCTTTCGAAGGGATGCTTGCAAGCTGCTTCACGCCGTTCACGTCCAGGACTTTTCCTGCCATGGCGCCTGCGCGAATCACCAACTTGTCGTTGGTTTTCGCGAAGTCGGCAACCACCTTGGCGGCAGCGACAGCGTCTGTGGAAAAGCCATAGATCAGCGGACCGGTCATCTGGTCGGACAGGACATCAAACGCGCTGCCTGCCACGGCACGGCGAGCCAGGGTGTTTTTCAACACACTCAGGTTCACGCCTTTGTCGCGGGCTTGGCTACGCAGCTTGGTCATGTCAGCGACCGTGATGCCACGGTATTCCGCCATCACGAGCGTTTGAGCTTTAGCGGCGAGGCCGGTCACTTCATCAATGACGGCTTGTTTCTCACTGCGGTTGAGACTCAAGGTCTACTCCTTAATAATGTGTCTTCGGATCTTGCTTTCGCGCCATCCAGCCAACACGCCTATATTCAGCGACCAACTGTTTTTCAGATTCTTTACAAAACCATTCAAGCAGCGGGACCGCCATCTGCGTTGGCTGTCTTTCGACGATTAAGCGGAGGGCTTTGCAGCCTGCCGCACCAACGGTCCTGGATGGCCTGCCGGAGTCGAAACCCCGGCAGCCCACCACTTTGAACAGCCCTTTCGGGCTGTTCAAATTTTTGCGATTACGCTGCGATGGTTTGCGTGTCGACGCGAACGCCCACACCCATCGTCGACGAAACCGCGACTTTCCTCAGATACACACCTTTGCTCGACGCAGGCTTGGCCTTGGTCAGGGCATCGATCAGCGCAGCCAGGTTGCCCTGCAGCTTGTCGGTATCAAACGAACGGCGGCCAATCGTGCCATGCACGATGCCGGCCTTGTCGACGCGGAACTGGACCTGGCCAGCTTTGGCGTTTTTCACGGCCGTTGCCACATCAGGCGTCACCGTGCCGACTTTCGGGTTGGGCATCAAACCACGTGGGCCGAGGATCTGACCCAGGGTACCCACCACGCGCATGGCGTCCGGCGAGGCAATCACGACGTCGAAGTCCATCTTGCCGGCCTTGATATCGGCGGCCAGATCATCCATGCCGACGATGTCAGCACCGGCAGCCTTGGCTTCTTCAGCCTTGGCGCCCTGTGCAAACACGGCCACACGCTTGGTCTTGCCGGTGCCGTTGGGCAACACGACAGCGCCGCGAACGACCTGGTCGGATTTCTTGGCGTCAACACCAAGCTGCACAGCCACGTCGATGGATTCATCGAACTTGGCGACGGCAAATTCCTTGACCAGACCCAGGGCGTCAGCCACCGGGTACAGCTTGTTGCTGTCGATCTTGTCGCCAACAGCTTTTTGACGTTTGGTCATCTTGCTCATACAACACCCTCCACCGACACGCCCATGGAACGTGCCGTACCAGCTATCGTGCGAACCGCAGCGTCGAGGTCCGCAGCCGTCATGTCTTTCATTTTGGTCTTCGCGATTTCTTCGAGCTGTGCGCGGGAAATCTTGCCCACCTTCACCGTGTGCGGCGTGGCAGAACCCTTGTCGAGCTTGATGGCCTTTTTGATCAGGACGCCTGCAGGAGGCGTCTTGATGACAAAAGTGAAGCTCTTGTCTGCGTACGCGGTGATCACCACGGGCAGAGGCAGGCCAGGCTCAACACCTTGGGTCTGGGCGTTGAACGCCTTGCAGAACTCCATGATGTTCAGGCCGCGCTGACCCAGGGCCGGGCCAATCGGGGGGGACGGGTTGGCCTTACCAGCTGGCACTTGCAGCTTGATGAAGCCGACGATTTTTTTCGCCATACTTTTCTCCTTGCGGGTCATAACGCCTGGACGCCGTCAGAAGACAGGTCCGGGCTCCCCGGGGGTTACACAACTCAATCAGGTTCCGGAAAGAACCCTCCGCGCCGAGTTGCAAGGCGCGAATACTTGACAACCTGAACTCAGGTCTTTTCGATCTGGCTGAATTCCAGTTCAACCGGCGTGGCACGACCGAAAATCGTGACCGACACCCGCACTTTGTTCTTGTCGTAGTTGACTTCCTCGACCGTGCCGTTGAAGTCGGTGAACGGGCCGTCCTTGACCCGGACATATTCACCCGTTTCAAACTCGACCTTGTGCCGCGGCTTCTCGGTGCCGACCTGCATCTGGTCGACGATCTTCTGCACGTCTTCTTCGGAAATGGGTGCAGGACGGTTTTTGGCGCCGCCGACAAAACCGGTGACCTTGTTGGTGTGTTTCACCAGGTGCCAGGTTTCGTCGTCCATGACCATCTCGACCAGCACATAACCCGGGAAGAAACGGCGTTCCGTCGTTTTCTTCTGGCCGTTCTTGATCTCGACCACTTCTTCGGTGGGCACCAGGAAACGGCCAAACTTGGCCTGCATGCCGGCGCGGTTGATGCGCTCGACAATATTGCGTTCAACGGCTTTTTCCATGCCCGAATAGGCATGCACGACATACCACTGCATGCCGGGGGTCGGCTGCAGGGATGCACCAGCCGCCACTTCGCTGACCACGTCACCGTTCATATCGCTCATTATTTTTTCCACCCCAGTATCAGGTCGTAAAACACCCATTCGAGCGTTTTATCGGTGAGCCACAAAAAGAGTGCCATGACCACCACGAATACAAAGACGTAAGCCGTCATCTGCATGGCTTCCTTGCGGGCCGGCCAGACCACTTTTTTGACTTCGCGCCAGGAATCACGCCCGAACGCTACAAACTGTTTGCCAGGCTCGGAGGTCAGAAACACCACCACCGCCACCACCAGACCACCAATCAGGCCACCCCACTGGGCAACCGGGCCCTGCTTGGCGAGCAGGTAAAAACCCGCCAGCGCACCCAGCGCCAATGCCAGGGCCAGGGCCAGCTTGGCCTTGTCAGCAGTCGTGCTGACGGTTTCGACTTGAGAAGTGGCCATGATCGCCTGATTTCCTGTTCTTCTTCACGCGTCTTCTCAGACGCTTAAGCCCACCTGGGGTCCAAGGACTCCCGGCGGGCTTGCATAGTTCTGTTTCACACCACTCTCGGATTCAAGCAACCCTTGAAACCGGGTGGCAGGGGCAGTAGGAATCGAACCTACAACCTTCGGTTTTGGAGACCGACGCTCTGCCAATTGAGCTATACCCCTTCATCTCTCAATCAGTTGGGGACAGAGCAAAAAGCCTTGTTATTGGCCCATCCCCAAAAAACGAATCTCGTTACGCAATGATCTTGGCCACGACACCGGCGCCGACGGTTTTGCCGCCCTCGCGAATGGCGAAACGCAGACCTTCTTCCATGGCGATCGGGTTGATCAGCTTGACGGTGA
>JAZKAP010000035.1:0-5784 GCA_040389085.1 Pseudomonadota bacterium
CAACCGCTCAGGATAGTTGTCGCCGACCGCTCAAGATAATTGTCGCTGGCCACGCTGCCGAAGTGCGGGCTGCGCATGATTGCAGCCAGGTCGTGCCAGTGTCGCGCGTAGCGCTCGCCTCGAATGCGTCCTTGGGCACAGTAGACATGGGTCGCGGTGGCCTTTTCCCAGAATGTCCGGGCGACGCTCATCACCTGGGGAGATGCAACGGGGAATGTCACACCATTGACGTGGCCGTCCATATCGCACGCGACAGGTAACACCTGGTGTGGTTCTCCGGTCGCCCGGCCGCCGAACTCCAACGTTACGACGGGTGATACGTAGCCGGTGCCTTGCTTGATCGCCGGGTAGTGCAGCAGAAGCTTGTCGTGATCTGCCCCGCCGATTTCCAGCCTTGTCGCCAACTGCTCCCGCTCCAGCGCTGCCTGAAGGCGCGGCTGCACTTCGCTGGTGATCCATTCGGGAAGACGGTCGCGAACAGCTTTGGTCCATTTGCTCGCTTGGCTGCGGCTTGTCGGCAGAAAGTCTTCGCCGCCGGTGAGGTCAGCGATCAGTTTGCGGATGTCGTAGGTGAGGTCGATGTCTTCGGAGAAGCGATCGATGATCTTGTAGACCTTCGAGAGTGACGTACCGCCCTTAAAGGTGAGGTCGGCAGCGAGCGACGATTCGAACAGCGCGCCGAGCGTCCAGACTACCCACACATCCTTCTCGAGGAGGTGCGTGGGCCGGCCGGTCTTTTCCCGGGCCTGCTCAAGCACTTCGCCCTGATCCTGCTTGCTGAGGGCGAAGTAGTGTTCAGACACGAAGTGCCTCTTCGCCGATGGCCCTTGCCATCCAGGACGGCAAAGCAGCACGCGCCGATGTCAGCGTCCGCCACTCGGCGGGCGGCAGTGTCCGCCGCAGAGAGTTCAACGATTCGCGCACATGAGTCGGTCCCATCCAAGCCAGTGCTCGCACAGCAGACCCTGCTTGGCCAGCGCCTAGGGCGAGCATCCAACGCGGCGCGTGCTTGACGATCACTTCGGATTTCCCAAGCTTGAGCTTGCGAGTGCGCCCCGAGGTCAGATAGACCTCGCGAATCGGCACCTGTTGCGTCAGACCCAGAGCGTTAGCCGCGTTGGCGCCGTGGGGCGTCACGACCTCGCCACTTTGCGCCGCCAACGCCTGCACCACCTTGTCAGGCGCTGGCGCACGCGTGCCAA
This sequence comes from Pseudomonadota bacterium, assembly GCA_040389085.1. Taxonomy (GTDB): domain Bacteria; phylum Pseudomonadota; class Gammaproteobacteria; order Burkholderiales; family Burkholderiaceae_C; genus Polaromonas. The sequence goes on from JAZKAP010000035.1 coordinate 1,203, forward strand.
ACCGGCTGGACACCGGCGTGACATAGGTTCCACGCGCAATGCGCAGCAAATGCCCTTCTTTGGTAAGCCGCGACAGCGCCTGATCGACTGCAGCTCGGCTGCCGAGGTGCAAGAACTCCTTGGGCGACAGCACGCCTCCCTCAGATAGGGAACGGGCATGCAGCAGTATGGATTCGGGCAGGGAATTCATGGTCGGACCTGTATCAGAAGTCTATCATCGTTTCTGACATGGGCCGCCGTAGAGTAGCTCCCTGGCTTGGCTGCACGGTCAGATAATGGCTAAAATAGCTCTTTTAAGGCCAAGAGACTCTGCGATGCAGTCCATGTCAGCCCGCGATGCGAAAAATTCCTTTGGCAAGTTGATCGATATGGCGCGCGCCGAGCCGGTTGCCATTGAGAAACACGGTCGGACTGTCGTCGTTGTACTTTCGATCGAGAGCTACGAACTGTTACGGGCGGCAAACGCCGGTCACGTGTCTGCGGATTCCACCAATATGGAGCAGGCGGAGGTTGGCCTGACCACAAGAGGTATCGAAGGAAACACAAAGCGGGGAAACCAATGAGCGCGAGTAGCACCAAGCTTCCGTCGGGCTGGGCGTCGGTAAGAGTGGACGCGGCCGGAGCAGTTCGATTAGGACGTCAACGTTCCCCAGATAAGCACACTGGGCAACATGCCACGAAGTACCTTCGAGCGGCGAACATCAAGCCAGCTGGCTTGGATTTGACCGACTGTTAGGGAACGTCTGCATAAATCCCGCTTCGGAGTGCTTGGCTGGTGCCGACGTGCTGAGAAAATCTGAGTCATGAAACAAGCCGATTTGGGCCTGAACCTGACGACCAAGCGCACGCGCAAGCGCGAGTTCTTGGGCGAGATGGAGCGTGTGGTGCCGTGGGCGGCGCTGGTCGATCTGATCACGCCGTATGCACCTGAAGGCAAACGCGGACGCCCGCCATTTGCGGTCGAGACCATGCTGCGCATTCACTTCATGCAACAGTGGTTCACGCTGAGCGATCCGGCAATGGAAGAGGCGCTGCACGACGTGCCGCTATTCCGTGAGTTCGCAGGGCTGAACTGGGACACCGCAGTGCCCGACGAGACGACGATTCTTCGATTTCGCCGGCTGCTGGAAGAACACAAGCTGGCCCCACAGATCCTGGTGCTCGTCAACCAACTGCTGGGCGTCAAGGGCCTGCTGCTGCGTGCCGGCACGGTGGTGGATGCCACGCTGATTGCGGCACCGAGTTCGACCAAGAACGCCTCGGGTGAACGCGACCCGGAGATGAAGCAAAGCCAGAAGGGGCAACAGTGGTTCTTCGGCATGAAGGCCCACATCGGGGTCGATGCTGACTCGGGTTTGGTGCACACGGTGCGCGGCACTGCAGGTAGCGTCAACGACGTGGTCGAGGCCAACACCTTGCTGCACGGCGAGGAAACGCAAGCTTGGGGTGATGCGGGTTACCAGGGCGCCGGCAAGCGCCCCGATGCCAAGGATGGCGTGCGCTGGAACATTGCCATGCGCCCGGGCAAGCGCAAGTTGCTGGACAAGACCAAGCCGGTCGAAGACATGACCGACCAGCTCGAACGCATCAAGGCCAGCATCCGCGCCAAGGTCGAGCATCCGTTTCGCGTGATCAAGCGCCAGTTCGGGCACGTCAAAGTGCGCTACCGCGGCCTGAAGAAGAACACCGCCCAACTGCACACGCTGTTTGCGCTGTCTAACCTGTGGATGGCGCGGCGGCCTTTGATGGGAGCGCAGGCATGAGTGCGCGTGCAAACGGCCAACGGGCCGGGAAACAGGCCCGTAATGGGCTGAATCCCGCGACAAAGCGGGCCGAATCTGCGAGGCGCCTCGACTGGGTGACATAAGCACATCTCAAAGCGCATTGCGCAGAGCGTCCTTAGTGCCGACCCAAAACTGACCATCTAGAAGACGAAGTGCCGATCCAAAATTGACCAGGGTGTTCCACTGACCTGCTGAAACTTTCAGCAGGGAGCAAGGTGATCACCATGGACATGATTGGCAAGGTCAGGCGCATGAAGTTGCGCGACCAACTCTCCCTCAGCGAGATCGCAAAGCGCACCGGGCTGTCGCGCAATACGGTCAAGAAGTGGCTCAAAGCGCCCAGCGAGACCGTGCCCAAGTACGAGCGGGTCAACGTTGCGGGCAAGCTCACGGCCTTCGAGCCGATCTTGAACCAGGCCCTCACAGCCGACAGCCACCGCCCCAAGCAGGGTCGGCGCAGCGGCCGTGCCCTGTTTGCCCAGATCCAGGCCCAGGGTTACCGCGGCGGCTACAGCGCCGTCACCGACTACATCCGCCGCTGGCGGGTCGAATCGGAATCGAGTCCGGCCAAAGCCTTCGTGCCGCTCAGTTTTGAGCTCGGCGAGGCCTTCCAGTTCGACTGGAGCGATGAGGCCATGGTCGTCGGCGGGGTGTTCTACAACGTCCAGGTGGCGCACCTGAAGCTGTGTGCCAGCCGAGCCTTCTGGCTGGTGGCCTATCCGAGCCAAGGCCACGAGATGCTGTTCGACGCCCACACCCGCTCGTTCCAGGCATTGGGCGGCGTCACCCGGCGCGGCATCTACGACAACATGCGCACCGCCGTGGACAAGGTGCAGCGAGGCAAGCAGCGCATCGTCAATGCCCGCTTTGCGGCCATGTGCAGCCACTACCTGTTCGATCCGGACTTCTGCAACGTCGCCTCAGGCTGGGAGAAGGGCGTGGTCGAGAAGAACGTGCAGGACAGTCGGCGGCGCATCTGGATTGAGGCCGGCACCCGGCGCTTCGGCTCCTTCATCGAGCTCAACGCCTGGCTGGGTGAGCGCTGCCGTTCGGTGTGGGCCGACACTGCCCACCCGATCCACCGGCAGTTCACGGTCGCTGAGATGTGGGAGCTGGAGAAAGGCCACCTGATGTCCATGCCAGCCCCGTTCGACGGCTACGTCGAGCGGCTGGCCCGGGTCAGCAGCACCTGCCTGGTGGCGGCCGCCCGCAACCGCTACTCCGTCCCGTGCGAGTGGGCCGGCCACATCGTCAGCACCCGGGTCTACCCCGGCCGCATCGACGTGGCCACGGCCGACGCCGTGGTAGCCAGCCACGCCCGGCTGCCGGGCAGCGGGCAGACCAGCTACGACTGGCAGCACTACATCGAGCTGGTGCAGCGCAAGCCCGGCGCCTTGCGCAACGGCACACCGTTCCTGGACCTGCCAGCGCCGCTGCTGCGCTTGCGCCAATCCCTGCTGCGGCATCCCGGCGGGGACCGCGTCATGGCCCAGGTGCTGGCCGTCGTCCCACAGGCGGGGCTCGAGGCGGTGCTGGTGGCCGTCGAACTGGTGCTCGAAGGCATGGCGCCCAGCGGCAGCATCAGCGTCGAGCACGTGCGCAACGTGCTGGCTCGGCTGAACAACCCTGTCACCCCGGAGCAGGCCGAGACCTCGCTTCGGCTCAGCCAGGTGCCGGTGGCTGACACCGCACGCTACGACCGGCTGCGACCGACCCATCTGGATCATCTGGACGGACAGGAGGTGGACCATGCGTGACACCTCCATCGATGTGCAGGCCCAACTGAAGGCGCTACGGCTGAACGGCACGGCAAGCGCCTGGGCCGATCTGACCGAGCAAGGTGGCGACACCACTCTGGCCGCTTCACGCTGGCTGGTCGAGCACCTGCTGCAAGCCGAAGACGCCGACCGAGCCATGCGCTCGATTGCCCACCAGATGAAGTCGGCCCGCTTCCCCATGCACCGCGACTTGGCCGGCTTCGACTTCGAGGTCTCGCAGGTCGATCAGGTGTTGGTCCACAAGCTGGCGGACCTGTCATTCACGCTGGATGCGCAGAACGTGGTGCTGGTCGGCGGTCCTGGCACCGGCAAGACCCATCTGGCCACGGCGCTGGGCATCTCGGGATTGACCCGGTACAGCAAGCGGGTGCGCTTCTATTCGACGGTCGACTTGGTCAATGCGCTGGAGCAGGAGAAGGTCCAGGGACGCGCTGGGCGCATCGCCATGAGCCTGGTGCGCATGGACCTGGTGGTACTCGATGAGTTGGGCTACTTGCCGTTCAGCCAGGCCGGCGGCGCGCTGCTGTTCCACCTGCTGTCCAAGCTGTACGAACACACCAGCGTGATGGTCACGACCAACCTGACGTTTGCCGAGTGGTCCAGTGTGTTCGGGGACGCCAAGATGACCACGGCCTTGCTGGACCGGCTGACCCACCACTGCCACATCATCGAGACTGGCAACGAGTCCTACCGGTTCCGCCACAGCAGCCATGAAGCCAAGGGCCGGATCAAGACGCGGGAGCTGAACCGCAGAACATCGGCCGGCCAGGGTAGCCATAGCGGCGAGCCCATAGAAGAAGGGGCCTCGCCTGACGGCTCGGGAACATCCAGTCAGTTCAAAAAAGGAGGTCCACTACAGGCCACCAACCTATAGTTATTCACAAGCGGCCTTCACGCAGGCCGCTCCAGCCCCTGGTCAATGTTCGATTGGCACTGGTGGTCAGAATTGAATCGGCGCCGACACATCCTCGATGTTGAGTTGAGCGCGCGGGGGAAGCCGCGCAGGGCGTAGCCCGTAGC
>JAZKAP010000036.1:0-28537 GCA_040389085.1 Pseudomonadota bacterium
GGACCTACGACAACATCGCCTACATGAAAAAGCAGATGCAGGCGATGGGGCTGGCGATCGACTGGAGCCGCGAGGTCGCCACCTGCGACCCGAGTTACTACAAGTGGAACCAGTGGCTGTTCCTGAAGATGCTGGACAAGGGCATTGCCTACCGCAAGACCCAGGTCGTGAACTGGGACCCGGTGGACCAGACCGTGCTGGCCAACGAGCAGGTGATCGACGGCAAGGGCTGGCGAACCGGCGCCGTGGTCGAAAAGCGCGAGATTCCGGGCTACTACCTGAAGATCACCGATTACGCCGAGGAACTGCTCGACAGCGTCAGCAACAAGCTGCCGGGCTGGCCCGAACGCGTCAAGCTGATGCAGGAAAACTGGATAGGTAAAAGCGAAGGTGTGCGTTTTGCGTTCACGCACGACATCCGGGGCGCAGACGGTGCGCTGATCGGCGACGGGAAGATGTACGTCTTCACCACGCGCGCCGACACCATCATGGGTGTGACCTTCTGCGCCGTGGCGCCCGAACACCCGCTGGCGATCCACGCGGCCGCATCGAATCCGAAACTCGCGGCCTTCATCGAGGAATGCAAGTCCGGCGGCACCACCGAGGCCGAACTGGCCACGCAGGAGAAAAAAGGCGAGCGCACCGGCCTGTTTGTCACGCATCCGCTGACGGGTGACAAGGTCGAGGTCTGGGTCGGCAACTATGTGCTCATGAGTTACGGCGACGGCGCGGTGATGGGTGTGCCTGCGCACGACGAGCGCGACTTCGAGTTCGCGAAGAAATACAAGCTGCCCATCAAGCAGGTCACCGATGTGCCCGGCAAAACCTACAGCCTTGAGGCCTGGGCCGACTGGTATGGCGACAAGCAGCAGGGCGTCGCGATCAACTCCGGCAAGTACAACGGCCTGGTTTTCAAGGCCGCTGTCGATGCCGTGGCGGCCGACCTGGCAGCCAAAGGCCTGGGCGAGAAAAAAACCACCTGGCGCCTGCGCGACTGGGGCGTGAGCCGTCAGCGTTACTGGGGCACGCCGATTCCCATCATCCACTGCGACGAACACGGCGCGGTGCCGGTGCCGGAAAAAGACCTGCCGGTGGTGCTGCCGCAGGACTGCGTGCCCGATGGCTCGGGCAACCCGTTGCACAAACATGTTGGTTTTCACGCCGGCGTGACCTGCCCGGTCTGCGGCAAGCCGGCGCGGCGCGAGACCGACACCATGGACACCTTCGTGGACAGCTCGTGGTACTTCATGCGTTACTGCGACCCGAAGAACGAGGACAAAATGGTCGCGGAGGGCGCGGCCTACTGGATGCCGATGGACCAGTACATAGGCGGCATCGAACACGCCATCCTGCACCTGCTGTATGCGCGGTTCTGGACCAAGGTCATGCGCGACATGGGCCTGGTCAAGGTGGACGAACCTTTCACCAAGCTGCTGACGCAGGGCATGGTGCTCAACCATATCTACTCCCGCAAGGGCGACAAGGGCGGCGTCGAATACTTCTGGCCGGCCGATGTGGACGACGTGCACGACGAGCATGGCAAGGTCATTGGCGCCAAGCTCAGGAAGGACGGCTCCATGGTTACCTACGAAGGCGTGGGCACCATGAGCAAGAGCAAGAACAACGGCGTCGATCCGCAGGACCTCATTGAGAAATACGGCGCCGACACCGCGCGGCTGTACACCATGTTCACCTCCCCGCCGGAGGCCACGCTGGAGTGGAACGACGCGGGCGTCGAGGGCTCCTACCGTTTCCTGCGCCGGGTCTGGAACTTCGGCGTCAAGCTCGATGCTATGCAATCAGGAGCTGGTGGCGCCCGTCCCCAAAAGGCTGGGACCGTATTTGACAAGGAGGCGCAGGCGCTGCGCCGCGAGATCCACACGGTGCTCAAGCAGATCGACTACGACTACCAGCGCATGCAGTACAACACCGTGGTGTCGGGCAGCATGAAGCTGCTCAATGCGCTCGAAGACTTCAAGGGCCAGATGTCGACCGGCGCGGCGTTTGCGCTGCGTGAAGGCATGAGCATCCTGCTGCGCTGCCTCTACCCCGCGACGCCGCATGTGACGCACGCCCTGTGGGACGACCTCGGTTTTGCGAAAGACCATGGTGGCCTGCTCGATGCGTCCTGGCCCGAGGTCGATGAATCTGCCCTGGTGCAGGACGAGATCGAGCTGGTGCTGCAGATCAACGGCAAGCTGCGCGGCTCGGTCACCGTGCCAGCCGGCGCCGACAAGGCCGCGATCGAGGCGGCGGCGCTGGCCTCCGATGCGTTTGTCAAGCAGGCCGCCGGCGCCCCGGCCAAAAAAGTCATCGTTGTGCCGGGCCGCCTGGTCAACATCGTCGTCTGAAGGAAGCCACCATGCAACGTCGCGTTTTTCTGTTGTCCGCTGCGGCAGCCTCCGTCCTGAGTGCCTGCGGTTTTGCGTTGCGCAAGGCTCCGAACTATGCGTTCAAGACACTTTACAGCGGCGCGGCCGAAACCTCGACGCTGGGGACCGAGCTCAACCGCAACCTGGAAGCGGGCGGCGCGGTGAAGGTGATCCGCGACCCCCGCCTGATCGCTCAGGCGGACGTGATTCTCGACGTGTTGCTCGATCAGCGTGAAAAAACCGTGGTGGGCATCAACGCCTCGGGCCAGGTGCGCGAGTTCCAGCTGCGCACGCGTTTCAGGTTCCAGCTGCGCACGCTCAAGGGCAAGTTGCTGATCCCCCCTGCCGAAATCGTGCTGCAGCGCGACATCAGCTTCAACGAGTCCGCGGTGCTGGCCAAGGAAACCGAGGAGGCGCTGCTGTACCGCGACATGCAGAGCGACATCGTCCAGCAGATCCTGCGCCGTCTGGCTGCCGTCAAGGAGATCTGAGGCTGCGGCCGGCGCCGCAGGACAGAATATATGATGAAATCAGGCGTCAGCCCAGTATCTGTGGACGCAGGCAGCTATTAATTTTATAGCGATGGCGCGGGTCAACGCATCAGTGTGCTTTTGCCGAACAGGCTTTCAACCAGTTCCAGCACCACTTCGGCCGTGCCGTTGCGCACATCCAGCGCCGGGTTGAGTTCCATCACGTCCAGCGAGGCCAGGCGGCCGGTGTCGGCGATCATTTCCATGCACAGCTGGGCTTCGCGGTAAGTCGGGCCGCCCTTGACGGCCGTGCCCACACCGGGCGCAATCATCGCATCGAGGAAATCCACATCGAAGCTCACATGCAGATGGGTCTGCGCATCCACGCCGGCCAGCGCCGCTGCCATGGTCTGCCGCATGCCCTGTTCGTCGATGTAACGCATGTCGAAGACTTCCAGGCCCGACTGCCGGATGAAGTGTTTTTCGCCTTCATCGACGCTGCGAATGCCGATCTGCCGGACGGCCGAGGCCTGGATCGCCGGGACCACCCCGCCTATGCCGGTCAGCTCGGCCGGGCCGTGCCCGCAGAGCACGGCCACGGGCATGCCGTGGGTGTTGCCGGTGGGGGTCAGGCGGTCGGTATTGAAGTCGGCATGCGCGTCCAGCCACAACACACGCAAGGTCTGGCCGGTCTGGCGGCAGCGGCGCGCCACCGCACTGATGGAGCCGATGGCCAGGCAGTGGTCGCCGCCCAGCAGGAGGGGCAGGTCGCCTTCGCTGAGGGCCGAGAACACGGCTTCGTGTACCGATCGGTTCCAGGTGGCCACCTCGGCCAGGTGGCGGTAGCCCCGGACGGGCGCCTGCCAGGGGTTGGGCGGGCCGCTCAGGTTGCCGTCGTCCTTGACCTGCAGGCCGCGCCCTTCCAGCGTGGCCTGCAGGCCGGCCACGCGCAGCGCCTCGGGGCCCATCGACGAGCCGCGGGTGCCGGCGCCGATGTCGGTGGGTGCGCCAATCAGGCGAATGCGTTGTGTCATGGGAAGGAGTATGCCGCCAGCAGGTCACGCCTGCCAGGTCAGGAGGACTTGATGCAAAACCCCCAGCCGCTAAACTTGCGTCACCATGAACCTGGCGCCCGCCCAACTTTCCGAACACCTCAAGCGCGGGCTCAGGAGCCTGTACACCCTGCACGGCGACGAGCCGTTGCTGGTGCAGGAGTTCGCCGACGCGCTGCGCGCCGCCGCGCGGGCTCAGGGTTACACCGAGCGCACGGTGCACACCGTGGCCGGCGCCCATTTCGACTGGAGCGAGGTGTTGGCCAGCGGCGGCTCGCTGAGCCTGTTTGCCGACAAGCAGATCGTGGAGATCCGCATTCCCAGCGGCAAGCCCGGCAAGGACGGTTCGGTGGCGCTGCAGCAGATTGCCGAACGCGCGCAGGGCGACGACAGCACGCTGACCCTGGTGCTGCTGCCGCGCCTGGACAGCATGACGACCAAGGGCGCGTGGTTTGGCGCGCTGGAAAGTTTTGGCACCACGGTCAAGTTCGACCCGATTGACCGCCGCAACCTGCCGCAGTGGATCGCGCAGCGCCTGCAGCAGCAGGGCCAGCGCGTGGCGCAGGGCGAGGAGGGGCAGCGCACACTGCAGTTTTTTGCCGACCGGGTGGAAGGCAACCTGCTGGCTGCGCACCAGGAGATCCAGAAGCTGGGTCTGCTCTATCCCCCCGGCGGGGAGGCATCGGCAGAACTGAGTTTCGACCAGGTCGAAAACGCCGTGCTCAATGTCGCGCGATACGATGTGTTCAAGCTGTCCGAAGCGGTGCTCGGTGGCCAGGCCCTGCGCGTGCAGCGCATGCTCGACGGCCTGCAGTCCGAGGGTGAGTCCGAGGTACTGGTGCACTGGGCCCTGAGCGAGGACATCCGCAGCATGAAGCGGGTCAAGGACGCCCTGGGCGCGGGCCGGCCCATGCCGATGGCCCTGCGCGAAAACCGCGTCTGGGGTGTCAAGGAAAAACTGTTCGAGCGGGTGTTGCCCCACATGGGCGACACCACACTGGCCAATTTGCTGCATGCCGCCCACAAGGTCGACGGCATCGTCAAAGGCCTGAAGCAGCCCGACTGGCCGGCCGAGGGCTGGCAGGCCCTGCAGCGCCTGGCAGCCATGGTGTGCAGCGCCTGTGCGGCGCCGGCCGCTGCCGCCCGCGGCGCGCGCCTGCCTGTGAACAGGCCCTAGCGCATGCAGCACACCGCCTCGCTCTCCAAAAAGCTCATGCGCATCGGCGCCAGCCTGCTGGTGGTGGCCCTGGTCTCCATCGGGCTGACCCTGTGGGTGACATGGCAACTCGAAGGCGGCGCCGCAGCCGTCAACGAAGCCGGGCGCATGCGCATGCAGACCTGGCGCCTGGCCAGCGCCGTGCAGGCCGGCGTGGAACGCGCCGAACTGCAGGCGCTGGTGGCCCGGTTCGACGAGAGCCTGGCCCTGCTGCGCGAGGGCGACCCTTCCAGGCCGCTGTTTGTGCCCTGGGACGACCAGGTGCGGGCGCGTTTCAACGATGTCGAGTCCCTGTGGCGCACCCAGCGGCCCTTGTGGCTGGCCGAGCCGGCGCCGGCGGCGCAGGACCTGCTGAAGGCGGGGGGCGCGTTTGTGGACGCCAGCGACCGGCTGGTGCTGGTGATCGAGCAGCACCTGTCCCGGCTGACCGCCATCCTGAACCTGTTCCAGTTCCTGATGATGGTGCTGGCCATCGGCGGGGCGGTCATCATGCTTTTTACCGGTTACATGTACGTGATCAATCCCCTGGCCCAACTCCGGCAGGGCTTGCTCAAGCTGGAGTCCGGGGATTTCAGGACACGCATCGAGGTCGATACCGTGGACGAGTTCGGCCAGGTGGCGGCCGGTTTCAACCACATGACGGCGACCCTGCAGTCGCTCTATGAAGGGCTGGAGGCCAAGGTCGAGGCCAAGACGCGGCGCATCGAGGCGCAACGCGCGCGGCTGGAGGCGCTGTACAAGGTCAGCGCCTTTCTGGCCCAGGCCGGCAGCATTGACGAGCTGGCACGCGGCTTTGCCCAGCGCGTGCGCGCCGTGATGAAGGCCGACGCTGCCGCTGTCCGCTGGTCCGATGATGCCAACCAGCGCTACCTGATGCTGGCTTCCGACTGCTTCCCGCAGGATCTGGTGGAGGAAGAGCGCAGCCTGCTGGCCGGCGCCTGCGCCTGCGGCAACCTGCGGCCGGACGCGCGCACCCGCGTGATTCCCATCCTCAGCCACGACGAAGCGCCGGTGCGCCACTGCGCCAAGGCGGGCTACGAAAGTGTGGTCACGGTGCCGATTCGCCTGCAACAGCGCCTGCTCGGCGAGTTCAACCTGTTCTTTCGCACGCCGGTCCTGCTGAGTGCCGACGAGATCGAACTGCTGGATGCGCTGGCCAGCCACCTGGCCAGTTCGCTGGAAGGGTTGCGCGCCGATGCCCTGGATCGGGAGGCGGCGGTGGCGGAGGAGCGCGCGCTGCTGGCGCGCAACCTGCATGACTCGATAGCCCAGTCGCTGGCTTTTCTGAAAATTCAGGTGCAATTGCTGAGGGGCGCGGTGGACAAGGGGCAGGCGCCCCAGGTGCAGGGTGCGCTTGACGAGCTGGATGTTGGATTGCGCGAAAGCATCAGCGATGTCCGGGAGCTGCTGGTGCATTTCCGCACGCGCACCAACACCGACGACATCGAGCAGGCGCTGCAGGAAACCCTGCAGAAGTTCCAGAGCCAGACCGGCCTTCCTGCCCAGTTGCAAGTCCAGGGGCAGGGGCTGCCGCTGCCTTCGGACGTGCAGGTGCAGGTGTTGCATGTGCTCCAGGAGGCTCTGTCCAATATCCGCAAACATGCGGGCGCTACGCAAGTGGGACTTGAAGTGATCAAGGGTGAGCACTGGCGTTTTGTGGTGCGCGACAACGGCACCGGCTTTGACACCGGGAAGCACCCCGGGCAGTCCCATGTCGGCCTCAACATCATGCGGGAACGTGCCGGGCGCATAGGCGCTGAGGTCGATATTGTTTCCCGGACTGGCCAGGGAACCACCGTGACACTGACACTGCCGCCACATCCGGAGGTCGGCAACGGCGTCGCGGCCAAGACCCCCGGGTTAGCCGCCATGACCGCTGGCGCGGATGGAGGCTGAGGACACGACATGACGATGCCCATTGCCCTGCTGGTGGTCGATGACCACACCCTGTTTCGCCGCGGTCTCGTCGCGCTGCTCTCGCAGGACGGGCGTTTCCATGTGGCGGGCGAGGCCGGCGACATCGGCGAGGCACTGCGCTGCGTGGAACGCAGCAAGCCGGACCTGATCCTGCTGGACAACCACCTGCCCGGCGTTCTGGGCGTGGACGGCATCGCGACGCTCAAGGACGCGGCACCCGGCACCCGCATCCTGATGTTGACGGTGAGCGAGAACGAAGACGACCTGTCTGCAGCGCTGCAGGCCGGCGCCGACGGCTACCTGCTGAAAACCGTGGAACTCGATCGCCTGTCGGAATCCATCATCAAGGTGCTGGACGGGGAGTCGGTGGTCAGCCCGGAAATGATGACCAAGCTGGTGGCCGCTTTCCGGTCCAAGGCCCCGTCGGCCTCCAATGGCGAGGTCGCTGCGGTCAATGGCGGCCGCAACGGGGATGCCCCGGTGCCGGGCCTGCAGGATGAGCCGGCAATCGCGCTGCTGTCGGCGCGCGAGCGCGAGGTGCTGGCGCTGATCGCACGCGGCGACAGCAACAAGGTGATTGCCCGCAAGCTCGATATCGCGGAGACGACGGTGAAGATTCACGTCCAGCACATCCTGCGCAAGCTGCAGCTCAGTTCGCGGGTCCAGGCAGCCGTATACGCGGCCGGCCGGGAGCTTGGTTGACAAAGATCAAGTCCGGGGCAGCTTGACCCGGTAGTAGTTCTTTGGAACGATGGCCGCGCGGGCCGCCATCGCTTTCCCGGGCCTGTGACCACGTTCCAAAGGAGGATATTCAAGGGGACGGAAAAGGCCGACAGTCATGCCATGTGTCTGGAGAAACAACATGGCCTCTGAACTGGGCAATTCAAGAAAAGCATGGTCGGTGCTGATTGTCAGCACGCTGGCGTTCACCGTCTGCTTCATGGTCTGGATGATGTTCGGCGTGATCGGCATCCCGATCAAGAAGATGCTCAACCTCAATGCCACCGAGTTCGGCCTGCTCGCGGCGACGCCGGTGCTGACGGGCTCCCTGATCCGCGTCCCGCTGGGCATCTGGACCGACCGCTACGGCGGCCGCATCGTCATGGCGATCCTGATGGCCATCACCGTGCCCGCGATCTGGCTCATGAGTTACGCCACGGCCTACTGGCACTTTCTGGTGATCGGCCTGTTTGTCGGCCTGGCCGGTGGCTCGTTCTCGGTGGGCACGCCTTATGTGGCGCGCTGGTTTCCGAAAAACCGCCAGGGCATGGCGATGGGCGTGTACGGCGCCGGCAACTCGGGTGCCGCCGTCAACAAGTTCGTGGCGCCGGTGTTGCTGGTGGCCTTTGGCTGGGCCATGGTGCCGCAGGTGTACGCGGTCATCATGCTGGCTGCGCTGGTGCTGTTCTGGCTGTTCAGCTACAGCGACCCGTCGCACCTGGTGCCCAGCCACGTCAAGTTCAGCGACCAGCTCAAGGCCCTGAAAGACCCCAAGGTGCTCAAGTACTGCCAGTACTACAGCATCGTGTTCGGCGGTTATGTGGCCCTGTCCCTCTGGATGGTGCAGTACTACGTGGGTGAATTCGGCCTGGACATCCGCGTGGCAGCGCTGCTGGCGGCGTGTTTCTCGCTGCCGGGCGGTGTGCTGCGCGCCTTTGGTGGCGTGTTGTCCGACAAGTACGGCGCACACAGCGTGACCTGGTGGGTGATGTGGGTGAGCTGGGTGTGCCTGTTCCTGCTGTCCTACCCGCAGACCGACTTCACCATTCTCACGGTTAATGGCCCGGCGACCTTCCACCTCGGTCTGAACGTCTATACCTTCACGGCACTGATGTTCATCCTGGGCATTGCCTGGGCCTTCGGCAAGGCCAGCGTCTTCAAGTACATCAGCGATGACTACGGCGCCAACATCGGCGCGATCAGCGGCATTGTCGGGCTGGCCGGCGGCCTGGGCGGCTTCGTGCTGCCCATCATCTTCGGCGGCCTGATGGACCTGACGGGCATCCGCTCCAGCGCCTTCATGTTCATGTACGGCATCGTCTGGGTCTCGCTGATCTGGATGTACTGGACCGAGGTGCGCCGCACTGAAGTCATGGGCAAGAACGCCTCCGGCGCCCAAGCCTGAAACAGACCCTTTTTCGAGGAAGCACCATGAATACCAAAACCAGTTCCAGCGTTGACATCACCGACTGGCGTCCCGAGGATGAGCAGTTCTGGGAAAGCACCGGCAAACGCATTGCCTACCGCAACCTCTGGATCTCCGTGCCCAGCCTGCTGTGCGGCTTTGCCGTCTGGGGCATGTGGGGCATCATCACCGTGCAGATGCTCAACCTGGGCTTTCCTTTCACCCAGGCCGAACTCTTCACGCTGACGGCCATTGCAGGGCTGGCCGGCGCCACCATGCGCATTCCGGCCTCCTTCCTGATCCGGCTGGCCGGCGGACGCAACACCATCTTCCTGACGACGTCGATGCTGCTGGCGCCGGCCATCGGCACCGGCATCGTGCTGCAGCACCCCGAATGGCCGCTGTGGTCCTTCCAGCTGATGGCGCTGTGGTCGGGCGTGGGGGGCGGCAACTTCGCCAGTTCGATGTCCAACATCAGCACCTTCTTTCCCAAGCGGTTGCAGGGCACGGCGCTCGGCCTTAATGCAGGCTTGGGCAACTTCGGCGTCACCGCCATGCAGATCGTCATTCCCCTGGTGATGACGGTCGGCCTCTTCGGCAGTTTCGGGGGCGAATCGATGACGCTGGTCAAGGACAGCGGCTGGATTCTCGGAAAAATCACGGCCGGAACGCCGACCTGGATCCAGAACGCCGGCTTCGCCTGGCTGCTGTCGCTGGTGCCGCTGTCTGTCATCTGCTTCTTCGGCATGAACAACCTGACCACCGTCTCGCCCGCCATCGGCGGCACGATCCCGGCCTTCCTCAAGATCATCTGGCTGTACACCTTGTCGTTTGTGCCGGCCGGTGTCGGGCTGTACCTCTACCTGCCCAAACCCACGGGGCTGGGCCTGCTCAACATGTGGATCGCCATGCCGCTGATTGTGGTGAGCACCCTGATGGTGCTGAAGGTGACGGCCTTCGGCCCGATGAAGGAAGCCATCGCCAAACAGTTCTCCATTTTCAGCAACAAGCACACTTGGTCGCTGACCCTGCTGTACATCGTGACCTTCGGTTCCTTCATCGGTTTTTCGATGGCCCTGCCGCTGGCGATCACGGTGATCTTCGGCATCAGCCACGTGCCGGACGCCGCCGGCGTCATGCAGCACACGCTGAAAAACCCGAACGCACCGTCGGCGCTGACCTTTGCCTGGATAGGTCCCTTTGTCGGCGCGCTGATCCGGCCCGTGGGTGGCTGGGTCTCGGACAAGGTCGGCGGCTCCATCGTGACGCAGATCATCTCCGCCATCATGGTGGTGGCCTCCGTGGCCGTGGGTTACGTCATGCTGCTGGCCTACAAGTCGGCCACGCCCGAGCAGTACTTCCTGATCTTCATGGTGCTGTTCGTCGTGCTGTTTGCCGCCAGCGGCATCGGCAACGGCTCCACCTTCCGCACGATTGGCGTCATCTTCGACCGCCAGCAGGCCGGCCCGGTGCTGGGCTGGACCTCGGCCATTGCCGCCTACGGCGCCTTCATCGCCCCGGTGGTCATAGGCGCACAGATCAAGGCCGGTACGCCAGAAAACGCCATGTACGGCTTTGCCATTTTCTATGCCCTGTGCCTGGTGCTGAACTGGTGGTTTTACCTGCGCCGCGGCGCCGAGATCAAAAACCCCTGACCCGCCGCTGGGCCCGCTTTTACCGCATTACCGGAGAATCAAATGAGTCATTTTCTTGATCGACTGAGCCACTTTTCCAACCCCAGGGAGTCCTTCTCCGGGGCGCACGGCGTCACTACCGCCGAAGACCGGACCTGGGAAGACGCCTACCGCAACCGCTGGGCGCACGACAAGATCGTGCGCAGCACCCATGGCGTGAACTGCACGGGCTCTTGTTCGTGGAAGATTTATGTCAAGGGCGGCATCGTCACCTGGGAAACCCAGCAGACCGACTACCCGCGCACGCGCTGGGACATGCCCAACCACGAGCCGCGCGGCTGCTCGCGCGGTGCCAGCTACAGCTGGTACCTCTACAGCGCCAATCGCGTCAAGTACCCCATGGTGCGTGCGCGCCTGCTCAAGCACTGGCGCGAGGCGCGTTTGACCTTGCCGCCGGTCGAGGCCTGGGCGGCCGTGGTGCAGGACGACGCCAAGCGGCGCGACTACCAGAGCGTGCGCGGTCTGGGAGGTTTTGTCCGTTCCAGTTGGGACGAGGTCAACGAGATCATTGCGGCTTCCAACGTCCACACGATCAAGAAGCACGGCGCCGACCGCATCATCGGTTTCTCCCCGATCCCGGCGATGTCCATGGTCAGCTACGCCTCCGGTTCGCGTTACCTGTCGCTGATAGGCGGCGTGTGCATGAGTTTTTACGACTGGTATTGCGACCTGCCTCCGTCCAGCCCCCAGGTCTGGGGTGAGCAGACCGACGTGCCGGAGTCGGCCGACTGGTACAACTCCGGCTTCATCATTGCCTGGGGCTCCAACGTGCCGCAGACGCGCACCCCCGATGCGCACTTCTTCACCGAAGTCCGTTACAAGGGCACCAAGACCGTGGCGATCACGCCCGACTATTCCGAGGTCGCCAAACTCTCCGACCTGTGGCTGCACCCCAAGCAGGGCACTGATGCTGCGGTCGCCATGGCCATGGGCCATGTGATCCTGAAGGACTTCTACTTCGGCGGCAACGGCAAGCCGCGGTCGGCCTACTTCGACCACTACGCACGCCGCTACACCGACCTGCCCATGCTGGTGATGCTCAAGGAGCACCAGCTGGAAAACGGCGAAACCGTTTTGGTGCCGGACCGTTATGTGCGCGCGTCCGACTTCAACGGTAAATTGGGCCAGGCGAACAACCCCGAGTGGAAAACCGTGGCCTTCGATGCGCAGGGCAAGGTCGTGCTGCCCCACGGCGCCATTGGCTTTCGCTGGGGCCCGGATGGCCGTGCCGACGCCGGGCAGTGGAACCTGGAGTCGAAAGAAGCGCGCCAGGGTGACGAAGTCACGCTCAAGCTGTCGGTGATGGAGGGTGATGCGCCCAGTGCCGACAGCGCCAAGGTCGGCTTTCCGTATTTCGGCGGCATCCACCATGACCATTTCCAGAACAACGAGCAGGGCGATGTGCTGGTGCGCACGGTACCGGTGCAGCGCATTTCACTCGGCAAGGCCGGCGAGGAGCGCTCGGCCCTGGTGGCGACGGTGTTTGACCTGCAGGTCGCGCAATACGGCATTTCCCGCGGCCTGCCCGGGGAACTGGCCGCCGCCGACTTTGACGACAACACCCCCTACACCCCGGCCTGGCAGGAGCAGATCACCGGTGTTCCTCGCGACCAGATCATCGCCGTCGCACGCCAGTTTGCCGACAATGCCGACAAGACCGAAGGCCGGTCCATGGTCATCATCGGCGCCGGCATGAACCACTGGTACCACAGTGACATGAACTACCGCAGCGTCATCAACATGCTGATGATGTGCGGCTGCATCGGCAAGAGCGGCGGCGGCTGGGCGCACTACGTGGGTCAGGAAAAACTGCGGCCGCAGACCGGCTGGACGCCACTGGCCTTCGCGCTCGACTGGATCCGTCCACCCCGGCAGATGAACTCCACCAGCTTTTTCTATGCGCACACCGACCAGTGGCGCTACGAAAAGCTCGGCGTGGACGAGGTGTTGTCCCCGCTGGCCGACAAGAAGCTCTACGGCGGCAGCATGATCGACTACAACGTGCGGGCCGAGCGCATGGGCTGGTTGCCGAGCGCGCCACAATTGCAGACCAATCCGATGCAGGTGGTCAAGGACGCGCAGGCCGCGGGCCTGGATGCGAAAGACTATGTCGTCAAGTCGCTCAAGGACGGCTCGCTCAGGATGAGCTGCGAGGACCCGGATCATCCTGACAACTGGCCGCGCAACATGTTTGTCTGGCGCTCCAACATCATCGGTTCGTCGGGCAAGGGCCATGAGTATTTCCTCAAGCATCTGCTCGGTACGGACAACGGTGTTCAGGGCAAGGATCTCGGTGCCGAAGACGGCAAGCCCGAGGAAGTGGTCTGGCACGACAAGGCGCCCGAGGGCAAGCTGGACCTGCTGGTCACGCTCGACTTCCGCATGAGCACGACCTGCCTGTACTCCGACATCGTGCTGCCGACCGCAACCTGGTACGAGAAAAACGACCTCAACACCAGCGACATGCACCCCTTCATCCATCCGCTGTCCACCGCGGTGGACCCGGTGTGGCAATCGAAAAGCGACTGGGAAATCTACAAGG
Source organism: Pseudomonadota bacterium (assembly GCA_040389085.1). Lineage (GTDB taxonomy): Bacteria > Pseudomonadota > Gammaproteobacteria > Burkholderiales > Burkholderiaceae_C > Polaromonas. The sequence continues at coordinate 13,389 of JAZKAP010000036.1, forward strand.
GCTTCGCGAAAAAGTTCAGCGAGCTCTGCGAAGGCCATCTCGGCGTCGAGAAGGAAATGGTGCTGACACCGGTGATGCACGATACCCCGGGTGAGCTGGCCCAGCCTTTCGAAGTCAAGGACTGGAAACGTGGCGAGTGCGAACTGGTGCCCGGCAAGACGGCGCCCCAGATGCAGGTGGTCGAACGCGACTACCCCAACGTCTACAAACGTTTCACGGCTGTCGGCCCGCTGCTCAACAAGGTGGGCAACGGCGGCAAGGGCATTGCGTGGAACACCGAAACCGAAGTGCGGCAGCTCGGCGAACTCAATGGCCTGGTCACCGAACCCGGCGTGACCCAGGGCATGCCTCGCATCAACAGCGACATCGACGCCTGCGAAATGGTGTTGCAACTGGCGCCCGAAACCAACGGCCATGTGGCGGTCAAGGCTTGGGCGGCACTGGGCAAGCAGACCGGCCGCGAGCACACCCATCTGGCGTTGCACCGCGAGGACGAGAAGATCCGCTTTCGCGACATCCAGGCGCAACCGCGCAAGATCATCAGCTCACCGACCTGGAGCGGCATCGAATCGGAAACCGTGTCCTACAACGCCGGCTACACCAATGTGCATGAACTGATCCCATGGCGCACCCTCACCGGCCGTCAGCAGTTCTACCAGGACCACCCGTGGATGCTGGCTTTCGGCGAGGGCCTGGCCAGCTACCGGCCGCCGGTGAACCTGAAGGCCACCGCGGGTGTGCACGGCATCCGTACCAACGGCAACACCGAGATACTGCTGAACTTCATCACGCCGCACCAGAAGTGGGGCATCCATTCGACCTACACCGACAACCTGTTGATGCTGACGCTGAGCCGGGGCGGACCCATCATCTGGCTCAGTGAAGACGATGCCAAGCTCATCGGCGTGGAAGACAACGACTGGATCGAGGCCTACAACGTCAACGGCGCGATTGCGGCGCGTGCTGTCGTCAGCCAGCGGGTCAAGCCCGGCATGGTGATGATGTACCACGCGCAGGAAAAAATCGTCAACACCCCGGGTTCGGAGATCACCGGCCAGCGTGGCGGCATCCACAACTCGGTCACGCGCATCGTGCTCAAGCCGACCCACATGATAGGCGGCTACGCGCAGCTTTCCTACGGCTTCAACTACTACGGAACCATAGGCACCAACCGCGATGAATTCGTCGTGGTGCGCAAGATGGACAAGGTGGACTGGCTGGACACGCCGCGTGATGACGGCAAAGCGTTCGCCGTGCAACAAATGGGAGAAGCAGCATGAAGGTACGCGCACAAATCGGCATGGTGCTGAACCTGGACAAGTGCATCGGCTGCCACACCTGTTCGGTCACCTGCAAAAACGTCTGGACCAGCCGGCCCGGCATGGAATACGCCTGGTTCAACAACGTTGAAACCAAGCCCGGCATCGGTTACCCCAAGGAGTGGGAAAACCAGGACAAATGGAACGGCGGCTGGGTACGCAAGGCCGACGGTTCCATCGAGCCGCGCCAGGGCGGAAAGTGGAAGCTGCTGATGCGCATCTTCTCCAACCCGAACATGCCGCAGATTGACGACTACTACGAACCTTTCACTTTCGACTACGACCACCTGCAGTCGGCGCCGGAAATGAAGGCCACACCGACGGCGCGGCCGCGCAGCCTGATCACCGGCAAGCGCATGGAAAAAATCGAATGGGGTCCGAACTGGGAAGAGATTCTCGGCGGCGAGTTTTCCAAGCGCAGCAAGGACGCCAACCTGGCGAACTTCGACCAGGTCCAGAAAGACATGGTGGGCCAGTTCGAAAACACCTTCATGATGTATTTGCCGCGCCTTTGCGAGCATTGCCTGAACCCGGCCTGTGTGGCGTCCTGTCCTTCGGGCTCGATCTACAAGCGCGAGGAAGACGGCATCGTGCTGATTGACCAGGACAAGTGCCGCGGCTGGCGCATGTGTGTCTCGGGCTGCCCGTACAAGAAAATCTATTACAACTGGAAGAGCGGCAAGGCCGAAAAATGCACCTTCTGCTACCCGCGCATTGAAGCCGGCCAGCCGACCGTCTGCAGCGAGACTTGCGTGGGCCGCATCCGTTACCTCGGTGTGGTGCTCTATGACGCCGACCGCATCCAGGAAGCGGCCAGCGTGGAAGACGACAAGGACCTGTACCAGGCCCAGCTCGACATCTTCCTGGACCCGAACGATCCGAAAGTGATTGAGCAGGCGCGCAAGGACGGCATTCCCGAAGCCTGGCTGGAAGGCGCCCGCCGCAGCCCGGTCTACAAGATGGCTGTGGAGTGGAAGGTGGCGCTGCCGCTGCACCCCGAGTACCGCACGCTGCCCATGGTCTGGTACGTCCCGCCGCTGTCGCCGATCACCTCGGCGGCCAACGCCGGCCAGATCGGCATCAACGGCGAGTTGCCCGACATCGCGCAGATGCGTATTCCCGTGCAGTACCTGGCCAACCTGCTGACCGCGGGCGACACGGCGCCGGTGATCCGTTCGCTGCAGCGCATGCTGGCGATGCGGTCCTACCAGCGCAGCAAACATGTGGACCAGGTGCAGAACCTGGCGGTGCTCGAGCAGGCCGGGCTGACCGTGGCCGAGGTCGAGGAGATGTACCACATCATGGCGATTGCCAACTACGAAGACCGCTTCGTGATTCCGACCACCCACCGCGAATACGCCGAGAACGCCTTCGACATGCGCGGCGGCTGCGGCTTCACCTTCGGCAACGGTTGCTCCGACGGCGCCAGCGACGTCAGCCTGTTCGGCGGCAACAAGAAACGCACTATTCCCATCAAGGTGGAGGTCTGAACCATGGCACTTTTCAACAACACCCCTGCTGTGGCTTCGAAGAGCCTGCGTGTGCTGGCCCGGCTGCTCGCTTATCCCGACGCCGAGCTGCGCAGCCATCTGGGCGCGCTACGCGAGGCATTGCACGAAGAACGTGCCCTGGAGCCGTTGCGGCTGGCTGAGCTGGATGGCCTGATCGAAGCGCTCGCGCTTGCGCCGGCGCTCGAGTCCGAGGCGGCGTATGTCGAGTTGTTCGATCGGGGTCGCGCCACCTCGCTGCACCTGTTCGAACACGTGCACGGCGACTCGCGCGACCGCGGACCAGCCATGATCGACCTCGCGCAGACTTACGAAAAGGCCGGCATGTACCTGGCGGAGGGCGAGATGCCGGACTTCCTGCCGGTGGTGCTCGAATTCACCTCGACCCAGCCGCCGCGCGAGGCGCGCGAGTTTCTGGCCGAGATGGCGCATATCTTCAATGCGATTTTCGCGGCGCTGCAGCAGCGCGAAAGTGCCTACGCCTCTGTGCTGGGCGCCTTGCTGGAGCTGGCCGGGGAGAAGGCCCAGCCGGTGCAGATCGCGGCGGAAGAACCTATCGACGCGGTCTGGGAAGAGCCGGTCGTCTTTGATGGCTGTTCATCCAAGGGCCAGGCCAGGCCGGACCAGCCGCAGCCGATCCACATCGTGCCTCACGTGCGCAAGGCACAGCCCACCCAAGGAGTACAAGCATGAGCCCCGGACTTCACGGATTTCTTTTTGGTGTTTATCCCTACATCTGCCTGACGGTGTTCCTGCTCGGCAGCCTGATCCGCTTCGACCGCGACCAGTACACCTGGAAAAGCGACTCTTCGCAGCTGCTGCGCACCGGCCTGCTGCGCTGGGGCAGCAACCTGTTCCACGTGGGCATCCTGTTCCTGTTCTTCGGCCATCTGGTCGGCCTGCTGACACCCCACGCGGTGTATGGTTTTTTCATGGACGCAGCGACCAAGCAGCGCATGGCGATCTATGCGGGCGGCATTGCCGGCGTCATCTGTTTCATCGGCCTGTCGATGCTGATCTACCGCCGCATGTTCGACCCGCGCATACGCTACACCAGCCACAAGACCGATCTCGCGATCCTGCTGATCCTGTGGGTACAGCTGGTGGTGGGCCTGATCACCCTGCCGTATTCATGGGGACATGCCGATGGCAGCGTGATGCTGATCCTGGCCGAATGGGCGCAGCGCATTCTCACCCTGCGCGAGGTGGACTCTGCAGCGCTGGCCGTCCTCCCCTGGCCCTACCGTTTCCACATCGTGTTCGGGATGACCATCTTCCTGCTGTTCCCCTTCAGCCGTCTGGTGCATGTGTGGAGCGGCTTCGGATCGGTCGCTTACATTTTCCGTCCCTACCAGGTCGTGCGCAGCCGCCGGCTGGGCGTTCCCCGGGCCAAGTCGCCCGGTGCTCCTTGACCCCTCACCACGAATCAGGGACCTTCCATGACCACACAAACACTTTCTTCACCTGTCGCCGCCCAGGGCTGCGGCAGCGGCTCCTGCCAGTGCGGCCCTGCCGCAGCCCAGCCGGTTCAGCCCACGGCCTGCGTCAACGGCATCGCCCTGCATGCGACCGGGCAGCGTCCGGACACGGCGACGCTGCGCGAGCTGGCCTACACCGAACTGTTGCGCCAGCAGGCGGTGTCGCAAGGCCTGCTGCCGCGCCACACCGGCTTGACCACCCCGGAACTGGGCCAGGCCGAACGCGAGATCATCGAAGCCATGGTGGACCGGCAGGTGGTCAGCCCCCAGCCGAGCGACGACGAGGGCCGGCGTTATTACGAGGCCCACAAGGCACAGTTTCTGGTGGGCCAGGCGCTGCATGTGCGGCACATCCTGTTTGCCGTCACGCCCGGTGTCAATGTTCAGGCACTCACCGTGCATGCCGAACGCGCCTTGCTGGAGTTGTCGCACAAGGGGGTCTCCCCGGAGCGGTTTGCTCAATTGGCCGCCGAGCTGTCCAACTGCCCGAGCAGCGCCCAGGGCGGCGACCTCGGATGGATCACGCCGGACGACTGTGCGCCCGAACTGGCGACGGAACTGTTTCACCTCCAGCATGCGCAAACCGGCACTGGCGTGCATCCGCGCCTGTTTCACACGCGTTTCGGTTTTCACATCATCGACGTGCTGGAGCGTCGCAGCGGCACCCAGCCCGCCTACGAAGAAGTGCGCGAGCGCATTGCGGCCCTGCTGACCATGCAGTCGCGCGCCCGGGCCCTGCACCAGTTCATGACCCTGCTGGTAGGGGAGGCGGACGTCGAAGGCATTGCCCTGGAAGGGGCTGATTCGCCGCTGGTCCAATGACCGAAGACGTCGCAAGCGCGGACGAGTTGCTGCTTCGCTTGCGGCGTTTTCACTCCGACTATTTTCCGCTGCACCAGCAGCGCTTTCAGGACTTGGTGGCGCAGGGGCAGCATCCCAAGACCCTGTTCATCGGCTGCTCGGATTCACGGGTGGTGCCCTACCTCCTGACCGGTGCTGGCCCTGGTGAGCTTTTCATCGTGCGAAACGTGGGGGCCTTCGTTCCGCCGTATGACGGTTCGCACGGATTGCACGGCACCACGGCGGCCATCGAGTTCGCAGTGCTCAGCCTGCATGTGGAGCGCATCATCGTCTGCGGCCACAGCCACTGTGGCGCCATCCGGGCCGCTTATGAGGGCGTGCCCGAAGAAGCCGTGGCCCTGCAGGCCTGGCTCAAGCTGGCCAGCGAAGCCTTGCTGCCGGTCCAGGCCAGTCCCGAGGCCCTGCGCCGCACCGAGCAGCGGCTGGTGGTGTTGCAGCTCGAGCGCCTGATGGCCTACCCCATGGTGCGGCGCGAGGTCGAGAAGGGCGCCTTGACGCTGCATGGCTGGCATTACGTGATTGAGGACGGTGAAATCCACATCTTTGATGTACGGCAAGGAAGTTTTGTGCCCGCTGCGATAGCCTCCAACAGCGGCACTGGCCCGTACCAACCTTATGTGGAACACGATGGACAAATCATTAGCGACTGACCTGGCTGTCAAGGCAAGTGTCGATTCGGCGGCGGCCGCCGCGATACTGCAGACACTTGCCCACGATTCGGGCCTGCGGCCCTGGCGGATTGGCGGCAAGGAACTGGTTCCGGTGGTGCAGGGCGGCATGGGTGTGTGTGTGTCGGCAGGTGGCCTGGCCGGCGCGGTAGCCCGCCTGGGCGGGGTGGGCACGGTGTCTTCCGTGGACTTGCGGCGCCTGCATCCGGACCTGATGGCCAAAACCGGTCATCTGGACAAGGAGCCCGATGCAAAAGCCGTGATCAATGCGGCCAATCTCGAGGCGCTGGACCGCGAAATCCGCCGCGCGCGCGAGCTGGCACAAGGCCGCGGCCTGATTGCCGTGAACATCATGAAGGCGCTCGGCGCCTACGAGGATTACGTGCGCCAGGCGCTGGCCAGCGGTGCTGATGCCCTGGTGGTCGGCGCCGGCCTGCCGCTGGATTTGCCGGAGCTGGCGCGTGACTACCCCAAGGTCGCGCTGATCCCCATCCTGTCGGATGCGCGGGGCGTGCAATTGCTGGTGCGCAAGTGGCAAAAAAAGGGCCGCCTGCCCGATGCCATCGTGATCGAGCACCCCGGCCTGGCGGGCGGTCATCTGGGCGCAGCGAAGGTTGCGGACCTGCATGACCCGCGTTTTGACTTCGAGGTGGTCATCCCGCAGGTGCTGGAATTCTTCAAGACGGCGGGCATCGAGCGTGAAATACCGCTGATTGCCGCCGGCGGCATCAATTGCCGGGACGACATCCTGCGCCTGCAGGCCTTGGGCGCCTCGGCCGTGCAGCTCGGAACGGCTTTTGCCGTGACCCAGGAGTGTGATGCCGATCCCGCCTTCAAGAAGGTGCTGGCCGAAGCCAAACCGGAAGACATGGTGGAGTTCGTCAGTGTGGCCGGCCTGCCGGCGCGCGCGGTGCGCACCCCCTGGCTGGACAAATACATCCGGCTCGAGCCCAAACTCCAGGCGGCGGCCCATGTCAAGGCCAAATGCAACATGTCGTTTGACTGCCTGGCCCACTGCGGCCTGCGCGATGGCGTGGCCACCATGGGCCAGTTCTGCATCGACCAGCAGCTCGGCCATGCGTTTGACGGCAATGCGCGTAAAGGCCTTTTCTTCCGTGGTGCCGCCCGCCTGCCGTTTGGCGACCAGATCCGTTCGGTGCAAGAATTGATGCAATGGCTGCTCGGCGGAATCCGGCCAGCAACGTCCATCGCAGGAGCACAAGCATGAAACGCGATCAATTCGGCAGGCCTCAGGACATGACGGCCACCCAGCCCATCAGCCACGACGTGCTGAAGGAAAAATACCTCAAACCCGGTGAGTCGGGTGTGGAAGACCTGTACCGGCGCGTGGCGCGGGCTCTGGCCTCGGTCGAGCCCGAAGCGGAACGTGCCAAACACGAGGCCCTGTTCCTCGAGAACCTGCACGCCGGCGCGATAGGCGCCGGCCGCATCATGAGTGCGGCCGGCACGGCCATCCAGGCGACCCTGATCAACTGCTTTGTGCAGCCCGTGGGTGACTGCATCCAGGGCGTCGATGACGGTGGTTACCCCGGCATTTACGAGGCCCTGCGCGAAGCGGCCGAAACCATGCGGCGCGGCGGCGGCGTGGGCTACGATTTTTCACGCATCCGGCCGCGCGGAGCGGAGGTCAAGGCGACAGCCTCCATGGCCTCCGGTCCGTGCAGCTACATCAATGTGTTCGACCAGTCCTGTTCCACCGTGGAAAGCGCGGGTTCACGGCGCGGCGCGCAGATGGGTGTGCTGCGCATCGACCACCCGGATGTGCACGAGTTCATCACTGCCAAGCGCACACCCGGGCGCTGGAACAACTTCAATGTGTCGGTCGGCATGCCCGATGCATTCATGCACGCCCTGGCCGAAGACCAGCCCTGGGAGCTGGTGCACAAGGCCAAGCCCGGTGCTTCGCTGATCGCGCAAGGTGCGTTCCAGCGTGCCGACGGCCTGTGGGTCTACCAGACGGTGGCGGCGCGCGAGTTGTGGGACACCGTGATGCATTCGGCCTACGACTTTGCCGAGCCCGGCATTCTGTTCCTGGACCACATCAACCAGGACAACAACCTGCGTTACTGCGAAGACATCGCGGCGACCAATCCTTGCGGCGAGCAACCCCTGCCGCCCTACGGTTGCTGCGACCTCGGGCCCATCATCCTCACGCGTTTTGTGCGCCACCCCTTCGGCTTCAATGGCGTGCCGGACTTTGATTTTGAGGCTTTTGCGAAATCGGTGACCACCCAGGTGCGTGCGCTCGACAACGTGCTCGACGTGACCTTCTGGCCGCTTCCGCAGCAGCAGGCCGAGTCGGCCGCCAAGCGCCGCATCGGCGTCGGTTTCACCGGCCTGGGCAATGCGCTGGCCATGTTGTGCCTGCGTTACGACGCGCCCGAGGGCCGCGAGATGGCGGCGCGTATCGCCGTCGCCATGCGCGATGCAGCCTACGCCGCCTCGGTGGCGCTGGCAAAAGAAAAAGGCGCGTTTCCGAAGTTCGACGCCGACGGGTATCTCGCCGCCGGCACCTTTGCCAGCCGCTTGCCGGCGGCCCTGCAGCAATCCATACGCGCCAACGGCATACGCAACAGCCACCTGCTGTCGATTGCACCGACCGGCACGGTCAGCCTGGCGTTTGCCGACAATGCGTCGAACGGCATCGAACCGCCGTTTTCGTGGATGTACCGGCGCAAGAAGCGCGAGTCTGACGGCAGCACCACCGAATATGCGGTGGAAGACCATGCCTGGCGCCTGTACCGCGAACTCGGCGGCAACGTGGACAAACTGCCCGCCTACTTTGTTTCGGCGCTCGAGATGTCGGCAGACAGCCACATTGGCATGATGGAAGCGGTGCAGCCCTTTGTGGACACGGCGATCTCCAAAACCGTCAACGTGCCGGCCGACTACGCCTACGAGGATTTCAAGAGCCTGTACCAGCAGGCCTGGCGCGCCAAGCTGAAGGGACTGGCCACCTACCGGCCCAATGCGATTCTGGGCTCGGTGCTGGAAACCCATCCGGGTCCCGCCACCGCGCCCGCCGCGCCGGTGCCCATGGACCCGATGCGCACGGTGATCGAGAGCCGTCCCAAGGGCGCCTTGTCGGCTGTGGCCGAAAAGGTTGATTACTGGACGCAGGAAGGGCACAAGACGCTGTACATCGTGGTGTCTTTCCTGCCGATGCCCTCAGCCAGTGGCGAAGGCACGGTCGAACGAGCCATCGAATTTTTCATGCCGGTGGGCCAAAGTGGCGAGTCGCAGCAGTGGATCACCTCCAGCATGCGCATGCTGTCGCTGGCTGCGCGCGGCGGCTTCCTCGAGCGCGCGCTCAGCGACATGCGCAAGGTTGCCTGGGACCGTGGCCCGGTGCGGCTGGGCACCTACGAGAAGGCCGACGGCACACGTGTGCCGCTGTGGCACGACTCGGAAGTTGCGGCCATTGCCTATGCAGTGCAGAACATCATTGCGCGGCGCGCCCAGCAGGGCGTTGCCAGTGCAGCACCCGTGGTGGAACCCCAGGTCGACATGGCGCTCGCGCCGCCGGTGATGGCGGGCAAGAAATGCAGCGAATGTGGCGCCCACGCGGTGATCCGCAAGGACGGTTGCGACTACTGCACCCAGTGCGGCCACCTGGGCGTTTGCGGATGAGTGAGCGCCCGGTCATCGCCCTGCGGGTGAGGCCGGGCAAACCCACGGCCAGCGAGCGGGCCAGGGTGGACCGCCGCTGGCGCGCCAGCCATCTGCTGCTGGCGCCGCACCGGCTGGGGTTTTTCCTGGCCATGGTGGTGCTGGTGGCCGCCGGCAGCTGGTGGGCGCTGGTGCAGCTGGACCGCCTCAGTCCCGTGCTGAGCCTGCCCTATGCGCTGTCACCCTCGCTGGCCCATGGTGCGGTCATGACCTTTGGTTTTATTCCTCTGTTCTTCGTGGGGTTCCTGTTCACGGCCGGGCCCAAATGGCTGGGCGTGCAGCCCTTGGTGCCCCGCCAGTTGCGGGTGCCGCTGCTGTTGCAGGCAAGCGGCTGGCTGCTGTGCCTGACCGGTGCCCACCTGCATGGCCTGACGGCATTGGCCGGTCTGGTGCTGGCCTGTGCGGGACTGTCCTGGGTGACGGTGCTGTTCTGGGGGCTGGTCCGTCGCAGCCGGGCCGACGACCAGGTGCATGCGCGCACGGTGGGCGTAGCCTGCATCGTGGGCTGCCTGAGTCTGGCGGGTCTGGCGCTCAGCCTGCTGCTGGGCGAGCCCGACGTGGCGCGTGCCTGCATCCTCACCGGCTTGTGGGGGTTTGTGGTGGTGGTCTACGTCTCGGTGGCGCATCGCATGATTCCGTTTTTCACTTCCAGTGCCCTGCCGCGCATCGACGCCTGGCGACCGTTCTGGGTGTTGTGGCTGATGCTGGCCGTCGCGGCGGCCGAGGTCCTCGCCGTGTGGGTCGAGCTGGACGGCCCGTTGCTAGGCATGGCGGGCACGGTCTGGAGTGGGGCGCGCGGGGCCTTCGAACTGGCCGCGGGCGGCGTGCTGCTCTGGCTCGCTGTTGCCTGGGGGCTGGTGCAAAGCCTCAAGAACCGTTTGCTGGCCATGCTGCACATCGGGTTTTTCTGGCTCGGCCTGGCGCTGGTGCTCGGAGGGCTCTCGCAGTGGCTGGGCCTGGCGCAGGACGCGCCGGTGCTGGCACTCGGGTCGCTGCATGCGCTGACCATGGGCTGCCTGGCGTCGCTGATGCTGGCCATGGTCACGCGGGTGTCCTGTGGTCACAGCGGTCGTGCGCTGGTGGCCGACAACCTGATCTGGACGCTGTTCTGGCTGCTGCAAGCCGCGACGCTGCTGCGCATTGCGGCTGCCGCGCAAACGGCCCTCGCGGGCTGGCTGCTGCTGGCGGCCGCCCTGTTGTGGGCCGGCGTCATGGGGGTGTGGGGTGTGCGGCTGGGCAACTGGTATGGCCGCCTGCGTGCTGACGCACGGCCCGGCTGAGGGGCGTAGTGATGAACCTGCTTGCCGTCCCGATCCCGATGCCAATATCCACCACGCCCGACAACGATGCGGCCAGCCTGGCGGCGACGCTGATGCAGTCACGCCAGACCATTTTGCCCAAGCGCCTGCTGGCGCCCGGGCCCGACGCGAAGCAGCTCGGCATGATCCTGAACGCGGCGGCCACGGCGCCCGACCACGGGCAGCTGCAACCCTGGCGCCTGGTGCTTGTGCCGCAGGCGGCGCGCGCGCGGCTGGCCGAGGTGTTCGGCGCGGCGCTGATGGCGCGCGACGCCCAGGCTACTGCGGAACAGCTGGCGCAGGCGCGCGAAAAAGCGCACCGTGCCCCCCTGCTGATGCTGGTGGTTGTCGATGGCCAGCGCGGCGATGCGGAGATTGACCTGGCCGAACGCACCGTGTCCGCCGGTTGCGCGATCCAGAACATGCTGCTCATGGCTACTGCATTGGGGTATGGTTCGGCATTGACCAGCGGCAAGGCGCTGAAGTCTGCCGGCCTGCGCACCCTGTTTGGCCTGGCGGCCAGCGAACAGGCGTTGTGTTTTGTCAGCATCGGCACGGCACAGTCGCGCAAGCCCGCGCGCCTGCGACCTGCGCCGCAGGATTTTACAAGCAGCCTTTCGGCCGACGGGCACGCGCCGGGGCGCGAACCGGCGGATTCTTTTTACTCCCTGTGACTGGATGGATTCATGGACATTCTGAGTTTTGACGACCTGCTGCAGGCAGCCCGGGCCCAGCCCGAGCCGCAGCGCCTGCTGTTTGTGTTCACCGGTGTGGAGCTGCCCGAGGACAGCACGCCGGTGCAGCGCGAGCGTTTTGAGGCCGGCCAGGGCGGCGCGCTGGTGCCGCTGATGTGTGTGGACAAACGGCCGGAAGAGCTGAGCTCGTTTGCCGCGCTGGTGCAGGAGTCCAGCCAGTTCGGCCACAACTGGGGCCTGGTGTTTGCCGCTGCACTGGGCGGCTCGGTCAACCGCGCACCCACCACCGAAGATGCCGAGGAGCCGCTGCAGCGCATGGTCGAGTCCATCAAGCAGGGCCAGATTGGCGCTTTCATCCCGTTTGACCCGCAGGGCCAACCGGTGCAGTTCGGCTGACATGGGCACCGTGCGCCGCAGTGCGCGAACCGAGGCCTTGCCCGGCTTTCATGCGCCAGGGGCGGGTTTTGAAGCGCCTTTCGAGATGCTGGGCGCCTGCCACGAGCGGGTCGAGCGCATGCTGGCCCTGCAGGCACGCCTTCAGCAGCACCTGCTGGAGCGCGGCTGCGACGATGCCGCGCGGCAGGCCGCGCGTGACGTGATGCGTTACTTCGACCTCGCCGCGCCCCTGCACCACCAGGACGAGGAGATACATGTGTTCCCGCCGCTGCTGGCAGGGCCGGACGCCGGCTTGCGCGCCCTGGTACTGCGCCTGCTGCAGGACCACCGCGACATGGAAACCGCCTGGCCCGCGGCGCGCAGCGTGCTGCAGGCCATCACCGACAGCCCGGCTGCGGACTGGACGCCGCTGGACCCCGCCCGAACCGATGCGCTGAACCGGTTTGCCGCACTGTACGTGCGTCACCTGGCGGACGAGGACCAGCTGGCCTATCCCGCGGCGCAGGCCACGCTGACGGGCGACGCCCTGCGGGCCATGAGCCAGGACATGATGCAGCGCCGCGGTGTGCCCGCCCGGAACTGAGCATGGTGCTCCCCGCCGCATGAATACGGGCAAAATAGGGGCATGAACGCGCCTGATCTTTCCCACACGCTGACCCGGACCAGCGAAACCGACGCCGAGCTGGCAGGCCTGATGGCGGTCATGGGTTCCAAGGCAAAAGCGGCCTCAGCCCAGACGGCGCGTGCGCCGGCAGCTATTAAAAACAGAGCGCTTTTGACGCTGGCCGGCTTGCTGCGTCAAAACGTTGCGCCTTTGCAGGCGGCCAACCAGCGTGACCTCGAACGGGCGGCCGCGGCCGGCCTGGCCGGTCCCATGCTGGACCGCCTCAAGCTCGGGGCCAAGGACATCGCCACGGTGGCCGCGGGTTGCGAGCAACTCGCCGCCATGCCGGACGTGATCGGCGAGATCATCGGCATGAAGCAACAGCCCAGCGGCATTCGCGTCGGCCAGATGCGTGTGCCCATCGGCGTGTTCGGCATGATTTACGAAAGCCGGCCCAACGTCACGATCGAAGCTGCGTCGCTGGCGATCAAGAGCGGCAACGCCTGCATCCTGCGCGGCGGCTCCGAGGCGATCGAGTCGAACAAGGCGCTGGCGGCGCTGGTGCACCAGGCGCTGCTGGACGCCGGCCTGCCGGCAGAGGCCGTGCAGCTGGTGCCCACCATCGACCGTGCGGCGGTGGGTCTCCTGATCACCATGCCGCAGTATGTGGACGTGATCATTCCGCGCGGCGGCAAGGGCCTGATCGAGCGCATCAGCCGCGACGCGAAAGTGCCGGTCATCAAACACCTGGACGGCAACTGCCATGTCTATGTGGACGACCCCTGCGACATGGCCATGGCCGTGGCCGTGGCCGACAACGCCAAGACCAGCAAATACAGCCCCTGCAACGCCAGCGAAGGACTGCTGGTGGCGCGCGGCATCGCTGCTGACTTCCTGCCGAAAATCGGTGCCATCTATGCCGCCAAGGGGGTGGAGATGCGCTGCGATGCCGAAGCCTCGGCGATTCTTGCAGGCGTGCCCCAAGCCGTGGTCCAGCCCGCCAGCGAGCAGGACTGGTACGAGGAATACCTGGCGCCGGTGATCAGCATCAAGGTCGTGGCCGGTGTGGACGAAGCGATTGCCCACATCAACCAGTACTCCAGCCACCACACCGACGCCATCCTCACGCGCGACCACATGCATGCGCAGCAGTTTCTGCGCGAGGTCGACTCGGCCAGTGTCATGGTGAATGCGAGCACCCGCTTCGCCGACGGGTTCGAGTTTGGCCTGGGCGCCGAAATCGGCATCTCCACCGACAAGTTCCATGCCCGCGGCCCAGTCGGCATCGAGGGCCTGACCTCGCTGAAATACGTGGTGCTGGGCAACGGCGAGGTGCGGGTTTGACGCGCGTTCTCCGCCCCTTGCCCTTTGTTCTGGTGTCCTCCGGGCATGGGACCATGATCGTCAACCGCAACGACTACCGCATGGTGGATGAAAAGCGGGGTTATGGCGTCGGACACCAGATTTTTGAAACCTCCTGGTTCGACCCCCAGGAGGTGCAACTGGCCCTGGACATGCTCACGCTGCGGCGGCAGGTGTTTGGCGACGGCGTGGTGGCCATCGACGGCGGCGCCAACATCGGTGTGCACACCATCGAGTGGGCCAGGCACATGCATGGCTGGGGGCAGGTCATTGCCGTGGAAGCGCAGGAGCGCGTCTTTTACGCGCTGGCGGGCAATGTTGCGCTCAACAACTGCTTCAACGCCACCGTGCTCCACGCCGCGCTGGGCGGGGAGGCGGGCAGCATCACCATTCCCAAGCCCGACTATTTGAAGCCGGCCAGCTTTGGCTCGCTGGAGCTGCGCCAGAGCGCCAGGAATGAATTTATCGGCCAGGCCATCGATTACTCCCCCGCCGGCGGGCAGGCGGTGAAAATGATCACCGTGGATGGCCTGGGGCTGTCCCGGCTGGACTTTCTCAAGCTGGATATTGAAGGCATGGAACTCGAAGGACTGGCCGGCGCGCTCCAGTCCATCGAGGCCCACAAGCCCATGATGCTGGTCGAGACGATCAAGACCGATGTGGCGGCACTGAAGCAACTGCTTGAAAAATACGGCTACCAGCAACACCAGGTCGGCATCAACCTTCTTGCCATCCATCGCAGTGACCCTTGCCTTTCCCGCATCACGTTCAGCTGATGGTCTGGTCTCCAGAGGATTCCATGGTCATGTTTTTCCGAATTTCTGGCAGCCGTTTTGCGGCGGCCGGCTTGTTTCTCGCGGCCCTGGCGCTGCCACTGGCGGGCCAGGCTGCCTCACCGTCGGCCGTCGACATGGGTTGCTACAACTGCCACGGCGCCTACCCGCGCGGCGAGGCGCCGGGTTTTCCGCAGATCACGGCCAAATACGCCGAGCGCAAGCCGGACGCGGCGGCCGAGCAGCGCCTGGCCGACAAGCTGCGGCAGGGCGAATGGCTGGAGCACATCGATGCCCACGAAAGGCTCAGCCCCGAAACCGCCAGGGCCCTGATCCACTGGCTGGTCGAAGGCGCGAAATAGCCGGCCGGGCTTCTTCGGGGACGGGCAGCCTGCCTTGAATGCGGCGTGATCGCCTCCACCTCCTAGAATTCGTTTCCAGCGGCGGATTCAAAAGTGAAGTGCAACACCTGCCAACCTGTAAGGTCCGCAGATGCC
>JAZKAP010000037.1:0-24028 GCA_040389085.1 Pseudomonadota bacterium
TCATGTCGACGATCAGGTCGCGCACCACCGGCAGGCCGGGCAGCGGCTTGAGCACGATGGTGCCCGGCAAGGTGCGCATGTTGGTCAGACAGGCCAGGCCGTTCTTGCCGTTGATGTTCATCGCGTCCGAACCGCACACGCCTTCGCGGCAGGAGCGGCGGAAGGAAATGGTCGGGTCCTGCGCCTTGAGTTTCATCAGCGCGTCCAGCAACATGCGTTCGCTGCCGTCGAGCTCGACCTCGATGGTCTGCATGTAGGGCTTGGCGTCGGTGTCGGGGTCGTAGCGGTAAATCTGGAAAGTGCGTTTGGACATGGAGGTTCTCGCTGATCTTGTTGGCTTGGGCTTAGAAGCTGCGCACGGTGAGCGGCACGGAGTCGACCGTCAGGGGCTTCATCTGCACCGGTTTGTAGGCCAGGCGGCTGCCTTCGCTGTACCACAGGGTGTGCTTGTGCCAGTCGGTGTCGTTGCGGCCGTTCGGGTGTTCCGGCGTGTCGCCGTAATCGTCCACCGAATGCGCGCCGCGGCTTTCGTGGCGGGCCGCGGCCGAAACGATGGTGGCCTGGGCCGCCTCGATCAGGTTTTCGACTTCCAGCGCCTCGATGCGTGCGGTGTTGAAGATTTTCGACTTGTCCTTCAGGCCGATGTTGCTCACGCGCTTGCGCAGTTCGGCGATCTTGGCGACACCGGCATCCATGATGGCCTGGGTGCGGAACACGCCGGCATGCTGCTGCATGGCCGCGCGGATGTCGTTGGCCACGTCCTGGGCGTATTCGCCGTCGGTCGCGTTGTCCAGGCGGGCGATGCGCGCCAGCGTGGCGTCGGCCGCGTCGGCAGGCAGGGACTTGTGGGCGGTGGTCTTGTTGAACTCGACGATGTGGT
Organism: Pseudomonadota bacterium; assembly: GCA_040389085.1. Taxonomy (GTDB): domain Bacteria; phylum Pseudomonadota; class Gammaproteobacteria; order Burkholderiales; family Burkholderiaceae_C; genus Polaromonas. Next base: position 881 of record JAZKAP010000037.1, read on the forward strand.
TGCCGGCGGCGCGGCCGAACACCAGCAGGTCCAGCAGCGAGTTGGTGCCCAGGCGGTTCGCGCCGTGCACGCTGACGCAGGCGCATTCACCCACCGCGTACAGGCCGTTGACGACCTGGCTCTTGTTGTCGGCGTCCTGCGTGACCACCTGACCGTGGATGTTGGTCGGAATGCCGCCCATCTGGTAGTGGATGGTGGGCACCACGGGAATCGGTTCCTTGGTGATGTCCACGTTGGCGAAGTTGTGGCCGATCTCGAACACCGAGGGCAGGCGCTTCATGATGGTCTCGGCGCCCAGGTGGGTCATGTCGAGGTTGATGTAGTCCTTGTTCGGACCGCAGCCGCGGCCTTCCTTGATTTCCTGGTCCATGCAGCGCGAGACATAGTCGCGTGGTGCCAGGTCCTTGTAGGCCGGTGCATAACGCTCCATGAAACGCTCGCCGTTGCTGTTGCGCAGGATTGCGCCTTCGCCGCGGCAGCCTTCGGTCAGCAACACGCCGGCGCCATGCACGCCGGTCGGGTGGAACTGCCAGAACTCCATGTCTTCCAGCGGGATGCCGGCACGCGCCGCCATGCCCAGGCCGTCGCCGGTGTTGATGAAGGCATTGGTCGATGCCGCAAAAATGCGGCCGGCGCCGCCGGTGGCCAGCAAGGTGGTCTTGGCTTCGAAGATGTGCACGTCGCCGGTCTCCATCTCGATGGCCGTCACGCCGACGACATCGCCGGCGGCATCACGGATCAGGTCCATGGCCAGCCATTCGACGAAGAAGCTGGTTTTTTCCTTGACGTTCTGCTGGTACAGCGTGTGCAGCATGGCATGACCGGTGCGGTCGGCCGCGGCGCAGGCGCGCTGCACCGGCTTTTCGCCGTAGTTGGCGGTGTGGCCGCCGAAAGGGCGCTGGTAAATCGTGCCGTCGGGGTTGCGGTCGAAAGGCATGCCCATGTGCTCGAGGTCGTACACGACCTTGGGCGCTTCGCGGCACATGTACTCGATCGCATCCTGGTCGCCGAGCCAGTCGGAGCCCTTGACGGTGTCGTAGAAGTGGTAGTGCCAGTTGTCTTCGGACATGTTGCCGAGCGAGGCACCGATGCCGCCCTGGGCTGCCACCGTGTGCGAGCGCGTCGGGAACACCTTGGAGAGAACGGCCACGTTCAGGCCGGCACGCGCCAGCTGCAGCGAGGCGCGCATGCCGGAGCCGCCGGCCCCGACGATCACCACGTCAAATTTGCGTTTGGGAAGCTTGGAGGATGCAGTCATGATTGCTTTTTCAAAAGTCGGTCGTCAAAAGTGAAGGCTCGGTTCCGGGGCTCAAAGGCGCCACAGCACCTGGATGCCCCAGCCGGCGCAGGCCACCAGCCACACGATCGTGAACACGTCCAGGGACAGCTTGAGCCACACCGGCTTGACGTAGTCCATCCAGATGTCGCGCATGCCGACCCATACGTGGTAAAGCAGCGCAAGGATCACGACAAAAGTCAGTACCTTCATCCACTGCGACGCGAAGATGCCGGCCCAGCGGTCATAACCGAGGGGCCCCTTGGTGAAGATCACCTGGGCCAGCAGCAGGACGGTAAAAAGGGCCATCAGGGCCGCGGTGACGCGCTGGGCCAGCCAGTCACGCGTGCCGTAATGGGCACCGACAACGAGGCGTTTGGAGCCGTAGTTCACAGACATGGGTTGCTCCTTGTTATTAGTAGAGGCCGAACAGCTTGGCGCCCAGCACCAGCGTCAGCGCGATGCTCAGTGCCAGCGTGACCAGTGCGGTGCTTTTGCCGAATTCGTTGCTGAGCCTGTGGGTGGCGTCCATGTAGAGATGGCGCAGGCCGGCGATGAAGTGGTGCAGGTAGGCCCAGATCAGGGCGAGGGCCACCAGCTTCCAGATGAAGCCGGGCAAACCCAGCATGCCGATGTTGAAGGCCGCCTTGAACTTCTCGAATGAAATTTCGGAAGAAATCGAGGTGTCGAACATCCAGATGATGAAGGGCATCAGGATGAACATGATGGCGCCGCTGGCGCGGTGGAGGATGGACACCCAGGCCGCCGGTGTCATGCGGTAGGTGGTCAGGTCTTTAAAAGCGTTGATGTTGCGGAACTCGGGCCGCTTGGGACGCTGTTTGGATGCCAGCTCTGTCATTGTTGGGCTTTCGTGGGGAGAGGTCTGGTAACTGCTTGGTAACTGCCCGTGAAGCACGACGCATTTACAACTGAAAACCTTCGAATTCTATTGCAACGCAGCATCCATCCGGACCAACAGGACGATGGCAGCAGGTTTTTGTCAGGAAAACCGGGCAAAAACAGAGCCATTCGCGCGCTGAGGGTCACGGACCCGGGGCAAACTGACTCGACCATTACAGTTGTCCCGCTGCGGCCGGCATGAATTTTCCTGTGGCGGGTTTCTTCACGCGGCAGGCCTGGGAGCAGTATTTCACCTCGTCCCAGTTTTTTTCCCAGCTTTTGCGCCAGCTCATTTCGCGGCCGCAGGCCAGGCAGGTCTTGCTCGGCAGCGATGACTTGTTGCCCTTGAAACCCATGGCTGCTTCAGCTCAGGGTATTGCGGTAATAGTGGGTGTCGGTGCGGTAGTAACCGCGCCGCAACTCCATCGGCACATCGTTGTAGGTGTAGGCGATGCGCTCCACGCTCAGCAGGGGCGTGCCATGCGCTACTTTCAGGAGCAGCTCGCGCCCGTCGATGGCTGCCTCGGCGCGTATTTTCTCTTCAGCGCGAACCATGCGCACATTGAACTCGGTTTCGAACAGCGCGTACATCGGGCCGTGGTAGTCGGCCAGCCGCTCGGCGGTCAGGCCCTTGAACGGGGCGGCAGGCAACCAGAGGTCTTCGAGAATCGTCGGTGTTCCAGCAAAACTCAGTACGCGGCGTGCCTGCAGCACGGCATCGCCGGTGCGCAGCGCCAGCGCGCGGGCAATGTCGGCGCTGGCGCGTACGCGCCGGCAGTCGATGATGTCGCGCTGGGCCGGGCCTTCGCTGCCGGGTGTGCCGCTGTCGGGCACGAGTTTGAGGAAACGGAACTGCACGTGCTGCTCGGCATGTGTGGCCACAAACGTGCCCTTGCCCTGGCGCCGCACCACCAGGTTGTCGGCCGCCAGCTCATCGATTGCCTTGCGCACCGTGCCCTGGCTCACGCGGTAGCGGGCGGCCAGATCCATCTCGGAGGGGATGGCTTCGCCCGGCTTCCACTCGCCCGATTGCAGGCTTTGCAGGATCAGGCCCTTGATCTGCTGGTACAGCGGGCTGAAGGCCGGCGTGGCACCTGCAAAATCATCGGCGGACGGGGGAGGGAGGGCGGCCATGGAAAGGGTGGGTGAATCGGCTCAATCATATCTTATATAAGACATAAGACAAATTGACGCCTGCGGGTTTTCCAGCGTAAAATCTTTGGCTGAGTCGATCGCAATGCTTTGCCCCGTGTGATGTATTTCACATGCGTCCGGGGCACCTCAGGCTGCGCAAAACACTTCATTGTTACCCCTTCAAACCGATTTACAACCTTCCTGGAGTTCTCCATCATGAGCAAAAAACCCGTCCGTGTTGCCGTTACAGGGGCCGCTGGTCAAATCGGTTACGCATTGCTGTTCCGCATCGCTTCCGGCGAAATGTTGGGCAAGGACCAGCCGGTGATCCTGCAACTGCTGGAAGTGCCTGTGGAAGGCCCGCAAAAGGCGCTCAAGGGCGTGATGATGGAGCTGGACGATTGCGCCTTCCCGCTGCTGGTCGGCATGGAAGCCCACAGCGACCCGATGACCGCCTTCAAGGACGCGGACTACGCGCTGCTGGTCGGTTCGCGCCCACGCGGCCCGGGCATGGAGCGTGCCGAGCTGCTGGCCGTCAACGGCGCCATCTTCACGGCCCAGGGCAAGGCACTGAACGCGGTGGCCAGCCGCAACGTCAAGGTGCTGGTGGTCGGCAACCCCGCCAACACCAACGCCTACATCGCCATGAAAAGCGCGCCTGACCTGCCACGCAAGAACTTCACCGCCATGCTGCGCCTGGACCACAACCGCGCTGCCAGCCAGCTCGCTGCCAAGACCGGCAAGGCCGTGGCCGACATCGAAAAACTCACCGTCTGGGGCAACCACTCGCCCACCATGTACGCTGACTACCGCTTTGCCACCATCAACGGCGAAAGCGTCGCCAAGATGATCAACGACCAGGAATGGAACGCCAACGTGTTCCTGCCGACCGTCGGCAAGCGCGGCGCCGCCATCATCGAGGCGCGCGGTTCGTCGTCGGCGGCTTCGGCTGCCAACGCCGCCATCGACCACATGCGCGACTGGGCGCTGGGCACCAAGGGCAAATGGGTCACCATGGGCATTCCGTCGGACGGCCAGTACGGCATTCCGAAGGACACGATGTTCGGCTTCCCCGTCACCTGCGAGGGCGGCGAATACAAGCTGGTCGAGGGCCTGGAGATCGACGCCTTCAGCCAGGAACGCATCAACAAGACCCTGGAAGAGCTGCAGGGCGAGCAGGCGGGTGTCGCCCATCTGCTCTGATTGCAGAAGCACATACTGTAGTGACACATCCTCGCGACGTTCTTCTGGGGGCACAGGCCGCGGCGGTTTTTTTGCCGGTCTGTGACCATTACAGCGGCGTCGAGGCGCGGATGCGCAAAAGCCTGCAGCTGCAGGCGGAGATGACCGAGGAGTTCGGCACCTGCGTGTTCGACGTGACGCTGGACTGCGAGGACGGTGCGCCCGTCGGCGGCGAGGCCGACCACGCGGCGCTGGTGTGTGCGCTGGTCGCGCAGGCTCCTGAGGGCGCGCGTGTGGCGGTGCGGGTCCATGCGGTGGACCATCCGGCGTTTGAAGCGGACATTGCCACGATCGCCGGCCAGGTCGGTGACAGGCTCTGCCACCTCATGGTGCCCAAGGTCGAATCGGTCGCTGACGTCGAACGCGTGGTGGCTGCCCTGGCCGCAGCCTCGCGGGTCGAGCTGCCGGTCCATGTGCTGCTGGAATCGCCCGCGGCGGTGCACCGTGCTTTCGACATTGCGGCGCATCCGCGTGTGCAGTCGCTCAGTTTTGGCCTGATGGACTTTGTCTCCAGCCATGGTGGCGCCATTCCTGCCGGCGGCATGAGCAGCCAGGGCCAGTTCACGCATCCGCTGGTGGTGCGTGCCAAGCTCGAGATCGCCTCCGCCTGCCACGCCTGGGGCAAAGTCCCCTCGCACTGTGTTGTCACCGAATTCAGTGACACTGGCGCCATGAAGGCGGCTGCGCAAAAAGCCGCCCTGGAGTTCGGCTACACCCGGATGTGGAGCATTCACCCGGGCCAGATTCGCCCCATCCTGGAGGCTTTTGCGCCCAGCGAAGGCGAGATTGAAAATGCTACAAAAATAATAGCTGCTGCCGCCCGTGCCGATTGGGCGCCCATCAGTTTTGAAGGTCAGTTGCACGACCGCGCCAGTTACCGCTATTTCTGGCAGGTGCTCGAACGCGCGCACCAGACCGGCCGTGTGCTTGCGCCAGAGGCGCAGGTCTATTTTTCCGCTGCGCTTCATTAGACCGATTGGCTCATCCTCATCCGTTTTCCAAGGACCCCTCATGAAACTCATTGTTCTCACCGCCGTGGCACTTGCCGCTCCTGCCATGCTGTTGGCCCAGACCGCACCTGCCAAGGCCACCCCGAAGGCCGCCCCGTCGGCGTCCTCCCAGCCTGTCCAGGCCGCCAAACGTGCGCCCATCAAACGCTCCGCCGCCAAGGTGGTGGAAGAGATGACGCCCATCGATGACGACCCGACCGTCACGCTGACCCCCGAAGACCTTGAACTCGCCAAGCGGGTTCATGTGGGCACGATTCCCTGCGAACTGGGCGCTTCCGTCACCATCACGCCGAGCGAAAAGCGTCCGGGCTTTTTCCTGGTGCAAACCGGCAAGACGCGTTTCCGCATGCACCCTGTCGGAAGCCGCACCGGTGCCATCCGCCTGGAAGACGGCCGTGCCGGCGCGATGTGGCTGCAGCTGGGCAACAAGTCCATGCTGATGAGCCAGAAGCTGGGCCAGCGCCTGGCCGACGAATGCATGAGCCCGTTGCAGGCCACCTTTGCCGACGAGATGAAGAAGAACCCGCCGGTGAGCATTCTGGATCCGCTGCCTGCAGCCAAGCCGGCTCCCGCACTGACTGGCACGGGTTCTGCTCTACCGGCACAGGCGCCGGTCAAAGCCGAATAACACCAGGCGCGCTCCGCTTTGACCTTGCAATTTTTTTGAGTACAGGAGAAGAAACCCATGATGCCCGAGTTCATAACAACCTACCGCAACCACGTGGCCGAGCGGGCCGCACTCGGCATTCCGCCGCTGCCCCTGTCTGCCAAACAGACGGGCGAAGTCATCGAGTTGCTGAAAAACCCGCCCAAGGGCGAAGAGGCTTTCCTGGTCGAACTGATCACGCACCGCGTGCCGGCCGGTGTCGATGACGCGGCCAAAGTCAAGGCCAGCTACCTGGCCGCCGTGGCCCATGGCACCGAGAAATGTTCCCTGATCTCGCGTGAAAAAGCCACGCAGTTGCTGGGCACCATGCTGGGCGGCTACAACATCAGCCCCATGATCGATCTGCTCGACGATGCCGAAGAAAGTGTCGCCACCCAGGCCGCCAGTGGCCTGAAAAACACCTTGCTGATGTTCGACCAGTTCCACGACGTCAAGGAAAAAGCCGACAAGGGCAACAAATACGCCAAGGCCGTGTTGCAGAGCTGGGCCGATGCCGAGTGGTTCACCAGCCGCCCCGAAGTGCCCGAGTCGATCAAGCTGACCGTGTTCAAGGTGGCCGGGGAGATCAACACCGACGACCTGTCGCCCGCCCCCGACGCCTGGAGCCGCCCCGACATTCCGCTGCACGCGCTGGCCATGCACAAGAACGCCCGTCCCGGCGTCACGCCCGAGGAAGACGGCAAGCGCGGTCCGGTCAAATTCATCGAAGAACTCAAGGCCAAGGGCAACCTGGTGGCTTACGTCGGCGACGTGGTCGGTACCGGCTCCTCACGCAAGTCGGCCACCAACTCGGTGCTCTGGTTCACCGGCCAGGACATTCCTTACGTGCCGAACAAGCGTTTTGGTGGCGTCTGCCTGGGCAGCAAAATCGCCCCGATTTTCTACAACACCATGGAAGACTCCGGCGCGCTGCCGATCGAGCTCGACGTGAGCCAGATGGCCATGGGTGACGTGATCGAGCTGCGCCCCTACGAAGGCAAGGCGCTGAAAGACGGCAAGGTGATCGCCGAGTTCAAGCTCAAGAGCGAGGTGCTGTTTGACGAAGTGCGCGCCGGCGGCCGCATTCCCCTGATCGTCGGCCGCGGCCTGACGGCCAAGGCACGCTGGGCGCTGGGCCTGCCGGTGTCGACCCTGTTCCGCCTGCCGCAGGCGCCTGTCGCCAGCGAGCGCGGCTTCACGCTGGCGCAGAAAATGGTCGGCCGCGCGGTCGGCCTTCCTGAAGGCCAGGGCGTGCGCCCCGGAACCTATTGCGAGCCGAAGATGACGTCCGTGGGTTCCCAGGACACCACCGGCCCGATGACACGTGACGAGCTGAAAGACCTGGCCTGCCTGGGCTTCTCCGCCGATCTGGTGATGCAGTCCTTCTGCCACACGGCCGCCTATCCCAAGCCGGTCGACGTGAAGATGCACCATGAACTGCCCGAGTTCATGAGCGACCGCGGCGGCATTCCGCTGCGTCCCGGCGACGGCATCATCCACAGCTGGCTCAACCGCATGCTGCTGCCCGACACCGTCGGCACCGGCGGCGACAGCCACACGCGTTTCCCGATCGGCATCAGCTTCCCGGCCGGTTCCGGCCTGGTGGCTTTCGGCGCCGCCACCGGCGTGATGCCGCTGGACATGCCCGAGTCGGTGCTGGTGCGTTTCAAGGGCCAGATGCAGCCCGGCATCACGCTGCGCGACCTGGTCAATGCGATTCCGCTCTACGCGATCAAGGCCGGCCTGCTGACGGTGGCCAAGCAGGGCAAGAAAAACATTTTCTCCGGCCGCATCCTGGAAATCGAAGGTTTGCCCGATCTGAAGGTCGAGCAGGCGTTTGAACTGAGCGATGCTTCGGCCGAACGTTCTGCCGGCGGCTGCACGGTGCACCTGAACAAGGAACCCATCATCGAGTACATCACCAGCAACATCACCATGCTCAAGTGGATGATTGCCTCGGGTTACTCGGACGTGCGCACCATCAAGCGTCGCATCGCCGCCATGGAAGCCTGGCTGGCCGACCCGCAGCTGCTCAAGGCCGATGCCGATGCCGAATACACCGCCGTGATCGAGATCGACCTGGCCGACATCCACGAACCCATCGTGGCCTGCCCGAACGATCCGGACGACGTGAAGACTCTCAGCGAAGTGGCCGGCAGCAAGATCGATGAAGTCTTTATCGGCAGCTGCATGACCAATATCGGCCATTTCCGCGCAGCCTCCAAGCTGCTGGAAAACAAGCGCGACATTCCGGTCAAGCTCTGGATGGCGCCGCCCACCAAGATGGACGCCAAGCAGCTGAGCGAAGAAGGCCACTACGGTGTGCTGGGTTCGGCCGGTGCGCGCATGGAAATGCCGGGTTGCAGCCTGTGCATGGGCAACCAGGCGCAGGTGAAAGAGGGCGCGACCGTGTTCTCGACCTCGACGCGCAACTTCCCGAACCGCCTGGGCAAGAATTCCAACGTGTACCTGGGTTCTGCGGAACTGGCCGCCATCTGCTCCAAGCTGGGCCGCATCCCGACCAAGGCCGAATACATGGCCGACATGGGTGTGCTGACCGCCGCCAGCGCCGAGGTCTACCAGTACCTCAACTTCGACCAGGTCAAGGATTACACCGACATGGCCGACACGGTGAAAGACAGCGTGCCGGCCTGATTCCCGCCGCTGCGCTGACTGCCTGTGCAGCGAGCCCCGTGACTTCGGTCCCGGGGCTTTTTTTATTCAGTGATGAAATGCCGAAAGCCCAGTAACGAGAGTGTTAAAAATTGTTTCAATCGTTACAATAAAAACGCAAAACTCTTTTTGCCTATAACGGACCCAACAATGAATAACAGTCTCAAATTTCTGGTGTCGGCTGCGCTGCTGTGCGCTGGCACCGTCGCCCTGGCTGTGGACGACTACAACGCCCCTCCAGCGGGCGACAAGCAATATGCAGCCTGCATCAGTTATTCCAACAAGAATTACGAAGGCGGCAACGAAAAGAGCCCGGTGAAAGGCCAGTCCAAGGCGCAGGCGTTCTGCACCTGCATGTGGAATGAGACGCCGGAGGACTTCAAGGGCAGCCTGGCCAAGTTCGCTGAAACCGCCAAGGGCAAGTCCACCAACAAGACCTGCGAAAAGCATTCCGACTGGGGCAACTGAGCCCGGGCAGGCCCGGTTGCACACGGCCTGATCCCGTCATGCACCGCCGGCGACGGCGCTGCGCCCAAGCCCTGCAGCCTGGCTGCAGGGCTTTTTTCTTTTACAGCCCGGCCGGCAGCGGATCGACGATGCGCAGCTCCGAACCATCCACGAAACGCACGTACCAGAAGTCCGGCGCGGCGGGCAGGTTGGGCCGCACGTGGCTGATATTGGCCGGCGCAAGATACACCGTGCTGGCCCCGTCGTCGGGCGGCGGCGCCAGGTAGTGGCGCTTCGCGCCAATCAGGCCGCCGATGGCGCTGACCACGGTGGCGGTGGACTGGGTGACCGCGTTGACGCTGGTGCCCTCACCCAGCAGGTGGATGGTGGTCTGGCCGATCAGGTCCGGCCGTGACGCTTCGACGTACAGTACGGCGGCCGGGTTGATCCGCAGGTCGTCCGGGGCGGAGGGGTCTGTGGCCTTGTTGAAGCAGAGGAGTGGCATGTCGTGCAACCGGTGCTTCAGGACAGGTTCAGCTCTTTGTGCTCGCCCAGGTTTTTGGGCGGCTCGCCGGTCAGCGCGGCTTTGGCCATCTTGGCCAGCTGCACCATCTTGCTTTCCTTCACGTCCCAGTATTCGGCGTGGCGGATGCTGATTTCCAGCAGCGCGAGATCCGGATCGGTGGGGCCCTGAAACCAGGCCTTGGCCATCGGCGACCAGAGCGCTGCCTTTTTGGCGCCATCGTCCACGACCGCGCCCTGGCCGGACAGGGACACATAGCTGTCCTGGCCGGGGTCGGCATACGACACGTTGACATTGCCGTCCTGCTGCAGGCGGCGGGCGATTTCGCTGTTGCGCGAAACGAAGAAATACAGGCGCGAGCCTTCATCGGCGGATTGGTTCTGCGTGGTCAGCGGGTGGCTGTGCAGCATGCCGTCGCTGTGACGGTGCGTCAGCATTCCGAATTTGATGTCCTTGATCAGGTCCCACAGGGTTTGCTGGTCGGAAGTGTTGGTGGTCATGCGGACTCCGTAGGTGGGTAAAGGGGTAAATGGGGTGGATGGATTCATAGACCACCTTAGGCGCCAGTGGCACCCACCTTCATCAGTCGCTGACCCCGCTGGCTGTCAGTGCATGCCGACAGCTGGGCCGACGCAGGCGCAGGCCGCTGCTGCCACATGAATGACAAAAGTACTTGCAGCCATTGCCAGATGGGCGCAATCAGCTATCAAAAATAGAGCAGCCGGGTGCAGGTCCGGCCATCAGTCCAAGCGGGGGCGCCGTGACGTGGACGCTGTTCATGATCTTTGGTATGCTATTGTGTACGCCGTACACAATAGGTAAAGGAGTATTCGGTGGCAGCCTACGTTTTTCACGTTTGTTTTGAAAGCCGAGCCATGGACCTGCCGATCTTGCGGCTTTCCGTCCAACCCGCATTGCCGGCGTCCGGCGTTTCCTGGAGGTGTGCATGAATGCCGCGCTGGACAGCCGCAAACGCTGGTGGGCACTCACTGTGCTTTGCCTCGGCGTGCTGATGATCGTGCTCGACACCACCATCGTGAACGTGGCCCTGCCGTCGATCCGCACCGACCTGGCTTTTTCGGAAACCTCGCTGGTCTGGGTCGTGAACGCCTACATGCTCACGTTTGGGGGCTTTCTGCTGCTGGGCGGGCGGCTCGGCGATCTGTACGGCCAGCGCCGGCTGTTTCTGGCCGGCCTGGTGCTGTTCACGCTGGCCTCGCTGGCCTGCGGGCTGGCCAATTCGCAGTGGCTGCTGGTGGTGGCGCGTGCCGTGCAGGGCCTGGGTGGTGCGGTGGTGTCGGCCATTGCTCTGTCGCTGATCATGGCCCTGTTCACTGAGCCGGCCGAACGTGCCAAGGCCATGGGTGTCTACGGTTTTGTCTGCGCCGGCGGCGGCAGCATCGGCGTGTTGCTGGGCGGCGTGCTGACCGATGCCTTCAACTGGCACTGGATCTTTCTCGTCAACCTGCCGATCGGGGTGGCGGTGTTTGCCCTGTGCCTGGTGCTGCTGCCCGACGGGCGCGGGCAGGCCGCCGGTGCGCGCCTCGATGTCGGCGGTGCGGTCACCGTGACCACGGCGCTGATGCTGGCGGTGTATGCCATCGTCAACGGCAACGAGGCCGGCTGGACCTCGGCACCCACGCTGGGCCTGCTGGCCGCTGCCGCTGTGCTGATGGCGATTTTCCTGCGCATCGAATCGCGCGTCCCCACGCCGCTGGTGCCGCTGGGCCTGTTTCGCCTGCGCAATGTGGCCGTCGCCAACATCGTCGGCGTGTTGTGGGCGGCCGCCATGTTTGCCTGGTTCTTTATTTCCGCGCTCTACATGCAGCTGGTGCTGGGCTACAGCGCGCTGCAGGTCGGGCTGGGTTTTCTTCCGGCCAACCTCATCATGGCCGCGTTTTCGCTGGGTCTGTCGGCCCGCATCGTCATGCGTTTCGGCATCCGCCTGCCGCTGGCGGTGGGCCTGCTGCTGGCGGCTTTGGGGCTCGCGCTGTTTGCGCGCGCGCCGGTGGGCGGCCAGTTCGTGGTCGACGTGTTGCCGGGCATGCTGTTGCTGGGCCTGGGTGCGGGCATGGCCTTCAATCCCGTGTTGCTGGCCGCCATGAGCGATGTGGCGCCCAGCGAGTCGGGCATTGCGTCGGGGGTGGTCAACACCGCCTTCATGATGGGCGGGGCGCTGGGGCTGGCTGTGCTGGCCAGCGCGGCCGCCGCACGCACCGGCCACCTGCAGGCAAGCGGCGTGGATGCGCTGGCCGCACTCAACAGCGGCTACCAGCTGGCCTTTTTACTGGGCGCCGTGTTTGCGGCTGCGGCAGGCGTGATGGGCGCAGCGCTGATGCGCACCGGGGCTGCGGCCGCGCATTCGGGCAGCGCAGACGGGCGGGATGCCGGGCAGGGCGCCGAATAGGCTGCAGTCCCTTTCTATTTTCAACGACCAGGCAAGGAGGTTTCCCATGAGCCGTTATGTGGATGGATTTGTGGTTCCCGTTCCCACCGACAAACTCGATGCCTACCGCCGCATCGCGCGCAAGGCCGGCAGGATCTGGCGCGAGCACGGCGCGCTCGAATACATCGAGTGTGTGGCCGACGATGTGAAGCCGGGCAAGCTCACCTCGTTTCCACAAAGTGTCAAGCTCAAGCCCGGCGAGACCGTGGTGTTCTCGTGGATTGTCTATGCCTCGCGCAAGCAGCGTGACAGCGTCAATGCCAGGGTGATGAGTGATCCGCGCATGGCCGACATGATGGACCCGAAGGCCATGCCCTTCGATGGCAAACGCATGTTCTGGGGCGGCTTCAAGACGCTGGTGGCGCTGTAACTGCTACAGAAAAAATTTCCGGAAGCATCCGGACAGGCTCTGGCCGGGTGCCTGTATTTGCTATTGATTAAATAGCAGCTTGCGCAATACCTGAAAGGGCTGGAGCCTTGTTTTTCCTGAAAATCAGGCGCCAACGGGTTCCAGCACCACCGGCACGCCGCTGAGCACGGCGTTGCCCGACAGCGGATCGCGCCGGTCTTCGTCAAGCAGTGCATTGAGGTTGACGCCTGGCCGTTCTGCGGCGAGCGCCATGCGGGTGCCGGGCAGGCCATGGCCCCAGCCGTGCGGAAGGCTGACCACGCCGGGCATCATCTCCTCACTCACCTGCACCTGCGCATCGATGCTGCGTCCCTGGTTGCTGATGCGGGCCAGCGCGCCATCGGCCAGGCCCAGGCGCTTCGCGTCGGCCGGGTGGACCAGCGCCGTGCAGCGCATCGGTCCCTTCGCAAGCACGGGCAGGTTGTGCATCCAGCTGTTGTTGGAGCGCACGTCGCGCCGGCCGACGATCACCATCGCCGGCACCGGCTGCGTGATGGCCTGCTCGGCGCGCTGCAAGTCCTGCAGCAGTGTGGGCGGCGCCAGTTCAATCTTGCCGGACGGCGTGCGCAGCACCTCGGGCATGCGCGGCTGCAGTTCTCCCAGGTCGATGCCGTTGGGTGCGGCCCGCACCTTGGCCAGGGTCAGGCCCTCGGGCTCGCGGCCAAACTGATCGCCATAAGGTCCGGTGCGCAGCGCGAGTTCCAGCAGGCGGTCCGGGCCGCGCAGGCCTTGCGTGGCTTCGATCACCGCCTGAGCCTTCTCACCGAATAGTTTCTTCGCGTCTTCGGCAAAGTAGCGGTCGTCGATCTCGCGGGCCGGGGTTTGTGCGCCTTCGCCCTGCACGATGGCCGCGAGCCTGAGCAGGGTTTCCCACTCCGCCGGCTGGCCTTGCGGCGCGGCAAACACGGGCGCGCTGTAACGGGCATGGTTGCGCCAGGAGAACTGCGGGAAAGCCACGTCGTAATGCATGTCTTCCAGCGGGGACGGCCCGGGCAGGATCACGTCGGCATGGCGCGAGGTTTCGTTGACATAGATGTCCAGGCTGACCATGAAGTCCAGGCTGTCCAGGGCCCGCGCCAGCCGCGCGCCGTTGGGTGACGAGAGCACCGGGTTGCTCGCCACCGTGATCAGCGCGCGCACCTGGCCCGTGCCCGGCGTTTCAATTTCTTCGGCCAGGCAGGTCATGGGCAGCTCACCAAACACCTCGGGCGCGCCGCTGACACGGCTGGTGTGGCGCCCGGTGCTGATGCCGCGGCCGCTGCCGGCCTGGCCGGCGGTGTTGTGTGCGAAGGCCGCGGCTTTGGGGAACATCGCGCCGCCGGGCTCGTCGAGGTGGCCGGTCAGCACATTGAGCACATCGACCAGCCAGCTTGCCAGCGTGCCGTATTCCTGCGTGCAGGTGCCGATGCGGCCGTACACCGCGGCGCGCGGTGTGGCGGCGAGTTGGCGTGCCAGGCTGCGAATCGTTTCGGCGGCTATGCCGCAGCGCGGCGCGACCACCTCGGCGCTAAAGCCTTTCACGGCGGCTTCGACGGCGTCGACACCGTTGGCCAGGGGCGCGAGGCGCCCTAACCGCACCAGGCTTTCGGAAAACAAGGTGTGCACCAGGCCGAGCAGCAAGAACACATCGGCGCCGGGGCGGATGAAGTGGTGCGCATCGGCCATGGCGGCGGTTTCGGTGCGGCGGGGGTCGATCACCACCAGCTTGCCGCCGCGCGCCTGCATGGCTTTGGCCTTGCCCTTGAAGTCGGGCACGGTCCACAGGCTGCCGTTGCTGGCCAGCGGGTTGGCGCCCAGCACCAGCAGGAAATCACAGCGTGTGATGTCGGGCACGGCAATGCTGAGCCAGTGGCCGAACATCAGCCCGCTGGAGAGCTGCTTGGGCATCTGGTCCAGCGTGGACGCGGAGAACACATTGCGCGAACCCAGCGCCTTGGCGAGGCGCGAGAAATAAAGCAGCAGGCCGATCTTGTGCGCCGACGGGTTGCCCACGCTGATGGCGCCGGCCTGCCGGCCATGCTGCGCAAGGATGGGCGGCAGCCGGCGTTCGATCTCGGCAAAGGCTTCGTCCCAGCTGGCCGGAACGAACTCTCCGTCGCGCTTGATCAGCGGCGTGCGCAGCCGGTCCGGGTCTTCGTGCAGGTCTTTCAGCGCGACGCCCTTGGGGCAGATGTAGCCGGCGCTGAAGACGTCGCTGTCGTGGCCGCGGATGCTGATGACCTTGCCGTCGCTGACCTTGAGTTCCAGGCCGCAGCAGGCTTCGCACAGCGGGCAGATTCGGTGGTGGATGTTGTCGCTCATGGTTGTCTCCTGGCTGCATGGTGCGTCAAGCCCCGCCGCCGCGCGATCACGCGGGCGACAGCAGCTTGCGCAACACCTCGCCGGTCAGCGCGTCGGCCGGGAAAAAGGTCTCCAGCATCAGCTCCTGCAGGGTCACGTCCACCGGGGTGCCGAAAATCGTGACGGTGCTGATGAAACTCAGCACGCCATAGGCGGTGCGGAACTGGAAGGGCATGACCACGCCCAGGTGTTCGCCTTCGAGGTGCGTCTCGTCGGCGCCTTCGGGCAGCGGGTAGGCCTGCAGCTCGGCCAGCAGCTCCGCCAGCACCGGGTCGGCGGTGGCGGCGATCTGCTGGCGCAACCGCTCGAACAGGTGATTGCGCCATTGCGCAAGGTTGACGATCTTGCTGGCCAGGCCGCGCGGGTGCAGGCTCAGGCGCAGCACGTTGATGGGCGCCTGCAGCAGTTCGGGGTCGGCACCGGCCAGCAGGTGCGGCAAAGCGGCGTTCGCGGCGAGCAGGTTCCAGTGCCGGTCCAGCGCCAGCGCGGGAAAGGGTTCGTGGCTCTTGAGAATCAGCGCCACCGCCTGCCGGGCTGACGCCAGCGCCGGGTCGTCCAGCGGGCGTTCGCGGTACATGGGCGCATAACCGGCGGCCACCAGCAGCGTGTTGCGCTCGCGCAGGGGAATCGCCAGGCGCTCGGACAGGCGCAGCACCATCTCGCGGCTGGGCACGGCGCGGCCGGTTTCCACAAAACTCAGGTGCCGCGTCGAGATGTCGGCTTCACTGGCCAGGTCCAGCTGGCTCAGGCGCCGGTGCTGGCGCCAGTGGCGCAGGTGCTCGCCAAAAGGCAGCGGGGTGGAACGGTGAGGCCGGGCGGTGGGGTGAAGGCTGGCAGTCATGGCGCCATCGTAAGGCCGGTGCGGCCGGATGCCATTACCTGGGAGGTTATCGACGCTGCGCACTCCGGCGGCAATCATCACGCCATGACCGCAGCGATGGACAGCCGGCTGCGGCAACGGAATCAGGCCGCTGTCCCCTCTCGTTTATTTACTCAAGGAGTTTTTCATGTCTGCTGTTGCTTCCTTTTCTTCCCTGGCAGCCTCTCCCAACTTCCTGCGCCGCGTGTTGTGGCTGGACGCCGCCAGCGGCGCGGCCACGGGCGCCCTGCAACTGCTGCTGGCCGGTTTCCTGGCTGGCCTGCTGGGCCTGCCCGAGACCCTGCTGGTGGTGTCGGGCTGGGTGATGTTCGCCTATGTGGCGGGTATCAGCTTTATCGCCACCCGGCAGTTTGTGCCGGCCCCGCTGGTCTGGCTGCTCATCGGCGCCAACTTTCTCTGGGTGCTGGGCTGCCTGGCTCTGCTGCTGGGCGACCTGGTGATGCCCACGCTGGCGGGCAAGGTCTTTATCGCCATCCAGGCAGTGACCGTAGGCCTGCTGGCCGAACTGCAGTGGGTCGGACTGCGCAAGGCCATGGCGCGGCCCGGCTGGTGAAGGGCAGGGCTGGCGCCGGACTTTCTTGTATGCTGTGCGTTCTGGCGATCCGACCGGGTCGTCCGACCGACTTCCTTCCCTCCTAGAAAGCCCTCTCCATGACACGCGCCTTGAACTTCAGTGCCGGCCCGGCCACCCTTCCTGAAACCGTGCTGCGCCAGGCCGCTGCCGAAATGCTGGACTGGAACGGTTCCGGCATGTCGGTGATGGAGATGAGCCACCGCGGCAAGGAGTTCATCTCCATTCATGCCCAGGCCGAGGCCGACCTGCGCGAACTGCTGGCCATCCCGGCCAATTACAAAGTGCTGTTCCTGCAGGGTGGTGGCCTGGCGCAAAACGCCATCGTGCCGATGAACCTGCTGCGCGGCCATGCCGGAGCCGATTTCATCAACACCGGCGAGTGGATGAAAAAATCCATCAAGGAAGCGAAGAACTTCTGCAAGGTCAATGTCGCCGCCAGCGCCGAAGCCACGGGTTTTACCAGCGTGCCGAAATTCGACACCTGGAAGCTGGACCCCGAGGCGGCCTATGTGCACATCTGCTCGAACGAAACCATTGGCGGTGTGGAGTACCACTGGACGCCGGACACCGGCAAGGTGCCGCTGGTGGCTGACATGTCGTCGAATCTGCTGTCGCGGCCCATCGACGTCAGCCGCTATGGCCTGATTTACGCCGGCGCGCAGAAGAACATCGGCCCCTCGGGGTTGACCATCGTGATTGTCCGCGAGGACCTGATCGGCCAGGCGATTTCCCACACGCCTTCCGTGTTCGACTACAAGCAGCAGGCCGACAACGACTCGATGTACAACACGCCGCCCACCTATGCGATCTACATCGCCGGCCTGGTGTTCAAGCACCTCAAGGCGCTGGGCGGCCTGACCGCCGTGGAGGCGCACAACCGCCGCAAGGCGGCCCTGCTGTACGACTACCTCGATGCCACCTCGTTCTACAGCAACCCGGTGGCGCGTGAAGACCGCTCGCTGATGAACGTGCCCTTCAAACTCAAGGACGAGTCGCTCGACGAGGCCTTCCTCAAGGGTGCGCAGGCACGCGGCATGGTGCAGCTCAAGGGGCATCGCTCGGTCGGCGGCATGCGCGCCTCGATCTACAACGCCATGCCGCTCGAAGGCGTGCAGGCGCTGGTGACGTATATGAAGGAGTTCGAGGCCAGCCATGGCTGAGGCCGCTGGCGCAGCCGGCCGGCGCTTCGACATCCTGGTGCTCAACCAGATCTCGGCCAATGGCCTCAAGCGCCTGCCGGCAGACCGCTACAGCACCGGCAAGGACATGGCCCGGCCCGACGCCGTGCTGGTGCGCTCGGCCGACATGCACGCCATGGTGGTCCCCGACAGCGTGCAGGCGATTGCCCGCGCCGGCGCCGGCACCAACAACATCCCGGTCCAGGCCATGAGTGCACGCGGCGTACCGGTGTTCAATGCGCCGGGCGCCAATGCCAATGCGGTCAAGGAACTGGTGCTGACCGGCATGCTGCTGGCAGCGCGCAACATCGCACCGGCGCTGCGTTTTGTCGCCGGCCTGGACACCACCATGGCTGACATGGACAAGGCGGTGGAAGAGGGCAAGAAACACTTCGCAGGTTTCGAGCTGGCCGGTCACACGCTGGGCATCGTAGGCCTGGGCAAGGTTGGTTGCCTGGTGGCCGACGCGGCTATCAAGCTCGGCATGAACGTGCTCGGCTACGACCCCGACATCACGGTGGATGCCGCCTGGAGCCTGCCGGCGCAGGTCAAGAAGGCGGGCAGCGTCGCCGAGGTGCTGAAAAATTCAGACTTCGTGACCCTGCACGTGCCGCTGGTGGCTGCCACGCGCGACCTGGTCAATGCCGACAACATCAAGCTCATGCGGCCGGGTGCGGTGTTGCTCAATTTTTCGCGTGAAGGCGTGGTCAGCGAAACCGCGGTGCTGGCCGCTCTCGACGCGAAGCAGCTGCGCGCCTATGTCTGCGATTTCCCTTCTGCAACGCTCAACCATCACCCCCAGGTCGTGGCGCTGCCGCACCTGGGCGCGTCCACCCGCGAAGCCGAGGAAAACTGCGCCATCATGGTGGCCGACCAGCTGCGCGACTACCTCGAGCATGGCAATGTGGTCAATGCGGTCAACTTCCCGGCCGTGGCCATGGCGCGCGAGTCGGCCTACCGGGTGGCCATTGCCAACGCCAATGTGCCCAACATGCTGGGGCAGATTTCCACCGCCATGGCGCAGGCCGGCCTGAACATCCACAACATGGTCAACAAGTCGCGCGGCGACATGGCCTACACCCTGGTGGACGTGGAAAGCCCGGTGGGCGACGCGGTGCTGGACCACCTGCGGGCGATTGAGGGCGTGCTGGCGGTGCGTTACCTGCCCGATCCGGCCGGCGGCTAAGCCCCGCAGTTGTTGAGAGAAATCTGGCGGGGCGACAATAGCGAAAACCACACACCAAGGAGTTCGCCATGGCCCACGAGTTCGCCAAGACCCTGAAAACCTTCACCACCGCGTCAGGCAAGACCGGCAGGTTTTACTCCCTGCCCGCGCTGGCCAGACAGTATCCGAAGATCTCGCGCCTGCCGGTGTCCATGCGCATCGTGCTCGAATCCGTGCTGCGCAACTGCGACGGCAAGAAGGTCAGCGCCGAACATGTGCGCCAGCTGGCCAACTGGTTCCCGAATGCCGACCGCACCGAGGAAATTCCATTTGTCGTCTCGCGCGTGGTGTTGCAGGACTTCACCGGTGTGCCGCTGC
This sequence comes from Pseudomonadota bacterium, assembly GCA_040389085.1. Lineage (GTDB taxonomy): Bacteria > Pseudomonadota > Gammaproteobacteria > Burkholderiales > Burkholderiaceae_C > Polaromonas. The sequence goes on from JAZKAP010000037.1 coordinate 20,102, forward strand.
TGGCCGACCTGGCGGCGATGCGCAGCGTGGCAATCAAGCTGGGCAAGAACCCGAAGGCCATCGAGCCGCTGGTGCCGGTGGACCTGGTGGTGGACCACTCCATCATGGTGGACCACTACGGCAAGAAAAATTCGCTGGACCTGAACATGAAGCTGGAGTTCCAGCGCAACAACGAGCGTTACCAGTTCATGAAATGGGGCATGCAGGCCTTTGACACCTTTGGTGTCGTGCCGCCGGGCTTCGGCATCGTGCACCAGGTCAACCTGGAGTATCTGGCCCGTGGCGTGCACAAACGTGCCGACGGTGTGTATTACCCCGACACGCTGGTCGGCACCGACAGCCACACCACCATGATCAACGGCATCGGTGTCGTCGGCTGGGGCGTAGGCGGCATCGAGGCCGAGGCCGCCATGCTGGGCCAGCCGGTCTACATGCTGACGCCCGACGTGGTCGGTTTCGAGCTGACCGGCCGGCTGCGCGAGGGCGTTACCGCCACCGACCTGGTGCTGCGTGTGACCGAGGCCTTGCGCAAGGAAAAAGTGGTCGGCAAGTTTGTCGAGTTTTTCGGCGAAGGCACGCGTACCCTGGCGCTGCCAGACCGCGCGACGATCGCCAACATGGCGCCTGAATACGGCGCCACCATGGGCTTTTTCCCTGTCGATGAAAAAACCATAGCCTACTTCACCGGCACCGGCCGCACCAAGGCGGAGATCGAAGCCTTCGAGGCCTACTTCCGTGCGCAGGGGCTGTTCGGTGTGCCGCTGCCTGGCCAGATCGATTTCTCGCAGGTGGTCAAGCTCGACCTCGGCGATGTGACGCCCAGCCTGGCCGGCCCCAAGCGCCCGCAGGACCGGATCGAGCTGGGCCAGGTGGCGACCCAGTTTGCCTCGCTGTTCAGCAAGCCGATTGCCGAGAACGGCTTCAACCAGCCGGCCGCCATGCTGGCCACGCGCCATCTGCTTTTGCAGGCCGGGCAGGCGCACCCCGACACGACGCCAGGTGTGCCGCCCACGCCGGCAGGTGCACCGCGCATGGTGGCCGAGATGGAGGCCAACCGCCCCACGCTGGAGACGGCCCACGCGGACGTCCCGGCGCCCGCCACGCCCAAGGCCGGGGGTATCACCATCGGCAATGGCGACGTGCTGATCGCCGCCATCACCAGCTGCACCAACACCTCCAACCCCAGCGTCCTGCTGGCGGCCGGCCTGCTCGCCAAAAAGGCGGTGGAAGCCGGCCTGAAGGTGCAGCCGCACATCAAGACCTCACTGGCGCCGGGCTCGCGCATTGTCACCGAATACCTGACCAACACCGGCTTGCTGCCCTACCTTGAAAAGCTCGGCTTTGCACTGGCAGGTTACGGCTGCACGACCTGCATCGGCAACGCCGGCGACCTGACGCCCGAGATCAACGAAGCCATCAACAAGAGCGACCTGGTCTGCGCCGCCGTGCTGTCGGGCAACCGCAACTTCGAGGCGCGCATCCATCCCAACCTGAAGGCCAACTTCCTGGCCAGCCCGCCGCTGGTGGTGGCCTATGCGATTGCCGGCACGGTCATGCGCGACCTGATGACCGAGCCGGTCGGCAAGGGTAAAGGCGGCAAGGATGTTTACCTCGGCGACATCTGGCCGACCAGCGACGAGATCTACAAGCTCATGAAGTTCGCCATGAACGGCAAGGCCTTCCGCGAGAACTACGCCAAGGTCAAGACCGAGCCCGGCAAGTTGTGGGAAAAGATCAAGGGCGTGACCGGGACCGCCTACACCTGGCCCGTCAGCACCTACATCGCCGAGCCGCCATTTTTCAAGGATTTTGCTATGGAAAATGTAGCTACCAGCGCAGAGAGGACGGGGGCTGGAGCTTCAAAGAATGCAGTGTCTGTGAAGGGCGCACGCATCATGGCGCTGTTCGGCGACTCCATCACCACCGACCACATCTCGCCGGCCGGCTCCATCAAGGGCAGTTCGCCGGCAGGCCAGTGGCTGCTGGCGCACGGCGTGCAGAAGGCCGACTTCAACAGCTACGGGGCGCGCCGCGGCAACCACGAGGTGATGATGCGCGGCACCTTTGCCAATGTGCGCATCAAGAACCTGATGATTCCCGCCGGCCCGGACGGCTCGCGTGAGGAGGGCGGTGTCACGCTGTTCCAGCCGGGCGGCGACAAGATGTTCATCTACGACGCGGCCATGCAGTACATGCAGCAGGGCATGCCCACGGTGATTTTTGCCGGCGAGGAATACGGCACCGGCTCCTCGCGCGACTGGGCCGCCAAGGGCACGCAGCTGCTGGGCATCAAGGCCGTGGTGGCGCGCAGTTTCGAGCGCATCCACCGCAGCAACCTGGTCGGCATGGGGGTGTTGCCCCTGCAGTTTCTGCCCGGTGATTCGTGGCAAACCCTGCGCCTGAACGGCCGGGAAGTGATTGACGTGTTGCCCGATCCCGAGCTCAAGCCGCAAAGCCGGGCCCGGCTGGTGGTCACCCGCGAAGACGGTTCACGCGAAGAACTGGAAGTCATCCTGCGCATCGACACGCCGATCGAGGTTGACTACTACCGGCACGGCGGCATCCTTCCTTTTGTGCTCAGGCAACTGCTGGCGTGATGCTCCGGCAGGCCCTGATTGCCGGCGGCGGCATAGGCGGACTGGCGACGGCGCTGGCGGTGTCGCGCGCCGGCTGGGACGTGCGCCTGTACGAGCGTGCACCGGTGTTCAGCGAGGTGGGTGCCGGCATCCAGCTCGGGCCCAACGTCGTCAAGGTGTTGCACGGCTGGGGCCTGGCCGATGCGCTGGCCGGTGTGGCGGCTTTCCCCGAACGCCTGGAAGTGCGCAGCGCGCTGACCGGCGAAACCCTCGGTGTGCTGCGGCTCGGCGATGTGATGGCGCAGCGTTATGGCGCGCCTTACGCCACGGTGCACCGCGCCGACCTGCATGGCCTGCTGCTGGCGGCGGTGCAGCAGGCCGGTGTGGCGCTCAAGCTCAACCGGACCTTGAACCGGTTCACGCAGAACCCTGAAGCCGTGACCGTGCAGAGCGGTGACGACCCGCCCGTGGAAGGCGAGGTGCTGGTGGGTGCCGACGGCTTGTGGAGCCCGGTGCGCCAATGGCTGCTGGGCGACGGGCCACCGCGCGTCACCGGCCACGTCGCCTACCGCGCGCTGCTGCCGCAGGCCGACCTGCCCGAAACCCTGCGTTCCGACCAGGTCACGGCCTGGCTGGGGCCGAAACTTCACGTGGTGCAGTACCCGGTGTGCGGCGGCAAGTCGCTCAACGTGGTCGGCATCGTCGAAGGGCGCACCGGGGGTGATCTCGACAACTGGGACCAGGGCACCGACGGCGCCGGCCTGCACGCCGCGCTGGCCGACAGCTGCGCGCCGCTGCAGGACCTGGTGGGGGCCATTCCCGCCTGGCGACTCTGGGCACTGTGCGACCGACCACCCATGCAGGGTGCGTACCAGCACGCGCTGGGCCGCGTCGCCTTACTCGGCGACGCGGCGCACCCCATGCGTCCCTACCTCGCCCAGGGCGCAGGCATGGCCATCGAAGACGCCGCCGAACTCGGGCGCCTGCTGGCGCAGGCGCAGGACCCGGCTTTCGACGTGCCGACGCTGCTGGGCCGTTACGCGCTGAACCGCTGGCAGCGCAACGCCCGGGTGCAGGCGCGGGCCATCCGCAACGGGCAGATTTTTCATGCGAGCGGGGTGGTGCGGGTGGGGCGGGATGCATCGATGAAACTGCTGGGCGAGCGCTTGCTGGATGTGCCGTGGTTGTATGGCGGGCCTTGAATTGCTACTGAATTTGTAGCTTCTTGTGCACTCTGTAATTGGGCTGCAAGGTTATTTGATTCAAGTGTTGTGGTTTGCCTGCTGGCCGGGGGTAGCCCGGCGGCTACTCACTTTCTTTTGTCTCGCCAAAAGAAAGTAAGCAAAGAAAA
>JAZKAP010000038.1:0-20214 GCA_040389085.1 Pseudomonadota bacterium
CGTGCCGACGTTGACGTGCGGTTTGGTCCGCTCAAATTTGCCTTTTGCCATTTTTCGACTCCAAATACCTTAAGGATTTACTTACGAAATTTGTCACACCACTGCCACCCCACCAGCCATGCCGACACACTGTGCCGACCACGCACCCATGAAATGGTGCCCATTCCGGGAATCGGACCCGGGACCTCTCCCTTACCAAGGGAGTGCTCTGCCACTGAGCCAAATGGGCCAAATTCAAAAACTCTGCTTACCTGCCAAATACAAAACCAGCGCTTGTTGTGATGGAGCGGGAGACGGGAATCGAACCCGCGTCATTAGCTTGGAAGGCTAGGGTTCTACCATTGAACTACTCCCGCATCGACCGCCTTTTCACTTCAAGACAACCCCGAAACACGGCATACCAACCATCCAGGCCAAGCCTGCCTATCAAAATTCATCGCTGGTGGAGAGGGCTGGATTCGAACCAGCGTACTCGTTAGAGGGCAGATTTACAGTCTGCTGCCATTAACCACTCGGCCACCTCTCCTTTGGCGAACCTCAGATTATGCCATGGAAATTTGACATCCGGCAATCCAGAACAACAAGTGCTTACCACCTGACCGGCCGGCGGCCATGGTTGCGCAAAAAGTCGTTGGCGGCGCTGAAATGCCCGCAGCCGATGAAGGGTTTGGGGAGCCGCAAAGCCGACAGGGGTGAAGGGTGGTTGGCCGTCAACACCAGATGCCGGGAAGGAATCAGCGCCTGTTTGGTCTGCGCGTGAGCCCCCCAAAGCATGAACACCACCGGATCGGGTTTGGCCGCCACCGCGGCGATCAGCTGGTCGGTCAGCACTTCCCAGCCCTGTCTGGCATGGCTGGCGGCCTGACCTTCCTCCACCGTCAGGCTGGTGTTGAGCAGCAACACCCCCTGGCTGGCCCAGCGTTCCAGCGAACCGCCGCTGTGCGCTTCCGGCACCACCGCCGGATCACGCGCGAGTTCCTTGAACATGTTGCGCAGACTGGGCGGGGGCTTCACGCCGTCGGGAACCGAAAAAGCCAGCCCCTGCGCCTGCCCCGGGCCATGGTAGGGGTCCTGGCCCAGGATCACGACCTCGACGTCGGCCAGCGGCGTCAGCGCCAGGGCCCGGAAGGGCTGCGGCGGGTAGATGACGGCCCCCTGCGCCAGCCGCTGTTCCATGAATGCACCCAGCTGCTGGCCGGTTTTGCTGGCCAGGAAATGACCGACTTCCGGCGCCCAATCGGCCGCCAGCGGCCAGTCGGCCGGATTCCAGCGCGCCAGGTGCCGGCCGTGGCCGGCACCCTCAGGCAGCGGCTTGGGCAGGTCGTCAAAGGCCAGATCGGCCTGCAATCCTTGTGGCATGGGCGTAAGCAGCTATTTAATCCGTAGCATCCGGGAACAGGCCCGCCAGCGCGACGCCCGGGTCTTCGGCCCGCATGAAAGCCTCGCCAACCAGGAAAGCATTGACGTTGGCATCGCGCAGGCGCGCCACGTCGGCCGCGGTCGTGATGCCGGACTCGGTGACCAGCAGGCGGTCGGCAGGGACCTCGTTGACCAGCCCCAGCGTGGTGTCCAGCGACACCTCGAAGGTCTGCAGGTTGCGGTTGTTGATGCCCAGCAGCGGTGTCTTGAGCTTGAGGGCGCGCTCCAGCTCGGCGCGGTCATGGACTTCCACCAGCACCGCCATGTCCAGCGACAGGGCCAGCGCCTCCAGCGCCTTCATCTGCGCGTCGTCCAGACAGGCGGCGATGAGCAGGATGCAGTCGGCGCCCATGACACGCGACTCGTAGACCTGGTAGGGATCGATGATGAAATCCTTGCGCAGCACCGGCAGGCTGCAGGAGGCCCGCGCCTGCTTCAGGTAGTCGATGCTGCCCTGGAAAAAATCCTTGTCAGTGAGCACCGACAAACACGCTGCACCGTGCTCTGCATAACTTTGGGCAATGTCCGCCGGAATGAAGTCGGTGCGCAGCACGCCCTTGGAGGGACTGGCTTTCTTGATTTCAGCAATCACCGCGGGCTTGCCGGCGCTGATTTTGGCGCGCAGGGCACCGACAAAATCACGCGTCAGCACGCGCGACTCGGCGTCAAAACGCATCGCGGCCAGGGGTTTGCGCTTGATCGCCGCGGCGACTTCTTCGCGCTTGACGGCCACAATCTTGTTCAGGATGTCAGACATGGTTCAGGTCGCCAGGGCTTGGGAAGTGGAAACAAGCTGCGCGAGCTTGCCTTTGGCGGCGCCGGAAGTGATGGTCTTGCGGGCCAGCGCGATGCCGGCTTTCATGCTGTCGGCGACGTTGGCCGCGTACAGGGCGGCGCCGGCGTTGAGGATGACGATGTCGCGCGCCGCGCCGGGCTCGTCGTCGAGCACGCTCCTGAGCATCGCCATCGACTGTTCGGGCGTTTCCACGCGCAGTGTGCGGTTGCTGGCCATGGCCAGGCCGAAGTCCTCGGGATGGATCTCGTACTCGGTGATTTCGCCGCCCTTGAGTTCGCCAACCACTGTGGCCGCACCCAGTGACACCTCGTCCATGCCGTCCTTGCCGTAGACCACCAGCGCATGCTCGGCGCCCAGGCGCTGCAACGCACGCACCTGGATACCGACCAGATCGGGGTGGAACACACCCATCAGGATGTTGGGCGCATCGGCCGGGTTGGTCAGCGGCCCGAGGATGTTGAAGATGGTACGAACGCCGAGTTCCTTGCGCACCGGGGCGACGTTTTTCATCGCCGGATGATGGTTGGGCGCAAACATGAAGCCGACGCCGACTTCAGCGATGCATTGGGCAATCGCCTCAGGCTTCAGGTTGATGTTGATGCCCAGGGCTTCGAGCACGTCGGCGCTGCCGGACTTGCTGCTGACGCTGCGCCCGCCGTGTTTGCTGACCTTGGCGCCAGCCGCCGCGGCAACAAACATCGAGCAGGTCGAGATGTTGAAGGTGTGCGAGCCGTCGCCGCCGGTGCCGACGATGTCCACCAGGTGCGTCTTGTCGGCCACGTGGACCTTGGTGGAAAACTCGCGCATCACCTGCGCCGCCGCGGTGATTTCGCCGATGGTTTCCTTCTTCACGCGCAGGCCGGTAATCAGCGCGGCCATCATGACCGGGGACATCTCCCCGCTCATGATCATCCGCATGACGTGCAGCATCTCGTCATGGAAGATCTCGCGATGTTCGATGGTGCGCTGCAGGGCTTCCTGCGGGGTGATTTTGTGGGTGTGGGGCATGACGCGTCTCGGTTATGTTTCTGGCTGAAAAATGTCTGTGTCAGTTCACTGGATTGTCGGTAAGGGCCAGCTTGATGCCAAATCCGATGAACATCACGCCGGCGGCACGGTCCAGCCAGTGCATGCCGCGCTGCACCGCATCGCGCTTCGCCATCCACGCGGCAAGCAGCGCCCAGCCCACGTTGACAGGGATGGCGTTGAGATTGAACAGCACGCCCAGCATCGCAAAAGCCAGCGCCGGGCTGGCGGCGTCAGGCGTGATGAACTGCGGCACAAATGCCAAAAAAAAGATCGCCACCTTGGGATTGAGCACATTGGTCCAGAAACCGCCGATGAAGATCGCTTTTAACGGGCGCTGCGGTTCGCTGGTGGCCACAGCCCTCAGGTCGGTTGTCGCCTGCGGCCGCCTGGAAAACAGGATCTTGATGCCTATCCACAGCAGGTAGGCCGCGCCCATCCACTTGAGCACGGTGAAAGCCGTCGCCGAGGTGGCCAGCAGTACGCTGACACCGACGGCGGCCGCGAAGATGTGGACGAAACAACCGGCCGTGATGCCCAGCCCGGCAATGATGCCGGCCCGCGCGCCCGCGCGCAGGGAGTTGGTCACGATGTACAACACATCAGGGCCCGGTGTCAGGTTGAGCAGCCAGCCGGCCGCGATGAAAAGCAACAAGTGCTGAAAGTCAGGCATGGCTCACTTCCTTGCGTCAAAAAACTGGCGAATGGCCGCCACGGCACGGTCCACGCCAGCGGCGTCCACGTCCAGGTGGGTGACAAAACGCAGGCGGTAAAGGCCGGTGGCCTGAATGCCCTGCCCCGCCAGTTGCTTCAGCAGCGCGGCAGACTGTTCCCTGGCCGCGCCCGTCAAATCCACAAACACGATGTTGGTCTGCGGCGGTTCCACCTGCAGGCCCTCGATGCCAGCCAGCCCATCGGCTAGGTGTTGGGCCAACGCATGGTCCTGGGCGAGCCTCCCCACATGGTGGTCCAGCGCATGCGACGCCGCTGCGGCCAGCATGCCGGCCTGGCGCATGCCACCGCCGGCCATCTTGCGGATACGATGCGCCCGGGCAATGAATTCACGCGAACCGCACAGGGCGGAGCCCACCGGTGCGCCCAGCCCCTTGCTGAAACACACCGAAACGCTGTCAAAACATTGCGCAATGCGCCGCGCTTCGGTCAGCGGGTTGCTGCCCGTTTGCGCAGCCTGTGCCACAGCGGCATTAAAAAGACGCGCGCCGTCCAGATGACGGCTCAGGCCCCGGCTCTTCGCGAGCGCCGTGGCCTGTTGCACGTAATCAAATGGCAGCAACTTGCCGCCCAGCGTGTTCTCCAGCGCAAGCAGTTTCGTGCGGGCAAAGTGCGCGTCATCGGGCTTGATGGCCGCCTCGATGTCGGCCAGGGCCAGGGTGCCGTCGGATTCGTGATTCAAAGGCTGCGGCTGCACGCTGCCAAACACCGCCGCGCCGCCGCCTTCCCAGCGATAGCAGTGCGCCATCTGCCCGACGATGTATTCGTCGCCGCGCTGGCAATGGCTGAGAATGGCGCAGAGGTTGCTCTGCGTGCCGGTGGGCACAAACAGGGCGGCTTCAAAGCCCAGCAGGCCGGCGATTTTTTCCTGCAGCGCGTTGACGCTCGGATCGTCTGCAAAAACGTCGTCTCCCAGAGGCGCCGACTGCATGGCTGCACGCATGGCAGGCGTCGGCTGTGTAACGGTGTCACTGCGCAGGTCAACAGCCATTTTGGCCTCCAGCCCAATGGATACGAGCGCATGATGCTATTAAATTAATAGCAAATGTCATGCCGCCTGCTCCAGGAAGTTCTTCAGCATCGCGTGGCCGTGTTCGGTCAGTATCGATTCAGGGTGGAACTGCACGCCCTGAATCGCGAGTTCCTTGTGGCGCACGCCCATGATCTCGCCGTCGTCGGTCCAGGCGGTGATGGCCAGCACCTCGGGGCAAGAAGCCTTGTCGATCGCCAGCGAGTGGTAACGATTCACAGTGAACTGCCTGGGCAAACCGGCAAACACGCCTTCCTGCGTGGTGGTGATCACGCTGGTCTTGCCGTGCATCAGCTGCTGCGCGCGCACGATCTTGCCGCCAAAGGCCGCACCCACCGCCTGGTGGCCCAGGCAGACGCCCAGGATCGGTAGTTTGCCGGCGAAGTGCTGGATGGCCGCCACCGAAATGCCGGCTTCCGCCGGCGAACACGGGCCGGGTGAAATCACCAGCCGGTCCGGCGCGCGCGCGGCAAGGCCCTCCACCGTGATCTCGTCGTTGCGGAAGACCTCGACCGCGGCACCGAGCTCGCCGAAATACTGGACGATGTTGTAGGTGAAGGAGTCGTAGTTGTCGATCATCAGTAATTTCATGATCCGCTCCTTATTCCAGGCCTTCTTCGACCAGCTCGGAAGCCCGCAGCAAGGCGCGCGCCTTGGCTTCGGTCTCTTTCCACTCGAGCTCGGCCACCGAATCGGCCACCACCCCCGCCGCAGCCTGCACATACAGCATCTGGTCCTTGATGACGCCGGTGCGAATCGCTATCGCCACGTCCATGTCGCCGGCATAGCTGAGGTAGCCGCAAGCGCCGCCATACAGGCCGCGTTTGGTCGGCTCCAGCTGGTCGATCAGCTCCATCGCATGCACCTTGGGCGCACCGGTCAGCGTGCCGGCCGGGAAAGTCGCCTTGAGCACGTCCATGCTGGTCATGCCGTCAAGCAACACGCCCTCGACATTGCTGACGATGTGCATCACATGGCTGTAACGCTCCACCGAAAACGCCTCGGTCACCTTGACCGTGCCTGTTTTGGCGATGCGGCCGATGTCGTTGCGTGCCAGGTCGATCAGCATCACGTGTTCGGCGCGTTCTTTCGGGTCGTTGATCAGTTCCTGCTCCACGGCCTTGTCCGCTTCGGGCGACGAAGCGCGCGGGCGCGTGCCGGCGAGCGGGCGGATGGTGATCTTTTGACCTTCTTCCGTTTTCTCCTGTCGCACCAGGATTTCCGGCGACGCGCCCACCACGTGAAAGTCGCCGAAATGGTAGTAATACATGTAGGGGCTGGGGTTGAGCGAACGCAGCGCGCGGTACAGCGACAGCGGCGACTCGGTATAGCGCTTCTTGATGCGCTGACCCACCTGCACCTGCATGAAATCACCCGCCTCGATCAGCCGCTTGGCGCGCTCGACGGCGGCCAGGTAATCGGCCTTGGCAAAGTCACGTTCGGCCGGGTAACCTTGGGTCGGCTTGACCACCGGCGCGCTGACCGAGTACTTGAGTTGCTCCTTCAGTTCGCGCACGCGCTTTTTGGCGTTGGCATAGGCCTCGGGCAGGGCCGGGTCGGCGTAGACGATCAGGTAGAGCTTGCCTGAAAGGTTGTCGATCACCGCCAGCTCTTCGCACTGCAGCAGCAGGATGTCGGGGCAGCCCAGGTTATCGGGCGGGCAGGAGGCTTCGAGTTTTTTCTCGATGTAACGCACCGTGTCGTAGCCGAAATAACCGGCCAAGCCCCCGCAAAACCGCGGCAGGCCGGGCCGCAGAGCGACCTTGAAACGCTTCTGGTAGTCGCTGATGAAATCGAGCGGATTGACTTTGGAGGTTTCGATGACCTGGCCGTCCCGCACGACCTCCGTCAGCACATCGGCGCCGAAGCCGCTGGCCCGCACCAGCGTGCGAGCCGGCAGGCCGATGAAGCTGTAGCGGCCAAAACGTTCGCCGCCGACGACCGATTCGAGCAGAAAGCTGAATTTGCCGCCGTCCCTCGAATGCGCCAGCTTGAGGTACAGGGAGAGCGGGGTTTCGAGGTCGGCAAACGCCTCGGCCATCAGCGGAATGCGGTTGTAGCCCTGCTGCGCAAGGCTTTTGAATTCAAGTTCAGTGATCACGGCAAGTTCCTTCACCGGTGGGCCCACGCGCGCCGGCGTGGCCACCTTCATTCAGTACACCCCGAAAACCGGGGCAAGGATGCTCGTTGCAGGAGGGCAAGAGCGCATCAAAACAGGCTTGCAGGCAGCGAGGCGGGCCGGCCTCGGCATGCGAGAGCTGTCAGGCCCGCCAGGGCCAGGCTCCCCGGTAGCTGCTACCTGTCTGAATGATGCGATGAATGAACATGGAAGGCCAAGTGTAGCAAAGCCCGACGGACAAAAAGAACCCCGGGTCCCCTCCACCACGCGCAGGAAAACGACGTTCACCGAAAGCCCGACAAAAGAACAGCAAAAAAGCCAGATGCCTCCACAGCCCCAGGCAAATGTAACTAGTAGTAATGCTTATCTCGCAAACCCTCTTGTGGGTAGCCAGGTGCCGGACCAAAATACCTTCATTAACGAACGACCGTTCTTTTTTGGAGACCTCTTATGACCTGGATGAAACCATGCCTCGCGGGCGCCATGACGCTTTTGCTGGCCTTTAGCGCCGCCGCTGCCACCGTGGAGGTGGGTGGTGTCAAGCTGGAAGACCAGATCGACATGCGCGGCAGCAAGCTGGTGCTCAACGGCGCCGGTGTGCGTTACAAGGCGGTGTTCAAGGTCTACACCGCCGGCCTCTACCTCGGAAAAAAGGCCGGCACGCCCGAGGAAGTGCTGGCCGTCACGGGGCCCAAGCGTCTGCAGATCACCATGCTGCGCGAGATCGATTCCAACGAACTCGGCAAGCTCTTCACGCGGGGGGTGCAGGACAACGCGCCCAAAACCGAAATGTCCAAGCTGATCCCCGGCCTGATCAAGATGGGGCAGATTTTCTCGGACCAGAAAAAGCTGGTCGCCGGCGACGTCTTCATGATCGACTGGGTGCCAGGCACCGGCACCGTGATCACCGTCAAAGGCGTGCCGCAAGGCGAGCCCTTCAAGGAGCCGGAATTTTTCAACGCCTTGATGCGTATCTGGCTCGGTCCCGTGCCCGCAGACTGGAAACTCAAGGACGCCCTGCTGGGCAAGCCCGCCTGAGCACAGCGCCGGCAGTGATGTTCAACGGGGCGCAAGCCCCGTTTTCGTTTTCAGGGCAGCCAGGTCCACCCCAGCAAGCGTGTCGACAAAACCGTCGGCATCCACATCACGCACGGGCTGGCCATGGTTGTAGCCGTAAGTCACCAGCAACACCGGGCAACCCGCGGCCCGTGCCGCCTGCGCATCGTTGCTGGAATCACCAATCATCAAGGTCCGTGCGGGTGCGCTTCCCAGCGCCTCGCAGGTCTTGCGCAGCGGCAGGGGGTCGGGTTTTTTCCGCTCGAACGAATCGCCGCCGAACACCAGACTGAAAAAACCGTCCAGGCCCTTGGCCTTGAGCAGGGGCACGGCAAACGCGGTCGGCTTGTTGGTCAGGCAGGCCAGCTTCAGGCCCTGGCGCTGCAGCAGTTGCAAACCCTCCCCCACGCCCGGGTAGACGCTGGCATGCTGGCCGTTGATGGCCAGGTAGTGGCGCTGGTAGCTGGTCCACGCCACCGGAAACAATTGCGCGGCAGTTGCTTCACTATTGATAGCTGTTAGCGCACGACCATCAGGGGCTGCAGGCCTGTTCAGCACATGGTCCAGGACAGAACTGATCAAGTGCTCCGAGCCCTTGCCCACCCGCGCTCCGACCACGGATCGTTCGACCGGCGGCAGCGACAGATCGGCCAGCATCCGGTTCAGGGCGACCACAAAATCACCGAGGGTGTCGACCAGGGTGCCGTCCAGGTCAACGATCGCCGCATCGAACAGGCTGTGCTTCAGGGACACCAGGCTTGTTTCCCTGCAGGCTTCAAGCCACCGCGCCGAACAATGCGCCCACACCTGCCGTGATCGCCATCGCGAGCGCGCCCCAGAAGGTCACACGCCATGCACTGGCCAGCACGCCGGCGCCCCCGGCGCGGGCGGCCACAACACCCAGGAGGGCAAGAAAAATCAGTGAGCTTGCGCAAACCCAGGCGATGAGGCCTTGTGCGGGTGCCCATGCGGCGACGGCGAGCGGCAACACCGCGCCCACCGCAAAACTCCCCGCCGAGGCCAGTGCGGCCTGCACCGGCCGCGCGCTGAACGCCTCCGAAATCCCGAGTTCGTCCCGGGCATGGGCGCCAAGCGCGTCGTGCGCCGTCAACGCGACCGCCACCTGTTGCGCCAGCTCGGGCGTCAGTCCCCGCGCGACATAAATGCCGGTCAACTCACGCTGCTCGGCGGCGGGGTCGAGCGCGAGCTCGGCACGTTCACGCTCAAGATCGGCTTTTTCGGTGTCGGCCTGCGAGTGGACCGAGACATACTCCCCCGCGGCCATCGACATCGCCCCAGCCACCAGCCCGGCGACACCCGCCACGAGAATGCTGCCCTGGCTTGACTGCGCGGCGGCGACGCCGACCACCAGGCTGGCGGTGGACACAATGCCGTCATTGGCCCCCAGCACAGCCGCGCGCAGCCAGCCGATGCGGTCGGTACGGTGACGTTCAATATGGCGCGAAAATTTCATGATCGAGGCGGAAGGTGGATGGAGCAAGGGAAAGCATAGCCCAAGACCACACCGGCTCACCGCCTGCCATGGGTACGCCGGCTGTCGATGGCCTGCCGCAGGCTCTTGAGCAGCCGCTGCTCGTCAATCGGTTTGTCAAGCCAGTCGGACACCACGACCGTGGCGCCGGCATGCAACCGGGCTTCCGCGGCCGTCACCGACAAAACGAGAACCGGCAGATCTGTCGTGCGGTCTTCCTGGCGCAGGGAGCGGATCAATTCCAGCCCGTTTTCGTAGGGGAGCTGGATATCCACGGTCATGGCCGCGTAGGACTCCATCTTCAGGTAGTCGCGGGCCTGCGCCGCCGTGTGGGCGATATCTGCATCAAAGCCGGCCTTGTCCAGCATCATGCCGATCAGCTGGGCCACATCCGGGTCGTCTTCACACACCAGGATGCGCGGCCGGTTGATGCCGTAAAGACTCATGGGCGCCGTGACCGGGGGCGCCTCGCGCCACTCCGGCAGCTCGAAAAAGAAGGTGGTTCCGACGTCTACTTTGGAAGTGAAGCCAAGGCTTCCATCCATCCGTTCAACAATCGCTTTTGAAATGGCCAGACCGAGGCCGGTCCCGCCCTTCTGGCGTGTGTCGGACGAGTCGGCCTGCGAGAACTTCTGGAAAATGCGCTGGCGGAATTCCTCGGGGATACCCGGTCCGTTGTCACTGACCTCGACGCGCAGACGGCCCGCGTGCCGGCCCAGCAACACCAGCACCGTGCCCTGCGCGGGAGAAAACTTGATGGCATTGGACAGCAGGTTGGTCATCACCTGGAGCAGGCGGTCGCTGTCCACCAGGGCCTTCAGGGGCTGCCTGGGCGCATGCAGGGCCAGCTTGACCTGGTGCTGCGCGGCAAAACCTTCGTTGTCCGCCAGCGTCTGCTGCAGCAGGGGCAGCAGTTCCTGCGGCTGCAGCTCGAACTGCATCTTGCCGGACTCGATTTTTTCACTGTCGAGGATGTCGTTGATCAGGCGGATCAGCCGCTCGCAGTTGTTTTTGGCGATTTCCACGAGGCCCTTGGCCCGCTCCGGCAGCGCACCGGCCACACCCCCCGAGACCAGCCCCAGCGAGCCGCGTATCGAGGTCAGGGGCGTGCGCAGTTCATGGCTGACCGTGGAGACAAACTCACTCTTCATGCGGTCGATGCGTTTGAGCTCGGTAACGTCGGTGCCCAGTGAGAAAAACCCGATGACCTTGTCCTCCTCGCCGTCTTCACCGTAACGCGGAAAATAACTCATCACATATTCGCGCCGCTCGCCGCTGGCGGTGACCTGCTCCCGCTCGTAACGCACCGCATAACCGGACAGTGCTTCCTGCACATGGCCACTGATCTGGCTGTAAAACTCGGGGCCTGCGATTTCAAGCAGTGTTTTGCCGTGGATTTTTTCCCGCGACAAGCCAAACACCTCTTCATAGGCCTTGTTGTGAAACTGGAAACGCTGTTCGCTGTCCACATAGGCCATCAGGGCCGGGACATTGTCGGTCAGCTGGCGCAATTGGGCTTCGCTGTCGCGCAACGCATCTGCGATGCGTTTGCGCTCGGAAATATCGCGGATGATGGCCGTAAAAAGCCGCCGCCCGCCCACATTGACGTCGCCGAAGGACACATTGACCGGAAACTCGCCGCCATCGCGGCGCACGCCCATGACCTCGGTATCGGACTCCTTGAAGCCTGGCAGCCGGTCGGCCAGGGTGGCAAAAAAAGCGGAAAAGCCCGGCTGCCAGCGCGCCGGCAAAAGCATGGCCACCGGCTGCCCCCGCAAGTCCTTGAGCCGGTAGCCGAAGAGGTGCCGGGCCGCACTGTTGGCGTTGACAACCAGACCCTCGGGCGTCGCGGTGATGACGCCATCGGCCATGCTCTCGGTGATGGCGCGGCTCAGGGCTTCGCTGTCGGCCAGCTCGGCCTGGATGCGGCGGTTGTTCGCCTGTGCGCGGATCACGGCGCGGATGGTCCAGCCGAGCAGCCCGAGCGAGAGCAGGCCGCTCAGCAGGATCAGCATCCGGACCGTCTGCGCTGTCCGCCGCGCGTTTTGCTCGGAACGCTCCAGGGTCAGCACCTGCGCGCTTTTGATCCGGCCCGCGAGTTCCTCGATGTCGTCGTGAAGCTGGCGATTGAGGTCACTGCCGACCAGCGCGGTCGCTGCTTCCAGCCCCCCCTGCCGCCGCGCGGTGACCGTCTGTTCCATGAGATCCAGGCGGCGGGCGATCAGCCCCCGCAGGGTACGCAGGTCCTCCAGGCTCTCGCCCGCCATCGGCAGGCCACTGGCGCCCAGCAACACCTGCTGCAAGCCCGTCCCGGCCTGCCGGTAAGCCGCCAGGTCCTTGTCGATGTTGGTCAGGAGGTAGCGCCGCTGCAGGGACTCTGTGGTCTTGAACTGCGAAACGAGCCGCTCCAGCAGAACCACCGTCACCTGGATTTTTTCTTCGCTTTGCTCGTCCTCCAGCAGCGCATTGATGGTGAGGTAGGACGTGACCGTGCTCAGGGCCATCAGGAGCAGGCCCAGGCCCAGGGCAATGGTGATGTTGGTGCGAAAGGGCAGCTTCATGGCGGGGGCCTCATGCGGGGCTGGGTACGGGAGTCGGTGCCGGAGGGCTTTTCCCGATCCGCCTGTACGGACGATACACCAGCGGACCCCGCACGCCAGCCAGCGGCCGAACGCAGCCGCGCGCTCATGACGCAGCCGCCGCAGGCAAGCCGGCCTCCAGCGCCGCGATCAATTCGCCCAGCGCGCCCTCCAGCGGTTTCAGCAAGCCATCGAGCATGGCGCGCGGCTGCCCCCCGTGCAGGGCCTGCTCCAGCGCCTGGGCATGTTCGGGCACCTGCGTGGCGCCAATCTGGGCAGACAGGCCGCGCAAGGAGTGGACCAGCAGTTCCGCCGCTTTCAGGTCGCCCGCGTCCAGCGCCTCCCGGATGCGACTGGGCGTGTCCCTGCGTCCCTCCAGAAAGCGGCCCAGCATGGAGAAATAAAGCGTTTTCACACCCATCGCCCGGCGCAGTCCGAGGGCCAGGTCCAGCCCTTCGATGGCGGTGGGCCAGGCATCGGCCTGCGGCTCACCAGCCGCCGTCGCTTCCAGCCTGGCCAGAGCCTTGCGCAGCTCGCTCACGGCCTCGGCCTTTTGCGCCACGGTCAGGCGGCCGGCATCGATTTCCAGGCGCAGGCCCGGCCGGTCGCAGCGGATGACCTCCGGATCGCCGGGCATTCCGGTGGCTTCCGGGCGCACCACATACACGGGAATGGGTTGGGAAAACCCCTTGACCACGATGGCGTCGCGCGCGTCGGACTGGACCTCGCCCTCAACCAGGGCATGGGTCTCGCTGGAAATCAGGATGTCGCCAGGCTCGGCGGCCTGCTCTAGCCGGGCCGCCAGGTTGACCTCGCGGCCGATGATGGTGTACTCCATGCGCAGGCTACTGCCGAAATTGCCAACGTCGCAAAACCCCGAGTTGATGCCGATGCGTATCTCGAAATTCCTGTGGATGCCCATGTCCCGCCAGCGGGCGCGCAACCCTTCCATACGTTTTTGCATGGCAATCGCCATGCGCACGCACTGCACCGCATCCTCGCGAACGCCCAGCGTATGCGGGTCGCCAAAAAAGATGACGATGGCGTCCCCGATGAATTTGTCGAGCGTGGCGCCGTATTCGGCGGCAATCTGCGACATTTCCGCGAAATAACTGTTGAGCAGCAGCGTGACCTCTTCAGGCTGCCACTGCGCCGTGGACTCGGTGAAATTCTTGATGTCGGAAAAAAACACCGTGAGTTTTTTGCGCTGCGTCCGGATTTCCGCCTGGCGCGAGCCGTCAAAAAGCGACTGGTAGACCTGCGGCGCCAGATAACGCGAGAGCTGCTCGGACAACACCTGCAAGCGCCTGGCATTGGCGCTGCGCTCCAGGTGCAGCTTCAGGCGCGCCAGAAGCACCGGCGGGCTGATGGGCTTGGTCACGTAGTCGGTGGCGCCCAGGTCCAGGCCCCGGTGCTCTTCGTCCTCGCCGCCCAGCGCCGTCAGGAAGATGACCGGGATATCAGCGGTGCGCGGGTCCCGGCCGAGCCGGGCCAGGACCTCGTAGCCGTCCATGTCCGGCATCACCACGTCGAGCAGGATGATGTCGGGCCGCTCGGCCGACCGTGCCATGTCCAGGCCGGCCTCGCCGGCGGCAGCCACCACCACCTCGTAGCTGTCCTGCAACAGGGCCGTGAGCAGGTAACGGATGTCCTCGCTGTCCTCAATCACCAGAATGCGGTGCCTGTGCAGCGGCTCCGGCAGGTTCGCACGGCTGCTCTGCTTCAGCTCCTCCATTTCCGGTCTGCCCGCAGTCTCCATGGTCCGGCCCTTCCAATCCAGCCAGGGCACGGCCCCTGGTTCACCCGCAGGCTGCGCTATCGGCCTATTTCGCCAGCGCTGCCCGCATTCCCTCGATCACCGCCCGGTAGTCCGGCTTGCCGAAGATCGCACTGCCCGCCACAAAGGTATCGGCGCCGGCCGCGGCCACCTGCGCGATGTTGTCCAGCTTGATGCCGCCGTCGACCTCCAGACGGATGTCCTTGCCCGAGGCGTCAATGCGCTTCCTCGCCTGCTCGATCTTGCGCAGGGCCGAGTCAATGAAACTCTGGCCGCCAAAACCGGGGTTGACACTCATGATCAGGATCAGGTCGATGTCGTCAATGACCCAATCCAGCACATCCAGCGGCGCGGCCGGGTTGAACACCAGCCCGGCCTTGCAGCCTTTGGACTTGATGGCCTGCACGCTGCGGTGCACGTGGCCGGAAGCGTCCGGGTGGAAGCTGATCAGGTCGGCGCCGGCATCGGCAAAGGCCGCGGCCAGACTGTCCACCGGCTGCACCATCAGATGCACGTCAATCGGCACCGCGGTGCCGTCGGCCTTTTTGGCGTGCGGCTTGAGGGCGCTGCAGATCATGGGCCCGAAGGTGAGGTTGGGCACGTAATGGTTGTCCATCACGTCAAAGTGGATCCAGTCGGCGCCGGCCTCGATGACCGACCGGAGTTCCTCACCCAGGCGCGCGAAATCGGCGGACAAAATCGAAGGGGCAATCCGGTACACCGGTGGCTTGTTTTGGCTCATGGCAGGATTGTCGCAGCAAGCGCGCACCCTGCCCATTTCCCCCGGGTTTTCCTGCCCGCCACAGGGCGGTTAACATGGGCGCCACTCTTGTGAACCCCATGCCGAAATACGAATTTTCCTGCGACGTCCAGCCGCACTACCTTCCCGATCAATCTGCGCCCGAAGACGAGGTGTATGGCTTTGCCTACACCGTCACGATCACCAACACCGGCGAAGTCGCAGCGCAGCTGATCTCGCGCCACTGGATCATCAGCGACGCGCGTGGCCACACCGAGGAGGTCAAGGGCCTGGGCGTGGTGGGCCATCAGCCGCTGCTCAAGCCGGGCGAGTCCTTCCAGTACAGCAGCGGTTCGCGCCTGCGCACGCCGACCGGCACCATGCACGGCAGCTACTTCTGTGTCGCCGAGGATGGTGAACGTTTCGAGGCGGCCATTCCGATGTTTGTGCTCGAAGCTGGCGATGCCGGCGGACCCGGCAACGGGGCCGGCGGCGGCCGCGTGCTGCATTAGGGCCCTCTGGCCATGCGGACACTGAGCGAACTGCTGGACCAGCTGGAGCCTCGGGCTGAACTGGCCGTGCGGCACCTCTGGCTCAGCGACCTGCTGGACTGGATACGCGGGGACGCCGGCAATGCGCAGGCCGCGCTGTCGCGGGTCCGGCTGTTTCTCGACGCGGCGCACGCCCGGCCGGGGTTTCCGGAGCGGCTGCGTCAATGGTGGCTCACCCTGGTCGAAACGGTGGATGCCACGCCCCTGTTTGCCGATTTCGGTTTTGCGCCGCGTGCCGCCTTTCTCAGCGAGCTCGGCGAACGGCTGCGCTACAAGCTGTTGCCGGGCACGCCCGAGACCACACATGCCACCGAACTGTTCATGCTGCTGTTCCCGGTGCCGTTTGACGCGCAGTGGCTCAAGCTGCTCGACGAGGACACGCTGGGCCGGCTGGGCGCGCTGCTGGGGTCGCCCATCGCCGAACCGGCCGACGATGCCCCCCCCGGCGAACCCCTTGCCCCTGGCGCTGGCACGCTGCTGCAGGACTGGCAGGTCACGCTGCTGGAGTCCCTGACCTACTGCACCAGCCAGGTCTGCGCCACCGGCTTCTCGCCGGAACTACGCCTGCGCATGAGCCCCCAGAGCCTGCTGGCCCGGCCCTTTCACGGCCTGCAAACCGATCTTGAAGCGCTACGCGCCGCGCTGCTGCTGCACGGACCCGACAGCGGCGCGCTGCACCTGGCGCTGGACCAGTTCAAGAGCCGACTGGAGGCTTGCCGCAGTGCAGCCTCGTCGGTGTACGTCCATCTCGATGAACACGGCATCTCGGTCGGCCTGGTGTTTCGCCTGCGCCAGCTGCGCGAGCGCATCCTGCGCATTCGCGAGTTGCTCGATTGCCTGCTCTCGGACAAACCCGCCACCAGCGCCATGCAACTGCTGGCCCGGCTGGTGCTGCTGGCCGAAGAACGGCGCAGCATACGTGCGCTGGTGGCCAGCAACTCCACCCTGCTGGCCGCCAAGGTGGCCGAGCGCGGCGCCGAGACCGGCGAACACTACATCACGCGCGACCGGGCGGCCTACACCGACATGCTGGGCAAGGCGGCCGGCGGCGGCGCCCTGACGGCCGTCACCACGCTGCTCAAGTTCATGGTGGTGGGGCTGGCGCTGTCGGCCTTCTGGAGCGGCTTCCTGGCCAGCATCGTGTATGCCGCCAGCTTTGTGCTGATCCAGTTGCTGCACTTCACGCTGGCCACCAAACAGCCGGCCATGACGGCACCCGCCATGGCCGCCAAGCTCAAGGACCTGCGCACCGGCGAAGCGGTCGGCGAGTTTGTCGATGAAGTCACCCACCTGGTGCGCTCCCAGGTGGCGGCCGTGCTGGGCAACGTGCTCGTGGTGGTGCCGGTGGTGCTGCTGATCAGCATCGCCATGTTGTACGGGCTGGGGCGGCCGATGATAGACGCGAAAGAAGCCGCTCATGTGCTGCACACCCTGAGCCTGCTCGGCCCCACGCTGCTGTGGGCCGCCTTCACCGGTGTGGTGCTGTTTGCCGCCAGCATCATAGGCGGCTGGGTGGAAAACTGGTTTGTGCTGTACCGACTGGCGTCGGCCATGCGTTACAACCCGCGCATCACGCGGGCGCTGGGCGTAGCGCGGGCGCGGCGCTGGGCCCATTTCATGCGCGACAACATTTCCGGCTTCACGTCCAACATCGCCCTGGGTTTCATGCTGGGGCTGATTCCGCCCATGACCGGCTTTTTCGGGCTGGAACTCGAGGTGCGCCACGTCACGCTGTCCTCCGGTCAGTTGGCCGCAGCCGCGGCAGCCCTCGGCTGGGACGCGTTGCGGCAACCGGCCCTGTGGTGGTGTGTGGCGTCCATCCCGCTGATCGGCGCACTCAACCTCGGCGTGAGCTTTTATTTCGCCTTCCGGCTGGCGCTGCGGGCCCACAGTGTCAGCGGGGTGGACCGCGGCCGCATCCGTTCTGCGATCTGGGCCCGGTGGCGCAGCAAGCCGGCCAGCTTTTTTCTGCCCGATTGACATCCCGCGGGAGCTGTCAGCACCCTGACAGCCGCCACGCCACAGCGTGCCATGCCCTCATGTGGGTACTTGTCCTACATGCAAAGAGTGTGAAACGTTGTAAATTGGGGCTGCCTTTTCCATGGGTGCCTGCCCGGCCTGCCACCACCGGCCACAACAATGAACCGCAGCGGGCTCCATGGCGCGCCGCCGCATCGGCGGCCTGTCCCTATCGAGCACCCGCGCACCTTGGCGCGGCGCTGCATGCATTTCAATCAATCAGCGGAGACACTCATCCATGAATGAAGTCATGGCCATCTGGGCCGAATGGATCAAACCCTCGGCAGGTCTGCCCACAGTTCAGTGGTCCATCCTGCTGGCGCTGGCCGCGCTGACCGGACACCTGGTGCAGCGTTATGCCGGCGTGCCCAAAGTGGTGGGTTATTCTGCGGTCGGCGCCTTTGCCGGCCTGGCCGGATTTACCGGCGCGGCCTGGCCGCTGCAGGGAACGGGCCTCTTTCTGCTGGAACTCGGTGTGGCCGTCGTGCTGTTTGAAGCGGGTGGCCGCATTCCGCTACGCTGGTTCCGCCATAACCCCATGGTGCTGGTGCAAAGCCTGGCCGAATCGACGCTGACCTTTGTCGCCGTCTACTGGGCGCTGACCTTTTTCGGCATGCGTGACGTTGTCGCCGAGCCGCTGGCCCTGCTGGCCATGGCGGCTTCGCCGGCGGTGCTGTCGCGTGTGATCATCGACACCCGCGCCTCCGGCCCGGTGACCGAGCGGGCCATGGTGCTGTCGACCCTGAGCACGCTGTATGCGCTGACGCTTTGCAGCGCCCGCGCCGGCATGATGGGCCGCGGCGAGCAAAGCCTCACCGACACCTTCTACCCGGTGGCCGTGGTGCTGGGCCTGTCGGTGGTGGTCGGTGCCGGCCTGGCACTGGCGCTGCGGTCGGCGCTGCGCGTGATGAGCCCGACCAGCGAGAACACCGCCATTTTGCTGCTGGCCATGATCGCCGCAGGCGCCGCACTGGCCGCGCACTTTGGCGGCTCGGCGCCGCTGGCCGCGCTGCTGGGCGGCATGATACTCAAGCAGCTCAACCCGCGGCCCTGGTCCTGGCCGCGGCAGATGGGTACCGCTTCGGCGATGCTGACCATGCTGATGTTCGTGCTGGTCTCCGTGGTGGCCGCGCAGGCCGACTGGAGCGGCCAGGTGGCCGGCCTGGTGGCGGCGCTGGTCGTGGCACGGGCCCTGGCCAAAATCACCGGCGTCGCGCTCGGCAATGTGGGCAGCGGCGCCAGCTGGAAGCAGGCCCTGTGGGTCGGCTGCGCGATGTCGCCGATGTCCTCGGTGGCGCTGCTGATCGTTTCGCAGTTTGTGGCTTCGTCGGCGTCGCTGGGGCCGCGCATTGCCAGCATTGCACTGCCGGCCATCCTGCTGATGGAAGTGCTGGGCGCCATGCTCGCGACCTTCGCCATCTACCGCGCCGGGGAAAACTCCAAACCCTGGACGCACAAACCCTGGACCACCTCAACCGGAGAGCCCCGTGAGTAAGAACACCCCTGCGCCACTGGCACCCGGCGGGCTGGAGCCCTTCCAGAAATCGGAGGCGCTGTCGCTGGGCGTCGAGCTGGAACTGCAGCTCGTCAACACCCATGACTACGATCTCGCCCCGTATGCCGAAGACATGCTGCGCCTGATGGACAAGATCCCGCTGCCCGGCAGCGTGGTACCCGAAATGACCTCGAGCATGATCGAGATCTCCACCGGCGTCTGCCAGTCCTCGTCCGAGGTGCTGGGCCAGCTCACGCAGATCCGCGACGCGCTGGTCAAATGCGCCGACAAGCTCAACATCGCCGTGGTCGGCGGCGGCACCCACCCCTTCCAGCAATGGCATGAGCGCCGCATCTACGACAAGCCGCGGTTTCGCGAACTGTCCGAGCTGTACGGCTACCTGTCCAAGCAGTTCACGATTTTCGGCCAGCACGTGCATGTGGGCTGCCCCGATGCGGACACCGCGCTGCTGACGCTGCACCGCATGTCGCGCTACATTCCGCATTTCATCGCACTGTCGGCCTCCTCGCCCTATGTGCAGGGGCAGGACACGGCCTTTGATTCGGCGCGCCTGAACTCGGTGTTTGCCTTTCCGCTGTCGGGCCGCGCACCAATGGCTCTGACCTGGGACGAGTTCACCGTCTACTTCGAGAAGATGACACGCACCGGCGTGGTCAGGAGCATGAAGGACTTCTACTGGGACATCCGGCCCAAGCCGGAGTTCGGCACCATCGAGATCCGTGTCTTCGATACGCCGCTGACGGTGGGCCGCGCCGCCGCGCTCTCCGGTTACGTGCAGTCGCTCGCTTCGTGGTTCATGAACGACCAGCCCTTCATGCCGACCGAAGACGACTACCTGGTCTACACCTACAACCGCTTCCAGGCCTGTCGCTTCGGGCTGGAAGCCGTCTACGTGGACCCGGCCACCGGCGAACACATGGCCCTGCGCGACCACATCCTGATGACCATGGACAAAATCGGCGCACACGCCAGACCGCTGGGCGCCAGCAGCGGCATCCACCTGCTGCGCAGCAGTGTGGAGCTGTCGAACAACGACGCGCGCTGGCTGCGCGAGTTGCAGGCCAAGGAAAACCTGCTGGCCGAAGTGATTCGCCAGGCCGCGCTGAAGTTTCGGGGATTGCCGGTTTAGGCTGCAGTGTCTTCATGCGGCTCAGGCCGAGCGTGTTGAAGTCTTCTTTGCTTCCGCTGTTGGAGGTTTGCCTGCAGGCCGGGGGTAGCCCGGCAACTACTTACTTTCTTTTGTCTCGCCAAAAGAAAGTAAGCAAAGAAAAAGCGACCCTGCTGTCTGCGACCCCTGCGCTGCGCTGCGGGGCAACCTGCGGTGCTCGGTCCAGCCGGGGCCGGGCTCGAACTCGCTACGCTC